>CBDESW010000017.1:0-7518 GCA_965242675.1 Dehalococcoidia bacterium
GTCGTCTGGCTATCGGCAGGGCATGTCGGTCGGTTGGCGTTCGGGTTGGCGTTCGGCGGCGGCGCGGACGATGGGGGGGGATCGATTGGCGGCGCGGAAGGCGGTCGGGGGGGTTGTCGCTGGGCGGAATCGGCGGGGGGTGGGGCTATACAGTTATATGGCTATGTAACCTATGTAAGATACGTGCGTGATAGGGGGATCCTTGACAGCATGCGAGCTGCTCGCTTGTTGGCACCAGATCTCACCAGGTCGGCTTGCGCCGAACTTACATTAGTTACATTCCTATACAGTTATAGGGGATTTGTTGGTTGGCTCTATACAAGTATATGCGAAAGGGGGGGGGATTTGCATACAAGTGTAATGTAACGGAGGAATGTAAGGGGAATGTAAGGGGATGTCGGTTGTTACATTAAAACCTGTGTTCGTTCTAAGTTGTATTGGGGACTTGTTCTAATGTGTATGTCAAAGACATACGCGCTTGCGAGTTGCGGTCGGGGTTGAGTCGTGCTGTATCAAGGGCGACCGCAAGTCGTTTTCGACCGCAAGTCGCAAGCGCGTATGTCTTTGACATACAGATTTGGGGGGGTGAACGGGGCAGAATCCGAACTGGTTATCGGAAACAGGGTTGAAAGTGGGTTGGATCGGCGGGAAAAGCGGGGGATCGCGCTATACAGTTATCTATGTTACATAGGTTGATTTGCATACAAGTGTAAACCTTGCATGCTTGAAAAGCATACAAGTGTAAAGCGGGGATTTTGGGCGGCGGGTTGATTTCGGTGTTGGAAGGGAAGGCGGCGCGAAAGGGGTTGACGGCGGTTTGGCGTGGGTGATAGGGTATGTCTTGCGTTAGGTCGAGACGCGATTTGATCGCCGCCCGCGAAGCGACTCGACCCGCTTCGCGGGCGTTCTTGCGTGCTGGGGGGATGGGATGGCGTATGAATACGAGTCGATGGCGGCGATGGGAAGGAGGACGGGGGATGTATGACCGGATAAGGCGGCGGATAGCGTCTGGGGAGTTGGAGCCTGACGCTAGAAATGCGTTGGGGGAGCCGAGGTTCTTGGCGACGGAGGAGAACGCTGAGCGTTGGATAGATTTGTGCGGGGGGGTTGCGTACTTGCCTGCGGTGGAATTGGGGTGGGAGCAGTTGGCGGCGGCGCGGGGGGATGCGCGGTTGTCGGGGTCGGAATCGGAATCGGAAGGGGAGGAGCGTCTGCCGTGGTAGTTGAATGGCAATCGGATAGCGGCGGCTGGTACGACGCTTTGGCGTACACGGAGCCCTGCTTGTTGACGGTCAAGCGTCTCCCCGACCTGGAGTACGCGGACGAGGCGAGCGGCGCGGACGTCGTCGAGCAGATGTGGATGTGGGACGCGGACGATCCGAGGTCGCCGTTGACGGAGCTGGGCTACCGAACGCGCTACGAAAGCGGCGTGGAGGATAGCCTTTGGGCGGCGAAGTTGGCGGCGGCGCGGGTTGCGCGGCGATGGCATTGGGGAGGATTGCCAGCGGCGGTTGTCGATATAGGGCGGAATAAAGAAAGGGCGGCGCGGCTTGTTCGCGCCGGCGCAAGGAGGAATGAATGTATCCGGTAAACGAGGGATTGGCTGGTTTGTTCCCGCCGATGGCGGAGGACGAGTACGCGCGTCTGGTTGAAAGCGTCCGGGCGAACGGGTTGCGATACCCGATAACGCTTTGGCGGGGAGAGGTTGTGGATGGGCGGCATCGCCAGCGGGCTTGCGCGGACGCGGGCGTGGAGCCGCGCTATGATGAGCTGGCGGACGGCGCGGACGCTTTGGCGTTCGTTGTGGATTCCAACATGTCGCGGCGGCATCTGAGCGTAAGCCAGCGGTCGATAATCGCGGCGCGGATAGCGAATCTGCCCGAAGGACGCCCGAAAACTGTAACAAATGTTACAGTTTCCGGCGATTCGCCGCCCTGTGTCGCAGGGCGAAGCGGCGGACATGGTCGACGTCAGCCGCCCGCGGGTGAACGAGGCGAAGCGCGTTCTGGAGAATGGGGATTCGGAATTGGTCGCGGCGGTGGAATCGGGGAGGATAAGCGTCTCGGACGCCCGCAAGATTCTAGACAAGCCGTTGTCGATACAACGCGCCGCTCTTGGTCGGGTTCTGGGCGGCGGCGCGCGGACGCTTGCGGAGGGGGCGGAGTTGGCTGAACGGGAGGAATCGCGGCTTGCGGTTCTAGGGAGCGGCGTGAAAATAGCGGTGTCGGACTTCCGCGAATATCTTGACGGCTTGGCGCGGGGGAGCGTTGATTTGGTTCTTGCCGACCCGCCGTATGGGATAAGCCGCGAGACGGGCTTCGCGCAGATGTCGGAAGAGCATGGCGTCCAGCGGTTCGGCGTGAGCATGGATTTCGGGGAGTGGGACAAGACGCCGGTGGATTTGGCGGCGTTCGCGGAATCGGCGTATGGCGCGTTGCGGAGGGGCGGGACGCTGATAGCGTTCTATGATTTGTGGAAAATCACGCCGATGCGGGACGCGCTGGAAGCGGCGGGATTCAAGATGATTCGGTTTGTGGAGTGGCTGAAGACGAATCCCGTTCCGCTGAATCAGAAGCGGACGTACTTGTCGAACGCGCGCGAGATCGCGGTTGTGGGGGGTGAAGGGCGGCTCGCCCACGTTCCATGCCGAATATCACAACGGCGTGTACAAGCATCCGATACCGTCTCATCCCAATCGGATACACCCGACGCAGAAAAGCGACGCTCTCTTCCGGGAGATAATCGAGCGGCATACGAACGCCGGCGATTTGGTTGTCGACCCGTTCCTAGGCGGCGGGACGACGCTGATGGCGGCGTTCGCGCTAGGGCGGCGATTCGCGGGTTGCGACATAAGCGCGGAATACATGGACGCGGTCAGGGCGCGATTCTTGTCGGAGGCGGTCAAGAATGGATAGCCAGATGGGGATGTTCGCGGCGCGTAGCCATGCGGAGCGTTTCATGGCAATCGCCAAGCCTGACGCCGCCGGCTTCAGCCGCGTTGTCTATGTGGAGGAATTGCCGGCGGATATGCGCTTCGGCAACGGCGCGGGCTGGGCGCGGGACGACAGCGCGTTCGGGCGCAAGTATTATCTTGACCGCGCGAAAAGCGGGGGCAGAATAATCTCCGTCCAGATGCGGGGTTTGCGCGATGGGATTCCCGCCAAATCGCCGATTCCGCCGTTCGTTCGGAAGGCGCTCGCGGGGGAGCCATGCGCTCTGATGGCGGCGGGCAAAACGGAGATAGACCACAAGGCTGGGCGCGGCGCGGAAATGCGAAAGCAGGCTTCGGAATTGACGGTTGACGATTTTCAGCCGTTGTCGAAAGCGGCGAACAACGTCAAGCGTTCGCATTGCAAGGACTGCGTTGCGAAGGACAAGCGGTTCGACGCTAGGCGGCTTGATTTCGCCGTTGGCTGGACGGACGGCGGCGAGGAATGGCTAGGGACTTGCAAAGGTTGCTTTTGGCATGACATTCGCGCGTTTCGGGCGCGGACAAGCGCGGAATCCGCTTGACAGTTGTGCGCCGCTTTCATATACTTGGATAGCGGCGGGCGGAAGAGAGAGCGCCCGCCGCCTTGAGCGAAAGGAGGAATGGGATGTCGAAATTGGTGACGGCGGCGCGGGCGGCGGAGATAATGGGATTGTCGCCTGCGGAGATAGCTGGGGCGGACGGGGAGTCGGGCGGCGAGCCGGTGTACGACGAGATGGCGACGATGGCGTTGGCGGCGCGGGTAAGGGGGAATCTGGTCACTGCAACGCGGGCGGCTGAGATAATCGGTTGCTCGCGGGCGCAGGTGAACGTCTGGCAGAAGAGCGGTCGGTTGAAAGGGTTTGTGGTGGAGGGCGGCGATTCCGGCATGCGCTCTGGGGTGCTTGCGTTCGACGAGGGCGTCGTTCGCGCCTTCGGGGAGCGTTGGCGTTCGGGTCAGGACACCGGATGACGAAACGGCGCGGGCGGCGGCGGCGGCGAGAGGTCTAATCGCCGCCCTGCCAAGCCGCCGCCCGCGCTTGAAAAGAAACGATGGGCGAGGCCGTTTGCATGTTGGGCGGCTTGCCCTAGACCGCCGCTGGTGGGCTCTTCCTTCCCAAATCAGCCGGCGGCGGTCGCTTGAATGAACGATGGGCGAGCGGGCGTTAGTGGGATTTCAACCGTTCGCCCTAGGGCGGCGGCGCGGGGTTTACTCCTTCCCCGAACTTGTATGCGCCGCCGCCCGCTTGACGAAACGCTGTTCCACAGTGGAACGGACGGTATTTGCTCCCCCGCTATGTCTGGCGGGGGAGTTTGGAAGGGAGAGCGACATGGACAAGCATTGCGAAATAGGAATCTGGCGGGCGCTTGCCCGCGAATGGCGGGAGAGGGCGGATAGGCACGCGGCGGAAGGGCTGGTGGACTTCGTGGCGTATCGCGCCGTCAAGTGGTATGAATCCAAGATAGCGGAGGCGGTCGATGAGGCTTAGGATGTGCCGCGCTTGCGCGTCCGTCCATTTCGGGGGGATTGCCACGCCCGCCGAAACCGAACGAACGCTTGAGATGACGTTGCAAAATCAGCCTGGGGTGACGGTCGCGCGGATTCTGCTTTGCGAAAAGCATGCCGCCGAATGGGATCGGGGCGACATCGCGCCAAGCGAGATCGTCTGGCGACCGTACTTGGGAGGATAGCCGATGGCTAAGCAGAGGACGGCGTTTCAATGGGCGCTCGCGAATTGGCGGGCGGAGGATAGGGCGCGGGAGATAGCGCTGGATTGGGAAGTGGAATCGGCTTCGGATGGGGTCGTCGCTTGGCATGAGGCGCATAAGGCTGGGATAGACGCGGCGTATGAATCGGCGAGGGCTGACCTCTTTTCGCCGCCTTCGGAAGAGATCGATGGCGCGCGCGAAACGATAGCCGCGCTCTTTCGGAGCGCGGAGGGCGGTCATCTAATGCGGCTTCGCCGTTCGGCGGAATCGCGGAATCGGCGTTTGGAAAGGAGGACGAGATGAGTAGAAAGAACAGGCTGGCGGGGGAAGTCGCGCGCTTCGACCCGCCTGCGGTTCCGCGCGCCGAAAGGCGGCGGCGGGCGCGGGTCGTGGCGTCGGCGGAGTACGAGATCGGCGTGAATGTCGAGAGAGACCCGTGGAACGAACTCGACTTGAAACTGGGGCGACGACCTTACCGTTCGGATTCGGATACGCGAGTCGGACGAGCGCAAGTGGCGGGAGTGGGACGCTCGGATGGCGAAGGAGGCGGCGCGATGATGTCGTTGAATCCCACCCCGGCGGAGATCGTTCTTTGGGGTCGTCGGGAATGTCCCGACGACTACGCGGAAGCGGCGGTTGGGGAGATAGCCGCCGTTTACGCGGCGGAATTGGCGGCGCGGGGGTTGTCTCCCCAAAGCGGGCGGTGGGTCTTCGACCCGCAGGCGGCGCATAGGGAGACGCTGGCAAGGGAGGACGCGGCGCGTCCGGCGCATGTGTCGGAGGAGTTGTGGTGGCTGGCGATCCGTGGGCGCGGAACGCGGAAGGCGAGTTGATTCACGTGTAGTCGATGGAGGCATCTGATGGCGATAAAGATAGACGAAAAGAAGCGGGCGGCGGCGGCGAAGGGGGGGCGTCTCGCGGGCGCGGCGATTTCGGGGATGGCGCAAGCGGCTGGGGTCGTCGTCTTGACGGCGGCGGCGGTTGGTCTTGGGGACGAGACCGCCGTTCGGATAGCCGCCGGGGTCTTGGCGTTCATGTCGCTGAGCACGGTCAGCGCGCGGATAGTCGCGGATCGGATAAAGGGCGCGAACGATGGCGGCAAAGCGGCTAGAAAGCGCGAACGGCGCAAAGCGGCGCTAGCCGAAACGCTAAGACGGCAAGGGCGCGATTCATACGCGGAATCGGTGGCTAGGGCGCTTGCGCTTGCGAAAGAGCAATGCGGCGATTTGGCAAACTAGACTAATCTAAGGAGGAACGAAATGCGGGAAGAGAAGCGGCGAATGAAAGAGAGGCTTGATCGGCGAATGTCGATCACCGCCGCCTTTCGCGGCGAGTTCCGCGAGATAGCCGGCGATCTGCTGGCAGGCGATCGATAGTCCACCCCGCCCAAGAGCGCGTCCGTCAGGGCATGAAAGCCCTGGCGGATGAGCACGGCGCGGAGTTGATCATCGATCTGCTGATCGACCGCGTTGCGATAAACGCGCTAGGAATAGCCTTCCACACAGTGGAACAGGAGGATGACGAATGGCGCAACCGATAGCGAACTCGATAGTCCACTTGCATATCAACGGCGGGGACGTCGCTGTGGAAGCGACTTGCGCGAAGTGCGACTCGCCTTTGCAAGTTGGCGCGCTTGAAAACGCCGTTGGGAGGGGGCGGCGGCGAGTTTCGGCGTCGCGTACTGCCAGCAGTGCGTTCGGGCGTACAAAATCAACAGCCTGCCTTCCGCGAAGGAGATGCAGGGGATAGTAGCCGACATGCGGCACAAGCTGGAGTCTCGGCAAAACTAATGGTCAAGAAAGCGCAGGCGCGCGCGGAAGCCGCGCTGAAGGAGGCGAACGATGGCGGTTGATCTTGAGGACTTCGGCTCCGCCGGATTCTCCGACGGCTACGCCGCCGCGGTGCAGGACATCGCGGTCGATCTGGACTATCGCGTCAGTCTCGCCGCGGAGATAGCCGCGAAAGGGCGGGCGGAACGCAAGCGGCGCGGGGGAGCGATTACTGACTTCGCCGGCGACGAAGCGGCGGTCGCCCGCGCCATGTCGAAACTGGGAGGCGAAAGCATGGAATCCAGAGACGCGCGGATAGCGCGATTGCAAGAGGGGCGGGAGACCGTTCCGGTGACGGCGGACGACCTTCGGGCGTTGGCGGCGCGGCGCAAAGCGGAAGCGATGCGCCTGCGCCAGACGGACGCCACGCTTGCGGAAGCGGCGCGCGGCGCGGCTTTCGTCGGCATAACGCCGGCGGAGATAGCGGAAGCGGCGGGCGCGTCCGAAGCGACGGTCAAGGCGTGGCTGAGGGAGGCGAACGATGCCTAACGCAATCATCACGCAAGCGGACGTCGACGATGTCGCAGAAGACCGCATGCTGATGGCGTGGGACGATGACGGCATGGTAGGCAAGATCGACTTTGCGCCCGATGGGGGATATAACTGGTCTGCCGTCATAGCCGATGGCGAAATCGCCCGCGGCTGGGCGTCCACAGATAAGTTCGCGAGCGCCGCGATTAGCGGCGTTCGCGCCGCGCTGAAGGAGGCGAACGATGCCTAGATACGGCAACGCGGAGTTCGGCAAGCCGTTCACGGTCAGGCTGTGAAATCGCAAGAAGCGCGAATCGACAAGGCTTGCGATTGGCACGGGCAGACGCAAGCCGAGTTCATACGCATGGCGATAGGCAAGGCGGTGCGCGAAGCCGAACGGGAGATGAAAGAGATAAATGGCTGATCGAGCGCCGGGCGCGGCGGCGTTCGCCGCCGCTTTGCGGAAGCGGCTGGCGTCTGTCGGGATTCACCCTAACGGTCGGCAAGGCAGGGGGATAATGCGCTTAATCGCGCGCGCGT
>CBDESW010000018.1:0-9113 GCA_965242675.1 Dehalococcoidia bacterium
TTACGCCACCGCGTCTGAGGTGGCGTAATGGTAGCGCCTTGCGCCGCCAACGGCGGCGGCTAATCGGATCAATCCTGAAGCCAGCCGCAGTTCGCGCATCGGATTTTGCAACCCGCATAGCGCATCAGACGCCCGCCGCAAAGTGGGCATTTTGCTTCTTTCATTCGCCCTTCCCCTTTTGGATTTCAACGCCCAGCCGCGCCGCTATCGTATGCCGATTGCCCTTGCTCCAACCTTCCCCGCGCCGCGACACGCTAAGAACCCGCCGCTCCTCTAGCCCATGCACCGTCATATGCACAGACATGAAAGCGTCAACCGCGAGTTCCAAGCGTTCGTTAGCGTCCATTTTCGCCTATAACGGCGCGAATCCGCTCGTCTAGCGCGTTCGCCATGCGGGTCGACAGCGGGTCGTTCGCGCCGCCGTCAGGCAATAGCGCGTTCGCCAAAGCGTCCGCGGGCGAAGGCTGAAGATGATTCGCTATCGCCTCCCTTGCGATGTCGCCGCGCCCAAGACCCCGCCGCGCGGCGGCGGCGTCCATGCGCTCTATCGTCTCGGTTGGCAATCGGAACTGCACGCTCGCCGTCTCTTTCATAACGACCTCCTTTTGTTGTGTCGGATTATATCAGTTGGCGGCGCTTTTCGCCAAGTAATCCGCGTAACTTTCGTATCCGATTCCGCGAAAGTGGACGTCAAGGTTTTCTTGCCGCTCTTTCGCAAGCGCGGCTTTCCCCGCTTCCGATAGCCGCCCGCAAGCGCATTGCGGCGCGGTTACGCCAAGAATCCGGCAACGCGCCAATTCCCATGCGTTCGCCTCCAGCCAAGGCGGAATATACTCCCCGCATACGCCGCAGGGCGGGAAAGGATCGCTTTCTAGGCGCGTCTCTTGCGGCGGGCTATCATCGCCTATATCGCCGCCGTCCCGCGCGGGAATAGCCGTCCCATGCGCCAACGCCGCCATCATGTCCCGATATGCGATTGTTGGGATGATCGCGCCGCTATCGGTGTTCGCGGCAGGCTTGTCGAATCGGAAGGCAACCAAACGCTTCGCCCCAGGCGCGTATATGTCGATCCCCGCGCCGCCATGCGATGCGCCGAGCGGCGGGTAGCGTTGCGGCTCCCGCAACCATACCCCGCCGCCCAACTCGTCCGCCGGCGCGCTGAAGACGGCGTGGAAACCGTTTCCGCTCGTCGACCGCCATATCGGGCAACCCGCCGCCGCAAGCAGTTCTAGGCACGAATCCCGCCATCCGCCCCCTATCCCTTCGGGATCGTTGTTTTCGCCAGTGTCCTTGTCTATCGGCTTGTAGTCAAAGTCGATTACGCCTATTGCCGAATCCGCCGGCGTATCCGCATCTCCCGAAAGCGCGATGGCAGTCGTGAAATGCGGCTTGTTCGGGATCATGCCGCGAAGCGCATCCACCTGCCGCCGCGCGCCCCACGCCAAAACACGCAAGCGATATTCCCGACCGCTTTTGTCGGTTTCAACGACGTCCCGCGCGCCGTATCGCGCCGTCTTGACTCCACCCGCCGCCGCCGTTTTGGATTGTCGGAATCCGCAGTATTCGCCGCCGTATTGGAATCCCGCGCCGCGCTTGCCATTGGCGACTATCCAACGCTTCGCCGCGAACAAATCGTCAAGCGAGTAGCCATCGGGCGTCGGCAATGCGAAAAGCGGCTCCGGCGAAGGAGGCTCCCGCTTTGGCAATTTGGGCGGCGGCGCGGCGCGTTTGGCGGATTCACCGCCGCGCCAGCGCATCCTGCCGTTCGGCATGCGCGCTTGAATCCGAATCCCAAGCGCGTTTTCAACCGTTCGGTAAAGCGGCGAGCACGCCGCCATGCAACGAATCGTCACGCCGCCTTCCCGCGAATCGCCGTAAACGAACGCCAAACCGCTTTTGCTGGCATGGCAGGGCGGCGTAGCCATGCGCTTGCAATCGGCATAGCCGTTCGCCGCGCCAGGCTGATACTGCGCGTTGTCCTGCGGATTCGCAAGATACGCCTCCAGCTCCGCCGCCGTTTCAACCAGCGGGCGCGCGAGTATCGCCTTGAATTCGGGACTGATTCCCCCGCCGGATTTCAAGTCTTCCGCGAATATCTCGCGGCTGTATCCGCTTGCCATTTTAGCCTCCATTGCAACCGATGCAGTTGCCGCAGGGATACGCCATGTCGCGCGGCGAAACTTCGCATATCCGCATTGGCGTTAGCCGCATTTGCCGCCGTTCCCCAAACCACCTGCGCGCGACCCTAGCCGCCTCGCTCTTCGCCGCCGCCAGGCTTTCGGCTATGTCGCTCTCCCAGCGTATCGGATAGCCATCCTCGCCGCGCTTCACGTTCGGGTCGACCGCTTCCCACCGCCACATCTCCTCGACGACATGTTCGCCAGTCTCCCCGACCTCGTACTCGAGGTCGGGGAGCCGCAGTATCGACAGGACGCAGGGCTCAGTGTACGCCAAAGCGTCGTACCAGCCGCCGCTATCCGCTTGCCAGTCTATCCTCATTGTTACGCCTCCTGATTTGCCTAGAATCCGCCGGCGCGCGCCCTTGCCGAAAGGACGTCTATCGCGCGCGGGATTCCCCGCCGCGCCGCCAACGATTCCGCCGCCGCGCCCGCGTTGCAATCCGCGCGGTCGAAGAGACAGCATCCCATGTCGTCAAGCGCCGCGAACGCCCGCCGCCGCCCGCAACGGCGGCAATGCAAAGCGCCCACTTCCGCGCCGAACAATCCCAACTGATCTGCCATTTTCGCCTCCTATCCGCGCGCCACTTTTATTCGCGCTTCCGCGAACGCTAGGGCGGCGGTTTCCAAGCGCGCTTGCGCCCGTTCCATTTGCCTGTCGTATTCCTCGCCCATAGCCGCCGCGACGTCCGCGCTTGACGGGTTTGCGAATACGAACGCCCTAGCCGCGTCTTGCAAGTCGGTTTCGGCGCGGCGCAAGCCCGAAAGGGCTAGCATCCGGTCGTTGACGTTTTCAATGTTCGTTTCCATTGGTTTCGCCTCCCTAGCCGCCTATCGCGGCGGCTATCTTGCGGTCGTAGTATTGCGCCGCGCCTATCGACTCGCCGCATATGAATCCGTCCGCCGCCAGCGCGTCCGCCCTCTCGCGCCATTCGCGCGCCAACGCCCGCCATGCCCTTATCTCGTTCGCCATTCGTTCGCCTCCTTGCGATTAACTGCCTTCAGCCTATCACGACCGTTGTGCCAGTGTCAACCATTTGGCACAACTTGTTTTGCGTTGTTTCGGCTTTCGCCGCGCCAAGCCGCATCGCGGATTCCGCGTCCCCTATGCGGAAGCGGCGGTCTATCCGCTCGCCGCCTTCGCCGTAAATCACATAGCCCCAGCCGCCGCCGTATGCGCTAGGCATGGCGGTGACGCTCAGACCATTTATCCGAGTCCAGTACTTTTTGCCGTCGTTCGTTATTCGCCATCCCAACGCCGCGTTCGCTTCGGAAGGCGGCGGAACCGACGGCGCGGCTATCTCGTCGCGGATTTCGCGCGAATAGCCGTTGGGCGGCGACGCAGGCGCGGAAGGCGGCGCGATAGGCGCGGCGGCGGGCGGCAAAGGCGAACGCGCCCTAAGACGGCGATTCTCTTCCGACACCTCCCGATTCTTAGCCGCAAGCATATCGCGGTCTTTTTCAACCGATTCAAGATCGCGCGCCGCGCGCTCGCCGTCAGCCGCCGCGATTCGCAATTCCGCGTTCGCCGCCGACAGTTCCGCTATCATCCCGTTCGCCCTAGCCAACTCGCCCGCGCTCGCATGGAATACGCCCAAAGCGCGCGTCCTATCCAATTCCTCGTTCCCTATGCAAGCGACGCACCGCAGAGTGCTCACGCTCTCGTTCCAATGCTTATGCGTTCGCCATTCCCCGCAACCGAACGGCGCGGCGGCGCATTTGCGCCCATACGGGAATCCGCAAGGACGGCATACATGAGTAGCCATGTAGTCCTTGTTTTCGCAATTCGGGCAGTCTTTCATTGGCGGCTCGCCCTCAACGGCGGGACGCGGAAACAACGACCACGAACGCTCTTTATCAGGCAATCCGAACCGCTCGTGATTGTCGGTGGCGTCAAGCAGAACAGCCATCTTGCCAGCTATCGGGCGGCGTACCCGACCTATCATCTGGAGATACAACGCCAACGATTGCGTCGGGCGAAGCATCAGGCAGACTTCCGCTTCAGGCAAATCAAAACCCTCCGTCGCAACTTCGACATTCGCGAGAAGCGTCAACCGCCCTTCCGCGAAGGCGGCTAGATTCGCGTCCCGCTCGTTCGCCGATTGCGATGACGCGCCTAGTATCACGCCAGCAGCTATTCCCCGCGCCCGCGCCGCCGCCGCTACCCCCTGAGCATGCTCCACCCCTATGCAATACGCTATCGTCCGAGCGCCGCCGTATCCGCGCGCTATCAACTCGTCAACCCCGTTTTCTATCAGCACCGCGCGGTCGTTCCCCCGCATTGTCGCGGCGATTGCGAAATCCCCGTCCGACCGCTTGCCCTTTCCCTTGATTCGCGTCCGCGCCGCAAGCGTCCGTATCGGCGCGAGATACCCCGAATCCGTCAGAGCGGCGGGTTGCAAGCCGCAATCCAAAGCGTCAAAGATATGATCGAATCCCTCCTTGTCGCTCATCCGCCAAGGCGTGGCGGTTAGCCCCAGCACGCCGCCGCGCCATTCGGCTATCACCGATTCCCACGTCTCGGCGGGCGCGTGATGCGCCTCGTCCGCTATCAGAAGATCGTCCATGCCGCTTTCGCCGGCTATCCCCCTGTTGCGGGCGCGTACAGGCGATATGGCGCGAACCAGCGCCTTCGGCAACCCGTATTCAACGAACGCCGAAACCGTCTGCGCCTCCAATTCCCGCCGATGCGTCAGAACCGTTATCGCGCCGCCCTTGCGCTTCTCCCGCCATCGCCGCGCGATCTCAGCCGCCATCACCGTCTTGCCGCTTCCGGTGACGCTCTGCATCATCACCGCGCGATGCTCGCCCAAAGCGTCGACCACGCGGGTTATCTGTTCTGTTTGGTAAGGTCGGAGTTTCATTGCGATTCCCCTTTTCGCTATTCGGTTGTTTTGCCCGCCGCTTGCGGCGGGCTATCGACTACCAAGGCACCTCATGCCCTTCGCAGTAATCCGAGCCCGCTTCCGCGCGCTCTTCGCAATCGCGCTCGCCGCAAATCCGATTCGCCGCCGCCCGCGCCGCGTCCGCCTCCAATTCCGAAAGAAGCGCGACTCCTTCCCATCCCCGCCGATTCGCCTTCGCCCCGCTATCCCAAAACGACTCCGCGTTGCCCAACCCCAACCGCGTCCTGAGCGTCCCTATGAACTCTTTGCGATCCATGTCCCACGCCGTTTTGGGCGGCTTGTCGTTGCCGGCGTTCGCCGCCATATGCGCCGCTTTCCATATGTCAGGCACGAACGCGCGGTCGCCTTTGGATTTCATCACCCTGTAAGTCAGGAAATCCAAAGCGTCCTCGTCTATCTCGGATTCCCGCGCGGCGTCTGTGGCGCGCGTCACTATCGGTATGTCGTCAGGCGGCGCTTTCATTCCGACAATCCGCTCAGCGAGTTCGGTGACGACGGCGTCCGCGAACTCTTGCGAAAGCAACGTCTCCCGCCAATCCGCTTTACGGTCGCCCTTCGGAATCTCCTCGCCGTAATCCAAGACGCGATAGCGATCAGCCATCCCCTCGTCCGTGCTATCAAGGCGCGGCTCCTGACCGTAATTCGAGACGAGGAGCATCGTTGCGACGCTGTTTTGTTCGCGCCCGAACTTCTCATGCAAATCGCGGGCGCTTATCACATCGCCGCCGCTGATTTTCTTGACCCTTTCGGTATTCAACCACGCGCCGCTCTTCACTTCCGTATCGTATGCTATCCGCTTGCGCCAGCACCAGAGAAGCTCAGGCGATAGCCCAGCGGATTCCGCGTTGCGTTTGTACGTCAACGCGCCGCGCGTTATCTCGCCGCCGTAATCCCCGACCGCCGCGCCTATTCCCTCCACCGCGGTGGACTTGCCGCTCCCCTTCGCGCCAACCACCGAATAGAATCGGCGGGCGGGATTGCCGTTCAATCCCCACGCAAGCGCGTTTAGAAAGTATCCGCGCGCCGTTTCGTCTAGGCGGGGAAACATCTCCGCGATGATTTCTCGGCGGCGCGGCGTAAACGACTCGCCGCGGATTATCCCCTTCGTCGATAGGGTGATATGCCGCTTGCGCCCTTCCACCGGCGAAAGAATCGCGCCGCTTCGCGTATCGTAAACGCCGGCGGGCGTTCCGATATACCGCCCAGGACGATCAAACTCCCGATGCTCCGCGACCGTCAACCCGATCTCAGCCCAGCGTTCGCGCTGGCGCATGATGTCGTATCGCCCCTCCATCAGAACGCCGCCCATCACATGCTCTATCCGATCCCAAGCCGCCTTGTCCTTCACGCGGCGAACGGCGGTCATGCAAGCCGAAAACTCTTTCTTGTCGGTTTCGGCAAGCCCGGCGTCAAGAACGCTTATCGCGTATGCTTGCGCCATGTTGTCCAGCATCGCCTTTTGATACGCCGCGCCGCGCGTCAAAACGCCGGTGGGCGTAGCCACATAGACGCTTACGGGATTCGGGTCGCTAGGCGTGAACGCTATCGCCATGTCCGCCTTGCAAACGGCTATCAGCCGCAAAGCGTCGTCCATGTCGCTTATCGTCGCGTATCCGGCGGGCGGCATCATGCCTAGCGGCGTCCGCTTGTCGTCGACCGCTTGCGCGATGTCCGCCGCCATTCGCTCCGCCGCGCCTATGGGCTCTATCCCAGGGTGTACTGACGGGCGCGAGCCATTAGCGGTTTCGTTGTTTGCCATTAGTCTGCCTTCCTTGTTCTGGTTGTTTGATAGCCCGATGATCTGGCTTGACCTTCGCCTGCGGCAAATCCGCGCGCTTGTCAGGCGCTCGAAGCGGATAAGTGACATCCGCCGGCGAAGGCGGGCAAACCAGACGCGCGATGGGGATCAGCGCGTACTACCATACTATCCCATAACCGAAACGCAAGTCAAGGCTTTTCGCGCCCGACTCTATCAGAATGTCGCATTTTGTTACAATTCGTTTTGTAGATACATAATGGCGCGGCGTATAAAAATGCGCGATATATCATGGTTATGGATTGCGGGTATCGGCAAGCGGCAGGCTATGGCGGCTAAATCACCGCACACCGCACGCACCTCACGCGCCAGGTGGGGTTATTTCCCACTCACGTGCGCGTACATGGGAAAACCTGACACGGCGCGTGAGGTGCGTGCGGTGTGCGGTGGATTCCATCCCAATCCGAACGCTTGCGCCATCCCGCCTAGCCCGCCTTGAAAGGCAAGCGGCGGCGCGGCGGGTTATGGTATGATGATGGACAGAAATGTGGGATCGTAAATAGGAAAGTGTGGTATGGGAACGAAATCTGAGAAAATCCGAGATCGCCGCGCCCGTGTATGGCTAGACCGCGCTAGGGGATTTAGCGTCAACGAACTGGCGCGGCGCGAGGGCGTCTGCCACGAGACGATCAGGCGCGACATGAAAGCGGCGCGCGAATCCGCGCTGGAGCCGCTTGACGCGGTTCTGCTCTTGCAATCCGAAGGCTTTGACGTCCTTGCGATAGCCAAAAGCGATGACGACCGCAAAACGATTCTTTCGGCAATCGCGCGCCTGATCGACGTCTTGAAAACGCGCTTGACGCTTGATCAGATCGCGGATCTGGACGCGCGGCTTAGCGCGCTTGAGGAGGGCAGGGTTGGTTGCGCTCACGAGCCTGACTAGGCGAATAGCGGCGCGCGAGCGGCGGCGCGGCGCGAATGTCTTGCCCGAACGGGCGTGGAATCCCACTCCGGCGCAAGAGCGTTTTCTTGCGCTAGACGCGCAATGGGCGCTTTTCGGCGGGCAAGCGGCTGGCGGCAAGTCGGTTGCGCTTGCCTTCGCGCTATCCCAGCATGTCGATCAGGCGCACTACAGGGCGCTAGGCATAGCGCAAACCGACAAGGTTTTGCGGGCGGCGGGCGGCTTGATAGACGCTCTTGCCAGCATCTATCCCGCGCTTGACATCTCAAGCGGCGCGGACGTAATCCGCTTCCCAAGCGGCGCGCGAATCCATTTCGTAACGCTCCCGCATACGAAAGCGCATGAGCGGATACGCGGGACGACGTATCATACGATAGCGGTTGACGAGGCGGGCTTAGTTACGCCCTATCAACTCGGTTGGCTACCGCGCTCTTTGCGCCGCGCGCCTGACGACCCGATTCCCCTGCGCTATCGGCTAACGGCTAATCCGGGCGGTGTGGGGCAGGGTTGGTTGCGGCGGATATTCGTAGAGGGCAATATCGATGATTCCGCGCCTAGCGTGGCATTTCTGCCCGCTAGCGTTGACGACAATCCGCATATCGACTCGGAGGAATACCGTCGACAGTTCGCGCATATGGACGCGCTAGAAAGGGCGCGGATGCTATCGGGGGATTGGTACGCCGCGCCCGAAAGCCTATTCGCAGAGGGCGCGATGGCGGCGTTTAGCGGCGAAATCGGATACGACCGCGCCGTTCGCAGTTGGGATTTGGCGGCGTCCGACAGCGAGTACTCGGATTACAGCGTTGGCGTTTTGGTTGGCGAAAAGGACGGAATCTACTACATAGACGACATGAATCGCTTTCGGGCGAAACCCGCTGGGGTTGAAAACCTGCTTGCGGCGACGGCGGAGAAAGACGGCGCGGACGTTGAAATCGTAATCGAGCAGACGCCGGGCGGTTCGGGTTTGGCGCTTGTCGATCATTACGAACGAAACGTCCTTCCCGATTTCAGCGTCAGCGGCTATCGTCCGACTGGCGACAAGGTTGATCGCGCCCGCGTTCTTTCGGGTTTGATAGGGGAGGGGCGCGTTCGCCTTCGCCAGAACATGGCTGGGCGCGGCGATATGCTGGACGAAATGCGTTCGTTCCCGGACGGCGAGCATGATGATATAGTGGACGCGCTTTCGCAGGCGATGATATTTCTGGAGGAGGGCGGCGCGTACAGCGGTCTTGACGCCTACTATCGGGATTTGTAGAAAGCGCGATAGCCTTGCGCCGCGCGGCGCGAACGGCTATAATGCGATTGCGGGCGGC
>CBDESW010000019.1:0-12434 GCA_965242675.1 Dehalococcoidia bacterium
CCGCCCGTCCAGCGACTGAATCGCGTCCTTGTTCTCGCGTATGGCTTCTCGGTTTTCGCGTATGGCGTCCCTGTTCTCGCGTATCGCCCCCAGCAACTCATCGCGGACCTTGCTGCTCTGGAAGTTCATCTGCCACATCAGGGCGAAGAACGCTATCAGAATAGCCGCCACCGCGATAATCTCCGCCAACTCCATTTCGGAATCCCTCCCGTCCGCTTGATTCGCGCTGAACCAATTATAGCGCCGTTTGGACGCAACGGACATCCATTCCTCGCGCCCTTTGCGCTCTCTGCGCCTTTGCGTTTTCCATTCTTTCCCCATTCACCGCGCCGCGAACCCGCCGCCGCCGTTCCGCGCCGCCGCCAGCTCCGCGTGCAGCGCGTTGATGAGCGCGTAAGCCTCGCCCGCCCCTTCTCGCGGGTCGAATAGCCAGCGTATCTCCGACTCCCCCGCGCGGAACGCCGCCGCCGGCTGGCCCGTGTCCGTCAGATGGTTCACCACCAGATACGCCCCCATGCCCAGCACCGCCAGCGGCGCGAGAACCCGCCCCGCCAGGTTGTCTATGACCGCGTACAGCACCACGCTCAGAACCGCCGCCAAGCCCGCCCAGACGTACGCCCCCGCGCCGCCCTTGAACGAAACCACCTCCGCCGAATCCAGCGACCCCAGCGGAATCATCATCGCCTGCCGCCGCTTGCCGGAGCCCGTCAGATGAATCAGCCGCCGCCCCGTCAGCAGCAACGCCTCCGGACGCCGCGACGCCGGGTTGCCGTCCCCCGCCGTCTTGTCTATGGAGAAGACGACGTCCTCGCCGTCCGCCAACTCGACTTCCTCGAAACCGTAATCGCCCAGATTCAACGCGACCTCCTAAAACTCATGTCCAAACCGCCCCCAATGATAGCGGAATTGTGCTACCCTCTACCAAACGCCCGCGCCCAAGCCCTTTCAGGAGAGCCGCCCACTATGGAACGCCCCGTCCTCAAGCCCATCGGAACGCCCGTCGAAGACCTGGACACCCCCGCGCTGGTGGTGGACGCGGACGCGCTCAAGGCGAACCTCGCCAAAGTCCACTTCGAAAGCGGGCGCTCCGACGCGGTCCAAATCATCCCCCGCCTCGACGCCCACTTGTCCGCCGAAATAGTCGGCATGCAGACGGCTTACGGCGCGAGCGATTTCGCCGCGTCCACCATCGCCCAAGCCGAAGCCTTCGCCTCGCGCATGGAATTCGCGCATGAGAAATCCATATTCATCCTGAACTCGGCGGTTTCGCAATCGGACGCCGACCGCGTCGCGCGCCTTTGCGACTCCGCCCAGGCGACCGTCATCGGCGCGGAATCCGCAGACGCCGTCGCCGCCATCGCCGCCGCGTCCGCCAAACGGCGCGGAAACCTCATAGGCGTCGCCATCCCCATAAGGACGAATTCCCGCTCAATCGGCGTCGCGCCCCAAGACGCGGGCGCGCTCGCCGAGCGTATCAGCGACGCGAGAAACCTGTGGTTCGGCGGGGTATTCTCCGCGCCGCCCCTGACACTCGGCGACCGAGACGCCGACCCCGCCGCCGCGCTCGCCGCCTTGTCCGAAGCCGTCGAAAGCTGCGTCAACTCCCAAAGCCGCTCCGCCTGCGTACCCCGCGCCCTCGGCTCCGCACTCTACGACGACCGCCGCTTGGAAGAGCGCAAAGTCAGAGGGCTAATCGCCGGCTCCTACGCGCTCGGCGACCGCCGCCTAATCGAGAAGCGCCCCGAAATCCGCCCCGCCGCCCACATACTCGCCACCGTGATGAGCGAGCGCGACCCCGGCATGGTCTGGCTGGACGCCGGCCAAAAAGCCGTCGGCATAGACACCGGCTTGCCCCTAGTGGACGGAATCCCCCACGCGGCAATCACCCGCATGAGCGCCGAACACGGCTGCATGGAGCTTGCCGAGGGCGCGAGATGGAATGTCCGTCTAGGCGACAAAATCCGCCTAATCCCCCACGACATCGCCAACGCGGTCAATGTTTACGACTACATTCACGTAATCCAAGACGGCAAGCTCGCGGACATCTGGCGAACCGTCGGCAGGGGAGAGTACGGATAGGGAATCGACCGCCGAAAATCCCATTTTCCCCGTTCCGCCCCGTCATTCCCGCGAAGGCGGGAATCCAGATTCGCCCAACAACGTCATCCTCGCGAAAGCGGGGACAAGATAGCCGCCCGAAGCCAAGTCCGAATCGCAACCGACAGATCCCATTTCCCCGTTCCGCCCCGTCATTCCCGCGAAGGCGGGAATCCAGATTCGCCCAACAACGTCATCCTCGCGAAAGCGGGGGCAAGATAGCCGCCCGAAACCAAGTCCGAATCGCAACCGACAAATCCCATTTCCCCCGTTCCGCCCCGTCATTCCCGCGAAGGCGGGAATCCAGATTCGCCCAACAACGTCATCCTCGCGAAAGCGGGGACAAGATAGCCGCCCGAAACCAAGTCCGAATCGCAACCGACAGATCCCATTTCCCCGTTCCGCCCCGTCATTCCCGCGAAGGCGGGAATCCAGATTCGCCCAACAACGTCATCCTCGCGAAAGCGGGGACAAGATAGCCGCCCGAAACCAAGTCCGAATCGCAACCGACAAATCCCATTTCCCCGTTCCGCCCCGTCATTCCCGCGAAGGCGGGAATCCAGATTCGCCCAACGAAAATAGCCATCCGAAACCAACCTTGAATCGCAACCAACGAATCCCCTCTCCCTTGATGGGAGAGGGCTAGGGTGAGGGTGTCCGCGCCGCAAGGCGCGGGCTTGCCAGCAACCAATCAACAAGGAACCCCGCCATGCCCCCCGCAATCGGAACCCCCATAGACGACCTGCCCACCCCCTCGCTCATCCTCGACTTGGACGCGCTCGAAAGCAACTACGCCTACGTCGCCGACCTCTACGCCGGCGACGGCTGCAAGATGCGCCAGCACGCCAAGAACATCAAGACGCCCATCATCCTGCACAAGCAGATTCGCGCCGGCGGCACGGTCGGCGGGGTCTGCGCCGCCAAAGTGTCCGAGGCGGAAGTGATGGTCGAGGGCGGCGTCCCCGACATACTCATCACCAGCCAGATAGTCACCGAAGACAAAATCGCCCGCGCCTGCGCCCTTTCGCGCGCCGCCGACGTCAAAGTCGCCGTCGACGACCCCCGCAACCTGCGCCTCATCTCCGCCGTCTCCGAGCGCATGGACGCGACCGTCGGCGTCGTCATAGAAGTGAACACGTCCATGAACCGCGCCGGAATCCGCGCCCCAGCGGACGGCATCGCCCTCGCGCGATTGGCGACCGAGTTGCCCGGCGTGGAGTTTCGCGGCGTGATGAGCCACCAATCCATCGCCGGCGACCCCGACCGCGAAACCCGCTTCGCCGAAGGCGCGAAGTGGATGCGTATGTGCATAGACGCCAAAAACGCCATCGAAGACGCCGGAATCCCCGTCGAAATCGTCTCCACCGGCGAAACCTTTACCATAGACGTCGCGCCTGAATTGCCCGAAGTCACCGAAGTGCAGGGCGGCACTTACGCGCTCATGGGAACCGGCTCCGCCTACATGGATCAGTTCCGCTGCGCCGTTAAAATCCTGTGCATGGTCGTCAGCCGCCCGGATTCGCGCACCGCAATCGGCAACGCCGGCTACCGCGCCCTAGCCGCCCCCGGCGGCGCCCTGCCGAGCGTCGAAACCCCCGCCGGAATAGCCGTCGCCGACATGGGAGCCGACCACATCATCCTGGAGTCCGCCGACCCGAACGCCGAAATCCCGCTCCAAGTCGGCGACAAATTCACCCTGCTAAGCGCCCAGCAGGACATTCTGGTCAACCGCTGGGACGTATTCACCGCAATCCGAAACGACCGCGTCGAAGCCGTCTGGCGCATACAGGCGAGAGGCTGCCACAACTAGGGCGGCGCTGGCGCGAGAATAATGGACGGCTATCGCGCCATCGCCCCCGATTGCCGCGCCCGAATCCCGATTTTTCACCCCGTCATTCCCGCGAAAGCGGGAATCCAGAGTTTGCCAACGGAGATAGCCACTAGCAACCAATCCCAAATCCCAGCCAACGTATCCACTCTCCCTTGATGGGCTTGCAAGGGTATGTTTACGGAAAACAAGCGTCGTGCGCAACCAACGTATCCCCTCTCCCTTGATGGGAGAGGGCTAGGGTGAGGGTGCCTGCGCCGCTAGGCGCAGTCTGCCAGCCACAAACATACCCCTGCAAGCCCTTGATGGGAGAGGGCTAGGGTGAGGGCGCCTGCGCCGCTAGGCGCAGTCCCGCGCGGATTGCCAGCCAGCCGCAAACATGCCCCCCTTTGCGCCTCCGCGTCAAATTTTCTTTCGCGCGCCCTTGACAACCCCCGCCCGCAAGTCCACAATTCCAACCATATCCGGCGGCAACCGAACAGCCAGGAGCCAACCCCCATGAAAATCACGGACGTCGAAATTTTCGTAGTGGACGGCGGTCGCCGCCCTTGGCTGTTTTCCGCCGTTCGGACGGACGCCGGCATTACTGGCTACGGCGAGTTCGGCTCCGGAGTCGCCGCCCGCTCGCTTGCGGGGTTGATTGAAGACCTCAAGCCGCTGGTAATCGGCGCGGATCCGGAGGCGGTCGAAAAGCTCTACTTCGACCTTTACCGCCATCTCCGCGCCATGCCGGGCGGCATCGCGCAGATGGGCATAGCGGGCATCGAGCTCGCCTGCTGGGACATCAAAGGCAAGGCGCTGGGCGTCCCCGTGAACAACCTCGTGGGCGGTCCTTATCGGAGCGAGCAGCGCGTTTACTGGTCGCATCTGGCGAGCGCGCGGGCGGGGGATCCGTCGCTCGCGCCGGACAAGCCGCTCCGCGACTGGCAAGCCGTCGCGGACGCCGCCCGCGAAGCGCCCGCCGCCGGATACGACGCCTTCAAGACCAACATACTCTGGCCCGGCGACCCGCCGCTCGCCATATCCCAAAGCCGCGACGGACGCAGCCACGACCAGCGCGCCGACACCGAAATCGTCCGCAACGCCGAAAAGCAGATAGCGACCATGCGCGACGCGGTCGGCGACGGCGTCGACATCCTGCTCGACATCAACTACAACTTCAAGACGGAAGGCGCGATACGCATAGCCCGCGCGCTGGAGCCGTACAACCTGTTTTGGATTGAACACGACAACGAAGACCCGGAAGCGCTCGCCCAGCTCAAGGCGTCCACGACCACGACGCTCTGCTCCGGCGAACAGCGTTTCAGCGTCCGCGAATATCTGCCCTACTTCGAGTTGCGCGCGATGGACACCGTGAAAGTGGACGTCCAGTGGCAGGGCTTCGCGCCTTCCAAGAAAGTGGCGGACATCGCCGAGACTTGCGAGCTGAACATCGCGCCGCACAACCCGGCGTCCGAGTTGGCGAGCTTCCAATCCGTCCATCTCTGCGCGTCCGTCTCGAATGTCCGCATCATGGAAAGCGACCCGGAGGGCGTCCCCTGGCGCTTTGATTTGTTCACTGAGCGCCCGGAAGTGGTCAACGGGCGAATGGCGGTCCCGACCGCGCCCGGCTGGGGATGCGACCTAATCGAAGACGCCGCGCGCAAGCATGCGTGGAACAAGTGAGGCGGGGACATGAAAATTACCGCGATAGAAAACTTCCTAGTCAAGAGCTTCGGCGCGTCCCCTTGGCTGTACTGCGCTGTCCGCACGGACGCGGGGATAACCGGCTATTCCGAATACGGCGCAGGCTCCTTCGCCAAAGGCTTGCCGGCGCTTGTGGAGGACATCGGCGAGACGCTCATCGGGCAGGACCCGCTGCCGGCGGACAAGCTGTGGATGGACATGTACCGCCACGCGCGCGCGGCGTCCGGCGGCGCGACGGCGATGGCGATAGCCGGCATAGAGCTGGCGCTGTGGGACATCAAGGGCAAATACCACGGCGTCCCCGTCTATCGGCTGTTGGGCGGACCGTTCCGAGACCGCCAGCGCGTTTACTGGTCGCACTTGGCGACCTACCGCGCGCGTCTGGCGGAATCGTGGGGCAAGCCCAAGCTGGCGACCATGCAAGACGTCGCCGACTGCGCGCGCGAAGCGGTCGACGCCGGCTACACCGCCTTCAAGACCAACATAATCTTCCCCGGCGAAAACCCGTCCGTAATCAACAACATGTTCGCCGGCGCCAACGACCAGAACGCGCCCGCCGAGTTGGTTCGCCACGCGGCGAATCAGATAGGCGCGATGCGGGACGCCGTAGGCCCCGACATCGACATATGCCTGGACATAAACTACAACTTCAAGACCGAAGGCGCGATAGCCATAGGGCGGGCGCTGGAGCCGTTCGACCTGTTCTGGCTAGAGATAGACAACCAAGACCCGGATGCGTTGCTGCAGCTGAAAATGTCCCAACGCAGCCCGATATGCTCCGGCGAGCAGTTGCTGGGCTTGCGCCAATATCAACCCTACTTCCGCAAGCGCGCGATGGACACAGTGAAAGTGGACGTCCAATGGCAGGGCTTCTCGCAGGCGAAGAAAGTGGCGGACTTGGCGGAAGTCTATGAGCTGAACATAGCCCCGCACAACTACAACTCGCACTTGTCGTCGTTCCAGAGCCTAAACCTATGCGCGGCGGTCTCGAACGTCCGCATCATGGAGAGCGACGTCGACTCCGCCCCCTGGCGCGACGAGTTGACAACGGCGCTTCCCGAAATAGCGGACAGCCACATGAAAATCCCCACCGCCCCCGGCTGGGGCTGCGACCTGGATGAGAAGGCGGCGCGGAAGTACGCTTGGGAGGGGTAGGGGGGCGAGAAGAGAGAGTAGCGGGCAACGAGAGACGCCCGCAAATCAAGCCGGAATCGCAACGAACAAATCTCTTCTCCGCATCTCCGCCGTCATTCCCGCGAAAGCGGGAATCCAGAGACCAATCAAAACAATTACTTGAATGGAGCGTGAAGGCAATCCAACATGATTAAACTCCCCACTTACGCATTTGTCGCTGTCGCCGTTCTAACGGCGGCGTTCTGGGCGTTCGCCGCCTCCGAGACGCCGACCGTTGGCGCGCAAACTGCCGTTCCGCCGTCGGACAACGGGCGCATCGCGTTCACGTCCAACCGAGATGGCGACTTTGAGATATACACGATGGACGCCGATGGCTCCAACGTCGCGCAGATAACTCACAATTCCTTTGATGACCAGCAACCCGCCTTGTCGCCTGATGGACGCAGAATAGCGTTTGACTCCAACCGAGACGGCGGTTGGGAGATATACGCGATGGACGCCGATGGCTCCAACGTCGCGCGGCTAACCGACAGTTCCGACGCTGATTCAGGCGCATCGGGCGCAACCTGGTCGCCTGATGGTCAGAGAATCGCCTTTATCTCAGTCAGAGAAGGCAACCGTGAGATATATGCGATGGACGCCAATGGCGCTAACATCGTCCAACTGACCAATAATTCCGCCCGCGATTCACTGCCCGATTGGTCGCCGGACAGTCAGAGAATCGTATTCCAATCCGACAGAGACGGCGACTATGAGATATACACGATGGACGCAGACGGCTCCAATGTCACACAACTAACCATGAACTCTGAGTGGGATGTATCTCCAGTTTGGTCGACGGACGGTCGCAGAATCGCGTTCGTATCCGACCGAGATGTTAACACAGAGATATACGCGATGGACGCCGACGGCTCCAATGTCGTTCGCCTAACCAACAACTCCGCAAACGGGCGGAATGTATCCATTTCTTTCCCTGACTGGTCGCTAGATAGTCAGAGAATCGTATTCACGTCCAACCGAGACGGCGACTATGAGATATACGCGATGGACGCCGACGGGTCCAATATCGCGCAGATAACCAACAATTCGGACGCCAACGATTCAGAGCCATCCTGGGGCGCGGCGACACGGACGCCTTCGCCAGCGCGGGCGTTGGTTCCTTCGCCGGAGTCGCCGGCGGAGTCGCCGTTGACGCCTTCGCCGGCGCTGCCCCCCGCGCTTACCACTACGCATACGACAGATGCAGTCAACGGGCGCATCGCGTTCGTGTCCGGTGATTTTGAGATATACGCGATGGATCCCGACGGCTCGAATGTCACGCGGCTAACCAATAATTTCAATGCCGACGTGTTTCCTAGTTGGTCGCCGGACGGTCGCAGAATCGCGTTCGTGTCCAACCGAGACGGCAACTCGGAGATATACGCGTCGGAGATATACGCGATGGACGCCGACGGGTCAAACGTCGCTCGCCTAACAAATAATTCCGATAGCGACCAGTTTCCTAAATGGTCGCCGGACAGTCGTAGAATCGCGTTTCAATCCAACCGAGACGGCAACTTTGAGATATACGCGATGGACGCCGATGCATCAAACGTCACGCGGCTAACCAACAATTCCGCTTGGGACTGGCAACCCGCCTGGTCGCCGGACGGTCGTAGAATCGCGTTTCAATCCAACCGAGATGGCGACCCTGAGATATACATAATGAACGCCGACGGGTCAAACGTCACTCGCCTAACCGACAATTCCGATGGCGACGTGTCTCCTGATTGGTCACCTGATGGACGCAGAATAGCGTTTAACTCTAACCGAGACGGCGGTTGGGAGATATACGCGATGGACGCTGACGGGTCAAATGTCGTTCGCCTAACCAATAATTCCGCAGACGAAGGGAGTCCATCCTGGTCGCCTGACGGTCGTAGAATCGCGTTCTCGTCCGACCGAGACGGCAATAGTGAGATATACGCGATGGACGCCGACGGCTCCAATATCGTTCGCCTAACCGACAATTCCGTGGACGACGTAGCCCCATCCTGGGGCGTCGCGTCCCCGTCCGCCAGCGGCGGAGCATGCTCTTCGCCCAGCGGTTCGGCGGCGGATGCCGGCTTGCTCTTGGCGGCTCTGGTTGCTCCCGGTTTGGCGTTCGGCGGACGGTTGCGAGGGCGGTGGACGGCGCATCAAGAGCGTTCGCGGAGTTTTTCGGCACGTCGTTGGCGTCCGCCGACTTGTGGCTTCCCGCTTTCGCGGGAATGACCGCGGCGGAAAATCAGTTATCCTTCCCCGTTATGAAATCCTCCACCATCTGCCGCGCCACCGAATCGGTGTACTGCACCGGCGGCGACTTCATAAAGTACGCGGACGGACCGAGTATCGGCCCGCTCAGCCCCCGGTCTTTGGCGATTTTAGCGCAGCGGATGGCGTCTATCACCACCCCGGCGGAGTTCGGGCTGTCCCACACCTCCAACTTCAGCTCCACATTCAGCGGAACGTCGCCGAAGCTGTTGCCCTCCAGCCGTATGTACGCCCACTTGCGGTCGGACAGCCAAGGCACGTGGTCGGAAGGCCCTATGTGTATGTTGTCCGCGTCCAGGTCGGTGTCCACTTGGGACTGCACCGAGTTGGTCTTGGATATTTTCTTGGAAGTCAGCCGCGAGCGCTCCAGCATGTTCAGGAAGTCCGAGTTGCCGCCGAAGTTGAGCTGGTAGGTGCGCTCTAGGTCGACCCCCCTGTCCATGAACAGCCGCGTCAGGACGCGGTGGACGATGGTCGCGCCCACTTGCGATTTTATGTCGTCGCCGATGATGGGCGCGCCGGCGTCTCGGAAGCGCCGCTGCCAGTAATCGTTTTCGCCGCTGGCGATGAACACGGGGATGCAGTTTATCATCCCGCTGCCGGCGGCTAGTATCTGCTCGGCGTACCAGCGCGTCGCGTCCTCGGAGCCGACCGGCAGGTAGTTGATGACGACGTCCACCTCGCGCTCTTTGAGCGTGCCGGCGATGTCGTCCGTCGGCCCCGGCGCCTTCTCGATTACGTCGGACATGTACTGCCCGACGCCGTCGAGCGTCATCCCGCGCTGGACGGTTATGCCGGCATGCGGGACGTCGTGGAACTTCACCGTGTTGTTCGGCTCGGCGTAGATGGCTTCGGAGAGGTCGAGCCCGACTTTGCCGGCGTCGACGTCGAAGGCGGCGACCACTTTGATGTCGCCCACGCCGTACTCGCCCAGAACCGGGTGCATCAGACCGGGAATCTCATCGCTCGGCCCCGCGTCGGCGTACTTGTGTATGCCCTGCACAAGGGACGAGGCGCAGTTGCCGACGCCGATTATCGCTACGTTTATGTCTGCCAACGTGAACCTACTCCACTGCGATTCCAAGCCGACCGAGACGCGGACGGCGGCTATCCCGCCAGCGCCCGCTTGCGGATGAATTCTAGCATTTGCCGCCCCCCGCTCACAAGTATCGGCGCGCGAAAGAATCGGGAAGGCGCGAATCAAAACACGAGCAGGCTGCTGGACTTGATTATCAGATGAATGTCCTGCCCCGCCCGCAGCCCCATCGCGGCGGCGGACGCCGGCGTTATCTCCACCACCAGCGGAACGCCGATGTCCGTGTACGCCAGCGTCCGCCCGCCCGCCTCGCGCAGCTCGCGGATGACGGCGGGGACGGCGTTCCGCGCGCTGGTCATCGGCAACGCGCCTAAGCTGAGTATCACCTCGCCGGCGCGGATGGACACGGACACCCGGTCGCCGGCGCGCGCGTCCGTCGGCGGCGCTATCAGCGTGGCGTCCCCGATTCGCAGAACGGACGCCCCGCCGCCGGACTCCGCGACTTCCGCCTCGAGTATGTTCTCAAGCGTCCCGTAATCCGCCGCGCGCGCCACGCCGGGATGGGCGAGTATCTCCGGCGTCGCCCCGTAAGCCACCCCCGCGCCGCCGTCGAGTGCGTATGCGAACGGGGCGAGCGCCAAGACTTCCGAAAGCGAATGAGAGACGAAAATCATCGGCGTCCCCAACCGCTCCGAAACGCGCCTGAGATGAATCAGTATGGAGCCGCGATACGCCGCGTCGAGCGACGCCAGCGGCTCGTCGAGCAGCAGCAGGCGGGGGGACACCGCGAGCGCCCGCGCCAGCGCCACCCGCTGCCGCTCGCCGCCCGAAAGCCCGCCGACCCCGCGCTCCATCAGCGCGCGGACGCCCAGCAAATCCGCCAGCTCGTCCGCGTCCGCGAGACGCTCGGATGGCGGCGTCAGCTTGAATCCGTACTCGATGTTTTGGCGGACGCTCATATGCGGAAACAGCGCGCCGTGCTGAAAGACGTATCCGAACCGCCGCTTTTCGGGCGGCAGGTCCACGCTGTCCGCGGACGAATATATCGCCCGCCCGCCGACCCGTATCTCGCCCCTATCCGGCGAAACCATGCCGGCGATGGAGTCGAGAAGCGTCGTCTTGCCGCTCCCGGACGGCCCGAACACGGCGGTGACGCCGTCCGAAAACTCGCCCCGGCAGGAAAGCGTGAAATCGCCGTATGTCTTGGTTATGTCGAAGGTTATATAAGGAAGCATGGCGGTCAAGGCTATTCGCGGCGGCAGGCGGTCAGTCGCGCTCTTTTGTCAGAATCAGGATTTGTAGGATTGGCGGGATTTTCAGGATTTCGTTTCGCCCAACTTGCGCTTTCCCTGAGAAAACGCGCGTCGGGGAATCCTGAGAATCATATAATCCTATAAATCCTGATTCTGACAAATCAAAGCGGACATAATCGCGCCGCCGAATCTTCGCCCAATCCCATCTCCGCGCCCCTCCGCGCCTTCGCGCCTCTGCGTCAATTCTTTCCCTCCGCGCCTCCGCGTCTAAATCCGTTTCCCCAGCAGCCAATTGTGAACCGCCACGCTCGCCGCCGCCAGCGCCACCGACAGCGCGATTAAGAGCAGCGTCTGCGAATCGCGCCCCAGCTGGATGTTTTCGTAAATCGCCAGCGGCAGGGTTTGCGTTTCCCCCCGCACATTCCCCGCCACCACGATTGTAGCGCCGAACTCGCTCAGCGCGCGCACGAATCCCAGCAGCGCGCCCGCCAAGATTCCCCGCCGCGCTATGGGCAGGGTGATTGTGAAGAATACCCGCCACGGACCCGCGCCCAGACTGCGCGCCGAGCGCTCGACGCGCTCATCGACGCCCTCCATCGCCGTTATGAAGGCGCGCGCCACGAGCGGAAACGATACGACGGCGGCGGCGAGCGCGGCGGCGAACCAGGTCAGGACGATTCGCGCTCCGAACAGCGATTCGGCGAGCCGTCCCAGCGGCGCGTTCGGGCTGACCGCCAGCAAAAGCGCGTATCCAATCGCCACCGGCGGCAGGGCGAGCGGCAGGGACGCCAGCGCGTCCAAGAAGAAGCGTCCGCGAACGCGCCGTTTCGCCACTAGCCAGCCCAGCGCCAGCGCAATCGGAATGTTCATCAGCGTGGCGGCGGCGGCGACTTGCAGGGTTACGACGAGCGTCCGAAAGGGAAACCCGCCGCGCGCGGACGGCGGCGGCGTCCCGGATTCGGTCGCGGACGCGGGCGGAATCGGGGGAAAATCCCCCGTCCCGAACCCATGCGCGGCGAACACGGCGGCGGCTTCCTGCGACGACAGAAAATCCGCCAAATCGCGCGCCGCGTCCGGATTCGGCGCGCCGACTATCGGCGCGACTTGA
>CBDESW010000020.1:0-3479 GCA_965242675.1 Dehalococcoidia bacterium
GGGATATTGTGAGAAGCGCGGCGTCCGTCTGTTCGCCGTAAGCGCGTTGCGCCAGCGTATCAAGGCGGTCGCTTTCGGTTATCACGTGTCTAGCCATCGTTCGGATTCCTGATTCTGGTGGACGCGCTGGGATTCCAACCCAGCCCTTACGGCTTGCAAAGCCGCCGTGCTCGCGCTACACCACGCGCCCATGATTATGTTGGCAGGCGATGTTGGAATTGAACCAACCCCTCTGGAGCCAAAGTCCAGCGCGCTTCCGATACGCCAACCGCCTGCGATGGTACGCAAGAGAGGAGTCGAACCCCTAAGCCCCTTCGGGCGTCTGTTTCTAAGACAGATGCGTATTCCGTTTCGCCACTTCCCAATGGAGCCGACGGCAGGAGTTGAACCCGCAACCAAAGGCTTACAAAGCCCCTGCGCTACCATTGCGCCACGTCGGCATGGTCAAGGCGGGGTGAGTCGAACACCCGCTTCCTGCTCCCAAAGCAGGCGCGCTCCCGTTACGCAACGCCCTGATTCAAGCGGGCAAGCCGCCTATTTCTTGCGCTTGCCCTTCATCCCCATGCGCCGCTTCCTCGAATGTGTGCCGGGCATTTCAACCTCCTTTTGTTCGGTTGCCGTGATTATATCACAGGCGGCTATCGCACGACCTGCTGGCTTCGCGGCGCGGAAGCGACCGCGCTGATGACGAGACCGCCTATCAACCCGACCGCGATGCCCGCGACGGCGGCTATCGCCGCCGCCTTGACAACCGTCCGCTTTTCTACCCCAACCATGCGCCACCTCCCTCACTTAACACTTTATGGTGGTACGAATCGTCAACACAAATATCGCTTTCTAGGCGCGTTAGCCGCAGACTGGTAGGTTTACCTATCTAGGCGGGATTTACGCGCCCTGTGGCGATTCTGTGCGCGTTTGCGCGAACGGCGATTTTAGCCATCCTGCGATGCGCGGATGTCGTTTCGGGCGTTGACGAAGACGACCTCTCCGGGCGTCTCTATCAACGCTATCGCGGCTAGTCCCGCCGCCGCCTCGCTTTCGTAGCCCTGCACCGGCGATTCAACGGCAAGCCGCGCGTCCACGTCGTACCCGTACCACCGCCAACGTCCGCGCTCGCCCTGCTTGACGAGGACGTAGTATTGCGGCGCGGGCGGCTCCGCCGGCGCGGATTCCCGCTTGCCGAACAGCCGCTTCAGGAATCCTATCATCGCTAACCTCCTATCAGCCCCATCAGGTTTGCGGCGTAGTGCGCCAGACCTGCGCCGCCGCCTGTCATCGCGCCCCAGAGTAGCCGCTTCAGAAGCGCGATTTCGGCTTTCTGGTCTTTCGCCTCCGCTTCCAGAGTCGCTATGCGCCGTTCGTTGGCGATATGCGCCTCCGACCGCTGGCTGGCGTGGTCGCTGTGCGCCGCGATGTGTTGGGCGAATTGCGTTCGGATTTCGCGCAAGTCGTCCTTGACCTCGCCTATCAGCGAGATGATTGCGTGTTCGTTTTGGCTAGTCATCGCGGTCATCATCCTATCCATCCTGAAGCGCGGCGGGGCGTCATCGCGCGTCACCCGCCGCGCCGTTTGGTTATTCGCCGGATGTCGATTCGGTTTCGTCCGCCGGCTCCGCTGTCGGCTCCGGCGATGCTGTCGGCGTCGGCGTGGGCGGCGGAAGGTTGCCGTCCGCGTCCGAGTAGTAATGCCAGCAGATGGGCATTTTGGGGTTGCCTTCCGTATCGCGCGGGACGAGGACATGTCGGAAGTCCGCGCCCTTGAATATCTCGCCGCTCAAGACTTTATCCGACGAGACGTCGGCATGCGGCGAAAATCCGAATCTAGCGTCAACGACCGCCGCGTTGCCGACGGCGTAGAGCAGATTGGCGCGGGCGCGGTTGTAAGTCGCCTCGCTATCAACCACGACCGTCCTTGCCCTAGAGAAGCCGTGATGCGTGTCGGAGCCTGCGACAGTAACGCTTACGCCGGCGTCAAGGCTATCGCCGCGAAACGCAGGCGGGCGATTGTCCCACGTATGCGGGACGGATTCCAAATCCCCCTCTTCGCGGAAGTGGTCGACCGCCGCCTCCATATCCGCGAAGACGTCGCATCCGCCGGCGCGGACGACCTCTTCCACTGTCGGCTCGTCGTTCGTCTCTTGCGCCTCCGCGATGAGCGCGTTGATTGCGAACGCGCCCAGCAGGACGGCGACGACCAGCATGGGCGGGATTGCCCAGGACAGGACGCGCGTTGTAGTGTCGTTGATTCGCATGTAAGCCTCCTTTGGCTATCCGATGTGAACGCGGGTCATCGAGTTTTCCGCGCCTGCCGCCCACTGGACGTTCGTAAAGACGGCGGTTTGGCGCAATGCCCGCGCCTGCAGTTTCACGACGTCCCCGCTTTCGTTGTCGTCGAAGACGTCGATAGTCGCGTAATCCTCTTGCGCGACGTATGTGTACGACCCGGCGTCCCCGAAGCGCAAGGCGCGGAGATAGCGCGAATCCCGCGCCAGCACGAATTCCGCCGCGCCGCGCGTCCGCGTTATCCGATACTCCACGAATACGCGGTCGCCGCCGCCAGACGAGTTGCCAGTCGGGACGGCGTGCATGTCGTACTCGAAAGCGTTGACCCCGGCTTCGCCCGCCGCGACCGTATGGCTGAATATGTCCGTCCAGTTCGTCCATGTGAGAAGTGCGCCGAACGGTATGGCGACAGCCGCCCCCAGATTCGTTCGGGTCAAAGATGCGCTGGACGCCGGCGTGGAAGCCGCCGCATCGTTCGGAATCAGCGTCACCGTAACGGTGGCGCGAAGCGTCACCGAATAGTTGCCGCCGGAGCCGACGTAGCGCATATACGCGAACACCGCGTTTTGCCCGTCCCGAACAAGATACAGCGTCGCCGTTCCAACCTCCGAGCTTCCGCGCCACATTGTGACGCTTCCGACCGCTACCCCCTGCGGGGTCGTCGCCACCGTCGAAGTGTTGTACGCCGCCGCGTTTGCGATGTTCGTGCTCGTGGCGAACGCGGACGTCACCGCATCGCCCTCCGTCGCCGGCGGAGCCTCGCCGAATGTGATGTTGGTATCGCCCACGCCGCCTTGCGCCGCGATATGCCAGACGATGTCGACCGCCGCTATCGCGTGCGGCGTATCGTCCGTGTCGTAATCTCCGACCGCTAGCGTAGTGGATACGATGGGCTGGGCTTGCCCTGTGTTTTGGATTTGCCGCTCTACCCTTCCGTCCTCCAGCGGCGTGGTTACATGCGCCTGACCGGGCGCGGCGACGAAAGCCGTGCCGTCCGCGTTGACTTTGACGATGGCATCGTTCGGAAGCTCGCCTGCCAGCTTCGGCGGCGTCACCGCGCCGTCGACGAGGACGTTCAGTATCTCGTCGTCGACCGTGTACGGCTCCCGCGATTGCATATAGACGCTATCGCCGGCGGGCTTGTCGACGAATTGTTGCGCGAACAAGTGATACGACGTCGAGTCCCCGACATAGTT
>CBDESW010000021.1:0-131602 GCA_965242675.1 Dehalococcoidia bacterium
GCCAGCCGCGAACATACCCCTATAAGCCCTTGATGGGAGAAGTCTAGGATGAGGGTATGTCCGCGCCGTCAGGCGCGGTTCGCCGCCCGCCTAGCCCGACAGATGCCGCACATACCGCTCCGCCGACCGCCGCACCGCGCCTTCCGCGTCCGACATGACGTTCCGTCCCCACCAGCCGCCATAAATTCGGTCGTAGCGATACGGCGCGAGCGCGTTCAGGATGCCGCGCACTTCGCCCGCGGACATCGGTATCAGGTTGGGATAGCTCGTCATAAAGCTCACGAAGCGGCGGTCGGGGACGACCGTCATCGTGTCGCCGACCAGCAGCGCCCCTTTGCCGTCCGCGCCGCCGCGCCAATGCAGCGCCGCGCTGCCCGCGAAATGCCCGCCGCACTGAATCAGCGTCACGCCGGGGACAAGCTCCAGCGGCTCGCCGTCCCAATACCGTATCGCCGCGTCCGGACGCATCACATGCTCGCGGTCCGCTTCAGGAATGATTATCGGCGCGCCCCCGAAAGCGCGGCTGAACTCGACCATGCCGTCGTAAAAATGCGGATGCGAGAAGCAGATGAAATCGATTCCGCCCCAGCGCCCTATCTCGCGGACGGCGCCTTCGTCCAAGACGCTCACGCAGTCGTAGAGGACATTGCCGCTCGGCGTCCGCACAAGCAGCGCGCGCTGCCCGATGGAAAAGGACGGCTCGATGCCGATTCCGAGCAGGTCCGCCTCTTCCTCGCGCAGGTCGTTGCGGTAGCCCTGACGGATTAGGTCGTCCATAGTCGTCCACCGTTGCCCGCCCCAGCCGACATACTGGCGCGGGTCTAGGCAGATGGGGCAGTCAACGGGCGGCGCGGGCGTCTCGGCGAACTGGACGCCGCAAGTCTGGCAAATGTAATTGGGCATGGCGTCAAAACTCCGGCGGCAAGAGTGCATGGACATGTTCACCGAAACCAAGCCCGAATCGCAAGCCGCAAATCCCTTCCCTTTGCGCCCCTTTGCCCCTTCGCGCCTTTGCGTTTCCAATTTCCCCGCCCCGCTTTCTGCTAAAATGGCGTACTGCACCAAACCGGCATCCGGCAATCACTTCTTAGGAGTCCCCCCAATGGCGACCGAACCCCGTCCCAAGACAGTTGGCGAGCTTCGAGAGAGCGGCTACGAGCCGCTGACGGTCAAGCGCGAGATTCGGAAGAATCTCATAACCAAAATCCGCGGCGGACGCGAGCTGTTCCCCGGCGTCATCGGCTTCGGCGAGTCGGTGATACCGCAACTGGAGAACGCCATTCTCGCCGGGCAGGACATCATCCTGCTCGGCGAGCGCGGGCAGGCGAAGTCGCGCCTCATCCGCCATATCGCCGACCTGCTCGACGACGCCGTCCCCGCCATGGACGGCTGCGAGCTGAACTGCGACCCCGCCGCGCCCATCTGCTCCGCGTCCGCATGCGAAGTGAACGACCCCGAAAAAGGCGACGAAATCCCCGTCCGCTGGATGGGGCGCGACGAGCGCTACGCCGAGAAGCTGGCGACGCCCGACATCTCCGTCGCCGACCTCATCGGCGAGATAGACCCCATCAAAGTGGCGGAAGGGCGCTATCTTTCGGACACGCTCGCCATCCACTACGGGCTCATCCCGCGAACCAATCGGGGGATATTCTGCATCAACGAGTTGCCCGACCTCTCCGAGCGCATCCAAGTGAGCCTGTTCAACCTGATGCAAGAGCGCGACATCCAAATCAAGGGCTACCGCGTGCTGCTGCCGCTTGACGTGATGCTCGTGGCGAGCGCCAACCCGGAGGACTACACCAATCGCGGGCGCATCGTGACGCCGCTCAAAGACCGCTACGGCGCGCAGATACGCACCCACTACCCGCGCGATTTGGAAGACGAAATCCGCATCATGGAGCAGGAACACACGCGCTTCGATGACATTGATGCGTTCGTAACCGTCCCGCAGTACATGAAGGAAGTGATAGCGGAAGTCACCGCCCTCGCGCGGCGCAGCCCGGAGATAAACCAGCGCTCCGGCGTCAGCCTGCGCGTGAGCATCGCCAACTACGAGACCGTCTTGGGAAGCGCCTTCAAGCGCAGCCTGCGGCTAGGCGAAACGGCGTCCCCGCGCATGAGCGACCTGCCGGCGATGGTCGCGTCGACCAACGGCAAAGTGGAAATGGAAAGCGTCGAGGAAGGGCGCGAGTTCAAGGTCGTGGACGACCTGGTGAAAAAGGCGGCGCTCAACGTCTTCGGGCGCTACTACAGCCCCCGCGAATTCGGCGCCGTCCTCACGCGCTTCGAGGAAGGGCTGACAGTGGAGGCGGGGACGGACGTCCCGTCGTCCGCCTACGTCGAAGCCCTGCCCCGCATGGCGAACATGCGCGAGCTGATAGAGCGAGTGGAGCCGTCCGCCGACCCGTCGGCGACGGCCTCGGCGGTGGAATTCGCCCTAGAGGGCCTATACCTGAACCGCCGCCTAAACCGCGACATGATGGGGGGGATGGTCGTGTTCAGCGGGTAGGGGGCAGGCGGTTGGTTGCCGGCGGTCAGCGATTAGGAGGCGAGATATGACTACGCAAACCATCCCAATGGAAACCGGCGAAACCCGTGCGGACCGCCTGATGCGCCACGCTTACCGCGAGTTGGCGAACGGCGACCGCCTGCAGGCGTCCGAAAAGGCGCGGGGCGCGGTGGACTGCGCTCTAGAAATGGTCGCCGAGCGTCGCGGGTGGAAGTGCGAGACGCGCGCGGACGCCTTCAACATCATCAGGCGCCTGGCGGACGAGCTGGGCGACAGGGTGTATCTCCTGTTCATGACCGCCGACAACCTCCACCGCAACTACCTCATAGACGCCATGCCGATGGAAGAGCTGCGAACCGACCTGACGTATGTGGAGGAGTTGCTGGAGACGCTGAACGGGGTCGGCGAAGAGCGGGGCTAGCCAATAAAGCCCAACAAGCCGGATTGGAGGAAACGTGACTACAGCGCCCATAGAAACTCACGAAGTCCACAGCGACCGCCTAATGCGCCATGCCTACCGAGAGCTGGCGAACGGCGACCGTCTGCAGGCGTCCGAAAAAGCGTGGGGCGCGGCGGCGCACGGATTGAAAGCCGTCGCAGTCAGGCGCGGATGGCGATACGACACCCACTCGGACGCCTTCCACATCGTCAGGCGTCTGGCAGACGAGCTGGGCGACAGGGTTTATCTCCTGTTCAAGACAGCCAACAACCTCCATCGCAACTACTACACGGACGCCATGTCGCTAGACGAGTTGCGTTACCACCTCCCGCACGTAGAGGTGTTGGTTGAGATGCTGAAGCGAGTCTAGGCAAGGATGAACGTTCAGGAACACGCCGAAACGGCGCGCCACTTTCTGGCGGAATCCGCGCGCGAATTCGCGGCGGGGGAAGTCTTGCAGGCGTCCGAAAAACTATGGGGCGCGGCGTCGCACGCGGTGATAGCCGTCGCCCAAACGCGCGTTTGGCGGCACACCAAACACCGGCACCTGAAAATCGTGGTCAGAAGGCTTGCGAACGAGCTGGGGGACGCGAGCATCGCGTCCGGCTTCTCCGCGGCTGAGAGGTTCCACGCGAATTTCTATCACGGCTTCATGGACGAGGACGACATCGTTCAAGACCGCGGAACGGCGCTCGAATTCGTCGAGAAGCTCCTGGCGCTGTTGGAGTGTGTTTCACAACTGCGCGGCGGGACGAAAATCGTGTATAATCCGAATCGAGATTCATAATCGGGAGTTTGACGATGATGAACGCAAAAGACCGCGCCAGAGCCGCGCGCAAGTCCCTAGCGGACGCCGCCCATCAGTTCAATGAGGGGAACGACCTGAAAGGGTCTCAAAAATGTGGGACGCGGCGGAGCATGCCGTGTTCGCCGTAGCCTGCGCCCGCGGATGGAAGAGTTCGACAAAAAAAGACCTGGACGCGGCGATATGGACGCTTTACGAAGAGTCCGGAGACATCGGAGTCCTGGGCGGCTTCTCCGTAGCCGGCAAGTTCCGCAACAACGCCGAATACGACTTCATGGAGGACTTCCAGTTCGCCGACGACCGCGAAATCGTCTGCGACTTCGTGGCGCAAACGCTGGCGCTGGTGGAGTGAGCGGGGGGCGGTGATTATTCGTCGCAGTCTGGGAGGTCTATCTTGTCCAGGTCGTTTTGGGGGATGTTGAACAGTGCTCTAGGTATGCAACCTGTCCAACCATTCCTACTGATGTAGGCGTACTCTAGTTTGGTTAGGCTACTGATTTCAGGCGGTATGTTCCCCGAAAGATGATTAACGGCAAGTATGAGCCGTTCCAATTCGGCTAGACTGCCTAGTTCGGACGGCATATTCCCCGAAAGGCAGTTAAAGGCAAGTTCAAGCCGTTCCAATCTGGCTAGATTGCCTAGTTCGGGTGGTATGTTCCCCGAAAGACGGTTCTTGTCGAGTTGGAGCCATTCTAGTTCGATTAGGTTGCCCATTTCGGGCGGCATGCTCCCCGAAAGACGATTATTGCTAATGCCGAGGTATTTCAATTTGGTTAGGTTGCCTAGCTCGGACGGCATGCTCCCCGAAAGACGATTATCGCCGATGCCGAGGTGTATCAGTTCGGTCAAGTTGCCCATTTCAGGAGGTATGTTCCCTGAAAGACGATTAACGCTGAGGTCAAGGCGTTTTAGTTTGATTAGGTTACTCAGTCCAGTTGGTATGTTTCCGGAAAGACGATTAACGCCAAGGTCAAGGCGTTCCATTTCGGTCAAACTGCCTAGTTCGGGCGGTATGCTCCCCGAAAGGTAGTTATAGGAGAGGTCGAACGATTCCATTTCGGTTAGATGAGCTATCTCAGATGGTATCTCGCCTTCTAGGTTGTTGTTGGCGAGGATGAGATGAGACACCGTTTGGTCGAAATTTTTGAGGGTCGCCAGGAGATTCACCACTGCACGCAAAGTTTCTTTGTAAACACCCCTACCGTTTACCCCGTGCCATTCGCTGAGAGGCTTATCAGTCAACCAATTGTCGTTGCGCTTCCAACCGGGGCCGCCAGTGGCTTCGTAGAAGTCTATCAGGGCGCATCGGTTGACGAGTTCCACCCGGATGGACTGGATCAACTCATCCATCGTCTGGTAGCGGCGTCTTGGGTCAAGCTCCGTGCATTTTTCGACGATTCGGTCCAAGCCAGACGGGATGCTGTGGCGAATCTGTTTCACCGGCGTTTTACCGGCTATCACAAACGGTGCTTCTCCGGTCAGCATCTCGTAAAGCATGACTCCGAGCGAATAGATGTCGGAACGAGCGTCGGCGCGTTCGCCTTTCCACTGTTCCGGAGACATGTAGAGCGGGGTCCCGATTCTGTCGCCGGTGGCGGTGAGCGTGGTCAAATCCACCGCGCGCGCCAAGCCGAAATCGGTTATCTTCACTGCGCCTTTCGCGTCGAGAAGAATGTTGTCAGGCTTGACGTCTCGGTGGATGACGTTGCGCTCGTGAGCGGCTTTAAGACCATGCGCGGCTTGGCGGCATATGTCCAACGACATGGACAGCGACAACCTTCCCGCGCCTAGAATTTCCCGCAGGCTAATCGGCATCAGTTCCATAACAATGAAACTGGAGCCGCCATCTTCGCCGTAATGAAGTATGCGTATGATGTTGGGGTGGCCCATCTCATACGCCAGCCGAGCTTCCCTACGGAATCTCTCTAGGTCATTGTCGTCGGTGATTTCGGTCAGCGTTTTGAGCGCGACGTCTTGACCGCTCAGAGGGTCGCGGGCGCGGTAAACCGTGCCAAATCCGCCGGAGCCGATTTCGCTCAAGATGGTGTAGCCGCCGATTGTTTCGGGCATTTCCATTACTGCAGTCCCCCGCTTGTGCTATCAAATATGATTCTAGCGTTCGTTGGCCAGAAGCGCAAGCCGCCCCCTATCCACATTTCCCCCGCTCAGCGCGCAGACCGCAGTCTCCCCCGCCCTTGTCTTGATTGCGCCCGACAGCAGCGCCGCCACAGTCGCGGACGCCGCCGGTTCCGCCAGGACTTTGACGCGCTCCAGGATTAGCCACATTGCTTCTATTATGTCGGAATCCTCCACCGTCACAACCTCATCCACGAAGGCGCGGACGTGGGTTAGGTTATGGGCGCCGACGAACGGGGCGGCTAAGCCGTCGGCGACGGTGTCCAAACTGTCGAGATGCACTGGCGCGCCCGCCTCCAGCGCCAGCGTCATGCCGGGGGCGCCGGTCGGCTCCACCCCTATGACGCGGGTTTTCGGGTTGGCGCGCTTGATTGCCGCCGCGACGCCGGAGATTAGCCCGCCGCCGCCGATTCCGCAGATTATCGCGTCCGCTTCGGGGGCGTCTTCCAAAATCTCCAAACCGAGCGTCCCCGTACCGGCTATCGTCCGCAAGTCGTCGAACGGGTGGATGAGCGTCAGTTCGCGCTCGCGTCCGATGTCCAGGGCGGTCCGGAGCAGGTCGCCGTCCGTCAAAACCACTTCGCCGCCGTATGCGCGGGTGGCGTCTATTTTGGAGCGAACCGCGCCGGCGGGCATTACGATGACTGACGCTATCCCCATCGCGCTCGCGGAGTACGCCAGCGCCTGCGCGTGGTTGCCGGCGGACAGCGACACCACCCCGCGCGAGCGCTCGGCGTCCGTCAAATGCGCCATGCGGTTTGCCACCCCGCGCGGCTTGAACGAGCCGGTCTTCTGGAACATTTCCAGCTTCAGCAGAAGGCGGATTCCGCCCAGCATCGCGCCCAAGGACGGCGATTCCGCCATCGGCGTCCGCCGGACGCTCGGCGCTATCGCGGCGGCGGCGCGGCGTATGTCGTCCGTTGACACTAGGGTCTGGCTGTCTGCGTCTGTCACTTCTCGGCGCTCCTGCGTTAGTTATCGCTTGGGCTTTCGCCGGGCAGTCTTGGGCTTGCGAGTCTTGTCGGCGGCGAATTCGCCCTTCGACGGGCAGCCGAACGCCAGCGGGCAATCCCCGCATCGCGGGTTTCGCGCTCTGCACACCTGCCGCCCGTGACGTATCAGATAGACGTGGAAGGCGAACACGTCTTCCGGCGGCGTCAAGGGTTCGAGAATGTCGTGGGCGGCGTCCGCCGACACTCTCGGCCCTATAAGCCCCAGCCGCTTGGACACGCGGTAGATGTGGGTATCGACCGGCATCGCGGGCATCCCCAGCGAGAAGCAGAGGATTATCGCCGCCGTCTTGGGACCGACGCCGGGCAGGTCTTTCAGCCACGCTTTGGCGTCCGCGAGCGGCATCTCGGCGAGGAATGTCAAATCGAACGACCCGACCTTCTCGCGCACAATCTCCAGAACGCGCTTGATGCGGACGGACTTCTGCTTCGCCAAGCCGCCCGATTTTATGGCGTCCTCTATGGCGTCCGCCGACGCGTCCGCGATTGCGTCCAAATCCCCCCCGAAGGCGCGCATCAGGCTGAGAAAGGCGCGCTCGGAGTTTATGTCGGACGTATGCTGCGACAGTATGGTATAGACCAGCTCCTCGGCGGGGTTGTAGCGCGGCTCCCACGCGATGGGCCCATGCTCCGCGCCGAGAATGTCCATGATTTGGGACGTTTGGATTTCGCTCATGTCGGTTGTCGGTCCGCGTTCATCGGTTGGTTGGTTGTCATTGCGGAGCTTCGGCGAACGGCTAGGGGACGGGCGCGGCGCGCGGTTCGCCGTCAGCGCCCGTTGATGCTGGGCGGCGGCTCGTCGAAGCGTTCGCCGCGCCGCTCGGCTTCCAAGCGCCGCCGGTTCCACTCCGTCCATTCGGCATGCAACTCCGCGCGCCCTTCGGAACGCCCTTCCGCGCGCCCTTCCATGCGCCCTTCGGAACGCCCTTCCGCCCTCGCCTTCTCCAGCTTCTTTCTTCGCTTGTCCACGAATGTGAGTACCATTCCGCCCCCTTTTGGACGCAGGGAGATCAGCGCCCGTTGACGCTGGGCGGCGGCTCGTCGAAGCGCTCGCCGCGCCGCTCGGCTTCCAAGCGCCGCCGGTTCCACTCCGTCCATTCGGCTTGCAACTCGGCGCGCCCTTCCATGCGCCCTTCTGAGCGCCCTTCGGAACGCCCTTCGGAACGCCCTTCGGAACGCCCCTCCGCGCGCCCCTCCGCGCGCCCCTCCGCGCGCCCCTCCGCGCGCCCCTCCGCGCGCCCCTCCGCGCGGGCTTCCGCCTGCGCCTTCTCCAGCTTCTTTCTGTGCTTGTCCACGAATGTGAGTACCATTCCGCCCCCCTTTTGGATTGCCGCCAAGATTATTATGGACGTTATGAAGAACGCCGGAATCGCCGGCCAGGTCTTCTCTCCAGTCAACTGCGCGGCGTCCGCCCAGCGGTCTAGCTTGCCGCCCTCGTTCCAATAGACGAAAGCCGCCCACGCCGCGCTCTGGAGCGCGGTTATCCCCAGATGCCAGGCTCCATAGACCCGCGCGAGGGACGACAGCCAGACTTCTTCGCGCGCTCCGTTTTCTTCTCCGTTGCCTTGCCGATTCATGCTATGCGTCCCCCCGACTCTGCAAGTTTAGCGCATGTCCGCCGGCGGCGCTACGCCGCCAGCCAATCCCGCAGGCTGTCGCGGTTTTTGGCGAGCCACGCTATGTTTATCGCCATGCGCTCCTGCCCCTGCCGTATCGTTCGCTCGGCGGCGGGCGCGGGGTGCGTTCGGAAGAACTCCGCCACTTCCTGGCGCTTTTCCTCCGTGGAGAACAGCGAGCCGATGCTCACCAGCCGCATCAGCGCGAAGCCGCCCTCTCCGTAGCGGCGGTCTAGCTCGGTCCAGTTGTCTTTCAGAAACTCCCACGCCAGATCGCGCCCGGCGTGGTTCATCGCCACCGATACCAAGACGCGGATGGTGTCCTGGCTGCGGACGAAGCCGTCGTCCAGGGAGCGCTCCAGCGTCCGCGCCAGCAGGGTTTGGTCGCCGAAGGCGCAGAGGGCGTTCAGCAGGCGCATCTTCTCTTCCTGCAGCGGCTCGCGGGTCTCCATCTCCCAGATGCGTTCGTACAGTTCGCCGTCGCCGCGCCGCGCCGCCATCGCGAACGTCGCCGCGCGCAAGTCCGCCGGCAGGGACGCCGGCTCCAGCGCGTAGCCCTCGAAGCGCCGCCGCGCCTCCGACAGCGTCTCATAATGCTCGAAATGCCCCAGCTGCCCCAGCGCAGCGGAGCGCAACAGCGCGGCGCGATGCCCCTCGTTCGGCTTGGCGTCCCAGCCGATTCGCTCGCCGATGGGCGCGAACACCCGCCGACCGAACGCCTGGTAGCCGGCGTGGAAATCCTCGTCCGCCAGCAGGTTGTCGAGCGCGTTCAAGCAGGCGGCGAGGTCGCCCGCGACGGACGGGTCGGTTTCGTTCGAGTACGCCTCCGCCAGGTCGAGATACGCCGTCGCCGGAACGCGCCCCGCCTTCGCCAGCGCGTAGGCGTCCGATTGCAAGCCCAGCCTGTCCTGCGCCGGCAGGGTCAGAGCGCGTATCGGCGCCTTCAGCCGCTCCAGCTCGTCCGCCGGATAGTTGACGCGGTAGAAGCCCGCCTGGCCGGGGTTTATTTTTATCCACTCCTCCGCCGACCCGAACGGGGCGGGCTGGAGCGAGATGGACGCCTCGCGCGACTCCATGAGCGCGCGCCGCGGCTCCGCGTCCGACGCCGTCCGCGCCGTGATTGGCGCTTTCCACAGCGTATCGTCCTCTTCCTCCGCGCCGCCGCCGAGAACGTCGTCGTACAGGAAGCGCGACTGGCGCAGCGAGACGTCTATGGCGCCGCCGTCCGCGCCGCCGCCGCGCTCCACCGAGACGTCCAGCGCGGGGTAGCCGGTCTGGGACGTCCAAGTGTCCATTATCTCCGCCACGGGCTGCCCCGACGCCTCGCCCAGCGCGTCCCACAAATCGCGCGTCCGCGCGTTGCCGTACTGGTGGCGCTTTATGTAGATGCGGAGCCCCTCGCGGAAGGCGTCTTCGCCGAGATAGTGCTCCAGCATCCGCAGAATCGAGCCGCCCTTCGAGTAGCTGATCGCGTCGAACAGCTGCCCTATCTCCGCCGGGTTGCGGACTTCCTGCTCAATGGGATGCGAGTTCCGCAGACCGTCCAAATTCAGCGCCGAGCTGGTGTCGTGCGTGAGGAACTGCGTCCACATTTCCCATTCGGGATGAAGGTAGTCCACCGCCTTGTCGCCCATCCAGGAGGCGAAGCTCTCATTCAGCCAGAGGTCGTCCCACCACTCCATCGTCACCAGGTCGCCGAACCACTGATGCGCCATTTCGTGCGAGATTATCGCCGCCACCACTTCCCGCGTCCCCGCCGAGCTGTTTTCGGGGTCGACCAGCAACGCCACTTCCCGATAGGTTATCGCCCCCCAGTTCTCCATCGCCCCCGCCGCGAAGTCCGGTATGGCGATGTGGTCGAGCTTCGAGAGCGGATACGGCACTCCGAAGTAGTCGTGGAAGTAGTCCAACAGCGCCATGGAAGTCTCAAGGGCGAACCGCCCCTTGTCTTCATTGCCCCGCGTCGCCCACACGCGCATCAGAACGCCGTCCCGCGTCCGGTCTTCCACGCTCGCCAGATCGCCCACGATGAACGCCAGCAGATACGTCGACATGACCGGCGTCTCGGCGAATCGGACGGATTTCTTCCCCGCCGCGCCCACGCTCACCGAAACCGGCTCCGTGTTGGATATGGCTTCCAGCTCTTCAGGGACGATGAGCGTCACGCCGAAGGACGCCTTGACCGCCGGCTCGTCCCAGCAGGGGAAGGCGCGGCGCGCGTCGGTGGACTCGAACTGCGTGGTCGCCATCCACCGCTGCGCGCCGTCCGCGTCCGTGTAGGACGAGCGGTAGAAGCCCCGCAGCTTGTCGTTGAGCTGCCCGGTGAACTCCATGCGAAGCTCGGCGGCGCCGGCGGCGACGGGGAAGGGGAAGGCGATGGTCGCCGTCTCGCGCTCGGCGTCGTAAGAGATGGCGGACGCGCGATGCGACGCGCCGTTCGCCAGCGTTATCGCCGCCGAGTGGATTTCGATTTCGGCGCAGTTGAGCGTGATTTCGCCCACCTCGCGCGCGATCTCGATTTCAACCGTCTCCGAACCCGAAAACGCGAACGAGTCCAGATCCGGCTCCAAAACCAGCGCGTACCGCGTCGGGCGCGCGTCGTCGGGCAAAGTCCATTCGGCGGACGGGGAAGATGTCATTGCGGGGAATTCCTTATCGTTGATGATTTGGTTGCCGGTTGCCGGTTGCCGGTTGCCGGTTGCCGGTTGTCGGTAGTCGGGCGCGGCTAGCTCGCCGTCCAATTCGGCGCGCGCTTCTCCGAGAACGCCCTGGGCCCCTCCACCCTGTCCGCCGATTCGTTGTGCTTCCGCGCCTCGCTGTAGTTTCGGGACATCGCCACGTCCAGCGGCCAATCCAGCCCCATGTAGCCCATCTGCTTGCTGGCGCGGACGGACAGCGGGGCGCACTCGAGGATTTCGTTCGCCCAGCGCTCGGCGGTCGGCATCAGCTCGGCGAGCGGGACGACTTCGTTCACCAGCCCGATGCGGTAAGCCTCCCGCGCGCTGACGCGCCGCGCCGTGAGCATCATCCCCATGGCGACTTTGGTCGGGACGTGGCGCGGCAGGCGGAAGACGCCGCCCGCGCCGGCGTACAGCCCCACGCGCGGCTCCGGCAGCCCCAGCTCGGCGTGGTCGGCGGCGATGATGATGTCGCAAGCCATCGCCGTCTCCAGCCCGCCGCCCAGAGCGTAGCCGTTCACCGCCGCTATCATCGGCTTCCAGCACTCGAAGTCGGAAGTGATGCCGCCGAACGGCGCGCGCGCGTAGCGGACGTTCGGGTCGGCCTCTCCGCCGCTCCGGTCGCGCTCCGCCGTGTAGCGCAGGTCGTTTCCCGCGCTGAAGGCGCGCTCGCCCCTGCCCGTGAGTATGGCGACCCACGCCTCCGGGTCGTCGTTGAACTTCGTGAAGGCGTCATGCAGCTCCGCGTTCGCCGGCGGATGAAGCGCGTTCATCCGCTCCGGCCTGTTTATCGTCACGCGCAGAATCCGCCCCTCGCGCTCGCACTCGATGAATTCGTAGGAATCGTAAGTCATGCCCGCTCTCCCGCTGCAAAGTCTTTTCGGATGCGCCGTTCGCATCGGCGAACCGAATTATAGCAGAAAGCGCGCGCTCGGCTAACGCGGCGCGCGCGCGCTTTCGCCCGCCATGCGATTGACACCCCGCATAGGCGTTGATACACTGAAGCCGCCTGATTGCGGACACAACGAAATCGCGGACTTGCGGAGCGCCCATGACCGAAGGCTACGAAATCAACTGGCTGGCGGTGTCGCTGACGGCGGCGGTCGGGATAATCGCCGTCGCGGCGCTGTTCGCCGTGTCATACGTCCTCGCGCCCAAGCGCCCGTCGGACGCCAAAAACATGCCCTACGAATGCGGCATCCCGCCCGCGCCGTTCGCGTGGTCGCAAATCCAAATCCGCTACTACGTGTTCGCCATCCTGTTCCTGATTTTCGACGTGGAGGCGGTGTTCCTCTTCCCGTGGGCGGTCGTCTTCCTCCAGACGATCCCGGCGGTGTTCTACGAGATGATCATCTTCATCGCCATCCTGTTCTTCGGCGTCATCTACGGCTGGCGCAAGGGGGTTTTGCAGTGGAGATGATGAAGCCGACGGCGCCCACCGACCGGCTCGGCGAGGGCTATGCGCCGGGGCGCGGCAACTCGCCCGCCGACAGCGTGTTCAACCGCGCCCTGCCCAACGCGCTCACCGCCAAGTCGGACGAGCTCTTCGCGCTCGCCCGCAAAAACTCGCTCTGGACGCTCTCGTTCGGCCTCGCCTGCTGCGCCATCGAAATGATCAGCGCCCACATGTCCCACCACGACCTAGACCGCTTCGGCATAGTCACCTGGCCGTCCCCCCGGCAGGCGGACGTCATGATTGTCGCCGGAACGGTCGTCAAGAAGATGGCGGAGCCGATAAAGCTGCTCTACGAGCAGATGCCCGACCCCAAGTGGGTCATCGCCATGGGCAGCTGCGCCACGAACGGGGGCCCCTACTACCGCTCCTATTCCGTTGTGATGGGCGTCGACCATCTGATACCGGTGGACGTCTACGTCCCCGGCTGCCCGCCGCGCCCGGAGGCGCTGATGCACGGCATCATGCAGCTGCAGGAAAAGATAAGCAAGGACGCGAAGTCGCGTGGCGCGCAGGGCTAGGCGCGAGCCGACCGTCCCCGCGGCGCCGGTCGCGCTCGACGCGGCGGGCGAAGCGCTGTCGGCGTTGCTGTCCGAGATTTTCGGCGCGCGCGAAGGCGTCTCCATCGGCGCGGAAATAGACGAAGTCACCCTGACCGTCCCGCCCGAAACCGTCGCCGAAATCTGCGCCGAGTGCAAGAGCGACCCGCGCCTGGACTTCAACTATCTGCGCTGCCTGTCCGTCGTGGACTACGAAGCGCAGAGCGGCGAGCTTGAGGTGAACTATCATCTCTACTCGCTGGCGACCCGCCGCAAGATGGCGGTCAAGGCGCGGACGCCTGCGGACGCCCCCGCCGTCCCGACCGTCACCGCCGTCTGGTCGGGCGCGAACTGGTACGAGCGCGAAAGCCAAGACCTGTTCGGCGTGGCGTTCACGGGCCACCCCAACCCGTCGCCGCTGCTGCTCTACGAAGGCTTCGAGGGCTTCCCGGGCCGCAAGAGCTTCCCGTTCCACGATTATGACGAATGGTAAAGGGGGAGGGCGCGACGCCGAAAGTGGTATATAGAATGGAAGTCTTCGAGGACGGACGCTGCTACGTCGGCGTCTGCCCCGAACTGAACGTGACCAGCTTCGGCGACACGCCGGAGGACGCCAGAGATTCGCTCAAGGAAGCTGTGGAGGCGTTCTTCGACGGCTGCAAGCTCTTGGGAACGCTGGAAGAGACGCTGGAGGAATCGGGGTTCGAGCGCAACGGCGACGCTTGGAAACTGCGCCGCCGCGCAATCGCGGGCGAAGCGGTCAGCGCGCTGCGAGCTCGCGGGCGAGAGTTTACGGAGAGAGACGCGATGCTAAAAGTGGTGTATAGAACGGAAATTTACGGCGAAGGCGACTGGCACGTGGCGGTCTGCCCGGACTTTAGGCTCTCTCGGACCGGCGACACGCCGAGCGACGCCGCCGAGCGCGCCGAGCGCGCCGTCCTGGGCTACCTGCGTTCCTGCGAGCGCGACGGCGTCCTCGACGGCGTCTTGGAAGAATCCGGCTTCGAAAAGCGCGACGGGGCGTGGCGTCCCGTCCCGCGAGCGGTCGAAGAAAAGACGGCGGTCATCGGGAACGGCGCGCCGGACGGCTGCGGCGATTCGGAATGGCGAGACTACGTCGTCAAATCCAAAAGCGGGCTGGAAATCCCCGTCAAGCGCCTAACCGAAGACGACCTGCGCCGCAGCCTGCGCGAGTTCGAGGCGAAGTACGGCATGATGTCCAAAGAGTTCATCGCCAAATACAACGCCTGCGCCTTCAAGGAGGAAAATCTGGACCTAATGGACTGGGCGATGCGCTGCCACTCGGCGGGGCGCTTGGGAATCATCGACTAAACCCGAAACGAAACAGCCGAGCATCTAAGCGCCAACCCCTAAGCCGCATGCCGAACCGGAGACATCCCCATGACAACCGAAACCGCAAACGAAACGAAGCCCGGCAGCTACACAATCACGACCGAGGCGGGCTACGAAATCACGGTCCTGCCGCGCCCGACCGAAGACGACCTGCGCCGCAGCCTGCGCGAGTTCGAGACGAAGTACGGCATGACGTCCAAAGAGTTCGTCAAGCGCTGGAGCCGCGGAGAGTTGGACTGCGCCGTGATGGACTACTTCGATTGGGAAGCTTACTGCGACACGCTGGCGCGGCTTTGCGGCGAGGAAGACCTGAAAGCCCTTAATCTGGGCGAGGGGGAACTGAAACTTGAATGAGGCGCACATGGACCCGCTAATCCAAAACTACTTGCGGCGCGCGGAGGAGATTTCACTGTCCGCGGATGGCGAGTCAGTGCTGGAAGAAAGGACAATCGAGCCCCTCGCTTACAATCGCGGAAGGTTGGCGGCGGTTGTGCGATTTCCCGGCGGACGCCGTTTGAGCGTTCGCATGCTAGTTGAGGTCATCCGGAACAGGGCGATTCCGCAAAGATACTCCATGCACTTCATGGACAGCGACAACTCGACCATATTCCGATACGACAACAGCCCGCACTTCCACGAAGGCGAAATAGACCACAAGCACGAGGGCGAAAGGGCATTTGCCTGCCCGCGCCCCTCAATCCGCCAAATCCGAAACGAAATAGCAGACCATCTAAGCGCCAACCCCTAAGCCGCATGCCGAACGGGAGACGTCCCCATGACCGCCGAAACCGCAAATGAAACGAAGCCAGGCAGCTACACAATCATGTCCGAAGCGGGCTATGAAATCACGGTCTTGCTCCTGACCGAAGATGACAGGCGCCGAATCCTGAGCGAGTTCGAAGCCAAGTACGGCATGACGTCCAAAGAGTTCGTCAAGCGCTGGAGCCGCGGCGAGCTGGACTGCGCCGTGATGGACTATTTCGAATGGGAGTCTCACTGCGAAGCGCTGGCGCGGCTTTGCGGCGAGGAAGACCTGAAAGCCGCCAATCTGGGCGAAGGCGAGTTGAAGCTCGAATGAGGCGCGCGTGGACCCGCTAATCCAAAATTACGTGGACCGCTCCGTGGACATCTTGCTGTCCGCGGACGTCGAATCGTTGCTGGAAGAAATGGCAATCGCCCCGATCAGCTATAGTGAGGGAAGGCTGGCGGCGGTCATGCGATTCCCCGGCGGACGCCGGCTGAGCGCGCATATGCTAATTGAAGTCATCCGGAACACGGCGATTCCGCAAAGATACTCCATGCACTTCATGGACAGCGACAACGCGACCATATTCCGATACGACAACAGCCCGCACTTCCACGAAGGCGAAATAGACCATAAGCACGAAGGCGAAAGGGCATTTGCCTGCCCGCGCCCGTCAATCCGCCAAATCCGAAACGAAATAGCCATCTGTCTAACCGCCAACCACTAAAACGCATGCCGAACGGGAGACATCCCCATGACCGCCGCAACCGCAAACGAAAGGAAGCCGGCCCGCTACACAATCACAACCCCGGCGGGCTACGAAGTCACGGTCGAGCGCCTGACCGAAGGCGACCTGCGCCAGAGCCTGCGCGAGTTCGAAGCGAAGTACGGCATGACGTCCAAAGAGTTCGTCAGGCGCTGGAGCCGCGGTGACCTGGACTGCGCCGTGATGGACTATTTCGAATGGGAGGCTTGCTGCGACTCGCTGGCGCGGCTTTGCGGCGAGGAAGACCTGCGGTTCGAGTACCGGAGCGAGGGAGTTCCGGAGATATAGGAGGTTGAAATGAACCCGATAATCGAAAATTACTTGCAGCGCGTCGCGGACGTTCTACTGTCCGCCGGCGCCGAATCGCTAGAGGAGTTGACGCTCAGGTCGGAGGGCGATGAGATGGCGCGATTGATAATGGTCGCGCGATTCCCCGGCGGCTTTCGGCTGAGCGTTCACGCGCGGGTCGCCATTCAAGACGGCTGGCTAGACCTGTGGAAATACTCCATGCACTTCATGGACAGCGACAACTCGACCATATTCCGATACGACAACAGCCCGCACTTTCGCGCCGCCGGGGGTTCGCCCCATCATAAGCACGAAGGCGAAACGGCGTTCATCCGCCCCCGCCCGTCAATCCGCCAAATCCGAAACGAAATAGCCCAATACCTAACCGCCAACCCATAGCCTAGATTAAGAAAGCCGACACTATGCAGACCCATCAGCAACCGTCCGAACAAGCCGACGCCATCGATCTGATGATCAACATGGGCCCTCAGCACCCGTCCACGCACGGGGTGTTTCGGCTCGTGGTATGGGTGGACGGCGAGCGCATCGTCCGCTCCGAGCCGCACATCGGCTACCTGCACCGCGGCTCCGAAAAGCTGTGCGAGGGGGAGCAGTACAGCCAGATAATCACGCTGTTCGACCGGCTGGATTACGTCGCCAACCTCAACTGCGAGCTCGCCGTCTGCATGGCGGTGGAGAAGCTGATGGGCGTCCAGCCGCCGGAGCGGGCGGAGTACATCCGCGTCATCCTCTGCGAGCTGAACCGCGTGGCTAGCCACATGCTGTTTTACGGCGTTTACGGACTGGACGCCGGCGCGATGACGCCCGTCCTCTACGGCTTCCGCGAGCGCGAGCGCGTTCAGGCGCTGTTCGAAGCCGTCACCGGCGCGCGGATGATGCACAACTACATCCGAGTCGGCGGCGTCAACGAAGACCTGCCCGCCGACTTCGGCGCGCGGATGAACGTCCTGCTAGACCAGCTGGAGCGCGGCGTGGAGGAGTGCGACGGACTGCTCAGCCAAAACGAAATGTTCCTCGCCCGGACGAAGGGCGTGGGCGCGATTTCGGCGGCGGAGGCGATTGACCTCGGCGTCACCGGCCCCGCCCTGCGCGCCTGCGGCGTGGCGGAGGACGTCCGCGTCTCGGAGCCGTACTCCATCTATGACCGTTTCGATTTCGGAATCCCAGTCGGCACTTACGGCGATTGTTGGGACCGCTACTACGTCCGCGTGGAAGAGATGCGGCAGTCCCTGAGCATCATCCGTCAGGCGATGCGCGATTTGCCGGAGGGGGACATCGCGGCGAACGTCCGCCGCATCGCGCGCCCGCCGAAGGGCGAGGCGTATCTGCGAACCGAATCCCCGCGCGGCGATTTCGGCGTCTTTCTGGTCAGCGACGGCGGCGACAAGCCCTACCGCGTCAAAGTCCGCGCGCCCTCTTTCTGCAACCTGCAAGCGCTCCAGGCGATGCTGAGGGGGGCGTACGTGGCGGACGCCGTAATCATTCTCGGCTCCATAGACATCATTCTGGGGGAGGTGGACAGATGAGCCTGCCGCAAGCCGCCTACTACGCGCTCGGAGCGGCGGCGATGCTCGCCCTGCTCTCGCTCGCCGTGCTGATACTCACCTGGGCCGAGCGCAAAGCCCTGGCGCGCATCCAGATGCGGATGGGCCCCATGCGCGTCGGCTTCCACGGCGCCCTGCAGCCCATCGCGGACGGCATCAAGCTGTTCACGAAAGAGGACATCCTGCCGTCCTGGGCCGACCGCCGCGTTTACTGGCTCGCGCCGGTGGCGGTGTTCGCGCCGTCCTTCATGATCTGGGTCACCGTCCCGGTGGCGCGCGACATCGTGCTGAGAAACCTCGACATGGGGCTTTTCTACATAACCGCCGTGTCCGTCCTCTCGGTGATGGGCCTCATCATGGCGGGCTGGGGTTCGGCGAACAAGTACGCCATGTTGGGCGGATTGCGCGCCGCCGGCCAGCTGGTGAGCTACGAAATCCCCTTCATCATGGCGATTTTGGGCGTGGCGATTCTGGCGCAGTCGCTGAACCTGCGCGAAGTCGTCGACGCCCAATCCGGCGCCCCCTTCATCCTCATCCAGCCGCTGGGCGCGTTCCTATTCTTCACCGCCGGCCTAGCCGAGCTGGGGCGGACGCCGTTCGACATCCATCACGCCGAGTCGGAAGTGGTGGGAGGCCCCTTCGTCGAGTACAGCGGCGCCCACTGGGCGGCGTTCTTCCTCGCGGAGTATCTAAACACCTTCACGGTGGCGGCGCTCACGGTTCTGCTCTTCCTCGGCGGCTGGGGATTCCCGGCGATGCCGTTTGAGGGCGCGGCGCACTCGGCGCTGTCGGCGGCTTGGTTCCTGCTGAAGACGTCCGCCGTCATCTGGCTAATCTTCTGGATACGCGGGACGTTCCCCCGCCTCCGCATAGACCAGCTCATGTCGTTCGGATGGAAGCTGCTCGTGCCGCTGTCGTTCGTGAACATCGTAATCACGGCGGCGGCGCTGTTTTACGGGTTGCCGCTGTGGACTGCGAGCGCCGCGTCTCTGCTATCATTGGCGGGAGCGGCGTACATCGTCTTCCGAAATCCGGGGACGCGCATGGAGCGCGACACCGTGAAAGTGGTCTCCGCGAGCGAGTTGCGGCGCCAAGCCGAGCAAGCCGAATGAGATTTCGCGGGGGCGAACCAACGCGAAATAGGGGAGGATAATCATGGTAGTCAGCCAAAGCCAGTTCGCGGGCGCGCAAGTCGAGCTCGCCGAGTTGAAAGGAATAGTGGTCGGCTTCAAAGCCAGAGTCGGCGACCTGGAAACCGTGGTAGTCAGACTCGAAACCAGAATCGGCGGGCTTGAAACCAAAGTCGGCGGCTTGGAAACCGGAGTCGGCGGACTCGAACTCACAGTCGACGGCTTGCGGTCGGACTTCGGCGAGTTTAAAGCCAGAATCGTCGGGATAAGCGACACGCTCAGCGCGATGGGGACGGAAGTCGCCGGGATGCAGGCGAGGCTGGCGGTCATCGAGACCGAGGTCGGCGCTCTGCGCTCCGAGACGGACGGCTTGAAAATCGTCATCGCCGAACTGGTCGCCAAGCAGAGCGTTCTGACCGCCGGGCAGAGCGAGCTGGTCGCCGGGCAGAGCGAGCTGGTCGCCGGGCAGAGCGAGTTGGTCGCCGGGCAGAGCGAGTTGACCGCTAAGCAGGCCGAGCTGAGCGTCAAACTGGGCGAGCTGACCGCCAAGCAGAGCGAGATGGCCGGCGTGCAAACCGAGATGACCGTCAAGGTCGCCGAGATGACCGGCGCGGTGACCCAGATGAACTCGCGGTTCCTCGAGACGAGCGGACAGATCGGCAAACTGGACGTCCGCATCGATAGCATCCTCGCTCACATCAACAGCCGGTTCGACAGGGTTGACAACCGCTTCGACAACGTTGACAGCCGCTTCGACAGCGTGACAGCTCACTCCGACAATCGCTTCGACAGCGTTGACAACCGCTTTAACAGCGTTGATAGCCGCTTCGACAGCGTTGACAACCGCTTCGACAGCACGGGATCCCACTCCGACAACCGCTTCGACAGCGTCGACAGCCGCTTTGACAGCGTGACAACTCACTCCGACAGCCGCTTCGACAGCGTTGACAGCCGCTTCGACAGCGTCGACAGACGCCTCAACCTGCTCACCGGCGCGGTGATAACCATGGTGCTGGCTCTGGTCGGATTGGCGATAGCGGTGGCGACAAGACTCTAGCGCGAAAAACCCGCCCCGTCCCGGACGGCGGCGGCGATTTGGGAATGAAAACAGCATGGCGAGATTCATGGAAGGGCTGGCGGTCACCATCAAGACCGCCTTTCGCAAGCCGGTGACGGAGCAGTACCCAGACCCGGACAAGCGGCATCAGGTCGCGGAGCGCTACATGGGCTTCCCCGCGCTGCTGTGGGATTACGGCGTGCCGGAGCCCTACTGCACCGGCTGCATGGTCTGCGTCCGCGCCTGCCCCACGCAGTGCATGAGCGCCCAGATGACCGACAACCCCAAGCAAGCCGACGGCCTCAGCCGGCGGCGCAAGATAATAGAGGAGTTCGAGATAAACCTCGGACGCTGCATCCTCTGCGGCATTTGCGTGGACGTGTGCAACTTCGACGCCATCGAAATGAGCCACGAACACGAGCTGAGCAAGTACGAGCGCAACGGCAACCGCGTCGACCTCGGCAGGCTCCTGGAGATGGGGCGCGAGTATCAGGGCAAGACGGGATGGCGCCCGTCCAACCCCGCCAAAAACAGCGGCGTCCCCGTCGCCAAGCCCGCCGAATCCGAATCAGAATCCGGCTCCGCCAAGCCCGCCGCCCGGCGCGGCGGCGCGGCGGCGCGGAAGGCGGGGGCGGCGTCCAAGCCGTCCGCCGAGAAGGCGTCCGGGGGCGTGGACGCATCCGCGAAACCCGCCGCCGAGAAGCCGTCCGGGGGCGCGAACGCGGACGCATCCGCGAAACTCGCCGCCATCAACCCGCCGTTCGTCTGGAAGGACGGAGAAGGCGCGAACGCGGACGAGGCGAAGGACTAAAAATGTTTTCGCCCTCGCTCATTCTGTTCTACGCCGTCGCCGCCCTCGTCTTGGGCGGCGCGCTGACGGTCGTTCTCGCGCGCAACATCGTGTACGCCGCGTTCGCGCTGCTGGCGGCGATGGTCGGCGTCGCGGCGGTATTCCTCATCGCGTTCGCCGAGTTCCTCGCCCTGGCGCAAGTGCTCATTTACGGCGGCGCGGTGGTCATCGTGACCCTGTTCTCGCTCATGCTGACGCGCATTAGCGACTTCGAGCGCCTCACCGACCATCGCCAGTGGCCCCTCGCGGCGGTCGTCGCGGCGGTCGTATTCTGCCTGCTCGTCGCGGCGGCGCTGACCACCGGCGTCCGCCAGACCGAGCCGAGCGGCGTCGGATTCATAACGCTCGGCGAAACGCTGTTCACCGATTGGGCGGTTCCGTTCGAAGTCGCCTCGCTCGCGCTCCTCGTGGCGCTGATAGGCGCGGTGGCGCTTGTGAGAAGGGAAAGGGACGGCGACTGATGATAGACCTCGCGCACTTCCAAATCCTCGCGGCGGCGCTCTTCTCCATTGGGCTTTACGGCGTCCTCGCCCGCCGCAGCGCGGTGATGATTCTCATGTCCATCGAGCTGATGCTGAACGCCGTCAACATCAACCTGATTGGCTACGCCACCTTCGTGGACTTCGGCGAGTCGCACAAGGCGCTGGGGCAGGTCTTGGCGATTTTCGTAATCACAATCGCGGCGGCGGAGTTGGCGCTCGCCATAGCCATCATCCTGCGCCTGTACCGCAACCGCAGCTCGGTGAACGTCGACGGATTGGATTCGCTCAAGTGGTGATTTCCCGAATAACGGGGCGGTCGAAAGCCTTGGGCGCCTGCGCGCTTTTGGCGGAATTCGCAATCATCGCCGCCTTCGTCGCGCTGGCGGCGGGATGCGAGCAGCCGCGCCCAGACCTGCCCCCGCGCCGCCGCGTCGTGTTGCCGACGGCGACGGCGCAACCGTCCCAACCCGCGCCCGCGACGGAGGCGACGCCTTCCGCCGAGACGCCCGCGCCCGACGCCAACGCCCAGCCGTCCGAAACGCCCGCCGCCGACGCCGACGCGACGCAACCGACGCCTTCCGCCGCGCCTTCCGCGACGACGCCCGCGCCCGAAACGCCCGCCATATCCGCGCCCGCGACGCCCGCGCCTACGCCGGATCCGAACGCCGACCCCAACGCCGTGTTCGCGGACGCCGCCGCCGCCATGAAGAATCTGCCGAGCTATCGCGTGGATATGCGGCATATTATGTCCATAACGAGCGTTCAGGGGGAAACCAAAACCGAAATCCAAGCAGACGTCCAGTCCCCCGACAAGATGGGCGGCTCCATGTCCGTCGGCTTGGGCGGCGACGCGCCGGTGGCGATGCGCTTCGTCCGCGTGGGCGGCGACGAGTACATAAGCCCAAGCCCAATCAACCCGGACGACCCCGAAAACGCGCTCTGGGTTTTGAGAAGCGAATCCGCAATCGCCCCCATGTCCAACTTCTTCGCCTGGTTCGCGGACAATTCGCCGTATGAAATCGCAATCGCCGAGATGGTCGGAGTGGAGGATTTGGACGGCGCGCCAACCTACCGACTGCGCGGTTCCTTCGCCGCCAAAAACGCCCCGAACGACGCCGACAGAATGGACGCCGAAATCTGGGTCGGAACGGCGGACAGCCGCATCCGCAAAATGAGCGCCGTCTTGGACATCCCGAACGAGCGCAAGTTGGAAATAACGGCGGCATACTCCAACTTCGCGGACGACAGCATACAAATCGCGCCGCCAGCGAGTTTCATAGACGGAATGGCGACGTCGCCGTAGATGCGAAAGCGCCGCCGATTGTCAACCAACGCCGGATTGCTGATATAATCAGCGGCGAAAATCCGCCGCCCAAACCCCGAAAAGAGAGGACCCAAGCGAGATGCCCAAAACCGCCATAATCGCCCTCGCCGCGCTCATCATCGCGTCGACATTCGCGCTTGCGGGAATCATGGCGGTTTTCGCGGATGGCGAGCCGCGTTTCGACGACGACGGGCGGCGGCTGGACTGCATCCCGACCGACCACGCCAATCCGTCCGGGGCGTGCATTTGGACACCTACGCTTACGAAGGCGGAGGTGAACGTCGAGTACGAGTATCCGTATTGCGTGGTGGGTCTGGACATCGAAACTAATCTCGACGAATTGCCGGATGGAGTTGGGGCTTACTCCGTCAGGCTCAAGCACGTTACGCCACATGGACATGTAGGCCCGCTATTTCGTGACCATCCCCTTGATAATGGGCGGTATGCACATCATGGTGTATATGGATATCAGGGTAGCGGACGGGTCAGTGCCCAACACCCGGATTGGAACCTGACATACGGGTCAAAACAATTTAGGTACCATAGCCAGGGCGACGAGACAGCCACCAGTCTCAAAACGATGATGAATAGAGTTCGGGATGCACTGCCACAGACTACTTTGGGCAAAGTCAGGTTTGATGTCAGGCTTCAGTACTCAGGAGAATTCATCAAGCCCAAGCCCACCAGCAACGGGCGGACTGCTTTGGAGGAGATCTCGCCTCTTTCTGTCAGTAGCAACGCCATACCTATCTCCCACACTTTCGCCGGTCTCATCGACGAAATGTTCACTTGCAGGGACGTCGCCGAAAGGGAAGAAGAGCGCGCCGCCGAGCGCGTCGCGCTTGAATCGCAGAAGGCGGGCTTGCGGCAGTCGCTCACGCTGCTCAAATCCGAGCTGACCCGCGCGCGCCAGCACGAGTTGGACGCCACCGGCATCCTGAAAGAGGTCATCGACGTCAGCGAGAAGGTCGAGGAGATGCTGCGGACGATTCAGCGCGTCCGCGTAGAGGGCCTCGCCGAGCGCCGGAAGATAATCGAGACGTACTACTCGGAGGAGTCCCAGCGCTACTCGGTGTTCATCCAATCGCTTGCGAGCTCCCAGGCGGCGCTGGCGGCGGCGGACGATGCAATCGCGGCGCGCAAGGCGGAGCTTGAGGCGTCCCGCGCCGAGCTGGAGCGCATCGTCAAGGAAGCCCAAGACGCCGAAGCCGCCCTGATAGCCGAAATCGAAGAGGCGGAAGAGGCGCTGGGGAATGATGAGGAATAGCGACAAGACGGCGCGGCTTGCGCTCGCCATAGCCGCCATCCCGCCGTCGCGCCGGGATTCGCCGGAGCGGCGGCGGGCATGACCGTCCAGCGAACGGGCGTCGAGGGGCGAAACCGCGCGGCGGTTTTCTTCATGCTCGCCGCCGTCATCGGCTTTTCGCTGACGCCGCCGCTAATCGCGGTCTTCAGGGCGTCCGATGCGCCGTTTCTGTTCAACGCCGCGATATACTTCGGGCAAGCCGCGTTCATCTTCGCGTTCCTTGCGAAAACCAACGGGCGCGCGTTCGCCAGCGGGGATGCGTGGAAACTCATCGGGCGGCGCGCGGCGACCCCCAAGTTTTGGGGCATGGCGGCGGCTTATTCCAACTTCGGCTTCTTCGCCCTGTCCACGCGGTTCATAGATGTCTCCGTGACGACAATCCTGTTCGGGACGTGGCCGATTTTCATGGTGATTTTCATTGGGTGGCTCTTCAGACGCGAGCGGCGCTACAAAAGAATCACCCCCGAAATGCTGGCGATGATTCTGGTCGGGCTGTCTGGTTTCGCGTTCGTGGTTCTCAGCCAAAGCGAGCGCCAGCGCGACCTGATTTTCGCCGGCGCGTTCGGCGAATCCGATTGGACGCGCCTCGCCCTGGGAGTCGCCTTCGCCATGGTCGCCGTCGCGCTGACCGCCGTTTCGTCTTACGCCTTCAGATGGGGCGTGGACCTAAGCGAGGGGCTTTCCAGGATAGTCCGGTCGGGCGAAAACCGCGATTCGATGGAGTTGTCCGGCGTTCTCACTGGAATCGCCATCGCCAGCCTCGCGGCGGTTCCGCTGAATATCGCCATCGGCTTGATCAACGGCGAAAGCGCCAGTTCGATAGGCTTTATGGGATTGGCTGTCGCCTTCCTGTTCGGCATGATTGCGGACGGCGGCGGGACGATTGGCTATCGCTACTCGAATCTGCTGACGAACAATCTCGGCGTCAACGCGATGACATACGCCACGCTGCCGCTTTCGCTGGCGTGGCTTGTCTTGCTTTCGCAGGTCGCGGTGGCGAGGCCGGACTTCCTAATCATCGGCGCGGCGGGGATAATCGCGGCGAATCTGCTCATCAACTTCGAGGCGGAAATCCGCTTCGGATTTAAGTCGCTCATAATCGCGCTGTGGGCTTGCGGGGCGGTCGTCTATCTGCGCCCGGTGGACGGCGCGCTGTTCGGGGTGGAAAATTGGGAGTGGACAGGAACGGAGTATTTCGCCGCGCTCGCGCTGTCGGCTACCATATTCACGCTCATCCTGTCCTTCCGCATCGCGCGCCTAGCCAGCCGAACCGCCGATGAGGAAAACAGGTCTTTCGCCATCTTCCAAAAACTGGACGCCCTAGCCCGGCGCGGCGCGGTGAGCGGCGACGTCCGCCGGCACATCCTCAGCATAGACATATCGGAACAACGCCCCGAAAGCCTGAAGAGGGCTTACGACGAAACCATGAAGCTCATATCCGAAGCGGCGTCCGAAGCCGAGAGCGAAACCGACCGCGAGCGGCTGGGCGAGGTGGAAGCCGAGCTGAACGCGCTAGTACACTCCAAGCGGCGGGGAATCGTATTCGGCGAACTGTTCGCGCTATATGTCTTCGCCGGAATAACCGTCGCCCTGGCGCTGTTTTCGCGCCCGGACATTTTCGGTTGGACGGCGTTTCTGGTCGAGACGCTCGCCGCGCTGTTCTCGGCGGTCATCGTCTTTCTGATTTTCAACGCGCTCGACCTGCAGCGCGAGCGCTTCGGGGCGATTCTGAAGAAGGCGAACGGCGGCGGCTACCGCCTGGCGTTCGACGACGTCCGCAGCCGCGTATTCGAGCGCCGCGTCTCTGTGGTAGTCGGCTTGGCGCTAGCCGCCGCCTACGCGGGGCTGCTTTGGAACAAGTGGATAGGATAACGGGCAGGCGGGGCCGCTGTGGAATAAGCGGGCAAGATATGGCTAAAATAACCGACATGTCGGAGCGAAATGACTGACAACCCCACAGCCAACTGGGTCTGGATCATCCCGGCGCTTAGCGCGGGGGCGTTTTTCGTCGTGTTCCCGTTTCGGCGGCGGTTGCCGCTGGCGGGCGCGCCGGTTTCGCTCGCCGCCATTTTCGCCGGCTTCGCCCTCTTCTGGCTCGCCCTGCTCGGCTTCCTGACGGACGGCCCCAGCGCCGCCTCCGTCCGCTGGCTCAGCGTCGGCGACACCGTCATCCGCTGGGGCGCGGCGGTCGATTCCATATCCGTCACCATGCTCGGCTTGGTCACCTTCGCCGCCCTGCTCACGCAGGTTTACTCGCTCGGCTACATGCGTCACGGCGGACATTGGGACGCCGGACTCGGACGCTACTACGCCTTCCACTCGCTCTTCGCGGCGGCGATGCTGGCGCTGGTTCTCGCCGACAACCTCATCTTCCTCTATATCGCGTGGGAGCTGGTCGGGCTTGGGTCTTACCTGCTCATCGGCTTCTGGTACGACCGGCGCGCGGCGGCGGAAGCGGCTAAAAAGGCGTTCGTGACCACCCGCATCGGCGACGTCGGCTTGCTCATCGGCATCATCATGCTGTTTCGGGCGACGGGGACTTTCGACATATCCGCCATCATCCACGCGGCGGCGAACGGCGGCATTTCGGACGGGACGCTCACCGTCGCCTCCCTGCTCATATTCATGGGCGCGATGGGGAAGTCGGCGCAGGTTCCGTTCCACGTCTGGCTGCCGGACGCCATGGAAGGCCCCACCCCCGTGAGCGCCCTAATTCACGCCGCGACGATGGTCGTCGCCGGCGTCTATCTCGTCGCGCGCATGACGCCGCTTTTCGAGCTCGCCCCCGGCGTCCAGATGACTGTGGCGGCGGTCGGCTTGATTACCTTCGTATTCGCGGGGACGCTGGCGCTCGCCGTCACCGACCTCAAGCGCGTCTTGGCGTATTCGACCGTCAGCCACTTGGGCCTGATGATGCTGGCGCTGGGCGCGGGCGGCGTGGGCGCGGCGATGTTCCACCTAGTGGCGCACGGCGCGGCGAAGGCGATGCTCTTCCTCGGCGCGGGCAGCGTCATGCACGCCATGAACGACGAGACCGACATTCGCAAGATGGGCGGGCTGGTCCGCAAAATGCCCGTCACCGCGTGGACTTTCGCCATTGGCGCGGCGTCCTTGGCGGGCGTCGTTCCGCTGTCCGGATTCTTCAGCAAGGATGAGATAATGCTGGTCGTGTCCGAGCATCTGCCGCTCCCCTTCTTGGCGTTCGCGCTGGCGGGGGCGGCGCTCAGCGCCCTCTACATGGCGCGCGCGACCTTCGCGGCGTTCTTCGGCGCACCGAAAGCCGACCATTCGGAAGTCCACGAATCGCCCGCCGTCATGACGATTCCGCTCATTCTGCTCGCCGTCCCCGCCGTCGCGGTGGGATTCCTCGCTTTCGGATACGGCGACTTCCACGGCTTCGCGGCGTTCATCGAGGGGTCGGGCGAGTTCCACTTCTCCGCTTGGCTGGGCGCGGTCTCCGTCGCGCTGTCGGCGGCGGGCATCTGGGCGGGCTGGGCGGCTTACGCCGGCGGCAAAATCTCGCCGGCGGCGCTGATTCGGCGCTTCCCCATTGTCCACCGCGCTTTGGTCAACGGGTATTGGTTCGACGACGCCTATCAGCGGGCGATAGACCGCGTCGCGCTGTCGGGCGCGCGCCTGACGGCGACTTTCGACCGCGTCGTCGTGAACGACACGGCGGTGGACGGCTCCGCGGAGACCGTGCGCCTTTCGGGCTTGCGCCTGAAGTTCGTCCAAACCGGCAAAGTCTATAACTACGGCGCGGCGATGGCGGTTGGCGCTGTCGTCCTCGCCGTCGTATGGTGGCTGGCGTTCTAAGACGATATGATTGACTGGCTAGACTCATACGCGCTTTCGCTGCTCATCGCCCTGCCGCTGGCGGGCGCGGGGGTTTTGCTGTGCGTCCCGTCCGAGCGCGCCGGCGCGATTCGGCGGACGGCGACCGCGCTCGCCTGCGTTGTCGCCCTGCTGTCGCTCTACGTCTTCATCGCCTACGACCACGCCGCTGGCGGGATGCAGCTGGAGCGGACTTGGAACTGGCTCTCCATGCCCGGCCCCTGGGCGCTCGGCGAGCGGGCGGTGACGCTGCGGCTCGGCGTCGACGGCATAGCCGCGCCGATGGTTCTGCTCACCGGAATCGTGATGTTCACGGGGACGCTCGCCTCTTGGAACATATCCGACCGCCCCAAGGACTTCTTCGTCCTTTACATGCTGCTCTTGGCGGGCGTGTTCGGCGTGTTCGTCACGCTCGACATGTTCCTGTTCTTCCTGTTCTACGAGCTGGCGGTGATGCCGATGTACCTGCTCATCGGCGTCTGGGGCAGCAGCTCGCGCTTCCCCGCGTTCAGCCGCCCCAAAGAGTACGGCGCGATGAAGCTGATGCTGTACCTAGTCGCCGGCAGCGTTCTCATCTGGATAGCGATTCTGGCGGTCTTCGTGGAAGCCGGGCTTGGGACGTTCGACATTGTCGAGCTGGAGAAAGTCGCTTTCTCGGAGGGATTCCAGCGCTTCTTCTTCCCCTTCCTGATGGTCGGTTTCGGCGTCTTGGCGGGTCTCTGGCCCTTCCACACCTGGTCGCCGGACGGACACGTGGCGGCGCCGACCGCCGTCAGCATGGTCCACGCCGGCGTGCTGATGAAGCTGGGCGCGTTCGGCATCATCCGAATCGGCATGGCGCTCATGCCGATTGGCGCGGAGGCGTGGATGCCCGTCCTGCTCGCGCTGGGGACGGTCAACGTCCTCTACGGCGCCTGGTCGGCGATGGGGCAGACGGATCTGAAATACGTCATCGGCTATTCGAGCGTCAGCCACATGGGTTACGTGGCGATGGGCATTGCCACGCTGCACCCGCTGGGGCTTGGCGGCGCGGTGCTGCAGATGTTCAGCCACGGCGTCATGACCGCGCTCTTCTTCGCCGTCGTCGGCGTCGTTTACGACCGAACCCACACCCGCGACATTGCCGTCCTGAACGGACTCGCCAAGCGCATGGGATTCACCGCGACATTGTTCGCGCTGGCGGGGATGGCGTCTCTCGGCTTGCCGGGGCTTAGCGGATTCGTCGCCGAGCTGCTGGTTTTCTTGGGCTTGTTCCAAACCTACCCGATTCTGGGCGCGCTCGGCATAATCGGCGCGGCGATGACGGCGGTGTACATACTGCGGCTGATGGCGCGCGTGTTCTTCGGGCCGATGGGCGAGCGCTGGCGCGACCAGACGGACGCGAACGCCCTAGAGCGCGCGTCCGCGCTCACATTGGCGGGGTTCATCCTGCTGGTGGGGATGTTCCCGTTCCCGTTCATCCGCGCAATCGAAAGCGGCGCGCTGGAGACGCTCGCCAAGTTCGGGGGAGGCGGATGAACGACAACGACTTCCTTCTGCTAATCCCCGAATTCATGGCGGCGGGCGTGGCGTTCGCCGTCCTGACGCTGGATTTCTTCCTCTCGGAACGGCGCAAGCCCCTCTTGGGCTACTTCGCCGCCGCCGGCCTCGCCGCGACGCTCGCCGCGACCCTCATCCAGCAGTGGGGGACGAGCGAAACCATGTACGGCGGCGCGTTGCGGCTGGACGCCTTCACGCTCTTCTTCCGCTCCGCGTTCCTCATCATGGGAATCGTCACGATACTGTCGTCGGTCGACTACGTCCGCCGCAGCCTGAACTACCCCGGCGAATACTACGCCATACTCATCTTCTCCATAGTGGGGATGATGCTCATGTCCGCGTCCGGCGAGCTGCTCACGGCGTACATATCGCTGGAGCTGCTCAGCCTGTCGATGTACGCCCTTGTCGCGTTCGACCGCTACAACCCCAAATCGAACGAGGCGGGGACGAAGTACATACTGCTCGGCGCGGTGTCGTCCGCCCTGATGCTGTACGGGATTAGCCAGATATACGGCTTGCTGGGGACCACGCGCTTCGACGAAATGGCGTTCGCGCTCTCGTCGTCCGGCGGCGGCTTGGCGCCGGGCGTGATAGTCGGCTTCGCGCTGATATTCGCCGGGTTGGGATTCAAGTTGGCGGCGGTTCCCTTCCACATGTGGGCGCCGGACGTCTATGAAGGCGCGCCGATTCCCATAGCGGGCTTTCTGGCGGCGGCGTCCAAAGCGGCGGCGTTCGCCCTTGTCCTGCGTCTGTTCGCCCACGCCCTCATGCCCATCGCGGCGGACTGGCGGCTGCCCGTGGCGGCGCTGGCGGCGCTCACGATGACCGTCGGCAACCTAGCCGCCCTCGCCCAGACGAACGCCAAGCGCCTGCTGGCGTACTCCAGCGTGGGGCATGTCGGCTACCTGCTGATGGGCGTGGCGGCGCTGGCGGCGGTCGACGCGGACGGGACAATCCGGACGGACTTCTCGCGCCTAGCCGCCAACGGCTTGACATTGCATCTGATAGCCTACGGCGTCACCAACCTGGCGGCGTTCCTATGCCTGACCGCCCTCTACAACGCGGACGGAAAGGACAGCATAGCGGACTTGGCGGGCTTGGCGCGCCGCTCGCCGTTCTTGGGCATGGCATTGGCGGCGTCCTTGCTGTCTTTGGCGGGCTTGCCGATATTCGCGGGCTTCGTCAGCAAGTTCTACCTATTCAACGCGGCGGCGGCGCAGGGCTTGCTCTGGCTGGCGGGCGTGGCGATATTCGCCAGCCTCATCTCGCTGTACTACTACCTCCAGGTCTTGCGCCAGGCGTACATGGAGCCGCCCCCGGACGACGCCGGACGCATCCGCCTGCCGCGCCTGACAATCGCCGTCCTAACCGCGCTCCTGGCGGCGATGGTCTTCGTGGGCATATACCCGTCCCCGCTGGCGGGCGTCATAGAGCAAGCGAGCGAGGCGCTGTTTTAGTAAAGGAGGGAGAGCGTGAAACTGAAATATACGGTCGTCATCAAGCGGATGGACGACGAGACGGACTGCGAGGTTTACGCGCCTGACGTTCCGGGATGCCGAGTCTTGGGCAAAGACGAAAACGACGCGCTTCGGAAGATGCGGAAAGCGCTCCAGGCGCATATCGAGAAGCTCGCCAAGAATGGCGAGCCGATTCCGGAGCCGAAGACGTCGGATATGGACATGTCCGACTACTACTCATCCGACCCATACGCCCACGACGACAAGTCCATTGGGATTGATGAGGTCGAGGTCGAGATTCCGCCGCCGTCCGCATAAAACGCGCGCGGGGCGATTAGAAATCATCCGCCCGGCGCTGTACAATTAGCGCGAAAGGACGCGAAACATGCCCGCCGTCGCCATCACCATACAAGACATAATAGACGCGATAGACTCCGAGCCGGAGATGCTAGAGGCGCTCCGCGCGCGATTGCTCTCGCGCGAATTGCTGGAGCTCCCGGAGCGGTTCGCGGAGTTTCAAGCCAACACGCAGGAATTCCAAGCCAACACGCAGGAATTCCAAGCCAACACGCTGGAGTTCCAAGCCAACATGCGGGAGTTCCAGAGCAACACGCTGGAGTTCCAAGCCAACACGCAGGAATTCCAAGCCAACACGCGGGAATTCCAAGCCAACACGCGGGAATTCCAGAAGTCCACGTTGGAGTTCCAAGCGAACGCCGAAAAGCGGTTCGTGGGTCTGGAAACGGATGTCGGCACTCTGAAAGGATGGATGGCGTCCGAGAACGGATTGAAGGAAATTCCGTTCATCGCTTACAGCATGGGATACGAGTACAGCCGGTTGCTCGAACGGGTGGAGTTGATACGGATGGCGCGGGGTTCCGACGCGTCCGGCATCTCGCGGGGCGAGTTGGTCAGTTTCATGCACGCGGACGCGGTGGCGGAGGTGACCGACGAAGAAGGGCGCGCGCGGTATATCGCCGTCGAGTTTTCGTTCACGGCGCATAAGCGCGACGTCGACAGAGCGGTCCGAAACGCGGAGTATATCACCCGATTCACGGACGCCCCCGCGTCCGCGGCGGTGGCGGGATTCCGGATGGACAGCGAGATTCAAGACGCCGTCGACAGCGGAGACGTCTTCTGGCACGAGTTGCCGGCGAGCATCATGCAAGCCGAATAAGCGGCGGCGGCGCTGTACACTTGACGCGGGAGGACGCGCAACATGACGACCGCAACCATCACGATGCAAGACATAATGGACGCGATAGACTCCGAGCCGGAGATGCTCGAAGCCCTACGCGCGCGGTTGCTCTCGCGCGAATTGCTGGAGCTCCCGGAAAAGTTCGCGGAGTTTCAGAAGTCCACGCTGGAGTTCCAAGCCTACGCCAACAGGCAGTTCAGAGAGCTGAGAACGGATGTCGGCGCTCTGAAGGGCTGGATGGCGTCCGAGAACGGGTTGAAGGAAATCCCGGTCATCGCTTACGACATGGGATGCGAGTACAGCCGGCTTGTCGAACGGGCGGAGTTGATAAGAATGGCGCGGCGTTCCGACACGTCCGGCATCTCGCGGGGCGACTTGGACAGTTTCATCCGCGCCGACGCGGTGGCGGAGATGACCGACGAAGAAGGGCGGACGCGATACCTCGCCATCGAGTTTTCGTTCACCGCGCAGAAGCGCGACGTCGAAAGGGCGGTCCGAAACGCGGAGTTTCTCACCCGATTCACGGACGCCCCCGCGTCCGCGGCGGTGGCGGGCATGCGGATGGCGGATGAGATTCAAGACGCCGTAGCCAACGGAGACGTCTTCTGGCACGAGTTGCCGGCGAGCATCATGCAAGCCGAATGAGCGGCGGCGGCGCTGTTTCAGGGGAGAGAATGAATGTGAGAAACTGAAATACGCGGTCATCATCGAACAAATAGACGACAACCCCGACCATGAGGCTTACGCGCCGGATGTTCCGGCATGTTCCGCCGCCGCCATCCCGGCAAGCCGTCCCGAATCCCGCTCTGCCGGCGCGTATAGGCCGACCGGCGCTAAATCAGCCCCCGCGTCTTGACGCAAGGGAGGTTGCGGGATGAGGGCGCGTCCGCGCCCGCCTAGCCGCTCACTACGGGCCTGACCATCACCGTCTCGTTCCGATGGGGGCCTGTCGAAATCACGTCCACCGGGCAACCGATGAGTTCTTGCAGGCGCTCCACGTAGTCTCGCGCTTCTTGGGGCAGGTCTTCGTAGCGGCGCGCGCCGGCGGTGGGCTTGTCCCAGCCGGGCATTTCCTCGAACACCGGGCGCGCCTTGCCCAGCGCCGCCACGCCGCCGGGGAAATCGTCCGTATGCGTCCCGTCCTCCGCTATGTAGTGGGTGCAGATTTTGACCGTCTCGAAGCCGTCGAGGACGTCCAGCCGCGTCAGGACGGCGGATGTGTAGCCGTTGATGAGCGCGCTGTACTTCGCCGCCACCGCGTCGAACCAGCCCACGCGCCGGGGCCTGCCGGTGGTCGTCCCGAATTCCTGCGCCAGCTCGCGGATGGTTTCGCCGGTGGCGTCCGTCAGCTCCGACGGCAGCGGCCCCGCGCCCACCCGCGTGGTGTACGCCTTGAACACCCCCGTGATGCGCTTTATGTGCGTCGGGCTCACCCCCACGCCCACAGACGCGCCGCCGATGGTCGGGTTGGACGACGTCACGAACGGATAAGTCCCGTGGTCGAGGTCGAGCAACACCCCCTGCGCCCCTTCCAGCAGGACGTTCTCGCCCGCCGCCAGCGCCTGGTTGACTATCTTCTCGGCGGGCCCTATGTAGGGCGCGAGGCGCTCCGACCACGCGCGGCACTTCTCGAATACGCCGTCGAACTCCAGCGCCTCCCCGCCGTAGATTTTCGTCAGGACGGCGTTGACGTGGTTCAAGATGCCTTCCAGGCGCGGCATCAGCGCCTCGAGATCCAGCAAGTCCGCCGCCCTCACGCCCGTCCGCGCGGCTTTGTCGGCGTATGCGGGTCCGATGCCCTTGCCCGTCGTGCCGATGCGGGACGCGCCGCGCGCCTTCTCGGCCAGCTCGTCCAGCGCCACGTGATAGGGCATTATCAGATGGGCGCGCTCGCTCACGACGATGCGCTCGGACAAGTCAATGCCGCGCGTCTTGAGGTCGTCTATCTCTTCGAGCAGGACGTCCGGGTCGACCACCACGCCGTTGCCGATGACGTTGAGCGCCTGCGGCCAGAAGACGCCGCAAGGTATCAGGTGGAAGCTGAACTTCCCCTGGTCGGTGACGACGGTGTGTCCGGCGTTGTTGCCGCCGGCGAATCGCGCCACGACGCTGGCGTCCTTCGCCAGAAAGTCGACTATCTTCCCTTTGCCTTCGTCGCCCCACTGCGCCCCCAGAACCGCGTAAGCAGGCATCCGCGAACCCCTCTCTCTTGTCCAACTCGGTATTTTTGATTCTTGATTTCGTCCGTCAGGCGCGGGCGCGGATTGGGCGCATGGAATCCCCGCAAAAGTGAAAACGCATGGAAAACCGCCGCCCAAACCGCCGCGCGAAAGTCAATTATAGCAAAAGGCGAACGGCGCGGGGTAGTGGCGCAAGCCCGGCGGCTTGACACCCCCCATCAAAACGCTATCATAGCCCTTATCCCCGCCCGCGACCCGCGCGAATCATTGAGGAGCGAAGCCATGCTGAACAGAATCGCGGCTTGCGCTTTCGCCGTCGCGCTCGCTTTCGCGTCGCTGGCGGCTTGCGGAGATGGAATCCCCAAGCCCGCGCCCCCCGTCAATCTCGATTTCCCAGGATTCCCGGAGCAGGACGCCACCACGCCGGAAGAGCTGGTTTTTCTCTCATCCGCCGTCGCGCGCGTTCGGCTGATTTCGGCGTCCGGCGGCGTCCGCCGATACCCGCCTCAAGACGGATACGACGGGCGCGTCGTTCCAGTGTTCGTATTCCGGTTCCGAGTCATAGAGTATCTAAAAGGGAGCGGCGGCGATGAACTGACAGTCAGGGTTCTCGCGGAGGACGTCGACCCCATGCGCTACGTCGCGCTCGCGGTTTCGGCAGCGAACTCGCGCGTTGCGCCGACGCCCACTCCGAACCCGTCCATCGCGCTGATGCTGGCGCAAGCCGCGCTGAATGAGCGCGACGACCGCTGGGACGACCGTGAGGCTATCGTCTTTCTGCGCCCGTCCCCCATCGTGCGGGAATCCGGCGTTTACGAATTCGCGAACAGGGAGGGACGGACGCCCGGCCTATACAACTACGCGATAACGAGCGACTACGAAAACTCATACTTCCCCAATCGCGCGTGGCTGCCCGCCGCCGCGCCGGTTTCTTCATCATCATCGGAGCCGCGCTACTTAACCGCCGCGCCCGATTCGCCGTCCGCGCCCTCCATCTCCCTGACGGAAATCAAAGCGCTCGCCGCCGCCAACGCGGATATGATGGCGAAGGGCAAAGACATTCCGGGCTATGAAGACTGCGTTAGGACGCGGTTCGAATACGACGCGCTGTATGAAAACCGCCCGCCGGATATGACTTTCCACGAAATCCGCATCCCCTCCGGCAAGCCGGCGGGACATATGCTTGGGAGCAGTCCATACCCGCGCGGCCCCTCGCCCTACTATGAAAGGCATTGGTTCGCAGGCGCGGACGCGGACTTGTTCGCCTCAAGAATCGCCGACGACCCGGACAATGACCCGACGACCGGCTACTCTGTGGAGGATTCGACCCTTCGCCCGTTGCCCAAAGGCGAGTACAATGTGTTTTCCAACGTCCAGTATTCGGATTGGGTTCCATGCGGCTACAACCCCGAATCGCTCATGAACCGGCATGAGTTGACAATCATCGCCATCGCGCCGGACGGCGTCGTCCACGAGGCGTTTTTCGACCCGGCGGATTTGGGAAGCGGCGCGGCGGGCGCGGACGGCGGCGACGGCGTTCTACGCCCAATATCGTTCACTGTCAACGGCGCGAGCGCATCGTTTGAATCAATCCGATGGGACTCGGAATCGCGGGCGGCGGAGATTCGCATGTCGCCCCATGCGCGCCTGGCGAATCATCGCGCGGACTTCATCGCGTTGGACGGCTCGGTTGTTTTGCGGCTGGATTTCAACGACGCCGTCGAAACCGGCCAAGGCGGCGCCCGCGCGTTTCGGTGGAATGTCCGCGCCAAGCCGTGGAGCGGCGGGGACAAACTGATGCTGCGAATCGGCGAAAGCCCGTCCGGCGCGGCGCGCGATGCGGAGACTGCGAGATGAAGCCGCCGACCATCCCCATGAAAACCCCGCGCTTTCGGATTGCTTGGGCAGTCCCCAGAAACAATCTGCTCCGGATACTCGGCGTCGGACTGCTCGCCGCCGCGTCCATGCATGCCGCGATAGTCGCCCCGTTCCTTAACGACCACGCGGGTTACTACCTGGCGGAGCTTTTTGTCATCTATCTCTTGATACTCGCGAATCTGGGGAACGGAGCGCTCGCCGCCGCAGTCGCAATCGAATCTTCGCGCCGCCCGCTGTCGGCTTCCAACAAGGCGGGGGCGACATTGAAATCCGCTCGGTTCATTCACGCCGCGGTCGCGGTTTGCGCCGCGATTTCGTTGCCGACTTTCTTGGCGGCGGCGGGCGAGGCGTGGTCGCCTTCCGACATTTTCGCAACCGCCACGTGGACGTCGCTAGCGGGCGCGGCGCTGGTTCTGGCGCTGATGAGCGCGACGATATGGAATATCCGCCACGCCGTGTTGGGCGCGGTCGTATCCGTCGCGGTTTTCGGATGCGCCGTCGGCTACGCGCCGACCATCTACGGATGGGACTTGCGCCCGCTGGGGTGGTACGCGATTCTGGCGTCCGCGATTCCGGTTCTGGCGTTCTTGGTCGTATTCTTGCGGCGCGCGTCGGTCTTCCGCCAGTTTCAATGGTTGCGGCTTGGGATGGCGGCAGCCTTGTTCGCCGCGCTCGCCTGCGCGGTGGGGTTTCATATGGCGGCGAACCCGGACGACGCGTTCGGCGAAAGCCTGCAAACGGCGCTGAGCGCGCGCCCAGAGCAAATCCGATTCTCGGAGTTGGCGGATTTCGAGTGGGATACGGTCGAAATATACGGTTCCCACGCTTATCGGAAATTTATCTCTCCCATCGCGCTTGAAGGCACGGATATAATCTCTAGGTCGTATTTCGGATACAACGAAGTAGGCGATTTGGCGGTGTTCATAAAGAACGGAGCGGTCGTCTATTACGAAATGGTTTGGCATAACAGACACGGCTTCCGCTTCCATCCGGGGGCGCAAAGCCCCGCTGTCTTGACGCCCCAAGACGCGGTTTTCAATGTGGAGTACCGCGACGACGGCTATCGCACTTTGATCATCGCGGACTGAAAAGCCAAGTGAACGGAAACCACCCCCATGCCCTCCTCCCGCCCTACAACAATCTCACTAACGCTCCCCCTAGCGAACGCGCTCTGGACGCTTGGAAGCGTCCTGCTCGCCGACGCGCTGGCGCGCGTCATCCTGTCGATGCCTTTCGCCAACTACCCCGAAGGCGACTTCTTGGATTGCACCCTGTTCGTCTTCGCGCTCGCGATGGGGTCGGCGGCGGCAATCGTCGCGGGCTTCTCTCTGATTGCGGCAACGGTTGGGTCGATTGTTTGGGCGTCGTTGCGCGGGCCGGGGACGCTCCGCGCGGGCGATGAACGGTTCATCCAAGCGGCTCTCTTCATCCACATCTCTGTCTTGGTTCGTTCCGCCGCCATATGCGCCAACCTGACGGAGACAATCGAAGGGGGGGTTTTCACGCCGGGGTTCATCTGGACGTCCCTAGCGAGCTCGACATTGCTTTTGGCGCTTCTTAACGGGTTGCATTGGAACGCCCGCCAAGCCGCGTTGGGCGCGGCGGCGTCCGTCTTGGCTTTCGGATGCGCCGTCTGGTACGCGCCGACCATCTACGGGTGGGATTTGCGCCCGATGGGTTGGTGCGCGATTATGGCGTCCGCCGTTCCAGTTCTGGCGTTCATGGTCTTGTTCCTCCGGCGCGCGCCTGTATTCTCCAAAAGCCGCTGGCTGCGGATTGGGACGGCGGTCGCGCTGTTCGCCGCGCTCGCCGGCGCGGTGGGGGCGCATATGGCGGAGAATCCCCCCGACGTCGCGTTCAGCGAGAATCTGCAAGCCGCGCTAAGCGCGCGTCCGTCCCAAATCCAGTTCGCGGAGTTGACGGATTTCGAGTGGGACGCGCTTGAAATGTACAACTCATACACCTTTCGGGAAAAATTCTCGCCCATCGCGCTTGAAAGCGTGGATATAGTCTCGCGGTCGCACTTGGGACACAACGAAGCGGGCGATTTGGCGGTGTTCATAAAGGACGGCGAGGTCGTCTATTATGAAATGGTTTGGGATGACAGACATTCCTTCGTATCTTCGGGCAGTCCCGTCGTCTTGACGCCCCAAGACGCGGTTTTCAACGTGGAGTACCGCGACAGCGGCTACCGATACTTGACCCTAGATAACTGAGTTCGGGGCTGATTGGAGGACCGCATCATGCGCGCGTTGCGGATTCGCATACGCGACCCCATCGACCGCATCGTCCCAAACGGGCTGTCGCTCTACGCGCTGGGCGCGGGGTTGCTGGTTGGCGCGCTGACGCACTTGCAAATCGCGGTTCGCCTCTACGGAGACGACGCGGCGCTGACCCTCTGGCTTCTGCTTCAGGCGGCGAACGCGGTCGGCGCCGTTCTCGCGGGGATAGTCGCGGCGAACGCTCTGCGCGGGTCGTCGTCGCTCGCGCGCTTTGTCAGGGGCGAACGGACGCCGGGCGGCGCGGTTTGGTTCGTCCATCTCGCGGTCGCGGTTTACGCCGTCGTCGCGCTGCCCCTGCCGTCGCTTCGCGCCGCGGCGGCAGTCGCCGCGCCGTGGACTGACCTCTTCATGACGCTCGCCTGGACGTCTCTCGCGGGCGGCGCGCTCGCTCTGGCGCTGCTGAGCCGCCTGAATTGGAATGTCCGCTACGCCATCGCCGGCGCGGTCGCGTCCGGCGCGGTTTTCGGATGCGCCGTCGGCTACGCGCCGTCCATCTACGGGCGGGATTTGCAGCCGCTGGGTTGGTGCGCCATTCTGGTATCCGCGATTCCCGCCCTGGCGTTTCTCGCCATGTTCCTGCGGCGATATGTCCGCGCCTTCTCCGAAAGCCGCCGGCGGAGTCGGGGGACGGCGCTGGCGCTGTTCGCGGCGCTGTTTTGCGCGGTGGCGGCGCAGATGATTGCGAATCCCGCCGACAGATTCGGCGGTGAGCTGCGGGCGGCGCTTGACCGCGGCGCGACCGAAATCAGATTCTCCGAGTTGACTGATTTCGAGTGGGACGCCGTCGAGATATACAGCCCCAACGCATATGAGCAAAACATCCCGCCCGACATTCGCGAAAAGACGGACATCATATCCATGTCGTACTTCAGCGCGCTGCATCAGGCTGTGGACTTCGCGGCGTTTCGGAAAGACGGCGAAATCGTCCACTATGAAGCGATATTGCGGGAGCGCAGGCACAAGTTCAAGTATCCGGCGGGCGTTGACCCGATGGCGCTAAGGCGCGCGGACGCGGTTTTCAGAGTCGAACGCGGCGAAAGCCGATACACGTTGACCCTCGCGGAGTGAATCGCGCCCATCCGCCCGAACCCCATCGCCCCATCATCGCCCGCGATATGCTACAATTGCGCCCAATCCCAAACTTTTCGGAGGCTAACCAGCCCATGACAACCGCCCAAACCCAAAACTACACGGCGGTGGGGACGCGCCCCGTCCGCCATGACGGTTACGACAAAGTGACCGGCAAAGCCGCTTACGGCGCGGACGTGAACCTGCCGGGGATGCTCCACGCCAAAGCGCTCAGAAGCCCCCACGCCCACGCCGCGATCAAGTCCATCGATACGTCGCGCGCCGAGGCGCATCCGGGCGTCCGCGCCGTCATAACCGCCGCCGACTTCCCCGAATACGAAAACAAAGCCGTCACCGGCCCCGCCGGCGGGCCGCCCCAGAACATGCTCCACGTCAGCTCCAAGATAATGGCGCGCGGCAAGGCTCTGTTTCGGGGGCACCCCGTCGCCGCCGTCGCCGCCGACAGCGCCCACGAGGCGGAAGAGGCGCTCGAGCTCATAGACGTCGAGTACGAACCGTTGCCCGCCGTCGTGAGCGTCGAGGACGCCATGGCGGACGGCGCGCCGCTGCTCCACCCCGAATTCGCCAACAACGTCGCCAGCCACTCGCGCATCGCCATCGGCGACGCCGACGCCGGCTTCGCCGACGCCGACCTCGTCGTCGAGCGCGAATTCCGCACCAAAACCGTCCATCAGGGCTACATCGAGCCCCATTCCGCGACCGCCTGGTGGACGCCGCAAGACCGCATCACCGTCTGGTGCAGCTCGCAGGGGCATTTCCAGATACGCGACCTCACCGCCGCCGTCGTCGGCGTCCCGTTCTCGTCCGTCAAGGTCGTCCCCATGGAAATCGGCGGCGGCTTCGGCGGCAAGACGACCATCTACCTCGAGCCGCTCGCCGTCGCCCTGTCCAAGAAAGCCGGCGCGCCCGTCAAGATAACCATGAACCGCGTGGAAGTGATGGAGGCGACAGGCCCCACTTCCGGCTCCTACATGAAGGTGAAGATAGGCGTGACGGACGACGGCAAGATGACCGCCGCCCACGCCGATTTGCGCTTCGAGGCGGGCGCCTTCCCCGGCTCCCCCGTCGGCGCCGCCGCCAACTGCATCTTCTCGCCATACGACATACCCAACATCTCCATAGACGCCTACGACGTCGTGGACAACAAGCCCAAGACCACCGCCTACCGCGCCCCCGGCGCCCCCATCGGCTCCTTCGCCGCCGAGACCATCATCGACGAAATCTGCGAGAAGCTCGGCTTGGACGCCATAGACTTCCGCATCCTGAACGGCGCCAAAGAGGGGACTCGGCGCGCGGTCGGCGTTATCAACCCCCGCATCGGCGCGATAGAGACCGCCCAAGCCGCCAAAGACCACGCCCACTACGCCCAGCCGCTCGAGGGCAAGTGGCGCGGAAGGGGCGTCGCCAGCGGATTCTGGATAAACGGCACGGGCCCCGCCTGCGCCACCGCCAACCTCAACTACGACGGCACGGTGAACCTCACCATCGGCTCCATGGACATCGGCGGCACGCGCCCGGCGGCAGCGCAGCAGTTCGCCGAAGTGCTGGGAATCCCCGTCGAGAGCGTCAACCCGCAGGTCGGCGACACCGAAGCCATCGGCTACACCTCCATGACCGGCGGAAGCGGCGCGGCGTTCAAGACCGGCTGGGCGAGCTACGAAGCCGCCCAAGACGTCAAGCGCCAGATGCTCGACCGCGCCGCCATGCTCTGGGAAACCGAACCCGACCGCGTGGAGCTGGAAGGCGGCGTCTTCCGCCACAAAGCCGACTCGCAACTGAGCATGACATTCGCCGAGCTCGCGTCCCGCGCCGCCGAGACGGGCGGGCCCGTCGTCGGCTCCGCCAACATGGACCCGGGCGGAGCCGGCAGCGCCTTCGCCACGCACATTGTCGACATTGAAGTCGACCCCGAAACGGGCAAGATCGAAATCCTGCGCTACACCGCCGCGCAGGATTCGGGGACGTCCATCCACCCGGACTACGTCGAGGGGCAGATACAGGGCGGCGTCGTGCAGGGCATCGGCTGGGCGCTCAACGAAGAGTACTACATGAACGACGAGGGCAGGATGATGAATGCCAGCCTGCTCGACTACCGCATGCCCACCGCGCTAGACCTGCCGATGATAGACGCGGTGGTGGTGGAAGTCCCCAACCCGAACCACCCCTACGGCGTCCGCGGCGTCGGCGAAGTCCCCTTGGTGCCGCCCTTGGCGGCCCTCTCCAACGCCATCTACGACGCCACCGGCGTCCGCATGCGAGAGCTGCCGATGAACCCGGCGTCGGTGGCGAAGGCGATAGCGGAGCGCGGGACGGGGTAGGGAGCGCTTGCCCAACCCGAACAAGTCCCCGCCGCCCAATTCGGACGGCGGGGGCTTGGCGCAAACGCCGATAATGATTAGAGGAGCCGCCCAAATGACCACGCTCGCGCCCGCCCGCGCCGACGTCGAAACCCCGCCCGCGCGCCGGCTGTTCACTGTCGGCGAATACTACGCCATGGCGAGCGCCGGCGTCTTGGCGGACGGCGAGCGCCTCGAGCTAATCGACGGGGAGATAATCGCAATGTCGCCAATCGGAAACGAACACTCGGCGAGCGTCGACCTCGCGGCGCATCTTCTGGGCCCGGCGGCGTCGGGACGCGCCAACGTAAGAATCCAAAACCATCTGCGCCTCGACGAGCGCAACCAGCCGGAGCCGGACATCGCCCTAATCAAGTGGCGCGACGATTTCTACCGCCATCGCGCGCCCGGCGCGGGCGACGTTCTGTTGCTGATAGAGGTCTCCGATTCCTCGCTGTCTTACGACCGCAACGTCAAACTCGCCCTGTACGCGCGTTTCCTAATCCCCGAAGTGTGGCTCGCCAACATACCGGCGCGGGCGGTGGAGGCGTACTCCGAACCTGTCGACGGAAAATACGCCACCGCCCGCGTCTATCGCCCCGGCGAGACAATATCCCCCGCCGCCTTCCCGGACATAGCCCTGCCCGTGAGCGAGCTGGTCGGCGCGGCGAGCGCGGGGCTTGGCGGATAATCGCGAAAGCGGAACTGAATTTGCGTGGCGTGGTTGGTTTCCACTATACTGGAATCAACCTCGCTACGCGATTGACGGAGACGGACGATGACAATCGACATGGCGCAACTGAACAACGCGGCAGTCGTGGAATTCGACAACTGGTTTGAGGACTACTCCGACCAGGAAGAACCCGAAGACCAGCACATTCGGGAGTACGACCTCACGGCCACTCCCAACGACTTCAACGTCGCCACGATAATCAGCTACATAGACGCCGGGATTTTCACGATACCCGGCTTTCAGAGGAACTACGTCTGGAACATCAACCGGGCGTCCAGACTCATAGAATCGCTGATACTGGGTCTCCCCGTCCCCCAGATATTCCTCTTTGAACAGGGGCGAAACAAATTTCTGGTGATAGACGGGCAGCAGCGCCTCATGTCCATCTACTACTTCGTAAAACAGCGCTTCCCAAGGACTGAAAAGCGCGTTGAAATTAGGAAGGTGGTCGACAGAAAAGGGTCCCTTCCCGACGACGTCTTGCTTGACGATGAGTACTTCACTAACTTTCGTCTTGCACTGACGGAAAACCTGCCCAACCAAAAAAACAAGTTCAAAGGGCTGACGTATTCCGCGCTGGATGCCGAGTACAAAATGCAGTTCGACTTTCGTCCCATACGCAACGTCGTCGTTAGGCAGAACGACCAAGACGGGGATGATTCGGCGGTTTACGAGATCTTTGAGCGCCTAAACTCCGGCGGCGTCAATCTCAGGCCGCAGGAGATCCGCTCCAGCCTTTACTACTCGGCTTTCTACGCCATGCTGAACGAGATAAACTCGTCTCAAGATTGGCGGAGACTGGTCGGCAACCCCATCCCCGACCTTCACCTAAAGGACTTGGAGGTTCTCCTGCGCGGCTTCGCCATGCTCATTGAAAGCGAAGACTACGCGCCTTCGATGGTGAAGTTCCTAAACCGATTCTCCAAGAAAGCGCAGTCGCACGACTCCGAGCGCAACGACTACCTCAAGGGCTTGTTCGGTTCGTTCTTGGACAGCGCGCGCCGGTTGCCGGACAACGCTTTCCTTGCGACCGAAAGCTCCAGATTCAACATCGCCCTGTTTGAAGCGGTGTTCGTGGCGGCTTGCGCCCCGGCGTTCGCCGACCGAAGCCTCGTCGCCGGCGACATATCCGCCGACAGCATCAATGCGTTGCGAGCCGACCCGGAGTTCCTGCAAGCCGCCCGCGTGGGGACTACACAGAAGTCCAACGTTCTAAAGAGACTGGAGCGGGCGACCAGCATAATCATTGTCAACGGCGCGTAGCGCGATGGTCTTTGATAGAACAGACGTAGGTCGGATATATCGCGACACCAACGAGATATCCGAGTTCCTGCGAACGGAGATTCCTTCGTCGTTCCTGATAGCCGACGACATCTTCAGCAAGTATCTTTTGCTGGCGTCCGCAAGCTACTTTGAGGAGCGCGTCAAGACGATACTGCTTGACTACGTCGCCGAAACGACCGGCGGCGACGAGCGATTGGTGGAATTCGTCCGCAACACCGTCACAGCCAGGGGCTACCACACGCTGTTTGACTGGGGCGGCTCCAACGCCAACCAGTTTTGGCGCCTCTTCGGCGAATCGTTCAGAAACAGGATGCGCGAGCGCGTTCGCCAAGACGCCAACCTAGAGGACGCTATAAAGGTGTTCCTAGAACTGACGCTAGACCGAAACCGCCTTGTACACGGAAACATCGGCGCGTTTTCCCTCGAGAAAACTTCCGCCGAAATCTACAATGCCTATGAGACCGCCCTGGAATTCGTAGAAGCATTGCCGCAACTGTTGCGCGAAAACGCGGACTAACCCCGACAACCGAGCCCGCGCCCGCGACATCGCCAGACATCGTTTACAGCAAGAGGTCGTGCTGATAAGAGCCGGGGTCATCCCCCAGCCGCGTTTTGACTTTCGCCTTCTCCTCATCGGTCATCAGAGCGCAGAAGTCAAAACCTTCTTTGCACATGCGAACCGCGAACGCCCCTTCCAGCGCCCATTCGAACAAGCCCGGAATCTTGCTTACTTCGCCGTCGCTTCGTTTTATTATCTCTCGCTGCTCATGCTGATTGAACCCGCTTATTTCGCCGAGAACATACTCTTGGTCCTCCGCGTCGAAATTGTCGGCGAGCGCCGACAGCGTTTCCACCCCCGCCGAGCCGCTGGAAGTCGTCAATCCGTCTTGAATGGACGGCGCGAGGTTCAGCAGTTTCATGTATCGCCGAATCGTGGGGAGCGACACGCCTGTTTCCTGCGAAACTCGCTTGTCGCTCCCATACTCGGAGCGGATTCTTTGGAACGCCCTCGCCTTGTCTATCGGCTTCATGTCCGCCCTCTGGACATTTTCCACAAGCGAGACGACGACGGCGCTCGCGCCATCCAAATCGTCGCGGACGGTCGCGAGAATCGTCGCCATGCCTAGCCATCGGCAAGCGAGAAAGCGCCTCTGCCCAGCGATTAGGTCATAGCGCCCGCCGGACGCCGACCTCACGATTACGGGGCTGAGCAACCCATTTTCGCGGATGCTGTTCGCCAAGTCTTGGATGTTGGCGTCTTCGCTTCCCGCGCCGAGGCCCTTGCGCGTGTTGAATTGCGACACGCTGATGGAGTCGAGTTCGATTTCCCTAACTTCCACTGCGCTTCCCCCAATGGATTATGACTGGCGTCAGCCATCGGCAATTGCGCCTTTTGGACTTTCGCCAGTCTATCGTTTACTCCCCCACCCTAACCAGCAGCTTGCCGAAATTCTCCCCCCGCATCATCCCGATGAAGGCGCGCGGGGCGTTCTCCAGCCCTTCGACCGTGTCTTCCCTGTAGCGCAGGTCGCCGCTTCGGATCCAGCTCGCCATGCGCTGGCGGGCTTGCTCGTGCTTGTGGGCGAAGTTGAACACCAGGAAGCCCTCCATCCGCGCCTGCTTTTGGATTAGCAGCCCCATATTGCGCGGCGCCAGCTCCGGCGCCGGCAGATTGTACTGCGAAATCTGCCCGCAGACCGAAATCCGCGCGTGGACATTGATTCGCTCCATCACCGCGTCCGTCACGAAGCCGCCCACATTGTCGAAATAGACGTCTATCCCGTCCGGGCAGGCGGCGTCCAGCGCCGCGCCGACTTCTTGCGTCTTGTAGTTTATGCCGGCGTCGAAGCCCAGCTCGTTCAGGATGAAATCCACTTTGGCGTCGCTGCCCGCCGTGCCGACCACTCGGCAGCCCATGATTTTCGCCAGCTGCCCGACGACCTGCCCCACCGCGCCGGACGCCGCCGAGACGACCACAGTGTCGCCCGACATTGGCGCGCCGACTTCCAGAAAGCCGAAATAGGCGGTCATGCCCGGCATGCCCAAGACGCCGAGCGCGGTGGAAATGGGCGCGAGCGACTCGTCGACCTTCCGCAGGGCGCCGGGGCGCGCCGCCGCGTACTCGCGCCAGCCGAGCGAGCCCTCCACAATGTCGCCGACAGCCACCTCCGGCGTCCGCGACTCCACGACGCGCCCGACCACGCCGCCGGTCATGACGCCGCCCACCTCCACCGGCGCGGCGTAAGACGGCCCCTCGCGCATCCGCCCGCGCATGTAGGGGTCGAGCGAGAGCCAGACGGTTTTCACCAGCGCCTCGCCCTCTCGCGGGCGCGGGATGGGCGCTTCCTCAAGCCTGAAATGCCGCTCCTCCGGATACCCCGCCGGGCGCTCCGCCATCACCACCTGCCGATTCGTTTCGTTTGCCATGCCTTCCCCTTTCGGCTATAATCGCGCTCAAAGTCCGCGCTTATCGCAGTGTACCACAGCCGCGCCGCGCGCCGCATGAATCGGGGGGGAGACGAACGACCATGAAAACCCGAATCGGACGCATCGCGTCGCTGGCGCTTCTGGCGCTCATCGCGTCGCTCGCCGGCTTGCAAAGCGCCGCGGCGCAGACGGCGACGCCGACGGACGACGCGGCCCTCATAAACGTAACCAGCCTCGCCCAACTCAACGCCATGCGCTGGGACCTGGACGGCAACGGCAGCGCCGACTCCCCAACCAACGCCGCGAGTTACGCCGCCGCCTTCGGCAGCGTCGTGACCTGCCCAACCACAGGCTGCGAAGGCTACGAACTCAGGGAAAGCCTGGACTTCGATACGCATGGCGACGACGACATAGTCGACGTCAACGACTCATATCCGAATTGGATTCCCATAGGGACGCAAGACGCCCCCTTCACCGCGACATTCGACGGCGGCGGCAATTCCATAACCCGCCTGACCATCAGCAGCGCCCTGCCGCAAGTGGGGCTGTTCGGAAGGCTGAACGGGGCGACGGTCAAGAACTTGAAACTGCTGGACGCGGACGTGAACGCTGATCCGCCCGCCGACGATTCGAGCTCAGGCGCGGGAGTTTTGGCGGGCGTCATTGTCGGCGACGTCTCCGATGTTTACGTCAGTGGAACGCTGAGCGGGGACGCGAGGCACATGGGAGGCATGGCGGGAATCGTCGTCACCCGCTCCACTATAGAATCGTCTTGCGCGAATGTGGAAATCGACTCCGAATCATCGAGCGCGAAAGCCGGCGGGTTGGTTGGGATGGTCAACTCCGGCAGAGGCTCCGTCAAAATTCTCGCATCCTGCGCCTTCGGAGGCGTATCCGCATCCGGCGCGTCCGCCAACGCGGGCGGTTTCGCCGGGCTTTCCAAGGGGGACAGCGTGAAAATCCTCGCCGCCTACGCGCGCGGCGGCGCATCCGCCCCCGGCGCGCGCTCCATAGCCGGCGGTTTCTTGGGAAAGAGCGCCGCGGCGACGGCCAACTTGTCCATAACGGCGGCGTACTCCGCAGGCGTCCCCAGCGCGTCGTCCGGCGGGCATGCGGGTGCTTTTCTCGGTTCGGGGAATGCGACCGTCGCCTATTCGTATTGGGACGTCCAGACGAGCGGCATACCAGCCACTTCCGACACATCCAAAGGCGAAGGCAAGACGACTTCCGACCTCCAAACTCAGGTCTCCGCGAGCGGCATCTACGCCAACTGGAATAAACTGGACATCAAGAACGACGGAACAGCGAACGACGCCCCGTGGAGCTTCGAAACGCGCTCCCAATACCCCGTTCTAGTCTGGGGCGAACTGACAGCGGCGGACCAGTACATAGACTACGACTCCAACGACGACGGTCTGATAGAGATAACCGCGCTCGCCCAACTCGACGCGATGCGCTACGACCTGAACGGCGACGGAAGCGTTGACGCCGCCGCGAATTCGGCGAAATACGCCGCCGCCTTCCCCAACGCCGCGAGCGGGATGGGCTGCCCGACAACGGGTTGCAACGGCTACGAGCTCAAGAACGACCTGACATTCGACGCCAACGACGACGGCGGCGTGGACTCCCAAGACCCAATCCCGAATTGGACGCCGATAGGGGACGACGCCAACCGCTTCGCCGCGACGTTCGATGGCGGCGGCAAAACCGTATCCTACATGAAGATAGACTCCGCCGCGCGCTACGTCGGCATGTTCGGCTTCGTTTCGTCAAGCGGAAAGGTGAAGGGCGTCGGGTTGCGGCGGGCGACGGTGAACGCGACCCGATCCGGACCAGACGCATCTTTCGTCGGCGCGCTGGTCGGAAGAAACGCCGGAACAATCTCGGCGAGCTACGCCACAGGATACGTGACCGCCGCCGGAAACACCGTCGGAGGTCTTGTCGGCGGCAACAACGGACGGATAGCCGGTTGCTGGGCTAATGTCGACGTGGCGTCTTTGCGCGCTTCGGAGCCGCGCGCCGGCGGCTTGACCGGCGTCAACTACCATACAATAGTCGCGTCCTACTCGCTTGGAAACGTCGAAGTCCGCGAACGGCACCGCGTGGCGGGCTTCTCGGCGGTGGCGGGCGGAAAGATCAGAGCCGCGAAAATCGCGGCGTCGTACTCCATCGGAGAGCCGACCATCGGCGGAACGACGAAAGACAAGAGGGGATTCGTGGACTACCTCTGGATTAGGAGACGCGCGAGCGTCACCATCAGCGACTCGTACTGGAACACGGAAACTAGCCAAGTGGTCGACGCTACAGAAATGTCCAAAGGCATAGGCAAGACGACCGCGCAACTCCAAAACCCGACGTCCGCCGCCGCAGGCGGCATCTACGCCAAATGGAAAAACCTAGACCTGCTGGACGCCGACGGCGACGGCGACCTTTACGACGGAGCCGCCGCCGTCGCTGTCGCCGCCGACCGCGACCCATGGCATTTCGGAACGAACAAGCAATACCCCGTCCTGAATTGGGGCGGCATGAGCGCGGCGGACCAGTACGTTAACTACGACGCCAACGGGCTGATAGAGATAACCAACCTGCGCCAGTTGGACGCGATTCGCTACGACCTGAACGGCGACGGGATTGTCGACAACGCCGACAACAAGGCGAAATACGACCGCGCCTTCCCCCACTTCGCGAGCGGGACGACCTGCCCGTCCGCCGCGACTTGCAAGGGCTACAAACTCAAGAACCACCTGTCCTTCGATACCAACGGCGACGGCGCGGTGGATTCCAAAGACTGGCATCCGAACTGGAAGCCGATAGGGGACGACTCCAACCCGTTCACCGGAACGTTCGACGGAAACGGCAAGACCATATCCCATCTGACAATGAGCGGCGCAGACGCGGACAACATCATCCTGAAGCAAACGGGGCTGTTCGGCAAGCTGAGCGGCGCGACAGTCAAGAACCTGCGCCTGCGGAAGGCGGACGTGAAGTCCACTTCCACCGAGTCCGGGTCCGGGTCGGGCGCGCTGGCGGGGTCCGCCGCATCCTCCAAAATCTTCAACGTCCGCGCCGATGGGACTGTGAGCGGAACCGCCAGGAACATGGGCGGACTGGTCGGCGTCGCCAGCCCCGCCACGCTGGTGGATTCGTCCGGCGCGGATGTGGACGTCGCGTCCGCAGGCGCGCTGGCGAAAGTCGGCGGGCTGGTCGGGTCGGCGACTTCCGCCAAGATATTCGGGAGCTACGCGACGGGCGGCGTGTCCGCGTCCAGAGCGTCCGCCAATGCCGGCGGACTGGCGGGGACCGCCACAGACGGCAACATGATAATCCGAGCCGCCTACGCGACGGGCGGCGTGTCCGCGACCGCGACTGGCTCCACCGCCGGCGGACTGCTGGGAACAAGTACGGCGGCGCAAGCGGCGAACTTGAAGATAGAAGCGTCCTACTCCACCGGCAAAGTATCAGCGGGCGGAACGGCGGGCGCGTTCATCGGGTCGGGAAAAGCCGCAATCAGCTATTCCTACTGGGACGCGACCACGAGCGGCGACGACGACGATTCCGACTCCAACGCGCCGGAAGGCAGGACGACCGTACAACTCCAAAATCCGGTCTCCGTCGCCGCCGTCATCTACGCCGATTGGGACGACCTGGATCTGACCGACGACGGCGCAACCAACGCGGTCGACGACCCGTGGGACCTCGGAACGTCGCGCCAGTACCCGGCTCTAATCTGGGGCGGGCTGAGCGCGGACGACCAGCGCGCGGATTACGACGCGGACGACGACGGCCTCATAGAGATAACCGCCCTCGCCCAGCTCGACGCCGTGCGCCACGACCTGGACGGAGACGGCGCGCCGGCGGATTCGCTGTCGGACGCGGACAAGAACAAGTACTACGCCGCCTTCTCCAACGCCCTCGCCGGCATGGGCTGCCCGTCCGCCTGCGAAGGATACGAACTCGGAAAATCCCTGGATTTCGTCGATGACGACCCAAGCGGCGCATACGCGAACTGGCTTCCAATAGGGGCGCAGGATGCCCCGTTCACGGCGACATTCGACGGCGGCGGCTACAAACTTTCCAACATGACGATAACCAGTGTCTCGGCGAGAATCGGTCTGTTCGGCAGACTTGCCGGAGCGACCGTCAAGAACTTGAGGTTGACAGACGTCGACGTCACCGCCAATCCGCCCGCTACGGATACAAGCTCGGTCGCGGGGGCTTTGGCGGGAATCATTGCCGGCAACATCTCCAACGTTTACGCGTCGGGAACGGTGGACGGAACGGCGAGGCACGTCGGCGGACTGGTCGGCATCGCAACCCCCGCCGTCATAGAGTCGTCTTGCGCGAATGTAGCCGCTTCTTCAACCACTGGCGGGGCGAAAGTCGGCGGACTGATAGGGATGGTCAACGCCACCAACAAAACCGTCGACATACTGGCGAGTTGCGCGCTCGGCGACGTGTCCGCCAGCGGCGCGTCCGCCAAAGCCGGCGGCTTGGTGGGTTCCGCCAAGGGCGCGAACGTGAACATCCGCTCTTCCTACGCTTGCGGGGACGTGTCCGCCGGGGCGCGCTCCATCGCCGGCGGACTGCTGGGAAGAAACGAAGGGACCGGCGCGAACAAATTGAATATAAGCGCGTCATACTCCACCGGCTCCGTCGCCGTGACGATAGGCAATCAAAAGGGCGGCTTTATAGGCGCCGCCGGGTCATCAACCTTGACCGTCGCCCATTCCTATTGGGACGTCGCAACCAGCGGCATAGCCGCCGCTTCCGACACGTCCAAAGGCGAAGGCAAGACGACCGCGCAACTCAAAAGCCCGACCGCCGCCACCGCCGCCAGCATCTACGCCAATTGGGACGCGAGCGTGTGGAGCTTCGGAACGGCGTCCCAATACCCCATCCTAATCGCGGACGGGATAAGCGCCGCCGACCAGCAATGCGAATAGCGAACGACGAATCACAGGAGACTGCCCCCCATGAAAACCCGAATCGGACTTGTCGCATTGCTGGCGGCGCTGGCGCTCATCGCCTCGCTCGCCGGCTTGCGGGGCGCGGCGGCGCAGGCGAACGACGCCGCGCTGATAGACATAACCACGCTCGCCCAGCTCGACGCCATGCGCTACGACCTGAACGGCGACGGCAGCGCCGACTCCCCGGCCAACGCCGCGAAATACAACGCCGCCTTCCCCGGCGTCGACTGCCCGAACGCGGGCTGCGAAGGCTACGAACTCAAGAACAATCTGGACTTCGATACGGACGGCGACAAGGACGTCGACGCCAACGACTCATATCCCAAGTGGACGCCGATAGGGGACGACGCAAAGCCGTTCACGGCGACATTCGACGGCGGCGGCAATTCCATAACCCGCCTGACCGTAAACGACGGCTCGGTGAAAACTGGCTTGTTCGGCAGGCTGCGCGGCGCGACAGTCAAGAATCTGGCGTTGACGAACGCGGATATTCGCTCCGCGTCCAGCGCCCTCAACTCCGGGTCGGGCGCGCTGGCGGGGTCCGCGACCGGAACCATCTCCAGCGTCCGCGCCGCCGGGACGGTGAGCGGAAGCGCGAAGAACATGGGCGGGCTGGTCGGAATCGCCAACCCCGCCACGCTGATAGAGGCGTCTTGGACGGACGTCGCCGTTTCCTCATCCGGCGCGCAGGCGAAAGCCGGCGGTCTGGTCGGGGCGGCGAACTCCGTCAGGATATTCGCCAACTACGCGCTGGGCGACGTGTCCGTCTCCGGATTCCAGGGGAAAGCCGGCGGCTTGGTCGGGCTGGCGAAGGGCGGCAACATGAAAATCCGCGCATCCTACGCTCGCGGCGGCGTATCGGCGACCGGCGACCGCTCCACCGCCGGCGGACTGCTGGGGATAAGCACGGCGAGCGCCGCGAACAGGCTTGAGATAACGGCGTCCTACTCCGCCGGCGCGGTGTCCGCGAGCCGGACGACGGGCGCGTTCATCGGGTCGGGAAACGCCGTCATCTCCCGTTCGTTCTGGGACGCGACGACAAGCGGCATCGAGGACGATTCGGACGGCGACGCGCCGGAGGGCAGGACGACCGCCCAACTCCAGAATCCGACCGCCGCCAGCGGCGTCTTCGCCAACTGGAACCGTCTGGATTTGACCGACGACAACAGAAACAACCCGACCAACGCCCCCTGGGACTTCGGGACGCGCTCGCAGTACCCCGTTCTGGTCTGGCGCGGGTTGACCGCCGCCAGCCAGCGCGCGGGCGGCGGCGGAGCGGCGGACGCGCCGGCTACAACGGCGACGCCCGCGCCAACCCCAACGCCGCGCGCGGACGCCGACGTCGACCGCATATACCGCGACTCCGCCCAGATAGCCGAATACCTAGCCGCCGACCGCCCGGCGCTGTCGGCGTCCGCGTCCGCGATTTTCCGCGAATACCTGGCGTCGGCGTCCGCGAGCCATGTCGAAAAGCGCGTCAAAACGGCGCTGCTCGACTACGCCCGCGAATCCACCGGCGGCAACGAGCGCATGGCGCGGTTCATAGACTCCGCAATCACGCGCGGCGGCGGCTATCATACCCTGTTCGCGTGGGATTCCGCCAACGCCCAATCCTTCTGGCAACTTTTCGGCGACGCGTTCGGCGCGAACCTGAAGGACGCGGTGAACGGAGACGCCGCGCTATCCGCCGGCGCCGCGGCGTTCATCGAGCTGGCGGATGACCGCGACCGCCTAACGCGCGGCGAGATGGGCGCGTCCGCTTACGCGAAGACATCCGCCCAAATCCGCGCCGCCTACCAAAGCGCCCTGACATTCGCCGAAAGTCTGCCCCGCCTGCTGAGCGAAAACGGGGGCTGACGCTCGCGGGGGGAATCCGCGAAATTTCCGCGCGCCGCCCCCGTCATTCCCGCGAAGGCGGGAATCCAGAGTCGCCCAATCAGGATAGTCGCCAAAAATCAACCTTGAATCCCAACCAACAAATCCCCTCTCCCTTGATGGGAGAGGGCTAGGGTGAGGGTGCCTGCGCCGCAAGGCGCAGTCTCGCCAACCCGCCGACTGCGAAATCCAAAGGAGACCGCCCCCCATGAAAACCCTCATCAAGCGCGTCGCGCAACTGGCAATTCTGGCGCTAGTCATATCCCTCGCCGGCTTGCAAGCCGCCGCCGCCCAGACCGCTGCTAAGGTCGACTACGACGGCGACGACGACCGCCTGATAGAGATAGCCACGCTCGCCCAGCTAGACGCCGTTCGCCACGATTTGGACGGCGACGGCGCGCCGAGCGCAAGCGGAAGGGCGCGATACAACGCCGCCTTCCCCAACGCCGATGAGCGGATGGGCTGTCCCGCGCCGCGTTGCAGAGGCTACGAACTCGCGAACGACCTGACTTCCAACCGCCCCAACTGGGTTCCGATAGGCGTCGACGGCGGGCGAACGGAGGCGTACAGGGCGGTTTTCAACGGCAACGGACATTCCATAAGCGGCTTGCGGATAGAGAGCGACGCGGCGCGGGTCGGCATGTTCGGCCAGTTGGCGAACGCGACTGTCCGCAACCTGCGCCTGCTGTCGGTAAGCGTCACATCGAACTCCGCCGCCGCGAACTCGGCGGCGGGCGGCTTGGCGGGCGTCGCCGGCGGCAACATCGCCAACGTCCATGTCGCCGGAACTGTGAGCGGCTCCGCGAGATACGTCGGCGGCTTGGCGGGGTCAATCGCAGCCGCCGCAGTCGCATCGTCCTGCGCGGACGTCGCCGTCTCCGCGAGCGGCGATTCGGCGCGCGCCGGCGGTTTGGCGGGAATCCTCAACGCATCCAACAGCTACGTCAACCTGCACTCCGTCTGCGCTTTGGGGAACGCGACCGCGTCCGGCGCGTCCGCCATCGCGGGCGGCTTGGCGGGCTCCACCACCGGCGCGAACATCCGAATCCGCTCATCCTACGCGCGCGGAAATGCGTCCGCCGGAACGAACGCCATCGCCGGCGGGCTAATCGGCGCGGACACATCTCACGCATACAGCCGCCTTGAGATAGCGGCGTCTTACTCCGCCGGGCGCGTATCCGTCGAGAACGGAAGAACCGGCGGGCTAATCGGCGTCGTCCATTCCGATAAGAGGGTGACAATCCGCGATTCGCATTGGGACGCCACGACGAGCGGAATCGGAGACGATTCGGACAACTCCGCGCCGGAGGGCAGAACCACCGCGCAACTCCAAAACCCGACCGCCGCGGGCGGGATTTACGCCAACTGGAGCGCCCGCGCGTGGGATTTCGGGACGGCGTCTCAGTACCCCGCCCTGAAGCGCGCGGGCGGGCTGACCGCCGCCGCCCAGCGCCAAGCCGCCGCCTCCGCGAACGCCGCGCCGCCCAAGATCGATTACGACGTCGACAACGACGACCTGATAGAGATTCGCTCGCTCGCCCAGCTGGACGCCATGCGCCACGACCTGCGCGGACACGGCGCCCCAAGCGCGGGCGGCAGGGCGGCATATGAAGCCGCCTTCCCCAACGCGGCGGAGCGGATGGGTTGCCGCTCCGCGCGCTGCAAAGGCTACGAACTGCAGAACGACCTGGTGTCCAACCGCTCCAACTGGGTTCCGGTGGGCAGCCACGAGACGCCCTTCTCGGCGACTTTCGACGGCAACGGGCGCTCCATAACCGGCTTGCGGATAAGCGGCAACACGCGACGGATGGGCATGTTCGGCAGGCTGGCGGCGGCGACCGTCCGCGACCTGAATCTGCTGGACGTGAACGTGGTTTCCACAGCGACCGGCGCGGACGCGGCTTCGGCGGCGGCGGGCGGCTTGGCGGGCGCGATAACCGGCAACGTGTCCAACGTCTTCGTGTCCGGGAACGTGAGCGGCTCCGCGAGATACATGGGCGGCTTGGCGGGGGTTCTGCACTCGTCCGTCGTGGAATCGTCCTGCGCGGACGTCGCGGTGTCGTCCGCAAGCGCGCGGGCGCGTCTCGGCGGCTTGGCGGGCGAAGTCAACGCCGTCAACAGCTCGATGAGCATATACGCCGTCTGCGCCTTGGGCGACATAACGGCAAGCGGCGCGAACGTCATAGCCGGCGGCTTGCTGGGGTTGACGAAGGGCGCGGACGTGAGAATCCAAGCCGCCTACGCGCGCGGCGGCGTGACCGCCGGGGCGCGCTCCGCAGTCGGCGGGCTAATCGGCAGAAACGGCGCGAGCGGCATCGACATGCTGGAAATCACCGAATCATACTCCGCCGGCGCGCCCGTGACGGCGTCCGGCGGACGCAAGGGCGGCTTCATCGCCGACATCGGCATGGCGGACAGCGCGGCAATCGCCGATTCCTACTGGAACGCCAACTCCAGCGGCATAGCCGACGACGAGGACGCCGCCGCGCCGGAGGGGATGGCGAACTCGCAACTCCGAAAGCCGACGTCGGCGACCGGCATATACGCCAACTGGAGCGCCGACTTGTGGGATTTCGGAAATGCCGCCCAGCAACCCGTCCTAAGCCGAAACGCGCTGAGCCCGGAGACGCAGCGGCGCTAGCGCGAATCGCGCGAAAAAGCCATCCCCGCGCCTCGCGGGGATGGCGATTTTTCTTTCCCTTGATGGGGTTGCGGGGGTAGATTTAGGCGCGGATTGGGCGTTCTGAGCGCGTCCCCGTCATTCCCGCGAAGGCGGGAATCCAGAGTTTGCCAACAACGTCATCCTCGCGGAAGCGGGGACAAGATAGCCACTAGCAACCAATCCCAAATCCCAGCCAACGCATCCATTCTCCCTTGATGGGCTTGCAGGGGCATATTCGGCGGATTTAGGCGCGGATGGGACGCTTTTCGCCATTTCCGCGCCCCCGCCCCCGTCATTCCCGCGAAGACGGGAATCCAGAGTCGCCCAACAACGTCATCCTCGCGGAAGCGGGGCTTGCAGGGGCATGTTCGGCGGATTTAGGCGCGGATTGGACGCTTTTCGCCACTTCCGCGCCCCGCCGCCGTCATTCCCGCGAAGGCGGGAATCCAGAGTCGCCCAACAACGTCATCCTCGCGGAATCGGGGACAAGATAGCCACTGGCAACCAATCCCAAATCCCAGCCAACGCATCCCTTCTCCCTTGATCGGAGAAGGGATGCGTTGAGGGCGCCTGCGCCGCTAGGCGCGGTCTTGCGCGGATTGCCCGCCGCCGCCTATCCCCCGAACTCATCCATGAACCGCCGTATGGCGTCTATGTGTCCTTGCGGCGATTTTATGCCGGCGTTCATGGTGTTCACGGACATGTGGGTTGCGCCCAGCGCGCGCCAGCCTTCCAGCGTTTCGCGCCAGCCGTCCCTGCCGACGGACGCCCAGCTTTCGATGCCGATGGACGCCGGGTCGCGCCCCGCCGCTTGCGCTTGCTCTCGCATGCTCTCCACAAGCCGCGCGCCGCGCTCGTCGGGGGCGAACAGGGGGAACCAGCCGTCCCCGATGGTCGCCACGCGCCTCACCGTCTGCGGCGCGGCGCCGCCGAACCAGATCGGGATGGGGCGCTGGACGGGAAGCGGGTTCAGTCCGGCGTCCGTTATCTTGTGCCAGCGCCCTTCGTAGGTTATCAGCTCGTTCGTCCACAGCTTCCGCATGACGTCGATCTGCTCTTCCGACCTGCGCCCTCTGTCGCCGAAATTCTCGCCGAGCGCTTCGTACTCGACCGGATTCCATCCGACGCCGATTCCGAGCCGCAGTCGCCCGCCGCTTAGGACGTCCACCGTCGCCGCCTGCTTCGCCACGAGCGCCGTCTGGCGCTGCGGCAGGATGATGACGCCGGTGACGAACTCGATGCGCTCGGTCGCCGCCGCCAGATGCGCGAACAGGGCGAACGGCTCGTGGAAGGCGTCCGTGTGCCTGTACGCGCCGCTCCAGCCGGGGCGCGATTCGGCGTTCGCGCCCAGAACGTGGTCGAACGCCAGTATGTGGCTGTAGCCCAAATCCTCCGCCGCCCGCGCGTACTCGCGGATAGCGGCGGGGTCGTCGCCTATCTCGGTTTGCGGAAAGACCGCTCCCAGTTTCATGCTGAAAAACCTCCCATTGGGGTTTGCGCGGCGCTCGCGTCCATCCGCCCGCGCTTCGGGGCGGCGCGCGGCGCTCGCGGATAGTGTACTATAAACGCGGGCGGAAAATCCGTCCGCCCGAAATCGGCGCGGCGGCGGCGAAAAAACCGCGTCGGCGTCCGCTTAGCGAAAACAGGCGAGGAAGCGTATAATGGAAGTGATAAAGAGGCTGGCGCCGAACTACTGGGCGGGATACTACGCGGTTTATGTGATAGTATGCGTGTACTCGACGGTGGTCTTTCGCGACATGCTCGCCAAGTGGCCCGAAGTCGAAAGCCTATTCGTCGCAGCCGCCATATACGCGGTGTCAGCCGGCTCCGCGCTACTGGCGGCGCTAATCACGGAAGGAGGGGGATACGTGGTTCTCCTAATACCGAAAAGAATCAAGGAAATCAAGAAAGAGGGGCGCGAGGAAGGGATCGAGATAGGGCGTGAAGAAGGGCGTGAAGAAGGGCGTGAAGAAGGGATTGAAGAGGGGATCGAGATAGGCTTCCAGCGAGGCATCCGCGCCGGCGCTGAGAGCCGGGGAGCGGGGAGGAGTGAGACCCGCTCCGAAAAGTCCAAGCTCATCGAAATCCTCGTCGCGCAGTACGACAGAGGGGAGATTACCCTGGACGAACTCAGTTCGATCCTTGAAAACCGCTCCAACGGCAATCACCGGGGCAACTAGCGCCTTCGCCGCCGGCGGCGCCAATCGCGAAGGAAGCGGGGGCATGTTTCTCCTAATACCGAACAGAATCAGAGAAATCAAAGAGGAAGGGCGCAGGGAAGGATTCGAAGAAGGGCGCAAGGAAGGGATTGAAGAAGGGCTCAAGGAAGGGTTTGAAGAGGGGCGCAGGCGATTCCTCGAAAGGCGACAAGCGATGGCGGCGGAAACCAACGTGGAGCGCATCAAAAGGCTCATCGCGCTGTACGAAGGGGGCAAGATTACCCTGGATGAGTTCAACACGCTCACCCAAGACCGCTCCAACGGCAACCGCAAATCCGACTAACCATCCCGCGAACCGCATCATGGACCTCATACTGACCGGCGGAACCGTCATAGACCCCGAAAGCGGTTTCTGCGAGCGCGCCGACGTGGGGGTGGAGAACGGCGCCGTCTCGCGCGTCGAGCCCGAACTCGACCCGTCGCTCGCCGCCGATTCCATCGACGTCTCCGGACTCTGGGTGACGCCGGGGCAGATAGACTCCCACGCCCACGTCGCCGGCTTGGCGCGCAACTGGGACCCGGCGCTGGGCTACGCCATGCTGGCGCGCGCGGGGACAACCACCGTGATGGACATGGGCGGCACGGGGCGCTCGCTCATGGACGGCGTGAAGCGGCGCGGCGCGGGGCTGAATGTCGCCTGCAACTTCGCGCTGATTCCCGGCGTCACCATGCCCGACAGGCCGCCTTCCCGCGCCGACTTGCGCGACATCGCCCGCTCCGCCCTGCGGCAGGGTTGCTTCGGGCTGAAGATACTCGGCGGCTACCATCCCTTCAGCCCCGAAACGACGGCGGACGTCATCGCGGCGGCGAACGCAGAGCGCGCTTATGTGGCGTTCCACATTGGCACGTCCGAATCCGGCAGCCACTTGGGGGGCGTCCGCGAAATCCCCCGACTGGTCGGGAACGGACGCCTGCACGTCTGCCACGTCAACAGCTACTGCCGGGGCGTCGTCGCCGACCCGCGAGACGAAGCGCGCGAGACGCTGGAGATTCTGGAAGGCATGGGCGACCGCGTGGTTTCGGAGTCTTACCACGCCGTCCAAAACGGCACCACCGGGCGTTGCGACGAGAACGGCGAAGTCGTCGCGGACGTCCCGCGCAACTGCCTGCGCCTGCGCGGATACGAGACGACTTACGACGGCATGCGCCGCGCCATTTCGGACGGCTACGCGGCGGTCGTGGCGCAGAAGGGCGCGCGGATTTACTACGCTCGGAGGAAAGAGGCGCTGGCGCTATTCGAGAAGGCGCGGAGCAACGTCGGCGTGAGTTTCCCCGTCAACGCGCCGTCCTCGGCGTTCGCGCTAACGACCGCCAAAAGCGCGGACGGCGCGTTTTCTGTGGACGCCGTAAGCACGGACGGCGGCTCGCATCCGCGCAATGTCGCCATCGAGTCCACCATGGCGCTGGTGCGCTTCGGCGCGCTGACGCCGTTGGAGATGGCGGCGAAGCTGTCTTACAACCCCGCCCGCATGATGGGGCTGGCGAACAAGGGGCGGCTGTCGCCGGGGGCGGACGCCGACATAACCGTCCTCGACCCGGAGCGCGGACGCGCCGCCATGAGCTTCGTCGCCGGCGCCCCGATAATGCGGAACGGGCAGGCTCTGGCGACCGGCGGGACGCTGCTGGTCGCCCCGCCCGGCGAGCGCGCCGCCAAAGACAGCGGGCTGCCCTATCAAGTGGTCGACTTGTCCGAAAGCAAACTGTACGCCGGCTTCGGCGGGTAGCGGACAACGGCGGCTTTCGCGTCCGCATTTGACGCCGCGCGCCGTTTGGCGCTAGATTTATGCGGGCGATTTCGCGGAGCGGCGCGTCCGCTCCCGTCGCCGAATCCTAGACAAATTGGGGAGGCGCCACCTTGCCGAGATACGACTATCGTTGCTCCGTTTGCGGCCACCAGTTCGAGTTGCGGCAGAGTTTCGACTCGCCCACCGTCATGGACTGCCTCGAGTGCGGCGCGGCGTCGAACCGCAAGATTCACGCCCCGCCCGTCATATTCAAGGGCAGCGGCTGGTACGTGAACGACTACGGCAAAGGGCGCGGCAACAACGGAACCGGCGGCGGCGACGGCGAGAAGGCGGAGTCCAAAGACGGCGGCAAGCGCGCGAAATCCGAAGGCGGCGCGCCTTCCGAATCCGCCAAAAGCGGCGCGTCCGAACCGGCGGCGGCAACCGCCGGCAAAGACGGCTAGAAAGCGCCGTCCCCCGCCTTGCGCACCCTCATACAGCGGGTCAGCCGCGCGTCCGTGAGCGTGGACGGCGAAACCGTCGGACGCATAGGCGCGGGGCTTGTCGTCCTCATCGGCGTGGCGCGCGAAGATACGCGGGCGCAGATAGACTACATAGTCGGCAAGACGGTCAACCTGCGTATCTTCCCCGATTCCGACGGCAGATTCGACCGCTCGGCGCTGGACATCGGCGCGGAGTTGCTGGCGATAAGCCAGTTCACCCTCTACGCGGACACCCGGCGCGGGCGCCGCCCCGGTTTCTCCCAAGCCGCCCCGCCGAACGAAGCCGCCGCGATTTTCGAGAGCGTCCTAACCGCCTTCCGCGAAACGGGCTTGACCGTCCAAACCGGGCGCTTCCAAGCGCACATGACGGTCGAGATAATCAACGACGGGCCCGTGACGATTATGCTTGATTCGGACGATGCGGGGCGACCTAGGCGGGGGTAGTCTAACCCCACTTTCCCTAATCATAGTCCCACTGTCGTCCCGTCCGCAGGGGTTCGGTATACCTAACCCTTATCCCTTCCAACTCGCCGTTTTCGTTTTCGGTTGGGTCGTTGAGACCGCAACACCCATCAGGGCATACACATTCAGCCCTCGGCTCCTCGCAATTTTCGCAGGCGTCCTCTGTGTCGTAGTAGCCATAATAGAGGCTGGTGTAATCGTTCATGGTCTCATCCTCCATTTGTTTCGCGCAATTCTAAATCCCATTGCCGCGCTAAGCAAGCCCCATCTCGCGCGCCAGCTCCAGCAGCGCTTGGGCGCGTTTGACGACGGGGACGTCCACCACTTTGCCGTCCAGCGACGTGGAGCCGCGCCCGACGGACGCCGCTTCCTCGAACGCCTCTATCTCGCGCCGCGCCCGCTCTATCTGCTCGGCGGACGGCGAGTAAACTTCGTTGATTGTCTCGATCTGCGCCGGGTGTATGGCGAACCGCCCTCTGAAGCCCGCGCCGCGCGAAATCCGGGAATTCTCGCGCAGCCCGTCGGAGTCCCGGAAGGCGAAATAGGGCGTGTCGAGCGCCAGGACGCCCGCCGCCCGCGCCGCCACCGCCAAGACGCTGCGGGGGTAGGCGAGCTCCGCGTCGTCGTCCCGCCGCTCTATCTCCATGTCGTTCGTGAAATCCTCCGCCCCCAGCGCGGCGGCGACTATTCGGGGGGACGCGCGGCATATGTCATAGGCGTTCACAATCGCGGACGCCGATTCTATCCAAGGGACGAGCCGAACGGAGCCGGCTTCCAACCCGGCGCGGCTTTCGGCGTCCCCGATTAGGGCGGACACGTTGTTGAGAATGTCGACGTCGTCCACCTTGCCGACGGACACGCCGTAAACATGGGGGCCGACCACGGCGGCAAGGTCTTCGGCGAGCAGCCCGCTGTCGAGCGAGTTGACTCTGGGAATCACCGGCTTCCCCGTCTCGGCGAGGCGCGCGAGATGGGACGCGACGACTTCGCGGGCGTTCGCCTTTTCGTCCCAGGGGACGGAATCTTCCATATCGGGGATAAAGGCGTCGGGCGCGAGCCCAAGCGCGCGCTCCAACATGCGCGGGGCGTTGCCCGGCACGAACAGCAGGCTTCTAAGAACAGTCATGGCGAACCTTTCGCTGTCGCTTGGCTTTCCAAGACGCTAATCACGCCCTGCATCCGCGCCTGCTCCAACTCGATGGCGCTGAGACGAACGTCCAAAGCGTCGGCGATTTCTCTGAGGTCGGCGCGCATCGCGGCATTGTCGGCGCGAACCTCGGCGATGTCTGAGCGCATCTCGGCTTTGAACGCGTCGTTGTCGTAGCGCGTCTCGGCTTTGAACTCGGAGAAATCGTAGCGCATCTCAGCTCTGAACGCCGCGTTGTCGGCGCGTATCTCGGCGCGCAGGGCGGCGATTTCGGCGCGCACCATGAGGCCGAAGCCCAGAACCGACACCGCGAGAGCGAGAATCGCAATCGTCGTCCCCGATATGTTCACGTTTATTCCCTGCGCCCAGCGGGCGAACGCTTCTTTCATCCCAGCGCCTCCGTTTGATAAAGCACCATGCCCAGATTCTACACGCCGCCGCGCGAATCCGCAATCCCCCCTTGACAAGCGGCGAATGTTGGTTAGAATAGTGTCGGAATACTGAAATGGACGCATCCGGCGACCGGTTTCCCCGACTAAAGGCAGTGCAAGGCGCATAAAGGAGGCGCGCGTGATATGGAGGTGATAACCCTATCCGACCACACTGGCTACGACGGGCGGCGCGCCTACCAATCCTACGAAGCGAAGCGCAAGGCGCGCAAGGCGACTCTTCGCAGGCTGACGCCGCTTTTGATAATCCTGTTCCTCGGCGCGTATTCCGCGAGCCTTTTCGCGTTGTGGCATGTGGCGGGCGGTTCGTCCGACTTCGTCGCGGGGGCGTCCGACGAAGTCAACCTGACGATATGGCTTCTCTCGCCGCTCGCGTTGGCGGCGCTGGCGTTCGTAGTCGGATGCAGTGTCTACCTGAACCGCGGCCGGACTTCTGCGCCCAGCGACAACGACCCCAAGGCGAAGCTCCGGGGCAGGAAACGCGATGACGTAGCCATCGCGGCGTTTCGCCGCATATTGGGCAATGAGTGGACGATGCTCAGAGGATACGAAAACTCGGCGGGGGTGATAGACCAAGTTCTGGCGGGTCCGCTCGGCGTCATCGCCGTTGAAGTCAAAAACGCCAACGGCAAAGTGCATATCAACGGCGACAACTGGACGCTTGAGTACTCCGGCGGCGGCGGCAGGCGGTACGGCGGCAGCGCCCAGTTGAAAGCCGCCGCGCGCCGACTGGAGCGGTCTCTCAAGAAATGGTCGAAAGGCAGGGTGAAGCGCGTGGAGTGCGCGGTTATTCTGTCGCACGACAAATCCGAGCTCGGCAATGTGTCGAACCCGACTGTGGACTACGTGCTTACGGCGGCGGACGTGCGAGAAGGGCGCACGGGTTTGATGTTCAACCGTCCCGCGAGTTTCAACCGAAAATTCGCGAAAAGCATTGCGGATGTGATAAAGCACGACCACGAAAACCCCGGATACTACGCAAGTCGCGGCTCGCGGAGCGGCGGCTCGCAGAATAAACGCCCTCAGAGCGGCGGAGGGAAACGTCGCCCCGCCGCTCGGCAACCCGCCCAGGCTCGGCAGCCCGCCCAGCCTCGGCAGCCCGCCCAGGTTCAGCCACCCGTCCAAGCCCAGCCGCACGTCCAGGCTCAACCGCCCGTCCAGCCTCAGCCGGTTGTTCACGTTCAGCCGCCCGTCCAAGCCCAGCCGGTTGTCCACGTTCAGCCGGTTGTCCACGTTCAGGCGATTGTCCAAGCCCCGCCGCCTATCCAAGCCCAGGCGCCTGTCCAAGCCCAGCCGCTTGAGCCGCTTGACATAGACGCCCTAATCGCGGGCGGCGAATCCGGGACGGTGGAATTCAAGGCCGTACTCAAGAAGAAGGGGGAGACTAAGGCCGAGCAAAATAAGATGAAATGCAAGGTGCTGAAGTCTGTCGCGGGTTTTCTGAACTCGTACCGCGGCGGGACGCTCATCATCGGCGTCGCCAACAACGGCAACCCCGCCGCCGACGGCAATGGCAACCTCGGAATCGGCATAAACGACTTCGTGAATGAAGACAAGATGCAGTTGCACGTCATAGAAATCATCACCGGCAACATGGGCAGTAACGCCATGACGTGGGTCCATCCGAAATTCCACGACTATCGCGGGGTCCGTGTTCTGGCGGTCAGATGCGACCCGGCGACGCGGGCGATTTACCTCAAGGACGGCAACTACCAACGCTTCTATGTCCGATCCGGTAACTCCACACTCGATTTTGTCGGGCGCGAGGCGGAGGATTACCTCCGAGACAGATTCCCCTGAAAGAGATAATCCTGTCCGACCACGTCGGCGACCAGATTCGCGAGCGCGAAACCGAGCGGCGTCGGGATTTCCAATCCGGCATGTCGGGCTACATGTCGGCGCGGGCTAGGCGCAGGGCGTCTTTCCGCAAGCGGGCGCCGCTTCTCATAATCCTGTTCATCGCCTTGTGGTCGGCGCTCTTTTTCGCGCTGTGGCGGATGGCGGACGGTCCGCCCGAATTCTCGGCGGCGTCCGGCGGGTTCATCTTGGCGATAACGGCGTTCTCGCTCGCGGCGGCGGCGGCGCTGTTTCTGATTGGATACGCCATACTCATGCCCAGACGTCCGCGCCTCGCGTCCGCCGGGGACGACGAGAGCAGATGGCGCGTGGGGCGGGAAGGCGAAGACAATCTCGCCGAGGCGTTTCGCCGCGATTTGGGCGACGAGTGGACGCTGCTTAAAGGATACAAGAATCCGGGCGGCGAGATAGACCAGATTCTGGTAGGCCCCCCCGGCGTCATCGCCATTGAAATCAAAAACTACTCCGGCGCTGTGCGTATCAGCGGCGACAGGTGGACGCGCGACAGGTACGACCGATACGGCAATCTCGTCGCGAGCGAGCCGATGGCGGACGGCGGCGGCAGGTCGCCGAGCGTCCAGGTGAACGCCGCCGCGTCCATACTGCAGCGGTTTCTGAATGAACGGTTGTCCGGCGCCGCCGGGCGCGTGTCGCGGGCGGTGATTCTCACCCACGACAACTTGAGGTTGGGCAAAGTGTCCAACCCAACGGTGGACTATATACTGACGCTGAACGATATTCGTCGGCGACCGGGCGAGAGCGCGATGCTCAGCCGCCCCGCGCGCTTCGACCGGAAAGGCGCGGGACGGATTGTTAATCTGATTCAGCGCGACCATCAATACTACAACAACGGCGGCGGGCAGGGGACGCGCCCCAAACAGCAGCGTCAACGACGCTCGGCGGCTAGGCGCGGCTAAACGGCGCGACGCGCCCCTAAACTAGACGCCCAGAAAGCCCCGCGTCGCCTCGATGAACTCCGCCGGCTTGTCCACCGTGACGACATGCCCCGCGTCCGCGACGTCCACCGAGCGCAGGTCTTTCGCCGCCGCTTTCATGCGGTCGAGGACGGCGTCCGAAACCAGCGGGCTGTCCGCGCCGCGAACCTCCAGAATCGGGCAGGGGATGGTCTCCAGGGCGCGCCAGTAGCGTCCGATGAGCGTCTCGTCGCTCATGTCGGGCAGGGGGACGTTGAACAGCGCGGGGTCGGCTTTCCAAGTCCACTTGCCGTTGTCGGCTTGGCGCATTTTGTCGCGGGCGTCTTTGGCGAGGCGCGCGTCGGACGCCCAGGGGTTGCCGGAGCGCATCCAGGCTATGGCGGCGTCCAGGCTGTCGAACTCCATCGGCGTGGGCGGACGGTCGCCGGCGGACGCCCGCGCCGCCTCGGACGGCTCCGGCCCGATGTCCACCATCACGATGCGCTCGACCCGTTCGGGGTTGTCCGCCGTGTACAGCATGGAATGCCAGCCGCCCATCGAAAGCCCCGACAGGGTGAATCGCGCCAGCCCCAGCGCGTCCGCGAAGGCGGCGAGGTCTTCGACGAACCTGTCCCGCGCGTAGCCGTCCGCGGCGCGGTCTGATTCGCCATGCCCGCGCTGATCGAGCGCGTAAACGTGATACGACCCGCGCATCGCTTCGGCGAACTCGTCCCAGATGCGCGCCTGCCCGGTGTGGCCATGCAGGCAGACCATCGGCGGCAAGCCGTCCGTCCCCCAATCGAGATAGCGCAGCCGGACGCCGTTGACGGTGATGAAGTTGGATGTCGGGTTGGGCATTGTTCGGGGTTCTCCTTATTTGGCTTTGATTTTTTTGCAAGAGGACATTGACTCGCTTGCGCTTTTGTCAGAATCAGGATTCATAGGATTGGCGGGATTTTCAGGATTTATTTTCGCCAATCCTGCGCCTTCGCCATAATCGGAAATCCCGCCAAGCCGAGCGTAGGCAAGCGCATGCCGGACAAAAACGCGCGCCGGCGGAATCCTGAAAATCCTCTAATCCCGCAAACCCCGATTCTGACAAAGGCGCGCATGTCCGCCCAGCCGCTAGCCGCCGACCGCGCCGGCGATAAATCCGTTCATCCTGTCCCGCGCGGTTTGCGCCATTTGGGTGGGATGCGCGTCGAAGCCGTGCGGTCCGCCGGGGTAAACCGCGAGCTCCGCCGGGTTGCCGGCGGATAGCCAGCGCCGCTGCATGAACAGGGTGTCGTCAAGCAACGGGTCCATCGTTCCGACTGTGAACAGCGCGGGCGGCATCCCCCGCAGGTCGGCGTAGAGCGGCGACAAGTCCGGGTCTCGGCGCATGGACTCCGGCGCGAACTGGTCGTAGAACCAAGCCATCGTCTCGGCGTCGAGAACTAGGTTTCGCGTCCGCCAGTTTAGTTGGGACGGCGTCATGGTCAGGTCGTAAACCCCGTAAACCAGATTGGCGGCGGCGAAGCCGGTGAAGCCGTGTTTGTCTCTCATTCTCAGCAGGGCGACCGCCGACAGATGCGCGCCGGCGGATTCGCCGCCGATGGCGATGGCGTCCGCGCCGAACTCGGATTTGGCGTTCTCGACCGCCCACAGCGCCGCCGCTTCGCAGTCGTCCGGACCGGCGGGGTGGGGACTCTCAGGCGCGAGACGGTAATCCACGCTGACGACCGCCACTTGGCAGGTTTCGGCGATTTCTTCGTTGCGCGGGTCTTGCAGATGGGCGCGCCCCAGAACCCAGCCGCCGCCGTGAATGTGCAGATAGACGCCCTTCGGACTCTGCGGGACGAACGTCCGCAAAGTCAGCGCGCCGCCCGGCCCGTCTATGACGCGCTCCGCCGCCATGTCGGAGATGACGACAGGCCCCGCGGGCCCCGTCCCCTCTTCGCGGGCGCGGCGGGTATCCGCGACGGGAACTTCGGTTATGGACGGGGCGGCGGCGAGCTGCACTTGGAGCGCGCCGTTGAATTCGGCGGTTTCGGCGTCAATCGCTTCGGGCGTGAACAGGGTATGGTCTAGCATGGGGAATAAGCGCCTTTCTTTACTGGGTTGTCGTTGTCGCATCGCGGCGGGGGCGCATCGCTCACACCGCGAACTTCTCCACCGCCGCCGCATCCAGCTCCAGCCCCAAGCCGGGCTTGTCCGGGTAGGGCGACCACATGCCGTCTTTGTGTTCGGGGAACTCCGCGTACCACACCTTGTCGGCGTCGTGGGACACTTTCAGATACTCCACCACTTTCAGGTTGGGCGTGGCGCAGCTTAGGTGCAGATGCACCAGCTGGACGCCGTGCGGGGCGATGGGCAGGTCGAAGGCGTGGGCTAGGTGGGCGACTTTCATCCACTCCGTCACGCCGCCGACGCGACCGACGTCCGGCTGGACGATGTCCGCGCCGCCGCGCGCTATCAGGTCGCGGAAGCCGTATTTGGTGTACTCATGCTCGCCGGTGGCGATGGGGATGGTCGTCGACTGCGACACGCGCGCCATGCCGTCTATGTCGTCCGCGATGAGCGGCTCCTCCAGCCAGCCCACTTGGTAGCGCTCGAACTCGCGCGCCATGTAAACCGCCTGCTTGGGGTAGTAGCCGTTGTTGGCGTCTATGTAGATGGCGACGTCGTCCCCCAGCGCGCGGCGGACGGCGGCGACGCGCTCGATGTCCTCGCGCTCGGCGTTGCCGAAATCCTTGCCCACCTTTATCTTGACGCGCTTGACGCCCTGCGCGACCCAGCCTTCCGTTTCCGCTATCAGCTCTGCCAGCGTGAAATTCGTCCATCCCCCGGAGCCGTAGATGGGGACGGAATCCGCGTAAGCCCCCAGCAGCTTGTACAGCGGCAAGCCGAGCGCCTTCGCCTTGAGGTCCCACAGCGCGATGTCCACCGCCGAAATCGCGCAGAAGGCGACCCCCTTGCGCCCGTAGCCGCGAACGCGCCAAAACATGCCGCTCCACAGCCGTTCAATGTCGAACGGGTCCTGCCCGATGAGCAAATCCTTGAAGGCGCGCTCGATGATTTCGCGGACGCCGGGGTTGGACTGCCCAAGCCCGAACCCCTCGATGCCCTCGTCGGTGTGGATGTGGACGAACAGCTGCCCGCGCCCGCCCGCGCCGGGTTTGGGCGTCGGTATCGTGGCGTCCTGAATCGGCGGCGCGTCCGGGTCGAACAGCATCGTTGTGGTTACGTCGGTGATTTTCATGTCCGCGCTGGCTCCTAATCGGGGGTTCTTCTCGGCGCGCGCCGCCGCCTAATCGAACGTCAGCGTCCGCTCGTCCTCTATCTTGGATTCGTCTATCGCCAATCCCAGACCGGGCGCGTCCGGGACGGTTATCATGCCGTTGACGGGGTTCAGCGGGTCTTTCAAGAAGTGCTGATGAACGGCGTTCCACTTTATCAGGAATTCCTGTATCGGAGTCACCGTCGGCGGCTGGGACGCTATCAGATGCGCCGTGGCGTGGCTGCTGTGTCCATGCGGGACGACCGGCAGATCGAACGCGGACGCCAGCGCGCAAATCTTCACCGTCTCGCTGATGCCGCCGCACCAGTAAATGTCCGGCTGCAGAACGTCCATCGCGCGGTTTTCCACTATCTGCCGGAATCCCCAGCGCGTGTACTCATGCTCGCCGCCGGATATGTCGATTGGCGAGCCGCGCTGAATGTCTATGTAGCTCTGGAGCTTGTCCGCCGCCACCGGCTCCTCCAGCCAGCGTATATCGTACTCCGCCAGCTCTTCCGCCATGCGTATCGCGTATGGGACGTTCCACGAGCTCCAAGCGTCCAGCATGATGTCGACATTGTCGCCCACTGCTTCGCGCAATGTTCGGACGAGCTCTAGGTTGCGGCGGATTCCGGGCTTGCCGTCCGCCGGCCCGTCTCGGAAGAACCACTTTTCGGCGATGAATCCGTCGGCGGCGAATTGGGCGGCGCGCTTGGCGGCGGCTTCCGGCTCGATTGAAAAGCCGAGCGCGCTGGCGTAGGCGGGGAAGGTCGTCCGCGTCGGTCCCCCCAGCAACTCATACACCGGCTTGCCCAGCGCCTTGCCTTTGAGGTCCCACAATCCGCAGTCCACCACGCTAATCGCCATCATCGTCTCGCCCTTGCGACCGTGAATCATGGCGCGGTGCATGATGTCCCAAAGCAACTCTATCGCCCCGGCGTCCCGCCCGACCAGCAGCGGCGCCAGGGCGGTTCGGATGATGAACGCCTCCATGCGCGAGCAGGGCCCCGACAAGCCGACGGCGCCTTCGTCGGTGTGGATTTCGAGAAAGACGGAGCGCATGGCGTGGCGTCCGCCGCCCAACTCGGCGGAGCGGTCCGCGCCCCGCGCCCGGAATTCGGGATAGACGTCCAGCGGCTGGATGAGGCGCTCCTCCCAAAACGGTTCGGGATGCTCCATCGTCCCGCGCAGCTCGCGCAGTTCTAGGCGGGTTATCTTCATGCGGCGGAATTCCTTTCGTGAAACTGGCGTCAATGATAGCGCGCGGGGGAGGAAATTGCGAAAGGGCGGGGTCGGGGTTTTGACGCGGAGGCGCGGGGGTTTTGACGCAGAGGGGATTTTCGTATGGCTTGCGCGCTTTTCGGATTTTTTGACGCAGAGGCGCGGGGGCGCAAAGGAACGCAAAGGGGATTTTCGTATGGCTTGCGCGCTTTTCGGATTTTTTGACGCGGAGGCGCGGGGGCGCGGGGGCGCAGAGGGACGCAGGAGAGATTTTTGTATGGCTTGCGCGCTTTCGCGAATTTCCAACGCGAAGGAGCGAGGGCGCGGAGAGATTGCCACGCGGCGGCCAGCGGTTTATGATTCCCCCCAACGACAGCGCGGGCGTAATAGCCCCCCGGATTGGACAACATGGCTTTCGGAAACACTCACGGCGCGGACAACGGCGCTCGGACGGCGACGGCGCTTATCGCCGCTTGCGTCGTCTTGCAGGCTTTCGTCCCCGTCTTCGCGGCGATGGGCGGCGGCGAAAGCCCGTTCATCTTCAACGCGGCGTGGCGAATCGGCGCGGCGGTCGGCTGCGCCCTCTTTCTGGCGGCGGCATGCCGGGCGCTGGCGTTCGACGGGGACGTCTGGAGCCTCGTCTGGCGGCGCGCCCGCAGCCGCGCCATGCTGCTTTGGGTTCTCGCCTGCCTCAACATGGCGCTCTACGCCTGGGCGGCGCGCTTCATCGACATTTCCGTTGTCGCCATGCTCTACGGAACAGCCCCCGTTGCCGCCGCCCTTCTCGCGGGGTTCGCCTTCGGGGGCGAGACGCGCCGCCGCAAGACAAGCGCCATGACCGTCCTGCTGTTCGTCATCGCCCTGCTCGGCGCGGGGGCGGCGGTCGCCAGCCAAGTCGGGGGTATCGCCGGATTCACGCCCGTCGAAGCGCGGCTCGGAACCGTGGCTCTCGGCGCCGCGCTCGCCGCCGGGGCGGCTCTGTCCGCGGCTCTGGGCGCGTTCGGATTCCGATGGTCCGCGGAGCTCGCCGACGAACTGCCGGAAGCCGCCGCCGCCGCCGCCGGTCGCTCCCAAAGCTCGCTCGCGCTGTTCGGCGCGGTCGCGGGCTTGACGGTCTGCAACCTCGCCGCCCTGCCGCTGACCGCCGTCGCCGGGCTTGCGATGGACGAAGCGGTTTCGCCGCCCGCGCTGGCTTACGGCGCGGCGGGCGGCTTGCTGATAGGCGCGCTCGCCGCCGGATTCCGGCGCGCCGCCAACCCGAACGCCGGCGGCGGCTGGGCGGTCAGCGCGATAGCCGGCTTCGCCCCCGCCCTGGCGCTCATCCCGCTCGCGGCGCTGGCGCTCATCGGCGACGTCAATCGCGGATACCTGTTCTTCGGCGCGGCGTCCATAGTCATCGCCAATCTGGGGATCTACTACGAAAGGCGCGAATCGGAGGCGCGCCGCGAACAAGAGCGCGGCGTCGACATAATCGCCCTCATCGAAAGCGCCGAGTCCGAAAGAGTGGAATTCAAGTCCACCCTCCGAACCAACACCCGCGCCAACCGCCGCGACAGGCGCATGGAGCAAGCCGCCCTCAAGGAAATCGCCGCCTTCCTGAACACCGACGGCGGAACGCTCATCATCGGCGTGGCGGACGACGGCTCCCCCGTCGGCATAGGCGCGGACGGCTTCGCCAGCGAGGACAGGATGAGCCTGCACCTCACCGACCTGGTGAGCGCCCGCATGGGGCAGACCGCGATGCGATATGTCCGCCTGGTTTACGCCGACTATGAAGGCGTCCGCGTCCTTGCGGCGGTCTGCGCCCCGGCCAGCATCCCCATCTACAGCAAAGAGGGGAACGACGAGCGCTTCTACACCCGCTCCGGCCCCTCCAGCCGCGCGCTCCGCGTCAGCGAGATTTACGGCTACATAGACGCGCATTTTCCGAGAAGGCGCGACTGAAGAAGGGGTTGGCGAACCGACCACTAGCCAAAGACGCCCGCTACAGGCTAAAATCCGCTTGCGAAACGCGAACTAAGCGCGGGGGGAGATGAAACCGCATGTTCACCGGAATAGTCGAGGAAGTGGGCGAAATCGTCCATAGGACGGATACGGGGTTGGTTATCCATGCGTCGTTCGCCGCGGACGGCGGCTTGGCGGTGTCCGACAGCGTATCCGTCAACGGCGCCTGCCTCACGGTGACCGAGATAGCCGGCGGCGCCTTCTCGGTCGACACCGTGCCGGAGACGCTCCGCCGGACGAATCTCGGCGCGCTGTCTCCGGGCGCCCCGGTGAATCTGGAGCGCCCCATGCGCGCGGACGGGCGCTTCGGCGGCCACGTCGTCCAGGGGCATGTGGACGCCGCCGGCGCGGTGGAGTCCATCGAGCCGGAGGGCGAATCGCGCGTCTTCCGATTCAGCGCGCCGCCGTCCGTGATGCGCTACGTGGTCGAAAAAGGCTTCATCGCAGTGGACGGAGCCAGCCTGACGGTTGTATCATGCAACTATCGCGCCTTCAGCGCGGCGATTGTGCCGTACACTTGGGAGAACACCGTTTTGGGCAGCCGAAAAGTCGGCGACGCCGTGAATCTGGAAGCCGACATAATGGCGAAATACGTCGAGCGCCTGGCGTCCGGCCCGCGCCTGCCCATAGACGCCGCCGACGAGCTGTGATCGGGGCAAGGGGAAGATTCCAATGCCGATAGCGACCGTAGAGGAAGCCATAGCCGACATCAAGGCGGGCAAGATGGTCATCATCTGCGACGATGAAGACCGCGAGAACGAAGGCGACCTCGCCATGGCCGCCGAGTTGGTCACGCCGGACGCCATCAATTTCATGGCGGCGCGCGGGCGCGGGCTGATATGCGTCCCCATGCTGGGGCAGCGCCTCGAGCAGCTCCGCCTGCCGCTCATGACCCAAGACAACACCGCGCGACTCGGCACCGCCTTCACCATCTCCGTGGACGTCCTCAAGGGCGCCACCACCGGCATATCCGCGCCCGACCGCGCCGCCACAATCAAAGCGCTCATAGACCAAGACACCATGCCGGAGGACTTGGGCAGGCCCGGCCACATATTCCCCCTGCGCTACATGGAGGGCGGCGTCCTCAAGCGCGCCGGGCAGACGGAGGCGTCCGTCGACCTCGCGCGCCTAGCCGGACTCTACCCCGCCGCCGTCATCTGCGAAGTCATGCGCGACGACGGCGAAATGGCGCGCATGCCAGACCTCGAAAAATTCGCCCAAGAGACGCGCATCAAGATAGTGACCGTCGCCGACATAATCACCTACCGCCGCGAACACGAAAAGCTGGTGGAGCGCGTCGCCGAAGCCCGCGTCCCCACCGCGCACGGCGAGTTCATGGCGATTTCCTACAAAAGCCTGGTCGACCCCAACGAGCATATCGCGCTGGTCAAGGGCGACATAGCGGGCGAGGCGCCGCCCCTTGTCCGCGTCCACTCGGAATGTTTGACCGGCGACGTCTTCAAGAGCGTCCGCTGCGACTGCGGCGACCAGGTGGGGCTGGCGCTGAAGGCGATAGAGCGCGACGGCTCCGGCGTCTTCCTCTACATGCGCCAAGAGGGGCGCGGCATCGGCATACACAACAAACTGAAGGCGTATGCCCTGCAGGACGGCGGCATGGACACGGTGGAAGCCAACATCGCGCTCGGCTTCGCCCCCGACCCGCGGCAGTACGGCGTGGGCGCGCAAATACTCATCGATCTGGGCGTCAAGAAGATGCGCCTGCTCACCAACAACCCCAAAAAGCGCGTCGGCTTGGAAGGGTTCGGCTTGGAGATAGTGGACCAAATCCCCATCATCGCTGAAGTCACCCCTGAAAACCGCCGCTACCTAGAGACCAAGCGCAGCCGCATGGGGCATCTGCTCGACCCGATAACCGAAAACGCCGGAGAGGTGGCTGAATAATGACAGTGGAAATAAGCGGAACGCTGGAGGGCGACGGATTGCGAATCGGCATAGTGGTCGCGTCGTTCAACGACTTCATAACCTCGCGCCTGCTGGACGGCGCGCAATCCGCCCTAGCCCGCCACGGCGTCCGCGAGGACGACGTGACCGTCGCCAGAGTCCCCGGCTCGTTCGAGATACCGCTGATAGCGCGGAACATGTCCGAATCCGGTCGCTACGACGCCGTCATCTGCCTAGGAGCGGTAATCAAGGGCGAAACCGACCACTACGAACACGTGGCGTCCCAAGCGGCGAGCGGCATCGCGAACGCATCCGGCTCCACCGGCATCCCCGTCATATTCGGCGTGCTGACGACCGCGACTGTGGAGCAGGCGATAAACCGCTCCGGCGGCAAGCAAGGCAACAACGGCTACAACGCGGCCCTGGCGGCGATAGAGATGGCGAACCTGGTGCGGGCGCTGGATACGGGGTAGGGGGCTACAAGAGTGCGCCCGCTGAAACCAAGCCCGAATCGTGGTCAACAAAACCCTTCTCCCTTGATGGGCTTGCAGGGGTATGTTTGATGAATTTAGGCGCGGTTTGGATGCTTTTAGCCACTTCCGCGCCCTCGCCCTTGTCATTCCCGCGAAGGCGGGAATCCAGAGTTTGCCAACAACGTCATCCTCGCGGAAGCGGGGACAAGATAGCCACTAGCAACCAATCCCAAATCCCAACCACCGTATCCCCTCTCCCTTGATGGGAGAGGGCTAGGATGAAGGCGTCCGCCGCCGCTAGGCGCAGTCTTGCGCGGATTGCCCGACAACTCGGAAGACCTTTTGTTTTATTCATTCCCTAACAAAGGGTTTTGGATAAAGCGATAAATCTGTATAATCCTGGACACGTAGCCGGCTTTGGAAGGAACAGCGCATTTATGACAACCACACAGCGCCCCCGCATGAAGATGGACTTGGGATCCGCTGTCGCGCCTTCCTCCGGCCCGACGCCCAATTCCATCGTCTGCGGGGATTCGCGCGAAACCCTGCGGGAAATCCCCAGCGATTCCGTCCGGCTCATCGTCACCAGCCCTCCCTACTGGGACTTGGTCGATTACGGAGTTCCGAACCAGATAGGCCAGACCGGCTATCAGGAATACCTCGACGACCTGGCGCTGGTGTGGACGGAGTGCGAGCGGGTTTTGGCTCCGAACGGGAAGCTCTGCGTCAACACGCCCATAATTCCCGTGCCGAAAGCCAGAACCCCCAATCGCCATACCCGCGAGCTCAAAAACCTGAACAACGACATTGAACAGTCCATCTTGGGTTGCACTACGCTCACGCGGTTCAGCCTGTACATATGGCAGAAGCAGACGACTGAAAAAATGTTCGGATCGTATCCGTTTCCGCCCAACATATACGAAAACAACACCATCGAGTTCATAAACGTGTTCGTCAAAGCCGGGTCGCCGCCCAAATTCCCGGCGGGCGTCAAGGACGCGAACCGTCTCAGCAAGGATGAGTGGATGGATCTCACCCGCCAGGTTTGGTGGATGTATCCTGAAGACGTCGCCCGAAACGGCGTCCACACGGCGCCGTTCCCGGAGTTGCTTCCGGCGCGGCTTATCAGAATGTACACTTTCGGCGGGGTCGCCGAGAGCGATTTCCCCGGCGACGTCGTGCTTGACCCGTTCGGAGGCACCGGCACAACCGCGGTCGTCGCCAAGACTCTCGGAAGGCGCTATATTTCAGTGGACATTTCGCCTGTCTTCACCGAAATAGCGCGGAATCGGGTCGCGGACGCGGTCGAAAACCGCCGCTGCGACATAATGCTGAGAAAACTGGCGGACTCCGAGAAAAATCTGGAGACTCAAGGCAACCTGGCAATATCCTGAACACGCGGACTTGAAGAAACATGGCAATCCCAAGACAACTGCTAAGGCATGCCGACCGTTTCAATTCCGCCGACGGCTTCTGGTCTTTCACGAAGGCGAGGGCAGTGCGCGAAGAAATCGTCGGCGAAATTGTCGGGTACCACCGCGTCTTGCGGGATTTCGCCAATTCGGGGGAAGTGTGGGAGCCCGAATCCCAGCAACGGTTCGCCGACGAAGTGCGCCCAGGAGCGGGCGCGGCTTGGGCGAGAGAGCTGAAAATGCTCTTCAACCAACTGGGCTCGGCTTGGATAAACAACCAAGACACAATCGAATTCACCGACGTCGGGCGGGAGATTCTGCAGTCCCCAACCCCCGGCAAGCTCATAGAGCGCCAAGTCCAAAAATACCAGATAGGCAACCCCCAGACGAGTCCGAAGCTCACCGCGTCCATCTCCGTCATACCCCACTACGTCCTTTTGGAGTTCCTGCTCGCAAGCCATCCCGAACCGATGACCAAAGACGAATTCATCTTGTTCGTGATGAGAATTCACAAGCATGGCGACATCCCCCGCCATATCAGCCTCATGGAAAATTACAGGAGTCTGTCCGACGTCGACCGGGCTAGGTTCCATTCCCGCCTTGACGACGACAACTACAGGAAATTCGACAGGGCGTACTCATATACCGCCAACTTCTTGGCGTTCCCGCGTTACATGAGTTACGCCAGTTCTCGCATTTCAATCGCCGACCGCGCGGCGGCGGAGAGGGCGCTCGCTTGGTACAGGCGGGGCAACAACGCATACATCAATTTCAAGACTCAAAAAGACTGGTTCTCCCACTACGGCGGCTTGGATTCCGCCCCCAACCCAATCGCGGCGGCGGACTACTACCGACATGTGGGCGAACCGGAAAACGCGACCGGCGCTTATGAAGAAGCGATCCGAAGAGGCATGGCGCCGCCGAATGACACACTAGAGGATTACCGTTGCAGGGTTTACGGAGAAGCGGCGATGGAAGCGTGGCTAGTCGATAATCTCGAACGCATCGAATCGGGGTTGACCATAGTCCAAAGCCAATACGAAACCAGCGGCGCCGGCAGAATTGACATTCTGGCGAGAGACGCGGACGATGATTTCGTCGTCGTGGAGTTGAAACGGGACAAAGCCAGCGACGCCGCCCTTGGCCAACTCTTGCGCTATCTGGGCTGGGTCAGGTTGAATCTTAGCGAATCCGACATCGTCCGCGGATTCGTCATAGGCGAGGACGTCGACCCGCATATGGAATACGCCATACTCGCTCACGACGTCTTGGATGACCTGTGCAAACTCCGGCGATTCAGCGACCTGGGAGCGAAGCTTCAAATCAGGCGAACCAAGAACAAGTGCCGCGCTTGGGTTGAGGACATCGCGGCGAGATGAAGCGACGAATACGAGCGGACGCTTTGGAACCCCGAAACCGGCGAGTACCGTGAGATGGACGATTATCGCGCCGGAATCATTGATTTCTAGGCGGCGACGTGACCGTCGCCGGAGTCCCCCGGCTCGTTCAAGATGCCGCTGATAGCGCGGACGGGCGCGGCAAGGCGGGCGAAGTATCGGTCGAGTCCATCGAATCGTTCGTATCCCAAAACATTGAGGAATTGTCCGATTTCTCTAGCGGCAAAGTGTCCGAAAACTTGAAAAGACTGCTCGAAATCTACAACGAAAGGGTTGGCGCGGCGGAAACCGACTTGTCGCTGCAAATCAGAATCCCGTCCGCGCTGGGCAAGTGAAATGACGGCGACATCGACATCAACAGCGCCCGCCGGAACCCCCTTCGCCGCCGCCGAGTACTTCGCGGGCATCGGTCTGTTTCGCATGGGACTCGAGGCGGCTGGCGGCTGGCGGGTCGTTTACGCGAACGACTGGAGCGAAACGCGCGCCCGAATGTATCGCGGCTTCTTCGGCGACGCCTATCGCGTGGAGGACATATTCTCGGCGTCGCCCGACGACATTCCGAAAACCGCCCTGGCGACTTGCTCGTTCCCCTGCACAAACCTGTCGCTGGCCGGCAAACTCGAAGGCATCAACGGCAACCAGTCCGGCGCCTTTTGGGGATTCTGCGACATTCTCAAAAAGCAGTGGGATGACTCGCCCCCCATTGTCCTGCTGGAAAATGTGGTCGGTTGGCTCCACTCCAACGGCGGCGACGATTTCCGCATAACCGCGAAAGCCCTCAACGCGCTCGGATACGCCTGCGACGCCTTCATGCTGAACGCGCTGTCGTTCGTTCCGCAAAGCCGCCCCCGCATTTTCATGGTCGGGGTGAAAACAAGCCGCGAAACCGCCGGCGGCGCGCCCTTCGACGGCTCCAGATCCAAGCGCCTAATGCCGGACAGGCTCAAGAAACTGATGCTGTCGAGCGCGGACGACATTCGCTGGACGCGCCTCGACGCGCCGGAGCCGCCGGATTACAAGACGGACGGCTTTTCACGAACCGTTGTAGAACGCATCCCGCCCGGCGATTCCCGCTGGTGGACGCCCCAAGAGGTCGACCGGCACATTGCGATGATGTCCCCCGCGCATCTGGCGGCGGTGAAGCGCATGGCGGAAGGGGAAGAAGAGAGTTTCAGGACGTTCTTCCGCCGGATTCGCGCGGGCCGCCAACGCGCGGAAGTTCGGCGGGACGACATAGCGGGTTGTCTCCGCACGGTCGCCGGCGGAAGCGGGCGGCAGTTCTTGGTCGCGGCGGGGAGCGGCGCCGTCCGCATGCGCGCGCTCACCGCCCGCGAATATGCCCGTCTGCAGGGCGTCCCCGACGCGCTTCCCATAGTCGCCGAGACGGAGCGGCAGGCGCTCAACGCTTTCGGCGACGCCGTATGCGCGCCGGCGGCGGCGTGGATAGCCGAAAAAATCCTGTCCCCGCTCGCCGAGAAGATGGTTGCGGAGTGAGGGGGCATGTCCAATCGCCTAAATTGAAAATCAATATCGGCGTTCTTGGCAAGACCGCGTCTAACGGCGCGGGCGCCCTCATTCCGTCTGCCGTAGGCGAGCGCGTACAGCGCCGCCGCCGACAAGACCAGCCGGCGACGCTCAACCCGCGCCGGGTCAACCCGCCGAGTCTTCCGACGCTGCCAGCCCGCGCCCTTGAGCGCCTTGAATCCGACCTATATCCAAAACCGAAGCGACCGGGACGGCGCATCCGGCGATGGACAACGCTCGCGACCGCCTCCGTCAGCTCGTCGGATAGCGCCGTCGGGGCGATGGCGAGCGCGACGCTGTCGGATTTCCACAGCGACAGCGCCCCGCCTCATCAGCGGCGCGAAGCGGGCGCGGACATCTATCTGGTTGGGCGCTGTCGGACGGCGCCGACGGTTCCGACTAGAGGCGCTTGCAGGGGTATGTTTACCGAAATCAGGCTTGAATTGAAGCCAAGGTATCCCCTCTCTCCCTTGATGGGCTTATAGGGGTATGTTTGACGGATTTAGGCGCGAAATGGACACTTTTCGCCGCTTTCTCGCCCCCGCCGCCGTCATTCCCGCGAAGGCGGGAATCCAGAGTGGAGCGACCGACTTAGCAACTAGAAACCAAGCCCGAACCGCAACCAACGAATCCCCTCTCCCTTGATGGGAGAGGGCTAGGGTGAGGGCGCCTGCGCCGCTAGGCGCAGTCCCGCGCGGATTGCCCGCCAACTCCAAACATACCCCTATAAGGACTAGGGCCCCCAGCGCGACGGCGACGGCTGTCAGGCTTCCGCTTGCGGGCGGTCGCGGTTCCGCGCGCCCAATTGCCGCGCCTTCGCGTCCGCGCCTTTGTGAGACGCGGCATGCGCTGTCGCGGGTCTTGTTCAATCTGCTAACATTCGGACGGGGAGCGCATGGTCAGACTCCGGAGCGTTCTATGGGAGAAGGCTAGCGTGAGGGCGAGCCGCGCGCAAGCCCCCCGGAGGATTCCATGAAAATCAAAACAATCCTATTCGACGTATTCGGCACGACGGTTGACTGGCGCGCGTCCATAGCCGCCGAGCTGACTCGGTTCGCCAACTCGCGCGGCGCGGACATGGACATCGACGGCGGCGCCCTAGCCGACCGCTGGCGCGCCGGATTCCGCGACCTGCAGTCCCAAATCGCCAACGGCGAACGCGGCTGGATCAGCATGGACGCCATTCACCGCGAGGTCTTGGACGCCCTGCTCCCCGAACTCGGCGGCGCGGACGCCCCCGAATCGGAAATCGCCCATCTCAACCGCGCCTGGCGCCGCCTAGCCGCTTGGGACGACGTGGTCGAAGGGCTAACCGCGCTGAAGCGGAATCACATCATCGGAGCGCTCTCGAACGGCAACATGTCCTTGCTAATAGGATTGTCCAAGCGCGCCGGCTTGCCATGGGACTGCGTGTTGTCGACGGGAATGTTCGGGACATACAAGCCCGACCCGCAAGTCTATCTAGGCGCGGCGCGCCTGCTGGACGCCGACCCGCCCGATACGATGATGGTCGCCGCCCACGCCTACGACGTCGACGGCGCGCGGGCGGCGGGGATGCGGACCGCGTACATACGCCGCCCAACCGAACACGGCGACCCAACCAAAGCGGAAGACCCAGGCGACACGTCGCGGTTTGACATAACGGCGTGCAGTTTCACGGAGTTGGCGGAGAAGTTGGGGCGAGAGTAACGCCGGCGGTTTATCCCCCCGCCGAATCCGGCAGATGCTTGCCGGCGAAGTACCCAAACGACGGACTGCGCCGCCGAGCTTCCGACGGTTTGTAGCGCTTGAGAATCTCGACCAGCATGGCGGTGTGGTTGACTTTCCCGCCGACCAAAGCGTCGAATGATTCTTTGACCGTTTCATCCGGTCGGTCGACGTTGGCTATGCGGAGTTCTTCGAAATCGCGCTCGTCCAGCCCCGCTAGGTACCACGATTCTATCTCCTTCACGACCACCGCGATTCTGTCGTCTGACAGCGACGGCAACGGTTTTTTCACCCACTCTTTCTTGGAGGTGACGCAGGGATGCTGGTCGATGTCGCAAAACAGGATGTAGTCCGCGTTCGGCGTCGCGTGGATGCTTCGCAACAAATTGGCGCGGACGGGAATGGCGACTTGGCTGTACTTCCATATCCGCACTACGTCATACGCGCGCTGGAATTCGGGCGCGAGTACGCTCTTGACGAACCGCTCGTCGTCGACTCCCTCCACTAGCAGCCAAATCTGTCTGCAACCAGTCATCATATCCCCAGCAGATTCTGAACGAACAGGTCTTCAATGCCAAGTTCGTTTTCGAGAAAGATTTTCAGAGTCTCGCTGTCCGCCGGTCGAGTGACTGTGGAATTCCCGTCATCGTCTCGTTGGACGAGCAGGACGTCTTCCAAATCCGAATGGCGCAGCATCTCCGGGTTGTGGGTGGTGAGGATTATCTGCTTGTTTTCGGACGCTTCTTTCATCATCTGCACAAGACGCCCTATTAGGTGCGGGTGCATGTTGCGGTCAGGCTCCTCGAATATCGCCAGTTCGCCGCTCTCGAAGAACAGCGCCGCTACCATCGCCAGAACCGAAATCGTGCCGTCCGACGCCCACGCCACCGACAAATCGCGTTTGCCGGACGAGCGTCGTTCTGTCAGTTTGGCGAGCAACGAGTTGTAGGCGAGCGTATCCACGCCCACGCTGTCGACGAACGGCAGAAGGTCCGAAACCAAGTTGACGAACCGCCGGCGATTATCGCGGCGTCTGAGAATCTCTTGCAAGACTATCGCCAAGTTGCCGCCGTCGCCGTCCAATTCTTTGATTCCGGCGATTGGGACGGCTTGCTTGGGTTTCTTGGGGTCGAAGTCGTAGATGCGCGCGTTTTCCAACGCCTGCAAGAGATCGTGGTTGGTCATTCGCAGGAAATGATGTTCCAGCATCAACGACCTTTTATGAAATCCCCAATTGGTATATGAAAGCATCGGGGAAATGTCGGAGGGACTGATAGTTTTGTTGAGGGTCGAATCGAGCCGCGCCTTCACTTTGCTGTTTCCACGGTTTAGCGTCAGAGCGCCTTCCGCCAGCGTCTTGACCTCCCAGTAAAAGTCAACTTCTCTACCCCGGAGCGAGTACCGTACCCGTTGTCCATCGTCTGCTACGCTTTCGTCTCTCGCCGGCTCCATTTCAACCAACGCAATCCGCTGAGACAATTCGTCACGGACGACGTTGAACCCGTCGCCTCTTGTGTGAGGACGAACCGAAAAGTCGTATGCGACGCCCCCTTTCTCAATCGAGACAATCTTGTCGTCATGTCGTTCCATAGCGCGAAGGGGTACCCCGTCTATGAAAAGCGCCTCATGGTCATTCTCGGACTCACCGTATTCCACCCCAACGCGCAAGACCCGCTCGCCGTCGGCGTCGAAATTGACCAGCGCTTTCATGCCGCCGTGAATCGCCACCGCGTTCTCCAGCCCGTGTTCCGCGATGTCGCGCAAGAACGCGATGGCTTCTATCAGGTTGGATTTTCCGGCGGCGTTCGGCCCGACGATTACGTTGAACCGCCTGAAATCCACTTCGACATGGGCGAAGCTTTTGAAGTTTTCGATTGTCAGTTTTGTGATTGCCATTTCGGTTGGGCGAACCTCGTCCCCCATTGTACATTTTCTCGCCCGGAAAGTCGCGCTTGGGCGGCGTCCGAATTGCCCCCTTCATATCCCCCTAAACCACTCCCCGAACCGCTCGGCGGCGCTTTGGTCGCCGTCAAGCGCGATTCGCCCTCGTCGGATGGCGCGGCGGACGGGGGTTCGTCCCATCAGGAACAGGATATAGCCGCTCGAGTCCACCGAGATTGTCGCGTCCGGCTCGGCGTCCGCGTTGGATTCGGACAGCGCGAATCCGTCCGCCCGAACCGTCAGGTCCTGCGATTCGCCCGGCGAGTCAGTCAGGGCGAATCGCAGGGTTATGGGGCGCTCCAAATCGCGCGGCGTTTGGAAGGCGGCGCGCAGCCAGTTGGGTATCCAGCTCTTTAGGAACGGCAGCGCTATCGGGTTTATCGCCGCGTTTCGGTCGAATCCGTATCGGATGTCCCAGCCGTGTACGGCGAGCTCCATGAGGCGCAATCCGATTAGGCGCGAGACGGTCATCGTCGCCGCCGGGTGCCACGCGGGGAGGTCGTGCTGGTCCGGCGCGAGCGACGCTATCAGCCGGTTGAAGCGCAGGCAGGATACGTTGAACTCCGGGAAGATGTCCTCGTGGAAGGCGTCCCGCAGGGCGACGAGGGCGCTCTGCCGCTCGGCGGCGTCCATGCGGCGGTAGCCCATCGGCGGGGACGATTCGCCGGCAAGCGCCCGCTCCACGCTGAGCGTCTTGAGGTTGGCGATTTGGATTAGATGCGTCACGACGTCCGCGACGTTCCACCCGTCGCAGGCGCTGGCGTAGCCGTCCGGTTCGCGCCAGATTCCCTCCGGCAAGCCGTTCAGGAACGCGGCGAGGTCGTTCGACAGCGCGCGGACGGTCTGGATATTCCGCCCTACGGTCGGTTCGGACGCGGTTTTCATCGCAGCCCCTTCTTTGCCAGAAACGCGGCGAGGTCGGCGGTTCGGCACGAGTAGCCCCATTCGTTGTCGTACCATCCGACCGCCTTCACCATGTCGCCCCCCATGCTCATCGTGGAAAGCCCGTCTATTATCGCGCTGCGCGGGTCTTGCCGAAAGTCGGCGCTCACCAGCGGCTCGTCCGTGTAGCCGAGAATCCCCGCCAGGTTTCCGGCGGCGGCTTCTTGGTAGGCGGCGTTCACTTCGTCCGCGCTGGCGTCGCGATTCAGCGTCGCCACGAAATCCGTCACGGACACGGTGGGGGTCGGAACGCGCATCGCCATGCCGTGGATTTTGCCGTTCAGCTCCGGCAGAACCAAGCCGACGGCGCGGGCGGCGCCGGTGGTGGTCGGGATGATGTTCTGCGCGGCGGCGCGGGCGCGGCGCGGGTCGGAATGAACCTGATCCAGCACGCTCTGGTCGTTCGTGTATGCGTGGACGGTGGTCATCAGCCCGCGCTCGATTCCGAAGGCGTCGTGCAAGACTTTCGCCATCGTCGCGATGCAGTTGGTCGTGCAGGACGCGTTGCTGATGATGTTGTGGCTGTCGGCGTCGTATCGGTCTTCGTTGACGCCGAGAACGATTGTCAGGTCTTCCCCGCTGGCGGGCGCGGAGATGACGACCTTCTTCGCGCCGCCCGCGAGATGCCCGCCGGCGCGCTCGGCGTCCGTGAACACGCCGGTGGATTCGATTACGATTTCCGCCCCCAGCTCGCCCCAAGGCAACTTCGCCGGGTCGCGCTCGGCGAGTACGGCTATCTCGTCGCCGTCGATGCGTATGCCGCCGGCGACGGCTTCCACTTCGCCGGGGTATCTGCCGTAGGTGGAGTCGTACTTGAAAAGGCGGGCGTTGTCTTCGGCTTTGCCGAGGTCGTTCACCGCGACCACTTCGAGGGCGTCCGGGTGGCGCTCGCGCATGGCGCGGAGCGCCTGCCGCCCAATCCGTCCAAAGCCGTTGATTCCGATTCGGGTCGCCATGCGGGGGTCTCCTTTCGTTGTTGTTGGCGGTTGGCGAACCTGCCCTTGCGGCGCAGTCACCCTCACCCTAGCCCTCTCCCATCAAGGGAGAGGGGATTTATCGCTCGCGATTCGGGCTTGGTTTCTGTGGACATTCCATTGAAATGTCGTTTAGGGGATGACCGCCGGTCACCGCCGGCGCAAGAATCGTTCGTATGGTTCAAAGCCGGCGTAGCGGGCTTCGCCGCCCAGCTCTTCCTCTATCAGCAGGAGTCGGTTGTACTTGGCGGTTCGCTCGCCGCGCGCGGGGGCGCCCGCCTTTATCTGCCCCGCGCCCACCCCGACGGCGAGATCGGCGATGGACGAGTCTTCGGTTTCGCCGGAGCGGTGGCTTATCACCGTCCCCCAGCCGGCGGATTTGGTCATGCGGATGGCGTCCAGCGTCTCGCTCACCGTCCCGATTTGGTTCAGCTTCACCAGAACGGCGTTGGACGCGCCGCGCTCTATGCCCCGCCGAATCAGCTTCGGGTTGGTCGTGTAGATGTCGTCGCCCACCAGTTGCGCCCTGTCCCCCAGCCGTTCGTTCATCATGCCCCAAGATTCCCAATCGTCTTCCGCGAGTCCGTCCTCTATGGAGATGATGGGGTAGTCGTCCATCCAGGATTCGTAGATGTTCACCAAGTCGCCGGCGCGCAAGGATGTTTCGCTCTGCGGAAGGGCGTATCGCCCCCCCCGCGCCCTCAGTTCGGACGCCGCGACGTCCAGCGCGAGAAAGCAGTGCTCCCCCGGCTTGTAGCCGGCGTTTTCTATCGCTTCGATTATCAGGTCGACCGCTTGCCGGTTGGTTCGGACGGGCGGCGCGAATCCGCCTTCGTCGCCGACATTCGCGCCGAGCGCTCGGTTTCTCATGCCGTCCATCAGCGAGTGGTAAACCTCCACCCCCGCCTGCAAAGCCCGCGCGAAGGTGTCGAAACCGAGCGGCAAGACCATGAATTCCTGAAAATCGGTGGAGTTCTCCGCATGCCGCCCGCCGTTGATTATGTTGAGCATCGGGACGGGAAGGGTTAGGGGTTCGCCGTCGTTGAAGTGGCGGTAGAGCGGCGTCCCGGAGCTTTCGGAGGCGGCGCGGGCGACCGCCAGCGACACGCCCAGAATGGCGTTCGCGCCGAGATTGGATTTGTTGTCCGCGCCGTCCATCTCGATAAGCGTCCGGTCAACCCCGCGCTGGTCGCCGGCGGGCTTGCCGACCAGCGCGGGCGCGATGGTCTCGTGGACGCCGCGAACCGCCTTGAGGACGCCGCGCCCCCTGAACCGCTTGGGGTCGCCGTCGCGCAACTCCACGGCTTCGTTCGCCCCCGTGGACGCGCCGGACGGCACAAGCGCCCGCCCCCAAGCGCCGTCGCACAAGCCGATGTTGACTTCCACGGTCGGGTTGCCGCGCGAGTCGAGAACTTCGCGCGCTCTGATGTGCGCGATTTTGCTCATGCGTTCGCGCCCACCCTCGCCGATTCCCGCTTGTTGCCGGCGGCTTCGGGTTCGAGTACTTGGACGACGGGGTCGCCGATGGCGACGTGTTTGCTGAACTCCGAGTCGTCTTTCGCTTTTGCGCCATTCTCGCCGACGGTCTCATAGCGATTCCGCCAGATAGGAGGGTTGAAACCGCCGACGCCCAGACCTTTGCCGCCGACGTTCACGCGCCGGAACCTGAACGTCGTCGCCACGGCGAGCCGGTCGTAAACCGACGTCACCCTGACGGGGATTTTGGATCGCTCCACATACCCAAGCGTCTCTCCGGTGTCGGGGTCCCTAACCTCTTGGCGGTCGGAATCGATGATGTTGAACTTCATGCCGAGCTCGACCCCGTCTTCCGAACCTCGGTTTATCGCCACTTCCCTTTCATTCAGAACGCGGGCGACCTTGCCGCGAACGGGTTTGATTTGGGTATTCATCGCGAGCGCCTCCTAATCGTCCTCGCATTGAAAAAACGAGCGCCTTAAACTCGCCAGTCCAGCGCGCCGTTTTCATCATCGGATTCGTCTATGTCGCCGGGCGCGGCGTCCAGGTCCGCCATGTCCGCGACGTCGTCGGGAATCACGTCTCGCCAATCATCCAGCGCGTCTTGGCTAACCTCGGCTTGTTCAGTTATCACGGCGTGAATCACTTCGAGACGATGGTCTGGGTTTTCTTCTTGCATCGTTTCGATTCTTTCCGACAACCTGCCCAAACTGCGGCGCAACGACCGGGCGCGCCTAATCGCTGAGCGCGCGTGCGGCCTTATGACGTCCCACGCGGCTTCGGCGGCTGAATTCTTGCCGTATATGTACGAACCCAACAACCCAGTGACCAGAATCACGACCTGAAACAGAAGCGTCTCGAACGGCGTCGGCGCTCGTAGCCAGCTCAGCCCCACAAACGCGCCCGCCGCAACCAAGCATCCCGCCAAGAGCGCGATGAAGTGCCAGTTTTTCATAAGTTTACACCTCAGCCCAGTTTTTCGCTAACCGCGCGCGCGGACCGACACATTCCAGCGGTCATCCCAATCAAATGCCAATCTTATGATACATATACTCCCAAGATATTGCGACACCCCCCGCCGAGCGCTATATTTCGTATGGGCGGATTCATCTCTTCCCTAAACCCCCGCAGGCGGCGCGCGCATGAATACCAACAAGCCTCATCTCCGCATAGACGAATACGGACTCATCGGCGACATGTCGTCCGCCGCCCTCGTCGGAATCGACGGCTCCATCGACTGGTGCTGCCTGCCGCGCTTCGACTCGCCCAGCGTGTTCGCCGCGATTCTCGACGGCGACATCGGCGGCAGATTCCGCGTCGCCCCCGCCGATGAGACGGTTTCCCGCCGCCAGGCGTACCAGCGTGACACCAACGTTCTCGAAACGACGTTCGCCACCGAAACCGGCGAGCTGGAGTTGACGGATTTCATGCCGCTGGGAGAGGACGTCCACGCCATCGAAGCGCCGCTCGAGATTCACCGCGTGGCGCGCTGCGTTTCCGGCGAAGTCGCCGTCCGCTGCGATTTCGAGCCGCGCCCCGATTACGCCCGCGCCACGCCCGTTCTCGACCGTCTTGATGACGGCGTCCGCGCGCGCGGCGGCGGGCAGACGCTCAACCTGCTGTCGGACGTCCCCCTGAGAATCTCGGACGCCGGCGACTCCGCCCATGCCGCTTTCACGCTCTCGCAGGGGCAGACGGCGACTTTCGTTCTCGCCTACGGGGACGGCAGACCGCCGCGCCTTTCCGCCTACGGCACCCGCGCCAAACTGGAGTTGACGCGCCTCTGGTGGCGCAGCTTCGTCGCCTTCATACGCTACGAAGGCGCTTGGCGGGACGTCGTAATCAGGTCGATGCTTACTCTGCGCCTCATGGTCTATCGGCGCACCGGCGCCATAGTCGCCGCGCCCACCACTAGCCTGCCGGAGACCATCGGCGGCGGGCGCAACTGGGATTACCGATTCGCCTGGTTGCGCGACGCCAGCTTCACGGTGGAAATTCTCTACCGCATGGGCGACGAGGACGAAGGCGCCCACTATATGAAGTGGCTCATCGAGCAGTGCCAGCTGAACTACCGCAGAACGCGCATACTCTATGGCATAAGCCCGGATTCCTCGCTGGAAGAGCGGACGCTCGACCACCTGGCGGGATACGCCGATTCCAAGCCCGTCCGCATCGGCAACGGCGCGGCGGACCACCTCCAGCTGGACGTCTTCGGCGAGGTGATTCTGTCCATTCATTCCATGTACGGGCTGACCGGCGAGATGCCGGAAGGCACGTGGTCGGTTGTGAGCGCCTTGGCGGAAGCGGTGATGGGCAACTGGCAGCGCAAGGATAGGGGCGTCTGGGAAGTGCGCGGCGAGTTGCGCCACTTCGTCTATTCCAAGATAATGTGCTGGGCGGCGCTCGACCGCGCGGCGCGGATAGCGGAAGTCGCCGGCGAAAGCCGCACGGCGAAGCGCTGGTCGCGGACGGCGGCGCTCATCAAGGAAGAAGCCCTGCAAGCCGGCTGGAGCGCCGGCAAGCAAGCCTTCCGCCAGCGCTACGACGCCGACGCGCTCGACGCCAGCAACCTCGCCATCCCATTCCTGGGATTCATCCCGCCGAACGACCCGCGCATTGCCCAAAACCTGCGGGCGATAGAGCGCGAGCTGACGGACGGCCCCTTCGTCTGGCGCTATCTGCCCTCCGAAACCGACGACGGCTTGGACGGGCAGGAAGAAGGCGCGTTCACCCTGCTGAGCTTCTGGCTCATCGGCAACCTGCTCTACACCGGCCAGACCGAGCGCGCGGCGGAGTACTTCGAGCGCATGCTGTCCCACGCCAACCATCTGGGGCTATTCTCCGAGATGATAGACCCGAACACCGGCGAGCATCTGGGCAACTTCCCGCAGGCGTACAGCCACATCGGGCTGCTGCACACGGCGCGCAATCTGGACATTGCCGCGCGCGGCGAGCCGCTCGCCAGAGGAGCGTCGTAGAGAGATGCGAAACGGAATCCAAACCGTTCTCATAACCGGCGCCTCCGCCGGCATCGGGCGGGCGGCGGCGATCCGCCTGGCGGAGCGCGGCTACACCGCAATCGGCGCGAGCAGGCGGCTAGACCGCCTCGCCGGCATGTTCGAAGACGCCGAAGAGCGCGGCGTCCGCGTCTTCGGCGTGGAGCTAGACGTCAATTCCGATGAGTCCGTCGCCGCCGCCTCGCCGGGGCTAAGCGAGCAGTTCGGCGGGATTCACGCCCTAGTCAACAACGCCGGCTTCGGCGTCTGGGGCCCCGTCGAAACCGTCTCGGACGCGGAGCTCAAGACGCAGTTCGAAGCCAACTTCTTCGGCGCGGCGAGGATGATTCGCGCTTTCCTGCCCGGCATGATTTCGCGCCGCGCCGGGCGCATAATCAACATAAGCTCGGTTTTGGGGCGCATGGGAACGCCCTTCAACGGCGCCTACGTCGCCAGCAAATACGCCATAGAGGGGCTAAGCGAATCGTTGCGGGCGGAAGTCAAGCCGTTCGGAGTCCACGTCTGCCTAGTGCAGCCGGGCTTGTTCGCCACCGATTTCCAAAAGAACCAGCTCCGCGCGGCGCGGGCGGACGACCCGGCGCTCGCCTACGCCCCCCACATCGCCAAGTACGACCGCAGCCACGGCAGATTTGACCGTCTGGCGGGCGACCCCGACCGCGTCGCCCGCGTCATCGAAAAGACGCTGACGGCGCGCCGCCCTTCGTTCAGGCACCCCGTCGGCGCGGACGCCCGCGCGGGGATGCTCGGCGCTAGGTTTCTGCCGGAGCGCGTCTTCCAAGCCGTCATGGACAAGGCGACAATGGGGACTTAGCCGCCCGCTTCGCTCGCGAATCCCATCGGATGGACGCCGCTCGGTATGCTATAATTTCCGTGATATGCGAAACGCGCCGCTCACCGCATCGCCCGCCCTTCTCGCCGTCGCGCTGTCGCTGTCGCTCGCGTCTTTGGCGGCGCTGGCGCTGGCGGACGCCGAAGGCGCCTTCGCGCACGGCGGCGGGTTCACCCTGGACAAGCGGGCGGACGCCGGACCCTACCGCCTGCGGCTAGGCGCGATTCCGCCCCAGTTGCTGGTCGGCGAAGGCATCCTGATAATCGAAGTTTCGGACGCGAACACCGGCGAGCGCGTCAGCGCCCCCGACGCCAGCGTGACCATATCCCCCGAAAGGCCCGACGGCAGCGCCACCCCATACGGCGACCTGCAAGCCTTCGCGGATTCATATGACCCCAAGCTCTACGAATCCAACGTGAATCTGGACATCGAAGGCGAGTGGACATTCGCGGTCACCGTCAGCGGGGACGCGGGAACGGGGACGGCGCGGTTCGCGCTCGGCGTGCAGCGCGTCAACCCCTTCTGGGGAATCGTCACGCTGTTCGTCCTGCTCGCCCTGCTCACGGTCGCCGGGCTTTCGGTTCGCGCTTATATAAAGAAGAATCCGCGAAGCGCGCAAACATGAAATATCAGATGAAGTTGGAGGTTGCGATGAAAACGCGCCGATTTCTGGCAATAATCGCCGCGCTGGCGCTGGCGGCGCTAACCCACTCGTCCGCCATGGCGCACGGAGACGCCGACGTCTCCGGCTACAAAATCACGGTCGGCTTCCTCAACGAACCCGCCTACGAGGGCGTGATGAACGCCGTGAGCGTCCGCGTGACCAAGCCGATGAGCGAGAGCGAGAGCGCGGACGACGGACACGCGGGCCACGACCATTCGTCACCGGCGGCGCACACCCATGAGGAAACCCTGGAGTCCGAAGTCCCCGTCTCCGTGAGCATAGACGCGGAAGTCGGAACGAACGGCGGCGTCGCCGTCAGCGTAAGCGCGGACAACTGGCGCTGGGCGCCGGAAAGCGTCGACGGCGACCGAGAGCCGGGCGCGGGACACGCCCACATATACGTCGACGGCGTCAAAATCGGGCGCGTTTACGGGCCGGGCTACGACCTAGTCGGCTTGGAGCCGGGCGAGCGCCATATCCGCGTCACGCTCAACAGCAACGACCACAAGCAACTCGCCGTGAACGGCGAACCGGTCGAAGCGAGCGCGATGGTGACGATTCCCGGAATGGCGGCGGCTAGCGCGGCTGCGCGTATGGCGGGAATCGAAGGGCTTGAGAGTACGCTGAAAGTGGACATCACCCACGTGGCGTCCGAAACGACCCGGACGCTTGAGCTGACTCCGCGCGCGGACGACCCCGGCCATTACGCCGCCAACATCATCCCCACTTCGCAGGGGCATTACCGCATCCGCCTGTACGGCGAGATAGAGGGGGACGCGATAGACCAAACCTTCGACTCCCACGCCGGCGGCGGCGAATTCGACGACGTGCAGGCGGCGTCCGCCCTTCAGTTCCCGCTGAAAGTGGCGTCCGCGCGCGAAATCGAGGGCGCGGCGCGCGGCGCTCAGGCGAGCGCGGCGGCGGCGCAAGAAGCGGCGGCGAACGCGAGCGACTCGGCGGGCGGCGCCTACATCATCGGCTTCGCGGGAATCGCCGTCGGAATTCTCGGCGCAGCCGCCGGCGGCGCGGCCCTGGCGGTGTCGCTCAGACGCGGACGCCGGAACGAATAGCCGGAGTGCCGGCGTTAGAGAGAAGAGAGGGGAGCCAGCGACCAACCTAGCGACTGGAAACCAAGCCCGAATCGCAACCAACAAATCCCTTCCGCCTTGATGGGCTTGCGGGGGTATGTTTATGGAAAACAAGCGTCGCGCGCAACCAACGTATCCCCTCTCCCTTGATGGGAGAGGGCTAGGGTGAGGGTGCCTGCGCCGCAAGGCGCAGTCTGCCAGCCACGAACATACCCCTATAAGCCCTTGATGGGAGAGGGCTAGGGTGAGGGCGCCTGCGCCGCAAGGCGCAGTTTCGCCAGCCACGAACATACCCATATGATGGGAGAAGGTTAGAATGAGGGCGTCTGCGCCTCTAGGCGCAGTCCCGCGCGGATTGCCCGCCAACCCCAAACATGCCGGAGAATCGTTTGAGATGAAACCGTTTATCATCGCGCTCGCTTTGTGCGCTCTCGCCACTGGCGCGGCGCTGTCGGCGGCTTGCGGCGGCGGCTCCGCGTCCGCGCCGAGCGGCGAGCGGGGCTTGTCCCAATCCGCCGCCGCGCCGGATTTCACCCTGCCGTCCGCGCGGGGGGGGACGGTGTCGCTGTCGGCGGTTCTGTCAGAACGGCGCGGCGCGGCGCTGGTGTTCTATCGCGGCTTCTTCTGAGGCATCTGCCGCAGCCAGCTCGTGGAGCTGGCGCAGGCGTACCCGCGTTTCGCCGAGCGCGGCGTGGAGCTAATCGCCATCAGCGCGGACGACGTCCAGAACGCTCTCGGCATGGCCGATTTCGCGTCCGCCACTTTCCCCATACTATCCGATTCGGGCGCCGCCGTCGCCAGGTCTTACCGCGTGTTCGACCTGCACGACGACGGCGTGGCGGCGCCGGCGACGTTCATCTTGAACGCGGACGGCGAAATCCTAAGCGTCCACGTCGGCGAAACCATCGCCGAGCGCCCGACGGCGGATGAGATGCTTAGCCAAATAGACGAGCTTCTGGGGCGCTAATGGCTGTTTCGGGCGGGGCGCGGCGCGCGGCGCGGGCGGGGTTTGGCGCGGTCGCGCTGGCGGCTTTGGCGCTCGCCGCCGCCGCGCTGACGCTTGCGATTCCGCCGTCCGAGGCCCTCGCCCACGCCAACCTCGCGGAAGCCGACCCCGCGCCCGACTCCGCGCTCGACTCCGCGCCCGAAACGGTGACAATCCTATTCACCGAACCCATAGAGGACGCCCTTAGCGAGATTCGCGTTCTCGACCGAAACGGGCGGCGCGCGGACGCCAGCGACAGCGCCGTCGACCCCGAAAACCCCCTGTCCATGTCCGTGTCGCTAGGCGAGTTGGCGGACGGAACTTATACAGTCTCTTGGCGCAACGTTTCCCAAGTGGACGGCCACAGCGTTCGCGGCGCGTTCGCCTTCTCGGTCGGCGAGCCGCTGTCTTCGGACGCGGGCGCGGGCGCGGCGCTTGAATCGGATTCCCCCGCCCTCCAGTCGCCCGCGGCCCCGGCGGCGCGCTGGCTGGCGCTGCTCGGCGGCATGTCGCTCTTCGGAATCGCCGCGTTCAGGCTGCTGGTGTCCGCCCCCGTCTTGGGCGCTCGCGGCGCGCCGGCGCTCTCTCTTGCGCTGTGGCGGTCGGATTTCCGCCTCATGCTGGCGTTCGCGGCGCTGTTCGCCGTCGGCTCGGCGGCGCAACTGGTCATTCAAGCGTCTTCAGCGTTCGACGTCTCGCCGATTAGCGCGCTCGGCGCTCCGTCTTGGGACATTCTAAGCGGGTCGAGCTGGGGGCGGTTGTGGATTTGGCGCGTCGCGCTCGTCGCGGCGGCGGTCGCCGCGCTCATCATCGCGGCGCGGCGGGATGGCGACAAGCCGGCGTTCGCGCTGATTATGTCGGCGGCGCTGGGCGCGGCGGCGCTGCTCACCGTCAGCCTGACCAGCCACGCGGCGGCGACTCCGAACATCCGCATCGAGGCGATGGCGAGCGACTTCGCCCATCTCATCGCGGCGTCGGCTTGGACGGGCGGCCTTCTCGGCTTGTCGTTCGGGCTTCCGATTCTGTTCCGCCATATTGACGGCGAATCGCGGCGCTCGGCGCTGGCGGCGCTCGTCCCCCGCTTCTCCGTATTCGCGGGCGCGAGCGTGGCGATTCTGGCGCTCACCGGCGCGTTCGGCGCGTGGGCGCAAGTGACGATTCCCCAAGCGATGGCGACCCCCTACGGCGCGGCGCTCGGCGTCAAGACGGCGATAGTCGCCCTCATCCTCGCGCTGGCGGCGGCTAACCTGATTTGGGTTCGTCCCAGACTGCGCGGCGGCGACCGCGCGGCGCGGATTCTGCGGCGTCTGGTCGTCGCCGAAGCCGCCCTCATCGCCCTCGCGGTCTTGGCGACTGGATTCCTCACAACCCTGGAGCCTGCGCGTCAAGTGGCGTCCCGGCAGGGCATGGGCGCGGCGGACGCGCTGACTTTCTCCGGCGAAGCCGAGGGCGCGGCGATAAGCGCGGCGGTAGAGCCGGGACGCCTAGGCGCGAACGCAATCCGCGTATCGGCGCGAGACCCGCGCGGAAACCCCATAACCAACGCGACCGACGTCCGCGCGCGGCTTTCGTATCTGGATGAGGATTTGGGAGAAGTCGCAGTATCCATGAACCAGACCGGCGCGGGGGAGTTCGTCTTGGAAGACCGCGCCATCGGCTTGGCGGGCGCGTGGCAGCTAGAGATTGTTCTGCAGCGACCGGACTCCTTCGATTCGCGGACTGCCTTCAGATTCGAGTTGACGGGCGCGGAAGGGGGCAGCCTCGCCATAGCGCCGGACGCGCGGACGGGGCGGATTCTGCTGGCGTCCGGGCTTGGCTTGGCGGCGCTGGCGCTGCTGGGATTCGGATTGCCGCTCGGCGGTTGGCGCTCGCGCGCGGGCGCGGCGGCGATGGGCGCGGGAACGCTCGCCGCCGCCCTCGCCGCGATTCTGGCGTTCGCCGCCATCGGCGGGGACGACGGCGCCCCGGAGCGCAACCCCATCGCGCCCACCGCCGACTCCATCGCGGCGGGCATGGCGCTGTACGCCGCCAACTGCCAATCCTGCCACGGCGAAACCGGCGCGGGCGACGGCCCAGCCGCCGCCGCGCTGGAGCCGCCGCCGGCGGACTTGGCGACCCACGTCCCCCTGCACCCCGACCGCGCCCTGTTCGCCTTCATCCAAGACGGCGTGCCGGACACCGCCATGGCGGGCGTCGGCGACCGGCTTTCGGACGATGAGATTTGGCATGTGATAAATTATCTTCAGACGCTGGAGTGAGGACGAGCGTCTTTGTCAGAATCAGGATTTATCGGATTGGCTGAATTTTCAGGATTTCGCTTCGCGCGGCTTCCGCTTTTCGCCATAGATGGAAATTTCGCCAAGTCCGAACACGGAAAAGCGATTGCCCGCCGAATCCCTGAAAATCCCGCAATCCCGCAAATCCTGATTCCGGCAAGACAGGCTGAATTAAACGCAACGAAAGAGGCGCGGCTTTGGGCAGAATATCCAAGACGGCAACCAAAACAATCTTCGCCCTGTCCCTCGCGGCGGCGGCGCTGGCGCTGGCGGCGTCCTCGGCATACGCCCACGCCTTCGGACAGCGCTACGATCTGCCGATACCGCTCGGCTACTTCATCATCGGCGCGGTGGCGACTGTGGCGCTGTCGTTCGCCGTGATTGGCGCGTTCGTCCAAAGGCGCGCGGGGGATGATGGCGCGGACGCGGCGGCGGGCGGCTATCCGCGATACGACCTTCTGCGCGCGCCGATAATCGGGCGGGCGCTGTCGAGCCGCGCGTTGTACTGGGTCATAGGCGCCTTGTCGCTCGCCGTCTTCGCCCTCGCGCTCGCCGCCGGATTCTTCGGAACGGACAAGGTGTTGGAAAACATCTCGCCCACTTTCATCTGGATAATCTGGTGGGTCGGCATGGGCTACGTCGCGGCGCTATTCGGCAACCTGTGGGCGTATCTGAACCCGTGGAAAGTTTCCTACGAACTGTCGCGCCGGCTTTTCGGCGGCGCGGGGAAGCCGGAAAACCCGCCGTTCAAATATCCGGAGCGGCTCGACGCCCTGCCCGCCGTCGCGCTTTTCTTCTTGTTCGTTTGGGCGGAAAACGTCTTCGCCGGCGCGTCCAGGCCGCTCACCCTTTCGATCATGGTCTTGGCGTATTCAATAATCGCTTGGGCGGGCATGGCGCTGTTCGGCAAGCATGTCTGGCTTCGGAACGGCGAAGCGTTCACGGTCTTGTTCGGGCTGTTTTCGCGCTTCTCGCTCACGGAAGCGCGGACGGCGAACCGCGCCGCCTGCCGCGACTGCGCGTCCGACTGCGCCGACGAGACGGACTGCGTGGACTGCTACGACTGCTTCGAACGCGCCGGCGCGGACGGGCGCGAGTTCAACCTGCGTCCGCCGGCGATTGGCTTGGCGTCCCAACGGCGAATCCCGACCGCGACCGCCGCCTTCGTCATTCTGGCGCTGGCGACCGTCACTTTCGACGGCTTTCAGGACACGATGGCTTGGGAGGGCTTTCGCTCGTCGCTGGCGACGACCGTCGGCGTGGACGCGGTGGATACGCTGGGCTTGGCGCTCGCCCCCATCGCCTTCGCCGCCCTCTATCTCGCCTTCTGCTGGGGCGTCAAGCGGGCGTCCGGCGAGACCGAAAGCGCCGTCGGCGTGGCGCGCGGATTCGTGCTGTCGCTAGTCCCCATCGCGCTCGCCTATCACCTAGCCCACTTCCTGACCCTGCTTCTCATAGAGGGGCAGCTAATCATCCCCCTGCTGTCCGACCCGTTCGGCTTCGGTTGGGACTTGTTCGGGACGGCGAATTACGTCATAAACCAAGACGTCATAAGCGCGCGGACGGTGTGGTTCATCAGCCTCGCCGCGATAGTGGGCGGGCATGCGGCGTCGGTCTATCTGGCGCACATAATCGCGCTCAGGCGGTCGCCGCCGGGGGCGAACGCGGCGGTCGGGCAACTGCCCATGCTGGGGCTCATGCTGCTCTACACCGCGTCCAGCCTCTGGATAATCGCCCAGCCGCTTACGGCTTAGCCCTTTTCCCCCGTCATTCCCGCGAAGGCGGGAATCCAGAATCGCCCGCCAGGATAGCCGCTAGGAATCAGGCTTGAATTCCAACCAACGCATCCCTATCCCCGCGCCCGCCGCCGTCATTCCCGCGAAAGCGGGAATCCAGAATCGCCCGCCAGGATAGCCGCTAGGAATCAGGCTTGAATTCCAACCAACGCATCCCTTCCCCGCGCCCCCGCCGCCGTCATTCCCGCGAAGGCGGGAATCCAGAATCGCCCGCCAGGATAGCCGCCAGGAATCAGGCTTGAATTCCAACCAACGCATCCCTTCCCCGCGTCCCCGCCGCCGTCATTCCCGCGAAGGCGGGAATCCAGAGTGGAGCGACCGACTTAGCAACTGGAAACCAAGCCCGAATCGCGAGCGGCAAATCCCCTCTCCCTTGATGGGAGAGGGTTAGGGTGAGGGTGCCCTGCGCCGTTAGGCGCAACCCTAATACAAGTGGCAGACCGCCCGATGCCCCGGCGTCGGCATCGTCTCCACAGGCGGGTTGTCCTCGCACGGCTCGAAGCGCGACGGGCAGCGCGGATGGAAGTGGCACCCCGCCGGCGGATTCACCGGCGACGGCACTTCGCCCGTGAGGATGATTTCCTCGCGGTCTATGTCCGGGTGCGACGGCAACGCCGCGGACATCAGCGCCCGCGTGTACGGATGAAGCGGATTCTCGAAAAGCTCTTCCGTGTCCGCCTCTTCCACTATCCGCCCCAAATACATCACCCCGACCTTCTCGCACATGTAGCGCACAGTGGCGAGATGATGCGCGATTAGCAGGTAAGTCAGGTTGTATTCTTCCTGCAAATCCTCCAGCAGGTTCATTATCTGCGCCCGGATGGAGACGTCCAGCGCCGAAACCGGCTCGTCCAGGATTATCAGCTTGGGGTTCAGCGCCAGCGCCCTGGCGACGCCGATTCTCTGGCGCTGCCCGCCGGAGAACTCATGCGGAAACAGGTTCGCCTGGTATTCCTGCAAGCCGACTTCGGTCAGCAGATCGCCCACGCGGGTTTTCACCTCGCCTTTGGTCATCACGCTGTTGACCTCGAGCGGCTCGCTGATGATGCTCCCCACTCTCATGCGAGGGTTGAGCGACGCCCAAGGGTCTTGGAAGACCGCTTGCACGCTCGCCTTGTACTCGCGCATCCCATCCCGGTCGAGCTCCGTGGCGTTGCGCCCGTTGAAGTAGAACGTCCCCTCCGTCGGCTCCTCCAGATGCAGGATGAGCTTGGCGGTGGTGGACTTTCCGCAACCGGATTCCCCCACCAAGCCGTAGGTATGCCCCTGCTGGATTTCGAAGTTGATTCCGTCCACCGCCTTGAGCATCGCCTTGTTGCGCGACATGAAGCCGGAGCCGACGGGGAAATGCTTTTTCAGGTCGCGGACTTCAAGCAACGCTCCGTTTCCGTTTCCGTTGGTAGTGGTCATCGGTCAACCTCTATTTGGGGTGTGTGTGTCTAGGTTGTGTTGACATATCGCGCTCGCGGCGATTTTCGGTTCGACGTTGGCGTCCGCCGCCTTCTGGATTCCCGCCTTCGCGGGAATGACGGAATGGAAATCGCGCGCGGCGGCGCGATAATCGCCCATTCTAGCCTATGTCAACGCCCCCTAAGCGTCTCCGGCGGCAACGGCGGCGGCGGCGGTCTTGGACTCCCGCAGCCAGCAGGCGGCTATCTGCCCTTCGTCGACGTCGAATTCCGGCGGATATTCCTCTTCGCATCTGTCGTAGGCGTACCGGCATCGCGGCGCGAACGAGCATCCCCCCGGCAAATCCCAAAGCGCCGGCGGCTGCCCCGGTATGGAGTAAAGCCGCTCTTCCTTCACCTCCATCTTGGGGACGGACTGTATCAGCGCCTCCGTGTAGGGATGCGACGGGTTGTTGAAAATCTGCCGGACGTCGCCCTGCTCCACTATCTTCCCGGCGTACATCACCGCGACCCGGTCGCACATCTTGGCGACTATGCCGAAGTCATGCGTGATGAAGATGATGCCCACGCCGGTCGATTCCTGCAACTCGCGCAACAGCCGGAGGTACTGCGCCTGAATCGTGGCGTCGAGCGAAGTCGTCGGCTCGTCCGCTATCAGCACCGCCGGGTCGCAGGAAATCCCAATCGCCCCCACGACGCGCTGGCGCATGCCGCCGGAAAGCTGATGGGGATAGTCCTTGATCCGAACGTCCGGCGCGGGGATGCGGACTTTCCGGAGCATGTCCACGACGGTGTCCTTCAGCGCCTCGCCTCCGAGCCCCTTGTGGATTTTCAGCGCCTCGCCGACCTGGTCTTCTATGTCGAAAACGGGGTTGAGCGCCGTCATCGGGTCTTGCAGCACCATGCCGATGCGGCTGCCGCGCACCTGCTCCATCTCGCCCTCGGAGAGTTCGAGAATGTCCTCGCCCTCCAAAAGCACCTGCCCCGCCCACGATATGCCCCGGCGGGGACGGCACAAGCCGCATGATGGACAGGCTGGTGACGGATTTGCCGGAGCCGGATTCCCCGACGATTCCCAGCGTCTCGCCCCTCCGCAGGTCGAAACTCACCCCGTCCACCGCCTTCACCACGCCCCAGCGGGTCACGAAGTACGTCCGCAGATCTCTCACCTGCAGAACGACCTCGCCGATTCTGCCATTGTCGGTCGCCATGATTCACGCTCCTTGAACTGCGCGGGACGGCGGCGCGCGCCGCTTTGGGTTCGCCATAATATAGCCAATGCAACCGCAAAACGCAACCCTAGCCCCGGCGGCGCGAAATTCGCGGAGGGACGCAATGGGAAAACGCGACGGCGCGAAGGCGCGAAGGGCGCTATGGGAAGGGAAAATCGCGAAGGTCGGAAGAATGGAAACGCGGAGCGCATGAACATTGGATTTGACCGAACAACCATCCTATCCTTGCGCCCTTTGCGTCTCTGCGCCTTTGCGTTTCCTTGTTCCGCGAATTTCTCCGCCGGCGGGAAAATTGACGCCCGCGCCGTTTGGTAGTAAAATCTAAAGACAGGGGCGGGTTCCGCCCCGTTCCGCCACTCCACTCATCACGCCAGGAGCGAACAGCGATGACGACGAACACGATGCCGGCTCCGCTGACCATTAGCATAGACCAGGACGCCGCCAAGCACGTCCAGACGTTCGCCGAGCAGTCCGGGATGCCCGGCGCCAACCTGCGCGTCGCCGTCAAGGGCGGCGGTTGCGCGGGGATGACCTACGTCCTCGACCTCGTCAACGAGCCGCGCGAAAACGACAAAATCATCGAAGAGCACGGCATGGAGCTGTACGTCGACCGCAAGTCGTACATCTTCCTCGCCGGCACGGTGCTCGAATACTCCGGCGGGCTGAACGGCAAGGGGTTCGTCTTCAACAACCCCAACGCCAAGACCACCTGCGGCTGCGGCACTTCGTTCAGCGTATAGGGGGCGCGGCGACATGGGGGATTTGTCCAACGGAATCTCGGCGAGCGAGCTGGCGTCGACGACGTCGGTTTACGACGTTTCCCGTTGCGGGCGTCTGCGAATGTCCGGCGAGGACGCCATAGACCTGCTCGACCGCCTCACGACCAACGCGCTAAGCGACCTGCGCCCCGGAGAAGGCGCGGCGACCGTCCTCACCACCAACAAAGGGCGCGTCATCGACCTGCTCCGCGTCCTGCATCGCGGCGGCGAGTTGCTCATCCTCACCAGCGCGGGGACGCAGAAGCGCGTCATCGAGTGGATAGACTTCTACACGTTCGCCGAAGACGTCGCGGTGGAAGACGTCACGGCGCGCACGGCGCATCGGATAGCGGTCGGCGCCCGCGCGGCGTTCCCGAACGCCGGCGATTTGCAGTCCCCGCTAAGCCACGCGGCGGACGGCGACGCCCTAATAATCCGCTCCGACATGGGCGAGGGCGATTACTCGTACAGACAGCAATCGCCGCTTTCCCGCCTACGAAATCATCGCGCCGCTTGACGCGCCCATTCCTCCCATCGCCGCCGCTCGGACGCTGAGCGAAGACGACATGAAAGACCTCAAAATCTCGTTCGGAATCCCATCCTATCCGAACGAGCTGAACGAAGGCCGCAACCCGCTGGAAGCCAACCTGAAGCCGTATATCAACTTCAACAAGGGCTGCTACATCGGTCAGGAAGTGGTGGCGCGGGCTGAACACATACGGGCGCGTCCAGCGTTTTCTGTTCCGATTGGAAGTCGAAAGCGACGCGCCGCTCAAGGAAGGCTCCGCGCTCACGTCGGCGAAAGGCGGCGAAGAAGTCGGATTCGTGACGTCATCCTCAATGGGCTTGGCGCTGGGGTATCTCAACAAGCGGTTCGTCGAGAGCGGCGACGGCGAGTTGATTGGGTTTGTCGACAACGAATCCGGCGAACCCGAAACCGCGACAATCCACGCGGAGGAAATTCGTCCGCCGGCGTACTTCGAAGACCCCGGCGCCGTGAAGCGAGCGGGATTTTAGCCTAGGTAGTGTTGACATAAGGACAGTTTGGAAGATTCTCGCGCCAAAATCTCCAAATTCCCCCCTTGCAGGGGCATGTTCATGGAAAACAAGCCCGAATCGCAACCAACGAATCCCCTCTCCCTTGATGGGCTTGCAGGGGTATGTTTGGCGGATTTAGGCGCGGATTGGACGCTTTTCGCCGCTTTCTCGCGCCCCCGCCCCGTCATTCCCGCGAAGGCGGGAATCCAGAGTCGCCCAACAACGTCATCCTCGCGAAGGCGGGGACATGATAGCCACTAGGAATCAGGCTTGAATTGAAGCCAACGTGTCCCTTCTCCCTTGATGGGAGAAGGCTAGGGCTAGGGTGCCTGCGCCGCTAGGCGCAGTCCCGCGCGGACTGCCCGCCAACCACGAACATACTCCTGTAAGCCCTTGATGGGAGAGGGCTAGGGCGGGAGTGTCTGCGCCGCTAGGCGCAGTCCCGCGCGGGTTGCCCTCCGACCCCGCTCTAGTCCCCCGCCGCGTCCGCCCCCGGAACGCCGCCGCCCGTTTGCCGCCGTCCCCGTCCCCGCAATTTCGCGTAGGCGATTATCCCCGCCGCCAGCGCGACGGTTCCCGCTCCGGCAGCTATGGCGATTATCTCGAACTCGCCCTCTATGAACTCGCGGATGGACTCGCCGAAGGCGTAGATGAGCGCGCCGATAATCAGAAACCGCGCGCCGCGACCGATTAGGGACGCCAGAAGGAACGACCGAATCGGCAGGTTCAGAATCCCCGCCAAGACCGTGAACACCTTGTACGGTATCGGCGTGAACGCGGCTACCAAGACCGCCCAAGCGCCGTAGCGGACGAACAGCGACTCGGCGCGCGCCACCTTGTCTTCGGGCGCGATTTTGTACAGCAGCGGCCTGCCCACGCGCTTGCCGAGCAGATGCCCGACATACGCCCCGCACACGGACGCCGCCGTCACCAGCGCCGCCACCCAAATCGCGGACGACGGGTTGGCGATTCCGACCGCCATCAGCATCGGGTCCGGGGGCACGGGGAAGATGACCGACTCGCTGAACGCTATCAGCGCCAGCAACCCCACCGCCCAATCGTTCTCGGCGAGCGCCAGCGTCCAATCGGTTATCAGGTGGTAAAGCTCTCTCAGCTCGCTCATGCGCCTACGCCAGCCCCGCCATGCTCAGAACGCGATGGACGTTGTCCGCGCTCGGCGGCAACTCCCCGCTTTGGACGCGCTTCATCACCTCGACTATCGCCGCGTTGACGGGCGTCGGGACGCCCGCCGCGCGCCCCTGCTCCACTATGTGGCCATTCATGAACTCGATTTCGGTGCGCCGCCCCTTCTCGACGTCCTGCCCCATGGACGATTTCCAGTCCGCGCCGCCGCCGCTGGGTTGGAACTTGGAATCCAATTCCTCGAAAACCTCGCCGTCGTCCGCGCGGGCGTAAGTTTCGGCGGAGACGCCGCGTATCGGCTCCACGTCGTAATTCTGCGCCAGCGCCACTTGGCAGGATTCCTTGCAGATTTCGATTTGGACGCGCCGCGCCTCCGGCATGGACGCCACGCCCTGCGCGCCCAGCCCGGTCATCGCCCCGACGGGGTTGCCGGACGAATTCGTCGTCAGCTTCGACCAGCGCTCGCCCCACAGGTTCGACGTCGCTTTGGCGTCGTCCACGCACATGAGAATGTCGGCGATTTCCTCCGCTCTGGGCGTGATTCTGCCGTGCAGCTCGCCCACTCGGAACACGACATGCCCCCGCCCGCGCCCCGGCGGCCCGCCCCGCGTCACATGCCCCGGCTCCCACAGCGCCACCGTGATGCTCGACATGATGCAGCCCACCGCGCGCCCGTAGCCCGCTATGGACGCCACCAGCCCGTCGTTCATGCAGTTCTGCGACGACACCACCGCCCCGTCCGGGCGTACAAGCCGCTTGAGGAAGTGCGCCGCCCACTCGGTGTCGTAGCTTTTCATGGCGAGGAAGCCTATGTCGAAGCCCCCCTCCAGCTGCATGGCGTCCGACAGGTGATGCGCCTTGACCGGCGTCGTGAAGTCGTCCTGCGTCCCGGACGCGCGAAGCCCGTCCGCCCGCATCTTCTCGACGTGTTCCGCCCACATGTCCAGCAGGGTCACGTCGTAGCCTTCCCTGGTCATGTACGCGCCCAAGTAGCTGCCCGCCGCGCCCGCGCCCATTATCACGATTCGCTTGTCTGTCATTTGATTCACCTTTATATATGGTATGGCGATTCGGGCGGTTGCCGCGCCCAAACCCCAGATTCGCGCCCCGCCATTTCCCCGAAAGCGGGGAATCCGGACGATTGCGGATGCCGTCAACCGGCGGCGCGCGTCAGGCGACGCCGGTTTCCACTTGAATGTCGAACTTCTCGCCCTCCAGCGTCACCGACACGGTTCGGGTCGAGCGTTTGGACGGCGCGCCTATGTCCGCCAGCGCTATCGGGCGTCCGTCCGAATCCGTCACCGTCGCGCGCTCGCCGTCCGCGCTGACCGAAATCGCCCCGCTCAAGTCCGCGCCGACGCCCGCTTTGATTTCGCGCATCATCGCTTCCTGCTCCAGCAGCGCCTCGCGCGCTTCGGCGACCGAGACGGCGCGAAAGCGGATTTTCGCCCCCGGCATCGCCTGCGCGAGCAAGCCTATGTCCGGCGATATGACCGTCGCTATCTTGGCGTACCCGCCGGTCGTCCCCCTATCCGCGAGCAGGATGATGGGCGTCCCCGCCCCCGGCACTTGGACGGAGCCTAGCGCCGTTCCGTCCGAGATTATGTCCAAGTCGTCCGCGCGCTCGATTGCCGGTCCGTCGAGACGGTATCCCGTCCTGTCCGCGTCCGGCGACACCGCGTACTCGGATTCGAGAAACGCCGCGATTCCGGCGTCCGAGAATCTATCGTTTTGGGGTCCTAGAACCGCCCTGATTTCGAAAGACTGCCCGTAAGTGGGCTGTCTGCTGATTCCGTCCGGCAGGCGCGCCGGCTTGCCGGGCGCGGCGCGGCGCGGGCGTCCCAGCGGCAGGATGTCGCCGTCCCTCAGCGCTCTGCCCTCATGCCCCCCGAAGCCGCCCTTGAGGTCTGTGGCGCGGCTGCCCATGACGATGGGGACGTCCACGCCGCCGTCGACCGCCAGCCAAGCGCGGACGCCGTCCGCCGGCGCGCGGAAGCCCACCGCCGCACCCGCCGGAACTCGGACGGATTCCCAAGCCCGCGCCTCAACCCCGTTCACGACGGGGACGAAACCCGCCCCCGCGAGCGCGATGACGGCGTCCCTGCCGAAAACCAACTCCGGCGCGGCGAAAGTGATTTCCAAGCCCGCGAGCGTCTCCGGATTGCCGACCAGAATGTTGGCTATCCGCATCGAAACGCCGTCCAACGCGCCGCAGACGGGGACGCCGTATTTCTGAAAGCCGCGCCTGCCGAGGTCCTGGACTGTGGTGAGCAGTCCGGGGGCGGCTACGCGGATTGTGGATTCGGTCAAGGGTCAGTCAGCCTTGTTTCTTGGGGGTCTCGGCGGCGAGGGAGGTCTCGGCGGCGAAGGGGGTCTCGGCGGCGAGGGAGGTCTCGGCGGCGAGGGGGGGCTCGGCGGCGAGGGGGGGTCTGCGCCGAATTCCCGAAACCATTAGGGGTTCCGACTCACTGTTCAGATTGTTGTCCGCAACGATGCCCATTTCCTGTGTCTCCTTGTGGTGTCCATTGAAGAGCGCCGCGTAACGCGCCCCAAGTCGTGAAGCGTCCGCGTAGTTTCGCCAGATGTCGTTTCGCGTTCTCTGGCTAACCATTCTCGCCCTCCCTTCTCAGAATTTCATGCCGCGCGGCTATCGCGCTCATGGCATTATACCCCATCCGCGCCCGTCTTGCATCCGCCCTTATCCGTCAAGAAACTCGCAAAGGGGCGCGGCTATGCGAAAACCATCCCCTCTCTGCGTCCCTTTGCGTCTTCGCGCCTCCGCGTCCCCCTTTCTTTCGCCCAAGCCGCTCACGCCGGCGCGAACCGCACCCGGTCGCCCGGCGCTATCGCCGTCGGCGGGTTGGCGTCCGGGTCGAACAGCGGCGTCCGCGTTCTGCCTATTAGGCGCCAGCCGCCGGGGCTCGCCACGGGGTAAACCCCCGTTTGCGTCTCCGCTATCCCCACGGAGCCGGCGGGTATCAGCGTTCGGGGCGACGCCAAGCGCGGCGCGGCTAGGCGCGGATCCAAACCGCCCAAATACGGGAAGCCAGGGCTGAACCCCATCGCGTACACCAGATAGTCAGCGGACGAATGGATTTCCACCACTTCCGCCTCGCTCATCCCCGCGTTTTCGGCGACGTAGGGCAGGTCGGGCCCATCCTCGCCCCCCGTATGCGGTGGGCAACTCCACTAGGCGACCGACGCGCGAGCGCCCGCCGCCTTCCTCCGGCGCTAGGGCTAGGACGGCACTCCGCAGGCTGTCGAAGTCCGTCAGGCGCGGGTCGTAGTGGATTAGCAACGACGCGTAGGCGGGGACGACTTCCACCACGCCGTCCGCCGCCCCTTCCGCGCCCGCCCGCTCTATCGCCGCCGTCCAGCGGTGCACCGCGGCGTTGATTTCGGGGTCTATCCCGCTCCCGACCGTCATCGCCGCCGCGCCTTCGCCGGCGGGCGCGAATACGGGAAGTCCGCGCGCCGCCATCAAACTATCTCCCCAAGCGGGACGATTTCCACGCCTTCCGCCTCCAGCGCCTCTTTCAGCGCGCTCGCCATCTCCACCGCGCCGGGGGTGTCGCCGTGCAGGCACAGGCTATCCGCTTCCAGCTCGATGGTTTCGCCGCTTATCGCCCGCGCTTTGCCTTCCGTCACCATCCGCAGGCTGCGCTCGACCACTTCCGCCGTGTCGTGAATCACCGACCCCGCCGCCGAGCGCGATACCAGCGTCCCGTCCGCGTTCAGCGCTCGGTCGGCGAAAATCTCGCGCCCGACGCGCAACCCCATGCCGCGCGCCACGTCTATCCACTGCGAGCCGGCGAGCGCTAGCAGCGCCATGCCTTCGTCCACCGACAGCGCCGCCTCGCAAATCGCCTTGGCGAGGTCCGGGTCGTTCACCGCCATGTTGTACATCGCCCCGTGCGGCTTGACGTGCTGCAGCCTGCCCGACGACGTGAACGCGGACAGCGCCCCGACTTGGTAAACCACGTCGTCCCGCGCTTCTTGGGGCGACACGACCATGTTCCGCCGCCCGAAGCCCGCGAGGTCGGGGAAGCTCGGATGCGCCCCCACAGCCACGCCCCGCGCCTCCGCCAGCTCCACCGTCTTCCGCATCCAGCCGGGGTCGCCCGCGTGGAAGCCGCAGGCGACGTTGGCGGAAGTTATGTGGCGGATGACTTCCTCATCCAGCCCCATCTTGTACATGCCGAAGCTCTCGCCCATGTCGCAGTTGAAGTCTATCTTGGGTTTCATGCGTCTTGACCCTCCCTGGGAAATCTCGGTTTTTCGCCGGAAGCGGCGTCACTCGCGCGGCGGCGGCGGCTCGCGGCGCTCGGCGGTGAAGCGCCCCCGGAAGTCCGAATCCTTCCGCTCTTCGCCCGGCAGATGCGCCAGCGCGATGCTCTCCGGCAGGATTATCCCCCCCGACAGAATCAGCTTCACCGCGTTCTCCACCGACATGTCGGTCTCCATCACGTCGTCCTCCAGCAGCAGCGCGATGTTGCCGGAAGTCGGGTTCGGGATGGACGGAATGTAAACCACCACCAGCGAGCGCCCGCCGCGCGTCGCCTGCACCCGCGCCGTCACGAACCCCATCGACAGCACCCCGTCCCTCGGCCACTCCACGAACACCACCCGGCTGAAGCCGTATTCGGAAGTCAGCACCGAAGTCATCTGCTCGGTGACCCCGAAAATGCCCTTGACGACGGGAACGCGCTTGAAGGCGTCGACGAACACGGTCGCTATCTTGTCGCCGTAGCGCATGGACACGAACAAGCCGAGCGCGTAGAATACGGCGACGCTCACAATCAACCCGATTCCGGGGATGGAGGAAATCTCATCCGAATAGGGAAGCGCCGCGCCGGCGTCCGCGACGAGCGCCAGAAGGGGCTTGATCAGCCCGTCCACGAAGTTGACGACGTACACCAGCGCGATGGTCGTGATGAGAACCGGGAGCGTCTTGAGCAGCCCGCGACCGATTTTGCTCTGAAAATGCCCCCCGACGCGCTGGGCGACATTCGGCTTGCCGCCGGGTTTCTCCTCGGCGTCGGCGGAAAATCCGGAACTCGCGGACACGTCTCCAACCTCCTTGCTTGCGAACGGCGCGCCGGCGGTGTTGCGCCTTTGGCGCGCCGCTGTGTAAAATGGGCGGGCGGACAAACCGAACCCGAACGCGAGAGCCGGCGAATCGCCCCCAAAGGCGCGTCCCCGGCGGCCCTCAACTTCCCAGACGCCGTTGATTCTAGCATTTTAGCCCAACGCGGCGAAAAGATGGCGCCTTTCAAGGCGGAAAAACGGCGGAATCGGAGCGCCCGAAACAAAAACCGAACCGAAACGGCGGCGAAATCCGCCGAAATCCACCCCTTCGGGGGCGCGAGGACAAAAACCGTTCGCGTATTGTATAATACATTGACTTATCTACGCGCCATGTGTAGCATTGGGAACAGACCGATACGCTTAGGCGCTTAGGACGCGGCGACCGCGCATCCGCGCCGGCGTTTCGGCTCCCTAAGAACCGGCTTTTCAAGGAGATGGGGAATGGCAATCAACATAGAGCGCGACGGCGGAACGGTCATCGCCAAGATAGACGGACGGCTTGACGGCGCCAACGCGCAAGAGTTTCAGGGCGACCTGACCGGCGCGATCGAGGACAGCGACCGCGCCGTGATACTGGACTTCGAAAACCTTTCGTACATCAGCAGCGCGGGCTTGAGGGTCATCCTGATCACCGCGAAGGCCCTGCGGCGCCAGGACGCCGAACTCGCCGTCTGCTCGCTGTCCGACCCGATACGCGAGGTCTTCGAAATAAGCGGCTTCGACCAGATAATCCCCGTCCGGGACACTCAGGCCGACGCCATAGCCGCCATCACCGGCTAACGCCCGCCCGAAACAACCAACCAACCAACCGCCAACCAAAACCAGGCAGGCAACCGCACAGGAACGAGAAACCATGGCGCGCCCATACAAAATACTGGTAGTGGATGACGAGGTCGACCTCGAACCGCTGTTCCTTCAGCGGATGCGCCGCGCCATCCGCTCGAAGCGCTACTCGTTCGTCTTCGCCCACAACGGCATCGAAGCCCTCGACAAACTCAACGAAGACGACGAGATAGACATGGTGCTCTCCGACATCAACATGCCCCAGATGGACGGGCTGACGCTGTTGGAGCAGATACCCAAGGTCGACCCCAACATGAAGTCCGTCATCATCTCGGCTTACGGCGACATGAAGAACATCCGCACCGCCATGAACCGCGGCGCCTTCGACTTCGTCACCAAGCCGCTGGACTTCAAAGACCTCCAAATAACCATGGAGCGCACGCTCCAGCACGTCGAAGAGTGGCGCGAAGCGCTATCCTCGCGCGACCGCCTCGTCGCGCTCCAAAACGAACTCGACGTCGCCAACAAAATGCAGCAGTCCATCCTGCCCACCGAATTCCCGAAAGGCGACGACTACGACGTCTTCGGCTACATGCGCGCCGCGCGCAACGTCGGCGGCGACTTCTTCGACGTCATCCGACTCGCCAACGGCAAAATCGGCCTCGCGATAGCGGACGTCTCCGACAAAGGCGTCCCCGCCGCGCTGTTCATGATGTCCAGCCGAACCCTCCTCAAAGGCGCCGCCATCGGCTCCGAAGACCCGGGGCAAGTCGTCAGAACCGTCAACGACCTGCTGACCGAGGACAACGAAGCGACCATGTTCGTCACGCTGTTCTACGCGGTTTACAACCCCGAATCCGGCAGCCTGAAATACGCCAACGGAGGACACAACCTGCCGCTAATCGTCCATCCGGACGGCTCGTCCACCGTTCTGCCCTCGACCCGCGGAATCGCGCTCGGCGTCATGGACGGCATGGAATACGAGCAAAACACCGTCACGCTCGCCCCCGGCGACACCTTCGTAATGTACACGGACGGGGTCACGGAGGCGGAGGACGCCAACGGCGAAGAGTTCGGCATGGAGCGCCTCATGCAGGTGTTCGCCGACGCCCCCCCGCCCGCCGACCCCGAAGAAGCCGCCAAACGCATCTTCACCGCCGTGGACGAATTCTCCGACGGCGACACCCAGTTCGACGACCTGACCTGTCTGACACTTTGCAGAGGCTGAAAATTGAGCGCTAAGCTCTCACTCAACGTCCAGTCCGACCACGGAGAGCTGGAAAGAATAGCCGCCGCCATCGAAGACATCGGCGGCAAAGAGCGCTGGCCCAGCGCCCTTCTGTTCAAGGTCAACTTGGTGATCGAGGAAATCAGCCTCAACATCATGGACCACGGATACGAATTCCAGCCCGACGAATTCGACATCGCCATCATGTCGGAAGACGACGCCGTCACCATCGAAATCTCCGACCGCGGCGTCCCCTTCGACCCGCTCACCGACGGGCCCAACCCGGACGTCGACGCCGGCGTCTCCGACAGGCAGATAGGCGGACTCGGCATCCACCTCGTCCGCGCCATGGTCGACGAAGCGAGCTACCGCCGACAAGACGGCAAAAACTACCTCACGCTGGTGACGCGACGGAACGAATGAATGTAAAAAAACTTCTGGAATACTGGGAGCGCAGCCCCAAAAAAACGGTCGCGCTCTACGCGGGGGGAGCCGCCGCCGCCCTCGTCCTCTTGGCCGCCGCCGCCGTCTTCATCCTCGCCGGAGGCGACGAGGCCGAGCCGCCCCCGGCGGTCTTGGAACCCACCCCCGCCCCGCCCCCGCCCCCGCCGGGCGTGGACTCCAGGCGCGTGCTTTTCGGACAGTCCGCCGCCTTCTCCGGCCCCGCCCAGCGGCTGGGCCTTGAAATGCGCCTAGGCATCGAAGCCGCCTTCGCGGAAGCCAACCGCCAGGGCGGCGTCAACGGACGCCGCCTTGAGCTGGCTTCGCTCGACGACTCCTACGAGCCCGAAACCGCCGTCGCCAACACCACCCGCCTCATAGAAACCGACAACGTATTCGCCCTAATCGGCGCGGTCGGCACCCCCACGTCGCGCGCCGCGGTCCCCATAGCCGAAGCCGCCGGCGTCCCCTACATCGCCCCCTTCACCGGCGCCGAATTCCTGCGCGACCCCGCCCTGGTCAACGTCATAAACCTGCGCGCCAGCTACTACCAAGAAGTGGAAGAGATGGTCGAGCGCATGACGGCGGACTTGGGCATAGAGCGCATCGGCGTCTTCTATCAGGACGATTCGTTCGGGCGCGCCGGCTATCAGGGCGCCCTCCTGGCGCTGGAGCGGCGCGACATGCCCCTCGCCGGCTACGGCGTCTATCCCCGAAACACCCTCGCGGTCAAAGAAGCCCTGCTCGACATGCGCCGCAACGACCCGCAAGCGGTCATCATGGTCGGCGCCTACGACCCGATAGCCGAACTGGTCTCCTGGGCGCGCCACTCGTCCGAAGGAGAGGACGAAACCATCTACATAGCCGTGTCGTTCTCCGGCGGCGTCGCCCTCGCCAAAGAGCTGGGACGATTCGGAAACGGCGTCTTCGTGACGCAGGTCGTCCCCCTGCCATCCGACGAATCCTTCGAATTCGTCACTTCCTACCTGAACGCCCTCAAAGCGCATGACCCGGAAGCGATCCCCGATTTCGTCTCGCTCGAAGGCTACCTCGCCGGACGCCTCGCAATCGAAGGCGTGAAAATGTGCGGCGGCGAAGTGACCAGAGAGCGCTTCCTGCAAGCCATCAAAGGGGCGGAATCCCTGAACATAGACGGCTTCGAGCTGAGTTACGGCGAAGACAACCAAGGCTCCGACGCGGTGTATCTGACCGTAATCGGAGAAGACGGTTCGTACTACGCGGCGGCTAGCCTCAAGGACGTGAACAAATGACCGAGCTGACGAGCGGCGCCCCCCCCGACGACGGCAAGGGCAAGAAAGAAATCGAAACCGGCGCGGAAACGCCTCCAAGCGAAACCATAGCGAACGCGCCAAGCGAAACCATGGCGAACGCGCCGAGCGAATCGGCGACTGCGAACGCGCCCGGCGAAACGGTTGCCAACGCGCCCGGCGAAACGGTTGCCAACGCGCCCGGCGAAACGATTGCCAACGCGCCCGGCGAAACGACTGCGGACGCGCCCGGCGAAACGGTTGCGGACGCGCCCGGCGAAACGGCGGCGGCGGACGATTCCCCCAGCGTCGCGGACCGCGCGCGCGAATACGCCCGCGAGGCCGTCGCCGCCCTCCGACGCAAGTCAACCTACATTCACGCCTTCAACGTCTCCAGAGCGTTCGCCGACAAGGCGTTCCATTACGCTCTGGGCAGCCTGAGCCGCATCTCCACCCAGATTTATCTGGCGTTCGCGGCGGCGGTGGCGCTCACAATCGCCGCCGCCCTCGTGGCGTGGTTCTCATTCGACCGCGTCCGCGAAGCCCAGCGGCAGGTCAACGAAGTGAGCGTCCCCGAAATGGCGGCGGCCTTCGGCATGGCGCAGCGCGCCAGCACCCTAGTGGACTCCGCCCCGCGACTCACCACCGCCGCCGACCCGCAAGACTTCAACATCGTCTCCGGCGACGTCGGAGAAGCCAACGTGGGGCTCGTGAACCAGCTCGCCCAACTCCAGGGCTTGGAAACGGAAGACGACAGCTTCGACCAGATGCGCGACTACGTCGACGACGTCACCGCCAACATCCACACGATTCAGACGGGAATGGTCGGATCCTTCCCCCGAAACACCCGCCTTCTGACCCTCGACAGGGAAATCACGCGGCTGGGGCGCGACATAGACAAAGCCCTGCTGGACGCGGTGGACGACCAATACTTCTACATAATGACCGGCTACTACAGCCTGGACGAGCCGGCGCATCCGCGCTCCCTGTACTTCACGACGGACGAATTCGCCAAGTATCAGATACTCTCGCAGCTGCAGGGGAACGCGAGCCTGGCGACCCGCCTGCTGCAGGGCGCGTTCGGCATATCCGACCCCGCGCTGATAGGCCCATTGGGGCGAGAAGTCGAAGCCGCGCGAGACCGCATAAACCGAGACCTGGACGCCTCGCAGGATCCGGATCTGGTGGACCGCATAAGCCCCCAACTCGACAGCCTGTTCAGGCTGGGACTCGCCCATCAAGGGGCGCTGGAGCTGCTGAAGGAAAACCTCGACACGGAAGTCGCCCAGCGAAACCTGCTGGCGGAAAACCGCGGCATAGCCGTGGATCTGCTGGAAGAAGTGGACGCCTTCGTGGGGTCGGTCAACGCCAACGTCGAAACCACCGCGCTCGAATCGGAACGCTCGGTGTTCACCAGCAAAGTCATCCTGGCGGCGATTAGCGGCGTGAGCGTGGTCGGCGCGCTGCTGATAGCGTATCTGTTCATCGGCAGGGTTCTGCTGAACCGCCTGGAGCGCCTGTCCGTCCGCATGCGCGACATGGCGAGCGGCGACCTTGAGACCGAAGTGGAAGTCAAAGGGCGCGACGAAGTCACCGAAATGTCCCAGGCGCTGGAAGTGTTCCGCCAACACGCCCTGGAAGTGCAGCGGCTCAACCTAGTGGAAAAACTGGCGTTCGAGCTGGAGGGCAAGAACTCCGAGCTGGAGCTCGTCTTGCAGGAACTGGAAGGCAAAAACGACGTTCTGGAAACTCAGCGGCAGGATTTGGAGGACGCCAACGAAAACCTGCGCCTGGCGCAAGACCAGATAGTGGCGCGCGAAAAGCTGGCGGCGCTCGGCGAACTCACCGCCGGCGTGGCGCACGAAATCCGCAACCCGCTCAACTTCGTCAAGAACTTCTCCGAAGCCTCCGACGAGCTGCTCGAAGAGATGAACGAAATCATAGACGAAGGCGAGGGGACGCTGGACGACGACCAGATTTCCTATATAAAGGAGATCTCCCAAGACCTCACCGACAACCTCGAGCGCATCCGCTCGCACGGCAACCGCGCCGACCGCATCGTCCACGACATGCTGATGATGGGGCGCGGCAGCGGCGACCACCAGATGGCGGACCTCAACGCCATCGTCGACGAACACGCCCGCCTCGCCTACCACAGCGCCCGCGCCGTCGACCCGGACTTCAACCTCGACATGCGCCAGGACCTCGACCCCGACATGGGGCAGGTGAGCATGATCCCGCAGGACCTGGGGCGCGTGTTCGTGAACATCGTCAGCAACGCCGGCTACGCCACCGACCAGAAGCGGCGCGAACTGGAGGCCAACGGCGGCGGCGGTTTCATGCCCACCGTCTGGATAACCACCAAGCGCGGCGACGACTCCGCCGAAGTCCGCATCCGCGACAACGGCGACGGCATACCCGAAGAAGTGAAGGAAAAAATCTTCCAGCCCTTCTACACCACCAAGCCCACGGGCGAAGGCACCGGGCTGGGGCTGGCAATGTGCAACGACATAGTCCGCGAACACGGCGGCTCCATCGAAGTGGACACCGAACCGGGCGAGTACACCGAAATGGTAGTCACAATCCCCCTGTCGCCGCCAACCATCCAGGCGGCGGAAGAGGATGAGTGAGAATCGCCGCCGGCGAATTCCCCTTCCCCTGGACGGGCTAACAAAGGGCGCGCCCTACTCGCCCCCGTCATTCCCGCGAAGGCGGGAATCCAGAATCGCGCGCCCAACCTGGCGACTGGCAGCCAAGCCCGAACCGCGAGCGGCAAATCCCTTCTCCGCGCCGCGCCCCCGTCATTCCGATGAAGGCGGGAAAACAGAACGGCGCACCCAACATAGCCGCCGGAAACCAAGCCCGAATCGCGAGCGGCAAATCCATTCTTCCGCCGCCCCCGCCGCCGTCATTCCCGCGAAGGCGGGAATCCAGAACGGCGCGACCAACATAGCCGCCGGAAACCAAGCCCGAACTGCGAGCGGCAAATCCCTTCCCCCCGCTCCGGCCCCCGTCATTCCCGCGAAAGCGGGGACAGGATAGCCACTAGGAATCAGGCTTGAACTGAAGCCAGCGTGTCCCTTCTCGCCGCCCCGCCCCGTCATTCCCGCGAAGGCGGGAATCCAGAGTCGCCCGACAACGTCATCCTCGCGAAAGCGGGGACAAGACAGCCGCTAGGAATCAGGCTTGAACTGAAGCCAACGTGTCCCTTCTCCCTTGATGAGAGAAGGCTAGGTTGAGGGCGCCTGCGCCGAAAGCGCCCCCGCCCCCATCAGTGCCGGTCGGCGTCGAACTTGCCTAGGAAGTCCAAATCCGTCCTCTGCGCGCCGGGCATGCGGGCTATCGACAGGCTGTCCGGCGGCACTATGCCGCCGGAGAAAATCAGCTTCATCGCGTCGTCCACCGCCAGGTCTGTCTCCATCACATCGTCCTCCACCACCAGCGCCATGTTGCCGGAGGTGGGGTTGGGGATGGTCGGAATGTAAACTATCACCAGCGCCCGATGCCCGCGCGACGCCTGTATGCGGGCGGTCACGAACCCCATCGCTATCATCCCCTCGCGGGGCCACTCCAAAAAGACCACCCGGCTGAACCCGAAGTCCGACGTTATCACCGACGTTATCTGCTGGGTCACGCCGAATATGCCCTTGACTATCGGTATCTTCCCGAACGACTCCACCAGGAAGTTGGTCGCCCGCTTGCCCGGACTCATCGAGATGAACAGCCCAAGCGCGTAGAAGGCGATGACGCTTATCGCCACGCCCACGCCGGGGAACGTCAGCACCTCTTGCATGTAGGGGAATTCCAAGCCGCGGTCGACGAAGAAATCCACGATGGGTTTCACGCTCCGGTCCACGAAGTTGACGATATAGACGATGACGATGATGGTGATTATCACCGGCAGCATCTCCAGCAAGCCGCCGACCATCTTGCTGCGGAAATGCCCCCCCACGCGCTGCACCGGGTTGCGCTTCGAACCGGAATCGTCGTCGCGGTCCGTCGGAAATGTCGGGAATCCGTCTTCGTAAGACACTGCCATGCTCCTGGGCTGGGCTTTCGCTCGGTTGGGCGCGTTTCGCCGCCGGAGACTCGCCGCCCCCTTGAAAGGGCGCCGCGCCGCCGGCGCGTCATCGTCCCATAGAAATATAGCAGAAAAACAGAGCGGGCGCAGGCTTTCGCGGATCCGCCCGGAAAATCGCCGAAATCCGAAAGAATGGGGAAACGCCAAGGCGCAACGGGCGCGACGGGACGGAATTCGCCGACTGCGAATCGGCGCGTTCGGCTGGGCGTCTTTTTCCATCTATAAAGAGGAAGGAAGAGACGGGGACTTCCGCCAATCTCTCGCATCCGCGCGGAAAATCGCCGAAGAGCGGCGAACAGCGAACCGCCCGCCCGCCCCAAGCGGCGGGGAAGCGGGGAAGGGGAAAGTTGGTGGAGCTGGGGAGACTCGAACTCCCTACCTCTTCAATGCCATTGAAGCGCTCTCCCAGATGAGCTACAGCCCCACGCGGGGGACTTCAAGTATAGCAGACGCGGACGGCGGGGCGCAATTTTCGCCGGGGCGCGGGCGGAAAATCCGCGAAACCCCCCGCCGCCCTTGTCGCGGAGCGCATGGACACCGGATTTGACCGAACTGCCCATCCCGCCCTTGCGCCTTTGCGCTCCCCGTCATCCCCGCGAAGGCGGGAATCCAGAGCGGAGCGACCGGCTTGGCGACTGGAAGCCAACCCCGCGCCCTTTTCGCCAAGCGCTCGGCGGCGCGGCTTGCCCTTACCCGCCGCCCGCTTTCGCTCGCCGCATCTCCGCTATCAGCGCCTCCGTCGGCGGGTAGTACTTGCCGGGGGCGACGCCTTCCGCCCGCACTTTCGCCTTGATGTAATTCTCCGCGTCCTCATGTTCCACCGCCCACTCCAGAACCGCCTCCGCCATCCACGACGGAACCACCAGCACGCCGTCGTTGTCGCCGACCATGACGTCGCCGGGACGCACCAGCGCCCCGCCGCATTGTATGGGGACGTTCTCCTCCGCGGGCGTGAACGCCGGGCTGCCGTGAAAACTGCGGCGCTTGGCGTAAACCGCCAGACCGTAGTTCTCATCGCGCATCACGTCGAGGTCGCGAATCGCGCCGTCTATTATCACCCCGTCGGCGTTGTTCATCGCCAGCTGAAGCAGCTTGACGTCCCCGGCGACGACGTCTTTGACGGAGCCGGATATGTCCGCCACCAGGGCGTCTCCCGGCCCGCATCGCCCCATGGCGACATACTCCGGGTCGTTCTCGCCGCCCGGCTTGCCGGCGACGATGTCCGCTCGGAGCGGCAGGAAGCGCAAAGTCCGCGCGCGGGCGGCGAAGCGCTCGCCGGACGCGAACGGCGTCAAGTTCGCAAGCCCCTCGCAAACGTTCAACGCGGAGCCGAACGAGCGCACCCCGCTGTAAACCGTCGCCGATGGGATGGATTTCAAGCCGTCCAAGACCTCTTGCGAGACCTCCACAGGCTTCATGTCGAAAGTTGGCATTTGGCTATTCTCCTTTTTGGCGGGCGCGCCGCCCGTCGGCGCGATGGGATGATGAAGATGGTATGCGCGGCGGGCGGGCGTGTCAAATCCTGCAAAGCGCGCGGGGCGTCGCCGGGCGTTTCTGCCGTTTGTAAACATCTTGTAAACTGCCGCCGCGGACGGTTGAAATGGGAAAGTTTCGGATTTTGCTTGTTGACCAATCCCCAAAACAATGCTATATTGCGGAAACCGCTAGGCGGGAAGCCCCATTCCTGAATCGGCGGCGGCGAATTTGACGCCTAAAAGGACGGATACAAACGAGGAGGACCGGAAGATGAAACTTAAACATGCGTTTACGATGGGGTTGGCGCTCGCGCTGACGCTGGCGTTCGCGCTGGCTTGCGCCTCGTCCGCGGAGCCCCAGCAGCCCCAGCAGCCGGAAGCGGCGGCGCAGGCGATGCCCGCTCAGGCGGCGGAGTCCGGCTCGGCGGTCGCGCCCGCCGCCCCGGCGCAGCCCGCGCCCGCGCCCACGGCCATGCCCGCCATGGCCCCCGCCGGAACAGGCGCCCAAGCCCCCTCCGTGGCCGCGCTCAGGCCGGAGTTCCAGCCGATGGACGAAGACACGGGCGAAGCCAAATACGGCGGGACGCTCAACTACGTCCCCCAGGGCTCCATCAAAATCATCGACCCCATCGCCACAGGCGCCATCGTCACCGGCACCGTGGGGCGGCACGCCTACGACCAACTCTTCTGGCGCGACCGCAACTACAACATCTTCCCCCAGATGCTCGACAGCTGGGAGATTAGCGACGACGGCACCGCCTACACATTCACGGTCCGCGCCGGGCAGACATTCCACAACGGCGACCCGCTCCGCATGATGGACATCGCCGAATCCCACAACCGATTCGCCCGCGTCGACCCGCTCGGTCGCCAGCTGCTCGGCATCTCCGCCGGCAACGACGGCATGGAAACCAAAGACCAGCGCTTCAACCAGACGCTGGACGAGATGAACAACACCATCACCATGCAGTTCGAGCAGCCCACCGCGATGGTTCTGGAGTTCCTCGCCCAGCTCGACCCGCGCCAGCCGTCCGTCATGCACGAAGAAATCTGGCAACTCTCGCCCGGCGAGCCGGTGCAGGAAGCCATCGGCACCGGCGCCTACATGATGACCAACTGGATACAGGGCGACCGCCTCGAGTTCGAGAAGTTCCCCGACTTCTCGTCCAACGTCGGCGAGCCCTGGGACTTCACCAAAGGCGAGATAACGCAGTATCTCGACGGCTTCATCGCCATCGACATACCCGACCACGCCACCCGCGTGGCGGCGCTCCAGACCGGCGAAGTGGACGTCCTCGACGACTTCCGCCTAGACCTCGCCTTCACCCTAGAGAACAACCCCAACATAGAGTGGTCGCCGATTCGGGACGGCAACTACGGCGTCCACGCCTTCAACTTCCGCCATCCGCCGTTCGACAACTCGGACGCCGGGCGCCTGGCGCGCCGAGCGGTTTACGCCGCCGCGCCCAACGACCAAATCATGCAGGCGGCGGTCGGCGCGCAGCAGTTCTGGACGGAGTGCTACATAGAAATCCACTGCGGCACGCCGTGGAAGACGCGGGTCGCCGAGGACATTCAGGACGAAGGCATCAAGACCTTCGGCGGCAACCTGGATCTGGCGCGGAGCATCCTCGACGAAGCCGCCGCGCTCGACCCGATGATAAAGGACTACCCCGTCCGCCTCATCGCCGCCTCCGACATGCCCTTCATGCCCGAAGCCGGGCTGGTCATGCACGAGGCGCTGAAGAACGTCGGCTTCACGCAAGTGGAGCTGGTGTCGCTCGACTGGGCGAGCCGCATCGCCCTGACCGGGAGCGAAGGGCCCTGGGAAATAGCCACCTCATGGTCGAACTTCGCCAACGGCTTGAACCCGCTCGCGCCCTCGATGGCGTCGGACGGCAGCGGCGGCTGGGAAGAGCCGCGCATCACCGAGCTGCGAAACCAGTTCCTGGTCGAAACCGACCCGGAGAAGTTGCAGACGCTGTTCGACGACATGAACCGCGTCCTCTACGACAACCCGGCGCGCGTCTGGCACTTCATGTTCTCGCCCCCGCGAGCCATCCGGTCGGACGTCAAAAACTTCTGCATCGACTGCCTGTTCCCCATACTCCACAACGTGTGGCTCGACAGGTAATCGGCGCGGACAAAACGGCGGCGGGATAGATAAAATCAGGGCGCGGCGCGCGGACCGCGAAAGCGCGAAACGCGCCGCGCCCCAACCAAATCCGAATTCCAACCAACAAATTCCCTCTCCCTTGATGGGAGAGGGCTAGGGTGAGGGTGCCGCGCGCAAGCGCGTTCGCCGGCGGACGCAACGCTTCCGAAACGAAACATATCAAGGCTAAACCACAGTGCTCCCGTACATACTCAGAAGAATAGCCCTCGCCGTGCCGGTGTTCTTGGCGGTGTCGGTCATCACGTTCTCCATCATGCAGTTCGCGCCGGGCGACCCGGCGTCCATCCTGCTCGGCGGGGACTTCCTGCTGATAGCCACCGAAGAGGACATTCAGGAGGCGCGCGACCTGCTCGGCGTCAACCGCCCCGCCATAGTCCAGTATCTCGACTGGTTCACCGGCTTCTTCCGGGGCGACATGGGAACGTCGCTGTTCACCGGCAAATCGGTGGCGGAGCTGGTCGCGCCCCGCATCGAGCCTACGGCGTCAATGATATTCGGCGGCATTTTCATCGCGGTGGTTCTGGGCATACCGATGGGGATATTGGCGGCGTGGAAAGCGAACTCCTGGATAGACCGCGTGGTGATGGTGTTCGCCGTAATCGGCTTCGCCATGCCCGGCTTCTGGCTGGCGTTCAACCTCATCTGGCTATTCAGCGTCAATCTCGGCTGGTTCCCCGTCTTCGGATGGGTCGGAATCACCGAAAGCGTAACCGGCTGGATGAGCCACATGGTCTTGCCCGCCATATCCATCGGCACAAGTTTCATGGCGCTGAACGCCCGAATGACGCGCTCCAGCGTCCTCGAAGTGCTGAAGGACGACTTCATCCGAACGGCGCGCGCGAAGGGGCTGGTGGATAGGGTGGTGCTTTTCCGGCACGCCTTCCGCGCGGCGTCCATGCCCATCGTGACCATCGTCGGGCTCAGCTTCGCCGGCGCGGTGACGGGCGCGACGCTCACCGAAGTGGTCTTCGCCATCCCCGGCATGGGGCGGCTGTTCGTGGGCGCGGTCACGGACAGGGACTTCCCCGTGATACAGGGGCTGATGATGATTTTCGCGGGCGCCTACGTGTTCGTGAATCTGGCGGTGGACATACTCTACGCATATCTCGACCCAAGGGTGCGATACTAATGGCGGCGGAACGGACGGAAAGCCGAACGGAGATTCAAGCCCGAACGCGCTTGCGGGCGCGGTACGACGGCGCGCGCCGCGCGCTGGCGAAAAACCCCAACATGGCGCTGGGGTTCGCCATACTCGCCGTCATATCGTTCTTCACCGTGTTCGCGGGGCAACTCGACCGCTACGGGCCCACCGACCTCGCGCCGCTTGAGCGACTTGAAGCGCCCAGCGCCTCGCACTGGTTCGGAACGGACACCACCGGGCGCGACATCTACTCGCGGACGATTCACGGCGGGCGCATCTCGCTGTTCGTCGGCTCCAGCGTCGCCCTGCTCACCGTCGCCGCCGGCATGCTCATCGGGCTGGTCTCCGGCTACGACCGCCGCGCCGACATGATAATCCAGCGGTTCATGGACGCGGTAATGTCCTTCCCCACCCTGTTGCTGGCGCTCGCCCTCATCGCCATGCTCGGCAGCTCCGTCACGAACGTCATCATCGTGATTACCGTTGTGGACACGCCGCGCATGGTTCGGATTGTGCGCTCGCAGGTTCTCAGCCTGCGCGAGTTCCAATTCGTCGAAGCCGCCCGCGCGATTGGCGCGCCGACCTGGCGCGTGCTGCTCCAGCACATCGCGCCCAACACATTCGCGCCGGTGATTGTGCAGGCGACCTTCGTGTTCGCCTCCGCCGTGCTGGTGGAAGCCGGGCTAAGCTTCTTGGGCTTGGGCATCCCGCCCGACCAGCCGAGTTGGGGCAACATCCTGGCGCTGGGGCGGACGTTCCTGCAGACCGCCGTCTGGGTGGCGTTCTTCCCCGGACTGATTCTGACAATCACCGTGCTGGCGATAAACCTGGTGGGCGACGGCTTGCGCGACGCCCTCGACCCGAAACTGGCGCGAAGGGCGTAGAGAAAGGCGGGCGGTGGCGCCCCCCCGATTCCGGTCGCCGCCGCCCGTCCGATTCCCCATGTACAACGCCCTGTCGCTCGGATTCCGGATATTCGGCGGCTTCGGATTGTCCGCGATTTTCGCGGGGACGTCCCTGTTCATCTCATGGGCGCTCTACTACTTCACCGACTACCTCGCGCCGCCGTGGGCGTTCATCGTCCTCTGGTTCGCGGCGATGGGTCTTAGCGCCGGCGCGGGAACGGCGACGGCATGGCTCGGCAGCGTCGTCAGCGAGCGCCTTCGCTCCCCCACAACGCTCATCTGGCTGGCGCTGGGACTCGCCGGCTCGTGGGCGGCGTTCTACTACAAGACGCAGATAGACCCGAACCCCGCGCCGTTTTCAAGCCGGGAAGTGTCCGCGACGGCGATTCTCTGGTCGGTAATCGCCCCCAACATAGCCGCCGCCGCGTGGGGGACGGTTAGGCACGTTCGGACGGGGATGGCGTAACGAGACTGCCCTCACTCCGCCGGCTCCGTCACAATCAGGGTTTGGTTGGCGGGAATGTCGGTCAGGGTTTGGACGCGCCCGCTGTGCCAGCGGATTTCGATTTCTTCGACGGCGGACGCCGCGCCCAAGCCGAACCCCAACTCCACCGCGTGGGTCGATAGGTAGCCGGAGCCGGCTTTGACTTCGCGGACTTGCACGACGTCCGACCCGGCGGCGCGCAGGCGAACCCGCGCGCCGATGCCGTCCGCGTTGCTGCCCGTTCCGTCAACCGCCATGCGTCCGCGCAGGCGCAGGGTGATTCGGTTGTTGCCGTTGGGCTGGTTTATCCAAACGAACAGCGGGCCTAGCGCCTTCTCGAACTGCTGTCCGTCGCCGATGAATTCCAAGCCGCTGCTGTTCGTTCCTATCAAATCGGCGAACCCGTCCCCGTTCAAATCGCCGCGCGCCAGCCCCTTGCCGTTCTCGTGATACCGCGCCGACACCTTGAAAGCCGCCGGGTCCTGCCCTTCCGCTAGGCGATGCAACTCGTCGTAGCGGACGCCAAGAATGTCGAGAAGCCGCGCCTCGACCGTGACGTCCTCAAACCCGCGCCCGCCCAGATTCCGCATCATCCTGCCGGCGGACTGATACACCGACCCGCCCGGCCCGGAGCCGGCGGCTAACTCGGAGCCTAGCCAGTAGAGGTCTTGGTAGCCGTCGTTGTCCATATCGAAAAACGCCGCGCCGTAGCCGAAATCGTAGGCGGACAACCCCGTTGGCGCGTCCCAAGCCGGGTGTATATTGTCGGGGTCCAGCGACGCCGGCGGCATCAGCGCGCTGGGCTTGACCGACGTAACTGGCGCGGCGTCCGCGAACACGCCGGGCGCGGTCTCCGTCAGCAGCATGTTGAGGCAACTTCCCCAAGCGAACTGCTCGTGATATTTGCAGTCCGGCCCCGGATGCGGCTGGGGCGGCTTCAGGCGCAGATGATACCCCGTGTTCGTGGCGAACACGTCCAGATTGCCGTCCGCGTCGTAATCCCCTATGGCGAACCCCATCCAATTCCCCACGCGCGCGAACCCCATCTCGCGCGCGACGGATTCGAACAAGACGCCCTCCGGCGTAGAGCGGTTGCGGTAGAGCTCGATGAAATCGCCGTCGTTGGCTACCCACAGATCGGGCAATCCGTCCGCGTCGTAATCGAAGAAAGCCGCCCCGTGCGTGGAACCCGCCGGGTCGCCGACTCGGTTGCCCGCTTTGTCGTCGAAGGACGGGTCGTAACCCTCATGCGCCGCCCCGCCTTCGTCCGCGAACATGATGGGCGCGCCGGATTGGTCGCGCATCCATATATTGGGGCCCCCGACGCCGGCGGATTCGGTTATGTCCGCGAAAACCCCTCCGCCTTCGTTTCGCAAAAGGACGTTGAAATGCCCCGGATGGTTGGTTTCGCCGATGAAGAAGAAATCTTCGTCTATCAGATTGCCCACGAAAATATCAAGCCAGCCGTCGCGGTCGACGTCCGCGCAGGCGATGGTGGACGCCGCCCGCAGGTTGGCCGAATCGCCCAGCGCCGTTTCGGACATGTCCGCGAATTCGCCGTTTCCGAGATTGATGAACAGCCGGTCGGCGTAAGCGTCGCGCAACGCGGCGGCGGTTTCCGGGTCGATGTCGGGGTCGTCGATGGAGCGGAAATCCAAACCGTCGCCCTCGATTCCGCGCCCGCCGATGTAGAGGTCTTGGAAGCCGTCGTTGTCCACGTCGCAAGCCGCGACGCCGCTTGACCCCTGCCCAATCGCCGCCACCCCCGCGCTTTCGGCGACTTCCGTGAAAGCCAAATCGCCGTCATTGCGAAACAGGCGGTTGGGCTTGCCCGCCTCTTGCGTCACGTAAAAATCGTTGTCGCCGTCCCGGTCGAAATCGAAAATCGCCACTCCGGGGCGGTAGTTGGACACCAGATAGGCGGGCCCCAGCGCTTTGGGCGCGATGTTCTCGAACGCGGGAATCGCCGCGCGCTCCGCCGTCTCCCCCGCCCTTTCGCCGCCGGCGGACGCCGCCTCATCGTTGGCGCAACCGGCGGCGATGAGGAGCGCGAGCGCGGCGAACGCGAAAAGCGCCGAAAGCCGAATGTCAGAAGGGCGTCTCAATTCCCTACTCCCCCGCCGGATACGCCCCGAAAGTCAGCGCGAACAGCGAGAAGCGGTCGCTTTTCGGGCTAAGCTCCAGGCGGTTGGACGACACCGATTCGCGCCGAATCAGCCGGTGCATGCGGGGGGAATCCACCCTTATCACGCTGTCGCCGTTGGCGTCGTAGGCTATATCGGAGCCGGCGGCGTCCGGCGGGACGGGTTCGCCGTCCATCGTCACCCTGAATTCATATGGCGCGCCGCCCTCGAAGCCCATCACCGCGTTCACCTCGTTGGCGAAGAATCGCAGGGCGATATAATCTTCGTAGCCGTCCGTCGTTCGGGCGTGGTCGATGCTCTCGGCGGCGGCGAGCCATCTGCCCTGAAGGGCGATGAAGTGGTTTCGCAACTCATCCGGCTCAACGTAATCGGCGGCGATTCGGGCGGATTCGTAGTAGTTTTCGTTGAGGATATACGCGCCACCGTATGCGATGTTGCGGATTGCGCCGCCGTAAATCTCGCGCGTCTGGAACGTCTCCATATCCGACGAGCGCGCCCCGGCGATGGGCAGCGGATCCGGCGCGGAGTTCGCTTCTATCGCAGAGACGTCCCGCCCCGATTCCGCCAGCAGATAGCGGATGACGCGCTCCGTGTCCGCGTAAGCCCCCTCGCCGCGATGGTAGTAGCGGACGAAGCCGGCGGCGTCCACTATGTACTTGGAGGGCCAAGCCTCCACGCGATACGCCCGCCAAGTGGCGCGGTCGTCATCCTGCGCTATGGGATATTCCAAACCCAAATCGGACGCCGCCCGCGCCACATTTTCGGGGATTTTCTCGAAGTCGAATTCGGGCGTGTGGACGCCGAGTATCACCAAACCCAAATCGGCGTATTTCGCATGCCAGTCCTTCAGATAGGGCAGCGTGCGGATGCAGTTGACGCATGTATATGTCCAGAAATCCAGCAAAACGGTCTTGCCGGCGAGACTGTCAAGCGTCAGCGCGGATGAATTCAGCCAGCCATCCAACCCGACCAGCCCCGGCGCGGGTATCTGGTTGGGCGGAACCAGCGCGAGAATATCCGCCGGCGGCGCGGCGGTTGGCGCGGGCGCCGGCGTCTCGGAAGGCGCGGCGGTTGTTGGGACGGGCGACGACGTGGGCGACGGGGAGGGCGTCGCCGTCGGCGTCGGCGCGGCAGTCGGAACGGGCGGCGGGCTAGGCGGCGGCGTCCGGCTGGGCGCGGGAAGCGCAGTCGTCGTCGCGGTCGCGGTCGGGGACGCGGCGATTGCGGCGATTGCCGACGGCGGCGTCGCTGTGGGCGCGGCGACGCCGTCCGCTTGCGGCGAAGCGCATGCGGCGGCGGACAGCGCCATGATTGCGATTGCGAGAATCGCGGTCAGGATGGTTTGGGGAATCATCATGGAATTATGTGATGGGAAATTGTGAAAATCGCGCCGTTCGCAAGCGTAGCGGGCGGGTTTCCGAGCGGGATGCGGTCAGTGGCAAACATACACCAAAATCGGCTCTACGTGATACCCCCGCCGAACGAATGTGTCGCGCCCCAGGCTGTGGAAGGATTTTCTCTCCCACTCTTCGGACGCCAGGCCGCGCTGCCAAAAAGTGTATGAACGGGAGTTGGCAAAAACTGGTTCGTTGCCGCGCGTTTCAATCGTTCCCTCCGAACGGCGGAGCTCTATTCTGCACCGTTCGGGAAAATCCTCGCGGCGAATCAAGTAGTCGATATCCCACTTGTAATCGCTTACAAAGAATCCGATGTTTCGGTGCAGATATAGGTCATACGGAGACAGCAAAACTCCGTCGCCGCCCTTTCTATTTACGCTTTCTTTAGTTGCGGTTTCGTCGAAAAGTATCCCCCAGTGTTGCCTTATGGCGGGCAGGTTCAGCGCGCGAAACTGGCTCATTAGTCGTTTGCTCTTATCCTGTCCACCCGACTCGTCCACGAGGAACCACGCCCATATGGGGAGCAAATCCTGAGACATATTGATAAACGGGCCGAGCTCCTTATAAGCATTGTAAAACTTGTCGTCAACATATTCGGTCGTCGCATGAGCGGGAAAAATATTCTCAAGTTGCGGAAGCAGCCGTTGATCCGGTCCTTGCCACGATTCGCCACCAATAAAGAAATGGTAGTATCGATTCTGGTCCCATTCCACTATTCCCTTTACGGCTTCCAGACACGGCTCCAAACCTCGTTCGATTGGCGGACCGCCAGCGGCGCGCATGGCGTGGGTGAACGGGCTTAGAACCTCGCCTGGGCGAATCAGGACCTCGGCGGCTCTTTCTATGTCGGGGTCAGGATCGAGATGGCGACTGTCTGCAACCTTTACGCCAAAGCCCAGCAATTCGTCGGTGAGGCGGATGGACGCCATGAAGTTGTACGGCAGTATGTCGTATGAGTAAGACGAATGGGAGCTGGGCGCCGCCCTCTCTATGAAGCCGAGCGCCACCAGCTCTTCCTCCGTGAAATCGCGCAGGTCGCAGGGGCTGAGCGCGTCCGCCTGCACTTTGGCGTGGTGCGCCAGATGCTGCAGAATCACGCGGCGGAACACCCCGATGTCGTACTCGGCGGGGATATGCTCTCTTGACTTCCCGAATCTCTGCCCCTTGCAGTACAGGCACACGCCCGGATACACCCCGAAATCGTCCAGCGCCCGCGTCAGCGCCGCGCCTTCGGAATCCGGGTCGTCCGGGTCGGCGGTTACGTCGTGGACGGTTGTGTAGGGGTCGTAGAAAGTGAGCATGTGGAGGACGGCGTGGACTTCGTTCGCCTCCAGCGCGTCCAGCTCCCAAGCGCGGCGGAAGGTTTCGAGTCCGAAGACGCTCTGGGCGCGGTCGATGGCGGCGATTTCGTCGTCGGACAGCGTCCCGTCCGCCAGAAACGCGCTGTCGCCCGCCGTCGCCGGCGGCTCGCTCAAGACGGCGGCGCGCAGTTGCGGATGGTAGTTCGCCAGTATCGCCGCCACAGGGTCCGGAGTGGGCGTTGGGGTTATGGTGGGCGTTGGCGTATTGATTGGGGTATGCGTCGGCGTCGGGGTTGGGGTGTTGGTTGCGGTTGGCGTTGGCGTGGCGGTTGGCGTCGCTGTCGGTGAAGGCGTGGGCGTATGCGTTGGGGTTGCGGTTGACGTCGATGTTGGGATTGGCGTGGCGGTCGACGTCTGTGTTGGGGTGGCGGTCGACGTCGGGATTGGGATTGCCGTCGCCGTCGGTGCCGGCGTCGGCGTATGCGTCGCCGTCGCCGTCGGCGCAACGGCGGTTGGGGAAGGCACGGCGACAGCCATGGCGGGCTCCGCCCCAGCGGAAGTTTCGGGCGCGGGCGCGTCGCCGCCGAAACACGCGCTTCCGAACGCGGCGAGTGCCGTGATTGCGATTGCGAGAATCGCGGTCAAGATGGTTTTAGTTATCGTCATAGGATTATGCGAGTGGAAATTGTGAGAATCGTCGTTCGGCAAGCGTCTTGGCGGGTTTCCGAGCGGAATGCGGTCAGTCGCAGACATACGCCAGCATCGGCTTTGCGCTATAACCTGATCTGTTTTCGGGCTTAAATCCTAGGTCGTGGAAGCCTCTGTTCTGCCACGTCGCGGATTCCGGCGAGCGTACCCAATACGGGTATTTTTCTCCCTTTACCTTAAGTTCCTCCTCGCGATAGAGAGATACTTCAATACTCCCCTCGGAAGACCGCCTTTCCAGCCTGCAATTTTCGGGCATTGGATAAGCGTGAATCAAATCATCGATATCAGCTTCGTATTCCGCCTGCGAGAATCCGATGTTCCGGTGGATGTACAAATCATAGGGAGCGAGCAGAACTCCGTTAACGCTCCGCCAAGCCACGCTAGCCGCGGACGCGGTCTCGTCCAACAGCGTGAGGCCAGAAGATCCCCTTATAGCAGGCAGGTTCAGCGCGCGAAACTGGTTCATCAGCCGCCTGCTTTTGTCTTGACCGCCGGATTGGTCAACTAGGAACCACGCCCACGCGGGAACTTCCCCGATGGGCAAAGTCTTGCCCTGCCAAGGCGGGAATATGTCGTTGAACCACTCATGGCTTATATAATCCCCATAAGTCGCTGTCGGCCCTGGAATATGGACATACCGATTGCGGTCCCAATCCACTATCGCTTTCACGGTTTCCAAGCACGGCTCCAAACCCCGCTGGCTTGGCGCTTCGCCATAGGCGCGCATGGCGTGAGTGAATGGGCTAAGAATCTCGCCCGGACGAATCAATGGCTTGGCGGTATGCGGCCTGTCGGGCCAAGGAATCTTGACCAAAGGCCTAGGGAAGAAGAAAGGCGTAGGCGCGTCTATGCCGAATCCCAACAGTTCGTCCGTAAGGCGAACGGACGCCACGTAGTTGCCTTCAAGCATGAAATACACGCTGAAAATCTCAGGGGTTCCAATCCCTGTGTCGCCAATGGTAATGCGATATTGGGCATGTACATACGAGCTAGGCCACCTCTCCTCCAAGTCGCCGAGCGCGACCAGTTCTTCCTCCGTGAAATCGCGCAGGTCGCAGGGGCTGAGCGCGTCCGCCTGAACCTTCGCGCTGTGCGTTAGATGAAGCAGAATCATGCGGCGCAGCACGCCGAGGTCGTCTTTGGGGTCGATGTAGTCTCTTGGGTCGTGGGTCATCTGCCCCTTGCAGTGCAGGCATGCGCCCGGATACACCCCGAAATCATCCAGCGCCCGCGTCAGCGCCGCGCCTTCGGAATCCGGGTCGTCCGGGTCGGCGGTCACGTCGTGGACGGTTGTCCAAGGGTCGTAGAATGTGAGCATGCGGAGGACGGCGTGGACTTCGTTCGGCTCCAGCGCGTCCAGCTCCCAGGCGCGATGGAACGTCTCCAGCCCGAAGACGCTCTGAGCGCGGTCTAGGGCGGCGATTTCGGTTTCGGACAGCGTCCCGTCCGCCAGAAACGCGCTGTCGCCCGCCGTCGCCGGCGGCTCGCTCAAGACGGCGTCGCGCAGTTGCGGATGGTAGCTCGCCAGTATCATCGCCACAGGGTCCGGCGTGGGCGTCGGGGTCAGAGTTGGAGTTGGCGTGATTGTTGGGGTTGGAGTATGCGTGGCGGTTGGCGTCGCCGTCGGCGTCGCGGTCGGTGTTGGGGTTGGCGTGAGCGTCGGCGTGGCGGTTGGCGTCGCCGTCGGGGTTGCGGTCGGCGTATGCGTCGGCGTCGGCGTTGGGATTGGCGTAGCCGTCAGAGTTGGGATTGGCGTGGCGGTCGCCGTCGGCGTTGGGGTTGGCGTATGCGTCGCCGTCGGCGCGGGCGTTGGCGTATGCGTGGCCGTCGCCGTCGGCGCAACGGCGGGGGAAGGCGCGGCGACCGCCATGGCGGGCTCCGCGCCCCCGGCGATTTCGGGCGACGGCGCGTCGCCTCCGAAACACGCCGCTCCGAACGCGGCGAGCGCGATGGCGAGCGCCAGCAACGCGGATTCGCGCAGGATGGCTGTCAATTTGGGCAGTCTCATTTTCGCTATTCGCGCCTTCCCCAATCCGCCCCCCTAAATCAGCAAGTCGCCGCCGCGCTTGACGATTTCGCCCTGCGATATGATTGTGTTGACGCTGTGCAGCGCCGTTATGTCCGTCGACGGGTCGCCGTTGATGATGAGGACGTCCGCCGACTTGCCCGCCTCCAGCGTTCCGATTTCGTCCTCCAGCCCCAGGCACTCGGCGGACGTCTGGGTGGAGCAGACTATCGCCTCCATCGGGGTTATCCCCATCTCTTCCACCATCACTTGGGGGATGTGGGCGAAGTCGTCGAAGTTGGCGTTGGTCATGCCGGAGTCCATGCCGGTTACGAACTTCACCCCCCTATCCCACATGTCGCGCAGGATTTCGAACCGGCGCGACGGGTCGCCCATCGCGCCGGAGCCCTGCGGGCGGTTGCCCCGCAGATTGTTCAGCCTGCCGAGCGCGAGGGTGGGGTCGACGTAGAGCCCCTTCTCCGCGATCATGTCGGCGTAGTCGGTGTCGTAGTCGTACATGTCGCGCTCGTCTTCGGCGAGCCAGGAGCAGTGGATGAGGTTGTGGATTCCGGCGTCCACGCAGTTTCGGACGCCCGCCGCCGCGTGGCAGTGGGAGGCGACGCGCAATCCCAGCCGCTCGGCGTCCTCGACCGCCGCGCGCAGGGTTTCCACCGGATACTGCGGAGCGCGCACGTTCGTCCCCGGCGTGAAGCCGCCGCCGGTGGACATTATCTTGATGCAGTCCGCCCCCAGCTTGAACTGATTGCGTATCGCGGTCACCACCTGCTCGGCGGTGTCCGCCTCCGTGCCGAACATGTTGCAGTGTCCGCCGGTGGTCGTTATCGGCGTCCCGGCGGCGATGATGCGCGGGCCCGGGATAATCCCCTGCGAAACGGCGGCTTTGATGGGCATGATGACCTGGTTTCGGCTGCCCAAGTCGCGCATGGTGGTCACGCCGGAGCCGAGCGCCGCGCGAACCGCCCCCACGCCCCGCATGATGAACGTCTCGTCGCTCTCGGTCATGATGTGGGTGTAGGCGTCCGTCTGGGCGCTGCAGTGGATGTGGGTGTGCATCTCGATGAAGCCCGGCATGAGCGTCCCGCCGGGGACGTCTATCACGTCGACGTCCGCGCCGACATTCAGTTTGTCTTGCGTGGTAACTTCGGCGATGCGCCCGCCGCTCACCACCACCGCCCCGTTCTCCACCGGCGGCGCGCCGGCGCCGTCTATCAATCGATCCGCTTTCAAGACGAGCTTCATCTGATTGCCCCCTCCATGAGACTATGCTGTTGGCGCCGCTCGCCGCGCCGATTCGGGCGGGCGCGGCGTTTCGGCTTATCGGGGAATCGCCGCCCGCGCGATGGCGAGCAGGTCTTCTTCCGAATCGTTCAGATCGACCGGGTCGCCATGCGGCTGCGGCACGGGAAACCCGGTCTTATAGTAAACCTCGATTGTGTTGCCCTCCGGGTCGTAGGCGTACATGCCGAAGGCGTTGCCGTGGCTCACCGTCCGCTGTATCCGAACGCCCTCGCGCTCGAACGCGGCGTGGAACTCCTTTAGCTCCGACAGGCTGTCGACCTTGAACGAAATCTGCTGTATCACCCGCGCGTCCGCCGGCCCCGTCCGCCCCTTCATCAGGACGAATTCGTGATGCTCTTCCTCCGGGCTGGCGCTCAGGAACACCATCCCGCGCCCGTCCAAATCTTCGTCCGCGATTCGCAGCCCCATCACGCGGGAGTAGAAATCGCGCTGCCCCATCAGGTCGTTGACGAAGATGCCCACATGTCCGAGTCCGCTCACTTTCGGCATGGTTCGTTTCCTCCGGCGGTTCGATATTCGGTCGTTTGACGGTTCGCAGTCTATATCAGGTTTGGTCTAGGGTCAAGTTTCGCGGCGGGAAGGCGGAAAATCGGCGAAAAGTCCGCATTTCGCGGCGCGCCCTAGCCATTGGCGCTGTCAAAGCCGTATAATGGCGGGCGTAACGCGCCGACAAGCCGGAAAGCCCCCGCTGGGGCGCGTTGGACGGGAACCCCGTCCGAGAGAATACCAACTGTCCGGGAGTGTCAAAATATGGGAGTTTCGACCGAAACGGCGTTCATCCTCAACACCTTCGCGTTCCTCATCTGGGGCGCGCTGGTCATGTGGATGGCCGCCGGGTTCACAATGCTGGAGTCGGGGTCGGTCCGCACGAAGAACGCCTCGATGATATGCCTCAAGAACATAGGCATCTACTCCATCGCCGGCTTGGCGTACTTCGTGGTCGGCTACAACCTGATGTACGTTGACGTCGACCCGGAGCGGTTCTTCGGGTTGGCGGGGACGCTCAAGATCTTCTACGGACCCTCCGGCGCGGAGACGGCGCTTCTGGGAGCGAGCGGCGACGAGGAAATGGCGTCGGCCACCGCCGCGCTTCTCGATGGCGCGAGCTACGCCACCATGTCCGACTGGTTCTTCCAGATGGTCTTCGTGGCGACCGCCGCCTCCATCGTCTCCGGCGCGATGGCGGAGCGCGTGAAGCTCTGGTCGTTCTTCATCTTCACGATGATTCTGACCGCCGTCATCTACCCCATCGTGGGCGCGTGGACTTGGGGCGGCGGATGGCTCTCCGACATGGGCTTTTCGGACTTCGCCGGCTCGACGATAGTCCACAGCGCCGGCGGCTGGGCGGCGCTGGCGGGGATAATCCTCATGGGGCCCCGTCTCGGCAAGTACCGGAGCGACGGCACCGTGAGGGCGACGCCGCCTTCCAACGTCCTGCTGGTGACGCTCGGCGTGTTCATCCTCTGGCTGGGCTGGTTCGGATTCAACGGCGGCTCGCAGCTGGCGCTGGGCAGCGCGCTGGACGCCGTCGCGGTGAGCCAGATACTGGCGAACACCAACCTAGCCGCCGCCGGCGGGGTGCTCGCCGCCCTCGCCATATCCCGCCCGCTGTTCGGGCGCATGGAGATGATGACAGGGCTGAACGGCGCGATAGCGGGACTGGTCGCCATAACCGCCGGCCCGCTGTTCACCGACCACTACCTCGCCATAATCATCGGCGCGGTCGGCGGCGCGCTCTGCACAGGCGCCATGAAGGGCATGGAAAAGCTGAAACTCGACGACGTGGTCGGCGCGATTCCCGCCCACCTAGTCGCCGGAATCTGGGCGACCATCGCGGTGGTGTTCACCACCCCCGGCACGAACATCGGCGTCCAGTTGCTCGGAATCGTCGCCATAGGCGCGTTCGTGTTCACGGTTTCGCTGGGAGTCTGGGAAACTGCTCGACATAACGCTGGGGATGCGAGTCTCCGAAGACGTCGAGCGCCTAGGGCAAGACGCCGGCGAGCTGGGACTGGAATCCTACCCCGAATTCGTCCTCATGCCGGAGGACTTCGACGACGATTAGGGGCTAGTCCGCAAGAGCGGTTTGGGACGCGGTGGTCGGACTTGGAAGAGACCGGCCA
>CBDESW010000022.1:0-144751 GCA_965242675.1 Dehalococcoidia bacterium
ACTCTGTCCAAGATGCTGTCCCAGACGCCGGACGAGACCAGGCTCGCCACGAACCTCTGCCACGGCACCAGCGTCAAGTTTCGCGGGCGCGGGAAGTTGGGGCGCATGCGGCGAATCGAGCGCATCCTGTCTTGCGGCGACCGCGCCATCGGCGCGAGCTTCACGAACGCCCCTTCCGCGCCGTCGTACCGCGTGTCCACGATGAGCGAGCGCCCAAGCGCCGGGAAGAACACCGACAGCACTTCCGCGCCCTGGATGTTGCGGATTACCTCGTCCAAGTCGAACAGGAAATTGCCTTCCATCATCTCGCCGTTCGCCCCCTCGCGCGCCTTGCTTCGCGCCGCCTAGCCGTCCCCGGAGCTCTCTCACCGCCTCGATGAACGAAGGCAGCACTTTGCTCCAGTCCCCGACCACTCCGTAGGTGGCGGACTTGAAAATGTTGGCGTCTTCGTCCCGGTTTATCGCCACGATGTTTTTGGACGCCGAGCAGCCCGCCATGTGCTGGCTCGCGCCCGATATGCCCACCGTAATGTACAAATCCGGCGTGATCGTCTTGCCGGTGAGCCCCACTTGGTGGCTGTGGTCGAGCCAGCCGGCGTCGCAAGCCGCGCGGGACGCTCCCAGCGCGCCGCCCAGCATGCCGCTGAGCGAGCGCAGGGTCTCGAACGGCTCCGGGCCGCCAAGCCCGCGCCCGCCGCTCACGACCACGTTCGCGTCCTCAAGGCGGACGCCCTCCGCTTGCTGGCTGACCGTCTCCACAAGGCGCGCTTTGATTGCCGATTCGTCAAGACCGGCGTCGAAATCCACAATCTCGCCGCTTCGGGAGCCGTCCGGCTCCAGCGCCTCGAACGCCTTGGGGCGGACGATGACCACTTGGGCGCCGTCCCCGGCGAACGACACGCGCGACATCGCCGCGCCGCCATAGACCGGTCGGACGGCGGACACCCGCCCGGTGTCGGCGTCTATGGACACTTCCACGCAATCCTGCGCCACCGCCGCGCCGAGCCGGAACGCCAGGCGGGGGCCGACGTCCCTGCCCAGCGGCGTCCGCCCGATGAGCGCGACGGACGGCTGGGCGCTTTCGCAGACGCGCTGGAACGCCGCCAGATGCGCGTCTATCTGCGGCTCCGCCAGCAGGGCGTCCTCCACCTTATAGACGGCGTCCGCGCCCAGCGCCACCGCCTCGTCCGCCGCGCCGCCGACGGACTCCGCCATCAGCGCCGCGCTCACGGAATCGCCCGAAACGTCCGCCAGCGACCTGGCGACCGCCAGCAATTCGCCCGTGACGGACGCCAGCCCGCCTTCAGTCATCTCGCCAAAAACCAAAACGCCCGGCATTGTTGAAACTCCAACCTTCTTCGTTTTTGTCGTCGCCGGCGGACGGCGGACAGCGCGCCCGCCGGAACGCCTGAATCAGATCAGCCGCGCCTCGCGCAGCTTCAGCGCCAGATTCCGCCCCGCGTCCGCTTCATCCTCGCCGCCGACGAATTCGCACTCCCTGTCGCTGACCGGCGTGTACAGGTCTTCGACGATAAGGCGGGGCGCTAGGGATTCCGCGTCCAAGCCGATGTCCGCCGCGCTCCAGACGGTCGGGCGTTTGCGCCCGGCCATCATGATGCCTCTCAGCGTGGGGTAACGCGGCTCGCCGAGTTCGTTGCTCACGGTGACTAGGGCGGGAAGGGGCGCTTTGACCACTTCGTAGCCGTCCGTGAGCGCGCGCTGGACCGTGACGCCGCCGCCGTTCAGCTCGATTTTCTGCGCCAGCGTGACGCATGGAAGCCCCAGGGTCTCGGCGATTCCGAGCGGAACCATGGCGTTGTCCCAATCGGACGCCTGCCTGCCGCAGAGCGCGAGGTCGAACTCGCCCAGCTTCTCGATGGCTTTCGCCAGGGCGGTCGCGGTGGCGAAGGCGTCCAAGTCCGCCGTCAGGGGGTCGTCGACCAGAACCAGGTTGTCCGCGCCCATCGAAAGCGGCTTCTTCATCACGTCCATCACGAACCCGCTGCCCACGGAGACGACGGTCACGTTCGCCCCGTCGCTCTCTTTCAGGCCGAAGCGCCGCTTCGACGGCGTTCTCGTCGAACCCGTTGACCACCGGCGGAACCCCGGCGGCGGGCAGGACGCGCTTGGCGTCCGAATCTATCCTGAAAGCGGACGCCGGCGTTTCCGGATCCACCACCTGCTTCGCGCACACGACTATGTTGATTGCCACTTGAGGCCGCCTCCGGCTGTCACAAACTTGCGAACGGCGCAATGGCCGCCGAAAAACCGTTGTGGAATATAGCATCGGCGTATCGCCAGCGTCAACTTTTGGACGCCGCGAGAAATTCGCGAACCGAGCGCGAAAGGGGGAAACGCAAAGGCGCAGAGGCGCGAAGAGCGCAATGGGAAGGGGTTTGCCGGCTGAGATTGGCGCCGGATTTCGGTTGGACGCCGTTAGGGACGGGATTTCCGCGAGTTATGCGAAAAAACCTTTGCGCCATTGCCCCATCGCGCCATTGCGTCCCCACTCCGCGCTTCCCCGCGCCGCCGCGTCCTCCTATGCGCCCCCCTACTCCAACCGCAGGGCGCGCCCCAGCGCCATGCGCCGGATGAGCAGAATCACCCCCGCGATTATGGCGGCGAACGCCAGCGCCATCGCGCCGTATGCGTAGAGCAGGTTTCGCCATCCCACTTCCACGACGAACGGCGGCAAGGCTTGGGCGCCGGCGTCGTCGTGCGCCAGAAACGGCATCACCGCCGCGCCGATTCCGCCGCCCATCCACGCCCCCAGCGCCATGCCCGCCGCTATCACCAGCGCCTGCTCGAGCAGCATCAGCGACGCCAGCTGGCGGGCGGAAAAGCCCATCGTCCGCATCAGGGCGAACTGCAATTCGCGGTTCTTGAACGATGCGTAAGCGTGAACAAGAAAGCCCAGCGCGCTTAGAACCAGTATGGCGCCGAAGGCGATGAACAGCAGGGCGCGCCAGCCCGCCAGCGCCAGCGGGTCGTAGCGCGCCGCGCGCAAATCCGACTCGGCGTCCAAGACGCCGCCGACAGTGAAGGGGCCGCCGTCCTTGAATCGCTCGATTAGCCGCGCGCGCTCGCCGCCGGATAGCGCCGTCTTTATCCACACTTCGTTGGCGGTCACGTCCCCGCGCGGCAGTCCGGGGTTGATTCGGGCGAGAACGGCGTCCAAATCGGCGACCGCGAATCTGGCGCCGTAGCTGTCCAATGTGGGGAAGAAGTCCAGCTCGCCGACCAGGACGGCGTTCATGCGGCGCCCGTTCACCGAAATCTCCGTTTCGTCCCCTATCGAGCGCCCGAACTTTCTGAAGAAGGAGGCGCTGGCGGCTATCGGAATCGGCGCGGGCTCCGCCCCGGCGCGCAGCCCGCGCAGGACGTTCGCCCTGCCGCCGCTCCATGAGAACAGCAGGGAGCCGTCGCCGCTCGGCGAGACGCTCGACGCCCGCGCCCTGTCGCGCTCGGCGTCCGGCGTCTCGCGCAGAACGCTCCACGCCGTCCCCGCGCCGCCGTCCGCGAAATCCGCGAGAACGGCGGTCTCGCCGCCCGACAATCGCGCTTCCGCGTAGTCTATCAGCAGCGAACCGGGGCGCAAGCCGGCTTGGACGTCCGTCCCCGCAATCGCCAGCGACGCCAGGGTGAGCGGGCGCGCGGGAAATAGCCGGTAGCGCATCGTCCGGGCGTCGAAAAGCCGCGCTTCGTACAGCCGCCATTCGTCCGATTCGAGCGCGCCCAGACGATATGTGAAATATCGTCCGTTGGCGTCCCGCAGGCGCGCGACCAGGATGGCGTCCGGGCGCGGGCGGTCTGATTTCAGCGCGACCCGGAGCGTCCGCGCGCTTTGGGGAAGCGGCGTTCCGAGCGGGATTTCGTCCGGGCGCAGGCGTTTCATCAACTCCGGCAGGGGTTCGCCGGCGAAATCGTCCCGGAACCACGCGGTTTCGGCGATGCGCTCGCTGTCCACCGCCAGAAGGCGGAAGCCGGGGTCGCCGATTCCGATGGCGGACAGATTGGAGCCGACGCCCCGCAGCGCCGCCGCCGCCGATTCCACGCCGTTCGCGCTCTCATACGGGTCGGGGAACGGTCGGGAAGACCCCCTGTTGTTCAGCGAGACGCCGGTTAGCCGCATGTCCGCGCCGACGGCGTACAGGACGCGCTCGGACTGGTTTCGCGCCAGCGTCCCGCCGAATCCGGCGGCGAACACGCCCAGCCCGGACATGAGCATCAGCAGAAGGGCGAGGCGCGCGTAGTGGGCGGGGTTGCGCGACATTTGCCACAGCGCCACCGCCAAGCCGGGCGGCAGACCCGGCGACAGCAGGCGGCTGGCGAGGCGCATCGCCAGCGGGAACAGCCTCAGCAGAACCATGGCGGACGCCGCCAGCGCCAAGGCGGGGACGGCGAGCAGCAGCCGATTCGCCGCCGCGTCCCCCAGCAGCTCCGCCGCCGCCAGCGAACCCCGGTCCGCGAGCTGCCGAAACAGAACGACGCTCAGAACCAGAAGCGCGACGTCCATATAGTAGCGCTGCACGAAGGAAAGGCGCGACGGGCGGGCGGCTTGCTGGCGGTTTTCGGACACGGACGCGCGAGAGACGGCGTAGGCGGGAATCATCATGGCGCAGAAGCCCAGCGCGCCGCCCAGCGCGCTCATGGCGAACGCCGCGCGCGTCAGGCGAACCGGCAACGGCGCGCCGCCGCTGAGGTCCGAGAAGGCGGGCGAGTAACCCAACAAACTTATGGCGAGCGCCGCCAGAAAGGGCGCGACCGCCGCCGCCAGCGACGCCACTATCGCCCCCTCCAGCGCCAGCGCCGCCAGCGCCTGGCGCTCGGACGCCCCGCGCGCCCGCAGCAGCGCGATTTCGCCGACCCGACGCTCCGCCGCCAGCGACGACAGCGCCGCCACGCAGTAGAGCGTCACCGCCGCTATTAGAATGAGCGCCGCGAACATTTGCAAGCGCGTGAACAGCAGCCGCCTGTCGTAGATGGCGAGCGCCTCGTCCAGCTCGGTCACTTGGCGGTAAGACCGCAACGCGCCGGAGAGGGCGGCGTCCATCTCTCGGACGGCTTGGCGCGCGCGGGCGGAGTTCGCCGCGTTCAGGCGGTCGGAGTCCACATTCAGCGCCCAACCGTAGCTGCTGTCCATTTCCGCGAACGCCGCGCCGACGCCGCCGAGCAGGGTATCCTCCGAAACCAACAGCGGCGCCGTTCGGAAGTTGCCCCGCGTGAAGGTGTGCAGAATCACGTCGTTGAACCGCCAGATGAGGGCGTCCGGGTCGCGCCGTTCGTAAAGCCCGGTTATCAGCGCGTCCGCGTATGGCGTGGCGTCCCGCCAGTGGGGGACGAGCGAGAGCGAGTCGCCGACGCCGACGCCCAACTCCGCCGCCGCGTCCGCCGGGATGAGCGCCTCGACGCGGAGCGGGCGACCGTCCGGCGCGAAGTCCAAAAGCGGCGCGGGCGCGTCCCCGCCGGGCAGGATTGTTATGCGGGAGTCCGCGTCTTGGAGAAACTGGAAGTAGCCGCGCGAATTGTCCGCGCCGGCGTCCGCTTCCGCGCCGGGGGCGGTCATGAAGAAAGTCGCGCTCCGCCCGCCGCGCAGGGCGTCCGCGAGCGCCCAACCGACCCCGGCTTGATATTCGCGCTCAACCAGACCGCGAACGGCGGCGTATTCCTCATGGTTCGTAGGACCCTTGGTGGTCTTGGCGAGGATGTTCAGGTCGAGCGGGTCGTAATTCGCCAGCGCCGCTCTCAGGGCGAGCTCGCGCAGGGAGTCGAAGTAGATGACCGTCCCCGCCATTACCGCCGCCGCCAGCAGAACGCCGATGACGACCGCCGACAGCATCCGCCAATTGGCGGCGCCGCTCTTCGCCACAAGCGGCAAAGCGGAAACCGCCCGCGCCAAGACGCTCAAGGCGCTCACGCCGTCCCCCAAGGCGGCGAAACCGGAAAGGCGAAAATGGCGGACGCGAAAGATTGCATGGCGCTGGAATTGTAGTGGGGGTTGCGGGTCGGTTGCCAGCGGCTAAACGGCGGCGCGAACTTGTCGGGGGGATGCGTTTTGTCGTTCCCGGCTGCCTCGCCCGCCGTCATTCCCGCGAAGGCGGGAATCCAGATTGGAGCGACCGACTTGGCAACTGGAAACCAAGCCCAAATCGCGAGCGGCAAATCCCATCTCCCTTGATGGGCTTATAAGGGTATGTTTGCGGTTGGCGGGCAATCCGCGCAAGACTGCGCCTAGCGGCGCAGGCACCCTCAACCTAGCCTTCTCCCATCAAGGGAGAAGGGACACGTTGGCTTCAGTTCAAGCCTGATTCCTAGTGGCTATCTTGGCTGGGCGACTCTGGATTCCCGCCTTCGCGGGAATGACGGCGGCGGGGGCGTGGAAGTGGCGAAAAGCGTCCAATCCGCGCTAAATCCGCCGAACATGCCCCTGCAAGCCCATCAAGGGAGAGGGGATGCGTCGGCTTCAATTCAAGTATGATTTCTAGTGGCTATCCTGTCCCCGCTTCCGCGAGGATGACGTTGTTGGTCGACTCTGGATTCCCGCCTTCGCGGGAATGACGGGGTAGGAATCGGGGGTTTTGACGCGATAATCGTCCGCGCCGCTTATGTCAACACTGACTAATCCCCAACGACAATTTCCGCGCTCCAAAGCCGTTCGCCGCCGGGGATCCACTGACCCGTTTCGATTTGGGCGATTTCGTAATCCGGCAGGCGGCGGGACGCCATGCACTTGCCGTTGAACACCGCGCCCAACGGCGGGGCGAATGTGAAATTCAGGCTTTCGTGTCCGCGCTCTCGCATGTCCGCCGGCAAATCGCGCTCGTCGGCGGGATGGACGCTTAGGAAGAATCTGCCCCGCGTATCATCGGCGTCGCACGGCTCCTTGAGATAGCGCAGGGCGCCGCCGGTTAGATAGACGTCGAAATCCGACCGCGCCGCCGGTTCGCCGGATTCGATGATTTCCCGATAGGCGTCTTCATAAACCTCCAGCGCCTCGCCGTCCAAGGGCGGCGTTATGAAAACCTCCCAAAGCCGCGCGCCGCCGGCGGGGATGTACTGCCCCGTTCGGATTGCCGCTATCGGATAGGGGGGCAAGTCCGCGATCATGACGCAGACGTCGTCGAAGGCGTTGCCGCCCTGTTCGAAGTAAAAATTTTCGCCGTGAAACTCCCCCGCGCCCGCCGCCGGATAGACGTGGAGGAAGAAACTGTCATGCCGCATAAGGGCGTCGTCCGCGGCGCATGGGGATTTCAGATAGCGCAGAGTATCGCCCTCAAGATAGACGTCGAAGACCGAGCGCGCCGCCGGCTGCAGCGATTCGAGCCATCGCCTTTCGGCGCGGTAAAGCTCCTCCATGTCGGTCGGTCCGTACAGAAAGGCGAAGCGGTTGTCGGGGGTGAGCAGGTCGAAGCGCTCATCGCGGTATCGGCTGATGGCGTAGTCCGCCGGGGCGTCGGCGTCTCCGATGAAGCTGTCGGCTAGGAAGAAAACGGTCTCATATCCCTCGCCTCTGAAAAAGCGGGCGATGTCGGGCGAGAGCGCGAGGCGCTTTCCGTTGACGGTCGGGCGCATGGCGCTGAACTCGGCGATGGCGGCTTTCTCGCGCTCGGCTTCGCCGGGGTTGCGGTCCGTCTGCCCGACTTGGAATACCGACAGCGCGAACACGGGCGCGGCGAGCGCGGCGGCGGCGAGCGCCAGTCCCCCGCCGACGCGTTCGCCCAGCAGACGGCGGGCGCCCGCCAGAACGAACGCGAACAGCGCCAGCGCCAAGCCCATGTACGGCAACCCCTCGAAGGCGTGTTCATAATCGAATGTGTTGTAGCGCAGGGGAATCGCCCAGCAGAAGCCGAACAGGACGGCGGTCGCGGTTAGAATCCTGCATCGCCGCGAGAGCGCCAGCGCGCCCAGCGCCGCGCAAGCCGCCGCCAGTCCGTACAGCGTGGGGGCGAGCGGCGGCTCCGCCGGCTCAAGCGCCGGGAAGTCGTAGCCCGCCGCGCTCGCGAGCGCGTTCGGCGCCGCCGCCGCGCCAACGCGGTAGAACTGACGCCGAAAGAAATCGCCCCACGCCGTCCCCGCTTTCGCGTCGTACTCTTCCGTCTGCCCGAAGCGCCTTGCAACCGATTGGAACATGGGCATGTCCGACAGCGCCCCGTCCCTTCCATAATCCAAGTACTCGTTGGCGAAGTTGAACGCCAAGAGCGCCGCGCCGAACAGAACGGCGGCGGCGGCGAGCGCAACATAGCGGCTTCGGAGCAGCGCGGACGCCGTAGAGCGCATCGCCTTCGCCCGTTCGCCGGACGAAAGCGCGGAGCGGATGAGCGCGACCGCCTCGCCGCCGAAGCCGATGGCGATGAACGGCAAAAGAAGGGCGTAAACATGCCACCCGACAAGCAGCGCGGCGCAGGTTTTGACGAGCAATTGGCGGAATCGCCCCTCTTGAACGAACACGGTCATGCCGTGAAAGGCGAGCGCGGCCCCGAACAGCTCCATTACGCCTTCGTTGAAAACCCCGTCCGCGTAATAGAGCGCGTAGAAGCCGGAGAAGGCGAGAAGAACGGCGGCTAAGGCGACCGACCGATTGCCGGCGATTCGGGCTATGGCGAGATAGGCGAAAACCGCCGCGCCGCAGAACATGAGCAGCATGAAAATGCGCGCCGCGAGCAATTTGGCGGCGGCGTCCCCGAACGGCGCTATCGCCGCCTTTATCAGCGCGAAGCCTCCGATGGGGAAGCGCGCGTAAGTGTCGTACTCGTATCCGCCGTCTTCGTTCAGCCACACTCGGCGCGCCTGCCGGAAGTTGTGGCGCGGCGACAAGTTCTCGGCTATCAACAGCGCCTGGGCGGAGTTGTGGTCGTGATTCGCGTCGGGGCGGTAGAAATATCCCCTATCGCCGCCGAGCGCGAGCAGCGCGGCGAACATGGCGAGAAAGAGCGCAATCGGCGGCAGGCAATCGCGCCATTGGGCGAGGCGCGGGCGTTGGAATCGGAAGGCGAACATGGCGAGATGATTTTAGTGGGGGACTGCCGCCCATCGCTAGGCGGCGCGCGGCTAAGCCCAGAGCGGACGGCTATGGCGCCGCCATTCCCGATTTCCCCCGTCATTCCCGCGAAGGCGGGAATCCAGAATCCCCCAACAACGTCATCCTCGCGAAAGCGGGGACAAGATAGCCGCCAGAAACCGGGCTTGAACTGAAGCCAACGCATCTCCTCTCCCTTGATGGGCTTATAGGGGCATGTTCGCGGCTGGCGGGCAATCCGCGCAAGACTGCGCCTAACGGCGCAGTCGCCCCCATCCTAGCCCTCTCCCATCAAGGAAGAGGGGATTTGCCGCTCGCGATTCGGGCTTGGTTTCCAGTTGCTAAGTCGGTCGCTCCACTCTGGATTCCCGCTTTCGCGGGAATGACGGCGGCGGGGGGCCGGGGAAGCGGCGGAAAGCGTCCGGTCCGCGCCTAAATCCGTCAAACATACCCTTGTTAGGGGAATTATATCGCAAACTCCCCGAACCCCTTGACAACGGCGGGCGACTGAGGTAGTCTAATGCACATATCCTATTCGGAGGTGCGCTATGAAAGCCCCAGGCCGCTCTTACCGCAAAGGCTACACCCTTGTACAAGCCGTTCGCAAGTTCGGAAACGACAAAGACGCCGAAAAATGGTTCATCCAGAAACGCTGGCCGGATGGAATTCGTTGCCCCAAATGCGACAGTTCACGAATCAGCGAACGCAAGAACCGCAAACCCATGCCGTACCGTTGCCGAGACTGCTCCAAGGATTTCTCCGTCCGAACAGGGACGGTGATGCAATCGACCAAAATCGGACTCGGCAAATGGGCTATCGCCATGTTTCTCATGTCCACGAATCTCAAAGGGGTCTCGTCCATGAAACTCCATCGCGATTTGGGCGTCACGCAAAGGATGGCGTGGCATCTCTCCCATCGCATCCGTGAATCGTGGAACGACATCAAAGAGACCTTCGGGGGAACGGTTGAGGTGGACGAGACCTACATGGGCGGCTTGGAGAATAACAAGCACGAATCCAAGAAACTCCGCGCCGGGCGCGGGGCGGTCGGCAAGACGCCGGTTGTGGGCGTCAAGGAACGCGAGTCCAACCAAGTGTCGCTTGAAGTAGTTGATCGGACGGACAAGGCTACGCTTCATGGCATCGTTCATCGCCAAACGGAGCCGAGCGCGGTGGTCTATACGGACGAGGCGCGGGCGTATGTCGGCATGAACCGCCATCACGAGGTCGTTCGCCACAGCGCGAAAGAGTACGTTCGGGGCATGGTTCACACGAACGGTCTGGAATCCATGTGGGCGATGCTTCAGCGCGGATTCGTCGGGGTTTACCACAAGATGAGCCGCAAGCATCTGTTCCGCTACGCGGCGGAGTTCGAGGGGCGTCACAACCACCGCCCGCTGGACACCGAAGACCACATGGCGGCGATGGTGCAAGGCTCCGTCGGCAAGCGGCTTAGATACGAAGACCTGATAGGTCCGTGGTACACGCGGCTCAACGGGCAGATGCAACTGGTCTAACCGTGAGGAGAGGTTGAGTTGCGCAGGCTTGGCTTCGTCCAGATGGCGCGGGCGCAGGAAATGAACTGAACGAAAGCCGCGCCCGATGCCCGGCTTATCGCAAGGGCAATGCTATGCGGTGATGTCCGTTGGTTGACTTGCTTGCGGGTGTTGGCGCGATGGGGTGTTTGTGGATGTACTCGTCAGCCTGTTCCGCGAGACACCAAACGTTGGCGCCGATTAGCGCGAACCTATCCGACGCGTTCAACTTGTTTCGAGCGATCTGCTCTGGGCTGCGCTTGCCTACGAACGGGATGCCGCGCTCGCGTCCAAGTTTCACGATATCAGACACATGGAGTTTCCCGTGTGCCTCAAGTATCTCGGCGATGATTTGCACATCCGGCTTTCCGTGCCTGCGCCCAAACTTGACAGGCTCGCAGTCGCGAGTTGCCGGGATCATTAGGTTCAGGTTCGCTTTGCGTTCAGCGTCCTGCATGCCCAGCAACTCAACCAGAGTTTCCCGCTTCTTTTCAAGTTCCGCCTTTGTCGCAGCCAAGGACTCCCGGCGGAAGTCCAGCGTTTTCTGTTCAGCGTCGAGGTCTCCCTCGCGCCCTTCAACGACGTCGAGCGCGCTGTCGCATTTGCCTATGGCTTTGATTATGATTTCTTCGGACAGGTCGGGTATGTTTTCCTGGTCGCGCATGTTCATCTCCCAGCCTGTTGACGCGCTGGCGAAGCGTATCTTTGTTAACCAAGTTCGCACAATTCAGCGTACTAGACACGCCTTGCCTTAAAGCCTATGCTAGGAGCGTGACATGGGGGCCAGGTGGGACTTGAACCCACAACCTCCGGATTAGCAGTCCGGTGCTCCTTCCGCTTGAGCTTCTGGCCCATGTCGCCAGTTCGCAGTAGGCCTAGCAAACCAAACTGGCGAACACCCGTGGGAGACGCCGGGGGGAATTTAGCCCCAACTCCAAAAGGAGACCGCGTTGCGAGAGCGAATGCTTCAGTCATCGGCATACCGGCGTCTCCCGCATTTTATATCACTGTCTCTCCCGGTCGCAGTGGGATTCCAGACACACTTTTTCCCATTTATGCCTTTTGTTGGACGGTTCGGACTTGACGCTCAATAGCGCATTAGGTTATTCTTGCCCCCGACTCTAGCCAAGTCATCTCACGCCCGCGACGTGCGCGTCGGCAAAGGTGGAGGCGCTTTCACGCGCCCCCTTGAAGCTCATGTCGTGGGTTGAGACTTGGCTAGAGTAGCGAACCACCCAGCCGAAAGGGGGCAACTTGCTATGAAACTCGGCCACACGTTGCTCGGCGCCGCGATTCTTCTAATCCTAACCGCCTGCGGGCCGTCCATAGAGGACGTGCAGGTCATGGTCAACGAAGCCGTGAAAGATGAAAGCGGCAAACTCATGCAAGCCATAGTGGAGGAGGCGAAGAAGAACCCGGGACCCGCCGGCGAGCGGGGAGAACGCGGAGCGGCAGGTCCGGATGTGTCGGAAGAGCGACTAGCCATAGCGGTTCAGGCGGCGATTGAAAATGTTGAACTTCCAGAGGGACCTCGCGGAATTCCGGGTCCAAAGGGCGATGCGGGAGAACGCGGCCCTGAGATTGGGGACGAGCGTTTGATGGCGGCGGTTGAGTCCGCGCTGGCGCAGGCGGTCGCGGCGCTGGAATTGCCCGCCGGACCGCAGGGACCCGCGGGTCCGAAGGGGGACGCCGGCGAGCGCGGCGCGCCGGCGGAAATACCGCCGGAACTTCTTGACAACCGCTATGAGATGATGCAAATGGCGACCGCGGAGAACTGTTGCGGCTCCGAGTTCGCGGATTCCAGCGGAATAGCCAGGGTCACGCTCTTCGCGGGCGACGATTCCGACATCGAGGGAGTCGAGTTTAGAGATACGGAAGGAGGATTCAAGGGCGGCGTGTGGACGGTCGGCTCCGCGCTGTTCCTTGTGGCTCCCGACGGCACGATCGTATATGTGTACGCCGGCGATATCAAAGTGGACGATGAAAACTACTTTGATGATTGAGAACGCCCGCGAAGGCGTTGCGACATCCCATCTTGAAAAGCGCGTTGCAGGCGCGTAGAATCGGACTGCGGCGGGACGCCATAGGTTGCGCTTAAGCCAGGCATGTCGGAGTGGAGGCGATGACTTACTTGAATGTCGATGAGAAAATCTACGGTTTGCACCAGAAATTCCACGACGGAGCGTTCGTGGACTGTGAGCAATGCCGAAGCGTAATCGGCATAGTGGACGAGGCTGCCGAAACCGCTCGGACGTCTACGATAGCCGAGATTCAGACGGAATACAGCGTAGAGCGCAGACCCGGACGCCCTGCCCTCCAGATGCCGCCACCCATCGACGCCTCGCCGGACGAGATAGCGTGGGCGGTGCTGAACACGCCGCCGAAGAAGGAATCGGAGTGGAAGTACTTGAAGAAGTCGCGGGATTCGGACGATTAGCGGTATTCCGCGGGATAATTGGAGAGTGAAATGGATGGCGATGATACCGACAACTTGGCTGGCGCATGACCGTGTTGAACCTCGCGCCTATCACGTCTGCTCGATATCGCGTGTGCAAAAGGGGAACTCGCGACTTGCTCCGGGCGTGTGGATGTGGCCCAAGTACGAGCGTATGCCTAACGGGAACTATCGCGGCGTGGGTGAGAACGCGCGGCGGTGCAGTGCTTGCAAGCGGCGCGTATGGCAGGAGGGCGACCCCTTCTTGCTGGACGCAGCAGGATTGCGAATCACGCCGACGAGCGCCGAGATAGATAGTGGCGCGGATGTGGAGTGGCGGACGGCGGGCGAGGGATGGGATTGCTGAAAACCCGATTCCGAAACGGCACAGGACTCGTTGACGTCAATGCTGGGGCTGATCCAATGGCTTAGGGAGTTTGCGATATAATTCCCCTTGTTAGGCAGTGTTGACATTAGAGAGAAGAGTGAGCGGGGGCGGCGGGCAATCCGCGCGGGACTGCCCTTGCGGGCAGACACCCTCACCCTAGCCCTCTCCCATCAAGGGCTTACAGGGGTATGTTTGGAGTTGGCGGGCAATCCGCGCGGGACTGCCCTTGCGGGCAGACACCCTCACCCTAGCCCTCTCCCATCAAGGGAGAGGGGATACGTTGGCTTCAGTTCAAGCCTGATTTCAAGTAGCGGGCATGACTGGGGCGGGGGCGCGGAAATGGCGAAAAGCGTCCAATCCGCGCCTGAATCCGCCAAACATACCCCTATAAGCCCATCAAGGGAGAGGGGATTCATCGCCCGCGATTCGGGCTTGGTTTCAGTGAACATACCCTTGCAAGGCCCCCCTGTCATTCCCGCGAAGGAACGTCACCCTCGCGGAAGTGGGGGCGGGAAACCGGAGTCGCCCAACTAAGCAAACCGCCCGAAACCAATCCCGAATCCCAACCAACGCATCCCTTCTCCCTTTAAGCCTAATCTCCCACAACAATCGCCGCGTCCCAAAGCCGGTCGCCGCCGGGGACCCATTGCCCCGTTTCCAACTCGACGATTTCGTAATCCGGCAGTCCGCGCGACGCCAGGCACTTGCCGTTGAAGAAAGCGCCGACGGGCGGGGCGAAGGTGAAATTCAGGCTTTCGTGTCCGCGCTCGCGCATCTCCGCCGGCAAATCGCGCTCGTCGGCGGGGTGGACGCTTAGGAAGAAACGTCCCCGCGCGTCGCTCTCGTCGCACGGCTCCTTGAGATAGTGCAGCGCGCCGCCGTTTAGATAGACGTCGAAATCCGAACGCGCCGCCGGCTCGCTGGATGACGCGATTTCACGATAGGCGCCTTCGTAAGCCGCCGCCGTTTCGGGCGGCGTCAGGAAGGCGTCCCACAGACGCCCGCCGCCGCTTTCGTACTGACCCGTTTCGAAGGCGGCTATGGGATAGTCCGGCAGGCGAACGGTCATCAGGCAGGCGCCGTCGAACGATTCGCCGCGCTCTTCGAAGCGAATCGGGCTTGCCGGGTCGTAGCCGTCTCGCCGGAATCGCGCCGCCATGTCGTTCGGGTCGATGGGGTAGGCGTAAGCGAAGAACGGCGCTTCCCAATCGGACGGCGCGCAGGGCGCTTTCAGGTAGCCCACTTCGTCGCCGTCCCAATAGACGTCGAAGACCGCCCGCGCCGCCGGTTGGCGCTCTTCAAGACGCCGCCGCTTCTCGCGGCATAGCGCCGGCGGGTCGCCGTACAGAAAGACGACGCGGTTTTCCGGCGTGAGCGTCGCCAGATTCTCATGGCGGTAGTCGCTGACGGCGAAATCGGCGTTATGCCGCTCGCATACGGGAGCGGTATTCACATAGCTTCCCGCGAGCAGGAAGGCGGTCATGTATTTCCAATGCCACCACGCGGGGGCGGAATTCCACGCGAGTTGTTTTGATGAGTAATATGAAGAGTACGCGACGCGCTTTCCCCGCGTTATTTCCGCAATCGCGTCGAGATCCGCCATCAGCGCCTTTCCCAGTTCTGTCCGGTCGGCGTCCCGCCCGGATTGTCCGGCTTGGAAGACCGACAGCGCGAATATCGCGGCGGCGAGCGCGGCGGCGATTGCAGACAGACGAACGGCGGCGCGCCCGCCCAGATATTCGACCGCCATTCGGCGCGCGCTGGACAGGGCGAAGGCGAACAGCGCCAGCGCCAAGCCCGTGTACGGCAACCCTTCGAACATGTGCTCATAGTAAAATGTGTTGTGGCGCAGGGGAATCGTCCAGCAGAAGCCGAATAGAATGGCGGTCGCCGTCAAAATGCGCCATCGGCGCGAGAGCGCAATGGCGCCCATCGCCGCGCAAGCCGCCGCCAATCCCAAAAGCGCGGGGGCGAGCGCGACGTTCGTCCCCGGCTCCGGAACGGGGAAATCCCAACCCGCCGCTCGGACTAGCGAATACGGCAGAGCCGCCGCGCCCGCTCGGTAGAATTGGCGGCGCAGAAAATCGCCCCACGCCAAGCCGGGACGCTCGTCGTATTCGCCGGACACCCCAAAGCGCCTAAGCATCGCATCGACTAGGGGCAGCTCCGTTATGCCGCTATATTCCTCTCCCCCCCGCGCGGCAGCCGCGTACTCGTTGGCGAAATTGAACGCCAAGAGCGCGGAGCCGAACAGAATGGCGATTGCGGCGAGCGCGACATAGCGGCTTCGGAGCAGCGCGGACGCCGCCGAGCGCATCGCCTTCGCCCGTTCGCCGGATGAAAGCGCCGAGCGGACGAGCGCCAACGCCTCGCCGCCGAATCCGATGGCGATGAACGGCAGAAGAAGGGCGTAAACGTGCCACCCGATGAGCAGCGCGGCGCAGGTTTTGACGAGCAGCTGTCGGAATCGCCCCTCTTGGATGAAAACCGTCATGCCGTGAAAAGCCAGCGCGACCCAGAGCATGTCCGCGCCGGCGTCAATGAAAAGCCCGTCGGCGTAGTAGAGCGCGTAGAATCCGGAGAAGGCGAGCAGGACGGCGGCGAAAGCGACGGAGCGGTTGCCCGCGATTCGCGCTATGGCGAGATAGGCGAACATAGCCGCGCCGCAGAACATCAGCAACGAGAACGCCCGCGCCGCGAGCAACTTGGCGGCGGAGTCGTTTCCGAAGGGCGCTGTCGCCAGCTTCAGCAGGGCGTAGCCGCCGATGGGGAAGCGTCCGTAAAAGTCGTACCTGAAGCCGCCGTCTTCGTTCAGCCACACGCGGCGCGCCAGCGGGAAGTTGCGGGCGGGCGACAGGTTTTCGGCTATCGCCAGACTCGCGGCTGTGTTGTGGTCGTGGCTTCCGCCGGGGCGGTGGAAATATGATCTGTCGCCGCCCAGCGCGACCAGCGCGGCGAACATGGCGAGAAAGAGCGCAATGGGCGGCAGCCAACCGCGCCAATCGGCGAGGCGCGGGCGTTGGAATCGGAAGGCGGACATGGCGAGATGATTTTAGTGGCGATTGGACGCGCGCCGCCACTGCCCCTAGGCAGTGTTGACATTAGAGAGAATAGTGAGCGGGGTCGGAGGGCAAACCGCGCGGGACTGCGCCTAGCGGCGCAGACACCCTCACCCTAGCCCTCTCCCATCAAGGGAGAGGGGATTTGCCGCTCGCGATTCGGGCTTGGTTTCCAGTTGCTAAGTCGGTCGCTCCACTCTGGATTCCCGCTTTCGCGGGAATGACGGCGGCGGGGGGCCGGGGAAGCGGCGGAAAGCGTCCGGTCCGCGCCTAAATCCGTCAAACATACCCTTGTTAGGCAGTGTTGACATTAGAGAGAAGAGTGAGCGGGGTCGGAGGGCAAACCGCACGGGACTGCGCCTAGCGGCGCAGGCGCCCTCACCCTAGCCCTCTCCCATCAAGGGAGAGGGGATTCGTTGGTTGCCATTCGGGCTTGTTTTCCATGAACATACCCTTGCAAGGGGGGGAAATTGGAGATTTTGGCACGAGAATCTTCCAAACTATCCTTATGTCAACACTACCTAGCCTTCCATGCGCCCCGCCTTCCGCGAATCGCCGCCGCCGCCCGACCGCCCGCCGAGCGTAGCCGCGCAGATGGCGAATATGACGATTAACGCGGCGTACAGCGGCGCTATCAGCGTCCAGTCGGTGGTCAGGATGAACGGCGGCAGCGCCTGCCCCCCGCTTTCGGCGACCGCCACGGCGGACGCCGCCGCGCGGCTCATCTGGAAGCCCGTCCAAGTCCCGATTCCAAGCCCTATCAGCGCCACCGGCGCGTTCTCGGCGATTGCCAACCCGACGGTCTGCGCGCGGCTCATCCCCAGCGACCTCAGCGCGCCCGCCTCGCCCGCGCCGCGACCGGCGGATGACAGCAGATAGACGGCGAATCCCAGCGAGGAAATCAGCAAAACCACGCCCAGCGCGACTAGCGACATCATCCGCCAGCCGGCGGACGCCAGCGGGTCGGATTCAAGCGCCGCCAGCGCCGCCGCCGTTCCCATCGCCTCGCCGCGCGCCAAAACGCGCCTGTTCGCCTCGCGGAAAGCCGCCAGCCCGCCGCCGGCGCGAACCGTCATAAACACCTCGTTCAGGGGGGCGTTGCCGCCCGCCGCGCTCAGGGCGTCCAAATAAGACATCAGCGCGCGGACGTCGAAGATGAGAAAGCCGCCGCCCGCCGGGTTCATCGTGGGGAAGTAATCCACCTCGCCCGACACCGTCGCCGGAACGACGCCGCCCGCCAGACCGACCAGCAGCGAATCGCCGACCGAGACGCCGTTCGCCGCCAGAAACGATGAGCTGGCGACGGCGCGGACGAACCCGCCGCCGTCCGCCCGATACATGCCGCGAACTCCGCGATTGGTTTCTTTGCCGAAGGCGAACAGCGCCGCGCCGCCGCCGGAGCGCGGGTTATCCGCCGTCCGCGAGACCTCGTCCCCGCCCGCTTCCGTCGTGGGGAAGGCATGCCACGCGAAAGCGCCCTCGAAATCCTCCAGCGTCGAAACCGTCTCGCCGCCGCCCGCGCGCGAAACCGCCTGAATGTCGTCGAACGCCAGCTCGCCGACCGTCCCCACCGCGCCGAAGCCCGGTTCGTTGATTTGGATTGACAAAACCCGCATCGGCTGCTTCAGCGAATCTGGGACGTCGGCGCTCATCAACTCCCATCGCGGCGCGCCCAGCTCGCCGAAGCTGAGCGTGTCCGCGCGCCCGTCCGCGCCCTGAACGGTCATCCACAGAAAGACGCGCGGATAGCGGGACGCCGGTTTCGCCCAAAGCCTAATCTCGCGCGCATCGGGCGGCGCGGCGATTCCGAAGGCGTCCTCCGGCGCGTTCACGGCGGCTAGGGTTTCGTCTAGTGAGGCGTCCGAAAAATCGTCCCGGTGCCACGCCGTGAAGGTGTCGGCGTCCACGGCGAGATGCGCGAACGGGGCGCCGCCGCCGCCCGCGCCGACGCGCCCGCTGCCCCGCAGGGCGACAGAGACCGTCTCCACTTCGGGAATGTCCCCGAAGCGCCCTTCCAAGCCGCCGTCGTAGCGCCGTCCGAGATACGGCTGAAGGGAGTGGATGCGAATGTCCGCGCCCGTCGCGTATCGGATGCGCTCTTCGTAGGCGCGGTCGAGCGTCGCGCCCACAGTGGCGGCTAGCACGCTCGCGCCGCCGTTCAGAATCAGCATCAGGGCTATCCACGAGTATCGCGTCGGGTTTCGCGCCATGCGCCACACGCTCACGGCGATCCACGCCGGCGCGCGCCGCGCCAGCCAAGCGAGCATGTAAAACGCGGTCTGCGCGGGGACGAGCGCGGCGAGCGCGACCGAGCAGATGAATATGAGCGCGTAGTCGTCCGGATCCGGCGGGCGCATGTAGAAGAAGGCGGCGATGAGCGCCGCCTGCGCCGCCGTCCAAAACGCGCGCGCCGCCAAGCCGCCGGACGCCGCCGCGAAACGATAGGCGGCGCCCACGCCCGCCAGCGCCGCCGATTCGGGAATCCACCCCGTCGGGTCGCCGGCTTGCAGCTCGGCGAAGGCGACGGACACCGCCAGCGCCGGCAGAGCGCCGCCCGCCATCAGATGAACCAGCGCCGCCGATTCGCCGCCGACATACCGGACGAACATCGGAAAGACGCGGAAGAACAGCAGCCCGACGGCTATCGGCAGCAGCGCCGGCGCGATGAGCAGCGCTTCGTTCACGCCCGCCTGTCCGAACAGCCCGCCGGACGCCAATTCACCCCGCGCGCGCAGCTCCCAAAACAGCGCGCCGCCGACCGCCAGCAGCATGACGTCTATATAGTGGCGCTGGACGAAAGGCGCATCCGGCGGGCGCGACGACCGCGTCCGCTGGTCGGCGACGCCCGCCCGCGCGCCCATCGCGCCGGGGAGGACGAACACGGCGAGGCACAAGACGGCGGCCCCGCCCGCCGCCGCGAACGGTCGCCAGCTCAGGCTGACGGGCAGCGGCGCGCCGCCGGTTATGTGCGAGAATTGCGGCAGAAAGCCCGCCAGCCACACGGCGGCAATCGCCAGAACGGGCGCGACGAGGGCGGCGGCGCCCGCCATCGCCGCGCCTTCGGCGAGATAAAGCCGCGCCAGCCGCCATCCGCTCGCGCCCCGGCTTCGGAACAGCGCGACATCCCCCTCGCGCGCCGGCGCCAGGTACGCCACTATCATAAACAGAAAGTAAACCGCCGCGATTGCCATGACCGCCATGAGCAGCAGAAGCGGGACGCTCGAAAGAAAGCTCTGCCGCCCGAATCGCGCCAGCATGACGTCTATGCCGCTGAAAACGAAGGCGCCGGGCAGGGATTGGGACAAGTCCGCGCGCAGCCCGTCCATCGCCGCCCGCATCTCGCCCCGCGACCATGTTCTGAGAATGTCGGAGTCCACGTCGGCGCGCCAGACGGCGTCCGCCGTCGCGTCCGGGAAGGCGGCGCGGAGCGCGGCGGCTAGCGCGTCCCCGTCGACAATCATCCCCAGCGCCGGCGGCGAATCCCGCGTGACCAACCCCTCGGCGGACGGCACGCGCGGATCCAGAAAAGCGTCCGCGTCGTTCCGCCAGTAGGGTTCTTCGGCGTCCCGCGCCTCCGCGACTCCGACAATCCGCGCCCGAATTTGGACGGGGGAACCGGCGGAAGGCGCGGCGGATACGACCTCGCCGACGGTCAGCCCGCCGAAAATCTCGGCGCTCCGAGCGCTCACAAGCGCCTCGACCGTCGGCCCCCGCGCGCCCAAGACGACGTTCGCGGACGCCCGCCCGCCTTCCGCGAACGCCAGCCGGTCCTCCACCCCGTCGAGCGAGTGGAAAAACCCCTGCGCGACCCACGGAACCGCGCCCTCGGAGTCCGAATCTTCCGAACCCGCGACTTTCGCCAAGCGCGGGATGGACATGGCGTAGAAAGGCGTCCGCAGGTATCGGTATTCGCCCTTGATCAGCGCCCCGGCGTTGTCTCGCAGCGCGCGGGATTGCGCCACCCCCGCCGCCGCCAGCGCGTCCGAATCCAGCGGGATGAAATCCTCGCTCACTTCGATGGCGAAGTAGCTCGCGCCGTTCCGCTCAAGCGCGGAATCGACGGCGTTGCGGACGCTCTGGCGCTCAAGGGCGTCAAGATAAACCGGCGCGGCGGCTATGAGCGACGCGGCGACAAGCGCGCCGAGAAAGACGGCGGACATAGCCCGCCAATCGGCGACGAGCCGCCGCGCGGCAAGCCGCCAAAAGCCCGCGGGGCGAAGCTCGGAGCTCAAGCCGCGCCGCATAGAGCCGCCAGTTTGGCGCTTGTTCCGGCCATCGGCGGGCGCGGCGTCAGGCATAGTCCAACTCATGCGGTTGGGCTAGGCTGCTCCCGATTTCATTGAAAAGTCCCGCCACATCCGCCGGAGGGTCGTCAACGTCGAACGAATTGGACTTCTCCAGAAGGCGGCATATCCTATACCTGTCGAAGAGTATGCAATTGCCGGTGCGGGCCCGGTCTTCGCTCCACCTTTCAAGATCGTGGCGGGGGAAGTGGGGAATCATCAGAAAATTCGAGTGCGGGGCGGAGTTCAAGTCTATGAAACTCGCCAGCGAACCCGTCGCCGCCGCCTCATGCCTCTTCTCCCACCATCTTTGCGCCACAGTGCATTGGGCGAAGGCGAAGAACGGATACGGAGCGGAATCCCCCAAAGAGGATATAGCCACGACGTCAATGCCGAATTCGCGCGGAGTGTCCGGGATTTCTTCCTCATACATGACATTGGCGTTGAGTTTCTTCGCGAGTTCGGGAACGGCTTTGGCGGCGGCATGCCCGAAAACGTTTTTTCGGTCTTCGCTGTACTGACTGAACGACCAAACGTCCGCCCAATCCGGAAACAAGCCTTTCAAAGCTTCTTTGCACAGATTCTCGAATTGCGTCGGCAACGCTCTATTGAGACTGGGGATGTGTTCTCTGTTGGAACACGCCAACAGGAACAGATAGGGAAGATGGAGGTTCGCGTCTGGCAAGGGCGCGAATCGCGCTTCTCCGTCCACTACTGTGAAAGGATAGCCGCTGTTGAACCAATCCCCGCGTTTTTTGATGAGGTCAAGCGCCTCTTCAAAGACTTCTACGCGCTCGTCCGCTTGGTCGCCTGGGATACGCGAGACGTCGTCGTCGAGCGTCTCCGTCAGCGCATGCAGAAAATCGGCTTGCGTAAACCGACCGTGATGGCCCGCCCCGTCAAAAGCGACCGCCAACTCAATCGCGTCGGCAAGCGGTATTGACTTCGACCTCTTCGCGGCATCGGCTCCCCAGTCTTGGGAACCCCAGTCTATCTCGATTATCATCGAACGGGGATCCCAAACCTGTCTGCTTGAACCGTGATTATTTTCAGCGCTTCTTCAACGACCGCTCTCGCTCTCTGGTCATCGCGCTCTACCGCGTGGATATTCGCGTTCGCTTGTTTCAACTCCTCAATGGCTTGGCTCACGCGCGTGACAAATTCTTCGCCGAATTTAGGCGTCAACCTATACGCGGTTTCCAGAGATTTGCCGCTACGGATTCCGTCCAGCGCCGCCGGACTGCTTAGAACCGCGCCCAGCATGGGTATGTTGCGGGATTCTCCGAGCAACGTGTTGCCGTCAGCCTTTTTCTTGAACATCCATTGCGTGAGTTCTTCAAGGTTCCTGCGGTCAATCGCGCCGGGGTTCGCGATTGGATGCGTCGGGGCGTCGTCGCGCCTAATGCCCACAAAGTTCGCTATCTCAAGATTGCCGCCCGTTGCCGTGTAGAACGTTCCAAACTGAAACGACTCCTCCGACACGCCCTCTATGCCGTAGAAATCTTCGCTCTCCATCACGCGATACGCGGCGAGAGCGTCCAAGCTTCTGCGGACGGTTGGACCGAGGCTTCCGATCTCCCGCGCCACGGACCTGCACCTTTCGTCGGGCTCCCCTCCGGCGTTGTTGAACAGCAATTCCAAATACCGCGCCTTCGCCAGAGGCTCCCACCGCTGCACACCTGAGATATGGCGGAACCCCAAGTACTGCAACGTGTCTTCGCGTTTGTCCGCTACATAAGCGGGGGCTTTCGCGGGCTTGAATTTCGCCCGTTCCGCCGCCGCCCTGACTCCGGGCATGTTGCCCGCCAGCGTCGGGTCTCGCAACAAACGGAGCGCCGCCAGCCGGCGGTTGCCCTCTATTACGGTGTATTTGCCCCCTTCCGGTCGCGTCACGACAATCGCTTCGCCGGGGAAGAAGCCGTTTTCGCCTATGGACGCCATCAAGTTCTCAATGGCCGTCTTTTCGGCAAGGTATTTGAAGATTTTTTTGCGCCCCGCGTTTCGCAGCCGCGTGGGGAGTCTGGGGTTTTGCTTGTCGAATTCGAGGTCGTCGATGTCAAGCGTCTTGAACTCGCTCATAAAAGACCTCCTTGTGGCGTCGCCCTTGGGATTCGCCGGAAAACCATCGCGTTCCGGCAACCCCCGATTGCGGCGGATTGGCTGTTCAATCCCCATATCTTCGGGAGATGCGCCAAATCCCTTAAATCGGATTTTACACCTTAAGGCGTTGGCGTGAAAAGCCCCCGACCCGGAAGCGCCCTTGTGTTTTCGCCCTCCGCTATCACCGGCTCGCCGTTGACTATCACCCAGTCTATGCCGATGGGATATTGCTTCGGGTTTTCGCGCGTCGTCCGCGTCTTGACCGTCTGCGGGTCGAACGCCGCGATGTCCGCCTTGAAGCCGTCGCGCAGGATTCCCCGGTCGCGCAAGCCCAGGCGCTGGGCGGGGAAGGACGTCATCTTGCGTATCGTCTCCGGCGGGCGCGGGCGTGGCTCGCGCCGTTCCGCTCAAGCGCGGAATCGACGGCGTTGCGGACGCTCCGGCGCTCGAGGGCGGCGAGATAAACGGGCGCGGCGGATATGAGCGGCGCGGCGGCGAGCCGCGAAACAGTCGCGGGACGAACCTCGTCGTTCAACCCGCGCCGCCGAAAAGCGCGCGGGTCCGCCATGCGGAGAAGGTCTCCGCCCGTAGTTATTTGGCGAATCGCGCGGCAATGGGCGCGGGCAAGTCAATGCCGAGGTCCGGAAACCGGCTTCGGCGTTTAACGGGGATGGACGGCGGCGGGCGTTGTCCGCCAATCATCGCCGCCCCTCCGAGTTCGCGTCGCGGCGGCGTTAGCGCGCTCGCGCGTCGGCGGTTGTCTTGGCTAGCGGCGAAGGCGGGGGGCGGGCGGCGACGGCGTCCCTAGCCCGTTCCGTTCTCGCCGTTGGAACCGCCGGCGAGGATTCCGCGAAGGTCGTCAAGGGTGATTTCGCCGCTCTCGTAGCGGGCGAGCAACCTTAGCACGATTGCGCGTTCGCCCTCTTCGACCGCCTTCGCGCCCAATTCCATTCCGGTTTTGATGCCTTCGGCGTGTCCTTCCGCGCGCCCTTTCTCGCGCGCTTCCGCGCTCACTTCCGCGCGCGCTTCCGCAAGCGCCTCATCCTTGATTTGCTTGATCCGTCTCGGTATTAGGAGAACCAAGTATCCCACTCCTTCCGCTGTGACCGCCGACGTCAGCGCGATGCCCGTCGCCGCGCCGAATATGGCGGCGGAGACGAAGATTTCCTCGCTCCCTGACCCCTCGACGATCAGGCGTCCGTAGCGCATGCTCAGGGCGATTAGGATCGCCATGTAAACCGCGTAGTAGCCCAGCCAGTAGTTGGGAGCGAATTTCTTTATGACATCCATTATAGCGCCTCCGCGCGGCTTTGGGGTTTCTTGGCGGATTGCTTGATTCAATCCCGCGCTTGGCTTTCGGGGCGTTAGCGCGCTCGCGCGTCGGCGGTTGTCTTGGCTAGCGGCGAAGGCGGGCGGTCGTCGGACGGCGGCGGCGGTTGCCCCATGCGCCCGAATATCGCCGGCATCAGGGCGCTGACGGCGGCGAGCGACACTAGCCCGCAGGCGGCGAATATCATTATGGCGGTCGCCGGCGACGTCAGCTCCGCGACCTGCCCGATTAGCAGCGCCCCTATCGGCCCCGCCCCTATCGCCAGCGATATGACGCCCAGCGCCCGCCCGCGCATTTCCTCGCTGGAGGATATGACGACTATGGTCGACTGCATCGTTCCGAATCCGGCGGTGCCTAGCCCCAGCAGAATCAGCAGCGGCAGCGACGCGGCGAACCACTGCGACATCGAGAACGCCAGCGCCATGCACAAGCCCGCCGCCGAGCCTATCACGTACACCCTACCGTGGTAACGCAGCCGCCCGGCGGACGCTATGGCTATGGCGCCGATAATCGCCCCCGCGCCGTCCGCGCCCATGAGAAACCCGATGAGCTGGTCGTTCAGACCCAGCGTGTGCTTGGCTATCACCGGCACCATCTGCATGTACGGGAACAGCAGCAGGTTCATAAACACCGTGATGATGACTGTGGCGAGTATGACGCGGTTGGAGGCGGCGTAAGCGACGCCTTCCCCCAAGTTTTTCAAGACGCCGGAGGTTCGCGCGACGGGGGCGGAGCGCGGCGGCGATTTCAGGAACAGCAGGAAGGCGATGCTGACCACGTAGAAGGCGAGGACGGTGAAGTAGCCGCCGACTGGCTGCACCAGTCCGATGAGCAACCCGGCGAGGGCGGGCCCCGCCATGCGGCTGCCGTGCATCCCCACCGAATCGAGCGCCATGCCGTTGGTGACGCCCGCGCGCCCGATTATGTCCATGACGATGGAGCGGCGCGAGGGCATGTCGAAAGCCCAGCCGAGACCGCCCACGAAAACCACCACGTAGGCATGCCAGAACTGCGCTATCCCCATAACCAGCAGCGCGCACATGGCGGCGGCGGCGCACATGTTGGCGACCTGGGACGCCAACAGGACTTTTCGCCTGTCCGCCCGGTCGGCGAGAACCCCGCCGAACGCCCCGAACACCAGCAGCGGAATCATGCTGAAGAATCCGACCAGCGCCACGCGGAACGGGGAGTCGGTCAGCTCCAGCACAAGGAGAATGGAAAGCGTCATCTGCATCCACCGGCAGATGAACGAGAAGAAGTTGGCGGGCCAGAGCAGGCGGAAGCCGGGATGCCGGAAGGCGTCGAACGTGGAGGGCATCCGCGCGTGTCTGGGTCTTAATCGTGAAGCGTCAACCATGAATCACCAAGCATAGAGTTTAGCGATTCCGACGGCGCGCGAAAAGGCGCTTTGGGGTTTCGTTGCGGGGCAAAGCCGCGCTCGCCCATCATCCCGCGCCCCCGCAAAGGCGGCGCGGGAATTGAGCGCGATGGCCGCCTATGCCAAGTCCAGCGCCAACGCGCGCTAGCCCATCATGTCCTGAACCGCGACGCCGATTTCGCCGGGGGCGGGGATTATGGTCACGCCGGCGGCGGCTAGGGCGGCGACTTTCTCGCTGGCGCGCCCGGCGCTGCCGGTGATGATGGCGCCGGCGTGTCCCATGCGCTTGCCGGGAGGGGCGCTCTGGCCCACTATCAGCGCGGCGACGGGCTTGGTGAAATCGTCGCTTCCGATGAACTCCGCGGCTTCCTGCTCTTTGCTCCCGCCGATTTCGCCGATGAGGACGACGCCGTCGGTGTCGGGGTCGTCTTGGAACAGGCGCAGGATGTCCACGAAGGACGTGCCGTTCACCGGGTCGCCGCCGATGCCGACGCAGGTGGATTGGCCGATTCCGAGCCCCGTGAGCTGCCCGACCGCTTCGTAGGTGAGCGTGCCGCTGCGCGATACCACGCCCACGCGCCCCGCCATGTGGATATGCCCCGGCATTATGCCCATCTTGAAGTTTTCGCCGGGGGATATGACGCCGGGGCAGTTCGGCCCGATGAGAGTGGTCGGCTTGCCCCGGAGATAGCGAACCGCGCGCACGGTGTCCATGACGGGGATGCCCTCGGTGATGCAGGCGATGACGGACACGCCGGCGTCCGCCGCTTCCACAATGGCGTCGGCGGCGAACGGGGGCGGGACGAAGATGAGCGAGGCGTCCGCGCCGGTTTCGGCGACGGCGCGCTCGACGGTGTTGAAGACGGGGACGTCTTCGTCGAACGTCTGCCCGCCGCGTCCGGGGGTGACGCCGGCGACGAGATTCGCGCCGTATTCGCGGCAACGGAGCGCGTGGAAACTGCCCTCGCGCCCGGTGATGCCCTGCACCATCAACTTGGTTTCCCCGCCTACTAGGATGCTCATTGGCTGCTGTCTCCCGTTTGTGGATTGTAAGGTTGGAATCAGGTCTCCGCCGCCGCCCTAGCCGGCGTTTCGTATGGCTTGGGCGGCTTGGTTGAGGTCGTCGACGAGAACGACGTCCAAGCCGGACTCCGCCAGCGTGGCGCGCCCTTCGTCGGCGTTGGTCCCCAGCATGCGGACGACTAGGGGGCGCATGGCGTCGGGGTTGCGTTGCGCCGCCATGACGAAGCCGCGCGCCGCCACGTCGCAGCGCAGGATGCCGCCGAATATGTTGACCAAGACGCGCTTCACGCTGGCGTCCTTGAGGACTATTTCGAGCGATTTGGCGACTTTTTCCTCGTCCGCGCCGCCGCCTATGTCGAGGAAGTTGGCGGGGGACGCGCCGGCGGCGTGGGTGACGTCCATCGTCGCCATCGCCAGCCCCGCGCCGTTGACGATGCAGCCGACGTCGCCGTCCAGCTTGACGTAGTTTATGTCGAAGCGGCTCGCTTCCACTTCGAGCGCGTCTTCCTGCGAGACGTCGCGCAGTTCGGCGGCGGCGCGGTGCCTGAACATGGCGTCGTCGTCCATGTCCATTTTGGCGTCCATCGCCAGAACGCGCCCGTCGGATGCGATTCCGAGCGGGTTGATTTCGACCAGCGAGCAGTCGTTTTCCTCGAACAGCTTGTAGAGGGCGGACATGATGGCGGCGACGGGGCGGTTCAGCGCGCCGTCCAAGCCCAGCCCGTAGGCGATTTTGCGCCCTTGGAAGGGCTGGAGCCCCAGAACGGGGTCGACGGCGACGGAGATGATTTTTTCGGGGGTTTCCTCCGCGACGCGCTCTATCTCGACGCCGCCGGCGGCGCTGGCGATGGCGACCGCGCCCTCCGCCGCGCCGTCAATCGCCATGCCGACGTACATTTCGGACTGGACTTCGACCGCCTCTTCGACGAGAACGCTATTGACCGGCGCGCCTTCAGGGCCGGTTTGGAACGTGACCAGCGTCGAGCCTATCAGCGCCTCGGCGGCTTGGGCGGCGTCGGCGGGGGAATCGGCGAGCTTGATTCCGCCCGCCTTGCCGCGCCCGCCGGCGTGCACCTGCGCCTTGACGACGACGCGCCCGCCGAGCTCGCGGGCTATCTCGGCGGCTTCGTCCGGCGTGGACGCCGCCCGCCCGCGCGGGACGGGGATGCCGTAGTCGGCGAAAATCCGCTTTGCCTGATGTTCGTGCAGTTTCATGGCGTGAAAAGTCTCCGTTTTGGGTTTCGCGAATGGTCGCGGATACCATTGTAGCGCAGATTGGGGGTCTGTGGCTTGCCCCCCGCGCCGTTGATGGCTAAACTGGAGACATGAACAGCGTAACCCTAGAAAACTACCGATGCTTTCGCGGCAAGCAGACGGCGCGGCTCGCGCCGCTGACGCTCTTGGTCGGCGAAAACAGCTCCGGCAAAACCGCTTTCATGGCGATGATTCGGGCGCTGCGAAACGCCGCGTTCGCCAACGGGACGCCGGACTTCCGAGAGCCGCCCTACGACCTGGGTTCGTTCGGCGAGGTGGTTTACAACGACAGCCGGCAGTCCGCCCAGCCGGACTTCTTCCGAGCGTCGTTCAAAGACAGCAGTCCCGACTACGGCGAGGCTCCGGTCGAATTCTCCGCGACATTCGAGGACCGCGACGGATTCCCGTTTCCAACGATGCGGAAATTCTCGCAGGGAGACGCCTGGTTCGCGCTCTACGACCGTTCCGAATCGCAGATAGAGATGGGCGTCGGCAAGCGTTATTGGCGGGACAAGAATCCATTTCAGGGAGTTGCCGCGAATTTTCCTGCGCTGTCACTGGCGGCGCAGTTCACATTTCAGCGCTTGAACGATGATGATGATACGGCGCTGATTTCCGAATACGGCGACATCCCATTTCCCCCAAAGCGCATTTCCAAAAGCCGATTGGATGCTTGGAGCAATACGCTTGACTTGTGGAGCGGTAAAGGCGCGTCCCTATCCGAAGGGACAATCTTTCCAACATTCGCCGGCGCCCCCGTTCGCTCCCAGCCGAAACGCACTTACGACCCGATACGCCAATCCGGAGATCCGGAAGGCGAGTATGCGCCATCCTATCTGGCTAGGCTGTCCCGCCGAGATTCGGATGAGTGGAGCGTCCTGAAGAAGAAACTGGAATCTTTCGGAAGGGCGGCGGGGCTGTTCGACGAGATTTCAATTGACTCGCTCGGGCAGAGCGCGGGCGACCCGTTTCAGGTTCGGATACGCAAATTCGGCAAGGAACTCAAGGGGCGCGACCGCAACCTGATAGACGTCGGGTACGGCGTAAGCCAGGCGTTGCCTCTGCTGACCGAGCTGTTTCGCCCAGACGCGCCGCGTGTGTTTCTGCTTCAGCAGCCGGAAGTCCACCTGCACCCGATGGCGCAGGCGGCGCTGGGCAGCCTGTTCTGCTCCATCGCGCCCGACCGGCAGCTGATTGTGGAGACGCACAGCGATTATATCGTGGACCGCGTCGCCATGGATGTCCGCGACAAGAAGACGGACTTGAAGCCGGAGGACGTGTCCATCCTTTACTTCGAGCGCGGGGAGTTGGACGCTCGGATTCACTCTCTGCGTTTGGACGACATGGGCAACGTTCTAGGCGCGCCCGAAAGTTACGGGCAGTTCTTCATGGAAGAGACTCGGAGAGTGATTGGGCGTTAAATGTGCGTAATCATAGACGCGAACGCCGCGCATCAGGTGTTTGGCGACAGCAAATCGGAAGCCGGCGAATTCATGCTGAGCCGCCTGAGTCCAAGAATACAACTGGCGGTCGGCGGCGAGCTTCTGGACGAGCTAGAGCGAATCGGCGGTTTCAGCCGATGGCTTCTGACCGCTCGGCGAACTGGACACGCTCGGCTAATCCCGGATGACGACGTGAACGCGGAGGCGGACAGGCTCCGCTCCGCCGAAACCTGCCAGTCCAACGACCATCACGTCCTAGCCCTCGCCAGAATCAGCGGCGCGCGGTTGCTGTTCACGAACGACAACGCGCTTCAGGACGATTTCAGAAACCGCCGAATCATCGGCGGCACGCAAGGCAGAATCTATACAACCGCGCGCTCAGGGGACGTCAGCGACGCCCACAGGGACTATTTTAGCGGACGGTGGCGGCTTTGCGACGGCTAGGGCGCCGCTCATATCGCTCTCGCGGCTGTTTGCGGTTCATCGTTGGCATCCTCCGCCTTCCGGATTCCCACTTTCGCGCTTACATGAGCATGTTTGCGGTTGGCGGGCAATCCGCGCAAGACTGAGCCTAGCGGCGCAGGCGCCCTCAACCTAGCCTTCTCCCATCAAGGGAGAAGGGACACGTTGGCTTCAGTTCAAGCCTGATTCCTAGCGGCCATCTTGTCCCCGCTTTCGCGAGGATGACGTTGTTGGGAGACTCTGGATTCCCGCTTTCGCGGGAATGACGGGCGGAGCGCGCGATAAAGTGGCGAAAAGTGTCCAATTCGCGCCTAAATCTGACAAACAGACCTATGCAAGCCCCTTTCGCGGGAATTACGGGGCGGAAACCGCGAGCGACGACGCGCTAAATCGTCCCTTCGCGTCTAATGGCGACATGCCCTAGCCGCCCAACCTCCGCGGATCCCCCAACTTTCGCCGCCCGCATGCCATCGCCGCCGTTGGCGGGCGCCGGATTGCCGCCGTTTGGCGATTCCCTTATCGCGCAAAGCGTTGTACTATGTAGAGAGCGGAAACCGCCGCAAGCGCGTTTGGGCGCGGGAGGGATTGAATCTTGATTACCAGATTGTACACGGGCGCGGACGGGCAGTCGCATTTCGAAGAGCTGGACATGGACATCGGCGAATTCCCCTGGGGGGCGCTGAAGGACGCGACCGGAATCATGTTTCGGCGCGACGAGCCGGGGACGTTCCTGGACTGGCACCCCGCGCCCAGAAGGCAGTTCATCATCACGCTGTCGGGCGAGGTGGAGATTGGGCTTGGCGACGGGACTCTGCGCCGGTTCGGAGCGGGCGGCGTCATGCTCGCAGACGATCTGACAGGGCAGGGGCATACGACGCATGCCGTCAGCGACGTTCCGAGAGTGTCGGTCGCCATTCCGCTGGATTAGCGCGGCGGGCGGGCGGCGGCGGTCAAACCAGCGCATCCGACGAGCGCGAAAGCGGAAAGGGGGCGAATATCATGCCGAATAACGGACACCGGACTTTCGTTTACATCGGCCTCGCCGGCGAGGGCGACAACATCGGCGAGGGCGGCCTGTTGCGCCGCGCGGACGGCGATGATGAGTGGACGAGCGCGACCGACGGGCTGCCGAACGAGCCGCAGGTTCGCGCTCTGCTCGTCCATCCCGAAAACCCGGCTGTGGTTTACGCCGGAACCCAACGCGGCGTCTATCGCAGCGGCGACAGGGGCGAGCGTTGGGAAGCGCTGGAATCCCCCAGGGACGGCATGGACGTCTGGTCGCTCGCCTTCCATCCGCGAGACCCGAACATCATCTACGCGGGCTATGAGCCTTGCGCCATATATCGGTCGGACGACGGCGGCGAACGCTGGGAGCGGACGAACACCGACCGCGTCCGCTATCCGATGGTGACCACCTACATGCCGCCGCTCGCCAAGCGGGTGATAGGCATAGAGGCGGATCCGTCCAATCCGGCGGACATGTACGCTTCCATCGAGGTCGGCGGCTTGCTCGCCAGCCGCGACGGGGGCGACAGCTGGGACTCCATCACCGACGGGCTGTACACGGACAACCACACGGTCGATCTGCACGGCGTCCGCGCAACCCGCGCCGCGCCGGGGACGGTGTTCATCATCGCGCAGATAGCCATGTTCAGAAGCCGAGACCGGGGGCGGCGCTGGGAGCATGTCCGGTTCGGCGAAATGTTCCCCGGCGGCTCTTACTGCCGGGGGCTGACGGTCGCGCCGGACGACCCGCGGACGCTCTATCTGGCGGCGGGCGCGGGCGGCGGCGGCGCTCCGCCGGGGACGAAAGAGGCGGGCGCGCTGTTCAGAAGCCGCGACGTCGGCGAGACTTGGGAGCGCGTGGACATCGGCGGCGTCCCGCCCAGCCGCATGTTCCAGGTCGCCATAGATCCCGCCGCGCCGTCCAAAATCCACTGCGTCACCGGCTACGGACATTTCTACGCCAGCGCGGACGGCGGCGAGACGTGGACGGCGTCCGAGTTGCCGGCGGAGCTTTCGAGAAGCCGACACGTCTATCCAATGGCGGCGGGCTAGGCTATAGAGCATGTTCAACGAAATCAAGCCGGAATCGCGAGCGACAAATCCCCTCTCCCTTGATGGGAGAGGGCTAGGGTAAGGGTGTCTGCGCCCCAAGGCGCAGTTTCGCCAACCGCGAACATTCCCCAGAAAGCGGCGGGCTAAGATGCGCCGGCATTGAATCGAAAACAACCGAAAGCGCGAAATGTCAATAAACGCTGGGAGGCGAAAGATGAGACTGCAAGGCAAGGTGGCGATAATCAGCGGCGGCGCTCGCGGGCAGGGGGCGGCGGAGGCGAGAATGTTCGCGCGCGAGGGCGCCAAGGTCGTCTTCGGCGACATACTGGACGACGACGGGAAGAAGGTCGAGGCGGAGATAGCCGAATCCGGCGGCGAGGCGCTGTATGTGACGCTGGACGTCACCAGCGAGGACTCGTGGCGGGACGCGGTGGAAGCCGCCGTCTCGCGCTTCGGCAAGGTGGACATTCTGGTGAACAACGCCGGCATAGCCATCTGGAGCGCCGGGGACGACGCGACCGTCGAGGAATGGGACCGCGTCATGGACATCAACGCCAAGGGGGTGTTTCTGGGAACGCGGGCGGTCGTCCCCGAAATGCGGAAGGCGGGCGGCGGCTCCATCATCAACATATCGTCCATCTCCGGCTTGGTCGGGCAGGCGACGATACATCCCGGCTACAACGCATCCAAAGGCGCGGTTCGGATTCTCACCAAGTCCACCGCCATACAGTACGCGGCGGACGGGATTCGGTGCAACTCCGTCCATCCGGGGCCAGTCCGCACCGCCATGACCGAGCGCGGCTGGGGCGACCCGGAGCGGCTGCGCCTGACCGAAGAGCGCACGCCGCTCGGCAGATACGCCGACCCGGACGAGATAGCCTACGGCGTGCTGTTCCTGGCGTCGGACGAATCTTCGTTCATGACGGGCAGCGAGATGGTGATGGACGGCGGCGTGACGGCGCAGTAAAACGCGGCGCGGCGGCGACGGATTAAGGAAGGAATGAGGTTTCGCCCAAATGTCGGATTCCCCGCTTCACTACAAGACGATAGCCGAAATCGCCGAGTTGATTCGCTCGCGCGAGCTGTCCCCCGTGGACGTGACGGGCGCGGCGCTCGACCGAATCGCGGCGCTGGACGGCGAGCTGAAGAGCTACGCCACGCTGACCGCCGACCGCGCCATGTCAGCCGCGCGGGACGCCGAAAGCGAGATAGCCGCCGGCGGCTGGCGGGGGCCTTTGCACGGCGTCCCCATCGCGGTCAAGGACCTGTGCTTCACGCGGGGCGTCCGGACGATGGGCGGGGCGAAGGTGTACGCCGACCACGTGCCGTCTTTCGACTCCACCGTCGTGGAGCGTCTCGCGGCGGCGGGGGCGGTCTTGCTCGGCAAGCTCAACCTCACGGAGGGCGCGATGGGGGGCTACAACCCGGAGTTCGACATACCGCTGAATCCGTGGAACCGCGGACGCTGGGCGGGGTCGTCGTCCAGCGGGTCGGGGGTCGCCGCCGCCGCCGGATTGTGCTACGGCTCGCTCGGCAGCGACACGGGCGGCTCCATCCGCTTCCCCGCCGCCGCCTGCGGCATCGTTGGGCTGAAGCCCACTTGGGGGCGCGTGAGCCGCCACGGAGTTCTCGCGCTCGCCGAATCGCTCGACCATGTGGGGCCTATGACGCGCTCGACGGCGGACGCCGCCATCATGCTGCAGGCGATAGCCGGCTACGACCCGCGCGACCCGACTTCGCTCTCCGCGCCCGTCCCCGACTATCTCGCCGAAATGGACGCGGGAATCGCCGGAGTCCGAATCGGGGTGGACGAGCGCCACATAACGGACGGCGTGAACCCCGAATTGGCGAGCGCCGTCTTGGAAAGCGCGGAAACCCTGCGCGCCCTGGGCGCGGAGATAGTGGAGATGCGGATGCCAGACGTGGACAAGTATCTGCCGGCTTGGCCCGTGCTATGCTCATCGGAGGCGGTGGCGGCGCACCGCGAAAACTACCCGGAACGGCGCGACGATTACGGGCCCTGGTTCAGGGGATGGCTCGATCTCGGAGCGCAAAAGTCCGGCGCGGACTACGCGGAAGCGAACAACATGCGCGCCGAGTGCAACGGGCTTGTGCGCGAGGCGTTCCGCGGCATAGACGCGATGATCTGCCCGTCCACGATAGGGCCGGCGTACCCCGTGACGCCCGAAGCGCTGTACGGCGAGATGGACAGGCGGCGGGGGACGTCGTTCCAGCGCTACACTGTCCCATACGACTTCAACGGCGCGCCCACGCTGTCCGTCCCCTGCGGGTTGGACGGCGACGGCTTGCCGCTCAGTCTGCAGTTCGCGGGCAAGCCGCTGTCCGAACCGTTGCTGATTCGGCTGGGCGCGGCTTACGAAAGCGCGACCGAGTGGCACAATCTACACCCGCCCGCATAACCGCCGCGCCGAGCGCGGAAATTCGCGGAATCTAGGAGGCGCAAACGAAATGACGACCGAACGAATCGAAAGAGCGCAAACGAACGGCGCGGCGGCGGGACTCATCGGCCCGATATACGACGGCGTCGTTTACCCTTCCGGCGACGGAGAGCCCATGGCGGAAAACGATTACCAATTCGAAGCCATCACCTACCTGGTGTGGACGCTGAAGACTCTGTTCAGGGACGACCCCGCCGTGTACGCGGCGGGCGACATGTTCATCTACTACCGTCAGGGGGACAACGGCGCGCGGCTCGCCCCGGACGTGTTCGTGTTCGCGGGCGCGAAGGGCAACCACCGGCGCCACTCCTGGCGGACGTGGGCGGAAGGCGGCGTCCCGCAGTTCGTCTTGGAAGTGGCGTCGCCGTCCACATGGGAGCGCGACGCCGCCGACAAGCGCGACGCATACAGGGATATGGGCGTCTTGGAGTACTGGCGGCTTGACCCGGAAAGCGGCAAGTATTTTCGGGAAGTCCTGATAGGCGAGCGCCTCGTGAACGGGGAGTACGTCCGTCTGGAAGTCCGCCGAGACGCGGACGGAACGTTGCGGGGCTACAGCGACTTCCTGAAACTAGACCTCTGCGTTCGCCCCGACGGTCGGATTCGCCTATACGACCCCGCCGCCGGCGAGTGGCTCAGCAGCCACGACGAGGCAGTGGACGAACGCGACGAAACCGCTAGCGAGAGGGACGAAGCAGTCCGCGAACGCGACGAAACCGCCCGCGAACGCGACGAAACCGCCCGCGAACGCGACGAAACCGCCCGCGAACGCGACGAAACCGCCCGCGAACGCGACGAAACCGCCCGCGAGCGCGACGAAGCAGTCCGCGAACGCGACATCGCCAACGCCGAGATAGAGCGTCTCCGCGCCGCTTTGCGCGCCGAGCGCGGCGAGGGATAGAGTCAAAAGCCCGCGCGCGGACGGATGAACTGCGGACTGGCGAACTGGCCGCCCGTTTCCGCTAATCGTCCGCGCGCGAACGGACAGGAAAGGAAAGGAATCCGCGACATGACAGTAGCCAAGCAAATCGAGGAATTCATAGCGAACGGAGTGACGTTCGGTCCCGAGAGCGTTTACGATGGCGTAATCTACCCGTCCGGCGACGGAGAGCCGATTGCGGAGAACGCCTTCCAGTTCCGGGCTATCGTGGATACCGAAAAGACGCTGACGACGCGGTTCCGAAACGAGCCTGCGGTGTACGTGGCGGGAGACCTGCTCATCTACTACCGTCGCGGAGACAACGAGGCGAGGATCGCCCCGGACGTGTTCGTGGCCGCGGGCGGGAAGGGCAAGCATCCGCGCCACTCGTGGATGACGTGGGTGGAAGGCGTCGTTCCGCAGTTCGTCCTGGAAATGGAAACCGAATCCACATGGACGCTCAACGCTAACGAGAAGAGGCGGACCTACGCCGAGATGGGCGTCTTGGAGTATTGGCGCTTCGACCCGGAAATGGGAAAATACCTTCACGAAATCCTGATAGGAGAGCGCTTGGCGAACGGAGAATACGTCCGGATGCCCGTGCAAGCGGACGCGGACGGCGTACTGCGAGGCTACAGCGACTTTCTGAAGCTAGACCTCTGCGTTCGCCCCGACGGTCAAATTCGCCTGTACGACCCCGCCGCCGGCGAGTGGTTGCTGAGCTTCGGCGAAGCCGTCCGCGAAAGGGACAAAGTCGTCCGCGAGCGCGACGAAGTCGCCCGCGAGTTGGACGCCGCCCTGCGCGAGCGCGACGCGGAGATAGAGCGTCTCCGCGCCGCTTTGCGCGCCGAGCGCGGAACCTAAGGAGGCGCAAACGAAATGACAACCGAACGAATCGAAAGAGCGGAAGTGAACGGCGCGGCGGCGGGCCTCATCGGCCAGGTGTACGACGGCGTCGTTTACCCTTCCGGCGACGGAGAGCCCATGGCGGAAAACGCTTACCAGTACAAAGCAATCTCGTACACCGAGTCGGCGTTGGCGATTTGGTTCCAAAACGACCCCGCGGTGTACGTGGCGGCGGACATGCTCATCTACTACCGTCAGGGGGACAACGGCGCGCGGCTCGCCCCGGACGTGTTCGTAGTCGCGGGCGCGAAGGGAAACCACCTGCGCCACTCCTGGCTGGTGTGGGCGGAAGGCGGCGTCCCGCAGTTCGTCTTGGAAGTGGCGTCCCCGTCCACATGGGAGCGCGACGCCACAGACAAGCGCGACATATACAGGGATATGGGAGTGCTGGAGTACTGGCGGTTCGACCCGGAAAACGGCAAATTCCTCCGCGAAATCCTGATAGGCGAGCGCCTCGTGAACGGGGAGTATGCCCGCATGGAAGTCCGCCGGGACGCGGACGGAACGCTGCGGGGATACAGCGACTTCTTGAAACTCGACGTCTGCGTTCGCTCCGACGGTCAAATTCGCCTGTACGACCCCGCCGCCGGCGAATGGTTGCTGAGCCCGGACGAAACCAACGCCGCCCTGCGCCAGCGCGACGCACAACTGAGCGAACGCGACGCACAACTGAGCGAAACTAACGCCGCCCTGCGCGAGCGCGACGCACAACTGAGCGAAACCAACGCCGCCCTGCGCCAGCGCGACGCCGAGATAGAGCGTCTCCGCGCCGCCCTGCGCGCCCAGACGCAAGAATAAGGATGCGAAACATGACCGCAAACGAAACCAACAGCAAAATCAACGGGGTCGACGGGCCCATGAAGGGCGTCAGGGTTCTGGACTGGACCATGTACCAGTTCGGGCCGCTCGCCGCTTCCATGCTCGGCGACATGGGCGCGGACGTCGTCAAGATAGAGGCGCTGGACGGCGACATCGGGCGCGCCGTCGCCCGGATGAGCTCGCGCCCCATCGCGCTGGCGGGCGACCGCAACGCCTATTTCGAGACCTGCAACCGCAACAAGCGCGGCATCGCCGTCAACCTGAAGACCGCCGAAGGGCGCGGGATTGTCCACAAACTGGTCGAAAGCGCCGACGTGTTCATCGAAAACTACCGCAAGGGCATCCCGGAGCGGCTGGGCATGGATTACGACACGCTCCGCGCCATCAACCCGCGCCTGATTTACGGCTCCGGAACGGGCTACGGGCCGCTGGGGCCGGACTCCGCCAAGCCCTCGCTCGACGGCTGCGGGCAGGCGCGCTCCGGGCTGATGATGGCGGCGGCGGGGCCCGGACGCTCGGAGCCGTCCTACGTCGCCGGCGCGGTATCCGACCAGATGGGGGGAATCATACTCTGCCTTGGGGTAGTGGCGGCGCTGCATGCTCGGAGCGCCACCGGAGCGGGGCAGCGCGTGGACGTCTCGCATCTGAGCAGCAGCATGTGGCTTCAGGGCTTGGCGGTCAGCATGCAGACGCTGTCCGGATTTTACTACCGCCAGACCGACCGCGCCAACCCCATGAACCCGCTTGTGAACGCCTATGAGTGCGCCGACGGGCGATGGATACAGTTCATGAGCGCGCAGTTCCAGCGCTACTGGCCCGATTTCGCCGCCGCGCTGGGCATTGAGCGGCTCATAGACGACCCGATGGCGGCGTCCATTCGCGGCATGACCGGCGGCTCGCCGGAGCTGACCGCCATCATCGCCGAGCGGTTCAAGACCAAGCCGGTGGACGAGTGGATTGAGATTTTCAACCAGTACGAAGACCTCATCTTCGCCAAAGTGCAGACCATCGAGGAACTGGAGCGCGACCCGCAGGTCATCGCCAACGACTACATAACCGAATTCGAACATCCCGTCATCGGGAGCGTGAAAATGTGCAACTTCCCCGCCGCGTTCAGCGAGACGCCCGCCGGAATTTGGAAAGAGGCGCCGGAGCTGGGGCAGGACACGGAGTCCATCATGATCGATGAGCTGGGCTGGGACTGGGACGACATAACGCGGATGCGCGAGGCGGGCGCGATTCTGTAGGCGGCGCTTGCTTAGGCAGTGTTGACATTAGAGAGAAGAGCGAGCGGGGGCGGCGGGCAAACCGCGCGGGACTGCGCCTGGCGGCGCATGCGCCCGCGCGCTAGCCCTCTCCCATCAAGGGCTTGCAGGGGTATGTTTCTGGCTGGCAGACTGCGCCTAGCGGCGCAGGCACCCTCACCCTAGCCCTCTCCCATCAAGGGAGAGGGGATGCGTTGGTTGCGCGCGACGCTTGTTTTCCGTAAACATACCCTTGCAAGCCCATCAAGGGAGAGGGGATTCATCGCTCGCGATTCGGGCTTGTTTTCCATGAACATGCCTTTGCAAGGGGGGGAATTGGAGATTTTGGCGCGAGAATCTTCCAAATTATCCTTATGTCAACACTGCCTAGACCGGAATGGGCGAACGCCGCGCCGCCATTCCCGCGAAAGAACGTCACCCTCGCGGAAGCGGGGGCGGGAATCCGGAAAAGTCGCGGACGCCGGCGATGAACCGAAAACCGCCGCGAACGCGATGCGCCGGCGGCGCCTAATCGCGCAACGAACAATCAGAACGAAATTGGGAGGTTCCAACTTGGGCAGACTAAGCGACGAGCGGGCTTGGGGGCTTCTCCGCGAGCCGATAATCTCATTCATCACCACCATGCGGGCGGACGGAACGCCGCATGTCACCCCGGTGTGGCACATGGCGGAGGGCGGCGAAATCGTCATCGCCGTCGCGCGCGACACGGTGAAGGCGCGGAATGTCCGGCGCAACCCCGCCGTCGCGCTGTGCGTCGCGGCGGACGCGCGCCCGCAACCCTGGGTTCTGGTCAGCGGCGAAGCGCAGCTGTCGGACGAAGGGGCGGCGGATTTCGTCCGCGCCGTCTCCGCCCACTATCTGGGCTCGGACGAGGCGGAGCCTTACGCGGAAGACGTACTCGCCAAGATAGACTTCACGCTGCTGAGAATCGCCCCCGCGCGGGTGGCGGGGTACGACGGGCTGGAGTGATAATCCACTCCGCCTTGATGGGCTTGCAAGGGCGCGTTCGCGGAAAACAAGCCCGAATCGCAGTCGATAAATCCCTTCTCCCTTGATGCTTGCAGGGGTATGTTTGTAGTTGGCAGCCTGCGCCTAGCGGCGCAGGCGCCCTCACCCTAGCCCTCTCCCATCAAGGGAGAGGGGACACGTTGGCTTCAATTCAAGCCTGATTCCTAGTGGCTATCATGTCCCCACCTTCGCTAGGATGACGTTGTTGGGCAACTCTGGATTCCCGCCTTCGCGGGAATGACGGGGGCGGGCGCGGAAGTGGCGAAAATCACTCGATTCGCGCCTAAATCCGACAAACATACCCTTGTAAGCCCTTGATGGGAGAAGGGCAAGTATGAGGGCGCGCCCGCGCCGCTAAGCGCGGGCTCGCCAACCCCCAAAACCCCCAAGCGAGCGAGGTGCCGAAAATGGCGGGATACGTGATAGCGGACGTCGAAGTGACCAACCCGGAGCTGTTCGCGGAGTACCGCGCGCTGGTTCCCGAAACCGTCGAGCTGTACGGCGGGCGATACCTCGCGCGCGGGGGCGATTCGGAGCTGCTGGAAGGCGGGCAGGCGCCGAGCCGGACGGTGATAATCGAGTTCGAGAGCGTCGAGCGCGCGCGGGAGTGGTACTTCTCGCCGGAGTACGAACCGGTCAAGCGGATGCGGATAGAGTCCGCCAATACGAACGCGATAATCGTGGAGGGGGTGTAATCCTATGAACGGCGAAGCGGTCGGCGCGGCGGTCATCGGCTCCACCGGCGTCATCGGGCGCGTCCACATAGACGCCATTCGCGGCTTGGCGAACTGCCGTCTTGTCGGCGTGGGCGCGCGGCGTCAGGACGCCCTGCGGCGGCAGGCGCGCGAGTTGGGAGTCGCCGCCTATCCCGCGTTGGACGACGCGCTGGCGGACGACCGGGTCGACGCCGTCATCATCGCGGCGCCGCATCCGTCGCATGCCGAAATCGCCATCCGCGCCGCGCAGGCGGGCAAGCACGTCCTCTGCGAAAAGCCGCTGTCGGTCACGCCGTCGGAAGGCGACGCGATGGTCGCCGCCTGCCGAGCGGCGGGCGTGGCTCTGGGCGTCCTCTACAACAACCGCTTTCGCCCGGAGGCGGCGAAGATGCGCGAGTTGGTGGACGCGGGCGCGGTCGGCGAAATCTACCGAGCGGCGATGACTTCCGCGATGATCCGCAGCCAAGATTATTACGACCGCCTGACTTGGCGCGGGACTTGGCGCGGGGAAGGCGGCGGCGCGCTGCTGAATCAGGGGATTCACGGCATCGACATGTTCCAGTGGCTGGCGGGCATGCCGGCGACCGTGAGCGGGTCGGCCCAAACTCTGCGCCACCGCGTGGAAGTGGAGGATTACGCCAGCGCGCTGCTCGAATACGCCAACGGCGCCCACGCCTTCATACACTGCTCCACCGCGCAGGCGCCCCAGCATCAGCGGCTTGAGTTGTGGGGCGACGAGGGCGCGATTGTCATGGACGATTGGAGCGTGACGCTGCATCGTCTGGAGACGCCGGTTCGCCGGTTCATCGAGGAAGACCGCTCGCCGACTTACGACGCGCCGCCGTCGTCCGCGGAGACGTTCCGGTTCGAGCCGGCGGGGAATACGCATGCGGCGGCGATAGGGGATTTCTGCGGCGCCGTCATCGACGGGCGGGAGCCGAAGGTGACGGGGGAAGACGGCTTGAAATCGCAAGAGCTGGCGGCGGCTATCGCCCTGTCCGCGCATCGCCGCCGGCGGGTCAGCCTGCCGGTGAGCCGCGCGGAGTACGACGGGCTGATGGCGGAGTTGCGGGGGGAATAGGAGGCGGCGGGCGCATGCGTCTTGCCGGAATCAGGGTTTGCGGGATTAGGCAGTGTTGACATTAGAGAAAAGGGTGAGCGGGGCAGGCGGGCAAACCGCGCGGGACTGCGCCTAGCGGCGCAGACGCCCTCACCCTAGCCCTCTCCCATCAAGGGCTTGCAGGGGTATGTTCGTGGCTGGCGAAACTGCGCCTAGCGGCGCAGGCACCCCTCACCCTAGCCATCTCCCATCAAGGGAGAGGGGATTTGTCGCTCGCGGTTCGGGCTTGGTTTCCAGTTGATAAGTTAGTCGCTCCACTCTGGATTCCCGCCTTCGCGGGAATGACGGCGGCAGGGGGCGAGAAAGCGGCGAAAAGCGTCCAATTCGCGCCTAAATCCGACAAACATACCCCAACAAGCCCATCAAGGGAGAGGGGATTCATCGCTTGCGATTCGGGCTTGGTTTCCAGTTGATAAGTTGGTCGCTCCACTCTGGATTCCCGCCTTCGCGGGAATGACGGGGGCGGGGGGCGCGGAAGTGGCGAAAATCGCTCAATTCGCGCCTAAATCCGACAAACATACCCCAACAAGCCCATTAAGGGAGAGGGGATTCACCGCTTGCGATTCGGGCTTGGTTTCCAGTTGATAAGTTGGTCGCTCCACTCTGGATTCCCGCCTTCGCGGGAATGACGGCGGCAGGGGGCGAGAAAGCGGCGAAAAGCGTCCAATCCGCGCCTAAATCCGCCAAACATACCCCTGCAAGCCCATTAAGGGAGAGGGGATTCACCGCTTGCGATTCGGGCTTGGTTTCCAGTTGATAAGTTGGTCGCTCCACTCTGGATTCCCGCCTTCGCGGGAATGACGGGGGCGGGGCGCGGAAGCGGCGAAAATCGCTCAATTCGCGCCTAAATCCGACAAACATACCCCAACAAACCCATCAAGGGAGAGGGGATTCATCGCTCGCGATTCGGGCTTGGTTTCCGTGAACATACCCTTGCAAGCCTATCCACCCCCTCTAAAACATGTATAATAACTTCCGAAAACCATTTCAGGAGGCTTCCCCATGCCCACTATTGAAGAGCGTTTCGCGCAGAGGTTCGGCGGTTCGGCGGACTGGCATCGGCGCGGGCGGGCGCTGTTCGCCGGCGGCGTCACGCATCAGACGCGGTTCACCGCCCCGTTCGCCGTCTATATCGAACACGGCGAGGGCGCGCGGAAGTACGACATAGACGGCAACGAGCTCATCGACTACGTGATGGGCAACGGCAGCCTGATGATGGGACACAGCCCGCCGGAGGTCGCGGCGGCGGTTGTTGAGCAGGCGCGGCGGGGGACGCATCTCGGCGGCGCGACCAGCCACGAAATCCGCTACGCCGAAACGGTCAAGCGGCTCGTCCCCAGCCTGGAGCGCGTCCGATTCACCACGTCCGGCACCGAATCCACCTATCTGGCGCTGCGGCTCGCCCGCGCCTACACGGGCAAAACCAAAATCGTCAAGTTCCACGAACACTTCCACGGCTGGCACGACTACGTGACTCCCGAATCCGGCCAGGCGCTGGGCGGCGTTCCGCAGGAAGTTTTGGACACGGTGATAGTCTCGCCCGTGGACGTCGCCGCCCTAGACCGCATCCTAGCCGATGACGACGACGTCGCCGCCGTCATCGTGGAGTGCAACGGCGCGCACTACGGAACGTTCCCGCTGATGAACCCGGACTTTCTGCACGACGTCCAAGAGGTCTGCCGGCGGCGGGGCGTGGCGTTCATCATGGACGAGGTGATAACGGGGTTTCGCCTGTCGTCCGGCGGCGCGCAGGTTCGCTGGGGGCTGGAGCCGGATTTGACGACGATGGCGAAGATAGTCGCCGGCGGACAGCCCGGCGCGGCGGTCGGCGGCAAAGCCGAGATAATGGACCTCATGGAGTTCCGGGACGACCCGGAGTGGGACAACCTGCGCCGCGTTCCGCAAGGGGGGACGTTCAACGCGCAACCGGTGACGGCGGCGGCGGGAATCGCCACGCTGACGGCGATAGCGACGGGGGAAGTCCACGCCCGCGCGGACGCGATGGCGTCCCGTCTGAAGGACGGCCTGAACGACGCCTTCGCGCGGAACGAAGTGACCGGACACGCGCACGGCATAGCGTCCATCATCCACGTCAACTTGGGCGCGGAGTGCAACTGCGACCGCGGCCTGTGCGAGATGCCGTACAGCCGAATCTACGAGACGATGCCGGTGGAGAAGACCCGCGCGCTCCGCCGCGCCATGCTGGTCAACGGGGTGGACATGATGGGAGGCCGCGCCTTCCTGCTATCCTCCGCCCACGACGAGGACGCGGTCGACCAGACGCTGGAGGCGTTCTCGCAGTCGCTGAAGGATTTGCGGGATGAGGGGGCGCTGTAAGGGGGCGACCGAAAGCGGGCGCGAACCGCGAGCGGCAAATCCCCATCTCAGCGTCCATTCCGTCATTCCCGCGAAGGCGGGAATCCAGAGTGGAGCGACCAACTTAGCAACTGGAAACCAAGCCCGAATCGCGAGCGACAAATCCCCTCTCCCTTGATGGGAGAGGGTTAGGGTGAGGGTGTCTGCCCGCAAGGGCAGTCTCGCGCGGACACAATGCGCCGCGCACTATCGCCATCTCACCGCCTAGGGCGCAATCCGCCGCCTGCCCAGCCACGCCGCGCCGACCGCCAGTGCCGCCCACCAAATATACGCGCCCGACGTCGGCGCCCGTCCGCATCCGCCGCCAGACGCCGGAATCTCGGCGCTTGCAGTCGGCGCGGGGGTTGCGTCCGCCGTCAGCGCTTGCCCCGGACCCAACTCTTCCAGGTCGTTGTAATCGACCCTGTAAAAGCCAGGCGCCAAGTTGTGCGTGCGGCTGCACAGACTGACGAAAGAACCTCCATCATCCGTGTACACAATATACTCCGCGTCAAACTCGAATTCGAATCCGCAACTGTCTCCCGAACGGGCAGTTTTCAGCGTCCTAGTTCGGCTTGTCGGACCCTTCCAAACCTCGCTCACCAAAAACTCAACGGTTGCCGGGTCGGCGCTGTTCCAACTTCCATCTTCTCTTTCAACCACCGATATGGACGCGACTACGCCCCGGAATACCGAATGGGAATCGGCGAGTTCATCCGCGGGAGACCCCTGGGGCATGCATACGCATGCGTAACTCGGCTCCGCGCTCGCGGACAGCCAAATCCCCAAGAGCGCCATGCCCAGAATCAAGCGCGCGGCGAGCGTGAACATGGTTGATTTTCCGTCCTTCCCTTACGTCGTATCAGGCAGGCAGCCCCGACGAAATCCTGCAAATCCCCCCAATCCCATAAATCCCGATTCTGACAATGCGCCGCGCCCTATCGCCGTCTCACCGCCTAGGGCGCAATCCGCCGCCTGCCCAGCCACGCCGCGCCGACCGCCAGCGCCGCCCACCAAACGTCCGCGCCTGATGACGGCGCCCGCCCGCATCCGCCGCCGGACGCCGGAATCTCGGAGATTGCAGTCGGCGCGGGGTCTGTTGCGTCCGCCGTCGGCGCTTGCCCCGGTCCCAACTCTTCCAGGTCGTTGTAATCGACATCGTAAAAGCCCGGCGCCAGGTTATGAGTGCGACCGCATATTCCTGCCGAGCCACTGTTAGAATAGACGATATACTCCTCGCCCTCCGAGAACCCAAACGCGCAATTGGATCCGCCCGTCGTAATCGCGATGGTCCTGTTCAGGGGCCCTTTCCAGACGACGCTCACGTCGAACTCGGTGGTAGTTCGGACAAAGCCGTCCTTCCCTTCATCCACATGAATGGACATTGCTCTGCCCCGAAATACGATGTCGGCGCCGGCGAGCGCCTCGGAAGGAGACTTCCGAGGCAGACATTCGCATGCGTAACTCGGCTTCGCGCTCGCGGACAGCCAAATCCCCAAGAGCGCCATGCCCAGAATCAAGCGCGCGGCGAGCGTGAAGATGGTTGATTTTCCGTCCTTCCCTTACGCCATATCCGGCAGCCAGCCCCACGGGCGCGGGCCCCATTCCGCCGTGAAAACCTCGCCCGATTTGATGGTGAGAACCGGCGCCAGCGCCTTGTCGCCGCGCAGGGTTCCGCCGTCCGTGTCGCGGAAAAGCCAGTCGCCGGCGTGTTCTTCGAGAACGCTGATGTCCGCCGTTCGCCCGACGGCTAGGCTGCCGATTTCGCCGTCCATGTCCAGCGCATTCGCCGGCTCGGTCGTCGCCATGCGGATGACGTCCGCAAGCCCGAATCCCAACGCCATGAAACGCGACAGCATTTCGGCTAGGCTGTGGACAGCGCTTTGGCGTCCGGGGATGGTCAAGTCGGTGCTGATGGAGCGCGGGCGGACGCCCTGGTCGAGCGCCGCTTTCGCCACGTCGAAGCTGAAGTTTTGGCGTCCGTGCGCGGTGTCGAAGAAGACGCCGCGTTCTTGCGCTTCCATCACTTCCGGCAGAACTTTGCCGCCGGCGTCCAGGATGCGCCCGGCGTTGCCGCTGAAGAGATGCGTGATGATGTCGCCCGATTCCAAAAGCGGCAGAAGTTCGCGGGTTATCGTGGGCGCGCCGGAGTCGCCGACGGCGCGGTCGCCGATGTGAACCATCAGACGGACGCCGCCTTCGTTCGCCGCTTGCTTGGCCAGCTCGACCATCTCCACGCCCAAAGTGGGGACGGCTGGGCCGACGGCGCGGACTTTCACGCCCTGAATGAGCGGCTTGTTGGCGCGTATCACGCGGATGGTTTCGTCCAAATCTATGTCGCCGCGCCCGGAGATTTCGGGCTGGTAGTTCAACCCAGCGCGCGATATGTGGAGCATGCAGATGACGCGCGTCTTCGCCTTCGGGACGACGTGCTGGGGGAAGCCGCCGAAGGTGTAGCAGCCGGCGCTGCCCGCGTCCACGACGGTGGTTGCGCCGGCGTAAACGCCGGCGAGGTCTGGGTCGACGCCCGTCTGGTTCACGCCGTGATAGACGTGGGTGTGCAGGTCTATCAGCCCCGGCGTCACGATTTTGCCGTCCGCCTTTATCACCCGCGCGCCGCCGCTCGGCTTGACGCTGGGCGCGATTTCGGAAATCGCGCCGTCCTGAACGGCGACGTCCAAGCGCGCGTCCAAACCCTGCGACGGGTCTATCACCCGCCCGCCCTTCAGCAACAAATCCGTCATCTGAAACAACCTCCGTTCCCATTGCGGTCTCCGCGCCTTTGCGCCTTTGCGTTTCCCATTTTTGCGACTTTCTCGGCGCTTTTCAATCCCGCCCCTCGTCGCGCCCGCTTTTTCCGCCCTCGAGAAATGCGTAGATGACGCCCGCAATCAAACCGAACAGATGCCCCTCCCACGATATGAAATCCGACAGCGGCAGAACGCCGAACAGGATGGGGAAGCCGTAGAAGGCGATGACGGCGAAGGCGATGACTATGGATAGGATGTCTCGTCTGAAAATCCCCTGTCCGACTAGGTATCCGAAGAATCCGAACACCAGTCCGCTCGCGCCGATGTGGTTTGTGTTCGCGCCGGCGATTAGCCACACCGCCGCGCCGCCGCCGAGCGCGATGAAGGCGGACGCGCCCAGAAACGACGTCCGAACGCGAACCGCCGTCAGCCCGCCGAGAATCAGCAGCGGGACGGTGTTGGCGAGCAGGTGGGCGAGGTTGCCGTGCAGAAAGGCGTGCAGGGGGACGCCCCAGAGTCCGGCGGTCGTTCGCGGCCTGATTCCGTAATCTCGAAAATCCAAGCCGAAAAACCCGGTGACGACGTTGGCGATGAGTATAATCCACAGCAACGCGACGAACGCGCCGAGCGAGAAAAGACGCGCGACCAACCCGCTATCCCCCGCCTTCTTTCAGATTGCGTATCGCCTTCAAGCCGCGCAGGGTCTCTTTCGAGCGCCGCAAGCCGCCGAAGCGCAGGCGCATAAGCCCCCTAATCTGATGATACGCCGTGCTGACGACGCGAACCCTAGTGTCCGGGTCGTCCTCCCAGCGGACGGGGAGCTCGAATACGCGGTAGCCGTTCTTCTCGCAGAGGATGAGCAGCTCGGAATCGAAGAACCATCCCGTATCTTCCACCAGGGGCAGGACGTCCTCGACCGCGCGGCGGCTCACCGCTTTGAAGCCGCATTGGGCGTCTCGAAAGCCCGTGAGGAAGGCGCTTCTGAACATGAGGCTGTAGCAGCGCGAAGTGAGCTCGCGCTTGGGCGAGCGCCCTATCACTTTCGCGCCCTTCGCGAGGCGCGAGCCGGTGGCGACGTCGTAGCCGTCCCGCTCCACCGCCTTGATCAGGGTTGGCAGGGCGTTCAGGTCGGTGGACAAATCCATGTCCATGTAGCCCACGATGTCGGCGCCGCTTTCCGACCATGCGCGCTTGAGGGCGCGTCCGCGTCCGCGTCGCTCGAGGCGGGTGTACTCCACGCGGTCATGCTCCGCCGCCAGGGCGCGCCCGATTTGCGGCGTGGCGTCCGTGGAGCCGTTGTCGGCGATGGTGATTCGCCAATCGTATTCGCCCATGTTCTCGGACATGAACGCGCTGAGCGTGGCGACCGTGTTCGGCAGTCCCTTTTCTTCGTTCAGACCCGGCAGGGTTATGTCTAGTTTGGTCATGTTGGTCGGAGTCCCCAATCAGTGTCTAAAGTGGCGCGTTCCCGTGAAAACCATCGCCACGCCGAGTCGGTTGGCGGCGGCGATGGAATCGTCGTCGCGGATGGAGCCGCCGGGTTGGGCGATGGCGGTTACGCCCGCCGCCGCCGCCGTCTCGACGCTGTCGGCGAACGGGAAGAAGGCGTCGGACGCCAGCGCCGCGCCTTTCGCCCTGTCGCCGGCGGCTTGGAGCGCCAGTTGGACGCTGTTGACGCGGTTCGGCTGCCCCGCGCCCATGCCGACCAGCGCGCCGCCCCTGGCGAGCGTTATGGCGTTGGATTTGACGTGTTTCGCCGCCTTCCACGCGAAGGCGAGGTCGCGCAGCCGCTCATCGGACGGCGCGCGCTCGGTGACGACGCGCCAGGCGGACGGGTCTTCGGCGAGCGAATCCGGCGTCTGAACCAGGGCGCCGCCGCTCACGAGGCGCAGGTCGAGTTCGGCGCCGATTGCGCGCTCCGGCTGAACGCGCAGAATCCGCGTCCGCCTCCGGCTCCGCAGAATCTCCAGCGCGCCGTTGTCGTAATCGGGGGCGATGATGATGTCGTAGAGGACGCCGCGCATGGCGTCCGCCGCGTCCGCCGAGAGGGGGCGGTTGAAGGCGACGACGCCGCCGTAAGCGGAAACCGGGTCGCCGTCGAAGGCGAGTCGGTAGGCGGTCGGCTGGTCTGCGTGAACGGCAAGTCCGCAGGGGTTGGTGTGCTTGATTACCGCCGCCGCCGGCTCGGAGAAGTCCGAAACCGCGCTCCACGCCGCGTCCGCGTCCAGATAGTTGGTGTAGGACATGGGGATGCCGCGCAACAGCTCGGCGGTCGCCACGCCGCCGGACGACAGCGCCGCCGAGTAGAGCGCCGCGCTCTGATGCGGGTTTTCGCCGTAGCGCAACTCGGAAGCGCGCTCGAATCCGAAGGTAAGCGCCTCGCGGGACGCGCCGGCGGATTCGCCCGCCAGATAGCGCGCGACCGCCGCGTCGTAGAGCGCCGTATGCTGAAACGCCTTCCGCGCCAACTCGCGCCGCTCGCCCGGCGTGAAAGCGCCGCCTTCCGAGAAGCGCTCCGCCGCCCATTCGTAATCGGAGGGCGACGTCAAGACGACGACATGCGGAAAGTTCTTCGCCGCCGCCCGGAGCAGCGTGACGCCGCCGATGTCGATGTTTTCGAGCGCGTCGTCCAAAGTCGCCCCCGCCGCCGTCGCCGCCCGCGAGAACGGGTAGAGGTTGCAGACGACGACGTCTATGGGCGCGATGCCGCGCGCGGCAAGATCGGCGATGTCCGCGTCCAAATCGCGCCGAGCGAGTATGCCGCCGTGGACGGCGGGGTGCAGGGTTTTCACCCGCCCGCCGAGAATTTCGGGCGAGCCGGTGAGGTCGGCGACTTCCGAGACGGCAAGCCCGGCGGCGGCGATTTCGCGCGCCGTGCCGCCGGTGCTGACCAGTTCGAAGCCGGCGTCCGCCAGCGCGCGCGCGAAATCGGCGAGCCCGGTTTTGTCGTAAACGCTGAGTAGAGCCTTCTTCATGCGATTCTTCCCAATATGAAGGCGGAGAACGCCCGCGCCAGTCGGTAGTTGCGCCGCCAGTCGGTTCTGAGCGGGTCTTGAACGTCCAAATCGTAATCGGCGAGAACGCGGAGGTTCATCAGTCGTCGAAGTTGCGTTCCCGCCGGTCTGTCATACTTTAGGAGTTCGCCAATCGCGCGGGTGTGTATGTGCTGCCCGGCAGTTACTCCGAGCGAATCCGCCGCAGTAAGCATGACGGCGTAGTATGTTCTGCTCACGGCGGTTCTCAAGCCCGCTTCGGACGGATCCCGCTCCGCCAGAAGTTCCGCGGTCCGCAGAAAATCCAGCGGGTTGAACTTTTGATTGGTCATTGCCAATGGACCCATATGCTCACGTGGTAGTTGAACATGTACCGCATCTCCTCGGACATGCTCCCGGCGCATTCATCAATCGCCTCATCGACCCCGTCCCAGTAGGCGAACGCCGTCTCTTCGTCGCAGCCCAAGAGAATGTCGAAGTCGACGTCCTCGCAGTCGGCTTCCGGGCTTTGCCACAGTTTGACCCGTATTCCCTTGATGGGGACTCCCTTGGCGTCCGAAACCTTGACGGCGCAATCCAGAACTATGTTGCGGATTTCGATCATGTCGCCCACAAGCTGGCGCTCGGGGTTCGGATACATGACGACCGGCGGCGGCTCTTTTGTCAGCATGGTTTGTTCTCCAGTGCGCGCTTCGCATCGTCTTGACGCCCCAAGACGCATGTATTTTAGCAAGCGGCGGCGGGGGTTGTCACAGGTTGGCGAGGCGCGGGAAATCCGGCGGAGATTTGTTTGGCGTCCGAAACATCGACGGCGCAATCCAGAATCAGGTCGCGGATTTCGAGCATGCCGCCCGCAAGCGGGCGCTTGGCGTTCGGATCCGCGACAATCGGCGGCTCTTTTGTCAGCAGATTGAATCTTCTCGCTGTCGGAGCTCGCTCGGCATGTTCAATTCTACACTATGACGGGCTTGCTGATTCAGTCTATCACAACCCGCCCGCCCCCTTCGTCCGACGCCATTACTTCGCCAACCCGCGCCGCGTTGGGGATGAGGGCGATAGCCTCGCGCGCGGCGCTTTTTTCGCATGCCAAGACCATGCCCAAGCCCATGTTGAATACGCGGAACATTTCATCGTCGGGGATTGCGCCGTCGCGCTGGATTAGGTTGAATATGGGAGGGGGCGTCCAGGACGACGAGTCGAAGCGCGCCGCCATGCCTTTGGGGAGGATGCGGGGGACGTTTTCCATCAGCCCGCCGCCGGTTATGTGGGCTATGCCTTTCGCCAAGCCGAACGCCGGGCGCAGGGCGGCATAGTAGGGCGGATGCGGCCTTAGCAGGGCGTCCGCCAGCGTTTCGCCCAGCTCGGCGCGATGCGCGAACAGCGGGGACGGGTCGTCGTCCAGTCCGTATATCGCGCGGACTAGGGAGTAGCCGTTGGTGTGCAAGCCGTTGGACGGGACGCCGATGAGCGCGTCGCCCGCCCTTATGGTTGAGCCGTCTATCAACTCGGAGCGCTCGACCGCGCCCAGAACGAAGCCGGAGACGTCGAAGGCGCCGTCCGCGAACACGCCGGGCATTTCGGCGGTTTCGCCGCCGATTAGGGCGCAGCCGACCGCCTCGCAAGCCCGCGCCATGCCCTCCACTAGGGCGAGCGCGATTTCCGGGCGCAAGACGCTCATGTTTATGTAGTCCAAAAACAGAATCGGCTTCGCGCCGCTTACGATGACGTCGTTGACGCAGGCGTTGACCAGGTCTTCGCCGACGCCTTCCCAGCGCCCGGCCATGGACGCCACTTTCAGTTTCGTTCCGACGGGGTCGGTGCTGGCGACGAGGACCGGGTCGGAGTATCCCACGAAGGCGTACATCGCGCCGAAGGCGCCCACGCCCGCCAGGACTTCGGGCCCGTGAGTCCGCGCCGCTATCTCGCCGATGCGCCGCTTGACGCCGGCGGACGCCGCCAAGTCCACGCCCGCCGCTTTGTAAGTCTGGTTGGTCGGTTTGTTCACTCTTTGCGACTCCGCTAGAAAATTGCGAAAGGACGGAACGTTCCGCGCGCAAGACTGCCCTTGCGGGCAGGCGCCCTCACACTAGCCCTCTCCCATCAAGGGTTTGCAGGGGTATGTTTGTGGCTGGCAGACTGCGCCTAGCGGCGCAGACACCCTCACCCTAGCCCTCTCCCATCAAGGGAGAGGGGACACGTTGGCTTCAGTTCAAGCATGGTTCCTAGTAGCTATCATGTCCCCGCCTTCGCGAGGATGACGTTGTTGGGAGATTCTGGATTCCCGCCCCCGCTTCCGCGAGGGTGACGTTCCTTCGCGGGAATGACGGGGGCGGGGCGCGGAAGTGGCGAAAAGTGTCCATTTCGCGCCTAAATCCGTCAAACATACCCCTATAAGCCCATCAAGGGAGAGGGGATTCATCGCTCGCGATTCGCGCTTGGTTTCGGTGAACGCGCCCTTGCAAGCCCATCGATGAAGATGAGATTCGCCGGTTGCGATTCGGAGATTCCGCCAGCGCGTCCAGGTCTATCTCGCCCGCCGCGACGCGTTGGAGCGTTCGGGGATAGAGGGCATGCTCTCGCTCCAAAACCCGCGCGGCGAGCGTGTCCGGCGAGTCGCCGGCGTGGACGGGGACGCGCTCTTGGGCGATTGTCGCGCCGCTGTCGTACTCGCCGTTCGCCAGGTGGACGGTGACGCCCGTTTCGCGCTCGCCCGCCGCGAGGACCGCCTCGTGGACGCGAACGCCGCGCATGCCGCGCCCGCCGTATTTGGGCAGAAGGGCGGGATGGACGTTCACGACGCGGTTTCGGAATCGCGCCAATGCGCGCGGACCGAGCTTCTTCATGTAGCCCGCCAGCGCGACCAATTCAACGCCGCGATTCGCCAACTCGTCCGCGATGGCGGCGTCAAGGGCGTCCGGGTCGGGATGCGTCGCGCCGCTCAGATGCGCGGTCGGAATCCCCGCCGCGCGCGCGCGTTTCAACGCCAGGGAGCGCGAGTTGTTGGATATTACGACGCGAATCTCGGCGTCCAGCCGCCCGTCCGCAATGGCGTCGATTATCGCCTGCAGATTCGTTCCGCCGCCGGAGGCGAGTGCGCCTATGGGAAGTTTAGACACGGCGGGGCGTCCTTAGACCGTCAACCGCGCCGCGCGCGCTTCCATCACCAGCTTGTCCATCTCGAGCTGAACGGGAATGGGGTACTCGCCGGTGAAGCAGCCGAGGCAGAAGTTTTCTTGGGGCGAGTTCACCGCGCGCGCCAAGCCTTCGACGCTTAGGAATCCGAGCGAATCCGCGTCCACTTCCCGCCGGATGCGCTCGACCGACATGTTGGCGGCTATCAGCTCTTTCTTGGTCGCCATGTCCACCCCGAAATGGCAGGTGGACACTATGGGGGGCGCGGTTATTCGCAGATGGACTTCGCGCGCGCCGCCCCGGCGGAGCAGGCTGACGACGCGCGGCGTGGTCGTGCCGCGGACGATGCTGTCGTCCACCACCACAAGCCGCTTGCCGCGAATGACGGCGGAGAGCGGGTTGTATTTGTTGCGCGCGCCCAAGTCGCGCAGGCGCTTGGTCGGCTCGATGAATGTTCTTCCCACGTAGCGGTTTTTGACAAGCCCTTCGCCGAAGGGGATTCCGGAGCGTCCGGCGTATCCGACGGCGGCGGCGGTGGCGGAGTCGGGGACGCCGATGACCAGGTCGGCGTCCGCCGGATGCTCGTCCGCCAACTCCGCGCCCATGCGCGCGCGGTCGGAGTAAACCAGATTGCCGTCCATCACGCTGTCGGGACGCGCGAAGTAGATGTTTTCGAAGACGCAACTCGCGCGCCGCCCGTTGGACGGGCTTTTCGCCGTCCGCATCCCGCGCTCGTCTATGATGACCGCCTCGCCGGGTTCGATGTCGCGCACCAACTCCGCGCCGACGTGGTCTAGGGCGCATGATTCGGAGGCGATGACCCATCCCGCGCCGAGCCTGCCGACGCATAGCGGGCGGACGCCGAGCGGGTCGCGGATTCCGAGCAGCTCGGTTTTGGTCAAGACGGTGAGCGAGTACGCGCCGCGCAGCCTTCGCATGAGATGGGAGACGCGCCCTTCCCAATCGGACGCCGGCGCGCTGGCGAGGGCGCGGGCGATGACTTCCGAGTCGTTCGTTCCGTCGAATTCGAAGCCGTCCCGCTCCATTTCGTCGCGCAGCTCGACGGCGTTGATGACGTTGCCGTTGTGCGCCAGCGCCAGCTCGACGTCGGGGCCTTTCGCCACGATGGGCTGGGCGTTGACGATGCGGTTGGAGCCGGTGGTGGAGTATCTGGTGTGGGCGATTGCGATATGCCCCGGCAGGTCGCGCAGGTCGCTTTCGCCGAGCGCTTGGCTGACCAGTCCCATGGCGGTTTTGTTGCGGACGCGCTCGCCGTCCGCCGCGGCGAGTCCGGCGCTTTCCTGCCCGCGATGCTGGAGGGCGTAAACGCCGAAGAAGGCGACGCGGGCGGCGTCTTCGGCGGGGTGATAGACGCCGATGACGCCGCAGGCTTCTCGCGGTCGGTCGGCGAAATCGGGGTATGCGGGGACGCGCCGCGGACGTCGGTCCGCGGAATCGTCGGCGAAAACCCTTCGCCGGCGGCTATGGCTGTCAGGGCTGATGGGAAAACGCTCCCTTGCGACCTTCCGCCGCGTCCTCCCCGCTCGCCGCGAGCGTCGGCCCCGCGAACGGGAGCGGACGCGGCTAGGAGAACGTCTGGGGATTATACGCCCCGCCCCGTCGGGCGGTCAACGGCGGTCGGGGGCGGAAAATCCGCGAAATGGCGGCGGGGCGCCCTCATACTGGACCTTCTCCCATCAAGGGAGAAGGGGATACGTTGGCTTCAGTTCAAGACTGATTCCTGGTGGCTATCTTGGCTGGGCGACTCTGGATTCCCGCCTTCGCGGGAATGACGGGGGCGGGGCGCGAGAAGGCGGCGAAAAGTGTCCATTTCGCGCCTAAATCCGCCAAACATACCCCTGTAAGCCCATCAAGGGAGAAGGGACAGGTTGGCTGAGATTTGGGATTGGTTGCTAGTGGCTATCTCGGTTGTCAAACTCTGGATTCGCGCCTTCGCGGGAATGACGGCGGCGGGGAGGGGGGCGTTGAAGCGGCGAAAAGCGTCCAGCCCACTAGCCAGGCGCGCCCGCATGTGTTACAGTCATTCGCGCCAAACACGCGCAGGAGACGCCCTTCCCATGCCGAGACCGTATTCCGTGACTTTCGACTACAACGTTCCGATAATGATGCGGGACGGCGTGACCACTTACGCGGACGTGTTCCGTCCGAGCGCGAGCGGGCGCGTTCCGACGCTGCTCCAGCGGACGCCCTACGACAAGTCCGCGCCCGCCAACCGGACGGGGACGCTGGACGCCATTCGCGCCGCCAGCCACGGCTACGCGGTGGTGGTGCAGGACGTTCGCGGACGCTACACGTCCGAAGGGGACTTCTACACCTTCGTGAACGAAATCAACGACGGGTACGACTCGATAGAGTGGGTCGCCAATCAGCCGTGGAGCGACGGGCAGGCGGGCATGTACGGCGTGTCTTATGTTGGGGCGACGCAGTGGCTGGCGGCGAAGTCCGGGGCGCCGGCGCTGAAGGGAATCGCGCCGGGCGTCACGGCGTCCGACTACCATGAGGGCTGGGCTTGGCAGGGCGGCGCGTTCGAGCTGGGGTTCAACCTGTCGTGGGCGGTCGGCGCGCTCACGGCGGCGAATTGGGCGAATTTGTCCCAGCGGCTGCGCCTGAGCGACAAGGACGCCGAGACGCTCATCGCCGCCAAAGACGATCTCGACCAGTGGTTCCGCTACATGCCGATGAAGGACATGCCGCGCCTGAAGGACGGCTTGGCGCGCTACTACTACGACTGGCTGGACCATCCCGAATACGACGACTACTGGCGGCGCGTCTCGATAGAGGAATCCCACGCGGACATCGGCATCCCGGCGTTCAACTTCGGGGGGTGGTACGACATATTTCTCGGCGGGACGCTGCGCAACTACTCGCGGATGCGCAAGCTGGGCGCGACGCAGGCGGCGCGGGACGGGCAGCGGCTCACGATAGGGCCGTGGGTGCATGGCGGCGCTCCGCCGTCGGTGTCCGGCGAGTACAACTTCGGCACAAGGGCGGCGGGCGCGGCGATAGACCTGATGGGCGAGATGCTGCGCTACTACGACCGCATCCTGCTGGGCGAGGACAACGGATTCGAGAGCGACAAGCCAGTCCGCATATTCGTGATGGGCGAGAACGTCTGGCGGCGGGAGGACGAGTGGCCGCTTTCGCGCGCCGAGACTGCCGCCTACTATCTGCGGAGCGGCGGACGCGCCAACTCGCTGAACGGCGACGGGGCGCTGAGCCGCGAAGCGCCCGCGGACGAGCCGCCGGACGTCTATCTCTACAACCCCATCAACCCCGTCCCCACAGTCGGCGGCGGGCTGTGCTGCGACCCCGCCTTCATGGCGAGCGGCGCCTACGACCAGCGCTGGGTCGAAGCGCGAGACGACGTTCTGGTTTACTCCACCCCGCCGCTGGAAGCGGATACGGAAGTGACGGGGCCGGTGAGCGTGACGCTGTTCGCGTCCTCCAACGCGTCGGACACGGACTTCACCGCCAAGCTGGTGGATGTCGAGCCGTCCGGCTACGCCCGAAACCTGACGGATGGCATAATCCGCGCACGATACCGCAACGGGCGGGGGCCGGCGTCCTACATACAGCCGGGCAGGGTGTATGAGTACAAGATAGACTTGTGGGCGACGTCCAACTTGTTCAAGAAGGGGCATCGCATCCGGGTGGAGATTTCCAGCTCCAACTTCCCGCGCTTCGACCGCAACGCCAACACGGGGGACGAGATAGGCTCGGACGCGGCGTTCGTCCCCGCGCTTCAGACGGTTCACCACACGGCGGAGTTCCCCTCGCGGGTGGAGTTGCCGGTTGTGGGGCGGTAGGGGGGCATTGGACTTGAAAGGAAGACAAGCGAGCGCGCAATCTAGCCGAAGGGGGATGCGATGAGCGATGGCAACCGCGGCGGCGCGACCCCGGATGGCGACCGCGACCGCCGTTCCGATCTGGTGTCGCCGCTGGACATCGCCAAGAAGTGGTTGCCCTGGTGCGCCGCGCTGATTTTCGCGCAGACGCTGGGCTTCACCGCCCTGATAGCGTGGCGCGAGATTTCCCAAGGCGTCGCGGGGGTCAACGAGTTGATAATAGCGGTCGTATCGGGGACGGCGCCGGCGGTGCCCTTGTTCGTAGTCTATGCGATAATTGGGGTGACGGCGATGGACCTCATAGGAGGAGGCGCAATGGTAACGGCGAAATACCTGACCAAGAAGCTCATAGAGCCGCTTGACCGAAAGCGCGAAGAAGAGCTGGAGTCGCGCTTTGAGCGCGGCAGGTCCGAAGGCGTGGCGCAGGGAGTGGCGCAGGGCGCAGAGCGCGAGCGCCGCGCTTGGACGCAGTGGAACAGCCGCCGCCTGGAAGCCGAAGCCGACGGCCTGCCGTTCGACGAGCCGCCGCCCTCCGGCTGACGGCGCGCGCGGACCGCGGCGAACGGCGGACGCATGAAACCATCAAGATGGGGGGCGGCGGGGATTTTCAGGATTTTCGCTTTCGCCCGCCCGCGCTTTTCGCTATACTTGGGAATCTAGCCAAGCGCGACCGCAAGCTAGCCAAAGGGGGATGCGATGAGCGATGGTAGCCGCGGCGGGGCAATGCCGGATGGCGAAAGCGACCGCGACCGCAATTCCGATTTGGCGTCGCCGCTGGACATCGCCAAGAAATGGTTGCCCTGGTGCGCCGCGCTGATTTTCGCGCAGACGCTGGGCTTCACCGCCCTGATAGCGTGGCGCGAGATTTCCCAAGGCGTCGCGGGGGTCAACGAGCTGATAATAGCGGTCGTATCGGGGACGGCGCCGGCGGTGCCGCTGTTCGTAGTCTATGCGATACTGGCGGTGACGGCGATGGACCTCATAGGAGGAGGCGCAATGGTAACGGCGAAATACCTGACCAAGAAGCTCATAGAGCCGCTTGACCGAAAGCGCGAAGAAGAGCTGGAGCGGCGCTTCAAGCGCGGCAGAGAGGAAGGCGTGGCGCAGGGAGTGGCGCAGGGCATAGAGCGCGGCGTGGCGCAGGGCATGGAGCGCGAGCGCCGCGCTTGGACGGAGTGGAACAGCCGCCGCCTGGAAGCCGAAGCCGACGGACTGCCGTTCGACGAGCCGCCGCCCTCCGGCTGACGGCGCGCGGCGGGGATTGCCGATTCGCGCATCGGGCGGTAAGTCCTGGCGCGGGCTCGCGTTGCGCGCGTCCGCTTCCAAGCCGTTCACGCTAGGGGGCGCCGCGCATGAGGATTTTCTCAACGGCGAACCGTTGCGCCCTGCCCATACGCGCTAGGTCGCCGAGTCCCTTGTAAAGGCGCTGGTCGTCGGCGTTTCGGCGGCGGAGCTGTTCCAGGGTCGTGCGGTTGCTTTCGGTTCTGTTGCAGGTCCGAGTGCAGAAGGGCGAGGTTGTGCAGCTCATCGGAGCCGCCTTCGTTGGCGGACGCCGTCGCCGCGTCGTTTCGCGCCCGGATGCGGTCGATTGCCAGCAGCGCCGGGTCGCAGTCGCCGCTGGGGAATGTCGGCGCTTCCCAGCCGCATCCCCAACATTCCGCGCCGAATTCGTCGATGAGCAACCGGCTTCGCTTCGTCTTTGGGCATGCGCCCCGACCAGGACGCCGAGCGCGCCGATTTGCGTCGGGGCCGAGCGCCGAAGCGCGCTTGCCCCATTCCACTTCCGAATCTTGGACAAGTCCCAGACGCAATGCCTCATCCGTCGCGCATGCCCGCCGGGGCGCGCTTAGGGCGATGTTGTTCAGCCGAAAGCGGCGCTTGAGCATTGTCCAGGGGCGATGAGGTCTATGCAGTCGTTGTTCAGCGCGCGCAGAAACGGCAGGTTGTCCATGATTCCCAGCGTTCGGTTGGGCGTGTTCAGTTTCGCCGTCGCTCGCCGTCCTTTCCTAAGTCGCGCGCGGGGTTCCGCGTTTATCTTATCATGGACATGATAGGCGGCAGATGTTTTTATGCCGACCGATTTTCTTGCGAAACGGCGAAACGCTTGCGGGCGTCTTGTCAGAATCAGGATTTTGCGGGATTATAGGATTTCCAGGATTCTTCAGGCGGGCGTTTTCTCCGGGCGAGCGCAAGTTTGGCGGACGAAATCCTGCAAATCCCGCCAATCCTGTAAATCCTGATTCTGACAAAGGCGCGCAAGACCGCTCTTGCGGGCAGGCGCCCGCGCGCTAGGTTGTATTGACGCATCGCGCTCGCGGCGATTTTCGGTTCGACGTCGGCGTCCGCCGCCTTCTGGATTCCCGCCTTCGCGGGAATGACGGAATGGAAATCGCGCGCGGCGGCGCGATAATCGCCCATTCTAGCCTATGTGAACATGTCCCAGCCCTTCTCCCATCGATGAAGAGGGATTCGCCGCCCGCTACTCCGCCAGAAACTCGCGGACTATCCGCGCGAATTCCGCCGGCTGTTCGTGCGGGAACATGTGTCCCGCGTCTGCGATGGTCGTTGAGCGCGAGTCTGGGATTGCCGCGGTCAGAATGTCCGCGTACTGCGGCGGGACTATTTTGTCCTCCGCGCCCACGACTATCAGCGCGGGGGATTTGATTCGGCGCGCGCGGCGCTCCAAACCCTTGTCGGGGATGGGCCAGAGGAATTTGCCGACGGCGGTCAACGACTGGACGCGGCGGATTATCTGCCAACCCGTCTCTTCGTCGTCTTGCGGGATGGGGAAGTGCTTGTGGGCGATTGCCGAATCCGGGTCGGCGAACAGGATTTGGCGCATCTCGGTTATCGGCGTGGCGTTGTAATCCACTCCGGGGTTGTCGTCGCGCCACAAGCCGGCGGGGGCGGCTAGGACCAGCTTGCCCAGAGAGGCGGAGTTCAGAACCGCCATCTCCGCCGCCGCCATCGCGCCGTTGTAGTGTCCGACGACGTGGGGGCGCTCCAAGCCGAGCGCCTCGACCAGCTCGGCGTGGTAGAGCGTGAGGTCTAGCAGGTCTTCGATGCTGTCCAAGCCGTCGTCGCCCTCGTAGCCGGGATGCGTGGGGGCGTATATGGAGTGGGAATCCGCCAGCTCGCGCAGGAACGCGGGCGGCTCGGCGTATCCGAACGCGCCGTGAAGGTAGAGCAGCGGCGGGCCGGAGCCGAACGCGGCGCAATTGGCGGCCACGCCGCCGACTTGAACGGATATGGTTTCGTTTGCGGGGGATGATGTCATGGGGTTACGCCGTCCTGATGCGCGCTTGTTTCGGGGCGGACGGGGCGCGCGGCGCGAGGGTTCGCGCGCCGACGCCGTCCGTCCGCCGTTCGGTTGGGTTTTGTTGGATGGGTTTCGCCGCCGCCGTCTAGCCGCCGACCGCCGCCGGCTGGGCGCGGGTCTCCGGCGCGACGGGCTGGGGCCACCAGCGGTCTTCGTACTCGTCCCACATGTCTTCCAGATGCGGCTTGACTTGGGTGGCGAACAGCTCGGTGTTCTTCATGGTCAAGTCGCGCGGCATGGAGCCTATCTGGAGCAGCGTCATCAGATGCCCGACGCGCAAGCCTTCGACGGCGCCGCGCAGGTTTTCGACGACCGTCTTGGGGCTGCCGGCGATGACGTATCCCTGCTCGACGTAGTCCTCCCAAGTGAGGCGCTGGCGGAATCGGCTGGCGGACGCGCCGACCTGCTGGACGGCGCCGGATTTGATTGTGCGAATCGTCCGGTAGCCCGGCGCCTCGGCGAAGCCTTCGTACACGTGAAGGCACTTCTTATAGAAGTAATCCACATGCTCGGCGTAGAGTTCCTTCGCCTGCTCGTCCGTCTCGGCGACGCAGACCAGCTGCAGGAAGCCGGCGCGGTAGGGGTTGTCGTCGACTCCCAGCCGCTCCATTTCCTTCCAGAAGCCGTCCATGACCTGGATGCCGCGCTTGTAGCCGAAGTAGCTGAGGTAGCAGTAGACGTAGTCCATGCGCGCCGTCCACTCCCAAGTCTCGAGCGAGCCGCCGCCGGGTATCCACACGGGGGGATGCGGCTGCTGGAGGGGGCGGGGCCAGATGTTGACGTATCGCGCCTGGTTGTGCTTGCCGTTGAAGGCGAACGGCTCCGGCTCCGTCCACGCCTTCATGACGAGGTCGTGCGCCTCGTAGTACTTCTCGCGCAGGGTGGCGGGGGTGGCGCCGTAGGCGTAGTTGGTGTCCATGGAGGTGCCGACGGGGAAGCCGGCGACCAGCCGCCCGCCGCTGATGCAGTCGAGCATGGCGAACTCCTCCGCGACGCGCAGGGGCGGGTTGTAGAGGGCGAGGCTGTTGCCGAGAACGACAATGGCGGCGTCGCGCGTGCGGCGCGTGAGCGTGGCGGCGGTGATGTTCGGGGACGGCATGATGCCGTAGGCGTTGTTGTGATGCTCGTTGACGCAGACGCCGTCGAAGCCGGTCTGGTCGGCGAATTCGAGCTCGTCGAGGTACTCGTTGTAGAGCGCGTTCGCCTCGACGGGGTCGAAGAGATGGCTGGGGACGTCCACCCACACGCTGCGGTACTTCTCTTCGAAGTCGTCCGGCAGGCGGCGGTAGGGCATCAGGTGAAACCAGCAGATTTTCATTTTGGGGTTTTCCTTTCCTTATGGTTGGGGTTTGCGGGGGCTGACGAACTAATCGGCTTGCGTGATGCGCTCAAGGGATTCCATGGCGGCGGATTTCCACGGTTCCTGCAAGTTTTCGCTAATCCAGCGAATCTGCCTTTCCGCGCGCTTCTCACGGAATTCTCCGAGCTGGCGTATGACGACTTCGCCCAAACCCGCCCCGATTGGGTAGCTGTCTTTGGAGACGGTCGCGAAGAAGTCGTCCAGCAACTTCAGCAGGTGCAGACGTATTTCTTCGGAGTCCGGCGACGGCATCCATTCTTCGCGGTCGTTGCTCATTCCGTACCCGGCGTAGCGCGCAATCGGACCTATGGGGATGGGGTCTCGCTCCTGGCGGCGGCGCGGGTGGTTGGCGCAGTAGGTGTAGAACGGGTCGACGATCCCGACCTTTCTGATTTCGCAGTACGGAGGGATGGAGACGTCCCTCCTCCGCATCCTGTCCCTTTCGCCTTGGTTCCTTTTGTTGAACCAGCACGTTCCGCAACAGTCCGACCCGCCGTTCGGCATCGTATTTTCTCCTCGTTTATTTTTGCGTTCTTGGTTTGGTTGGAGTTAGTTTACCATGTCCATGATTGGTCTCTGGATTCCCGCTTTCGCGGGAATTACAGACGGGAGCGGGGAGATGCGGATTGGCTTTCGGTTTCGCCGCCCGCTACTCCGCGCCTCGGAGACGGCGCAACTCCTCTTCAAGCCGCCGTGTTCGTTCGCGCTCGCGCTCATGCTCGGCGCGCTCCGCTTCGCGCTCCCTGCGCTCGCGCTCAAGGGCTTGTTGCGTTTCGGCGTGGGCGATTCGCTCGCGCCCAAGCCTTTGCCGCGTTCCCGCGTGGGCGATTTGCTCCGATTCGAACGCGTCGTGAAATTCATTCGTATTCCGCAGATATTCGCCCGTGAGCGGGTCGCGGAAGCGCAGGCGCCGACCATCCCAGCACAGATGCAGTCCCAGCGCCGGGCTGTATCTGGAGACCGTCCCGTTCGGCGCGGCGGACACTTGGGCGGGGCGATGCTCGCCGTCCGCAAGAAAGTATCCCAAAATCGGCTCGCCAAGCAAATCCCCGCCGGTTATGTCGAAAAGCCAGGATTCCGACACGCCCATGCGCTTGTATATGCCGAGCCGATTCGGGACGTCGTTCTCGGCGGCGTCTTCGGACGCGACCACATCGAGCGTGAAGTCCGGGACTTTGCCCGCTTCCCAAGGCAGATACACCTCGCGTTGCCGTATCGCCTCCGAATCCACCCCGAAGGCGACGTAGCAGTTGGGCTGCACCGTCGCGCTCAAGTCGGAGCGGTCGTAGCAGATATAGGTGTTGTAGTCCAAGAACACCGTGGGGATTTTGTCGAATTTCGTCAGATGCCCGCTTAGCGGCACGTCTATTGCCTGTCGGATAACGCGGTTCTGCTTCATGGCGTTGGGATGCGGCTCAGGCTCGCCGGGGTTGACGCCCATCATGTCCATTATTTCCATGTTGTCTATGGGTTCCTGGTTGTAGGGAATCATGTCCGGGGGCGCGGTTTCGGTCGCCATGCAGTCGCCTCGCGTCGCGTTAGGTTTGGATTGGCTTTCGGTTCGGGCGTCCGCTACTCCGCGCCTCGTAGTCGGCGCAGCTCCTCTTCGAGACGCCGCGTTCGTTCGCGCTCGGATTCGCGCGCTCGCCGTTCGCGCTCAAGGGCTTGCCGCGTTTCGGCGTGGGCGATTCGCTCGGCGTTATGCGCGATTCGCTCGCGCCCAAGCCTTTGCCGCGTTCCCGCGTGGGCGATTTGCTCCGATTCGAACGCGTCGTGAAATTCATTCGTATTCCGCAGATATTCGCCGGTGAGCGGGTCGCGGAAGCGCAGGCGCCGGCCATCCCAGCACAGATGCAGCCCCAGCGCCGCGCTGTAGCCGCTGATTGCGCCATCCGGCTCCGCTGTTATGGCTATGGGCAGATACTCCCCGTCCGACAGGCGCCAGCCCGCGAGCGGCTGCCCGTACAGCGCGCCGCCGGTGGAGTCGCACAGCCACAGTTCCGGGACGCCGATTCCGCGGTACACGTCCATCTTGTCGGACGTATCGTAGCTGGCGGTGGAGTCGGACGCCACTTCCAGCGCGAAGTCCGGCGGCTTGCCGACTTCCCAGGGCAGATAGACGCGGCGGTCGCGGATCGCCCGCGCGTCCACTCCGAAGGCGACGTAGCAGTCCGGCTGCACGCGGACGTTCAGATTGGAGCGGTCGTAGCAGAGGATGGTGTCGGTGTCGAGAAACACCTCCTCCGGGTTGCGTCCGCCGACGACGAAATGCTGGTGCAGCACCGCCATTATGTCGTAGAGGATGACGGGATTCTGGAGCATCGCCTCAATCTGCGCTTCGGGTTCGTCGGGGTTGAAGTCTATCAGGTCGTCTATCTCTATCGCTTCCCGCTTGTAGCGGAGCGGCTTGGTTTTGGTTTCGGTCTTGGCAACGGTTGTCATGGTCATCTCGGACGCTCCCGCCGTTTGGCGCTTGCAGGGGCATGTTTGGGGTTGTCGGGCAATCCGCGCAAAGCCGCGCTTGCGCGCGGCGCGCACCTCACCCTAGCCCTCTCCCATCAAGGGAGAGGGGATTTGTTGGTTGGGATTTGGGCTTGGTTTCCGTGAGCATGCCCCTGCAAGCGCCTTTTGGCGGGGGGACGGCGCGCGCTTTGCCGCCGCGTTCCCCCCGCCGCGTGTTTTCCCGTTGTTCGCGGGCTTGGGACGCCTAGTCCTCTTCCAGCGTGCTGGTGTCGCCTTCGGGCAAGCCCAGCTCGCGCGCCTTGAGCAGGCGGCGCATGATTTTGCCGGAGCGCGTCTTGGGCAGGCCGGGGATGAAGTCTATCTCGCGCGGGGCGACGGCCGCCGACAGTTTGGAGCGCGCGAAGCGCATGATGTCGTTCCGCAGCGCCGGGCTCTCTTCGTAGCCGTCCTTGAGCGACACGAACGCCTTGACGACCTCCATCGCTATCGGGTCGGGCTTGCCGATTACGCCCGCCTCGGCCACCGCCTCATGCTCGATTAGGGCGCTTTCGACCTCGAACGGGCCGACCAGATGGCCGGCGGTGTTGATTACGTCGTCGGCGCGTCCGACGAACCAGAAGTAGCCGTCCTCGTCCATGCGCGCGGTGTCGCCGGTGATGTACCAGCCCTTCTTGAAGCGCGAGTTGTACATTTCGGAGTTCTGCCAGTAGGCGTGGAACATGGACGGCCAGCCGGGGCGGGCGACCAGATTGCCGTCCTCGCCGGCGGGGACCGGGTCGAAGTTCTCGTCGACCACGGCGAGCTGCACGCCGGGGATGGGCCGCCCCATGGATCCGGGCTTGATGTCCATGGACGAGTAGTTGGCGCACATTATCGCGCCGGTTTCGGTCTGCCACCAGTTGTCGTGGAAGGGATGCCCTATCGCCTGCTCGCCCCAGACGACCGCCTCCGGGTTCAGCGGCTCGCCCACGCTGGCGGTGAAGCGCAAGGAAGAGAGGTCGTAGCGCTTGGGGACTTCGTCGCCCGCCTTCATCAGCATGCGGATGGCGGTGGGCGCGGTGTACCAGACGGTGACTTTGTGCTTCTGTATCTGCTCGTACCACGCGCTGGCGCGGAAGCCGCCTTCGTAGATGAGCTGCGTCACGCCGTTCGTCCACGGCGCGAGCATGCCGTAGGAAGTCCCCGTCACCCAGCCGGGGTCGGCGGTGCACCAGTAGATGTCGTCCTTGTGCAGGTCGAGCGCCCACTTGCCGGTGGCGTACTGCTGGACGACCGCCTGATGGCGATGCACCGCCCCCTTCGGCTTGCCCGTCGTGCCGGATGTGTAGTGCATTATCGAGTAGTCGTATTGCGAGGTGTTGACCGCGCTGAAGTCGGCGGGCGCCTTGCCCATCTCTTCGTAGTAGTCGAGGTCTTGGGCGTCCATCGGCGCCGGGTCGCGCCCGTTCTTGTTGACGATGATGATGTGCTGCAGCTCGAACAGCTCCGGGATGATGTGGGCGATTTTGCGGCGCAGGTCGGGCTGGGTTATGAGGACTTTCGCGCCGGAGTCCTGCAGGCGGTCTTTGACCGGGTCTGGGCCGAAGGCGGAGAAGAGCGGGCCGGCGATGGCGCCCGCCTTGAGGATGCCGAAGACGGCGATGAATTGCTCCGGGACGCGGTCCATGAAGGTGAAGACGCGGTCGCCGGTCTGGATGCCGAGGCTTTTGAGGACGTTGGCGAAGCGGTCGGTGTGGCGCTTCATGTCGCCGAAGGTGTAGTCTTCGCGCTCGCCGTTTTGCCTTCCCAGATCATGGCGAGCTTGTCGCGGTCGCGTCCGTTGGCGTGGCGGTCGATGGCTTCGTGCGCCTTGTTCAGCCCGCCGCCGGGCAGCCAGTCGAGCTCTTCGTAAACGCTCTGCCAGTCGAAATCCGAGACGCTCTCGCGGTCGATGTTCGGCTTGGCGGGCAGCTCGTCAAGCGGCGGCTTCCGTATGGTTTCGAAGGTTGTTCCAGTGGTCATTATCGGCGTCCCTCCCGTCATTCTCCGGTCGCTCGCGGGGCTTGTCGCTCCGTCGGGCGTCTAAGTCGCCGCCATTATACACCAAAAGAGCGCGGCGCATGCGGACGGGCGGCGGCGGGCTTTGCGCCAAGACGCCCGACGGCGTAAAATAACGCCATTCCCACGCGAGATTGGAGCCGCATCATGCCCGCCGCGACGACGAAACCGCCCGCGCCGTACAGCCGCATCCTGGACAACTATTTCGGCGGCAAAGTCCATCAGCGCCTGGACGCCGATTTGCGGGGGGCGGACGTGTTCCGCGCCGTGTCCGCGTATTTCAGCATCTACGGCTACGGGCTGCTGGAAGGCGCGCTCAAGAGCGTGGGCGAGACGCGGTTTCTGTTCGGGGAGCCGTCTTCGGCGTCCGACGTGGATCCGGGGGCGGCGGAGGGCAAGGCGTTCGCGTTCGATGAAGGCGGGCTGTCGCCGTCCCACGCGCTGACGCAGAAGGCGCTGGCGGCGCGATGCAAAGAGTGGGCGGAAGGCGGCGGGGTGGAGATTCGCTCGGTCAGCGAGTCGAACTTTCTGCACGGCAAAATGTATCTGACCGAGCGCGGCGGCTCCGGCGCGGGGATTGTGGGCAGCTCGAATTTCACCCAGCGGGGATTGGGCGGCGGGGGCGCGCCGAACATCGAAATCAACCTGGCGGCGGACGAAGCCGCCCTCTCCGAGCTTGTGCGCTGGTTCGATAGGCTCTGGGCGGACGAAAGCCTCACCAAAGACGCCAAGCGGGAAGTCCTGGACGCCCTAGACCGCATCGGCAAGGACTACTCGCCGGAAGCGGTGTACTACAAGACGCTGTTCGAGCTGTTTCGGGAAGAGATGGACGCGATGGCGTCCCCGGACGCCGACATCGCCGCGTCGGGGGTTTCCGACAGCCAGATATGGCGCGCGCTGTACGAATTTCAGAAGGACGGCGCGCGAAGCGTCATATCCAAGCTGAATCGCCACAACGGCTGCATACTCGCCGACAGCGTGGGGTTGGGCAAGACTTACACCGCGCTGGCGGCTATCAAGTACTTCGAAAGCCGCAATCAGCGCGTCTTGGTTCTCTGCCCGAAGAAGCTCATGGGCAACTGGTCGCTGTATCAGGCGGCGAACGGACACCGCGACAACCCGTTCCCGGACGACCGTTTCGGCTACGCGCTGCTGGCGCACACTGACCTGTCGCGCGACAGGGGAATGTCCGGCGGGATAGACCTGGCGACTTTCAACTGGTCGGGGTTCGACGCGGTCGTGATAGACGAATCGCACAACTTCCGCAACGACGGCGGCAAGCGCTATCAGAAATTGCTGGACGAAGTCGTCAAGGGCGGCGCGCGGACGAAAGTCCTCATGCTGTCGGCGACGCCGGTCAACACCAGCCTGATTGACCTCCGCAACCAGATATATCTGATGACGGAGAAGCGCGAAAACGCCTTCCGCGAAAGTCTCGGCGTGGGCGAAATCCGTTTGATAATGGACGACGCCCAGACCCGGTTTCAGATTTGGGAGAGCGGGCTTTCGCGCCGCGCCGTCCGCGACAAGGCGGCGCTGATGGACAATCTGGGCGCGGACTTTCTGCGCCTGCTCGACGGCGTCTCCATATCGCGCTCGCGGCGGCAGATAGAGCGGTTTTACGCCGGCGATGTGGAGAGCGTGGGCAGATTCCCGGAGCGCGAAAAGCCGCGCAACCTCTACCCTCCCACCGATACGCTCGGCGAACTCTCATACGACGCCGTCGCCGCCCGCATAAACGGCTTGGCGCTGTCCATATACCTGCCCGCCAACTACCTCGCCGGCGCCACGCCTCGGCAGATTCAGGTCGCCGCAAACCTGGTCGGGATGATACGAACCAACTTCCTCAAGCGCCTCGAAAGCTCGCCGCGCTCGCTCGCGCTCACGCTGAGCCGCGTCATCGAAAAGATGGGCAAGATGCTGGAACGCATACGGCGGTACCGCGAGCGCTCCCAACTCGTCGCGCCGGGAAGCCCAGGGATGGGACTCATGCCGGGGATGCTGTTCGAGACGCGCCCTTCCGACGACGAAACGATAGGGGAAGACGCCACTCCATACGATGACGACGACGACGAAGACTACTCCGTAAGCCAAAGCGAAACCCCATTCCTCTTCGGCGATCTGGATTTGGAGCGCTGGGAAGCGGACATCGCAGCCGACCGCGATGCGTTGCAAACCATCCTCGACATCGTGGTGAAAGTCACGCCCGACAGAGACGGCAAGTTGCTGAAAATCAAAAAAATCATCCGCGAAAAGGCGGCGAATCCGACCGTCGACCGCGACTGCAAGCCCAACCGCAAGACGCTGCTGTTCACGACATTCAAGGACACCGCCGAGTATCTGTACAAAAACCTGCGCCCGCTCGCCGAAGAATTGGGCGTCGGCGTGGCGATGGTGTCCGGCGACTTGACGCGCGCCAGCGCGGGCGACGCCGATTTCAACTCCATACTCTCAAATTTCGCCCCCCGCGCGCGGGGACGCAAAGACGGCGGCGGCGCGGACATTGATCTGCTCATCGCCACCGACTGCATATCCGAAGGGCAGAATCTGCAGGATTGCGACTTCGTAATCAACTACGACGTGCATTGGAACCCGGTCAGGATAATCCAGCGTTTCGGGCGCATAGACCGCATCGGCGGGCGCAACGACAGCGTCCGCATGGTCAACTGCTGGCCGACTAAGGACATGGAAAAATATCTCGACCTGCAAAACCGCGTCCGCGCGCGGATGGCGCTCGCCGACATAGCCGCCACCGGCGGGGACGACCCGCTCGACGAAGGCGCGGCGACCCGCGAAATCCAGTTCCGAAACGAACAGCTGATGCGCCTGCAGAAAGAAGCCATAGCGCTCGAAGACCTCGACGACGTCCCCACGCTGGGCGATTTCACGCTTGGCCAGTTTCTCGCCCAGCTTCTGCGCTATCTAGAGCGCAACCGCGAGTATCTTGAAAATATGCCGCGCGGCTCATACGCCGTGGCAAACCCGAAACTCGCCGCCGAGCCGGGCGTCATCTTCTGCCTTGAGCAGCGCAACGCCGCCGAAGCCGGCGCCCGAACCAAAACCGTCAGCCCCAAGCACCCATACTATCTGGTTTACATGCGCGCGGACGGGAGCGTGGCGGTCGGATGCGCCAGCGTTCACCGGACGCTCGCCGCCTTCGCCGCCGCCGCGGACGGCGAGGCGGAGCCCATCCTAGCCCTCTGCGACGCCTTCGACCGCCAAACCGCGCGCGGCACGGACATGGCGTTTTACAACGGCCTGCTGAAAGCCGCCGTCGCGGACATCCGCGAAAGACACGGCGCGGCGCAGTTCGAAAACCTGCTGACGGCGTCCGACAGGGATTTCAAGCTGACCGCCGAAACGAACGCGCCCAAAGGCGTCGGGGACTTCAACCTAATCACGTGGCTGGTGATTATGGGGGGCGACAAGGGGTAGCGTTCCGTGATAGAATCCGCTCGGAGCGCGACGATGATGAACGAACCTATCACCCCCGGCGAAATTCTGTCGGAGGATTTTCTCAATCCGATGGGCATTTCCGAGAGCGACATGGCGCGCGCCGTCGGAGTCTCGCCGCGCGTCATCCGCGAAATCGTTGACGGGGAGCGCGCGATTGGCGCGGACTTGTCCGCTCGGTTCGGCGCGTTCTTCGGGCAGTCGCCCGGATTCTGGCGCGGCATACAGACGGAGTGCGACCGTCGCAAAGTTGGGCGACCAACATATCCCCTCTCCCTTGATGGGAGAGGGCTAGGGTGAGGGTGCGCCGCGCGCGAGCGCGGCTAGTGAAGGAAACAAGCCCGCCAAACAAAATGTCCCAATCCCCCAACATGAAAGACAGCATCCGTCAGGCGCTCGCGGAGACGCGGGGCGCGCCGCGGTTCGCGGACGCCGCCAAGCGCCTGATGAACGCGCTCGGCTACGAAAGCGACCTGGCGCCGCCCGACCAGCCCGAAGACCCGGCGCGATGGGTCGCCAGAACGTCGGACACGAAAGCCAAGCGCGACTTTCTCGAAAACGCCGCCTCCATGCGCGCGCTGTTTCAGGTGACGGACGCCGAAATCCAAAAGAGCGCCAGCGCCCAGATGCCGCTGATGGGCGGCTTGGGGGATTTCGACGGCGGCAACGCGCGCAGTTTTCTGTTCGCCGCCGTCGAGCTGAACGGCGAGCGCTATCCGCGCGGACGGTTCGCCGCCTTCGCCCGCGAAATCAACAAAGCCTTCCCCATGCCCTGCGGGGTCATGTTCCGCGCGTCCGACGGGCACTTGACTTTCGCCTTCGCCCGCCGCCGCGCCAATTTGCGGGATTCCGATAGAGACGTCATCGGCAACATTTCGCTCATCCGCGAGATTGACCCGGCTGACCCCCACCGCGCCCATCTCGACATTCTCGCCGAGCTGTCGCTCGATGAGCGCCTGCGGTGGATGGACGCGCGCGGCAGAGCCGCCAATTTCGACGGGCTGCTGGAGGCGTGGCTCGCCGCGCTCGATACGGAAGAGCTTAACAAGAAATTTTATAAAGAGCTGTTCGACTGGTTCCAAAACGCCGTCAAGACCGCGCGGTTTCCGACGGGCGAAGCCGTCGCGCTGTCGCCGGAAGAGCATGTTATGCGCCTCATCACGCGGATGCTGTTCGTGTGGTTCGTCAAGGAGAAGGGGCTGGTGGACGGCGACTTGTTCATCGAAGAGCAGGTCGCGCCGCTGCTTGCTGATTACGACGGCGCGAAGGGCGATTCGTACTATCGCGCCGTTTTGCAAAACCTGTTTTTCGCCACGCTGAACACCGAAATCGGCAAGCGCGAGTTCAGCAAGGGCGGGCAGCATCGCCACCGGGACTTTTCCAAGTACCGATACCGCGACAAGATGGCGGACCCCAACGCCCTGCGCGACATGTTCGCCAAGACCCCGTTCATCAACGGCGGCTTGTTCGACTGCCTCGACAGCGTCGAGGCGACAAGCGACGGCGGCTATCGGATAGACTGCTTCGGGGATTCGGCTTGGGACGAGATAAGCGTCCCCAACCGGTTGTTCTTCGGGAAGGGCGGGCTGATTCCGCTGTTCGAGGGGTACAAGTTCACGGTGGAGGAAAACACTCCCACCGAGACGGAAGTGGCGCTCGACCCGGAGCTGCTCGGCAAGGCGTTCGAGAACCTGCTCGCCGCCAACACGCCGGAGACGCGCGAATCCGCCCGCAAGCAGACCGGTTCGTACTACACCCCGCGCCCGGTGGTCGATTACATGGTGGACGAGGCGCTGACCGCCGCCATATCCCGCAAAGCGTCGCCGCCGACCGCGACCGGCGACGCGGACGCGGACGCGGACGCGGACGCCGCCAACGGGGACGACAGCGACAAAAAATTCCAAAACCGCCTGCGCCGACTGTTCGACTACTCCGACCCGTTCGAGGACGACCCGTTCGACGACGCCGAGCGCGCCGCCGTAATCCGCGCCGTGTCGCAGGTCAAGATACTCGACCCCGCCGTCGGCTCCGGGGCGTTTCCGATGGGGGTTCTGCACAAGCTGACGCTGGCGCTGCGGCGACTCGACCCGGACAACAAGTTGTGGGAAGCCGTCCAAAGAGAGCGCGCCGGCGAGCGCGCCAGAGCCGCCTTCGACACGAACGACCCGAAAGACCGCGACGACGAGCTCGCCCAAATCAGCGAAACCTTCGAGCGATACCGCGATTCCGACTACGGGCGCAAGCTGTACCTGGCGCAAAACAGCGTCTTCGGGGTGGACATCCAGCCGATAGCGGCGCAGATAGCCAAGCTGCGCTTCTTCATATCGCTGGCGATAGAGCAGAATCCGAGCGCGGACGCGGACGACAACTACGGAATCAAGCCGTTGCCGAATCTGGAGACGCGCTTCGTGGCGGCGAATACGCTGGTGGGATTGGAGGGGCAGGGCGTGTTGCCGTCCGTCGCCGCCGAGAAGTTGCGCCGCGCCATACAGGAAAACCGCGAGCGCTACTTCCACGCCACGACGCGGACGCGCAAACTGGCATGCCGCGACGAGGACGCGCGCCTGCGCCAAGCGCTGGCGTCCGAGCTGACCGAAATCGGAATCGCCCAAAACCAAGCCCGGCGAATCGCCGAATGGGACCCGTACGACCAGAACGCGACCAGCGACTGGTTCGACCCGGAGTACATGTTCGGAATCGCGGACGGCTTCGACGCGGTGATAGGCAACCCGCCGTATATCCAACTCCAGCGCGACGGCGGCAAACTCGGACGCCTCTACAAAGACGCCGGCTACCAAACCTTCGCGCGGACGGGCGACATTTACCAGCTCTTCTACGAAAAGGGCTGCCAACTGCTGACGCCAACGGACGGCGTATTGGCGTACATTACGTCGAATAGTTGGATGCGCGCGGAGTACGGCAAAAAGACGCGCCGCTACTTCTCGGAATCGCATACGCCGACGCGGTTGCTGGAAATGGGCAAGGACGTTTTCGAGACCGCAATCGTCGACACCAACATCCTCATATTGCGCCAGGGCAGAAGCGGCGAACCCTGCGCGGCGGTGGACATGGACAGGCTCGCCGACAAAACCTTCCCGCCGCTCGAAGAACTGTGGGGCGAACTGCGAACGGACGGCGAAAAGCCGTGGAGCGCGCTGTCATCGGTCGAACGGTCGATAATGGACAAGGTGGAATCGGTCGGAACGCCGTTGAAAGATTGGGACGTGAAAATAAACTTTGGCGTCAAAACGGGTTACAACAATGCCTTCATTATTGACGCCGACACGAGACGGGAACTGATAGCGGCGGATCCTAGGTCCGCGGAGATAATCAAACCCGTTTTGCGAGGTCGGGACATTCAGCGATACCGAGCGCGGTGGGCTGGGTTGTGGCTAATCGCGACTTTCCCGTCCTTGAAACTAGATATTGACCGGTACCATTCCGTGAAACAATATCTGTTGTCCATTGGTAAAGACCGCTTGGAACAGAGTGGTAAAAGATTGCCCAATGGGGGGAGGTCTCGCAAAAAGTCTAGCCACAGGTGGTTTGAAACACAAGACACAATAGCCTACCATGAAGAATTCGCCAAAGAGAAACTGTTTTGGCTTGACCTAGCCGACAGGGGCAGATTCGCATACGACGACAGCGGAATCTACGGCGAAGCGACCACGTTCATGATGACTGGCGAATCGCTTAAATTCATTTGCGCCGTGCTGAACTCAACCCTGACTCAGTGGATTCTTCGGCAAATAGCGCCGACTTCGGGCATGGGGACATTGCGTTGGAAGAAAGCGTATGTGGAAACAATCCCCATCCCCAAAATCCCCGCCGATGAGCAGGCGGCGTTCGTTGAGTTGGTCGAGCGCATCTTGACGGCGAAGGGGTCTGATTCGTCGTCGGACACGTCGGTTTGGGAGGGGGAGTTGGACGCTCTGGTTTACGGTCTCTACGGTCTGAGCGAGTCTGAGCGGGCGGCGGTGGCTGGGGGGTGAATGGGGGGGGGGGGGGGGCGCGGCTCCCGGAATTGGCTTGGGAAATCGGCGCATAAAGGCTTGACAGGGCATAAATCGGGGTGTTATATTTATATCGTCCTGCGACTCCCGGAATTCAATAGGTTGGAGCGGGGACTTTACTGGGGGCCGTTGGCCCCTTTTTTATTGCATTGGAAAAGGAGGTTGGCATGATGAGAGTCGCGGTTTTCGTGGACGCGGGGTACTTGTACGCGGCGGGTTCCATAGCGGTTGTTGGAATCAAGATGCCTCGCGCCATGATTGACTTGAACCAACCGGAAGCCATCGCCAAATTGCGCGCGGCGGCGGCGGAGAAGTCGGGCGGCGCTCAACTCCTGCGCATCTACTGGTACGATGGCGAGCTTCCTCAAGGCGCTTCCCCCGAACAGACCCGCATAGCGGACGCGGACGATGTGAAGTTGAGGCTGGGGGTGGTCACGCCCTATGGTCAGCAGAAGGGCGTGGACTCTCTGATAGTCACAGACCTTATGGAGTTGGCGCGAAATCGAGCCATCTCGGACGCGGTTCTGCTGTCCGGGGATGAGGACGTCAGGGTAGGCGTTCAGATAGCCCAGAGTTTTGGCGTCCGCGTCCATCTCATAGGCGTGGCGCCGGTCCACAGGAACCAGTCGCGCGCTTTGATGCAGGAAGCCGACACCACTGCGGAATGGGACGATTCTGAAATCGCGGACGTTTTGGAGATTTTCGACTCCGAAACCGGGACGCCCATGATTTCGTCCGAAATCGCGAAAGTCCTCGATGAGGTTGTCGCTCAAGTCATAAGCTCTCTTGGCTCTGGCGCGGTCCGCATCATCGCCAACTTGCCGCCGCATGCGAAGATACCGCCTGAGTACGACCGGTTGCTGTTGACGCTGGGCGATGTCCGGACGGATTCGCAGTTGGGCATGAATCGGAAACACTACCTCCGCAACCGACTCAAAGCCGCCGCCCGCGATGCCGCGTCCGCGCCCGATTCGGCGGAGGGGTAGGGCGGAAAAACCCCATAGCGTTCGCGCGCGTCTCGGCTTGACAAGGCGGGCGGATGCACTTAGAGTTGTAGCATCAGACATATGAGAGGTCTTGAAATGGCTGACAAGCCCGACACCGCAAAAAGAAAACATCCGCATCCGCCGGGCGAGGAGTCCCCGCTCATCTATCCCGAGGGATGGGACGACCCTTCGAAGCGGCTCGGTTTCGACTTCCCGCTCATCAAGATACGCGGCAAGCCGCTGTCGCAGACGGTGATAGAAGAGCGGCGGAACGCGCGCTACTAAAATGGCGCTTCTGTACCTGGACACGAGCGCGCTGGTCAAGATTTATCTTGATGAGCGCGGCAGCGAGCGGATGAGGGTGTTGGCGTCACCCGACTCCGAGTATCGTCTGGCGGTCTGCTCCATCACTCAGGTCGAGTTCCACGCCGCCATTTGGAGACGGCATCGAATCGGGGAGTTGGACAGCGAGCGAATCGAGTTCGCCATTGAGCGGTTCAACGTTCGTCTTGGAACCGAATTCTTGCGCTGTTCCGTTGACGACAGGACGCTGAACCTCGCGTCCGACATGGTCGCCCAACATGGTTTGCGCGCGTATGACGCGGTGCAGCTCGCCGCCTGCCTGGTTCTGGAGACGAGGGCGGACGAAGCCCCCACTTTCGTATGCGCCGACCGCCGCCTGCTGGACGCGGCGGAGGCGGAAGGGCTGGCGGTTTTGGACCCCGAACAAGCCCCTCCGGGCGAGGATGACGCGCCGGACGCGGACGCATCATCCCCCGGCGGCTAGTTCGTCCCCGTGAGGCGCAGGAAGGCGAAGCCGAGCGCCATGAGCGCGGCGCCGACGCCGGCGAGCCGCACCATCATCTTGATGATGTCGGCGCGGTTGCGCTCGGCTTCGGCGCGGACGCGCTCAATCTCGGTTCGGAATTCCGCGCGGAGGCGCTCGGTCTCGGCGCGGAGACGCTCGATTTCGACTCGGTTGCGCTCGATCTCGGCGTGGACGCGCTCGATCTCGGTTCGGTTGCGCTCGATTTCGGCGCGGTTGCGTTCGATTTCAGCGCGGTTGCGCTCGATTTCGACTCGACTGCTTTCGTTTTCAACCCGGACGCGCTGAATCTCCGCGAGGACGCGCTCGATGTCCGCTTTGGTCGCCAGATGCTCAAAGCCGCCTTCGAGACGGCTGACCCGCTCTTCCAAACTGCGATTTCTTATGCCCGTATCGGGGGGCGATACCATGGCGCGCCTCTCATCTCATGCCAACGGTCGGTCGGCGAGAGCGCCGCCGCGTCCTGGATTTTATACCGCGCGCTTGGGCAAGTCAAGCGGGCGCCGCGCGCCGCCAGCCCGTCCCGCGCGCGAGCGGGGAACGCGATTCCCCTTTCCGCTAGGCGGCTTTCAGTGGTATATTCGCAGGCGGTCATTGGCGGCGCGCGGGCGGCGCGGGGGAATCCACAGGCGCGATTGGACAACGTGAAAATCGTCACAGCAGAGCAGATGCGGGCTGTCGAAGCCCGCTCGGAGCGCGCCGGCGTCTCGACGGACGCGCTCATGGAGAGCGCCGGACTCGCTTTCGCGCGCTCCGTCCGGCGGCGCGTCGGGGCGCTCGGCGGCGTTCGCGTCGTCGTCCTAGTCGGCCCCGGCAACAACGGCGGGGACGGGCTTGTCGCGGCGCGGCATTTGGCGCGGTGGGGCGCGGGCGCGCTCGCCTATCTCTGCGGAAGGCGTCCGAACCCCGACCCGAAACTGCGCGCGGCGGCGGACGCCGGCGTTCATGTCGCCGACGTCGCATACGACCCGGATTTGGCGCGGCTCGCGGACGCCCTCGCGGCGGCGCATGTCGTCATAGACGCCATTCTCGGAACGGGCAGGGCGCGCCCAATCGCCGGCGCGCTGGCGGACATTCTGCGCGAGTTGGCGCGCGCCAAAGCCGAGAGCCCAAGACTGCGCGTGGCGGCGATGGATGTGCCGACGGGCGTCGACTGCGACTCCGGAGACGCCGACCCGCTTTGCGTCGCGGCGGACGCCACAATCGCGCTCGGCTACCCCAAGCGCGGGCATTACGCCTTCCCGGCCGCGAACTTCGTCGGCGAGCTGGAGACGGCGGACATCGGAATCCCGCCGGGGTTGGACGGCGACATCCCGCTCGGCTTGCTTGGGCGCGATTGGGCGGCGTCCGCGCTTCCCGAACGCCCCGCCGATTCGCACAAGGGCAGCTACGGGCGCGCGATGATAGTGGCGGGTTCGCCCCGATTCCCCGGCGCGGCGCGGCTGGCGGCGACGGCGGCGATTCGCGCCGGGGCGGGGCTGGCGACCATCGCCATTCCGCAAAGCCTGATTCCGCAAGCGGCGGCGGGGGCGGCGGAGCCTACCTTCCTGCCCCTGCCGGAAGACGCGCCCGGCGTTCCGTCCGCGGATGCGGCGGACTTGATTTTGGACGAGCTGGGCGGCTACGACTCCCTGCTAATCGGGTGCGGGCTTGGGCGGGCGGCGGGCGCGCGGCGGTTGGTCGAGCGCGTTCTGCTTTCGGGGCGCGACTTGCCGCCGACTGTGGCGGACGCGGACGCCCTGAACGCGCTCGCCGAAATCCCGCGCTGGCATGAGCGCTGGCGCTCGGACGCCGTCCTCACGCCGCATCCGGGCGAGATGGTCAGGCTGACGGGCGAACCCCGCGAGCGAGTGGCGAAAGAGCGCGTGGAGCTGGCGCGCGACGCGGCGCGGGCGTGGGGCAAGACGGTCGTGCTGAAGGGCGCCTATACCGTATGCGCGCGGACGGACGGCGGCGCGTTTCTGTCGCCGTTCGCCAACCCCGCGCTCGCCACCGCCGGGACGGGCGACGTTCTCGCCGGCGCGATAGCGGGGCTGCTGGCGCAGGGGGTCGCGCTGGCGGACGCGGCGGCGCTCGGCGTCTATCTGCACGGCATGGCGGGCGAGGCGGCGCGGGACGCCTTCGGAGACGCCGGCGCCGTTGCGGGCGACCTTCTTCCGGAGATTCCCAAGGCAATGAAAAGCCTGCGCGAGACCGACTCGGCGCGGCGTAGAGAGGCGGCGATTTGGCTTCCCTGAAGGGCGAAGAGCGGGCGCGGTACGTGGCGGACATGTTCAACCGCATCGCGCCCCGTTACGATCTGATGAACTTCATCATGTCCGGCGGACGGCACGGACCCTGGCGGCGAAAGGCGGCGGCGCTGGCGGTGGAAGGCTTGCATGGCGACGCGCTGGACATCGCCGCCGGAACGGGGGACTTTTCCATAGACCTCGCCAACCGCGACGAGGTGGAGTCCGTTGCCGGCTTGGACTTCGCCAGCGAGATGATGCTTTTGGGAATCCCCAAAACCGAGCGGAAGGGCGTCGCGGGTTCGGTGTCGTTCATCAGGGGCGACGCCCACCGCCTGCCGTTCGCGGACGACACTTTCATCTGCGCCACAGTGGGGTTCGGGATACGCAACTTCATAGACGTCCCCGCCGCGCTGCGCGAAATGGCGCGCGTGATAATCCCCGGCGGGCGGGTCGTATCGCTAGAAATCGTGCGGATGGACGGCAAAGACCCCATCAGCCTAGCGGCGCGGCTCCACTTCCGATACGTCACCCCCTGGCTGGGCGCACTGATAGCGGGGGACCGCGAGGCGTACACCTACCTTCCGCAATCCGCCGAAAGTTTCAAGTCCGCCCCCGAACTGGCGGCGGCGATGGAGGAGGCGGGGCTGAAAGTGGTCGTCCAGAAAAAACTGGCGCTGGGAGCGGTGGCGATTCATGTGGGGGAGAAGCCGGGGCGGAGGAGCGGATAGGCGCGGCGTTACGGCAGCGGGTCTATCTTTCCCGGCGATTCGTCTCTTTGGGCGCGTTCCCAAGCGTCCAGCAATTCTTCTCTGCGAAGCAACGCCCACTTCATCACCAGCCTAACGACGCGCCGAGGGAGACGTCACTTCATCGCGAGTCCGTTGATTTCCACCGACGCCGATTGACCGCCGCAATCGACGTGAAAGTGGGGCGGGTTGTGGTCGCCGAACTGGATTGTTATGACGATGCCCCTGAACCGGCATAGCTCAGGCATTGTCGGGGATTGAACTCCGCGCGACCGCGTCGTCAATCGTTTCGCAGTCGCAGATGGGCTGGGTTGGACCGTATATTATATCCAGCGCTTCCTCAACGGATTTGCCGGTTATCTCCATGTAGAGCGCGTCCGGGCATATGTCTATGTCGTCGCCCCAAGAGACCGCCCCGCACTTCCCCACGCGGACGCTTTCGAAGAAGGCGCGGTCGTCCCATGCGCGGAATACGCCCCTGCCGACGTGGTCGGATAGGTCAACCTCGCCTTCCACGCCGTCGCTGTAGCGCAACCGGATTTTATAGCCGCCGCGCGGCTCCGCGGTTATCGGCCTGACGACGGATATTCCAATCTCGCCGCCGGTCGATTCGTCGTCGCAGGCGGCGCAAACCGGACCGTATATTATGTCCAGCGCTTCATCGACGGATTTGCCGGTTATCTCAATGTAGAGCGCGTCCGGGCAGATGCTTATGTCGTCGCTCCACATGACCACTCCGCACTCGTCCAGTTTCACGCCCTCGAAGAAGGCGCGGTCGTCCCAAGCGCGGAATACGCCCTTGCCAACGTGGTCGGACAGGTCGACTTCGCCTTCCACGCCGTCGCTGTAGCGCAGCCAGATTTTATAGCCGCCGCGCGGCTCTACGGTTATGGGTTTGACAACGGACATTTCAACGCTCCTTTGGCTTGTCAGCATAGCACAAAATCTAGGCGCTCAGCGGGTCGTTGGCGGCGAAGTCTTGCGGGGACATGCCGGCGCGCGCCATTTGGCGGCGGATTCGGCTGAAGCGCATCAGCGGGAAATCGCTCGCCGGCAGGATTTTGTCCGCCCCCACCAGCGCCGCCGCCAGCGGGAAGACGCGATGCGAGTACAGAAACGGCGAGGCGGCGGTGTCGAACCAGACGTTGGCGAGCGCGTCCGCCACTTCGGGCATCAGGGCGTAGAACGGCAAGCCGCCGCCCCAGTGGGCGCAGATTATCCGAACGTTCGGATAGCCGCGCGCCGCCTCTATCAGGCGCATCAGCTCGCGCGGGGTGAACGCGCCCTTGCCGGGGTAGAGATGCCCCACCGGCTCGGATGAGTGAGTCGTTATCGCCATGCGATGGGCGTCCGCCGCTTCGAGGACGGCGCGGAAGTCGGCTAGGTCGAACCCCTGCGTGTCCGGGTGCAGCTCGCCGATTCCGCGAATCCCCAGCCGCGCGCATCGGTCTATCTCGGCGGCGGCGGCGTCCCCCCAAGCGGGGTTGACGGAGCAGAAGCCGACTATTCTGCCCGGATGGCGGCGGACGGCTTCAATAATATAGTCGTTGGATTCGCGCGCCAAGCCCGCGTCCGTCCACCCCATGCCCATGGCGGCGGCGCGCTGGACGCCGTCTTCGTCCATGGCGCGGATGAGGTCTTCGGCGGACGCCATGGGCGCGGCGGGGTCGGCGAACATGTCGGCGAAAGTGGCGTCGCGCGCCAGCCAGCGCCCGCGGCGGGCGCGCAGGTCGGGCGGGAATATGTGCGTGTGGAAGTCGGTCGCCAACGCTATTGCGCCGTCATTCCCCCGTCCATGACCAGCTCGGAGCCGGTGATGTAGGCGGATTCGTCGGACGCCAGGAAGAGAATCCCGCGCGCTATCTCCATCGGCTCGCCGATGCGCCGCATGGGGATGCGGTCGAGCAGCTGGCTTCTGCGCGGCTCCGCGCCGAAGCTCTCGCGGGTGAGCGGCGTGAGCATGAAGCCGGGATGCACGGAGTTGACCCGGATGCCGTCTTTGGCGAGCTGAATGGCGGCGGATTTGGTGAAGATGCGGGACGCGCCTTTGGCGGCGTGGTAGGCGGTCGAGCCCTCGCTGCCCACGATGCCGTAGATGGACGATATGTTGATTATGGAGCCGCCGCCGACCGCCCGCATGTGGGGGGCGGCGCGTTTCGTCCCCAGAAAGCAGCCTTTGGCGTGAATGTCCATCTGCGCCCGCCAGATGTCTTCGGTGGTGTCCTCGACAGTGGCGCGGGCGCCCGTGCCGGCGTTGTTGACTAGAATGTCGAGGCGTCCGAAGGCGCTTATGGTGTCGCGGACGGCGTTCGCCCAGTCGGTTTCGCTGGCGACGTCCAGCTTTCGGAAGATGGCGTCGTGACCCGCCTCGCGCATCTGGGCGGCGGTCTTTTCGCCGGCGGCGGCGTCAATGTCGGTGAGGGCGACTTTCGCGCCTTCCTCGGCGAACAGCCAAGCCGCCGCGCCGCCGAAACCCATCATCTCGCCCCTGACTCCGTGCGCGGCTCCGGTTATGAGGGCGACTTTGTTGGCGAGACGCATGGCGGCAACTCCTTTGGCGGTCGGCGAAAGCGGTTTGCGGATGTCGCTTAGGTTCGCACACAAAGGCGCGGGCGTCAAGGGCTTGCGGGGGCATGCTCGCGGTTGGCAGACCGCGCCTGGCGGCGCGGACGCAATCGCCCTAGCCTTCTCCCATCAAGGGCTTGTTGGGGTATGTTCGTGGCCGGCAGACTGCGCCTAGCGGCGCAGGCACCCTCACCCTAGCCCTCTCCCATCAAGGGAGAGGGGATACGTTGGCTTCAATTCAAGCCTGATTTCGGAAAACATACCCCTGCAAGCCCATCAAGGGAGAAGGGACACGTTGGCTTCAGTTCAAGCCTGATTCCTAGTGGCTATCATGTCCCCGCCTTCGCGAGGATGACGTTGTTGGGCGACTCTGGATTCCCGCCTTCGCGGGAATGACGGGGGCGGCGCGCGGAAGCGGCGAAAAGTGTCCATTTCGCGCCTAAATCCGCCAAACATACCCCTGCAAGCCCATCAAGGGAGAGGGGACACGTTGGCTTCAGTTCAAGCCTGATTCCTAGTGGCTATCTTGCCCCGCTTTCGCGAGGATGACGTTGTTGGGCGACTCTGGATTCCCGCCTTCGCGGGAATGACGGGGACGGGGGCGGGGAAGCGGCTAAAAAGCGTCCAATCCGCGCCTAAATCAGCCAAACATACCCCTGCAAGCCCATCTCGAGGGAGCGTGGATTCGCCGCTCGCGATTCGGCTTACCCCAGCCGGCGCAGGATTCGGTCTAGGTCGTCGGCGAACTCGGCGCGCTGCCAGTTTCGGACGTCTTCGGAGCGCAATTCGGATTCGAGGGAATCGGGCGCGCGGGACAGGCGTTGCAGGCTGTTCATGGGCCAGAGCAGGGGCGGGTCTAGGTCGAGCGACTTTCCGAGGTCGGAGCGCCAGATTTTGAGCGTGGCTAGGCGGCTGCCGGCGGCGGCGTTTTCGGCGCGGGACAGGCGCGGGGGACGCGGGCGCGGCGGCGGGCGGACGGGGGGCGCGGATTCGCCGTCCGCTATCGCCTTGCGGAGTCCGGCGGCGGCGCGTCCGCGTCCGAACCTGCCGAGTCCGCGGACGCGGCGCAGATCGGAGTCCGGCTTGCGCGCCAGCGCCGTCAGCGCCATGTCGGGAATGACGCGGAAGCGAGGCCTGCCGGCTATCGCCGCCTGGTCTTCCCGAAACTCCACCAGCGATTTGAGTATCGCCAAGCCGCGGCTGTCCAAATCGCGCCACCCTTTGACTTGGAACACCGCCATCTCCGGGTCGGGCTTTTCGTATCGCAGGGCGGCGAGGCGGCGACATTCCTCCGCTACCCACTCGGAGCGTCCGAGCGAGCGGAGCTTGTCGGCGAGCTCGTCGCGCAGGTTGAAGAGGTGCAGCACGTCGCCGGCGGCGTAGGCGAGCGCCTTCTGGCTGAGCGGGCGAATCGACCAGTCGGAGCGCTGGATGTTCTTTTCTTTGGGGATGGAGACGCCCAAGACGGACTCCAAGACGGGCGCCAAGCCGAGACGCCGAATCCCCACGAACGCCGCCGCTATCTGGGTGTCGAAAAGAGAGCCGACGCGGAACCCCCAATCGCGGTCGAGGCTTACAATGTCGTAGCTGCCGGAGTGGAGTATGATTTCGGTCTTGGGGTTCGCCAGCGTCTCGCCCAAGTCGGAGAGGTCTTCGACGGCGAGCGGGTCTATGACGAACGCGCCGGACGGAGTGGAGACCTGAATTAGGCAGACGCGCTCCGGGTATCGGAAGAACCCGTTGGATTCCAAATCCAGCCCTATCCGGCGCGCGCCGGACATCGCCTTCACCGCCCGGCGGTAGCCGGGTTGGTCGTCTATGAGGTTGTAGTTTTGAGTCAAGAAACCGGCGCCCCCCAGCACCCGGATACAATATAGCACAAAAGGGGCGGGCGATGGGAGTGCGGGCGGGGGATGGGGGATGTTGCGGGCCGGCGGGACTGCGCCTAGCGGCGCAGACACCCGCGCGCTAGCCCTCTCCCATCAAGGGAGAGGGGATTTGTCGCTCGCGATTCGGGCTTGGTTCCCAATTGCCAGGTTGGTCGCCCCACTCTGGATTCCCGCTTTCGCGGGAATGACGGGGAAATCTGGGAAGGGATTGGTCGCTCGCGATTCCGACTTGGTTCCCAATTGCCAGGTTGGTCGCCCCACTCTGGATTCCCGCTTTCGCGGGAATGACGAGGGAATCTGGGAAGGGATTTGTCGCTCGCGATTCCGACTTGGTTCCCAATTGCCAGGTTGGTCGCCCCACTCTGGATTCCCGCTTTCGCGGGAATGACGAGGGAATCTGGGAAGGGATTTGTCGCTCGCTACTCCGACTTGGTTTTCGGCGAACATGCCATCGTTAGCCCGACGTTGGGGAAAGATGATACGATGCAAACGACAAATCCGAGGCGGTCGCAATGGCATGATGAATCAGGAAATGCGCTGGCGTTATAGGTTCGCCAACTTCTCCCGCGCCTTTTCGCTGTTGCGCGAGGCGCTGGAGGACGGCGCGGGCGCACTTAGCGATCTTGAGCGCGAGGGCGCCGCGCGGCGATTCGAATACACTTTCGAGTTGGCGTGGAACACGCTGAAAGACCGCATGGAATACGACGGCTTGATTCTGCCGTCCGTGACCCCGCGCGCGGTCATACGCCAGGCGTTCCAAGCCAGGTTGATCGAGGACGGCGACGCCTGGATCGACATGCTGAACGACCGCAATCTGATGTCCCACCGATACGATTTCGCCGCGTTCCGGCGGGTGGTGGGCAATGTGGAGCGCCGCTATCTGCCCATACTGGCGGACATGCACGCGAGATTTCTGGAGGAGTCCGTGGAATAATGCCAATCCCCGACATTTCGCCCGCCGCTCTTGATGCGCTCGTTGGGGCGTTCGGGGCGTATGCGGAGATAGAGGAAGTCATCCTGTTCGGCTCGCGTGCCACCGGGCGGGCGACGCCGCGCTCGGATATAGACCTCGCCACGCGCGGGCTGACGGATTCGCGCAAACTAGGGACGCTGGCGCTCGACTTGGAAGACCTGGACATTCCCCAGATGTGCGACCTGCAGGCGTATGAAGAAATCCGATACGCCCCGCTGAGGGCGCATATAGACGCCGTCGGAATAGTCATCTACAGGAAGGGGACATGACTACGAAATCGGTTCTCATCGCCGTATTCGACGGGCTTCAGCCCGCGCAGGTTCGCGCGGAGTTGGCGCCCAATTTGGCGCGGTTCGCGGATGAGGGGGTTTTCTTCGAAAACCATCATCCGGTGTTCCCGTCCGTCACCCGCGTGAACGCGGCTAGCATGGTCACGGGAAGGCAGCCTGGCGGGCATGGGCTGGCGGCGAATGTCATGGTCGCGCGGGATTTCGACCCGGCGCGCGTCTTTTCGGCGCTGGAGCCGACGCTTGAAGAGCTGCGGCGCAAGACCGGCAAAGCCCTTCTCGCGCCCACTCTGGCGGACATTCTGGCGGAGCGCGGCTTGGAGTACGTCGCGGTCGGGGTCGGCACTTCCGGCAACGCCTATGTCCACAATCCGAACGCGGACATGGCGGGCGGGGCGACGATTCATCAGGATTTCACGCTGCCGCGCGAGTTGGGGGCGGCGCTGGAAGCGCGATTCGGCGCTTGGGCGTCCGAGTCGTTGCCGAACACCCCGCGCTTCGACCGCGCCGTTGACATTCTGACCGAGTACGTCCTCGCCGAGCGGACGCCCGCCGTTTCGCTGATATGGTCGTCGGAGCCGGACAAATCCCAGCACGCGACGGGCGTCGGCTCCGAGATGTCCGACCGCGCCGTTCGGGAGGCGGACGCCGGTTTCGGGCGCGTCCTGAACCGTCTTGACGCGCTCGGATTGTCGGAAAGCGCGGATATTCTGGTGGCGTCCGATCACGGCTATTCCACGATTCGGGAAGTTGTGGACGTCGAGTGGTACGCGCGGGACGCCGGTTTCGGCGCGGATGAGGTTTTGGTCGCGCCCAACGGCGGCTGCGCGCTGTTCTACGCGCGCGATTCCGGCGTCGCCCGGCGGCTGGCGGCTTGGCTGATGGGCAAGGCGTGGAGCGGCGCGGTTTTGGCTTCCGAACGAATCGGCGCGGTCGAGGGCGCTCTGCCGCTGTCGCTGGTCGGCGGCGAGGGTCCGCGGGGGCCGGACGTCGCAATGTCGTTCGATTGGGATTCGCGCGCGAACGCCGCCGGCTATCGCGGCTTCGCGCACTCCACCGGCGGCGCGGCGGGCTTGGGACAGCACGGCTCCATGAGCCGCCATGAGATGAACAATGTCCTGCTGGCGCGGGGTCCGAGCTTTCTCGGCGGCGCGCGAATCGCGTCCCCGACGGGCAACGCCGACATCGCGCCGACGGTCTTGAGGCTGCTGGGGCTGCCGATTCCGCCGGACATGGAAGGGCGAATCATCACGGAAGCGCTGGCGGACGGCGGCGGGGCGGTTGAGTGGACGTCCGAAATCCATTCGGCGGAGCGCGTTTTGGAGGGCGGAGCGCGCTACTGCCAGCGAATCCGCGTATCGCGCGCGGGCGGGGCTTTCTATGTGGACGAGGGGAGCGGGACGCGGGGGTAAAAATTCGCAAAAGGCGGGAACGCCCGCGCAAAGCCGCGCGCAAGCGCGGCTCACCCTCACCCTAGCCCTCTCCCATCAAGGGAGAGGGGATTTGTCGCTCGCGATTCGGGCTTGGTTTCCGGCGTCTAAGTCGGTCGCTCCACTCTGGATTCCCGCTTTCGCGGGAATGACGGGGGCAACGGGGGATTTCGCGGGTTTAGCGGTAGTCCGCGAGCGAGATTATGTTGTCGGCTGGCGGCGTTTCGGCGGCGGCGGTTTCGGCGGCGGTTCTGGCGTCCCATTCGGTTTCGTAGCCGCGCATCGCCCTGAGCGCCTCGCCGTCCGCGCCGAAGATGCGCCAGTAGTAATCGCCCTCGCCGTCCGGCGCTTTGGCGGATTCGAGGTCGTAGCCGCCGACGCGGGCGCGGGCTACGCCTTTGGAGTCGCGCCGCCAGTGGTTGAGTCGTCGCATAGTCTTTCTCCGTCAGGGACGCGCGCGCGGGGTTGCGCCATGCGTATGGATTCGCCGTCGGCGTCGCCGGACGCGCCGGCGCCGGTCATCGCGGTCGTCCGGCGCCGGTTTCGTTGGGGATGGCGAGGCGCCGGCACCGCCCTAGTCGTCTATCTTCAGGCTTCCCATCACCACCGCGCCGGTGATTGTCAGGTCGGCGCCGGCGGGGGCGGCGTCGCCGTCGGCGCCGAGCGCGCGGGGGCGGTTGTCTTTCGCTTCCCCCATGACCACCGTGCTGTTGATGCGGACGCTCCAATCGGGCGGGACGCGCAGGGCGACTTCGCCCATTACGCAGTTGACGTCGAGCGTGGCGGGCGATGAGAGAGCGCCCAATTCGCGCAGGTCAAGGTTGGACGCGCCGGCGAAAGCTACTACCTCGCCGCCGCTGAATCCGTCCGACGACACGCGCCTGTTGGATGAGCCGAACACGGACGTGACGCGCAAGGCGCCTTCCGCGTCGTATTCGAATTCGTCGACCGGCGGGATGCGGGTTTGATGGGACGCGGATGACGGTTCGCCGCCGCTGGAGGCGGAGCGTCCGCGTCCGCCGCCGCGCAGGAGGCGGCCCCGTCCGAAGAGCAACAGGACGCCGACGGCGATGAGCGTGGCGGGCAGGATGATTAGCCAATCCACGTTCAGAACGACCATTTGGACGAACGCGGATGTTATGACCATCACGCCGGGGCTGAGCACCCCCCGAAAGCGGCGGGCTATCATCCGCAAGAGGCCGATGGCGATGAACAGCGAGGGCGTCCATATGAGGACCGCGTCCGCGTTGATGATTTCCAGGGCGTTCAGCAGAAACAGCGCGCCGATGGCGATTAGGGCGGCGCCCACAATCGCGGGGGTGGATATGCGTTTCATTGATGGTCTCGCTGTCCAGTGGCGGGGGTTGCGGCGAAACTGCCATTGCGGGCAGAGTCACCCTCTCCCATAAAGGGGCTTACAGGGGTATGTTTGGGGTTGGCGGGCAATCCGCGCAAAGCCGCGCTTGCGCGCGGCGCACCCTCACCCTAGCCCTCTCCCATCAAGGGAGAAGGGATACGTTGGTTGCGCGCGCTTGTTTTCCGTAAACATGCCCCCCGCAAGCCCATCAAGGGAGAGGGGATGCGTTGGTTGCGCGCGACGCTTGTTTTCCGTAAACATGCCCCCGCAAGCCCATCAAGGGAGAGGGGATTCGCCGCTCCCGCGCTTCGCCGCTACGCCGGCTTGAACTTCGGCAGGGCGATGCTGTCGGTGATGTGCTCGAACGTCACCTCCAGCGGCATGCCGATGTGGAGCTTTTCGGGGGTCGGGTCGTCCATGACGATGTTGGTCGCCATCTTGGGGCCCTCTTCCAGCTCGACTATGGCGGTGACGAACGGCACGTCGCCCGCGAAGCCGGGGTGCGGGGCGCGGTGGACTATGCCGTAGGTGAACAGGGTCGCCTTGCCGCTCGCCTTGACCCAGCTGGTGTTGCGGGAGAAGCAGTAGGGGGAGATGTCCCGCGGGTAGAAGTAGGCTTTGCCGGTGTCGTTGCAGAACCGGAGCCAGAGCTCGCCCTCTTTCGCCTTCTCCCAGTAGAAATCGGATTCCTGCTGGGGGACGGGGATGGGCTTGTTGTAGCCTTGCGTCATTGCGTTTCGCTCCTCGCTTGCGTGTTTGGGGATGGGTCGGCGGCGGCGGGCGTTCGCGGTTTCGGTCGGGGAATCCGCGCCGCGCCGCCGCGCCTGTGAGTCGTCTTGTTCGCCGTTCGCCTAGTCGACCGCGAGAATCACGGTGCCGGTGGACGACAGCTGGCCGCCAGTGCCGTGGACCAGCGAGATTTTGGGGTCGTCTATCTGGCGCTCGCCGGCTTCGCCGCGCAACTGTCGGACGGCTTCGACCACTAGGAACATGCCGTACATGCCGGAGTGGGTGTAGGACAGCCCGCCGCCGCTGGTGTTCATGGCGAAGTCGCCGCCGGGGGCGGTGCGCTGGTTGGCGACGAAATCCGGCGCTTCGCCGGGGCCGCAGAAGCCGAGGCTTTCGAGCGTCGTCAGAACGGTGTAGGTGAACGAGTCGTAGATCATCGCCAGGTCGATGTCGCCGTGGGACAGCCCCGCCATTTCGAGCGATTTGGGGCCGGTGTAGCGCGCCCAAGTCTTCGTGAGGTCGGGCATGGTGGAGATGAGTCCGTGGTCGTGGCCTTCCGCCGCGCCGAGTACGTAGACCGGCTTCTTGGGCAGGTCGCGGGCGCGCTCGGCGCTGGTGACGACGTAGGCGCCGCCGGCGTCCGTCACCAGACAGCAGTCCGGCAGGTGGAAGGGCCAGGAAATCCAGCGCGAGTTGTGGTATTCGTCGAAGGACATGGGGACGTCCTTGAAGTACGCCCGCGGGTTTTTGTTCGCCCATTTGCGTGTGGCGACGGCGACTTCCGCCATGCCCTGCCGCACGTAGTCTTCGCCGTACTGGTGCATGTATCGGCGGGCGGCCATGGCGTAGAGGATGGGGGCGCCGATGAAGCCGTAGGGGACTTCGAACTGGGGCCCCGGCTCGGCGGCGTTGCCCCCGGCGCGGCTGCGGGCGGAGCGCCCGGCTTCGCCGTGGGTGACCAGAGCGACCTCGCAGTAGCCGGCGTTGATGGCGGCCATGGCGTGGGCGATGTGGATGATGAAGGACGAGCCGCCGACCGACGTGGAGTCGGTGTAGGTGGGCTCGATGCCGAGATATTCGGCGAGGGTGAGCGTGCCGAATCCGGCGGACAGCAAGCCGTCCACGTCGCTCATCTTGAGGCCCGCGTCTTCGAGCGCGTTGTAGGCGGCCTCGGCGTGGTGCTGCAGGGAGGATTTGTTTTCGACCCTGCCGATTTCGTCGGATTCCGCCGCCCCGACGATGGCGACGGATTTGGACATGTCAGTCATTTTGGACATATCAGGCATGTAGCGCTGACCTCCTGTTTGGCGCTGGGCGCGCGGTTGAAGTGCGATTCGGCATAAGGTTATCGCAGATGCGGGCGCTGGGGCAAGTGGGGGGAGGGATTTTCCGAGAAATTCCGCGAAAGCCCCCCATCCGGCGGCGTCCAATCGAAACCGAGAGGGGGCGCAGCCGACAAATCCCATTCCCGTTGCGCCCGCCGCGCCTTTGCGCCTTTGGGTTTTCCTCATTTTCCGGCCTCTTGGGTTTTCGGGCGGGATTGCGCCGCGCATCGCCTTTTATGTTACGATTGCTTGTCCGCGCGGAGGCGGGCGCCGGGCGCGAAATCGGCGCGTTCGGCGGCGGGCATTGGCGAGCGCTGCTTAGAAAAAAAGGGGGCAAAAGAAAAATATGGACAGACTTGACGCGAGAATCGTGGGGCATCTGCAAAAGAACGCCACGCTGACCAACTCGGCGATAGCGCGAGAGGTGGAAGTGAGCGAGGAGACCGTCCGCAGGCGGCTCAAGAGGCTGATGACCGAAGAGATGATCAAGATAGTGGCCGTGCCGAACGCGCGCAAGCTGGGCTACGAATCGCAGGTGCTTATCGGCATCCAGGTGGACGCCGACAAGATAGACGAAGTGGCGGATTCGCTCAGGGGCATGCCGGAGATAACATGGCTGTCCGTGACCACCGGCTCCTATGACATCTTCGCGTGGGCGACGCTCAAGTCCATAGACGCCCTGAGCGAGTTTCTGCGCGAGGGCGTGGGGCAGACGGTGGGCGTGAGGAAGATGGAGACGTTCATCAACCTGAGCGTGGAGAAGGAAGAATACGGGCTGAACATGGAGTCGGCGTCGCTGTAAGGGGCGACCGACCGTCCCGGACGGCGGGTTGGCCAAGGGCGCGGGCGCGGGACGCCTCCGCGCCCTTTCCGCGTTCATGGGGTTGCGCCGGCGTTCGCGGCTGGCGGGCAATCGGCGCGGCGGCGTTTGACAGCGGCTTGGGGTTTTCCGTACCATGAGTTCGCGATCTTGTAAGCGAGGTGAACGAGCTTTGACACTGGACGGGCGCATCACACTTCTGCAGGCAGTCGGCGAGTACTGCTCTTCGCTGAAGGACGACGTCGACACTAAAGAGTTGGAACGGTTCGTGAGCTGGTGCGGTCCCAGGAAGGCTGTCGCCGACATAACGCCGGCGATGATAGGGGATTACGCCGAGAAGTCGGGGGGGACGGGGACGAAGCCGCAGGCGGCGGCGAGGCTCCAAGAGGTGCGGAAGTTCCTGTCGTTCGCGCACAAGAAGGGGATAATCAAAGTCCGCCTCGCCCAGCATGTGCGCGCGCGAAAGCCCAAGACGCGGCTGGGGCAGGGCGTGGTCCAGCACGAAGAGCCGAAAACGCAGCTGACGGCGGAGGGCCACAAGCGCCTGATGACGGAGCTGGAGTCGCTCAAGTCGCGCGTTCCGCAACTGTCGGCGGACATACAGCGGGCGGCGGCGGACAAGGACGTCCGCGAGAACGCCCCTCTGGAAGCCGCGCGCGAAGAGCAGGGCAGGGTGGTGGCGCGGATACGCGAAATCGAAGCCGCCCTGGACAACTCGGTGGTGATGGACAGCAACGCGGCGAAGCGCGCGCAGACCGTCCGTCTGGGCGTGACGGTCGAGGTGAAGATGGAGGCGAGCTCCGACAGGGCGGCGTACACGGTGGTGAGCGCGTCCGAGGCCGACCCGCGCCAGAAGAAAATATCCGACGCGTCCCCGCTGGGCAAGGCGCTGATGGGCAGGTCGGAAGGCAGCGAGGTGGAGATACAGACCCCCAGAGGGAAGATGCGGTATCAGATACTGAGCATCTCGTAGGCGGGGCTTCTCGCGGGTTGTTTGGGCAAAGCCCGCGCCTTCATCGCCAGCCTTCTCCCGCAAGGGCTTGTTGGGGCGTGTCCGCGCCGCAGCCGCGCTTGCGCGCGGCTCGCCCTCACCCTAGCCCTCTCCCATGAAGGGCTTGCAGGGGTATGTTTGTGGCTGGCAGACTGCGCCTAGCGGCGCAGGCACCCTCACCCTAGCCCTCTCCCATCAAGGGAGAGGGGACACGTTGGCTTCAGTTCAAGCATGATTCCTAGTAGCTATCTTGGTTGGGCGACTCTGGATTCCCGCCTTCGCGGGAATGACGGGGTGTCCGCGCCTAAATCCGCCGAATATGCCCCTGCAAGCCCATCAAGGGAGAAGGGGGGGCGTTGGATTCAATTCGGGTTTGATTTCCGGCGGCTGTCTTGTCCCCGCTTTCTCGATGATGACGTTGTTGGGCGATTCTGGATTCCCGCCTTCGCGGGAATGACGGGGTTAGGCACAAGGGGACATGGAAGGGATTTATCGCTCGCGATTCGCGCTTGGTTTGCAGTCGCTAGATTTGTCGCGCCCTTATGGATTCCCGCCTTCGAGGGAATGACGGGGTTAGGGGCAAGGGAACATGGAAGGGATTTTATCGCTCGCGATTCGCGCTTGGGTTTCAGTCGGGTTTGTCACGCCCTTATGGATTCCCGCCTTCGCGGGAATGACGGGGTTAGGGGCAAGGGGACATGGAAGGGATTTTATCGCTCGCGGTTCGCGCTTGGGTTCCAGTCGCTGGGCTGGTCGCGCGCCCTTATGGATTCCCGCCTTCGCGGGAATGGCGGGGTTAGGGACAAGGGGATATCGAAGGGATTTTGTCGCTCGCGGTTCGCGCTTGGGTTCCAGTCGCTAGGTTTGTCGCTCCCATCCGGATTCTCGCCTTTGCGGGAATGACGGGGTTAGGACAAGGGGAATTGGAAGGGATTTTGTCGCTCGCGATTCGGGCTTGGGTTCCAGTCGCTAGGTTTGTCGCTCCCATCCGGATTCTCGCTTTCGCGGGAATGGCGGGGTTAGGGACAAGGGGACATGGAAGGGATTTTACCGCTCGCGATTCGGGCTTGGTTTGCAGTCGCCGAGTTTGTCGCGTCCTTATGGATTCCCGCCTTCGCGGGAATGGCGGGATTAGGGGCAAGAGGATATGGAAAGAATTTTATCGCTCGCGGTTCGCGCTTGGGTTCCAGTCGCTGGGCTGGTCGCGCCCTTATGGATTTTCGCTTTCGCGGGAGTGGCGGCGGCGGTTTAGCGCGCTACGTTCTTCCCCGCGTTTGTTCAGTCGCCCGCCGCTTCTCGCCATTGGCGGGTTGCGTTGGCGGAGTCGTATAGGGCTAGGGTGCGCTGGGCGGCTTTGTCCCATCCCATGCTCAGCGCTTTTTGGCGGGCGGCGCGTCCCATTGAGTCGCGCAGCTCTGGGCTCGCCAGCAGAACGTCCAGGCGCTGGGCGAACGCCTCCGGGCAGCGCCAGGGGACTAGGTAGCCGGAAACGCCGCTGTCTATGAACGTCTTTAGGCCGCCGACGCGCGATACGACGACGGGGACGCCGCAAGCCATCGCCTCGAGCGCCGCCAGTCCGAAGCTTTCGGCGTGGGAGGGCAGCACGAAGGCGTCCGCGGCGCTGTAGTAGGTCGGCAGGGCGCTCTGGGGGACGGGGCCGGTGAATGTCGTTGATTCAGCGATTCCCAGTTCGGCGGCTAGCGCTTTCAGGCGCTCCATTTCGGCGTCGCCGCCGGCGTCGCCGCCGACTATGAGCAGGCGCAAGCCGCTTCCCCACTCCATGAGCGTCATCGCGCGGAGCAGGATTTCGATTCCCTTCAGCGGCTCTATGCGTCCGACGTACAGCAGGACGCCGCGCTCGCGGATGCCGAGTTCGCGCCTTGCGGCGTCTTTGTCGACGGGGGCGAAGGCGGCGAGGTCGACGCCGGCGGGGACTATCTCGGTCTTGCTCTCGGACGCGCCGTAGAGGCGGGTGACGTCTTGCAGCTCTTCGCGGGTGGAGACGATTATTTTGTCGGCGCTCCGCATGGCGCGGGATTCGATGTTTTGGCGCAGGGCGGGTTCGCGCTCGCCGGCGCGGGCGCGGAGTTTGGTTTTGGCGAGGGTGTGGAAGGTGACGAAGTGGGGGCGTCCCCACTCGCGGCTCAGCGCGGCGCCGGCTTGGGCGGATAGCCAGTAGTGGCTGTGGATGAGGTCGTAGCCGACGCCTTCCGCCCGCCGAAACTCGCGCAGGGCGGCTAGGAATTCGGGGATGTAGTTCACCAGGTCGTACTTGCCGGCGTCGAAGGGGCCGGCGTTGAGATGGACGACGCGGGCGCCGTCTTCGAGGCGCACCGTTTCGGGGTCGTCCGGGTCGTGGTGGCGCGTGAAGACGTCCACGCGCCGCCCGCGCCGGGCGAATTCCTTGGCGAGCTGGAGAACGTAAACGTTCATCCCGCCGGTGTCTTTCTCTCCGAGCCTGGCAACGGGGCATCCGTGCAGGCTCAACAGCGCGATGCCGTCGCCCATGATTCCTCTACCGCGCGATTGCCATGTCGTAAACGGGTTCGTCGCGCCCGCCTAGGTTGTATTTGTAGCGTTCGTTTCCCTTGAGGAAGTTGAAGACGGCGCGCCCTTCCTCTATGGCGGAGCGCAGGGCGAGCGCCTTGTTCAGCAGCCCCACGCTCAGTTTGGAGTATGCGGGGTCGTAGCCGCTGTTGTACAGAAGGCAGTCGCCGCCGCCGTCGAAGCAGATGCAACCGGCGACGCGGACGCCGTCCACTTCCAGGAATTGCAGGCTGAAAACGCCGCGCGCGGACGCTTCGCGGGCGATGTCCATGAAGAAGCGCTCGCGCTCCGGCGTCATGAAGGCGCGCTTGTCGTCGCGGCTGGCGCGCAGCAGGCGGAAGAAATCGCCCATTGAATCGGCGAGCGAGTCCCCCGTTTCGGCGGCGTCGTATTGGCGATGCTCGGCTTCCCTGTCGAGACGCCGCAGTTTGCGCCGCAGTTCGTGGCGGTCTTTCTTGCGGAGGCCCGCCAGGAATTCGTCCCAAGTGGCGGGCAGGTCCGCTTTCGGGGTCGTTTCGGTCGTTTCGACCGTCACTTTCATGCCGGCGGATTCGGCTAGGGGCGGCAGATGCGACAGGGCAGGCGAGCCGGCTGGCAGGGACGGCAGAATCATCTCCGTCCAGTCCATTTCGGCGACGCGCCGCCATAGGGCGGGGTAGAAGCGCTCCGCCGCGCCCTCTAGGACGATGAAGTCTAGGTAGTCGGTCAGCTCGCGGTCGCCGAGGAAGGCGAGGGCGGAGCCGTCGGACATTAGGGGGGCTATCCCCAGAAGGCCGCCGCCGGATTCGCCGACGGAGAGGATGCGCGGCTGGCGGTCGCCGCCGAAGTTGTCCCACCAGGTCTTGTGCCACCAGTGGGATGAGAAGACGGCGCTGGCGGCGGAGCGCGGCAGAAGGCGCTCCCACCGTTCCAGGATGGAGTCGAAAGTCTCTTCTGTTGCCGCGTCCGTCAAAATGCGCCGCTCCTTCGCCGGGCTAATCCCCGATGAGCGCCTGCTCCACAGCCGCCAAATCGGGGGGGTACTCTTCCATCCATTCCGGTTCGATTTCGTTGGCGAGGTCGGGGTCTTTCAGCCCCGACCCGGTGATTACGCACACCGCCTTTCGCCCGTCCAGATTCAGCCCGCCATGCCGGGCGCGCTTTATCAGCCCGGCGACGGCGGCGGCGGAGGCCGGTTCGCAGAAGACGCCCTCTCCGCGCGCCATGAGCTTGTATGCTTCGAGGATGTCGTCGTCGGAGACCATGTCGATGGTTCCGCCGGATTCGTCGCGGGCGCGGATTGCGCCGTTCCAGCTGGCGGGGTTTCCAATGCGTATGGCGGAGGCGATGGTTTCGGGCGTCGGCACGGCGTCGCCGCGAACGATGGGGGCGGCGCCTTGCGCCTGGAATCCCATCATGCGCGGCTTGGCGGACGTCCATTCGTTCTCGAACGCTTCGCTGAATCCCAGCCAGTAGGCGGTGATGTTGCCGGCGTTTCCGACGGGGATGAACAGGTAGTCCGGCGCTTCGCCCAGGTCTTCCACTATTTCGAACGCCGCCGTTTTCTGCCCCTGTATGCGGTGGGGGTTGACGGAGTTGACGATGGTGACGGGGTTGCGCTCGTCGAGGTCGCGGACGAGCTGCAGGGCGTTGTCGAAGCTGCCGCGAATGAGCATGACGCGGGCGCCGTATGCTATCGCCTGCGCCAATTTGCCGCGCGACACGCCGCTTTTCGGCACGATGACTGTGGAGCGAATCCCCGCGTAAGCGCCGTAGGCGGCGGCGGATGCGCTGGTGTTGCCTGTGGAGGCGCAAACGATGTTCGTCCCGCCGGCTTCCACCGCCTTGGCGACGGCGACGACCATGCCGCGGTCTTTGAAAGAGCCGGTGGGGTTGCAGCCTTCGAGCTTGAAGTAGAGGTCGCCGCAGCCGACCGCCTCGCCGACGGCGCGGGATTTGACAAGCGGCGTTCCGCCCTCGCCGAGCGAGAACATGGGGGTGTCATCGGTTACGGGCAGGTATTCGCGGTACTTTTCCAGCACGCCTTTTGTCATATGTGCAATCCGTGAATTCGGAGAAATCCGACCGTTGCCGTCCGTCCGCCGATGAGCGCGGGATGATTGGCGATGATTGTGGCGGACAGGGTGGGATTCGAACCCACGAGAGCCTTTTGAGACCCTACGCCCTTAGCAGGGGCGCGCCTTCAGCCGCTCGGCCACCTGTCCGCGAAAGAAACCGAAAGTCCGCGCGCCCTTCCGATTCGCGCGTCCAAACCGAAAGGGCGCGAATATACTGTACAGCAGACGGGCGCCCGCTGGCAAGCGCGGACGGCGAAGGCGCGGAAAAGCGCGCCGAGCGGGGGGAAGGGGACGCGCTATAATGGGGGCGGCGGGCGGAAAATCTTGGGCGAACACAGGAGTCGGGGCGTGAATCGGACAGCAATGGCGCTAATCGCGGCGCTGGTCTTGGCGGCGGTCGGTTGCGGGTCGGAGCCGGCGGGCGCGCCGGCGGTCGTCGCAGGCTCCGCGCCGGCGCCGACCGCCGAAGTTGTCCCGACGCCGGCGCCAGCCGCCGCATCCCCCGACAGAGATGCGCTCATCGCGCTCTACGACGCCACATACGGCTGGCGATGGACGAATGACGACAACTGGCTAAGCGACCTTCCGTTATCGGAGTGGCATGGAGTGAGCGTAGATGATGATGGGCGCGTAATCGGTCTCTTCCTATCAAACAACGGTTTGGTTGGAAAGACGATTCCGCCGGAAATCGGCGTCCTTTCCAACCTGCGGGAACTGAATCTCGAAGGCAACTTCCTGGTCGTCGGAATCCCGCCGGAAATCGGGGCGCTATCCAATTTGCGGAAATTGGTTCTCAGCGAGAGCGGACTGAGGGGGGAAATTCCGCCGGAACTGGGCGGCCTCGCCTATCTGTCCACATGGGAATTATCGGGCAACCAACTGAGCGGCTGCGTCCCCGACGCATGGCGGGACAGGGAAGACTACGGATACAACGATTTCGCCGAACTCGGCTTGCCGTTCTGCGAGCCGTAAGGCGGCGCGGGATGCGCTATAATGGGCGCGGCGGACGAAAATTTTGCGAGGGTCGGGAGCGGGCGCATGAAATGGACGGCGGCAATCGCGCTTATCGCGGCGCTGGCGGCGGCGGTCGGGTGCGGGGCGGAGCCGGACGCGACCGATTCCGCGACGCTCGGCGCGTCCGTCCCAACCGCGACGGCGATTCCGACATCTTCCGCGACGCCGACTGCGATTCCGACGGTGCCGACCGCGCCGACTAGGTCGGTTCCGGCGCCTTCGCAAATGGCGACGGCGACGCCTATTCCGCCTTTTCCCACGCCGACTAGGGCGCCGACGCCGGTTTCGGCGCCTTCGCAAACAGCGACGGCGACGCCCGCGCCGACGACGGTTCCTACGCCTTCGCAAACAGCGACGGCGACGCCGGTTTCGGCGCCTTCCCCAACCGCGACGGCGACGACCGCGCCGACGCCGGTTCCGACGCCTTCCCCAATCGCGACGGCGACCTCGCCGCCTTCGCCAACGCCCGCGCCGAGCAACGTTGATAGGGACGCCCTCATCGCGCTCTACGAATCCGCCGGCGGCGCGAGTTGGACGCGCAACGACAATTGGCTGAGCGAAAAGCCCATCGGCGAGTGGCATGGGGTCGTCGCGGACGGCGGCGGGCGGGTCATTCTGATTTCTTTGGGCGAAAACGGACTGAGCGGGAAGATTCACCCGGCGCTCGGCGGCCTTTCCAAGTTGATAGGGCTGGTGCTGTCCAGAAATGGGTTGAGCGGCGCGATTCCGCCGGAACTTGGCGAACTGTCCAATTTGATAAGGCTGGATTTGTCCGAAAATGAGTTGGGCGGCGGGATTCCCCCGGAACTCGGCGGCCTCTTGAATCTGCACGGCTTGTATTTGGGGGACAACCGGTTGAGCGGCGATATTCCGCCGGCGCTCAGCGACCTTTCGAATCTGGTCTCGCTGGGTCTGGGGGGCAACGAGTTGAGCGGCGCGATTCCCCCGGAGGTCGGGCGGCTAACCCGTTTGGGATGGCTGGATATGTCGAACAACGAATTGGGCGGCGCGATTCCGCCGGAAATCGGCAGCCTCTCGAATCTGGAAACGCTGTATCTGGACAACAACTGGTTGAGCGGCGCGATTCCGCCGGAGATTGGCGGACTCTTGAATCTGCTTGACTTGTTCATGTCGCTCAATCAGCTGAGCGGCGCGATTCCGCCGGAGATTGGCGGACTCTCGAATCTGGGGCAGTTGATTTTGTCGAACAACCGGTTGAGCGGCGCGATTCCCCCGGAGATCGGCGGCCTCTCGCGCTTGCGGGCGCTGAATCTATCAGGAAATCGGTTGAGCGGCGCGATTCCGCCGGAGGTCGGCAAACTTTCCCGCTTGAGATGGCTGAGCATGTCGGACAACGAGTTGAGCGGCGCGATTCCGCCGGGGATTGGCGGACTTTCGAATCTGGACGGCTTGTATCTGGATGGGAACGAGTTGAGCGGCGCGATTCCGCCGGAACTCGGCGGACTTTCGAATCTGGACGATTTGCGTCTGGACGGAAACGAGTTGAGCGGCGCGATTCCGCCGGAACTCGGCGACGTGGAGAGGCTGGGGAACTTGTACGTCTCCGGCAACCGTCTAAGCGGCTGCGTTCCTGAGAAACTGCGCCAGGCGCTGAGCGATGACGGGGCGCTTGAATTGCCGTTTTGCGAACTTTCGATGAGCGCCGAAGCGGCGACTCCGACGCCCGAAGCCAGCCCCGCGCCGACTCCGACGCCCGAAGCGGCGCCCGCGCCGACGCCAACGCCCGAAGCCTGCCCCGCGCCGCCCGAAACAACCCCGACCGGCGACAGCGACAAGGACGCCCTCATCGCGCTCTACGAATCCGCCGGCGGCGCGGGTTGGGTTCGCTGCGCCAATTGGCTGAGCGACAAGCCAATCGGCGAGTGGCACGGCGTTTCCACCGACGGCGGCGGGCGGGTGATTCTGATTTCGTTGTATGACAACGGACTAAGCGGCGAGATTCCGCCGGAAATCGGCAACCTATCCAAACTGACGGCGCTGGGCATGTCCAGAAATGAGCTGGGCGGGGCGATTCCGCCGGAACTCGGCAATCTCTCCAATTTGACGGGGCTGCACCTGACCGACAACGAATTGACTGGCGCGATTCCGCCGGAACTCGGCGGACTTTCCGTTTTGATAGGGCTGGGATTGTCGGACAATCAATTGAGCGGGGGAATTCCGCCGGAACTTGGCGGACTGGCGAATCTGAAAGAGTTGGGGCTGTCCATAAACGGGTTGAGCGGGGAAATTCCCACGGAGCTCGCCGCCCTTTCCCGCTTGGAGCGGCTGTCGCTGTCGTACAATGATTTGAGCGGCGAGATTCCGCCTGGGTTTGGCGACCTCTCGCATCTTGAATCGCTGTATCTGGAAGGCAACGAGCTGAGCGGCGCGATTCCGCCGGGGTTGGGCGACGCCGCGAATCTGCACACGCTGTATCTAGGGGACAACCAACTGAGCGGCGGGATTCCGCCCGAACTCGGCAAGCTCGCAAAGCTGGTTTACCTATATCTGTACGGAAACCGGCTGAGCGGCGAGATTCCGCCGGAGCTGGGGAATCTCGCCGAATTGCGCGAATTGCTTTTGCAGGACAACCAGCTGAGCGGCGGGATTCCGCCCGAACTCGGCAACCCATCATCCTATTTGGGGTCGCTGCAACTGTCGGACAACCAGTTGAGCGGCGGGATTCCGCCCGAACTCGGCGTCCTCTGGAACCTGCGAAGAGTGGGATTGTCGAACAACCAACTCAGCGGCGATATTCCCCCGGAGCTCGGCAACCTCGCCGACCTGGAATCGCTGTATCTGGACGGCAATCGGCTGAGCGGCGCGATTCCGCCGGAGCTGGGCGCGCTCCACTCTTTGGGCTGGATGGACTTGTCGGATAACCGGTTGAGCGGCGAGATTCCGCCGGAGCTTGGCGACATCCCCTATTTGAGGCGGCTGGATTTGTCGAACAACCAGTTGGTCGGCGAGATTCCCGCTTGGCTGGGCGAACTCAAAAATCTCGAGTGGGCAGGCGTCTCCGGCAACCGGCTGACCGGTTGCGTCCCCGAAAGCCTGCGGCGGCCTCTGCAGGATGGCGAGTCGCTTGGCTTGCCGTTCTGCGAACCTTAACGACTCCATCCCGCAAGCGCCGCCGCGCCGCGATGGGTTATACTGCGCCACGCCGATGACGAAAAGGAGACGGGCGCCAAGTGAATCTGAAGCGAGCCTTGTTCGCGCTTGCCGCGATGATTGCGTTGGCGTCAACGCTCGCCGCCTGCGAGTTGCCGCCGGCGGACGGCGACGGGGGCGCGCCGTCCATAGCGTCCGGGCGAACCGCGCCGCCGACAGCGATTGCGGCGCCTTCGCCCACGCCGGCGGCGCCGCCGCCTTCTTCCGTTCCGACGAGGACGGTCGCCCCGGCGCCGACCGTGATTCCGACGCCTTCCCCGACAGCGGCGCCGAGCGTTGACAGGGATGCGCTCGTCGCGCTTTATGAATCCGCGGGCGGCGCGAGTTGGAAGCGCAACGACAATTGGCTGAGCGACAAGCCAATCGGCGAGTGGGACGGGGTGGAGGCGGACGACGACGGGCGCGCCGTCCGTCTGGACCTTGTCTCGAACAATTTGAGAGGCGCGATTCCCCCGGAGATTGGCGACCTCGCAAAGCTGGAGTTGCTCAGTCTATTCGGCAACCGTCTGATAGGCGGGATTCCGCCGGAGATTGGCAAACTAACCAACCTCGCGTGGCTCGACCTATCCGAGAACGACCTAAGCGGCGCGATTCCGCCGGAGATTGGCGCGCTCGTCAACCTCGCGGGGCTGGGGTTGGGCGGCAACGACCTTAGCGGCGAATTGCCGTCGAGTCTTGGCGCTCTCGCCAAACTTTTGGAAGCCGACCTGTCGGACAACCGGCTGACCGGCTGCATCCCCGCCGGGATGGGGGGGAACGCGGGGGGCGGCGATTTGCCGCACTGCCCTGATTCGTCTGAAGAAGCCGCCGCGCTTGTCGCGGAACGTGAAATCCCCGCCGCGCTCGATTCGGAAATAGACGCGCTGACCGCGCTCTACAACGCCGCGGACGGCGCGAATTGGACGAACAACGACAACTGGCTAAGCGACCGCCCGCTGCCGGAATGGCACGGGGTGGAAGTGGACGACAAAGGGCGCGTCTTCGGTCTGTGGCTTGACCACAACGGGTTGAGCGGCGAGATTCCGCCGGAGATTGGAGGCTTGCCCAATCTGGTCGATCTCATCCTCGCCTCGAACCGGCTGAGCGGCGAGATTCCCCCGGAATTGGGAGACCTGAAAAAACTCGAGAGGATTGGACTGTCGGACAATCTGCTGAGCGGCGCGATTCCGCTGGAACTCGGAGACCTGCCCAATCTGGCGTGGCTTGAACTGTCGGACAACCTGCTGAGCGGCGAGATTCCGCCGGAGCTCGGCAACCTGCGCGATTTGTTCACGTTGCGCGTTTACGGTACCCATGTGAGCGGCGAGATTCCCCCGGAGTTGGCGGGACTGCCCAATCTGTTTGAACTGAATTTGGGGGACAACCTGCTGAGCGGCACGATTCCGCCGGAGTTGGGCGGCATGGCTGAGTTGGGGCATCTGGATCTAAGCGACAACCAACTGAGCGGCGAGATTCCGCCGGAGTTGGGCGGCATAGCCAAGTTGGTTTATCTGGGGCTGAGCGGCAATCAGCTAAGCGGCGAGATTCCGCCGGAGCTGGGCGGCCTATCCAATCTGGAATCGCTCAAACTGTTTGAGAATCAACTGACCGGCGAAGCGCCCGCGGAATTGGGCAGCCTAAGCGGGCTCGCGACCCTAGCGATATGGGGCAACCGACTGACCGGCTGCATCCCCGCCGCGTTGCGGGACGCGGCGACCGGCGATTTGCCGTTCTGCCCTGATTCGCCCGAAGAAGCCGCCGCGCTCGCCGCCGAAAGAGCCGCGCTCATAGCGCTTTACGAATCCACCGACGGCGCGAACTGGGCGAACAGCGACAACTGGCTGAGCGAACTCCCGCTGTCGGAGTGGCGCGGCGTGGAAGCGGACGCCGACGGGCGCATCATCGGTCTATGGCTGAGCGGCAACCTGTTGAGCGGCGAGTTGCCGCCGGAGATTGGCGACTTCGCCAATCTGGTCGCGCTCGACCTCACCGCGAACCGTCTGAGCGGCGAGTTGCCGCCGGAACTCGGCAACCTCACCGATCTTTCGAGACTGTATCTAACAGGCAATCTATTGAGCGGCGAGTTGCCGCCGGAGATTGGCGACCTCGCCAATCTGGTTGCGCTCGACCTCAATCAAAACCGACTGAGCGGCGAGTTGCCGCGCGAGTTGGGCGGTCTCGCCAATCTTTCGAGACTGTATCTATCAGAAAACTTGTTGGCCGGCGAGATTCCGCATTGGATTGGCGACCTCGCCAATTTGGACACGCTCAACCTCGCCGCGAACCAACTGACCGGCGGAATACCGGCGGAGTTGGGCGGCATCGCCAAACTGACTTACCTTAATCTTTCCGAAAACCAACTAAGCGGCGCGATTCCGACGGAGTTGGGCAACCCAATCAAACTGACATCCCTTTACCTGCATGGAAACGAACTGAGCGGCGCGATTCCGACGGAACTCGGCGGACTCGCCAATTTGCAATCTCTCGACCTGAGGGGCAACCAACTGAGCGGCGCGATTCCGACGGAACTCGGCGGACTCGCCAAATTGAGGTATCTTGACCTGCGCGGAAACCGTCTGAGCGGGGAGATTCCGACGGAACTCGCCAACCTCGCCAAACTGGATATGCTGTACATATCGGGCAACCGGCTGACCGGGTGCGTCCCCGACGCGTTGCGAAACGCGGGCGGCGGCGAGACCGGCCTGCCGCCCTGCCCGGATTCGCCCGAAGCCGCCGCCGCGCTCGCATCCGAAAGAGCGGCGCTGGTCGCGCTTTACGAATCCGCGGACGGCGCGAATTGGACGAACAGCGACAACTGGCTAAGCGAGCGTCCGCTGTCCGAGTGGCACGGGGTGGGCGTTGATGGCGACGGGCGCGTTGTCGGGTTGAGTCTTGACGACAACGGTCTGAGCGGCGTGATTCCGCCGGAATTGGGCGACATCGCCAGCCTGCAATCGCTTGACCTCTCTAACAACGACCTGAGCGGCGAGCTTCCGACGGAATTGGGCGCCCTCGCCAAGTTGGAAACCTTGTATATGTATGACAACGACTTGGGCGGCGAGATTCCGCCGGAGATCGGCGACCTCGCAAATCTGGCGTCGATTGACATATCAAACAACGACCTGAGCGGCGAGCTTCCGACAGAGATTGGCGACCTAGTCAACCTGGACCACCTCGCCATCTCCGGAAACCAATTGAGCGGCGAGATTCCGCCGGAGATTGCCGGCCTATCCAAACTGACAATCCTTCGCCTCTATACGAACCGGTTGAGCGGCGAGATTCCGGCGGAATTGGGCGGGCTAGTCAATCTGATCGTCCTCGACCTCTCCGGGAACGAACTGAGCGGGGAGATTCCGCCGGATCTGGGCGACCTAACCAACCTGACGCATCTTGAACTCTCCGCGAACGCATTGATCGGCGAGATTCCGGCGGCGCTTGGCGACCTTGCCGGTCTGAAATACATGAGTCTGCGCGGGAATGAATTGAGCGGCGGGATTCCGGCGGCGCTAGCCGACCTCTCCAATCTGAAATGGCTGGATCTAAGTTGGAACGACTTGAGCGGCGGGATTCCGGCGGCGCTTGGCGACCTCGCCAAGTTGGAGTCCCTGTATCTGCATGCGAACGAACTGAGCGGCGGGATTCCGGCGGCGCTTGGCGACCTCGCCAAGTTGAAAGACCTGTATCTGGAGGCGAACGACTTGAGCGGCGGGATTCCGGCGGCGCTTGGCGACCTCGCCAACCTCAGGCAAGTGTATCTGTTGGGCAACCCGCTGACCGGATGCGTTCCCGACGGCTTGCGTTACGTGGAGGACAACGACTTCGCCGCGCTCGGCTTGCCGTTCTGCTCGGATTCGCCCGAAGAAACCGCCGAGGTCGCATCCGAGAGAGCCGCGCTGGTCGCGCTTTACGAATCCGCAGGCGGCGCGAGTTGGACTTACAGCGACAACTGGCTGAGCGACCGCCCGCTGTCGCAGTGGGAGGGCGTGGTTGCGGACGATGACGGGCGAGTCGTCGGGCTGTATCTCAATGAAAATGGATTGAGCGGGGAGATTCCGCCGGAGCTTGGCGGTCTCGCCGACTTGCGCCAGTTGGACATGAATGACAACCAACTGAGCGGCGCGATTCCGGCGGAGCTGGGCGGCCTTTCGCGGTTGGACCGGCTCAGCCTCTACGGAAACGAATTGAGCGGCGCGATTCCGCCGGAACTTGGCGGACTTTCCAACCTCGCGGAACTGGATCTGAGCGAAAACAGCCTGAGCGGGGCGATTCCGCCGGAACTTGGGGGCCTCGCCAACCTTGCGGAACTGCATCTGTGGGGCAACAACCTGAGCGGCGAGATTCCGCCGGAGTTGGGCGGCCTGAGCGGACTTGAGGCGCTGTATCTGTCGGGCAACGACCTGGCAGGATGCGTCCCAGACGGGTTGCGTGACGCGGATGAGAACGACTTTGGCGCGCTAGGCTTGCCGTTCTGCTCGGATTCGCCCGAAGAACCCGCCGAGACCGCCGCCGACAGAGCCGCCCTTATCGCGCTTTACGAATCCACAGACGGCGCGAATTGGGCGAACAACGACAACTGGCTAAGCGACCGTCCGCTGTCGGAGTGGCACGGGGTGGGAGTGGATATCGATGGGCGCGTCGTCCATTTGGAACTCCACGAAAACGGATTGAACGGCGAGATTCCGGCGGAGTTGGTCGACCTCTCCAAACTGGAAAGGGTCGACCTCTGCGACAACCAACTGAGCGGCGAGATTCCGGCGGAACTTGGCGACCTCGCCAATCTGGAACGGATCAATCTCTGCAACAACCAAATAAGCGGCGAGATACCGGCGGAACTTGGCGAACTCGCCAACCTGACGGAACTGCTCCTATCTGGCAACAGGTTGAGCGGCGAGATACCGGCGGAACTGGGAGGACTCGCCAATCTGAAAGGGCTTTATCTTGATTGGAACGAGTTGAGCGGCGGAATTCCGGCGGAGTTGGGCAGCCTCTCCAAAGTCCGCCACTTGTATCTGTTTGAGAATCAACTGAGCGGCGGGATACCGTCGGAACTCGGCGGTCTAACCAGCATTGAGGATTTGAACGTGTCTGGCAACTGGCTGACAGGTTGCATCCCCGACGCGTTGCGGGGCGTTGCGACCGCCGATTTGCCGTTCTGCCCCGCTTCGCCGGAAGAAGCCGCCGCGCTCGCCGCCGAAAGAGCCGCGCTGGTCGCGCTTTACGAATCCACAGACGGCGCGAACTGGTTGAACAACGACAACTGGCTAAGCGACCTTCCGCTGTCGCAATGGCGCGGCGTGGACATGAACGACGACGGGCGCGTTGTCGGCATTGGCCTTAGCGAAAACGAATTGAGCGGCGCGATTCCGCCGGAGATTGGCGGGCTGTTCAATCTAAGGCGTCTATATCTGCATAAGAACGAACTAAGCGGGGAGATTCCGCCGGAGCTGGGCGGCCTAGCCAATTTGACCCGCCTGAATCTGAGAGAAAACCAACTGAGCGGCGAGATTCCGCCGGAGATTGGCGGCCTTGACAACTTGGAATCCCTTAGACTGGTTTACAACCAACTGAGCGGCGAGATTCCGCTGGAGGTGGGCGACTTGGCAAACATCGCTGAACTAGACTTGAGCGACAATCAACTGAGCGGCGAGATTCCGTCGACGCTGGGCGGACTCGCCAACCTCGCGGAGTTGAACCTGTCGAACAACCGATTGAGCGGCGAGATTCCGCCGGAGGTGGGCGGCCTCGCCAACTTGACATACCTGTGGCTGGGGGGAAACAACCTGAGCGGCGAGATTCCGCCGGAGCTAAGCGGTCTCTCCAATCTGATTGCGCTCGACCTCTCTGAAAACGAGCTAAGCGGCGCGATTCCGCCAGAAACAGGAGACTTCGCCAATCTGGAATCGCTCGTCTTCGCCGAGAACCAACTGAGCGGCGCGATTCCGCCTGAACTAAGCGACATCTACGCTCTTGTCGACCTTAACCTGTCCCGCAACCTGTTGAGCGGCGAGATTCCGCCGGAACTCGGCGACCTCGCCAACCTGCGCTTTCTCGACCTCGCCGGCAACCAGCTGAGCGGCGAGATTCCGACGGCGCTAGTCGACCTCGCCAACCTTTCGGGATTGCATCTATCGAACAACCGGCTGACCAGTTGCGTCCCGGACGGGTTGCGGGATTTGGACGACAACGACTTCGCCACGCTCGGCTTGCCGTTCTGCTCGGATTCGACGACGACCATGCCCACGCCCACGCCCACGCCAACCGAGACGCCCACGCCTACCCCGACGCCCACGCCAACCGAAACGCCGACGCCAACCGAGACGCCAACCCCAACCCCCACGCCGGAAATCACCGAATCCGCCGTCGGCGCGAATTGGGCGGATAGCGGCAATCCCCTTACGGCGCGGCGGCGAGACGGATGGCGAGCGGCGCGACTCGAAAAACTCTAGTCGGAAGACCATCATGCCGGATTGCAACCCCAAACCCAAGCCTTTCTTCGCGCTTCAGGCGGCGGACGGCGGCGCTCGCGCGGGGGTTCTGCGTACTCCGCGCGGCGAAGTCCCCACGCCGCTGTTCATGCCCGTCGCCACTCAGGGCTCCGTCAAGGCGGTGGGGCCGGACGATTTGCGCTCGGTCGGCGCGAAGGTCGTTTTGGGCAACACTTACCATCTCTATCTGCGCCCTGGGACGGCGCTCATCGAGCGGCTCGGCGGGCTGAATCGCTTTATGCGGTGGGACGGGGCGACGCTCACCGACAGCGGCGGGTTTCAGGGATTCAGCCTGCGGAATCTCCGCAAAATAGATGAGGACGGCATCCTGTTCAAGTCGCATGTGGACGGGTCGGAGCATCGGTTCACGCCGGAATCGACCATCGCGGCGCAGGAAGCCATTGGCGCGGACGTCATCATGCCGCTGGACGTCTGCGCTCCGGCGGACGCGGGGCGGCGCGAGGTCGAGTCGGCGGCGGAGCGGACGGCGCGATGGGCGGAGCGCTGCCAAGCGGCGCATCGGCGGGACGGACAAACGCTGTTCGGAATCGTGCAGGGCGGGCTGCATGAGGATTTGCGCCGCCAGTCCGCGCGGCAGATAACCGCGCTCGGATTCGGCGGCTACGCGCTCGGCGGGCTGAGCGTGGGCGAAACGAAAGCGGAGATGCGCGAAATCACGGCGCTGGGCGCGTCCCTTCTGCCGGCGGACTCGCCGCGATACCTGATGGGCGTCGGCTCGCCGGAAGACCTGGTCGAGAGCGTGGCGCGGGGGATTGACATGTTCGACTGCGTTCTGCCGACCCGCGTGGCGCGGAACGGGGCGCTATTTTCGGCGGATGGGCGCGTCAACATATACGCCGCGCGACACCGCGAACGCGACGAGACGCCGGTCGCGGGCTGCGACTGCTGGACTTGCGCGACGTTCTCCGCCGCGTACCTGCATCATCTGTTTCGGGCGAAAGAGCTGCTGGCGCACCGCCTGGCGTCCATCCACAACCTGCGCTTCCTTCTGAAGATGACGGCGGATATGCGCGAGGCGGTTTTCGCCGGTCGCTTCGAGAGCTACAGGCGCGATTTCCACAGCCGGTTCGTCCCGACGAATGAGGCGGCGCGGGCGGAGCAGCGCGAGAAGTGGCTTAAGACGCGGGACGCGAAAAGGGGCTAGGGGGCTTGGGGAAGAAGGGATTTAAGGAGGGGAAAAACCAAAATGTGCGGACGATTCACGCTGACGGACGCGGACGGCGCTTGGTTGCGTTTCGACATTCGGGGCGCGGACGTCCCGCCGCCGATGGAGCGCGCGGACGGAACGGCGGACGCGGCGCGGTACAACATCGCGCCCACGCAGGACGTCTTGACGGTGCGCCACGAGAACGGCGAGCGGCGCGCGGAGATGATGCGCTGGGGGCTGGTTCCGTCTTGGGCGGATTCGCCGAAGGTCGGCGCGCGGATGATAAACGCGCGGGCGGAGACGCTCGCGGAGCGCCCCAGTTTCCGCGCGGCGTTCCGCAGGCGGCGCTGCCTGATTCCGGCGGACGGCTTTTACGAATGGCGGCGCGAGGGCAAAGGGCGGGTTCCGATTCGGTTCGCGCTCGCGGGCGGCGAGCCGTTCGCCTTCGCCGGATTGTGGGAGCGCTGGGAGCGACCAGGCGAGCCGCCGCTGCTGTCCTGCGCCATCGTCACGACGCGCGCCAATGAACTTGTCGCGTCGATTCACGACCGGATGCCGGCCATCCTGGCGCCGGACGCCGAGCGGGTTTGGGTGGATTCGGACGTGACCGACGCGGCGCTTTTGGGCGGTCTGCTGGCTCCGCGTCCGTCCGAGCTGATGCGGGCGCGGGAGGCGTCGCGGGCGGTCAATTCGCCGGCTTACGACGGGCCGGAGTGCCTGGCGCCGGTCAGCCGGCTGTTTTGAGGGGGGTTAGCGGTTAGGCTTCCACTCTCTCAATCAAGGCTTCGCGCATGCCCACTATCAAGCCTTCGATGCGGGCTACGCGCTGTTCAAGCGCGCCTACGCGGTTTTCCAGTTCCCCTATGCGTTGCCCTAGTCCGCCAATGCGGATTTCAAGGCGCTGTTCCAACCTATCAATGCGGCTTTCGAAGCGCTGTTCCTGTCCGTCCATGCGGCTTTCGAAGCGCTGTTCCTGTCCGTCCATGCGGTTTTCAAAGCGCTGTTCCAGCCCCGTTATGCGGCTTTCTATGCGCTGTTCCAGCTCTGCCATGCGGCTTTCAAGGAGCCGTTGCAGGATGTCAATCCGCCTGTTGATGCGGCTATGGCCGGCGATTATCAGCGCCGCCAGCGCCACGCCGACGCCGATTATGGTGAGCATTTCAGGACTCATTGACCTTCCTTTCGCGGTCGTCCGCGGACAGCGTGGTTGGAGGGCGATAGGCGTCCCCAAGTGAGACGCCTATGGAGTTGGCGAGTGATTTTCTCGCCCGCCGCCGCGCTAGTAGAATGTGCAGCCGATGCCGCGGTAGCCGATGGTCACTTCGCCGTTTTCGACGGTGACGGGGGTTATCCGCTCGCCGTCGGTCAGCTCTTCCACTTCGCCCCAGCGTTCGGGGTGGTCGGCGAGGTCTATTTCCTCATACGCCTTGCCCTTTTCCTCAAGCTCCATTTTGACGGATACGCAGATTGTGCATTCCGGGTGGGGTGTAGATGACTACGCCGCTGGCTTCGGTCACTTGTCGTCCCCCTCTCTTTCTATCCGTAGCATCCGATGCCGTTGAAGCCGACGGTGACTTTCGTTCGCCGTCCACCATCACGGGGCTGATGCGCTCGCCGCCGGTGTGCGGCAGGACTTCGGGCCCACCTGTCCGGGTGCAGCGACAGGTTGACCTCTTCGTACTTGACGCCCTCGCTGTCGAGCTGCGCCTTGAGCATGTCGGTGTAGCCGCAGCCCAGGGTCGAATAGACCGTTACGGTTTTGGTTTCGGTTGTCATTTTATCTCCCAGTGGTCAGTGGCTAGTCGCCATCGCGTCCGCGCCGTTCCGGGCTTTCGGCGAAACGGCGCGGAGTTTGGTTTGCGACGGACTTACGACGGTCGTTCGCGGCGCTCTATTTCGCGCTCTTCGGCTTTGTGGCGGAGCGGCCTGCCCTTGTCGGGGTGCGGGTCTTTGACGTCCCCGTACATCTCCCTGCCTTCGTGGCCTTCGGGCAGGTACTCCGTGATGGGCAGCCCTTCCTCGTCCACGAACAGCAGGCAGTGGCAGTACTTGTAGATCTGCATGTCGTCGCAGGCGCAGATCCAGGTGCGGTGCTTGATTTCCTCTTTCTTGTCCGGGTAGAACCGGCAGGGGCAGAGGGGGCGGCCTATCTCGTCCACGTTCTGCGCCAAGCCGAGGATCACCGCCTCCGTGACGCCTTCGCCGGGGTGGGTGTAGGTGCCGGATTTCTCGGTGAACTTCTCCACGAAGCGCCTCATGCGCGACATCGCCTTGTCGCTGGGCTGCTCTTTCATCGGTCGCCTCCTTTTGGGGCTTTCGGACGGGTATCGCTCTTAATGTAATGGCAATCGGCGCGGGTGTCAACCGAATGGGGCTTGGCGGGAATTTTTGAATGGGCGAAAGGGGGACGCAAAGGCGCGAAGGCGCAAAGAAGCGCAGAGCGGGGACAGAGGTCCGGTCAAATCCGATATGCCCGCGCATGTCAGGGAGAAATTCTTGAAATGGCGAATCGCGCCGCCCGCTTATGCCGCCTGTCGCCGAAATGTGTATAATGGGGCGAATCCCCGACGCCGGAGTTGGCTAGAGTGGCGAACGTCCAAACCGAAAACGTCCCGATTGACCCCGCCGAGAGCGCGCCGCGCCTGTCGGACGGCGATTTGCTGGAAATGTACCGCCAGATGGTTCTGACGCGGACGCTCGACGAGCGCATCTGGATGCTGAACCGGCAGGGCAAGGCGGCGATTGTGGCGTCTTCGCAGGGACACGAGGCGGGGCAGATAGGCAGCGTCTGGGCGCTGGACAAGTCCAAAGACCAGTTTTACATCTACTACCGCGATTTGGCGGTGATGCTGACGCTGGGGATGACGCCGGTCGAGATAATGGCGGGCTTCCTCGCCAAGAGCGGGGAGCCGATGAGCGGGGCGCGGCAGTTTCCGACTCACGGGGCTTATCCGGAGCTGGGCATCGTCAACCTGTCGAACGTGGTGGGGACGCAGATACCGCAGGCGGTCGGAGTCGCGCTGGCGAACAAGATGCGCGGCGAGGACGGCGTGGTGATAACCTATTTCGGCGACGGCGCGTCCAGCGTGGGCGACTGCCACGAGGCGATGAACTTCGCCGCCGTCCACCGCCTGCCGGTGATATTCTTCTGCGAAAACAACGGCTACGCCATATCGGTTCCGCTGTCGGGGCAGATGGCGGTGGACGGCGTGGCGACGCGGGCGGCGGGCTACGGGATGCCCGGCGCGGAGGTGGACGGCTGCGACATAATCGCCGTTCACGAGGCGACCCGCGCCGCCGCCGACCGAGCGCGCGCCGGCGGGGGGCCCACGCTCATCGAGGCGCGGGTGGAGCGCTATCTGCCCCACACTTCGGACGACGACGATACGCGCTACCGCCCGCGAGAGGAAATATCCGAAGCCCGCAAACGCGACCCGCTGACCATCTTCGCCAACCAACTGCGCCAAAGCGGACTGCTGACGGACGAAACGGAAGAGCGCTTCCGAGCGGACGCCCGCGCCGCCGTCAACCAAGCCACGGACGAAGTGGAAGCCGCGCCGTATCCCGGCGTGGAGGATTTTTATAAACGGGTTTATGGGGAGTAAGGGGGGATGGATGACGCAAAGGCGCAAAGGGGGAAGGGCGCAATGGGTTTTTTTTCGCATAACGCGCCCTTTTGCGAATTTCTCTTATGCCAACGCTGTCTAGGCAGTGTTGACATTAGAGAGAAGAGTGAGCGGGGTCGGATGGCAAACCGTGCGGGACTGCGCCTAGCGGCGCAGACACCCTCACCCTAGCCCTCTCCCATCAAGGGAGAGGGGATTCGTTGGTTGCGATTCGGGCTTGTTTTCCATGAACATACCCCTGCAAGGGGGAATTTGGAGATTTTGGCGCGAGAATCTTCCAAACTATCCTTATGTCAACACTACCTAGCCGCCAACCGCCAATCCCACAGAAAAGGAGCCGAACAATCCCTGAGCAGACCGTAATCGAAGCCGTTAGAGACGCCATGCGCGAGGAGATGCGCCGCGATGAGCGGGTGTTCGTCATGGGCGAGGATATTGGCGCGCGCGGGGGGGTGTTTCTCGCCACCGACGGATTCGTCGACGAGTTCGGCGCGGGGCGGGTGATTGACACGCCGCTCGCCGAGTCGTCCATCGCCGCCGTCGCGCTCGGCGCGGCGATGCGCGGGATGCGCCCCATCGCCGAAATCGAGTTCGCCGATTTCATTTGGCCCACCATGAACCAGATAGTCGGCGAAGCCGCCCGCGTCCGCTACGGGACGAACGGCAAGCTGAACGTCCCCATGGTTCTCAGAGCCCCGCAGGGCGGCGGCGTGCGCGGCGCGCTGTACCACTCGCAGAGCGTCGAGGCGTTCTTCGCCCACGCGCCGGGGCTGAAAGTCGTCACCCCCGCCACGCCCTACGACGCCAAAGGCTTGCTGAAAAGCGCCGTCCGCGACGACGACCCCGTCGTCTTTCTCGAACACAAGCGCACTTACCGCCTTGTGCGGGGCTATGTGCCGGACGATGAATACACCGTCCCAATCGGCAGCGCGGACGTCAAGCTGGCGGGGGAAGATTTGAGCGTCATCACCTACGGGCTGACGCTGCATCACTGCGTCGAGGCGGCGCGGGCGGTGGAGCCGGAGGGAATCTCGGTCGAGGTCGTGGATTTGCGAACCGTCCGCCCGCTGGACGCCGATACCGTGCTGGCGTCCGTCCGCAAGACGGGGAAGGCGCTCATCGTCCACGAGGACAACAAGGCGGGCGGAATCGGCGCGGAAGTCGCCGGAATCATCGGCGAGGAGGCGTTCGAGCATCTCGACGGGCCCATCACGCGGCTGGCGGGTCCGGAAGTCCCCGCCATGCCCTTCGCGCCCACGCTGGAGGCGGAGTTCATGGTGAGCGCCGACAAGATAGCGGACGCGATAAGGCGGCTGGCGGCGTATTAGCCGCCGGCAACCGAGAATTCGCAAAAGGTTAAAACGCAAAGGCGCGAAGGCGCGGAGAGCGCGATGGGGGATGATGGTTGTTCCGCCAAATCCAACGCCCGCGCGCGTCAGTGGGGCTTTGGGGGCTTTTGCGAATTTCCCGGCAATTGAAAACCAGCAACTAGCAACTGAGAGACAGCATGATTATTGAACTGCCGCAAGTCGGCGAATCCGTCACTGAGGGCGTCATCGGCGCTTGGCTGAAGTCGGTCGGGGAGCGGGTCGAGCGATTCGAGCCGCTGGTCGAGGTCGTCACCGACAAGGTGAGCATGGAGATGCCCGCGCCGGCGTCGGGGACGCTCACGGCGATTCTGGCGGGCGAGGGCGAGACCGTTCCGATGGGCGCGCCAATAGCGGAGATGGCGGCGGACGCGGGCGAATCCGAAACGCCGCCGCCAGCCGAGTCTGCGCCGACCGCGACGGCGCCGCCGTCCGAATCCGCCGCCGAGAATAGAATCGGGACGCTGATGACGGACGTCGCGCCGGTGGGGCCGACCGGATCCGGGGGGCCTATCTCCGCCGACCCGCCGCCGCAAGCGGAGCGGCAGGTTTCCAGAAAACGATACTCGCCCGCCGTGTTGCGTCTCGCGGACGAGCGCGGCGTTGACCTAGCCGAGTTGGACGAAATCGCGGGAACCGGGCGCGAGGGGCGGATTACGCTGAAAGACGTCCGCGCTTTCTTGGAGCGCCGCGAATCCGCGCCGGAGCCGCCGCCGGCGTCCGCGCCGCCGTCTCCGGAAGCGCCGGCGAGCGCGGACACTGACGGCGACGAGCGCCGCGTTCCGCTGAGCGCCACGCGCCGCATCATCGCGCGGAACATGGTTCGGAGCGCGAGCGAAATCCCGCAGGCGTGGACGCTGGTGGAAGTGGACGTCAGCGGCTTGGTCGCGCGCCGCCGCGCCATCCGCGACGAGTTCCAAGCGCGAGAGGGGATAGCGATAACCTATCTGCCGTTCGTCCTCAAGGCGGTCGCGGAGTCGCTGAAAGAGAACCCGGCGCTGAATTCGTCTTGGGACGGCGACGCCATCGTTTACAAGCGGCGAATCAACATAGGCGTAGCCGCCGCCGCGCCGGAGGGGTTGGTCGTGCCGGTGATCCACGACGCGGACATGATGAGCGTGGCGGGCTTGGCGCGGCGCGTATCCGAGCTGACCGACCGCGCGCGCAACGGACGCCTGCGGCTAGAGGACATTGCCGGCGGGACGTTCACGCTAAACAACACCGGCGCGCTGGGGTCGGTCATGAGCCAGCCGCTAGTCAACCCGCCGCAGGCGGCGATACTGACCACCGAAACGATAATCCGCCGCCCGGTAGTAGTAGGCGACGGCATAGCCATCCGCTCGATGATGAACATGTGCATGAGCTTCGACCATCGCGTAATGGACGGCGCGGAGGCGAGCGCCTTCATCAACGCGGTGAAGGGGCGGCTGGAGGCGATTGGGGAAGGGACGGGGGTTTACTGATGCGGGGGTTTCCGCTAACATATCCCCCAAACTCAAAAATGGAAGGTTCGCAACCATGATGTCCAGGATTCTCACCGCCGCCCGCCACCGCTCCGCGCTCGCGCTTGGGGCGATGATGGCGGCTTTCGTCTTCGCGGCGTTGCTGGCGATTGCGTGCGAATCTCCCCCCCCCCGCGACAGGTCGAGGTAATCAAGGAAGTGGAGGTGGTGCGGACGGTCGAAGTGGTCAAGGAAGTGGAGGTCGTGCGGACGGTCGAGGTGGTCAAAGAGGTGGAAGTGGTCAAGAGCGCCGCGCGGACAGTTCAGGCTCCGCCGACCGCTGTTCCGACGAATACGCCCGCGACCGCCGCCGTTCCGACGAACACGCCCATGCCGACCGCCGTCCCAACGCCCGCGCCGACGCCCACTCCGACGAGGACATACAAGATAGCTTTCACATCACTCCGCGATGGGAATATGGAAATCTACACGGCGGACGCGGATGGCAGGAACGTGACGCGCCTTACGTTCACTTCGTTTCATGAATACCCAGGCGACTGGTCGCCTGATGGGAACATGATTTCATATAGTCTGTGGTCAGGAGTAGGCGAAAAGGCAAGGAGTTCCATCTACACAGCCAATGCCGACGGGAGCAACCAGAAGCCGATACGGGAAGAACCGGGCGGAAAGGACTCAGAGCCCAGATTTTCCCCTTCAGGACGGGAGGTTGTTTTCAGCTCAAATAGAGGCGGCAACTGGGATATTTACATCATCAGGGTCGATGGCGAGAACCCGCGCCAGATTACTTTCAGCGAAAACTACGATGGTTCTCCTGACTGGTCGCCTGACGGTCGGCAAATCGCGTACGTTTCCTCGCGGGACGGCAATTCGCAGATTTATCTGTTGGATATCCAGTCTGGCGACGAGCGCAAAATAACCTCGGGGATTGCAGACAATGGGGGGCCGGCGTTCTCGCCGGATGGCAGGGAAATCGCGTACAGCAGCAGCAGCGGGGATATGTCGGAGTTGTTCATTCTGGACTTGGCGACTCTCGAGACCAGGCAGATTACCCGATTCGGCAAAAGCTCTTGTTGCGCGAGCTGGTCGCCGGACGGCAAGTTCATCTATTTTCAGATGAGCGAGATTGGAGAAGATTGGCAACCGGACATCTACCGCATCTCGCCCGACGGCGGCTTCTCGGAAGCGATCATACAGAGCGAATTTTACGAGGCCTACGTCGTCGTATCGCCGTTCATGGAGCGGTAGGCGCGTGGTTGGCGAACCTGCGCCTAGAGGCAAACTCTCGCGCCGCCAAGGGCGTTTGGATTATCCAATCCGATATGATAATATCAGGATAACGCGAGCGTTCGGCGTTCCAATAGGGGGATTCAAGCATGGCGGCTACAGTGGTGAGCGTAATCAACCTCAAGGGCGGGGTTGGGAAAAGCACGCTGACGATGATGCTGGCGGAGTTCCTGGCGTTCAGGGACGGAAAGCGAATTCTCATAATCGACATGGACGCGCAAGCCAACCTGAGCTACTGCATGGTGCCGCCGGGGCGTATCCAGCAACAGGAGCGCGAAGGGCGGACAACGTACCACATATTCAAGAACGCCTTGGAAGGACAAGACGTCAGCATTGAGCGGTTCATAGCCGCCCCTCCGCTAGCAGTATCCAACATCGCCAGGAGTTCTATGAGAGACCGCAACGCTCCGCTTCACATGGTGGTGTCAACCCCGTCGGTCGCCCAGCTTGACGAAGACCTGCTGAGCATCTGGGAAAGAGGACAACCCATGCCCGAAGGCGTCAGGGAAACCCTAATTCGCTCGCTTGCGCCGGTAAGGGAGCGCTACGATTATGTGCTGATAGACTGCCCTCCGGGGCTGTCCATGTTCTCGTCTTCCGCGTTGCTGGCGAGCGACTTCTACATATCCCCAATCATCCCCGAACCGCTGTCCCTTCAGGGGGTGCAACTTGTACAAGACCGCGCCATCGACCTTCGGAACAGATACGGCGCGACTGTGGAATTCGCGGGGACCGTCCTAAACATCGTCAAACATTATCGGAGTACCCACTCCCAAACAGCGAATGTCGTTTACGCCCGCGATAACAAATACAGATACAAGCCGTTCCAATTTTGGTTGCCCGACAACGAACGTCTCCGGAAGTTGGGAGAGTACGACCCGGAAATAGGCGGGGAGTGGGCGATAGGAGTGGAGCGCAAGTTTGCGAGCATCTACGCCAAGTATGGACTTAACTACACGCTTACGAATCCCCCAGCCGGGTTCCTAAGCCGAACAAGCGAGGAGGGAGGAAAGTATAGACTGCAAGACAGAATCGGAAATCTAACCGATGAATTTCAAGAAAGATGCGCGATGAATTCCGAGAAAGGCGCGGTTGAATAGAATGGCGCGAGTCCCCCGAAAAACCGAATCCGCGGTGTTCGGACACATGCTGTCCAAATACCAAACCGACCCCGAATGGGTCAATCGGCATCTGCCGGAGATAGGCGAAATCATGAGCCGGACGGTTTCGCCGATTCGGACGCCCCAATCCCCGTTCGGCTTGACCGAGCGCGAACGCGCTTTCCACATTGAATCCCTGCCCCGCGTCGAGGGCTTGGACGAGCTCCAGCCGGAAGACGCGGTCAAGGCTTTGGAGCGTTGCGCCGCGCTCATCAGGGACAACTCGTTGCCGTTCGAATTCAACCACCAAGCCCTAGTGCGGCTGTTCAAGGCGGCGTTCGACAAGACACCCGGCTCGTTCAAGACCAACACGGTCATTCCCATAAGCCAAAAGGACGGCGGGGACGACGCGGTTCATCACGCTTCGCTGGTTCGCGGCGTCGTTCTGAACCTTGACCTCAACATGAAACTGCTCTCGGTCACAATCACGCCCCGAAAAGTCCGCGAGCGCAAGCGGTTGATGAGCATAGTCGGAATCGGACGCTACGCCATGCAAGATGGAGCGGACGGACACGACGACCACATAACGGAGCAGACGCCACATGCCTCTTCCTGAAAGAATAATGATAGACTCGTCGGCGTTCTACGCGCTCGCTACGGACGACGACAAGTATAGCCAAGTCGCCGCCGAGACCTATGACCGGATGCTTGACCGCGATTTGGAGTTGTGGACTACTTCATACGCCCTGTTGGAGACGATAGCGCTCGTCCAGCGCCGCTTTGGTTTCCCCACGCTCTCGCGGTTCCTGGAAACCATCGAACCCAACGTGCGGATACTCTGGATAGACAGCGCTATCCATTCCGCCGCGATGGGAGAGTTCACGGCTGCAAGGGGCAGAGGCATGAGCCTTGTGGATTGGACTGTCGTACTTGCCGCCCGAATCAAGTTCGCCCACGTGTTCACATTCGACGGCGGAATCATCAATAGCGGCGCGGCAATAGCCCATATTGAATAGCATGGCGACTAGCCCCGCGCCCGCAATCCTCCGCCCCGGCGTCGTTCCATACGGCGACGCGCTCAAGCTCCAGCGCCGCGTTCATGGCGAAGTCGCCGATGGGGTTCGGGGGGACGCGCTTATTGTCTTGGAGCATCCGCCCGTTTATACGCTCGGACGGCGGGCGCGGGCGGGGGATGTTCTGGCGTCCGCGCGCGAGCTGGCGGCGATGGGGGTCGAGACGCATCACACGGATCGCGGCGGGGAAGTGACTTATCACGGGCCGGGGCAGCTGGTGGCCTATCCCATCGTGAATCTGCGGCGCTGGGGGGGCGGGCCGCTTAGGTATGTCCGCGCGCTTGAGGGCGTGATTATCGCCGCGCTCGCGGAGTTCGGAATCGCCGCCGAGAGCGCTGGGCGTCCGACGGGCGTCTGGGCGGGCGAGGGCAAGATAGCCGCCATCGGCGTCAAGGTGTCGCGGCGCGTGACGATGCACGGGTTCGCGCTGAATGTCTCGACCGACCTGGCGCATTTCGACCGCATCGTGGCTTGCGGACTGCCCGACGCGCGCGCCACGTCCATGAGCCGCGAGCTGGGGCGCGATGTTTCAGTGGGGGAAGTGGCGCCGGTTGTGATTGAGGGGTTGCGGGATGAGTTCGGGTTGGGCGCGTGAGGGGTTTTGACGCAAAGGCGCGGAGGCGCAGAGAATCGCAGAGGTTTTTTTGACGCAGGGGGCGCAATGAGGGGAAGGGGGGATTTCGAGAATTTCCGCGTGGATAGAAAATCGCCCAACTCCACCATCTGCGGCGTCCAACGCGCCATCCCCACTCTGCGATTCTCCGCGTCTTTGCGCCTCTGCGTCAAAAATTCTCTGCGACTTTGCGTTTTCCCATTCCATTAGATACGATTGGATACCATAAACGAACAACCCCAACCGAAAGGAATCCCAGCATGACCGCGTTCGCAGACCTCGTTCCCGACCCCGCGCCGACTAAGCTGCTCGGCGGATTGCAGTTCACGGAGGGGCCCGTTTGGCGCCCCGAAGGCTATCTGCTCTTCAGCGACATACCCGCCAACCGCATCGTCAAGTACTCGCCGGACAGCGGGGCGGCGGAGACTTATCTTAGCCCCAGCGGAAACTCCAACGGGCTGACGCTCGACCGCGAGGGGCGGCTGATGGCTTGCGAGCATACCGGGCGGCGCGTGTCGCGGCAGGGCGCGGACGGCGGCATGGAAACCGTCGCGTCCCACTGGAACGGCAAGCGCCTGAATAGCCCGAACGACCTTGTCGTCCATTCGTCCGGCGCGGTGTTCTTCACCGACCCGCCCTACGGGATAAGCCCGGAGGACGCCGAAATCGGCTTCAACGGCGTTTACCGCATAGACGCGGACGGCTCCGTTAACCTGCTCGCCAACGAGTTCGGACGCCCCAACGGAATCGCCTTCTCGCCGGACGAATCCACCCTGTACGTCGACGACACCGAGCGGCGCAATGTCCGGTCGTTCGAAGTCGGGGACGACCTTTATATATTCGGCGACCGCGTTCTGATAGACATGGACGCGGACGAGGCGGGCAGCCCGGACGGGATGAAGGTGGACACGCTGGGCAATCTCTACGTGACCGGCGCGGGCGGCGTGTGGGTCGTGAGCGCGGCGGGCGAGCGTCTGGGCGTCATCGCCTTCCCGGAGCTGCCCGCCAACGTCGGCTTCGGCGGCGCGGACGGCAAGACGCTGTTCGTCACCGCAAGGACGGGGCTGTACAGCGTCCGCGTGGGCGTGGCGGGAATCGCGCCGGGCGGCTAGGCGCGCCTTTGCGCGGGCAATAAATACCCCCTCCCATGATGGGCTTATAGGGGCATGTCCACCGAAACCAAGCCCGAATAACAACCAACAAATCCCCTCTCCCTTGATGGGAGAGGGCTAGGGTGAGGGTGACTGCCCGCAAGGGCAGTTTTGCCGCCCCGGAACCCCGAAAGCGCAACCCATCTAAGCGCGCAGTTCGATAATGTCCCTGTCGGCGAGCTCGTGGGTTCGCCCGACGCGCTGGCCGTCGAATTTGCCGGACGCGCCCCAAAGCACGGCGTATTTCAAGCCGCGCGCCAGGTCTTTGTGCAGTTGCGCCGCCGCTTCCATCACGGTCGCGCCGATGGGCAGGACTATCGGCTCGGTGGGTTCGTAGTCGCCGATTTGGACGCGGGGGGATTTGGCGTAAACGCGGATGACTTTCAGGGCGTCGGAAAACCTCGCGCGCCAGCTCGTCGAAGCCGACGCCTTCCTCCGCGCTCGCCATGATGACGGGGAAGCGGTCGGCTAGGCGGTCTTCCAGAATTTCGTACTGGTCGAGCGCGCCGGGGATGTCCGCCTTGTTCGCGACGACGACGACCGGTTTGCACAGCCAGGGGTTGGCGTCCGGCGGCGGCGCCTCGCCCCTGTTCAGCGGACGGAAGCTCCAGTCGCCGAGCGCGGAGAAAATCTCGTCCGCCTGCGCCACGCCGTCCATGGAAGTGTCCACGACCGCCACGAAGACGTCGGTGTTCCGCAACAGCCCGTACAGCCGCCCCTGCGTGGACGGGTTGCTGATGGGCGGCGTGTCCACGAGCTGGACGCGGACGTCTTCGTAGTTCAGCATCCCCGGAACCGGCTCCTGGGTGCTGAGTTCATAGGCGCCGACGCGGCTTTTGGCGCCGGTCGCCTTGTTGAGCAGAAGGGACTTGCCGACGTTGGACGGCCCGATGAGCGTCGCGCGCCCGCCGCCCTCTTTGGGCATGGAGAACGGCTCCGTCCGCCCGCCGCCGCCTTTGGACGAGCCCTTTTCCAGCTCCGCCATGAGCTTGGACAAGCGCGAGCGCAACTGCGCCTTGAGATGGTCAGTCCCCTTGTGCTTGGGCATGATGGCGAGCATCTCTTGGAGCGCGGCTATGCGCTCCTGAATCGAGCCCGCGCGCCTGAAACGGTCTTCCGCCTCTCTGTACTGCGGCGGCACATTCGTGGGCATGTCGGCAACTCCGCGCTTCGTTAATCCCGCCCCGCGCCTTCCCCCGCCTTCCCGCTGGGTTTTATTTTAGCGCTTTGGGGGGGACGGCGCTTGAGCGGGGGGTTCGCGAAAGGTCGGTCGCCCGCGCGCAAAGCCGCGCTTCCGCGCGGCTCACCCTCAACCTAGCCTTCTCCCATCAAGGGAGAAGGGATACGTTGGCTTCAATTCAAGCATGATTTCTAGTGGCTATCGTGGTTGGGAGATTCTGGATTCCCGCCTTCGCGGGAATGACGGGGGGCGGGGACGGGAACGGCGGGGTAGAAATCGGGCGCGGCAGTCGGTCTATTCAAGTCCAGTGCCAACGCCGCCGCCAAGCCGTCATTCCTGCTCTCGGAGCCTGGCGGACAGCAGGGCGTAGAGGATGGACGCCGCCAAGCCGAGCGTCCCCATGCCGGCTAGCGCCCAGCGGACGGATGCGGCTCCGGCGAACCATCCGACCAGCAGGCTGGAGCCGACGACGAATCCCTGCCCGATTCGCTGCAGGCTTGTGATGCGTCCGCGCAGCTCGTCCGGCGCTAGGGTTTGGGTGAGTACGCCGTTGGTTGTGCGGAAGGCGGTCTGGCTGGCGGCGAACAGGGCGATGACGGCGAGGGCGACCGGCGTCCAGACGGCTTGGGTGAGCGCGAGGGCGAGGGCGGAGCTCGCCGCCGCCGTTGTCAGGCAGAGGCGCCCGCGCTTTATGAAGAATCCGAACGACGCCAGCGCCAGCGCCATCAGCAGCCCGCCCGCGCCGTTTATCGCCAGCATGTAGCCGCCCACGTCCGCGCCGCCGCGCAAGACCTCGCTCGTGAAAATCGGCAAGAGGAATATGACCGGCTGCAGGATGACGTTCGGCACGACGGTCAGGCTTATGATGAAGAAGAGCGTCCGGTTGCCCGACCAGATGTAGGCGAATCCCTCTCCGATTTCGCGCCAGAAGCCCGCGCGGGGCGGGGCGTCCGCTCCGGGGCGGGCGGCGGCGAAGGGCGTCCGCATGGGGACGAACGCGGCTATCATCGCCAAGTACAGCAGCGATTCTATGGCGAAGTTCCAGAAGAAGCCTAGCGACGCCACCAAAATGCCGCCGACGAACGGCCCTATCGCCCGCGTTCCCGGAATGGTCAGGACGTTCGTGGCGTAGGCGTTGCCGAGCATGTGTCGGGGGACGGCGCCGGCGATGAGCGCCTGGCGCATCGGCTGGGTGACGGACAGGCAGGCGCCGCTGACGACGGCGTAGGCGAAGACGTGCCAGACCGCGACCGCGTCCGTCCGCACAAGCCACGCGAAGGCGAAGGCGAACAGCGCCATGAAGCACTGCAGGGACATGACCAGCTTTCGCCTGTCGACCCGGTCGCCGAGCGCGCCGCCGAGCGGTCCGACTATCAGCCCCGGCAAAGTGTTCGCGCCGCCGACGCCGACGACGAGCAGGGCGGACGACTCCGCGCCTTCGGTCAAAGACTTGACCAGCCAGCCGAGTGTGAGCAACTGGAGCCAGTGGGCGGTGTTGGCGAAGAAGTTGCCAGCCCACAAAAACCGATAATCCCGATGCGCTATCATGGCGTCGAAAGTTCTCGGTCTCGGAAAAGAAACGCGCCTCGCTATCTACATGCTCCTTGCGCCGGAACGCGCGGGATTGCATTATTATAAGGTATGCGAGACGGAAATGCGATTGCAGCCATGATGACGCCGCCGCCGTCCGTTGCCATGCCCGCCATCGGCGAAGCCGATCTGGATTTCGCGGTGGGCGTCGCGGCGCCGAACGCGGCGGATCCGGACGCCCTCAAGCGTCTGGCGATCCAAGACGCCCAGTTCCGGGACGCCATGCTGGGCGACGACGCCCTGCTGGAGCGCATCCTGAACGACGATGAGATATTCATCCGCATATCCCCGGCGCTCTATTTCGAGGCGCTGCTCCGGCGCTCGCGGCGCGATTTGCGGAGCGCCGCCTATACGGAAGAGCGGGACGGCAGGGCGTCCATCCCCGTGTTCGACGCGCCGCGCGCGCTGGAGTTCATGGAGCGCCCCGGCGTCTTGGAGTATCTGGCTGCGATGATGGCGTCCTTCACGCGGGTTCGGAGCTACGTCGTCCCGGTTCGGGTTCGTCGGGGGGGTGCGCCGGCGCGTCCGCTATGACGACATGGACATAGACAGCCTGACGCGCTTCGCCGCCGCCGCGGAGCCGCCGATGCGTTTCGGATACTACAAGCGCATAGCGGACGTCTGCCTGTTCGTCAGCGGCGTGTTCCCGGACGGCGCGGCTAGGCTGGGGCGCTCGCGGCGGGCGCGGCGAACGCTGTCGGATTACGAGCGCGAGGGCAGGCGCTTCTACGGGCTGGCGTCCGCGCACCCCGCCGCCCGCGCCGCGAATCTCGCCGACGTATTCGCCGAGTTGGAAGATGGGTTCGCATACGCTCGGAAGGCGCTGTCGTTCATGTCGACGAGATTTCTGAGCGCGCGCCGGCGGCGGCTGTTCGGCGGGGCGGAAGGGGAGTGAATTTCCCCCGCGCTGGCTGAAGGGGACGCGGCGGGGCGCGGATGGGGAAGGCGGCTTATAGGGGGGCGCTTGCGGTTGGCTAGGGGCGGCATGCGCTGTCGCAACCCGTGTTGGGTATGATAACATTCGGATGGGGAGCGCGTGGCCAGCCTCCAGCGTCTTCTGGGTTTTTCCATTGTCCTAGGATACGCTGGGAAAGCCGCGCGCTTCCCAACCGCCCAACGCCGCTTCAGGGCGAACGCGCTCCCGCAAGCCCTTGACGGGGGAAGGGAAGCGTCGGCTTCATTTCGCGCCTGACTTCAGGCGGCTGTCTTGGCAAGGCTTTCGCGGGAATGGCGCGGGGGCATGAACGGGGGATTATGGCGCGGCAAACATCCACATTCCTTATGTCAACACTGCCTAGAATCAACCATCTCGGAGCGTCGCCATGCCGCAAAAGAAAAAAGTCCTCCTAACCGGCGCGGCGGGGCGCGTTGGGACGTTCCTGCGGAACGGTTTGGGCGACAAATACGCCCTGACGGGAACGGACCGCGTCCCCGTGAACGCCGCCGGCTTCGATTCGCTCGTCGCCGACTTGACGGATTTCGACGCCATTCTGCCGGCGTTCGAGGGCGTGGACACCGTCGTCCACCTAGCCGCGGAGGCGCGGCATACGCCGGACATCTGGTGGGATTTGCTTCTGCCCGACAACGTCATCGCCACCGCCAACGTGTTCGAGGCGGCGCGGCGCGGAGGGGCGGCGCGCGTGGTGTTCTTCAGCTCCATGCACGCGAGCGGATTCTACGAGCGCGATGAGCCGTGGCGCTCCATCGCCGAGGGCGAATATGGCGATTTGGACCCGAACGCCGTCCCGCTGGTGACCGCCGACATGCCGCCGCGCCCGGACGGTCCGTACGCCGCCAGCAAGATATTCGGCGAATCGCTGGGGAAGTACTACGCCGAAGAGTACGGCATGAGCGTTGTCTGCGTCCGCCTGGGGACGATGAGCGCGGAAGACCGCCCTGGATCGGACGCCCGCAGCTACGTCAGCTGGCTAAGCGCGCGAGACCTCGTGGCGATGGTCGACCGCTGCATCCTCGCGGAGGGCGTCGGCTACGAAATCATCTTCGGAGCGTCCGCCAACACTTGGAAGATTTACGACACCCCAAGCGCGTGGAAACTGCTAGGATACACTCCCCAAGACAACGCAGAATCGTTCAGATAGGAGCGCGACGATGACGACCGCGACGGCAATACGCCCGAAGACGATGACGGCGGACGAGCTTCTCGCCATGCCGGACGATGGGTTTCGCTACGAACTGGTGAGGGGGGAGCTTAGGAAAATGTCGCCCGGGAACCACTATCATGGAGAGTGCGCGCTAGCGATAGGGTCTTCCCTGCGGGTGTTCGCAAGGGCGAATCGCTTGGGCAGAACCTACGGGGCGGAGACGGGCTTCCGCATGGCGCGCGACCATGTCCTAGCCCCGGACGCCGCTTTCGTCCGCGCCGAAAGGGCGGCGACGGTGAGAAGGGACACGCCCGGATTCTTCCCCGGCCATCCCGATCTCGCCGTCGAAGTCATATCCCCGCACGACCGATATAGGGAAGTGGACGAAAAGACTGCCGACTGGCTCGCCGCCGGAGCGCTCGCAGTCATAGTGGTGAATCCGCGCAATCGGACTGTGAGAATCCACCGCCCTCATGGGAACGTCGTGACGCTAGGCGAAGACGGCGTCTTGGAAGTCCAAGACATCATCCCCGGCTGGCGCATGCCGGTGAGCGAGATTTTCGAGTAAGCCGCCGAGTCCGCTCGGAATGAGATTGGGAGCATAGCGATGACAACCGCGACCGCGACTGCAACCCGCCCGGCAATCCGCCCGATGACGGCGGACGAGCTTCTCGCCATGCCGGACGACGGGTTTCGCTACGAGTTGGTGAGGGGAGAACTTAGGAAAATGTCGCCTGCCGAATGGTTCCACGCGAAATACGCGGCGTCCATAATCAGGTCGCTCAGCGGGCATGCGTGGGCGAACGATTTGGGAACCGCCGTCACGGAGCCGGGCTTCCAATTGGCGCCCGACCACGTCCGCGTCCCGGACGCGGCTTTCGTCCGCAAAGAGCGGGTGGACGCGATGATGGGGACGGAATACGCGCCCGGATTCTTCCCGGGGCATCCCGACATCGCCTTCGAAGTCATATCCCCAAGCGACCGCTATACGCGGGTGGCGGAAAAGGTCGCCGAATGGCTCGCCGCCGGAACGCTCGCGGTTATAGTGGTCAACCCGCGCAATCGGACGGTGGGAATCCACCGCCCGCATGGGGACGTCGTCGAGTTGGGGGAAGACGGCGTCTTGGAAGTCCAAGACGTCGTTCCCGGCTGGCGCATGGCGGTATCCGAGATTTTCGAGTAAGCGCCGAGTCCGCTCGGAATGAGATTAGGAGCATAGCGATGACGACCGCAAGCGCGACCCGCCCGGCAACCCGACTGATGACGGCGGACGAGCTTCTCGCCATGCCGCGCGGAGATTTCCGTTGCGAACTTGTGCGGGGGGAACTCAGAAAGTATCCGTTCTCCGGCTACATTCACGGTCGTCAAGCGGCGTCGATAGCGGTGTCTTTGGGGTTGCATGTGGAAGCGAACCGCTTGGGCGAGGCTTGCGGGGCTGGGACTGGCTTCGAGTTGGCGTTCGACCACGTCCGCGCCCCGGACGCCGCTTTCGTCCGCAAAGAGCGGGCGGACGCGATGGGGACGGAATACAAACACGTTTTCTTCAAGGGAGCGCCCGACCTCGCCGTAGAAGTCATCGATTATGATGACCTCTATCTTGACGTGGAAGAGAAAATCGCCGACTGGCTATCCGCCGGAACGCTTGCGGTCGTCGTGGCAAATCCGCGCAGCCGGACGGTGAAAATCCACCGCTCGCCGACATCCGTCGTCGAGTTGGGAGAAGATGGGGTCTTGGAAGTCCAAGACGTCGTTCCCGGCTGGCGCATGTCGGTGAGGGATATTTTTAGGTAAGGGCGTCGTTGCGGCGAAGAACGGCGCATATGTCGGGTTGGCGTCCTGCGACGGCGTTGCGCCGCCGTCTGGATTCCCGCTTTCGCGGGAATGACGGGGGTAGAAATCGGGCGCGGCAATCGTCATCCGAGTCTAATTGTCAACGCGCCCGGCGTCATCCCCTGCGCCTTCTTAGGCGGCGCAACCTAAGCCGCAACACGGGGTTCGGCTTGAAGCGCAGGTTGGCGGATACCGTTCGCGCCACCGGCGGGGGGGCTAGGATTAGCGGTTTCGCCCAGCGGCGCAAGTCGCGGAGGGTCGTCTTGCCCGGCGTCCAATTGTCCACTAGGGCGCGCGTTTCGCGCCACTTTATGGAGGGGAACATGCCGGCGAATCCGCCGCGCCGCTCGCCGACCATGAGGGACGCTCCGGCTTCGAGGGCGAGCGCGACGCCGCCGGCGACGTCCCACAAGCGCGGGGTCGAGGTGTACATGTACTGAGTCGCGCCGCGCGCCGCCAAGACCAGCTCGTAGGCGATGGAGCCGGTGACGCGCGGGTCGCCGGCTTTGGCGCGCATGGGCTTGCCGAATTCGTAGATGCGGTCGAACATGCCGGGGGCGGTCATTAGCTGTCCGCTCTGGGGGGCGTCAAGATTCGCCGCTCGGATGGGGGCGCCGTCCGTATGCGCGCCGCCGCCGCGCCGGGCGTGATGAACCGCGCCGCCGCCCGCGCCGGGCCACGGGGTATAGACCGCGCCGACAACCGGCTCGCCGCGATAAAGCAAGCCCACGGAGCAGGCGTACACGGGGATGCCGTGCAGAAAGTTCTTCGTTCCGTCGAGCGGGTCGAGTATCCAGAGAAAATCGGGGGCGGATTCGGCGTCGCCGCCTTCGTCGTCTTCCTCGCCGAGTATGCCGTGTTGGGGATGGCGCTCGCGGATTCGGCGGGCTAGGAAGTCTTGCGCTTCGGTGTCGGCGTCCGTAACGGGGTCGCGTTCGCGGTCGTCCTTGAAGGCGATTCGCAGGTCGCCGCCGAAGCGGGCGGCGAGCGTCTCCCCCGCGCCGCGCGCGAGGTCGATGGCGAACGATTCGATTTCGGCGAGCTGCGAATCGTCGGGCGGGGTGGACATGGGACGGGATTCTCCGTTGTTGGGGGCGTGTCGCGGGCGGGCGGGACTGCGCCTGGCGGCGCGGACGCGCTCATCTTAGATTTCTCTGGTCAAGAGGGGATGCGTTGGCTTCAGTTCGGGGTTGATTTCGGATGGCTATTTTGTCCCCGCCTTCGCGAGGATGACGTTGTTGGGCGACTCTGGATTCCCGCCTTCGCGGGAATGACGGGGGCGGGGACGCGCTACACTGCCCTGAGCGCCGGAACCTGCAGCTCGGCGCATATGTCGGCGAACCATTCGATTACTTCTTTGTGGAGCGGAATCCCGTTCGCGCGCCGGTCGCGTTCTTCTTCGTACTCCGACAGGCCCGGGTACATTACGCGGTCGTGGCCGGGGGCGGGGGGCGTGTCGCGGAGGGTTTCCAGCATCTTGTCCATCCGTTCCTTGAATTCGTCCAAGTCGCAGAAGGCGGATATGTTGTAGGCGGCGAAGAAGTGCTTGCTGCCGCCGGGGGCGGTCTCTATCATCGTCGGGCTGTCGCCGGATAGGAGGGCGGCTAGGGTCTCGGACATTAGGCTGAAGCCGTAGCCCTTGTGGGAGCCCTGCTCGCGGGTTCCGCCCAGCGGCAGCTGGTAGTAGCCGCCGCGCTCCGGCATGGGGACTTCGTCCAAGATGGGGGAGCCGTCCGTGTTGGCTATCCAGCCGCCGAGCATGTCGGCGCCGACGCGGTTCGCCAAGCCAAGCTTGTTGCCGGCGACGGCGGAAGTGGCGGCGTCGAAGAGCAGGAACGGCTGGCGCTTGGCGGGCGCGGCGATGGCGATGGGGTTCGTTCCCATGCGCGGCTCCGCGCCGAAAGTGGGCAGAACCATCATGCCGCCGGCTGTGGCGGTCATGCCGACCATGTCGGCTTCCGCCGCCAGCATCGCGTGATGGCCGATTGCGCCGGAGTGTCCGGCGTTCCGCATCGTGACGACGCCCACGCCGACATTCCGCGCCTTTTCGATGGCGAGCGCCATCGCTTTGGGACCGAGTATCACGGCGAGCCCGCGGTCGGCGTCCACAGTGGCGGTGGAGGGCGATTCGCGCTCTATTTTCCAATCCGGGCGCGCGTTGAGCGTCCCTTGCGTGTAGCCCTGCACATAGGACCGGAGCATGTTCGATACGCCGTGAGTCTCGACGCCGCGCAGGTCGGTGGCGACTAGGACATCCGCGCCGAGACGGGCGTCGTCTAGCTCCACGCCCATCTTCCCGAAAATCGCGGAGACGGTCTCGTGAAGCGACTCATGCGAGATTTTCACCTCGTCTTCTTTGGGAACCTTGAACCGTTCAAGCATGTCGGGCTGACCTCCGCGCCGGGCGCTGAATGTTTGCGAGCGCGGCTATTATAGCGTATTCGGGGCGGCGAATGGCGGGCGCGTCTTGGGAATCCGCGAATGTTCGGGAAAGTGGGAAAGGCAAAGGCGCAAGGGGGCAATCCGATTGTCCGCTTCTCTCCGAAAAGTTGGATACGCGGGGCGGCGGCGTGTACAATTTTCGGCGCGGGGTTCGGAGCGGCGGTTTTCGGGGGGACGAACGAATCGAGCGCGGAGCGTTTAGATGGTCGAACGGCGGCATTTGATAGATACGACTCGCCTGAGCAGGGGCTGGGTGGAAGGGACGCTGTTTCCGCTGTGCGAGCGGTTGCGCGGCGGCGGGGACGGCGCGGCGGGGCAGCCGATGCGCGGGCGGGCGCTTTACTGCCTGTTTTACGAGCCGAGCTTCATGACGCGGGCTTCCTTCGAGCGGGCGACTCATCTGCTCGGCGGGCAGGCGTATCACACGGAGGACGCCAGCCGCTTCTTCCCCGCCCACAGCGCGCGGTTCGTGGACGACATAGCCAGCATCCTCGCCAGCATGGGCATAGACGCGGCGGTAGTCCGAAGCGGCGACGCGCGCATGGCGGAGCGGGCGGCGTCCGCGAACGCCCTGAGCGTGATCAGCGGCGGGGGGCCGGACGACCATCCCACGCAGGCGCTCGCCGACCTCTACACAATCCAACGCGAGCGCGGCGGCATAGACGGCGCGACGGTCGCCATTGTCGGCAGACTAGAGCATCGCAACGTGAGCGCGCTGCTGAAGGGGCTCGCCATGTTCGACGGCGTGGAAGTTCTGCTCGTGCCGTTCAGCGGCCTGCCGCCGGCGGACGTCGCCGAGCATTGCGCGGCGCGCGGCGTCAAGACGCGGACGCTCGAGGACGTGTCGGAAGCGGCGCGCGCGGCGGACGCGGTGTATCTGAATGGGCCGCGAACGGCGGCGCACATGCAGATTCTGAGAAGCCGAGGGCGCGGGCGGCTAACCATCGACCGCGACTTCATGGACGCGCTCAAGCCCGGCTGCGTCGTAATGGATCCGATGCAGCGCAGCGGCGATTTCAGCATCGAGACGGACGACCCGCGGCTGGCTTTCTACCGGCAAGCCGAGAACGCGCTTTACGCCCGAATGGGCGTCTTGGCGGACATGTTCGGCTAGGCGGTGTTGACATTAGAGAGAAGAGTGAGCGGGGCCGGAGGGCAAACCGCGCGGGACTGCGCCTTGCGGCGCGGGCGCCATCAACCTAGCCCTCTCCCATGAAGGGCTTGCAGGGGCATGTTTGTGGCTGGCGGGCAATCCGCGCGGGACTGCGCCTTGCGGCGCAGGCACCCTCACCCTAGCCCTCTCCCATCAAGGGAGAGGGGATATGTTGGCTTCAGTTCAAGCCTGATTCCTAGTGGCTATCTCGGTTGGTCGACTCTGGATTCCCGCCTTCGCGGGAATGACGAGGGCGGGGCGCGGAAGCGGCTAAAAGCGTCCAATTCGCGCCTAAATCCGACAAACAACCCCTGCAAGCCCATCAAGGGAGAGGGGATTTGTCGCTCGCGATTCTGGCTTGGTTCCCAGTTGCCAAGTCGGTCGCTCCGCTCTGGATTCCCGCCTTCGCGGGAATGACGGGGGCGGGGGCGCGGGGAAGGGATGCGGTGGTTGGAATTCAAGCCTGATTCCTAGCGGCTATCCTGTCCCCGATTCCGCGAGGATGACGTTGTTGGGCGACTCTGGATTCCCGCCTTCGCGGGAATGACGGGGGCGGGGGCGCGGGGAAGGGATGCGTTGGTTGGAATTCAAGCCTGATTCCTAGCGGCTATCCTGTCCCCGCTTCCGAGAGGATGACGTTGTTGGGCGACTCTGGATTCCCGCCTTCGCGGGAATGACGGGGCGGGGGCGCGGGGAAGGGAAGGGATGCGTTGGTTGGAATTCATGCCTGATTCCTAGCGGCTATCCTGTCCCCGATTCCGCGAGGATGACGTTGTTGGGCTACTCTGGATTCCCGCCTTCGCGGGAATGGCGGGGCGGGGGCGCGGGGAAGGGATGCGTTGGTTGGAATTCATGCCTGATTCCTAGCGGCTATCCTGTCCCCGATTCCGCGAGAATGACGTTGTTGGGCTGCTCTGGATTCCCGCCTTCGCGGGAATGACGGGGCGGGGGTGCCGGGGAAATTGGAGATTTTGGCGCGAGAATCTTCCAAACTATCCTTATGTCAACACTGCCTAATAGAAGAATCCGTCCGAAAGCCGTCCGGCGCGTCAGGCGCTGACGGCGCTTCGCAAAAGCCGCGCCAGAATCGGGGCGGCGGACGCGCCGAAGCCGCGTATGAGCTTGCCGACGCGCTTGTTGCCGACGGCGCGCAGAATCGTCCGGCTGTGGCGGTCGAACGAGAAATCGGGCGCGTTCACGACGCTGTCTTGGACTTCCGGCGACAGGAACGTCTCCATCAGCAGGTCTAGCTGGCTGTCGTTCAGCGCTTCGAACAGCAGGCGGGCGTAGTAGCCGATGCGGAGTTCGTCTCCGAATTCGCGCTTCCACGCGCGCTGATAGCGCGAAAGGGAGCGGGCGGACAGGTCGCCTTCGTCCATGGCGTCCATCGCGGCTTGGGCGGCTAGTTCGCCGGAGATCATGGCGTAGTAGATGCCGCCGCCGGTTGTGGGCTTGACGAATCCGGCGGCGTCCCCCAGCGCCATGGCGCGGTCGGCGTAGGTTTTGGGAATCGGTCTGATGGGTATTCCCCAGCGCCCGACTTCGCCCAGCGCGGACGCCGCGCGCCCGCTTTCGGCGAGTTCGCGCGACAGGCGCTTCAGTCCGCGCGCCGCGCCGCGCCGCGCCACGACCCCCAGCAGGGCGGAGGACGGCGATACGGGCGCGAGCCAGCCGAAGGCCGTCGGCGCGATGCGCTCCCCGGCGAACACTTCCGTGCGCCGCAGGTCTTCGGTGCGAACCTCGACTTGGCAGCCGACGAGATGCTCCGGAGGGCGGGCGGATTCTATGCCGGCCATTTCCGGCAGGGCGTGTCCGAATCCGCTGGCGATGAGCAGGACGCGCCCGTCGAGGCGGCGCGTCTTCCCGTCGCCGTCTTGGGCGAGAACGGACGCCGCGCGCGCGGTCTTCTCGATGGAGTTCACGCGCCATCCCAGCCGGAGATGGGCGCCGCGTTCCGCCGCGCGCCGGGCGACGCCGGCGATGTAGGATACGCGGTCGACTATGAGCGCCGGCGCGGACGGTCTGCGGACGGCGTACACCGCGCCGCCGGGGGCGTGTATGGCGGCGGCGCTGGCGCGGTGGCGAATCAGCTCGTCGGGGACGGGGAAGCGGGCGGCGCACTCCGCGCCGATGACTCCGGTGCAGAGTTTGTCGCCTATGCGCCGGCGGCGGTCTATGAGGGCGACCCGCGCGCCGGCGGCGGCTAATTCCAAAGCGGCGACGCTCCCCGCGGGGCCCGCGCCGATGATGATGGCGTCGTACATGTCGGGGTTTATTGTATGGTTGTTTGGGCGGCGCTGGCTAGTGGGGGATTTTCCCGCCCTTTTCTTCGGCGCCGGCTAGGTTGCGTTGCCATGTCGCGCTCGCGGCGGTTTTCGGTTCGGCGTTGGCGTCCGCCGCCTTCTGGATTCCCGCCTTCGCGGGAATGACGGATATGGAAATCGGGCGCGGCGGCGGCTAGGTTGCGTTGACATTAGAGAGAAGAGTGAGCGGGGGCGGGGGTCAAACCGCGCGGGACTGCGCCTAGCGGCGCAGACACCCTCACCCTAGCCCTCTCCCATCAAGGGAGAGGGGATTCATCGCTCGCGATTCGGGCTTGTTTTCCATGAACATGCCTTTGCAAGGGGGGAGATTGGAGATTTTGGCGCGAGAATCTTCCAAATTATCCTTATGTCAACACTACCTAGCCTATGCCGACACGTCCTAGGTTGTGTTGACATGTCGCGCTCGCGGCGATTTTCGGTTCGATGTTGGCGTCCGCCGCCTTCCGGATTCCCGCCTTCGCGGGAATGGCAGATATGGGAATTGGGCGCGGCGGCGGTTAGGTTGCGTTGGCATGTCGCGCTCGCGGCGGTTTTCGGTTCGGCGTTGGCGTCCGCCGCCTTCTGGATTCCCGCCTTCGCGGGAATGACGGATATGGAAATCGGGCGGCGGCGCGATAATCGCCCTTTTCTTCGGGCGCCGTTTATGAATCGGATTGCGCTCGCCGGCGGCTCCCGCCGCTCATTTCCTCCGGGATTCGTTTATAATCGCCCTTTCGCGATTCCGGGCGGTTGAAAGGGGGGCGGCGGTTGCAGTAAACTTTCACGAATCCAAATATCGGCTTCCGTCCGCGAGGCGGGCGCTGGGCGGGTGTTCGGACGACGGATGAGACTAGGATGGGATGTGATGGGACTTCCTCAAGGAGAAGCAGATGAAGAAAATCGTTGTATTCGCAATAGGCGCGGTCGCGTTGCTTGCGCTGGCGGCTTGCGGCGCTCAGGAGTCGGAGTCGCCGCAGGCGCCGGCGGCTCCCGCTCCGGCGCCGGCGCCGCAGGCGCCGGCGGCGCCGGCGCTGGAGCAGCCGCGTGAGCCGGAGCAGCCCGCCCCGGCGATGGCGGCGCCCGCCGCGCCGACCGCCGCCGCTCTGCCGCCGGCGGTGCCCGCCTTCGCCCAGCCCACCCCGATGGTCTTCTCGGCGGTTCCCACCCCCGAAACCACCGGCATGGCGCAGATGGGCGGAACGCTCAAAATCGTCCCGCAGGGCAGCCTCAAGTCGGTTGACCCGCAGTGGACGACGCTCATCGTCACCGCCCACGTCGCGCGGCACACCATGGAAGGGCTGTTCCATGTGGACGCTTCCTTCGCCCCCGCGCCGATGATGGTCGAGGATTGGGATGTGAGCGACGACGGCCTCACGTGGGACTTCCACCTTCGGCAGGGACTGCGGTATCACGACGGGCGCCCCGTCACCGCCGCCGACGTGGTCGGCTCTTTCGACCGCGTCAAAGAGAAGGCGGGGATGTACAAGCGGCTGATGGGCGAGTTCGGCGCGGAGATGGCGGCGACGGGCGAGGACGAAATCACGATAACGCTCAGCGAGCCGACCGCGCTCGTGCTGGATTCGATACACACCAATCAGAGCTTCGCGCCCTATGTTCTGCCGGAGGAAATCCACTCTCTGCCGCAGACCGAATCGGCGCAGGAAGTGATAGGGACGGGCCCGTTCAAGTTCGTCCGCTGGGCGCCGGGCGACCGCTGGACGGCGGAGCGCTGGGTGGATTACGCCAAGCGCGACGAGCCGACTTCGGCGCTCGCCGGCGGCCACACCGTCTATCTCGACACCATCGAGTGGATAGAGATTCCCGACATGGCGTCCCGAATCGCGGCGCTGGCGGTGGGGCAGGTTCACGCCCTTGACGAGTTCAAGGCGGACTTCGTCCCGCAGATAACGGCGAACCCCGAACTCAACCTGTTCATCAACAAGCCCGGCAACGGCACTTCGGTTTGGGTGAACCATCTCAAGCCGCCGTTCAACGACAAGCGCGTTCGCCGCGCCCTTCAGTTGGCGTATCCGATGGAGCGCGCTCTGACGGCGGCGGTGGGCGACCCCGAATTCTGGAGCCTCTGCACGAACCATCAAGCCTGCGCGACGCGCTGGGACACCGACGCCGGCTCCGAAGGCAAGTACAACGTCCAGGACATAGAGGCGGCGAAGGCGCTGATAGCGGAAGCCGGCGTCGAGGGCGCGAGCGTCCGCGTCATGCAGCCGCTGGACATGCCCGTGCTGCCCGACCTCGCGGCGGTGACGGCGGAAGTGCTGACCGAGCTGGGCTTCGACGTCGATCTGCAGCCGATGGACTGGGCGACGCTCGGCACCCGCCGCGCCGACCCGGAGCTGTGGGAAGCCTTCCACACCTGGAGCGGCACGGGGCGCGTTCTCGGACCGCTCACCAACACGTCCCTGCAGAAGGACGGCTGGTTCAACCGCTACCAGGACGAGACCGGCAGGATGACCGAGCTGATGAACGGCTTCGCGCGCGCCAAGAGCGCCGAGGAGCAGTTCGAGATTTGGGAAGAAATCAACGCCTTCGCGTTCGAGGACATGCCCGTAATCAGAATCGGCGACTTCTACCCGCCGCTGGCGTCCCGCAAGGAAGTGAAGGGATGGAACCCCATCCCCTTCCCCGTGCTGTGGGACACCTGGCTGGACGAATCCTAGCCGACAACGGCTAAAACCCCGCGCCGCCGTCGCGAATGGCGGCGGCGCGGTTGGCAACCCCGAACATCAACCAACAAATCCCCTCTCCCTTGATGGGAGAGGGCTAGGGTGAGGGTGTCTGCGCCGCTAGGCGCAGTTTCGCCAACCGCGAATAGGATTTCATCAACCGATGCGAGAAGATTTACGGCGATACCCAATCATCCCCGCCCGTTCGATTCGTCGGCTGGGCGGACAACCGCGCGGCGCGCGTAGCGCGGCGTCCTAAGCGCTAAGGGCTTTATCCCCCATGTCAACCTACATCCTGCGCCGCCTTCTGGCGAGTCTCCCCGTCATCTTCATGGTCGGGGTAATCACCTTTTCCATTCTGCACATCGCCCCCGGCGACCCGGCGGTGCTGATGGCGGGCGAGGAAGCGACGCCGGAGGACGTCGAGAAGATGCGGCAGGCGCTGGGGTTCGACAGGCCCTTCTACGTCCAGTTCGGCGTGTGGGTGGGCAACCTTCTGCAAGGCGATTTGGGGACGTCCATCTTCTCCAAGCACTCCATCGCCAGCCTCATGGCGCCGCGATTGCAGCCGACGCTGAGTTTGGGGCTAATCGCAATCGTCTTATCGGTGCTGATAGGCGTGCCGATGGGGGTCGTGGCGGCGACTTACGTCGGCAGCTTCACCGACCGCGCCTGCATGATATTCGCCGTTCTGGGGTTCTCCGTGCCGGTGTTCTGGCTGGGGTTCATCTTCATCTGGCTTTTCGCGGTGGAGATTCGCATTTTCCCCGCCGTCGGCTTCGTGCCGATTTCGGAGGGGATTCTGCCGTTCCTGCGCAGCCTGACGCTGCCGGCGCTCGCCAACGCGATACCGTTCTCGGCGCTCGTGGCGCGCATGACGCGGTCGACGATGATAGAAGTCTTGCAAGAGGACTACATACGGACGGCGCGCGCTAAGGGCTTGGCGGGCTTTGTGGTGATAATGCGCCACGCGCTGCGCAACGCATCCATTCCGATTGTCACGGTGGTCGGGCTGGTGTTCGCGGCGCTGGTGAGCGGGGCGGTGGTGACGGAAACCGTGTTCGCCATTCCCGGACTCGGCAGGCTGCTGGTGGACGGCGTCGTCCGCCGCGACTATCCCATCGTCCAGGCGATGCTGATGGTGACGGCGGTGGCGTATGTGTTCGTGAATCTGATAATAGACGTGTTCTACGCATATCTCGACCCGCGCATCCGGTACTAGGCTGGCGCGGGGACGGGAAGAAGCGATGACCGAAAGCGGGGCGCGATGACGACTGCCAACCAGACTATGACGGCGCGGGCGAGCGGGTGGCGCGGGAGTTTCCGCGGGCCGGCGCGCGCCCTGCGCCGCAACCCGAACATGATGCTGGGCGGCGCGATTCTGGTCGTCGTCGTCATCATCGCCATCTTCTCGCCGTTGCTGACGCGGACCGACCCTTCCAAGCTCAGCCCGTTCGAGCGCCTTGAAGCGCCGAGCCCCACTCACTGGTTCGGCACCGACCACCTGGGGCGCGACGTGTTCGACCGGACGCTCGTCGGAAGCCGCATCTCGCTGATGGTCGGCTTCACCGTCGGCATGGTCACGTCCGTCTTCGGGTTGCTCATCGGGCTAATCACGGGCTACTACCGCCGAGCGGACAACATCATCATGCGGTTCATGGACGGGTTGATGGCGTTTCCGTCGCTCTTGTTGGCGCTCGCCCTGATAGCCGTATTGGGCGCGAGCGTTTTCAACGTGATTCTGGTGATTTGCGTGGTGGACACCCCCCGCATGGTGCGCGTCGTGCGCGGCGCGGTCTTGTCTTTGCGCGAGCAGCAGTTCGTGGAGGCGGCGAACGCCATCGGGACGCCGACTTGGAGAATCCTGCTCCGGCACATCGCGCCAAACACGTTCGCGCCGGTGATGGTGCAGGCGACGTTCATCTTCGCGCTGGCGATAATCGTGGAAGCCAACCTGAGTTTCCTAGGCGCGGGCGTCCCGCCGCAGACGCCGAGCTGGGGCAACATCATGGGCGAAGGGCGGACGTATCTGCAGATGGCGGTCTGGGTGACGTTCTTCCCCGGATTGTTCCTGTCGTTCAGCGTCCTGTCGATAAACTTGGTGGGCGACGGCTTGCGCGACACGCTCGACCCCAGATTCTCGCGGCGTGCATAGGGGCGCGCCAACCATAGACTCGGCGGGCAATCCGCGCGGGACTGCGCCTAGCGGCGCAGACGCCCGCGCGCTAACCCTCTCCCATCAAGGGCTTGCAGGGGTATGTTTGTGGCTGGCGAAACTGCGCCTAGCGGCGCAGGCACCCTCACCCTAGCCCTCTCCCATCAAGGGAGAGGGGATACGTTGGTTGCGCGCGACGCTTGTTTTCCGTAAACATACCCCTATAAGCCCATCAAGGGAGAGGGGATACGTTGGCTTCAGCTCAAGCCTGATTTCAAGTAGCGGGCATGGTTGGGGCATCTGGATTCCCGCCCCCGCTTCCGCGAGGGTGACGTTCCTTCGCGGGAATGACGGCGGCGGGGGGCGTGGAAGCGGCGGAAAGCGTCCAATTCGCGCCTAAATTCGCCAAACATGCCCATGCAAAGATAGCGACTCGGAGCGGTCGTCTTGGAAGACAAAGCGCTTGAATTGGCGAAAGCCCTCCACGCCGCCCCCGGCATGGCGTCCGTCGCCGTCGCGGGGGCGGGGACGCGCGCGGTAGGCTGGTTGCTGGGCGTCGCCGGAGCGTCTCGGACGGTTCTCGATATCCAAGTCCCATACGCATCGCGCGCGATGGTCGAATACTTGGGAAGCGAGCCGTCGCAGTTCGTATCGGCGGATGCGGCGAGGGCGCTGGCGCGGGCGGCGTACTTCCGCGCCGTTCGATTGCGAGAAGGCGGGCGCGAGCCGGTCGTCGGCTTGGGATGCTCCGCGACAATCGCCACCGACCGCCCCAAGCGCGGCGAACACCGATGCCATGTGGCGACGCATCATCCCGCCGGCGGCGCGACATTCTCGCTCACGCTCGACAAGGGACTAAGAAATCGAGACGGGGAAGACGCCCTAGTGAGCGCCCTGACGCTGAACGCGCTCGCGGAATCGTTCGGGTTGGCGGAACAAGACCGCATCCCGCTCGGCTTGTCGCCCAATGAACATGTGGAGCGCGAAGATTCGGCTTTCGCGGACGCCCTAGAGGCGCTGGCGGCGGGGCATGTCGCGCTGGCGCTCGCGGAGCCGGACGGAACGCAGGTCGCGGACGCCCGCATATCGGACGCGGTCATCATGGCGGGGTCGTTCAACCCGCTGCACGCGGGGCATGAGAAGCTGGCGCGCGCGGCGTCCGAAACGCTGGGCGGCGGCTTGCCGGTTGTGTATGAGCTTTCGATAACGAACGTCGACAAGCCGCAGCTCGCCCTATCGGAAGTCCGGCGGCGGCTAAGCGGATTCTTGGGATTCGCCCCAATCGCCGCCACCCGCACGGCGACTTTCCACGAAAAGGCGAAACTGGCGCCGGGATGCGCTTTCGCAATCGGCTACGACACGCTGGAGCGCCTAGTGGACGCCCGCTACTACGGCGGCGGCGAGTCGGGGATGCTGTCGGCGCTTTTGGAGATGCGGAACGCGGGCTGCCGCTTCGCCGTCGGCGGCAGGGCGACGCCTGACGGTTTCAAGACGCTTCGGGACGCCGCCATTCCGCCGGCGCTGGCGGACATGTTCATAGAGATTCCGGAGACGGCGTTTCGGGCGGACGTGTCGTCGACCGAGATAAGAAACGGCGGGCGGGCGGCGGGCGGTTAGGCGCCAGGGGCTGAATTCCGTTCGCAGGGCGCGCTTAGGGCGGCGATTGGCAATAGGGGCGTCCGCGTTGCAATGTCGTCGCGGGCGGCTCGCAATTCACATTCCTCGCTCTTCGTTCCGAAAATCGCCCTTTCGCGGTTTTCCCCCTAGCGAACGGCGGCGGGGGGCGCTATAATGAGAACATGATACTGATTTTCGGCAGAGGAATCAGGCGCGACTTCCGCGACCTCATCAAATTGTGGTTCGGATGCGCCATTGCGATGGGCGTGGCGTTTCCCATAATCGCCGCCCTCGCGCTTGCGTGGCTCGGCTTCGCGATGGGCGCGTCGCCGTCCGATTTGGCGTGGACGTTCCTGCGGGATTCCCAGGAACCGATGCTCCTCGCCGTGAGCGCCTTGCACTTCTTCGGCGTGGTCGCGGTCTTCATCGGCTACGGGTTCGTCGTCGAAATGTCCTCGTTGCTGTTTTCGGACGGCGGGCAACTTCTCGCCGCCCTGATAGCCGTCAGCGCGGCGCTTGTCGGGCTGGCGTTCCGCGCCGCCGCGTTGCGCGTTCCGCTTGGAATCGCCGCGCGCCGCGCCGTTTTCGCGCTCGGACTCCCAACCTTCCGTCCGAGCCGCGCCGGTCTTTTGCGGGCTTCCAACCCCGCCGGAGCCGTTCCGCGCCTGGAATAGACACTCTCTCCCCTTCACGCCCGTTCCCGCCTAGCGCGGGATTGCGCCACGCGGCGACGCGCGCCTTCTTAGATTCGCGCGCCTCGCCGCCCGAAGATGGAGAGAGGTCTTTTCATGCTCAGCATACGCATGCCGCAGACGACGTCTGCCATAACCGCAGTCATCCTGATTATCGCCGCGCTGTTCGCCGCGTCTTGCGGAGGAGACGCCGCGCCGCCGCCGACGCCCGCCAGCGCGCCGCTCGCGTCCGCATCGACGCCCGCGCCGTCCCCAACCATCGCGCCGACGGCGACGCCAACCGAAACCGCGACTGCGATTCCGACGGCGACGGCGACCGCCACCAACACGCCAACGCCAACCGCGACGGCGACCGCCACCAATACGCCGACGCCAACTCCCACGCCGACCAAGACGCCGTTCCCGACGGCGACGCCCACCAACACGCCCACGCCGACCGCGACGGCGACGCTTACGCCGACGCCCACCAACACGCCAATCCCAACGGCAACGCCAACCAATACGCCAATCCCGACGCCCACGCCCACCAACACGCCCACGCCATTGCCGACTGCCACGCATACGCCCGCGCCGTCGCCGACGGCTACGCATACGCCCGCGCCTACGCCGGTTCGGGCGGTTTTCGGTCCGCAAAGCGGATTGTTGCCGGGAGACGTCGGAGTCGCCGGTTTCAAGACCGGCGTGAACATCGCCGACTTCGTGGTTGAAGCGACATTCGTCGGGGAAGCGACCTCGATTGGATTCTTCATGCGATGGACGGATGCTGACTCGGCGGGAGACTCGGTGGGACACTTGGTTCAGATAACCACGCTCGGATCTTGGCAACACGGATTTATCCGGGGAAGCTTGGACAATTTTAACCTCATCGGCGTCGGCGTAGTGTCCGGCGGCGTGGAGTTCGGAGAAAACCGCCGCAACCACCTTCGCATAGCCGCTTACGGAAACGATGGGCTGCTGTTCATCAATGGCGCGTTCGTATCGGAGTTGGACTTGAGCGCCCATGCCGGCCCCGGAAGCATTGACATAGCCGCGAACAACCTTCTCGCTGAATCCACTTCCGTCCGGTACGAGAATCTCACAGTTGCCCCGCTCGACTCCGACGCTTTCGAGGCGATGAGACCCGCCGGACTCCCGACGCCGACGCCGCTTCAGCCGGTTTTCGGACCGCGAGACGGCTCGCTGGCGGACGATGGGGGCTTCGGGGTTTTCTTGCCTGGCGTAAATCTCGCCGATTTCGTAGTCGAAGCCACATTCGTCGGAAATGCCCAATGGCTTGGATTCTTCCTGCGCTGGGTGAATGACAATGGAGGCAATCATTCCGTAGGCATATATGATTCGGGGAATTGGGCGCTTTGGTCGAGAGCGCCAGGCGCGGATTCCGCCGAAGCCATCGCCGGAGGCGCGGTGTCCGGCGGCGCGGGGAGCGGAGAAAGCCGCCGCAACCACATTCGCATAGCCGCCTATGGCGGCGAGGGGCTGCTGTTCATCAACGGCGCGTTCCACGGCGAATTGGACTTGAGCCGCCACACCGCCCCCGGAAGCATCGACATATTCGCGTCCGATGACGGTCCTATCTCCGTCAAGTACGAGAATTTCACCATCACCCCGCTCGACGCGGACGCTTTCGAGGCGATGAAGCCCGCCGGACTCGCTCCGACGACGCCAACCCCCGCGCCGACCGCGACCGCGCTGCCGTCCGCGCTGACTAATTTCGGTCCCCAAGACGGCCTGCTGACGGACAACGGCGGGGCCGCGCAATTCAACACCAACGTGAAAGTGTCGGATTTCGTCGCCGAAGCGACATTCGTCGGGGACATCCCGAAAGTCGTTCTCCACATGCGCTTGACGGGCGACGGGTGGCATCTCATCGAGCTGGACGGTTCGGGCGATTGGCAGCATAAAATCAGGCTGCGCGGCATGGACAAATCCCGTTTCGCCGCCGGCGGCGCGGCGGCGGGCGGCTTAAATCGCGGAGAGAACGCGCGGAATCATATCCGCGTAGCCGCCTATGGCGACGCGGGGCTGCTGTTCATCAACGGCGCGTTCGTCGCGCAGTTGGATTTGAGCCGCCACACCGACGCCGGCTCCATGCACCTGCTCGCGGTCGATGACGGATTCTTCTCCATCAGGTTCGAGGATTTCACCATCCGCCCGCTGGACGCCGCCGGGTTCGAGGCGCTGAAGCCCGCCAACCTTCCGACGCCGACGCCAGCCGCGCCCGTCGGCTTCGGCCCGCAAGACGGCAGGCTGACGAGCGATGACGGAAGCGCGGTCTTGCGAACCGGCGTCCAGCTAGCCGATTTCGTATCCGAAGCGACGTTCATCGGCGAATTGCCGCCTGAGATATGGATGTGGTCGCGGTTGGACGGAAAATTCGAAAACTGGCATATCGTGGCGCTGGGCGACGCGAGCGGGTCGTCGTTCACTTGGCAGCACGCGCTGGCGCGAGACGGGACGGACATTGAAGAGGCGCAGATAGGCGTCGGCTCCAACCTCCGAACGGGCGCGGACGCTCGCAACCACATTCGCGTAGCCGCCTATGGCGACGCGGGGCTGCTGTTCGTCAACGGCGCGCTCATCGCGGAGCTGGATTTCAGCGCCATAAGCGGCAAGGGCGACATTCAGCTCATAGCGATCAACGAAAGCGGGCGAGTCTCCGCGCGGTTCGAGGATTTCACAGTCACGCCGATTGACGCCGCCGCTTTTGAGGCGCTGAAGCCCGCCGCACTCGCGGCGCCGACGCCGACGCCCGCGCCGCGCGCTTCCTCAACGTCTTTCGGACCTGTGGACGGTTCGCTGACAAGCGACAGCGGACTCGCGTTCTTTCCCAGCGACGTCGCGCTCGCGGATTTCGCCGCTGAAGCGACATTCGTCGGAGACCCGCCCGCCGCCCTGACGATTTGGATGCGGGCGGACCGCGAATTGGACAATTTCCACGCGATGGAGCTGAACGCCAGCGCCGCGCCGTTCTGGCAGCATACGCGAAATCTGGACGGCGGGGGCATTGAAATCATCCAGTCGGGCGTCCTGCCCAACCTGCGAACGGGCGCGAACGCGCGCAACCGCGTTCGCCTAATCGCCTATGGCGGCGTGGGGATGCTGTTCATCAACGGCGCGTTCATGTCGGAGTTGGATTTCGGCGGCGTAACCGGCGCGGGCGGCGTCCACCTTGTGGCGTTCGGCGACAAGAGCGAATCCGTCTCCGGCCACAACCCCGTTTCAGCACGGTTCGAGGGGTTCGCCGTCCGCCCGCTTAGCACCGCTTTCGGACCCCAAAGCGGAGACATCGAACACGAGGACGAATTCGTAGGCTACTTCGATAGCCTGACCCCAATGTCCGACGGCGTCATTGAGGCGACGTTCGCCAATCCGTACCCGACAGATGTCGGGGCGTGGAGCGCCGGCTTCACGTTTAGGCATCCAAGACGCGGCGAATTCCACGCGGTCATCGTTCGCTCGAACGGCAAATGGCACCATTATCTCCGAACTGGCGACGTGGATTCGGAGCAAGACATCGCCGAGGGATACTCCGAACGCATCTCGACGACCGACGGCGGCGAAAACCGCGTCCGCGTAGTCGCCACAGGCGAAGACGGCTGGCTGTTCGTCAACGGCGCGTTCGTCGCCAAATTGGACTTGAGCGGCGGCGCGAAACTCGGCGAGGTGGACGCGATAGCCAACTACTTCACCGGCGACGGAATCCCCGGAAGGTTCACGCGCTTCGCGGACTTCACAATCCGCGCCATAGCCCGCTAGCCCCGGCGGAGGGCGGGGCGCCGTTCGCGTCTCGTCCTCCGCCAACAAATCCCCCCAATGGCTAATCCCCGCCGAACGGCGCTAACATGATTCACGCAGAGAGAGGTTCAACATGGCAGACATCACCGTAAAGCCCTCGCGAGACCCGGAGGCGCAGCGGCGCAACAGGCGGGCGTGGGAGAACTTCGCCCACCCCGAAACCGACCAGTGCCGCTACTGCCCGCATGACCGCTACGACCACATCGGGCGGTCGAAGCCGCCGCCGATTGGATACGGGCTGGGCGAGGCGGCGCAGTCGCCGGAGTACGTTCTGACGCGGCTGTTCTGCCTCGCCTGCGCCGAGGATTTGGATACGGAACAGGTCGTCTGCTACCGCCACGCGGGGCAGGACGACTAGGAACGCGGACCCAGCAGGAGATTTCCACGAACATGCCCATGCCCGCCATAATCGCCCATCCGACGGCGCTCGCCGCCGTCGTCATCGCCGCGCTGGTTGCGCTCGCCGCCGCTTGCGGAGATTCGCCCGCGCCCTCGGCGACGCCGGTTGCCGCCGTTCTGCCGACGGCGACGCCGTCCCCGATTCCGCCCACCGCGACGGCGATTCCCACCGCCACGCCCGCGCCGACCGCGACGGCGACGAATACGCCGGCGGCGACGGCGACGCCCGCGCCGTCCGCCACGCCGTCGCCGATTCCGCCCACCGCGACGGCGGTTCCCACCGCCACGCCCGCGCCGTCCGGAGCGGCGCTGAGAGCGTTCCGCAACGGGGGTTGGCTCGTCCAAAACAAGCCCGATTTGGCGAACCGCATAGGCGCGCTGGAGTGGGTCGCGGACGGCGTGGATGATTCGGAGCGCGACGGCCTGGAGCGCCTGCTCGAGATGGCGACGTTCTTCGAGCCGGCGGGGCTCGCCCTGCTCGATATGGCGTGGGCGGCGGACGGGTTTTCGGACGACGAGCGCGAGACGCTCGACCGGATTCAGTATTTCTGGCAGGAAAACGAATCGGCGGCGGCGCTGATGATGGGCATGAGCTGGGTCGCCGACGGGGTGACGGATACGGAGCGAGACGCGGTGAATTCGCTCGCCAATCTCGGACGCGGCGGCGCGGCGGCGGCGGCAACGGCGCTTTCGTTCGCTTGGGTGGCGGACGGGATTTCAGAGGACGACGCCTACGCGCTCGGCAGGTTCGGCTATCTGTCTCAGGAACATGCGGACGCCGCCGAAACGCTAGTCGGCATGGCGTGGGTAGCGGACGGCGTTTCGGAAACGGAGCGCGAAGCGCTGAGGTCGCTCGCCAATCTCGGAGCCGGCGGCGCGGACATGGCGGCAACGGCGCTCTCGTTCGCTTGGGTGGCGGACGGGATTTCAGCGGGCGACGCCGACGCGCTCGGCAGATTCGGCTATCTGTCGCATGAGCGCGCGGACGCCGCCGAAACGCTGATTGGCATGACTTGGGTAGCGGACGGCGTATCGGAAACGGAGCTTAAGGCGCTGAGCTCGCTCGCCAATCTCGGAACCGGCGGCGCGGATTTGGCGCCCAAAGCGCTCGCCTTCGCCTGGATAGCGGACGGGGTTTCGGACGGCGAATCGGAGGCGCTTGGCAGGCTTGGCTATCTGCATCAGGAACACGCGGACGCCGCCGAAACGCTGATCGGCATGTCTTGGGTAGCGGACGACATATCCGAAACGGAGCTTAGGGCGCTGAACTCGCTCGCCAATCTCGGAACCGGCGGCGCGGCGGCGGCGAGCAAAACGCTCGCCCTGTCTTGGGTGGCGGACGGCGTGTCGGATGAAGAATTCGCCGCCGTCCGCAACATTTCGCTGATTGCCCGGACGGACGCGGGCGCGGCGGCGCGGGTGGCGGAGATGCCCTTCCTGCAAACGCTGGAGGCGGCGGACGGCGCGGCGCTGGATTCGCTGAGCGACATCGCCTATTTCGCAACCGACCGATTCGCGGAAATCATGTCGCGCCCGACGCTGCGGGACGGCGCGGCGGACGCGGACGCGCCGATAATCTCCATGCTGTTCGGGACGCTAAAATACGGGCAGCCGCATATGATAGACGCCCTTTTCGACCCGGACGCGACGACTTCGGAGCGGCGGACGGTGGATTTGCCGCTCGCCGGGTCGGTGGAGCTGGTAATCGTCCGCTCGCGTCCGGGCGCGGGGCGGGGGATGGATTTGCTTGAGAACGCCGTTCGGGATTCCGAGAGGCTGATGGGGGCGCCGTTCCCCGCGCGCTATGTGGGACTGCTGTACGAAGACGCCGTCCCCGCCTTCGCCGCCGGAACGAACTTCGGCACGCATATGGCGATTCGCCCCAAATACGACGCGGACGACGGCGGACATTACGCCGCCCATTCCCCGCACATCATCGCGCACGAAGTGGCGCATTACTACTGGGCGACGAACGCGGATTGGATAGACGAGGGCATGGCGGAGATGACGGCGTCCGCAATCGAGAATCGGCGCGTCGGGACTCCGATGAACGCCACGAACGCCCCCTGCGCGTTCGCTCAGGGCGTGATGGCGCTGGAGAATCTGGCGCCGGAGCGCGGCGAACCCGCCTTCGATTGCAACTACTCGCTCGGCGAGCGGCTGTTCGTGGACCTGCTGCGGACGATGGGCGAGGACGCCTTCTGGGACGGCGCGCGCGAACTGCATGCGGCGTCCCGCGCGCTGAACGCGGCGTCCCCGAACGAAACGGCGGGCGCGGGGATAGCGGACGTCCGCCAAGCCTTCGGCGCGGACTCCGGCGGCGCCGGCGACACCCTAGCGCGCTGGTACGAAGGAACGGGCGAGTACGACATATCGGGGCTGGACGCAAGCCCGCTCAAGATACGCTTCTCGGCGCTGAACGGACAGATAACCGGCGCGCATGTCAGTCTTGAAACCGGCGTTGACAGCGCGGCGGCGGCGTCCTTCTCGCCGAGAGACGTCCAGGATTCCGCTTGGCTGACGATAAAATACTCGTATCACCACGTTACCGGCGACCCGGAAAGTGTGACGCTGGAGATAAGGGAGTTTTACGAAGACGGCTTCGAGTTCGGTCGGCGAAGCGTGGAGGTGAGCGCCGACCCGCAACACAGCGGGGGGATATGGACGTACTACTTCCCCGTCGGCGCGGATGAGCGCGATTTGTGGGCGACGGGGCGCTACTGGGCGTTCGTCTATGAGGACGGCGACAAGGTGGCGGAAGTGGCGTATGAGGTGGTCGAGTAGCGAGGGGGAATCAGGGCGGCGCGACTTCCCGATTTCGCCCCCGTCATTCCCGCGAAA
>CBDESW010000023.1:0-33400 GCA_965242675.1 Dehalococcoidia bacterium
CCATGATAGCGGCGGCGGAAGCGAACGAAACCATGAGCGACACGGAAAAGGCGAAGGACAAGGCTAGGGCGTGGGCTAAGTTTCGGATGGACAGCGACAAGGCGCGGCGCGATCAAAGGCATAGCGCCCTGAAGGACATCCAGGCTTTGTTCGCAATCAAAGCGGACGCATACGCGGACGCGGGCGAGCCTTTCAAGTGCCTTCGGGTTGACGAAACGCGCATCATAGACCCGCCAACGCGCTACATAGGCGCGAAGAATGGCGTGGTTGACTTGGATAGCGGCGAGCTTCTTTCGCCGGCGGACGGCGCGGCGCAATTCATAACGCAAACAATCGGCGCGGCGTATGACCCGAACGCAACCCACGCGGACGCCGCCGCCATCATAGCCCTGGAAAGGCTGGAGCCCGAATTGCGTTCGTTCGCGCAAGACAGCCTAGCCTGGGCGTTGCGCGGAACTCCGGCGAAGCGATTGAACTTGCTGTTTGACGACAACCAGGGCAATTCGGGCAAGACTACGCTTCTTAACGCAATCGCGCAAACGCTGGGAGACTACGCGGAGGCGCTTTCGCTAGACGCCATGCAATCCAAGCGCGGCGGGGATCGTTCGGCTACGCCCGAAGCCCGCCCGCTAGTAATGGCGCGATTCGTCTATGTAGAGGAGGCGCAACAGTCAAAGCACCTTGACGCGCCGCGCGTCAAGTCGATAACCGGCGGCGCGGGCGCGGAGATCAACTTTCGGATGCTGTATGGCAACCCGAAAACGGGGCGAATCAAAGCCAGCATATTCGCAAGCGCGAACGGGCGCATAGAGTTGGATTTGACCGACCGCGCGGCGAAAGCCCGCTATACGCCGATTCCGTTCGCCGCGCCCGAAAAGCCCGACGCGCGCTTCGAGACGGCTTTCAATAACGGGGTTGACGGCGCGGAGGCTAGGCGGGCGGCTTTGTTCGCGTTCCTAGTCAAGCGTTGCGCCGACATGTCCGCGCCGCCCGAATTGCCCGAAGCCGTCAAAGAAGCGGTCAAGTCGCATGAAAAAGAGCAACTGGGCGCGGGCGGCGAGTGGGCATTGGAACGCTTGGAACGCGGCGTCAGGGCTGACTTTGTAGAAACCCGCGCGGCGTTCGCGGCGGCGAAGGGGCAATTGAAAGACGCCCTGGAAATGAAACAGGCGCAATTCACGCGCATGTTGCAAACCTTGTTCGGGCTGGGCAAGACGGACGTTAAGAAAGTCGACGGAAAGAACTTGCGCGGCTTGTTCGGCTTGCGCTGGAAGGGCGGATCGCCGCCCGAACCCGAAGGCGAAAGCGGCGGGGATAGCCAGACCGAAGACGCGCCCGAACCCGAAAGCGGCGAGGGCGGCGAATGGCGCACCGGCGAACAGTTGCGAAAGGTTGTGGAGCGCGCGGGCAAAGTCGCGCGAATCGCCGCCGTCAAAGACGCAATGGCTAGTTTCGTCAAGCGGGGGATAGCCGAAACGCGAAAGCGCGGCGGGCTGGACGAATACAAAGTGACTGACGAGGACTTGCTAGACGCTTGGAACTGGACATAGCCGAAAGAAAGCCGCCGCCGGGGAGAGTGGATAATCGCCGGCGGCGGGGAATCCAGGAGGGATTCATATGAGCATCATAGCATTGAATTGCCAGGCGTGTTCGCCGTTCGCGCCTTGCGCGGATTGCGAAAAGGACGTCGATCAGGCAATCGCCGAAACGCGCGCCGCGCCGCGAACGCTGGCGCACACGCCCTTGACGGCGGCTGGAATCGCGTTCGCCGCTTTGCGCCCTAGCCCGCCCGACATAGACGCTGGGATAGCCGTTTGCCGGTCTTGCAAAGAAGCGGTCTACGCGAATCGGCTGTCGGCGCATAGGGAAAAGAAGTGCAGGGGATTCCAAGTCGGGCGGCGCGAACAAGCGGCTTGGAACAGGCGAATCGCGGCGGCGAAGGCGGCGGCGAAGGAGGGGCGCAATGGCTAGGCTATGCTTGCACGACGCGCCGTTCGGGGCTTGCGATTACTGCGAAAGCGAGCGCGAACTGGGCTTGGAGCCTATGCTGGGCGAAAGCGCGGCGGGCAAAGACCCTAGCGGGGACTTCGGGCGCGCGCCCGCCATTCGGTGGGCTAGAAAAGGCGAGGGGCGCGGCGGCGGCGAGGCTATCCACGACTGGCGCAAGGCTAGCGTCCCGAAGCGCGAAAAGACGTTGCTGGGGGAGGTTATAACCTATAAGGGCGCGGCGTTCGCGGGCGCGGTTTGCGTTTCGCTGGGGAATGTCGATTACAAGTGCGCTTGCCAGTCTTGCGCTTGCGCCGCGCCGCTTGACGCTTGCATAGCCGCCGCTTGCGAGTGTTGCGTTTTCGCCGCGCCGTCAATGCGCGAACTCTGGGAATCGGCGGAGGCGGCGCGATGAAACCCGAACTCGCTTGCCCGCGTTGCGCCGCCCGAATCGCAATGATCATTCGGGACGAAACGCCCGCCTTCGGGGTTGGTTGCGCCCACTGCGGCTTTCGCCGCTATCCCCAGCCCGCCTTGCTAGGCAAGGTTGGAATCCCCGCCGCCGACGAGGACATGGCGGCTATCATACGCCGCTGGGCGCGCGAAAGCGGGCTGGACTGGGATAGCCGCGCCGTGACGGTTGGAATAGGCGAGGGCGGCGCAAGCGTTTCGGTGGAGGGCGAACCCGAATTCGCCGAACGCTGGGCGGCGGCGTTCGCAATGGCAATGGAGGAATACAAAGGCTAGGCGGCGGCTAGGGCTGGCGCACAGTCGGCGAAAATGTAACATGCCCGCTAGAAAAATGTAACATAGGCGGCGCGAAAGCGGCGCAAGGGATAGGCATGAATGGCAAGCGGATAGTCCACTGGGTTGACGCCGAAGGCTATCCCCGATGCGGCGAACGAACGGCGCAATGGGGAAGCCTGGACGGACGCGCCGTCACTTGCGCCGCTTGCGCCCTGAGAGGGTTGCGCTTGCGAAACGCTTTGGCTAGGCGCGAGGGATAGCCAGCGTTCGCGCCGCCGCCGGCGAAAATGTGGCATAGCCGCTATGAAAGTGTGGCATAGCCAGCCGTTCGCGCCGAAACCAGTTTCGCCTGACTTTGCGAATTGCCCGAAAATAGCGCCGAAAACCCTTGCGCTAGGGGTTTCATATCCGTTACACTTGTAGCATAGTAGTTACAGCGGAGGCGAAACGAATGGCAAGCGCGAACGAATTGAAAGCCTGGCGAACGCTGGCGCGCGAATGGCGCGAGAGGGCGGACGACATGGCGGCGGACGGTTTCATAGACGGCGAGGCGATCAGCGCCTGCCGCTACTACGAACGAAAGATAGACGCCGCGCTGGGCGGCTAGCGAACGGCGGATAGCCGAAGCGCGGCGGCTGGCGACAGCCTAGCCGAACGAACGGAGGACATGATGGGAAGGCAACTCACAGCCATGCAAATCGCCCTAGCCAACAGGCGGGCGGAGGCGAAAGAAGCGGAAGCGGCGGCGAAAGAACTCGCCTGCCCGATTTGCCAAGCGGCGGGCGAGTGGAAGGACGACTTCGGGCAATGCGCGAATCGCGCGGCTTGCGACAGGCGATTCATGGAATCGCCGGCGGCGAAAGAATATCGAACGGCGGCGAGCCTAGCCGAACGCTGGCACGCCGCGAACAACGCCATCATTGACGCCCGCTACGAAAACGCGCGGGCGGCTATGGCATAGCCTAGGAGGATAGAATGGCGATTGAAAACGTCAACGGACGGATGCTCGCCCTTTCGGGCTTGCGCCGCGCCGAAGCCGACTTGCAAGACGCCGCCAGGGCGTTCGTATTCGCAAACCCGTCAAGCGCGGACGTCGCGGCGGCTATGGGCGAGGGATACGACATGCAAATGGAACGGGCGCAAACGCGCTTGGAAACCGCCGCCATAGCGTTCGCGCAAGCGCGATTGGAACTAGGGAAGGGCTAGGAGGCGAACCAATGGAAAGATGCCGACGTTGCCAAAGGGCGCAATCCCTTCTTGACGATCTAGGCTGTTGCGCCGCGCCCGAAGAGCGCGCGGCTTGCAACAAGGAAGCCGCCGCCCGATGGCGGCGAAAGGAGGGATAGCCAATGATAGCCGTCAACAAAGACTGGCTGGCGGGCGCGGCGGGCGAATGGCTTGCGAAAGTCAAAGCGCACTTGCAAGACGCGCCGGCGGATTGCAAATGCGCCGTCCACGCAAGCGCGCGGCTGGCGAACGAAGCCGAATAGCCGAAACCGAACGAACGAACAGGAGGCGAAAAGAATGGCGATCATCGACACTTTGCGCGAACGGCGCAACGAGGACGGCGTCTGGGAAGGCATGCTGGACTCGGAAATGGCTAGGCTCGGAATGGAAACGCTAGGCGCGGCGAGCTCGCCGTTCAGCCCCAGCGGGCTGATGTCGCTAGGCTGGTGCGCGGATTGCGACAGCTGGGCGGCGGAGTGCGCGGGCTTCAGCGGCGACGCCTGCGGCGGCGAAATAGTAGCGCCGCCCGCCGAAACGCTGGCGCGGATAGCCGAAACCGAAGCGCGGATAGCCAGGCTCCAGCCCGCCTAGCCGCGAAACCGAACGAAAACGAACGAACGGCGGGCTAGGGGATTCCCAGCCCGCCCTAGCGCAAAGGAGGCTTTGCAATGGCGAATACGACGGTTTATTACACCACCGGCGGCGCAATCGCGCGCCTGCTGGAGGACGGCGTGGAGATCGACGGCAACGGCATGAACCGCGCGAAAAAGCGCGGCGAGCTGACGCCCGCGATTTGCGCGAAGGGCGCGAAGCGCGACACGCCGCTTTACGAGGAGCGCGACTTGATCGCGTTCGCGCAAGCGAAACAGGACGAAAAGATAGCCGCCGAAGAGCGCCTGATGGAGATCGACCGCCGGCGGGCGGCGATAGCCGAAATCCGCGCCGAACTCGCGCAAGCCGAATCCGCGCTCGCGGAACTGGAGGCGGGCGGCGAAATCGCCGAACTGGAAGGCGGGGAAGTCCCCTCGCCCGCCGCGCCCGCCAGCCAAGCGGCTTAGCCGTTAAGAAAACCGACACTTGCGAAAACGAACGGCGGCGCGGATAGCCATTCGCGCCGCCCTAGCATAGGAGGGAATCATGGAACAGGCGAACGAATACAAGCGCGGCGCGGAGGACATGCTGTCCGCGATTGAAAGCGCGGGCGGGCGCATTGACTGGGAGGCGCTGACGGCGTACTCGCAAAGCGCATACGACCTGGCGGTCAGGGGATTCGGCGCGGATAGCCATCAGGCGGCGCGCGCCCTAGCCCGAAAGAACGCCGCCTTCGCCGTTCGCAACAAGACGATGGGGCAAGAGGTTTACAGCGACCCCTTGCCCTCGCGGATAGCCCACTTCCAGCGGGCATAGGCGAAAACGAACGGCGGGCTAGGCATTGCCCTAGCCCGCCCGAAAACAAGGCTACACGCGCAAGCGTGGCGCAAGGCTAGGCGAATGAACAGCATCATCATCTACGAAAACGGCGCGGCTTGCGATTGCGAAGCCGCCATTGAATGGCAACAAACGCAAGCGGACGGCGAGGACTTCACGCTGTTCGGGCTATGCGACGGCGGGCATACGCGAAACCTGACGATCAGGCTGGACGAAACGCTTTCGCCGTTCGCGCTGACGCCGGCGATTGTCGACAACGGCGGCGAGGACGAGGACTGGCTATGAACGCTGACGAACGAATGGAACTGGCGGTTGACGAATTCATCGACCGCGCCGCCGCGCTTTCGGGCAAGGGCGACACTTTCATGGTTGCGCTGGACGGATCGACCGCCGGAAAATCGCGCTCCCGCCCGCCCTGCGGATAAGCAGGGGCTGGCGGTTGACGCTTTCGTGGCGCATCATACTAGCGTCTGGGGAAGCGCGAACGCGGGCTTCGGAACCAACCGCGAATCGCGCGGCGGGCGACTTTCGCAATCGCAAACCGCCGCCGCTAGGCTAGGCATTGAAACCGAACGCAAGGAGGCGAACGAATGAAACCGAACCCCGAAGTGGTTATGCTGGCGGGCGAGGACGCCGAAACCCTGCGCCGCGCCATGAACGACTACGAAAACGACTTGGAATGGAACGAACGCTGGGAACTGGACGCCCGCTTGCAATCGCCGGCGGCTAGCCCCGCCCTAGCCGAACTCGCAGGCTATCCTGGCTACGCGCAAACCGACATCATAGCGGCGGGCGGGCTAGACGGCGCTATATTCGCCGCCATTGAAAAGTGGGAGGGCGAACGCGAATCCGCTAGCCAGCGCGAACGCGACCTGGCTTTGCAACCGCCCGAAACGCGCGCCGCCTTGCGCGAACAAGGGCGCGAATGGCGCGAAACCCGAATCCGCGCGCGGCGGCTCGCTTGCGCCGACTTGCATAGGCAGGCTAGGGCTATGCGCGAAGAGGACGCCGCGCTAGGGCTAGGGCGCGTTTGGAACTTGCCACTGGACAGCCGCGGATCGTTCGCGCCGCCGAACGAAGCCGAACGCTATCAAATCATGGCGGACGCTGTCTTCGGGAGGGCGCAATGAACGAACGCAAACGGCGCGACCTAGCGGCGCAAGCGGCGGCGAACGAACGCTTTGCCAAGCGCAACGCCCTTTTCGCAAACGAACAAAGGAGGATAGGCATGAATCAGGACGAAGGCTGGCGGCGCAATAGCCCGCCCGAAACGCGCTATCCGCCGCCGGCGGCGAAAGACGAACTGATAGCCGCGGACGCATGGACGGCGCAAAGCATGGCGGGGCTAGGCGCGCGCCAGTCCAGCGCCAACCCGACGCTCTATGCGAACGGCGTATCAAACAACGGCGGCGCGGCGTCAATCGCAAGCGCGAACAAACTAGGCGTGGGCGCATAGCCCAGAGGAGGCGAACGAATGGCAATGAAAGGCAACCAAGACGAACGGCAGGCGAAGGCGAACGCCCTGTGGCGAATCGACGAGGCGGGCGGCGCGATTGACGCCGCCGCTATCCCCGCCGCCGCCGCCGAATCGCTGATAGCGGACGGCGCGATCAAAGCCATTCGCGGCGGGCGAACACTAGCCCTGACGCGCATAGGCGCAATGCTGGCTAGCGCCATTAACTAGCCGCTGGCGCGCGCAGGCGAACGAAAAGCGGCGGGCTAGGGGAATAGCCTAGCCCGCCCGAAAACAAGCGCAGGGCGCAAGCCTGGCGCAACCAAGCCGAAAACGAAACGGAGTCCCAAAACCGTTCGCCGCCGAAAACAAGGCGGCGACCCGCCGGAAATTCGCGGCGGGAAATTTTGGGGTAGAACGCTCAGTCTAACGGAGGGATGATGATGGATGGCATGGAATTGCTGACGCCTGAGGCGGCGGCGAAAATCATAGGCGTCAGCCGAACGATTGTAATGCGCCGAATCCATAGCGGGCGCATAGCCAGCGTTCGCATAGAAACGGACGGCGGGCGCGAAAACTACGCCGTGCCGAAGGCGGCGGCGCTAGCCGAACTCGCCCGGCGGCAGGCAATCGCGGCGGCGGGCTAGCATGAAACCCGAAGAGCGCGCCGAACTAGCCTTCCAAACCCTGCTGGCGCAAACCATGCAAGGGCTAGCCGCCCGCCCGAACATGGACATGCCGTCGTTCTTTCGGCATGGAACTAGCGGAAGCGGCGGCGGCGGAAGCGCGGCGAGCCGAACGGCTAGGCGCGGCGGCTAGGCGTGCGAAAGGAGGGAAAGGCATGAAACCCGAAGAGCGCTTGCGAATGGCGGTTGACGCTTTCATAGGCGTCAACATGACGGCGCATGGCAAAGAAGGCGCAAGCGTTCTTTCGCGCTCGCGCCGCGACACTGGCAATAGCGCGGGGAATCGCATATCAATAGCCGCTAGGCTAGGCGTATGCTTGCCCGAAACGAACGAACGGGAGGAATCGACATGAATCGCAAGCCAGTAATCCCCAGCCGCGCGCCCGCCGCCGGCAAAGCCGAAGCCGAAGCGCGAAACGCGACAGCCGAACGCGAACGGCGCGGACGCGGCTACAACCTGAAGGACATAGGCGAACGCGCCGCGAACGAACGCATAGCCGCCGCCGAACGCGAAAACAACTGGCGCGAACAGCGCAAGGCTAGGCGAAAGTAACCGCTAGGGAATGTCGCCGCCGCTTGGCAATTTGGAAAAGAGGGCAAGGTTTCGCCAGCCCTAGCCAGCCGCTTTCGTTTCGGATTTTCGGGAAACAGGGCAAGGTTTCGCCGCCTTCGGCTACGATCCGACCGACATCAGGCTGTCCCGCCGCCCGACTTGCGCCGCTAGACCTATCCAATGCGTTAAGCGCGCGCCGCCATGCCATTCAATAGGCGGACGCGAGCATATAGACTAGCCCGCCGCGCCGCCTTTCATAGCCCCTAGGGGATAGCCGCGCCGCCGTTCGCGGGCGCAAGCGGCGCAAAAGATAGCCTGGAATGGACGAAAATAACGCCGCCGAAAACCTTACAAATCCGACTCTAGGGGCGAAATTTCTAGGCGGGCTAGGCTAGGCTATCAGGCGCGCGAAACGGCGGCGCACGGGCTATCAGCGCAAGCGTCAGGCTATCCACGCCAGCGTTCATGGCTATGATATGATGACGGTCTAATGGGTACGAAAACGCACACTAACCCCACTAGAAAACCGCGCCGCCTGACCGCGGCGAAGGTTGACGCGGTCGTGGCGTTGGTTTCCACGCCGATGACGGTTGCGCTTGCGCGAAAGGCGGCGGGCATCCCTTATGAATCCCTACGCCGCTGGCGGCGCGAAGGCGAAGCGGAAGCGGCGAGGATTTGCGCCGGCGAAAAGCCCGACCCCAACCGCGCCTTGCAACTCGCGCTGTACGAGGGCATAGAAATCGCGCTGGGCAAGGACGCGCAAGAGCGCCTTGCTTGGATTAAGCGCGGCGCGGGCGGCGCGGAATTCAGCTGGGAAGGCGCGAAGTTCCAGGTCGCTTTCGTCAAGGAGTTGAATCCGGGCGCGCTTGGGGAATCCGAGCGGATAGCGGAATTGGCGGAAGAGAACGATTACTTGCGCGAGCAAGTTGAAACGCTCGCCGCGCGAAACCGCGAGTTGCAAGCGCAAGTGGACTGCAGGCGGGCGGCGAATGTCGACATGGCTATCCCCTAGCCGCCGCCGTCAAGTTACTATATGGCGCAATCGCGGGGATCGAGGCGGGGAATAGCCCGAAAAATCGCATGAAATTTCCAGGGCGCGAAGTTCAAGCGCGGGTTTCGCCATTTGCGAGGGTGGACGCCAGCGCGACCGGGCGAAGTAACGCCGAGTAACGCCAGTTGTGTAATTTTTCCAGCGAAAAGTCAGACCTTGAAATTTCCTATAACACTTTCACAAGTGGCGTTACTCGGCGTTACTTCAGCCGAAAAACCGTAAAAACCAGCCACTCAGCGCGAAACCGAACGCCGCGCCGCCCGAAAGGACGCCGAAAACCCGCCCGAAACTTGCGCCGAATTGCGCCATTAAACGCTTGACAAGCGTTTCGCAATAGGCTAGTATTGTAGTATGCAAACCGACAGGGAGGCGAGCCGAATGGAATATGTAACGACTGAGGAGGCGGCGCGGCGGCTTGGTTTGACGCGCGACGGCGTCAGGCAAATGGCGAAGGCTGGGCGGATAGAGCATATCCGCGTAGAGGGGCGCGCGAACGGCGCGACCTATGCTATCCCCCGCCCTAGCCGTCGAGTTGGAACGCATGAAGCGGGCGCGGCGCAAGGGCGCGGCGTAGCCGAACGGAGGCGAATGATGGGAATAGGATACGTGCGAAAAATGCAGGGCGACGCCTTGCTCGTTTACAACGCCCACGAATACGACCGGCGCGGCGTAGACGCCGAACACGCTTTGATAGAGTTCGTGCCTGAACTCGGCGAAACCGGCGTTTACCGCGTTATCCCCTTTCGCGGGGAACGGCGGATGCTACGCGATACTTGGACAAGCACGGCTTGCCTGGCTTGCCCGCGTCTTCCGGCGATTCGCGCGACCGCCGCTTCGCAAACCTGCTAGACGCTGACGTGGCGGCGCGCGCTTGGTTGGACGCGGAGGCGAAGAAGCGCGAAGCGGAGAAAAAGCATCAGGCGAGGATGGAGAAGTTTCGCGCAAGCGCGAAGTCTGAAATGCGCGCGCTAGTGGCGAACGGCTAGACGAAAGAAACCCGCGCTGGCGAGGCGCGGGTTGGAATCGGGACGACCCCTTGGGGAGGAATCATCATGTCCATTATAGCACGCGAACGGCGAGTCTCGTACTGGCACAAGGTCAGGGTTAAGAAGGGAACGCCGCCGGACGCGAATCCCACTTTGCCCGAATTGCACGCCATGATCACTGGCGGGCAACTCGCAAGCGTGACCGAAGCGATCAAAGCGCTTTACGCGCCCATCCATGCGCTGGGAGGCAAAGACGCCGCCGGCGCAACCGACGAGGGCAAGGCGCTCGTCAAGGCGTACTCGGACGCGAAAACCGCCCGCCTGCCCGCGATCACGGCGCACGGCGTCTTTTCGGCTAGGGGCAACGAAAACCTAGCCGAACACAACGGCTTGCAAATGGTCGACATAGACGGCGTGGACGACCCTGAAGCCTTGCGCGAAACGCTTTCGGCGCAACCCGAAACCGCGCTGGCGCATATCACGCCTAGCGGGCAAGGCGTTCGCGCCCTAGTCGCAATCGCGCCAGACCCCGAAACGAACGACGATCAATACGCGGCGTATGAGGCAATAGGGCTGTGGCTTTCGCGGCTAGGCTTGCCCGAAAACGACACTAACGTCAAGAACATTGAGCGCGTTTCGTTTCTAGTGCATGACGCGGGCGCGACGTTGAAAGACCCCGTTTCGCAAATCCAGTGGGCGCGCGCCGCGCCGAAAACGCCCGAACCGCCGCCGGGCTATGAAAGGGAATTGCGCGAGGACGACCTTGCGCCGCCGAATGGCGGGCGTCTTTCGCATGATGATTACTTGGACGCCTTGCTTGCGATTCCGGTGCCGCCCGAATACGCGGACTGGGTGCGGATAGTCGCGGCGGCGAAGGACGCCGGGCTTTCGCAAGACGAGGTTGAGGTTTGGTCTTCGCGCGGATCAAAGTACAAAGCGGGGGAAGTCGTCAACCGCTGGGAATCGTTTAGCCGCGAGGGATCGGACGCGGCGAAGGCAGGAACCCTGATTTGGACGGCGAGGAAGCACGGCTATGAAACGCCGGGCGAAAAGGGCAAGCGCGAACGGCGCGAACGCAAGACTAGCGATTACAAGGACGAGCGCGAGCCGAACGAACGCTTGGAATACTTGGAGGAAGAGCGCAAGTCGATCACGCCGCCGGGCGCGGCTATCCGCGCGCTGTTCGTCGCAAGCGAGGACATGGCGCTAGTCAAGCCTCAAATGCTGGCGGTCACTGAGGGCAAGGGCAGGGAGGATTACTCGTATCCAATTTGGCTGGACGGCGAAACGGGGCTGTGGGCGAGGGACGACGAACGAACGCTTGACGTCATCGCGCAAAGCGTGGAGCGATTCATAGAAACCGACCTAGCCGAAAAGCGCGACGCCATGATAGCGGCGGCGGAAGCGAACGAAACCATGAGCGACACGGAAAAGGCGAAGGACAAGGCTAGGGCGTGGGCTAAGTTTCGGATGGACAGCGACAAGGCGCGGCGCGATCAAAGGCATAGCGCCCTGAAGGACATCCAGGCTTTGTTCGCAATCAAAGCGGACGCATACGCGGACGCGGGCGAGCCTTTCAAGTGCCTTCGGGTTGACGAAACGCGCATCATAGACCCGCCAACGCGCTACATAGGCGCGAAGAATGGCGTGGTTGACTTGGATAGCGGCGAGCTTCTTTCGCCGGCGGACGGCGCGGCGCAATTCATAACGCAAACAATCGGCGCGGCGTATGACCCGAACGCAACCCACGCGGACGCCGCCGCCATCATAGCCCTGGAAAGGCTGGAGCCCGAATTGCGTTCGTTCGCGCAAGACAGCCTAGCCTGGGCGTTGCGCGGAACTCCGGCGAAGCGATTGAACTTGCTGTTTGACGACAACCAGGGCAATTCGGGCAAGACTACGCTTCTTAACGCAATCGCGCAAACGCTGGGAGACTACGCGGAGGCGCTTTCGCTAGACGCCATGCAATCCAAGCGCGGCGGGGATCGTTCGGCTACGCCCGAAGCCCGCCCGCTAGTAATGGCGCGATTCGTCTATGTAGAGGAGGCGCAACAGTCAAAGCACCTTGACGCGCCGCGCGTCAAGTCGATAACCGGCGGCGCGGGCGCGGAGATCAACTTTCGGATGCTGTATGGCAACCCGAAAACGGGGCGAATCAAAGCCAGCATATTCGCAAGCGCGAACGGGCGCATAGAGTTGGATTTGACCGACCGCGCGGCGAAAGCCCGCTATACGCCGATTCCGTTCGCCGCGCCCGAAAAGCCCGACGCGCGCTTCGAGACGGCTTTCAATAACGGGGTTGACGGCGCGGAGGCTAGGCGGGCGGCTTTGTTCGCGTTCCTAGTCAAGCGTTGCGCCGACATGTCCGCGCCGCCCGAATTGCCCGAAGCCGTCAAAGAAGCGGTCAAGTCGCATGAAAAAGAGCAACTGGGCGCGGGCGGCGAGTGGGCATTGGAACGCTTGGAACGCGGCGTCAGGGCTGACTTTGTAGAAACCCGCGCGGCGTTCGCGGCGGCGAAGGGGCAATTGAAAGACGCCCTGGAAATGAAACAGGCGCAATTCACGCGCATGTTGCAAACCTTGTTCGGGCTGGGCAAGACGGACGTTAAGAAAGTCGACGGAAAGAACTTGCGCGGCTTGTTCGGCTTGCGCTGGAAGGGCGGATCGCCGCCCGAACCCGAAGGCGAAAGCGGCGGGGATAGCCAGACCGAAGACGCGCCCGAACCCGAAAGCGGCGAGGGCGGCGAATGGCGCACCGGCGAACAGTTGCGAAAGGTTGTGGAGCGCGCGGGCAAAGTCGCGCGAATCGCCGCCGTCAAAGACGCAATGGCTAGTTTCGTCAAGCGGGGGATAGCCGAAACGCGAAAGCGCGGCGGGCTGGACGAATACAAAGTGACTGACGAGGACTTGCTAGACGCTTGGAACTGGACATAGCCGAAAGAAAGCCGCCGCCGGGGAGAGTGGATAATCGCCGGCGGCGGGGAATCCAGGAGGGATTCATATGAGCATCATAGCATTGAATTGCCAGGCATGTTCGCCGTTCGCGCCTTGCGCGGATTGCGAAAAGGACGTCGATCAGGCAATCGCCGAAACGCGCGCCGCGCCGCGAACGCTGGCGCATACGCCCTTGACGGCGGCGGGAATCGCGTTCGCCGCTTTGCGCCCTAGCCCGCCCGACATAGACGCTGGGATAGCCGTTTGCCGGACTTGCAAAGAAGCGGTCTACGCGAATCGGCTGTCGGCGCATAGGGAAAAGAAGTGCAGGGGATTCCAAGTCGGGCGGCGCGAACAAGCGGCTTGCGAACAGGCGAATCGCGGCGGCGAAGGCGGCGGCGAAGGAGGGGCGCAATGGCTAGGCTATGCTTGCACGACGCGCCGTTCGGGGCTTGCGATTACTGCGAAAGCGAGCGCGAACTGGGCTTGGAGCCTATGCTGGGCGAAAGCGCGGCGGGCAAAGACCCTAGCGGGGACTTCGGGCGCGCGCCCGCCATTCGGTGGGCTAGAAAGGGCGAGGGGCGCGGCGGCGGCGAGGCTATCCACGACTGGCGCAAGGCTAGCGTCCCGAAGCGCGAAAAGTCGCTGCTGGGGGAGGTTATAACCTACAAGGGCGCGGCGTTCGCCGGCGCGGTTTGCGTTTCGCTGGGGAATGTCGATTACAAGTGCGCTTGCCAGTCTTGCGCTTGCGCCGCGCCTTTGGATTCGTTCGGGCGCAAGCCGCTTGACGCTTGCATAGCCGCCGCTTGCGAGTGTTGCGTTTTCGCCGCGCCGTCAATGCGCGAACTCTGGGAATCGGCGGAGGCGGCGCAATGAAACCCGAACTCGCTTGCCCGCGTTGCGCCGCCCGAATCGCAATGATCATTCGGGACGAAGCGCCCTTCGTTCGGGGTTGGTTGCGCACACTGCGGCTTTCGCCGCTATCCCCAGCCCGCCTTGCTAGGCAAGGTTGGAATCCCCGCCGCCGACGAGGACATGGCGGCTATCATACGCCGCTGGGCGCGCGAAAGCGGGCTGGACTGGGATAGACCGCGCCGTCACTGTTGGAATAGGCGAGGGCGGCGCAAGCGTTTCGGTGGAGGGCGAACCCGAATTCGCCGAACGCTGGGCGGCGGCGTTCGCAATGGCAATGGAGGAATACAACGGCTAGGCGGCGGCGAAAGCTGGCGCACAGGCGGCGAAAATGTAACATGCCCGCTAGAAAAATGTAACATAGCCAGCCGTTCGCGCCGAAACCAGTTTCGCAAGGGACTTTGCATGAATTGCCCGAAAATAGCGCCGATAAACCACTGGGTTGACGCCTAGGGGTATCCCATATGCGGCGTTACACTTGTATGTATCAAAGTTGAAGCCTGGACGGACGAAACGTCAATGGCGCCGCTTGCGAACTGAGAGGGTTGAAAGCCTGGCGAAACGCTTTGGCTAGGCGCGAGGGATAGGCAGCGTTCGAGCCGCCGCCGGACGAACATGTGGCATAGGCGCTACGAAAGTGTGGCATAGCCAGCCGTTCGAGGCGAAATCAGTTTCGCCTGCCGCTACTACGAATTGCCCGAAAGATAGACGCCGAAAACGCTGGGCGGCTAGGAGGTTTCGATAACCGTTACACTTGTAGCATACGTAGTTACAGCGGAGGCGAAACGAATGGCCCGCGCGAAAGGGATTGCCCGCTTGACGCGCCATGCTGGCGCGCGATAAGCCGCGCCGAGGGCGTTCGACATGGCAAGGCGAAGCGGATTCATAGACGGCGAGGCGATCAACGCCTGCCGCTACTACGAACGAAAGATAGACGCGGCGCATCGGGCGGCTAGCGAACGGCGCATAGCCGAAGCGCGGCGGCTGGCGACAGCCTAGCCGAACGAACGGAGGACATGATGGGAAGGCAACTCACAGCCATGCAAATCGCCCTAGCCAACAGGCGGGCGGAGGCGAAAGAAGCGGAAGCGGAGGCGAAAGAACGGGCTTGCCCGATTTGCCAAGCGGCGGGCGAGTGGAAGGACGCCTTCGGGCAATGCGCGAATCGCGCGGCTTGCGACAGGCGATTCATGGAATCGCCGGCGGCGAAAGAATACCGAACGGCGGCGAGCCTAGCCGAACGCTGGCACGCCGCGAACAACGCCATCATTGACGCCCGCTACGAAAACGCGCGGGCGGCTATGGCATAGCCTAGGAGGATAGAATGGCGATTGAAAACGTCAACGGACGGATGCTCGCCCTTTCGGGCTTGCGCCGCGCCGAAGCCGACTTGCAAGACGCCGCCAGGGCGTTCGTATTCGCAAACCCGTCAAGCGCGGACGTCGCGGCGGCTATGGGCGAGGGATACGACAGGCAAATGGAACGGGCGCAAGCGCGCTTGGAAACCGCCGCCATAGCGTTCGCGCAAGCGCGATTGGAACTAGGGAAGGGCTAGGAGGCGAACCAATGGAAAGATGCCGCCGTTGCCAAAGGGCGCAAGCCCTTCTTGACGATCTAGGCTGTTGCGCCGCGCCCGAAGAGCGCGCGGCTTGCAACAAAGAAGCCGTCAACCGCTGGCGGCGAAAGGAGGGATAGCCAATGATAGCCGTCAACAAAGACTGGCTGGCGGGCGCGGCGGGCGAATGGCTTGCGAAAGTCAAAGCGCACTTGCAAGACGCGCCGGCGGATTGCAAATGCGCCGTCCACGCAAGCGCGCGGCTGGCGAACGAAGCCGAATAGCCGAAACCGAACGAACGAACAGGAGGCGAAAAGAATGGCGATCATCGACACTTTGCGCGAACGGCGCAACGAGGACGGCGTCTGGGAAGGCATGCTGGACTCGGAAATGGCTAGGCTCGGAATGGAAACGCTAGGCGCGGCGAGCTCGCCGTTCAGCCCCAGCGGGCTGATGTCGCTAGGCTGGTGCGCGGATTGCGACAGCTGGGCGGCGGAGTGCGCGGGCTTCAGCGGCGACGCCTGCGGCGGCGAAATAGTAGCGCCGCCCGCCGAAACGCTGGCGCGGATAGCCGAAACCGAAGCGCGGATAGCCAGGCTCCAGCCCGCCTAGCCGCGAAACCGAACGAACCCGAAACCGAAACGGCGGGCTAGGGGATTCCCAGCCCGCCCTAGCGCAAAGGAGGCTTTGCAATGGCGAATACGAAGGTTTACTACACAACCGGCGGCGCAATCGCGCGCCTGCTGGAGGACGGCGTGGAGATCGACGGCAACGGCATGAACCGCGCGAAAAAGCGCGGCGAGCTGACGCCCGCGATTTGCGCGAAGGGCGCGAAGCGCGACACGCCGCTTTACGAGGAGCGCGACTTGATCGCGTTCGCGCAAGCGAAACAGGACGAAAAGATAGCCGCCGAAGAGCGCCTGATGGAGATCGACCGCCGGCGGGCGGCGATAGCCGAAATCCGCGCCGAACTCGCGCAAGCCGAATCCGCGCTCGCGGAACTGGAGGCGGGCGGCGAAATCGCCGAACTGGAAGGCGGGGAAGTCCCCTCGCCCGCCGCGCCCGCCAGCCAAGCGGCTTAGCCGTTAAGAAAACCGACACTTGCGAAAACGAACGGCGGCGCGGATAGCCATTCGCGCCGCCCTAGCATAGGAGGGAATCATGGACTACTACTACTACCCGAACAACCTAGGCGCAAGCCTGGAAACGGACGCCGGCACGCCCTCGCCGAAGGGAAGGCGGGCGCAAGTCCAGCCCGCCGGCGACTTGATAGCCGTCAAGCGCGGCGAGGAGCCCGAAACCATCTACAAAGCGGACGGCACGCCGCGCTATCCCCAGCGCGTTTCGCGCGCCGCCGCCGTCAGCGCTTTCGGGCGGGCGGCGATTGAAAGGCTGGCGAACCCTAGCCTAGCCGCCGCTTTCGCGGCTGGCGACTAGCCGAACGCAAGGAGGGAATCATGGAACAGGCGAACGAATATAAGCGCGGGGCGGAGGACATGATCGGCGCGATTGAAAGCGCGGGCGGGCGCATCGACTGGGAGGCGCTGACGGCGTACTCGCAAAGCGCATACGACCTGGCGGTCAGGGGATTCGGCGCGGATAGCCATCAGGCGGCGCGCGCCCTAGCCCGAAAGAACGCCGCCTTCGCCGTTCGCAACAAGACGATGGGGCAAGAGGTTTACAGCGACCCCTTGCCCTCGCGGATAGCCCACTTCCAGCGGGCATAGGCGAAAACGAACGGCGGGCTAGGCATTGCCCTAGCCCGCCCGAAACACAAGGCTACACGCGCAAGCGTGGCGCAAGGCTAGGCGAATGAACAGCATCATCATCTACGAAAACGGCGCGGCTTGCGATTGCGAAGCCGCCATTGAATGGCAACAAACGCAAACGGACGGCGAGGACTTCACGCTGTTCGGGCTATGCGACGGCGGGCATACGCGAAACCTGACGATCAGGCTGGACGAAACGCTTTCGCCGTTCGCGCTGACGCCGGCGATCATCGACAACGGCGGCGAGGACGAGGACTGGCTATGAACGCTGACGAACGAATGGAACTGGCGGTTGACGAATTCATCGACCGCGCCGCCGCGCTTTCGGGCAAGGGCGACACTTTCATGGTTGCGCTGGACGGATCGACCGCCGGAAAATCGCGCTCCCGCCCGCCCTGCGGATAAGCAGGGGCTGGCGGTTGACGCTTTCGTGGCGCATCATACTAGCGTCTGGGGAAGCGCGAACGCGGGCTTCGGAACCAACCGCGAATCGCGCGGCGGGCGACTTTCGCAATCGCAAACCGCCGCCGCTAGGCTAGGCATTGAAACCGAACGCAAGGAGGCGAACGAATGAAACCGAACCCCGAAGTGGTTATGCTGGCGGGCGAGGACGCCGAAACCCTGCGCCGCGCCATGAACGACTACGAAAACGACTTGGAATGGAACGAACGCTGGGAACTGGACGCCCGCTTGCAATCGCCGGCGGCTAGCCCCGCCCTAGCCGAACTCGCAGGCTATCCTGGCTACGCGCAAACCGACATCATAGCGGCGGGTGGGCTAGACGGCGCTATATTCGCCGCCATTGAAAAGTGGGAGGGCGAACGCGAATCCGCTAGCCAGCGCGAACGCGACCTGGCTTTGCAACCGCCCGAAACGCGCGCCGCCTTGCGCGAACAAGGGCGCGAATGGCGCGAAACCCGAATCCGCGCGCGGCGGCTCGCTTGCGCCGACTTGCATAGGCAGGCTAGGGCTATGCGCGAAGAGGACGCCGCGCTAGGGCTAGGGCGCGTTTGGAACTTGCCACTGGACAGCCGCGGATCGTTCGCGCCGCCGAACGAAGCCGAACGCTATCAAATCATGGCGGACGCTGTCTTCGGGAGGGCGCAATGAACGAACGCAAACGGCGCGACCTAGCGGCGCAAGCGGCGGCGAACGAACGCTTTGCCAAGCGCAACGCCCTTTTCGCAAACGAACAAAGGAGGATAGGCATGAATCAGGACGAAGGCTGGCGGCGCAATAGCCCGCCCGAAACGCGCTATCCGCCGCCGGCGGCGAAAGACGAACTGATAGCCGCGGACGCATGGACGGCGCAAAGCATGGCGGGGCTAGGCGCGCGCCAGTCCAGCGCCAACCCGACGCTCTATGCGAACGGCGTATCAAACAACGGCGGCGCGGCGTCAATCGCAAGCGCGAACAAACTAGGCGTGGGCGCATAGCCCAGAGGAGGCGAACGAATGGCAATGAAAGGCAACCAAGACGAACGGCAGGCGAAGGCGAACGCCCTGTGGCGAATCGACGAGGCGGGCGGCGCGATTGACGCCGCCGCTATCCCCGCCGCCGCCGCCGAATCGCTGATAGCGGACGGCGCGATCAAAGCCATTCGCGGCGGGCGAACACTAGCCCTGACGCGCATAGGCGCAATGCTGGCTAGCGCCATTAACTAGCCGCTGGCGCGCGCAGGCGAACGAAAAGCGGCGGGCTAGGGGAATAGCCTAGCCCGCCCGAAAACAAGCGCAGGGCGCAAGCCTGGCGCAACCAAGCCGAAAACGAAACGGAGTCCCAAAACCGTTCGCCGCCGAAAACAAGGCGGCGACCCGCCGGAAATTCGCGGCGGGAAATTTTGGGGTAGAACGCTCAGTCTAACGGAGGGATGATGATGGATGGCATGGAATTGCTGACGCCTGAGGCGGCGGCGAAAATCATAGGCGTCAGCCGAACGATTGTAATGCGCCGAATCCATAGCGGGCGCATAGCCAGCGTTCGCATAGAAACGGACGGCGGGCGCGAAAACTACGCCGTGCCGAAGGCGGCGGCGCTAGCCGAACTCGCCCGGCGGCAGGCAATCGCGGCGGCGGGCTAGCATGAAACCCGAAGAGCGCGCCGAACTAGCCTTCCAAACCCTGCTGGCGCAAACCATGCAAGGGCTAGCCGCCCGCCCGAACATGGACATGCCGTCGTTCTTTCGGCATGGAACTAGCGGAAGCGGCGGCGGCGGAAGCGCGGCGAGCCGAACGGCTAGGCGCGGCGGGCTAGGCGTGCGAAAGGAGGGAAAGGCATGAAACCCGAAGAGCGCTTGCGAATGGCGGTTGACGCTTTCATAGGCGTCAACATGACGGCGCATGGCAAAGAAGGCGCAAGCGTTCTTTCGCGCTCGCGCCGCGACACTGGCAATAGCGCGGGGAATCGCATATCAATAGCCGCTAGGCTAGGCGTATGCTTGCCCGAAACGAACGAACGGGAGGAATCGACATGAATCGCAAGCCAGTAATCCCCAGCCGCGCGCCCGCCGCCGGCGAAGCCGAAGCCGAAGCGCGAAACGCGACAGCCGAACGCGAACGGCGCGGACGCGGCTACAACCTGAAGGACATAGGCGAACGCGCCGCGAACGAACGCATAGCCGCCGCCGAACGCGAAAACAACTGGCGCGAACAGCGCAAGGCTAGGCGAAAGTAACCGCTAGGGAATGTCGCCGCCGCTTGGCAATTTGGAAAAGAGGGCAAGGTTTCGCCAGCCCTAGCCAGCCGCTTTCGTTTCGGATTTTCGGGAAACAGGGCAAGGTTTCGCCGCCTTCGGCTACGATCCGACCGACATCAGGCTGTCCCGCCGCCCGACTTGCGCCGCTAGACCTATCCAATGCGTTAAGCGCGCGCCGCCATGCCATTCAATAGGCGGACGCGAGCATATAGACTAGCCCGCCGCGCCGCCTTTCATAGCCCCTAGGGGATAGCCGCGCCGCCGTTCGCGGGCGCAAGCGGCGCAAAAGATAGCCTGGAATGGACGAAAATAACGCCGCCGAAAACCTTACAAATCCGACTCTAGGGGCGAAATTTCTAGGCGGGCTAGGCTAGGCTATCAGGCGCGCGAAACGGCGGCGCACGGGCTATCAGCGCAAGCGTCAGGCTATCCACGCCAGCGTTCATGGCTATGATATGATGACGGTCTAATGGGTACGAAAACGCACACTAACCCCACTAGAAAACCGCGCCGCCTGACCGCGGCGAAGGTTGACGCGGTCGTGGCGTTGGTTTCCACGCCGATGACGGTTGCGCTTGCGCGAAAGGCGGCGGGCATCCCTTATGAATCCCTACGCCGCTGGCGGCGCGAAGGCGAAGCGGAAGCGGCGAGGATTTGCGCCGGCGAAAAGCCCGACCCCAACCGCGCCTTGCAACTCGCGCTGTACGAGGGCATAGAAATCGCGCTGGGCAAGGACGCGCAAGAGCGCCTTGCTTGGATTAAGCGCGGCGCGGGCGGCGCGGAATTCAGCTGGGAAGGCGCGAAGTTCCAGGTCGCTTTCGTCAAGGAGTTGAATCCGGGCGCGCTTGGGGAATCCGAGCGGATAGCGGAATTGGCGGAAGAGAACGATTACTTGCGCGAGCAAGTTGAAACGCTCGCCGCGCGAAACCGCGAGTTGCAAGCGCAAGTGGACTGCAGGCGGGCGGCGAATGTCGACATGGCTATCCCCTAGCCGCCGCCGTCAAGTTACTATATGGCGCAATCGCGGGGATCGAGGCGGGGAATAGCCCGAAAAATCGCATGAAATTTCCAGGGCGCGAAGTTCAAGCGCGGGTTTCGCCATTTGCGAGGGCGGACGCCAGCGCGACCGGGCGAAGTAACGCCGAGTAACGCCAGTTGTGTAATTTTTCCAGCGAAAAGTCAGACCTTGAAATTTCCTATAACACTTTCACAAGTGGCGTTACTCGGCGTTACTTCAGCCGAAAAACCGTAAAAACCAGCCACTCAGCGCGAAACCGAACGCCGCGCCGCCCGAAAGGACGCCGAAAACCCGCCCGAAACTTGCGCCGAATTGCGCCATTAAACGCTTGACAAGCGTTTCGCAATAGGCTAGTATTGTAGTATGCAAACCGACAGGGAGGCGAGCCGAATGGAATATGTAACGACTGAGGAGGCGGCGCGGCGGCTTGGTTTGACGCGCGACGGCGTCAGGCAAATGGCGAAGGCTGGGCGGATAGAGCATATCCGCGTAGAGGGGCGCGCGAACGGCGCGACCTATGCTATCCCCCGCCCTAGCCGTCGAGTTGGAACGCATGAAGCGGGCGCGGCGCAAGGGCGCGGCGTAGCCGAACGGAGGCGAATGATGGGAATAGGATACGTGCGAAAAATGCAGGGCGACGCCTTGCTCGTTTACAACGCCCACGAATACGACCGGCGCGGCGTAGACGCCGAACACGCTTTGATAGAGTTCGTGCCTGAACTCGGCGAAACCGGCGTTTACCGCGTTATCCCCTTTCGCGGGGGAACGGCGGATGCTACGCGATACTTGGACAAGCACGGCTTGCCTGGCTTGCCCGCGTCTTCCGGCGATTCGCGCGACCGCCGCTTCGCAAACCTGCTAGACGCTGACGTGGCGGCGCGCGCTTGGTTGGACGCGGAGGCGAAGAAGCGCGAAGCGGAGAAAAAGCATCAGGCGAGGATGGAGAAGTTTCGCGCAAGCGCGAAGTCTGAAATGCGCGCGCTAGTGGCGAACGGCTAGACGAAAGAAACCCGCGCTGGCGAGGCGCGGGTTGGAATCGGGACGACCCCTTGGGGAGGAATCATCATGTCCATTATAGCACGCGAACGGCGAGTCTCGTACTGGCACAAGGTCAGGGTTAAGAAGGGAACGCCGCCGGACGCGAATCCCACTTTGCCCGAATTGCACGCCATGATCACTGGCGGGCAACTCGCAAGCGTGACCGAAGCGATCAAAGCGCTTTACGCGCCCATCCATGCGCTGGGAGGCAAAGACGCCGCCGGCGCAACCGACGAGGGCAAGGCGCTCGTCAAGGCGTACTCGGACGCGAAAACCGCCCGCCTGCCCGCGATCACGGCGCACGGCGTCTTTTCGGCTAGGGGCAACGAAAACCTAGCCGAACACAACGGCTTGCAAATGGTCGACATAGACGGCGTGGACGACCCTGAAGCCTTGCGCGAAACGCTTTCGGCGCAACCCGAAACCGCGCTGGCGCATATCACGCCTAGCGGGCAAGGCGTTCGCGCCCTAGTCGCAATCGCGCCAGACCCCGAAACGAACGACGATCAATACGCGGCGTATGAGGCAATAGGGCTGTGGCTTTCGCGGCTAGGCTTGCCCGAAAACGACACTAACGTCAAGAACATTGAGCGCGTTTCGTTTCTAGTGCATGACGCGGGCGCGACGTTGAAAGACCCCGTTTCGCAAATCCAGTGGGCGCGCGCCGCGCCGAAAACGCCCGAACCGCCGCCGGGCTATGAAAGGGAATTGCGCGAGGACGACCTTGCGCCGCCGAATGGCGGGCGTCTTTCGCATGATGATTACTTGGACGCCTTGCTTGCGATTCCGGTGCCGCCCGAATACGCGGACTGGGTGCGGATAGTCGCGGCGGCGAAGGACGCCGGGCTTTCGCAAGACGAGGTTGAGGTTTGGTCTTCGCGCGGATCAAAGTACAAAGCGGGGGAAGTCGTCAACCGCTGGGAATCGTTTAGCCGCGAGGGATCGGACGCGGCGAAGGCAGGAACCCTGATTTGGACGGCGAGGAAGCACGGCTATGAAACGCCGGGCGAAAAGGGCAAGCGCGAACGGCGCGAACGCAAGACTAGCGATTACAAGGACGAGCGCGAGCCGAACGAACGCTTGGAATACTTGGAGGAAGAGCGCAAGTCGATCACGCCGCCGGGCGCGGCTATCCGCGCGCTGTTCGTCGCAAGCGAGGACATGGCGCTAGTCAAGCCTCAAATGCTGGCGGTCACTGAGGGCAAGGGCAGGGAGGATTACTCGTATCCAATTTGGCTGGACGGCGAAACGGGGCTGTGGGCGAGGGACGACGAACGAACGCTTGACGTCATCGCGCAAAGCGTGGAGCGATTCATAGAAACCGACCTAGCCGAAAAGCGCGACGCCATGATAGCGGCGGCGGAAGCGAACGAAACCATGAGCGACACGGAAAAGGCGAAGGACAAGGCTAGGGCGTGGGCTAAGTTTCGGATGGACAGCGACAAGGCGCGGCGCGATCAAAGGCATAGCGCCCTGAAGGACATCCAGGCTTTGTTCGCAATCAAAGCGGACGCATACGCGGACGCGGGCGAGCCTTTCAAGTGCCTTCGGGTTGACGAAACGCGCATCATAGACCCGCCAACGCGCTACATAGGCGCGAAGAATGGCGTGGTTGACTTGGATAGCGGCGAGCTTCTTTCGCCGGCGGACGGCGCGGCGCAATTCATAACGCAAACAATCGGCGCGGCGTATGACCCGAACGCAACCCACGCGGACGCCGCCGCCATCATAGCCCTGGAAAGGCTGGAGCCCGAATTGCGTTCGTTCGCGCAAGACAGCCTAGCCTGGGCGTTGCGCGGAACTCCGGCGAAGCGATTGAACTTGCTGTTTGACGACAACCAGGGCAATTCGGGCAAGACTACGCTTCTTAACGCAATCGCGCAAACGCTGGGAGACTACGCGGAGGCGCTTTCGCTAGACGCCATGCAATCCAAGCGCGGCGGGGATCGTTCGGCTACGCCCGAAGCCCGCCCGCTAGTAATGGCGCGATTCGTCTATGTAGAGGAGGCGCAACAGTCAAAGCACCTTGACGCGCCGCGCGTCAAGTCGATAACCGGCGGCGCGGGCGCGGAGATCAACTTTCGGATGCTGTATGGCAACCCGAAAACGGGGCGAATCAAAGCCAGCATATTCGCAAGCGCGAACGGGCGCATAGAGTTGGATTTGACCGACCGCGCGGCGAAAGCCCGCTATACGCCGATTCCGTTCGCCGCGCCCGAAAAGCCCGACGCGCGCTTCGAGACGGCTTTCAATAACGGGGTTGACGGCGCGGAGGCTAGGCGGGCGGCTTTGTTCGCGTTCCTAGTCAAGCGTTGCGCCGACATGTCCGCGCCGCCCGAATTGCCCGAAGCCGTCAAAGAAGCGGTCAAGTCGCATGAAAAAGAGCAACTGGGCGCGGGCGGCGAGTGGGCATTGGAACGCTTGGAACGCGGCGTCAGGGCTGACTTTGTAGAAACCCGCGCGGCGTTCGCGGCGGCGAAGGGGCAATTGAAAGACGCCCTGGAAATGAAACAGGCGCAATTCACGCGCATGTTGCAAACCTTGTTCGGGCTGGGCAAGACGGACGTTAAGAAAGTCGACGGAAAGAACTTGCGCGGCTTGTTCGGCTTGCGCTGGAAGGGCGGATCGCCGCCCGAACCCGAAGGCGAAAGCGGCGGGGATAGCCAGACCGAAGACGCGCCCGAACCCGAAAGCGGCGAGGGCGGCGAATGGCGCACCGGCGAACAGTTGCGAAAGGTTGTGGAGCGCGCGGGCAAAGTCGCGCGAATCGCCGCCGTCAAAGACGCAATGGCTAGTTTCGTCAAGCGGGGGATAGCCGAAACGCGAAAGCGCGGCGGGCTGGACGAATACAAAGTGACTGACGAGGACTTGCTAGACGCTTGGAACTGGACATAGCCGAAAGAAAGCCGCCGCCGGGGAGAGTGGATAATCGCCGGCGGCGGGGAATCCAGGAGGGATTCATATGAGCATCATAGCATTGAATTGCCAGGCGTGTTCGCCGTTCGCGCCTTGCGCGGATTGCGAAAAGGACGTCGATCAGGCAATCGCCGAAACGCGCGCCGCGCCGCGAACGCTGGCGCACACGCCCTTGACGGCGGCTGGAATCGCGTTCGCCGCTTTGCGCCCTAGCCCGCCCGACATAGACGCTGGGATAGCCGTTTGCCGGTCTTGCAAAGAAGCGGTCTACGCGAATCGGCTGTCGGCGCATAGGGAAAAGAAGTGCAGGGGATTCCAAGTCGGGCGGCGCGAACAAGCGGCTTGGAACAGGCGAATCGCGGCGGCGAAGGCGGCGGCGAAGGAGGGGCGCAATGGCTAGGCTATGCTTGCACGACGCGCCGTTCGGGGCTTGCGATTACTGCGAAAGCGAGCGCGAACTGGGCTTGGAGCCTATGCTGGGCGAAAGCGCGGCGGGCAAAGACCCTAGCGGGGACTTCGGGCGCGCGCCCGCCATTCGGTGGGCTAGAAAAGGCGAGGGGCGCGGCGGCGGCGAGGCTATCCACGACTGGCGCAAGGCTAGCGTCCCGAAGCGCGAAAAGACGTTGCTGGGGGAGGTTATAACCTATAAGGGCGCGGCGTTCGCGGGCGCGGTTTGCGTTTCGCTGGGGAATGTCGATTACAAGTGCGCTTGCCAGTCTTGCGCTTGCGCCGCGCCGCTTGACGCTTGCATAGCCGCCGCTTGCGAGTGTTGCGTTTTCGCCGCGCCGTCAATGCGCGAACTCTGGGAATCGGCGGAGGCGGCGCGATGAAACCCGAACTCGCTTGCCCGCGTTGCGCCGCCCGAATCGCAATGATCATTCGGGACGAAACGCCCGCCTTCGGGGTTGGTTGCGCCCACTGCGGCTTTCGCCGCTATCCCCAGCCCGCCTTGCTAGGCAAGGTTGGAATCCCCGCCGCCGACGAGGACATGGCGGCTATCATACGCCGCTGGGCGCGCGAAAGCGGGCTGGACTGGGATAGCCGCGCCGTGACGGTTGGAATAGGCGAGGGCGGCGCAAGCGTTTCGGTGGAGGGCGAACCCGAATTCGCCGAACGCTGGGCGGCGGCGTTCGCAATGGCAATGGAGGAATACAAAGGCTAGGCGGCGGCTAGGGCTGGCGCACAGTCGGCGAAAATGTAACATGCCCGCTAGAAAAATGTAACATAGGCGGCGCGAAAGCGGCGCAAGGGATAGGCATGAATGGCAAGCGGATAGTCCACTGGGTTGACGCCGAAGGCTATCCCCGATGCGGCGAACGAACGGCGCAATGGGGAAGCCTGGACGGACGCGCCGTCACTTGCGCCGCTTGCGCCCTGAGAGGGTTGCGCTTGCGAAACGCTTTGGCTAGGCGCGAGGGATAGCCAGCGTTCGCGCCGCCGCCGGCGAAAATGTGGCATAGCCGCTATGAAAGTGTGGCATAGCCAGCCGTTCGCGCCGAAACCAGTTTCGCCTGACTTTGCGAATTGCCCGAAAATAGCGCCGAAAACCCTTGCGCTAGGGGTTTCATATCCGTTACACTTGTAGCATAGTAGTTACAGCGGAGGCGAAACGAATGGCAAGCGCGAACGAATTGAAAGCCTGGCGAACGCTGGCGCGCGAATGGCGCGAGAGGGCGGACGACATGGCGGCGGACGGTTTCATAGACGGCGAGGCGATCAGCGCCTGCCGCTACTACGAACGAAAGATAGACGCCGCGCTGGGCGGCTAGCGAACGGCGGATAGCCGAAGCGCGGCGGCTGGCGACAGCCTAGCCGAACGAACGGAGGACATGATGGGAAGGCAACTCACAGCCATGCAAATCGCCCTAGCCAACAGGCGGGCGGAGGCGAAAGAAGCGGAAGCGGCGGCGAAAGAACTCGCCTGCCCGATTTGCCAAGCGGCGGGCGAGTGGAAGGACGACTTCGGGCAATGCGCGAATCGCGCGGCTTGCGACAGGCGATTCATGGAATCGCCGGCGGCGAAAGAATATCGAACGGCGGCGAGCCTAGCCGAACGCTGGCACGCCGCGAACAACGCCATCATTGACGCCCGCTACGAAAACGCGCGGGCGGCTATGGCATAGCCTAGGAGGATAGAATGGCGATTGAAAACGTCAACGGACGGATGCTCGCCCTTTCGGGCTTGCGCCGCGCCGAAGCCGACTTGCAAGACGCCGCCAGGGCGTTCGTATTCGCAAACCCGTCAAGCGCGGACGTCGCGGCGGCTATGGGCGAGGGATACGACATGCAAATGGAACGGGCGCAAACGCGCTTGGAAACCGCCGCCATAGCGTTCGCGCAAGCGCGATTGGAACTAGGGAAGGGCTAGGAGGCGAACCAATGGAAAGATGCCGACGTTGCCAAAGGGCGCAATCCCTTCTTGACGATCTAGGCTGTTGCGCCGCGCCCGAAGAGCGCGCGGCTTGCAACAAGGAAGCCGCCGCCCGATGGCGGCGAAAGGAGGGATAGCCAATGATAGCCGTCAACAAAGACTGGCTGGCGGGCGCGGCGGGCGAATGGCTTGCGAAAGTCAAAGCGCACTTGCAAGACGCGCCGGCGGATTGCAAATGCGCCGTCCACGCAAGCGCGCGGCTGGCGAACGAAGCCGAATAGCCGAAACCGAACGAACGAACAGGAGGCGAAAAGAATGGCGATCATCGACACTTTGCGCGAACGGCGCAACGAGGACGGCGTCTGGGAAGGCATGCTGGACTCGGAAATGGCTAGGCTCGGAATGGAAACGCTAGGCGCGGCGAGCTCGCCGTTCAGCCCCAGCGGGCTGATGTCGCTAGGCTGGTGCGCGGATTGCGACAGCTGGGCGGCGGAGTGCGCGGGCTTCAGCGGCGACGCCTGCGGCGGCGAAATAGTAGCGCCGCCCGCCGAAACGCTGGCGCGGATAGCCGAAACCGAAGCGCGGATAGCCAGGCTCCAGCCCGCCTAGCCGCGAAACCGAACGAAAACGAACGAACGGCGGGCTAGGGGATTCCCAGCCCGCCCTAGCGCAAAGGAGGCTTTGCAATGGCGAATACGACGGTTTATTACACCACCGGCGGCGCAATCGCGCGCCTGCTGGAGGACGGCGTGGAGATCGACGGCAACGGCATGAACCGCGCGAAAAAGCGCGGCGAGCTGACGCCCGCGATTTGCGCGAAGGGCGCGAAGCGCGACACGCCGCTTTACGAGGAGCGCGACTTGATCGCGTTCGCGCAAGCGAAACAGGACGAAAAGATAGCCGCCGAAGAGCGCCTGATGGAGATCGACCGCCGGCGGGCGGCGATAGCCGAAATCCGCGCCGAACTCGCGCAAGCCGAATCCGCGCTCGCGGAACTGGAGGCGGGCGGCGAAATCGCCGAACTGGAAGGCGGGAAGTCCCCTCGCCCGCCGCGCCCGCCAGCCAAGCGGCTTAGCCGTTAAGAAAACCGACACTTGCGAAAACGAACGGCGGCGCGGATAGCCATTCGCGCCGCCCTAGCATAGGAGGGAATCATGGAACAGGCGAACGAATACAAGCGCGGCGCGGAGGACATGCTGTCCGCGATTGAAAGCGCGGGCGGGCGCATTGACTGGGAGGCGCTGACGGCGTACTCGCAAAGCGCATACGACCTGGCGGTCAGGGGATTCGGCGCGGATAGCCATCAGGCGGCGCGCGCCCTAGCCCGAAAGAACGCCGCCTTCGCCGTTCGCAACAAGACGATGGGGCAAGAGGTTTACAGCGACCCCTTGCCCTCGCGGATAGCCCACTTCCAGCGGGCATAGGCGAAAACGAACGGCGGGCTAGGCATTGCCCTAGCCCGCCCGAAAACAAGGCTACACGCGCAAGCGTGGCGCAAGGCTAGGCGAATGAACAGCATCATCATCTACGAAAACGGCGCGGCTTGCGATTGCGAAGCCGCCATTGAATGGCAACAAACGCAAGCGGACGGCGAGGACTTCACGCTGTTCGGGCTATGCGACGGCGGGCATACGCGAAACCTGACGATCAGGCTGGACGAAACGCTTTCGCCGTTCGCGCTGACGCCGGCGATTGTCGACAACGGCGGCGAGGACGAGGACTGGCTATGAACGCTGACGAACGAATGGAACTGGCGGTTGACGAATTCATCGACCGCGCCGCCGCGCTTTCGGGCAAGGGCGACACTTTCATGGTTGCGCTGGACGGATCGACCGCCGGAAAATCGCGCTCCCGCCCGCCCTGCGGATAAGCAGGGGCTGGCGGTTGACGCTTTCGTGGCGCATCATACTAGCGTCTGGGGAAGCGCGAACGCGGGCTTCGGAACCAACCGCGAATCGCGCGGCGGGCGACTTTCGCAATCGCAAACCGCCGCCGCTAGGCTAGGCATTGAAACCGAACGCAAGGAGGCGAACGAATGAAACCGAACCCCGAAGTGGTTATGCTGGCGGGCGAGGACGCCGAAACCCTGCGCCGCGCCATGAACGACTACGAAAACGACTTGGAATGGAACGAACGCTGGGAACTGGACGCCCGCTTGCAATCGCCGGCGGCTAGCCCCGCCCTAGCCGAACTCGCAGGCTATCCTGGCTACGCGCAAACCGACATCATAGCGGCGGGCGGGCTAGACGGCGCTATATTCGCCGCCATTGAAAAGTGGGAGGGCGAACGCGAATCCGCTAGCCAGCGCGAACGCGACCTGGCTTTGCAACCGCCCGAAACGCGCGCCGCCTTGCGCGAACAAGGGCGCGAATGGCGCGAAACCCGAATCCGCGCGCGGCGGCTCGCTTGCGCCGACTTGCATAGGCAGGCTAGGGCTATGCGCGAAGAGGACGCCGCGCTAGGGCTAGGGCGCGTTTGGAACTTGCCACTGGACAGCCGCGGATCGTTCGCGCCGCCGAACGAAGCCGAACGCTATCAAATCATGGCGGACGCTGTCTTCGGGAGGGCGCAATGAACGAACGCAAACGGCGCGACCTAGCGGCGCAAGCGGCGGCGAACGAACGCTTTGCCAAGCGCAACGCCCTTTTCGCAAACGAACAAAGGAGGATAGGCATGAATCAGGACGAAGGCTGGCGGCGCAATAGCCCGCCCGAAACGCGCTATCCGCCGCCGGCGGCGAAAGACGAACTGATAGCCGCGGACGCATGGACGGCGCAAAGCATGGCGGGGCTAGGCGCGCGCCAGTCCAGCGCCAACCCGACGCTCTATGCGAACGGCGTATCAAACAACGGCGGCGCGGCGTCAATCGCAAGCGCGAACAAACTAGGCGTGGGCGCATAGCCCAGAGGAGGCGAACGAATGGCAATGAAAGGCAACCAAGACGAACGGCAGGCGAAGGCGAACGCCCTGTGGCGAATCGACGAGGCGGGCGGCGCGATTGACGCCGCCGCTATCCCCGCCGCCGCCGCCGAATCGCTGATAGCGGACGGCGCGATCAAAGCCATTCGCGGCGGGCGAACACTAGCCCTGACGCGCATAGGCGCAATGCTGGCTAGCGCCATTAACTAGCCGCTGGCGCGCGCAGGCGAACGAAAAGCGGCGGGCTAGGGGAATAGCCTAGCCCGCCCGAAAACAAGCGCAGGGCGCAAGCCTGGCGCAACCAAGCCGAAAACGAAACGGAGTCCCAAAACCGTTCGCCGCCGAAAACAAGGCGGCGACCCGCCGGAAATTCGCGGCGGGAAATTTTGGGGTAGAACGCTCAGTCTAACGGAGGGATGATGATGGATGGCATGGAATTGCTGACGCCTGAGGCGGCGGCGAAAATCATAGGCGTCAGCCGAACGATTGTAATGCGCCGAATCCATAGCGGGCGCATAGCCAGCGTTCGCATAGAAACGGACGGCGGGCGCGAAAACTACGCCGTGCCGAAGGCGGCGGCGCTAGCCGAACTCGCCCGGCGGCAGGCAATCGCGGCGGCGGGCTAGCATGAAACCCGAAGAGCGCGCCGAACTAGCCTTCCAAACCCTGCTGGCGCAAACCATGCAAGGGCTAGCCGCCCGCCCGAACATGGACATGCCGTCGTTCTTTCGGCATGGAACTAGCGGAAGCGGCGGCGGCGGAAGCGCGGCGAGCCGAACGGCTAGGCGCGGCGGCTAGGCGTGCGAAAGGAGGGAAAGGCATGAAACCCGAAGAGCGCTTGCGAATGGCGGTTGACGCTTTCATAGGCGTCAACATGACGGCGCATGGCAAAGAAGGCGCAAGCGTTCTTTCGCGCTCGCGCCGCGACACTGGCAATAGCGCGGGGAATCGCATATCAATAGCCGCTAGGCTAGGCGTATGCTTGCCCGAAACGAACGAACGGGAGGAATCGACATGAATCGCAAGCCAGTAATCCCCAGCCGCGCGCCCGCCGCCGGCAAAGCCGAAGCCGAAGCGCGAAACGCGACAGCCGAACGCGAACGGCGCGGACGCGGCTACAACCTGAAGGACATAGGCGAACGCGCCGCGAACGAACGCATAGCCGCCGCCGAACGCGAAAACAACTGGCGCGAACAGCGCAAGGCTAGGCGAAAGTAACCGCTAGGGAATGTCGCCGCCGCTTGGCAATTTGGAAAAGAGGGCAAGGTTTCGCCAGCCCTAGCCAGCCGCTTTCGTTTCGGATTTTCGGGAAACAGGGCAAGGTTTCGCCGCCTTCGGCTACGATCCGACCGACATCAGGCTGTCCCGCCGCCCGACTTGCGCCGCTAGACCTATCCAATGCGTTAAGCGCGCGCCGCCATGCCATTCAATAGGCGGACGCGAGCATATAGACTAGCCCGCCGCGCCGCCTTTCATAGCCCCTAGGGGATAGCCGCGCCGCCGTTCGCGGGCGCAAGCGGCGCAAAAGATAGCCTGGAATGGACGAAAATAACGCCGCCGAAAACCTTACAAATCCGACTCTAGGGGCGAAATTTCTAGGCGGGCTAGGCTAGGCTATCAGGCGCGCGAAACGGCGGCGCACGGGCTATCAGCGCAAGCGTCAGGCTATCCACGCCAGCGTTCATGGCTATGATATGATGACGGTCTAATGGGTACGAAAACGCACACTAACCCCACTAGAAAACCGCGCCGCCTGACCGCGGCGAAGGTTGACGCGGTCGTGGCGTTGGTTTCCACGCCGATGACGGTTGCGCTTGCGCGAAAGGCGGCGGGCATCCCTTATGAATCCCTACGCCGCTGGCGGCGCGAAGGCGAAGCGGAAGCGGCGAGGATTTGCGCCGGCGAAAAGCCCGACCCCAACCGCGCCTTGCAACTCGCGCTGTACGAGGGCATAGAAATCGCGCTGGGCAAGGACGCGCAAGAGCGCCTTGCTTGGATTAAGCGCGGCGCGGGCGGCGCGGAATTCAGCTGGGAAGGCGCGAAGTTCCAGGTCGCTTTCGTCAAGGAGTTGAATCCGGGCGCGCTTGGGGAATCCGAGCGGATAGCGGAATTGGCGGAAGAGAACGATTACTTGCGCGAGCAAGTTGAAACGCTCGCCGCGCGAAACCGCGAGTTGCAAGCGCAAGTGGACTGCAGGCGGGCGGCGAATGTCGACATGGCTATCCCCTAGCCGCCGCCGTCAAGTTACTATATGGCGCAATCGCGGGGATCGAGGCGGGGAATAGCCCGAAAAATCGCATGAAATTTCCAGGGCGCGAAGTTCAAGCGCGGGTTTCGCCATTTGCGAGGGTGGACGCCAGCGCGACCGGGCGAAGTAACGCCGAGTAACGCCAGTTGTGTAATTTTTCCAGCGAAAAGTCAGACCTTGAAATTTCCTATAACACTTTCACAAGTGGCGTTACTCGGCGTTACTTCAGCCGAAAAACCGTAAAAACCAGCCACTCAGCGCGAAACCGAACGCCGCGCCGCCCGAAAGGACGCCGAAAACCCGCCCGAAACTTGCGCCGAATTGCGCCATTAAACGCTTGACAAGCGTTTCGCAATAGGCTAGTATTGTAGTATGCAAACCGACAGGGAGGCGAGCCGAATGGAATATGTAACGACTGAGGAGGCGGCGCGGCGGCTTGGTTTGACGCGCGACGGCGTCAGGCAAATGGCGAAGGCTGGGCGGATAGAGCATATCCGCGTAGAGGGGCGCGCGAACGGCGCGACCTATGCTATCCCCCGCCCTAGCCGTCGAGTTGGAACGCATGAAGCGGGCGCGGCGCAAGGGCGCGGCGTAGCCGAACGGAGGCGAATGATGGGAATAGGATACGTGCGAAAAATGCAGGGCGACGCCTTGCTCGTTTACAACGCCCACGAATACGACCGGCGCGGCGTAGACGCCGAACACGCTTTGATAGAGTTCGTGCCTGAACTCGGCGAAACCGGCGTTTACCGCGTTATCCCCTTTCGCGGGGAACGGCGGATGCTACGCGATACTTGGACAAGCACGGCTTGCCTGGCTTGCCCGCGTCTTCCGGCGATTCGCGCGACCGCCGCTTCGCAAACCTGCTAGACGCTGACGTGGCGGCGCGCGCTTGGTTGGACGCGGAGG
>CBDESW010000024.1:0-181178 GCA_965242675.1 Dehalococcoidia bacterium
CGGACGGCAAGGCGTGGGCGGCGACGACGCTTACGAACTTCAGCCAGTACGCGATGACGCTGGCGCAAGCGGTCGCGGTTACGCCGACGCCCACAGTTGCGCCGACTCCGGAGCCGGTTGCGACGCCGACGCCGGAGCCGTCGCCGGTTGCGACGCCGGAATCGGTTTCGACGCCGTCGCCGACGCCAACCCTATCGCCGACTGCGACGCCGGAGCCGACGCCGACCACGACGCCAACGCCAGCGCCGACTGCGACGCCAACAGCGCAACCTACGGCGACGCCTAGCCCGTTGCCGACCGCGACGCCTTCGCCAACGCCGCATCCGACAGCGACGCCAACGCCTAGCCCGCGACCGACTGCGACAGCGACGCCATCGCCAACCGCGACGCCGACGCCCGCGGCAACCGCCACAGCGACAGCGACGCCGTCGCCCGGTCCGCCCGCCGCGATTCCGACGGCGGCGATAGCGGCATCCGCCCGCGTCTCGCCGACGCCGACCGTGTCCGCGCCGGGTTCCCCCATCATTGAAGCGGATGAAGGCGGGGGGTTGCCCGTCGCGGTTATCGCGATATTCGTCGCGCTTGGTCTGGCGCTAGCCGCCGGCGCGGGCGTGGGCGGCGCGTGGCTGATAAGCGCGCGGATGCGGAAGGCGGGCTAGAGAATCGCAAAAGGTCGGAGCGTCCACGCGCAAAACCGCGCCTAGCGGCGCTGGCGCCCGCGCGCTAGCCCTCTCCCATCAAGGGCTTATAGGGGTATGTTTGGGGTTGGCGGGCAATCCGCGCAAGACTGCGCCTAGCGGCGCAGACACCCTCACCCTAGCCCTCTCCCATCAAGGGAGAGGGGATTTGTCGCTCGCGATTCGGGCTTGGCTTCCGTGAACATACCCCTGCAAGCCCATCAAAGGAGAGGGGATTCGTTGGTTGCGGTTCGGGCTTGGTTTCCAGTTGCTAAGTTGGTCGCTCCACTCTGGATTCCCGCCTTCGCGGGAATGACGGCGGCGGGGGCGAGAAGGCGGTGAAAAGCGTCCAATCCGCGCCTAAATCCGCCAAACATACCCTTGCAAGCCACATCAAGGGAGAGGGGATTTGTCGCTCGCGATTCCGGTTTGGTTTCGGTTGGACGCCGATTGGATGCGGGATTTTTGCGAATTTCCAACGGGCAGGGCGCACCGGCGGGAGTCCGCTAGCCGCTCACCGCCGCTATCGCTTCCACTTCCACCAGAAACTCCGGGTTCACAAGCCCGCTGACGAACACGGTGCTGGAGGCGGGCCCCGGCTCTCCGAAGAAAGCCAGCCGCGCTTGGGCGTAGGCGGGGTAGTCGTCCGCGTTCACGAGGAAGGCGGTGATTTTGGTCACGTCCGCGCGGGTCGCGCCGGCGGCTTGGAGCGCCGCGTCGACGTTCTCGAAACAGCGGACCGACTGCGCGGCGGCGTCGCCCTTGCCGACGACTTCGCCGTTCGGACCCGCCGACACCTGCCCGGATACGAACACCAAGCCGCCCGCGCGGGTCGCCGGCGCGAATCCGGACGGGCGGTTGTCCGGGTTGGGGTAAAACGCTCTTCTCGGCATGTTGTTCGCTCCTTTATCCGCGTCCATCGTATGCAGTATTGGGGGATTCTATCAGAAAACACTTGTCAGAATCAGGATTTGCGGGATTAAAGGATTTGCGGGATTCTCGCGGCGGGCGCGTCTTTGATTGGCAAGCGCTTTGTCCATATTCGGCTTGGCGGGATTTCCGATTATGGCGAAAAGCGCAATCGGGGCGAAATGAAATCCTGAGAATCCTATAATCCTATAAATCCTGATTCTGACAGAGACGCCCGCCTCACCCCCGCGATTCGCGCAGGACGCGGTACATGTGCGCGTAGAGCTTGATGACCTCGCGCGCGTACACCGGCGGGCTTACGGGGCGCGTCGGGTCGAGATGGCGGAATAGGGAGAACTCCGTGTAGTGGAAATCCCCCCGCTCGGCGAGGGCGGCGGGCTAGGCGGCGGGATTCTTCGGACGGCACAAGGGCGTCCTCCCTGTCGTGCATTATCAGGACGCGGGCGGACAAGTCGCCCACCCGCCGAGCTGGGCGAGATGGCGGCGAGCTTGGCTTGGCTGGCTTCCGACAATCGGTCGATGAGCGCGAGCGCCTCTCGCGGCGTCTTAGCGTCGCCGGACACTATCGCGCGGACCGCGCCGGCTTCTTCCGAAAGCGCGGCGATTTCCGATTCCGAAAACGGCGCGGCTGGGACGCGGACGAAAGCGGCGCGCAGACGCTCGCGCTCGTCCGAATCGCTTACGCCGTCTATGAGATGCGTTCGGACGACCTCTTGGCTGAGCGCCGCCGGCGTCCACGCGCCGACGTCGTCGCCGTCGAAGCGGCTTTGGGACGCCACCGCCGCCACTAGGTCGCGGGCGTCGTAGTAGCCGCCGAAGAAGTTGACGAAGCGGACGCGGTCGCGGACGCGCGGATCCGCCGCCGCCACCGCGACGAAAGACGCCCCGACGCAGAAGCCGCCCATGCCGGAGCGCTCCGCGTCCACGCGCTCCAAAGACAGCAGATATTCGTAGGCATGAACCAGATTGTCCACGTCGTCCGGCGAGACGCGCCTTTCGGTCATGCGGTCAGACCAGGGGATGAGAACGACCATCCCCGCGCGCGCCAAGCCTTCCGCCAAGTTCACCACTCGCGGGTCGTCCTTGCCCGCCGGGTTGACGCCGAGGAAGAGCAGAACGCCGCCGCGGACGCCGCCGCCAGCGGGGGCGTAGAGGTCGGCGCTTCCCATGCCGCCGTTCGCCAGGGGATACGCCGCCGCCGTCCGAGCGGGCGCGGGCGCGAACCAAGTCTGCGGCTTGACGGGGACGCTGGGGACGACCTGCGGGATGAACAGCAACGCGGCGACGCCCGTCCGCCCCTGCGGAGTCGCCGCCGCCAGCAAGACGCCGACCGCGAGAAAGGCGGCGAACCAACGGGCGGCTAGGGCTAGACGGGGTTTCATGGGGGAACCTCTTGGGGTTGGCGAAACTGCGCCTAGCGGCGCAGGCACCCTCACCCTAGCCCTCTCCCATCAAGGGAGAGGGGATACGTTGGTTGCGATTCGGGCTTGGTTTCCGGTGGCTATCATGTTTGGGATTTCTGGATTCCCGCTTTCGCGGGAATGACGGCGGCGGAGTAAGTGAGAGGGGATTTATCGCTCGCGATTCGGGCTTGGTTTCCAGTGGCTATCGTGTTTGGGATTTCTGGATTCCCGCTTTCGCTTCCGCGAGGGTGACGTTCTTTCGCGGAAATAACGGAGGCGATGGGCGCGAAGGCGGCGAAAAACGTCCAACTCGCGCTGTTATGCCGCATGCCCTATCTCCGCAACCGCGCCACCACATCCAAATCATACGCCGGCGCGTTCTCCGGATACGCGAACCTATCCAATCGCGGCGCGGGGGCGGATATGGCGGCGGCTAGGTTGTTGTACGCAGTCTCCGCCAACTTGGGCAGCGAAAAGACGTCCTCGGCGTTGTAGCGGATTAGGGTGTCGAGCGCCCCCTTGTCGCCGCGCTCCCACATGCGCCACATGCGGACGGCGTCGTAGCCGCTCAGCGACGACAGCGCGGACGGGCGCGCGGCGTTCAGCCGGCGTTCAATCGCTTTCAAGCCGCCGCTTAGCCCCATGCGATGGAGCGCGAAACGCAAATCCAAATGCGGCGTGTGGGCGAACATATTTCCAAGTTGCTTCTTGATGAATGGCAGATCGAACGTCGTCCCGTTGAATGTGACTATCATATCGTAGCGCTCCGCCGCCTCGCGCAGGTCGGATAGGTTGTCGCCCCGCGTGAAGGCTTGGTAGCCGTCTCGGTCGAGTATGCCCACTAGGGTGATTGCGTGATACTCTTTCGCGAGCCCGGTCGTTTCGATGTCCAGAAACGCGGCGTTTCCGCGAAAGTCGGCGTACATGCGCCAAGCCTCTCTGGGCGGGATTGCGCGCGCGAAGTACGCCGAATCGCCGTCCCGCAGGCGCGCGGCGCATCGCTTGACCGCCGTCTGGAGCGAGCGCGAGCGGACGCGGGGCGGCAAGTCGCGCGCGGCTAGGAAGTCGTCCCATGTATGGACGCCCTCATCCCACAGGCGGCGCTCGGTGATCTCGCCCACGCCGGGCAGGTGGATGAATGTGTTGGCGAGCATGTCGCGGACGAGCCTTTCTTCCCGCCCTAATCCGCCGCCGCGACCGCGTAGGATAGCTCGCCGCGATAGATGCTCCGCACGGTGAGCGCGCGCCAGCTCGCCATCATCACCAGGATGAACGCGGCGCCGCCGGCTAGTAGAACGACCGTCGCGCCTATGACGGGGATTCCGGCGAAGAAGGGGACGTCCGCCAAAACGCCGTTGGCTAGGTTGGCGGTCGCCATCATGCCGCCTATGTGGATGGAGTACACGGAGCCGACGCGCCCGCGAACGGAGTCGTCGGTGACGGACTGTATCATGGTGTGGGTGAGCGTCATGAAGCCGGCTTGCGCCGCGCCCATGAAGGCGGCGGCGGCGAGCGCCATGGGCATGTTCACGGAGAGCGCCAAAACCGCCGGCGCGAGGCCGCTGATGACGCCGAGATTGAGGAACATCCGCCCGCGCCGCCCCTCGCCGGATATTCCCGCTATGGCGATTACGGTTATCATCGCGCCGAGTCCGACGGCGGTCATCAGCAGGCTTATGCCCTCGCCGCCGCCGCCCAGACGCGACACCGCCACGAGCGGCAAGAGCGACTCGAACGACATCGTAAGCCCGCAGTGGAACAGCGCCATGAACACTATCGCCTTGAGTATCGGCTGGCGATAGACATAAGCCAGCCCGCGCCATGTGCTTACGAAGAAGTTGACGGCGAAATTCGCGCCGCCCTGATAGACTTCGCCGGTGGAATAAGTCTTGATGCGGAGCGCCTGGATTAGGCTGAGCAGGTACATGCCGGCGCAGGTGAAGAACACCGCCGCCGCGCCCTCGCCGGGCATGCCCATGCCCGCCATGACGAAGAATACCACCGCCGAGACGCCCGCGCCGAAGAAGCGCGAACCCTGCATCGTGGCTTGGTTCAGCGCGATTCCGTTGACCAGCAGGCGGCGCGGAACCAAGTTCGGCACCAGCGCCTGCGACGCCGGCATCTGCGACGCCCGCGCGGAGCCGTTGATGAGCGAGAGGATGAACAGATGCCACCCCTGTATCAACCCGTCCACGAAGAACAGCCCGATGAGGGCGTAAACGGACAGGAAGAGGGTCTGCGCGAGGTTGACGGCGTACATCGCCGCGATGACGCGCCGCCGGTCGAACCTGTCGGACAGGTAGCCGGTGATGGGCGTGACCAGCACGCGGGGGATCATCGCGGCGAACGTGACCCAGCCCACTTCGGCGTTGGAGCCGGATTCGCTGAAGACCAGCGCGCCGCGCGCCACTATGAGCGCCCAAGCCGCCGACGCGGAGGACAGGTTGGCTATCCACAGCGTTCGGTAATCCCCATAGGCGAGCGCGGCGGCGTAGCGTCCGAAAACCGCGCTTGTGAACTCCGAAGCGTTGCGGAGCATTGACTGATCCTTATCGGCTAGTGGGCTTGCAGGGGCATGTTTGCGGCTGGCGAAACTGCGCCTAGCGGCGCAGACACCCTCACCCTAGCCCTCTCCCATCAAGGGAGAGGGGATTTGCCGCTCGCGATTCGGGCTTGGGTTCCAGTTGCCAAGTCGGTCGCTCCACTCTGGATTCCCGCCTTCGCGGGAATGACGGGGCGGGACGCCGGGGAAGCGGCGGAAATAGTCCAATCCGCGCCTAAATCCGTCAAACATGCCCTTGTCAGCGGCTAGTGGGCTGTCGGTCGGCGCGCGCGGAAGGCGGGGCGGGGACGGTTTCTTCGCCCGCCCGCCTTCCGCGCTTGGCTTGTTGATTCTACACTTATCCGCGAGCGTTCGCTAGCCGCCGTCCGCGGCGGCGGGGACTACCGTGACCGACACGGGGCGGACGCCGTTGACCATGTAACCGAGTCGGTTCCATCGCGTCCGCATCGGCTGGGCGCGTCCGGCGGCGTCGACCGCGCGCGACATTAGGGCGTAGCGCCCCGGCGCTTCCGGTGTCCATGCGAAATGCCAGCGCTGCCAGGCGTAGCGCTCGGAGGGTCCCACTATCTCGGCGGCGCTCCATGTCTCGCCGCCGTCCGCGCTCACTTCCACCCGCTCGATGCGCTCGCCGCCGGACCACGCCATGCCGCTCACGCAGGCGGGCGCCCCGGCGCGGAGGGTCTCGCCCTCCGACGGGCTGCCTATGAGCGATTTCACGCCCATGCTGGTTAGGGGTTCGGAATCGCCGGAGCCGCTGTCGATGACGTACTTGTAGGTTTGGAAGTAGCCTTCGAAACCCCCCTCTATCGCCGTTATCCGCCTAAGCCACTTGACGGACGCCATGCCGTACCAGCCGGGGACGATGAGCCTAAGCGGGTGTCCGTGTTCGGGGGGCAGTTCGCTGCCGTTCATTTCGTAAACGAGCAGGGTATCCGGGTGCGCCGCCGCTTCGATGGGCAGGCTGCGGAGATAGGGCGTGGATTCCATGCCCGGCTCCGGGCTGCCGGAGTCCGCGCCTTCGAACAGAATCTCGCGGGCGTTGGGCAGGGGATTCGCTTCGGCGAGCAGGTCGGCGAGGCGGACGCCGGCCCAGTAGGCGGTGCTGACCGCGCCGCCGTTGAACTGGTTGCCGGGGGTCGGCGGGTCGAGGTCGCCGCGATTGTTCCCCGCGCACTCCATGGTGACGGGCAGGGTGACGCGCGGGAGCTTCTTGACGTCGTCCAGCGTCAACTCCGCGCTGTTGGCGACTAAGCCGCCCACGGAGAGCGTCCACTCTTCGCAGCGAAGGGCGGGGGCGGCGAAGTGGTTGCGGACGTAGAAATGGGGGTTGGGCGTGAGCCACATGTCAAGCGCGCTCGGCGGCGTTTCGCCGATGAGCGGCTCGCTGGCTACGGGGACGATGTTCTTGTTGGTTTCCATTGGCCGGACTTGGGCGCTCGCGGGGGCGACGCTCAAACCAGCCCCGATACATGTGCAACGGCTCATCGTTCATCCTCCGTTCTTGCGACATTTCAGGTTCGGACGGTTCGTTGTTCGCCACTCTACTACTTTTCGGGGAAGAGCGCAAGGGGGAATTTCGGGGAAAATCGCGTCCCAAACCGCGCCCGGCGGAAACCCCGCGCGGGCGTTTCCGTCTTTCGGCGCTCTCTCCCGCGCCGTCCGCCCTTGACCGGCGCGGCGGCGGCGGATACCATATTGCGCCTAACCAATCGCGGGAACGCTCAAGGGACGCCCATGCACTTCGTCAGATTCGTTATGCTGTGCATCGACATGGTAAACGACTTCCTCACCAAAAACTGCCCCTACGTGGCGGGGGCGATAGCGTTTTACTCGCTGTTCTCCATGTTCCCGCTGGTGCTGGCGATAGTGGCGGTGTGGGGCTTCTTTCTGGGGGGCGAGGGCGACCGGGCGACGCTGGCGGCGCAGGTGGCGCGGGTCATCCCCGTGTCGACCGAGTTCATCAGCGAGAATATGAAGAGCGTGGCGCTCGGCAGGCCCATCACGTCCGTCGCCGCCTTCGTCGGGTTGCTTTGGGCGTCTTGCGCCGTGTTCGGGGCGATTCGCAAGGGGATAAACAACGCCTGGGGGCTGCAGAAGCCCAAGCCGTTTCTGCGCGAGCGTCTGATAGACTTCGGCTTGGTCGCCGGCGCGGGCGCGCTGATGCCGTCTTTGCTGTATATCGCGCCGATGGTCGGGCGGCTTCAGCAGCTGGCGGAGTTCGTATTTCCGGCGGTGGAGTTCGAGTTTCTGGCGCGGATGGTTTCGGAAGTGGCGTCGCCGCTCATCGGCTTCGCGGTGTTTCTGATACTATATAGGTACATGCCCAACACCAAAGTGAAGTTCGGGGACGTCTGGCTGGGGGCGCTCGGCGCGTCCTTGGCGTTCAACGCCGCCAAGTGGGGGTTTCTCTTCTACCTGGACACCTTCCCGGTTTACAACGTGCTGTACGGGGGCGTCGGCGTGATAATCGCGCTGCTGACTTGGGTCTATGTGTCGGCGCTGATACTGCTGTTCGGCGCGCTCGCCACTTCTCGGCTAAAGACCTTCCGAGAGGAATCGGGCATCGAGGCGCATACTTTGAAGCTAATGTGGATGGGGCTTTCGCGTGTCAGAGTCAAAGCGGTGGACATTTCCGAAGCGCCGGCGTAGCGGGTTGTCGCGGGGCGCGTTGAAGGCGGGAACGCCGGCGGCGGCGTTGTTCGTCTTGGCGGCGGTCGCGCTTTCGCTGGCTTGTTCGTCGCCGGCGCCGGCGCCGACGGCGACGCCGGTTCCGCCGACTCCGACGCGGACGCCGGTTCCCGACAGCCCGCCGCCGTTTCCGTTTCCGACGGTGGTAGCGCCCGCGCCGCCGCCGCCGTCCGCGCTCGCCGCGCCGCCGAGCGCCGCCCCCCGCGCGCCCCTGAACGCGCTCTCCGGCGGCGGGCTAGCCATGCCGTCCATCGCCGACCTCGTGGAAAGCGTCCAGACGACCGTCGCGTCCATATCGGTGGAAGCGGTCAACCGCGGCATGTTCTACGACTTCACGGACGAAGGCGCGGGAACGGGGGTTATCGTCCGTTCGGACGGCTACATCGTCACAAACCACCATGTGATTCAGGACGTGATGGGCGTGCAGGCGCACATAAACGGCGAGTCTTACGACGCCGAGATAGTCGGCTGGGACGCCATAACGGATCTGGCGGTCATCAAGATAGAGCCGCGGGGCGCCCTGCCGGTGGCGGCTTGGGGGGATTCGGACGGGGTGCGCGTGGGCGATTGGGTGGTCGCGGTGGGCAACGCCATGGCGCTGAAGGGGGGCCCGACGGTGACGCTCGGAATCGTGAGCGCGCTGGGGCGGACGGTGCAGACCGAGCGCGACCCGCTGTACGACATGATACAGACCGACGCATCTATCAACGACGGCAACAGCGGGGGCCCGCTGCTGAATTTGGATGGGCAGGTCATCGGCATAAACGCCGCCGTTCTGCGGCAGGCGCAGGGGATAGGGTTCGCCATCAGCTCGGAGACGGCGCAGCCGATAATCGAGAGCCTGATAAAACACGGCAGGGTGGTCAGGCCGCTGATAGGGCTGACCGCGCGGGACGTGACGCCGGCGATAGCCGGGCGCATGGGGCTGAGCGTGGACGAAGGCATCATCGTCACGCGGGTCGACGGCGACGGGCCAGCCTTCGAGGCGGGCGTCAAGGTGGGCGACGTGGCGCTCAGCATGGACGGCGCGCCCATAACCGACATGGGCGGCTTCCTGACGATGCTGTGGACTTACGAAGTGGGCGACAGGGTGGCGCTGGAGTACATGCGCGAGGACAAGCGTTTCGAGACGTTTGTGGAGCTGACGGAGCGTCCCCAGAACCAAAGCGGCGCGCCGTAAGGGCGGGCTAGGCGGCATGGCGAAATCGCTACGCCGACACTATCTAGCCTTCCCACATCAAAGGCTTATAAGGCATGTTCGCGGTTGGCGGGCAATCCGCGCGGGCCTGCGCCTGGCGGCGCGGGCGCCCTCACCCTAGCCCTCTCCCATCAAGGGAGAGGGGATTTGCCTCTCGCGATTCGGGCTTGGTTTCCAGTTGCTAAGTCGGTCGCTCCACTCTGGATTCCCGCCTTCGCGGGAATGACGGGGGCGGGGGCGCGGAAATGGCGAAAAGCGTCCAATCCGCGCCTGAATCCGCCAAACATACCCCTATAAGCCCATCAAGGGAGAATGGATTTGTCGCTCGCGATTCGCGCTTGGTTTCCAGTCGCTAGGCTTGGTCGCGCCCCCCTGGATTCCCGCCTTCGCGAGAATGACGGGGGGGAATTTATCAGTAGCTCTGAAACAGCCGTCCCCAGTCGGTCTTCATCGCTTCCCGGACGCGCTTCGCGCCTATGGTCTTCAGCCAATAGGCGTTGTGGTAGAGGTTGGAGGCGGCGTATGCCCAGGGGGTTATCGGGGAGCGCAGCAGCATGTTTTCCAGCGGCTTGAGGGGGCCCCAGTAGATCAGTTTCTGCCCGCGGCTGGCGAAAGTGTTTTCGGCGGCGCGGAAGCGCCAGTTGACTTCCGATATGTCCTCGCCGGCTATCTCTATTTCCTCCATGCGTCCGCGTCCCAAGCCGTGTTCGTGGGCTAGGCGGATGAAGGGGATTCCCATAGGGTCGAAGCCCATGATTCGGGCGGACACCGCGTCTATCGCCACCTGGTCGGCGCTCGCCAGGATGACGTTTTTGACATGCCAGCGCATCGCGCGCGGTCCGGGGCCGTCGCCGGCGAAGGTGCCGTCCGTCACGGCGAAGATTCCGGGGTGGATTTCGCGCTGCACCCGGAGCAGGTCGACCAGCGTCTCGTGTATCACCGAGTGAGTCCAGTGGCGCTGGTAGTTCAGCAAGCCGCCGAAGGCGTTTTTCATCGCGCCCGTGATTGTGGTGAAGACGTGCGTCTTGACGGTGGGCAGGTGGACTATGTTCTTCCCCGCCATCATCTCCGGGATTTGGAATCCGTCGGGATAGACCTTGTCCAAGACCAGCAGGGGGGACTTGGGTTCGTAGTCCACCCAGCGGACGTCTTCGAGGAAGACGGATTCCAAGCCGAGCGCGTCCGTCACCGCTTCGTGCTTGTTGTTGAGCGCGCCTTCTCTGGGGTCGACGACTACGGTGCCGTTGTGTATGGGCGCGAGGTCGTCGAATCCGGCGGCGCGCAAGCCGCGAATGGCGCCGTCGAGCTGCCAGGGCGAAGTCGAGCAGGCGGGGTAGTAGTGCTGCCAGGATATGTTTATCTTCAGTAGCGTTTGGGCGTCCGGCGAGAGCGCGTCCGAGACGCCCGCCATCCGCATGGCGCGCTCGATGTCGTCCAGGACGGTTTCCGGGCGCGTGTAAACGACCGCCACGACCGGCGGCTTGCCGGTCGGTCGGTCGGGCGCGCTTTCGCCGGACCCGGAGGGGGCCGGACGCGCTTCTTGTTCCACTAGAGTCGCCATGCGCTTGAATCCTCGCGCTTTTCCGCGCTCGGCTTCCTCTATTCGAGGAAGTCCTTCAGGTTTTTGTATCGGGGGCGGCGCAGCTTGCGGGTCGCCTTCCGCTCTATCCGCCGGACGCGCTCTTCGGGGACGCCGAAGATTCGCCCCACTTCCTCCGGCGTTCTTGCCCGTTTGTCGACCAGTCCGCGCCTCAGTTTGAGGATTTCCGCCTCTCTGGGGCTGAGGGTGGATAGGACGTCTTCAATGTGGTCTCTGAGCGCGCTGTTGGACGCCATGCGCTTGAATCCTCGCGCTTTCCCGCGCTCGGCTTCCCCTATTCGAGGAAGTCCTTCAGGTTTTTGTATCGGGGGTGGCGCAGCTTGCGGGTCGCCTTCTGCTCTATCTGCCGGATGCGCTCTCTGGTGACGCCGAACATTTGCCCGACTTCTTCCAGCGTTCTGACCCGCTTGTCGACCAGTCCGTGCCGCAGTTTGAGGACTTCGGCTTCTCTGGGGCTGAGTGTGGACAGGACGTCCTCGACGTGGTCTCTGAGCAGGCTGTTGGACGCCGCTTCCGCCGGCGCTTCGGCGGCGGTGTCCTCGATGAAGTCGCCCACGTAGCTGTCCTCCTCTTCGCCTATGGGGGCGTTGATCGAGATGGGGTCCTGGGAGTACTTGCGTATCTCGCGCACTCTGTCGGCGGTGATTTCCATTTCGCGCCCTATCTCGTCGTCGGTGGGTTCGCGCCCGCGTTCTTGGACTAGGCGGCGGGCGGTGCGCGACAGGCGGTTTATCAGCTCGCCCATGTGGACGGGTATGCGGATTGTCCGCGACTGGTCGGCTATGGCGCGGGTTATCGCCTGGCGTATCCACCAGGTGGCGTAGGTGGAGAACTTGTAGCCTCTGCGGTAGTCGAACTTTTCGACCGCCTTCATCAGCCCCATGTTGCCCTCTTGGGTCATGTCGTCCATGTTCATGCCCCGCCCGTTGTACCTTTTGGATACGCTCACCACTAGGCGTAGGTTGGCTTCGATGAGATGGTTTTTGGCTCTCTCGCTGGCTTCCTCCACGCTATCCAGGTGGGCGCGGAAGGCGAATTCGCGGGATTCCAGCGCTTTTTTCGTCTCCGGGCGCGCGAGGGCGTCGCGGAGATAGGCGATGCGGGGGTCGTAGCCGAAGGCTTGGAGGGCGGCTTCCGTCGTCAGGCGCGAGCCCAGCGAGAAGGCGTAGAGGCTCTCTTTCGCCGTTTGCGGCTCGGCGTTGAGCGCGTCGCCCAGGAAGTTTACCAGTTCCTCCGAGACGCTGTCATCCAGCGCCTGGCGCAATTCGGGGTTGAGCGCGGCTTCGGAGAGCCGCCCGGAGAAGGGGATGCCGTGGTAGCGCGCCATGGCGTCGGCGGCGGCGCGGTTGTCGGCGACGATTTCCAGCAGGCGCGCCATGACCATCCAAGCCTTCGGCTCCCTGCCGAGTTCGATTTTCAGCTCTTCCTTTATCTGTCGGACGCGCCTGCCGGATTCGAACCGGCGCGCCAGGTCTTGCTCTTCGAGCGCTTCGAGCAGGGAGACCCTGCCTATCTCGCGCAGATACATGCGTGTGGTGTCGTCGGAGATGTCGGCGTCGGTCATCGCCTTTTCCCACTCCGCCGGCGGCGCGATGTCGCCGATGGCGGAGGATGGGGCGGCGAGCGAGCCTTTTATCAGGTAGAGGCCGCCTCTGGCGGCGTCCTCGTCCGCGCCGAAGGGGTCTTCGGCGGCGCGGGAGTCGTTGATGAAGTCGATGGCGGCGGTCGGCTCGGCGATTCCGGTTAGGACGGCGTCCGAGTCTTTGTCGGCGGCGGTTATGGTCATGGACTCAACCCCTGAGATGGTTTGCGCGGCTGGTCGGTTGGGCGGAAGTCCGTCCGCCCGGCGGCGTTAGCGGGTCGGCGCGAGTTCGGAGCGCGGCGCGCCGGGGGCGGGCTGCAGCTCTCTGATTCGGGCGTTCGCCTGCTTCATGCGTTCTTCCACTTCCCACGCCGGCGGCTCGCCCGGCTCCGCGGTCTGCGCCAGCGCTTCCTGCTTTTCGCGTTCGCGGCGGAGCGCGAGCCGGCGCAGGCACTCTTCGAGCGCTTCTTCGCTTCGCCCGCGCGCCAATTCCGGCGCGTCGGACGCCGCCACGCGCTCTAGATGCGCCAGCAGGGCCGGATCCGCCTCTTCCCTAAGTTCGTCAATGGTCGGATAGGATAGCAGTTTCTCAAACAGCTCTCTATTTTCGGTTCGGCTGAAGCAGTCCGGGTCGGCGTCCCGCGCGCGGTCTATGAGGGCGGGGTTGCGGATGAGCAGGCGGAGGGCGTATTCCTCCACGGGCTCCGCGGTTCCCGCGCCGAGCGCCCTTTCGCTGACTTCCACGCCCGCGGCTTCTTCGGGCGGGGGGGCGCCGCGTCCGCGTTGCCGCCGCCCGCGCCCGCCGCTCGGACGCCCGACCGCCATCGCCGCCGAAAGCGCGGCCAGCGGCACGCCGAGCGCGTCCGCCAGGCGTCCCCAGTATTCGTACTGGTCCATTTCGTCCAGGCGGTTGATGAGCGGGGCGATTTGGCGGACGACCGCCGCTCGGCTGTCCGGCATGGTCAAATCGGCGCGCTCGACGAGGGCGGGGATTACGAAATCCAATAGCGGCGCGGCTTCGGCGATGACCGCTTCCCAGCGCGCCGGGTCGCTCCGGATGAGCGCGTCCGGGTCTAGTCCGGCGGGCAGGGCGGCGATTTTCAGCGAAGGCGGCTTCCAGCGGTTCAGGACGCTCTGGCTTTCGCTCCGGCTTCTCTGCGAGATGACGCTCCGAAAGACGCTCCAGGACGTTTCCAGGCTGCGGAGCGTCGCCTGCTGTCCGGCGGCGTCCGGGTCGAGCGCCAGGGTGAAGTCGCGCGCCAGGGAGCGCAGCTGCGCCACTTGATTCTCGGTGAGCGCCGTCCCCATCGAGGCCACCACGTTCGCGTAGCCGTTCTCATGGGCGGCGATGGCGTCCATGTAGCCCTCCACGATGACCGCGCTTCCGCTCTGGCGTATCTTGGGGATGGCGAAGTTGAGCGCGTAGAGTGTGTTGCGCTTGTCGAAGGCGTCGGTGGCGGCGGTGTTGATGTATTTGGGGAGCGAGTCGTCCAGCGCGCGCGCGCCGAAGCCGGCGACGGAGCCTTCGCGGTCGAATATGGGGAACATGAGGCGGTTGCGGAAGAAGTCCCAAGTGGCGCCGTTCTCTTCGCTGTGGCGAACCAAGCCGGCGGCGAGGGCGTCTTTCCGCGCCACGTCGTGGGTCCGCAGGTAGCGCACGAGGGCGTCGCGCGAGTTGGGGCTGAAGCCCAGCCTGAACGTCTCGCGGGCGCTTTGCCCCACTCCGCGCCCGTCGAGATAGCGGCGCGCCGCCGCGCCGGCGTCCGACTCCAGGGTCTGCTGATAGAAGAGCGCCGCCGCGTTGTTGACGCTGTGAATGGCGTTGGACTTGGCGCGCTGGGAGGACGAGCCGAGCTCCACGCCCGCGCGCCGCGCCAGGGTTCGCAAGGCGTCGCCGAACTCCATGTTTTCGGCGCGCATCACGAAGCCGAAAATGTCGCCGCCGGTGGCGCAGGCGCCGAAGCAGCGCCAAGACTGCCGCTCCAGGCTGACGACGAACGACGGCGTCCGCTCCGTGTGGAACGGGCAGTTGGCTTTGTAAGCGTTGCCCGACTTCTGCAGCGTGACGTGCGGGGACACCACGTCGAGAATGTCGAGTTTGGATTTGATTTCGTCTATGGGAGTCATGGCGGCGTGGGCGCGGGGGGCGCTGGGATTCGCTATCTTAGCATTTCGGAGCGGCGGGCGGTTGGGCGGCTTTGGTCAGTTTTCGGGCAGTTTTTGGGAAAATGGCGAAGTGAGATTCAGGGCTTGTTGGGGCATGTTTGGGGTTGGCTGACAATCCGCGCGGGACTGCGCCTAGCGGCGCAGGCGCCCTCACCCTAGCCCTCTCCCATCAAGGGCTTATAGGGGCATGTTTGGGGTTGGCGGGCAATCCGCGCAAGACTGTGCCTAGCGGCGCAGGCGCCCTCACCCTAGCCCTCTCCCATCAAGGGAGAGGGGATTTGCCGCTCGCGATTCGGGCTTGGCTCCGAGTGGCTTGCTTGTCCCCGCCTTCGCGAGGATGACGTTGCTGGGGATTCTGGATTCCCGCCTTCGCGGGAATGACGGCGGCGGGGGCGCGGAATGGGATTTGTCGCTCGCGGTTCGGGCTTGGTTTCCAGTTGCCAAGTTGGTCGCTCCGCTCTGGATTCCCGCCTTCGCGGGAATGACGGCGGCGGGGGCGCGGAATGGGATTTGTCGCTCGCGGTTCGGGCTTGGTTTCCAGTTGCCAAGTTGGTCGCTCCGCTCTGGATTCCCGCCTTCGCGGGAATGACGGCGGCGGGGCGCGCGGAAGGGGATTTGTCGCTTGCGGTTCGGGCTTGGTTTCTATTGCTAAGTTGGGCGCTCCACTCTGGCTTCCCGCCTTCGCGGGAATGACGGCGCGCGGGGGCGCGGAAGGGGATTTGTCGCTTGCGGTTCGGGCTTGGGCGGCGCTCGGCGTCTCAGCCGTCCGTTTCGCCCTGGCTGTACGCCCACAGCGCCAGTTTCTCCATCGGGGCGCGGATGCCTTCGGCGTGCCATGCCAGATGCTCCACGGTCGTCTGCAGGTCGGCGATGCCGTCTCCGACGGCGCTCCAGTCGCCGGGGGATTTCATCAGCGCTTCGAGTTGTTTCGCCAGGGCGTCTTGGGCGCCCCAGATGTCTCCCAAGTCCGTGCAGAATTTGGACAGGTCGCCGTCCATCTCGTCCGGCATGCCCATCATCTTCAGTTTGACGACGAGGTTGTGCGCCACCAGCGCGACGCGGCGCGCATGCTCGAGGTTCGGCTCGCGCTCCAGATGTTCGTTTATGGATTCGGCGGCGCTCAAGGGGGGGTCTCCTTATATATATTGCGCGGCGGGATTCGGGGGGCGCTTTCCCGCGAGCGCTCGGCGGTCGTCAGTTCAGCCCGACGCCGTAGTGGGTGATGTAGGTCATCCACAGGTCGCGGACGGATTCCAGGACGGCGGGCTGCAGCTCGGCGTCTATTTCGCTGACGTTCTGAAAGACCATTTTCCAGAGCTCGTCCACTTCCGCTTTCCAGGGCGGATACTCCAGTCCGTGCGCGTCCCGCTGCATGGCTTCCAGGTGTTCGCGTATCATGCGGACGCGGTTGCCGGCGGCGCGGATTCGCATTTTGTCTTGCGGGGAAGGTTTTGTCAATGTGAAGAGCGCTCCCTCAGCGGCGCGGATATTCCGGGGCGCAGCGTCTCGGCTATTCTCATGGCGTATCGGTCGGTCATGCCGGATACGAAGTCCACGACGGCGAGTTCTTCGGACTCGCTGCGGCGGGCGTATTCGGGCGGGATGAGATGGCGGTTGGCGTCGTAGTGGCGATAGAGCAGGCGAATCATGCTTCGGGCGGCGAGTCCGACGGCGGTTTCGTCCTCCGGCAGATAGACGTTGTCGAACATGAATTCGCGCAGGTCGTAGAAGGCGCGGCTGGTTTCTTCGCTCATGCGTATGTCGGGCGGCGGCGCGTCCGGCTCCGGGTCGTCGGCGCCTGAAGCGTCCCACGAAGCGGCGACGACGTCCGAAACCAGCGCGTCTATGCGCTCGGCGTGGGAGTTTCCCAAGACGCGGGAGACGGACGGCGGCAGGGCGCCCGGCGTGAGAACGCCGGCCCGGAAGGCGTCCGCCAGGTCGTGGTTCAGATACGCCACCGCGTCCGCCACGCGGCATATTCGCCCTTCCAAAGACAGCGCTTCCGATTCCGCTTCGCCGCCGTTCAGGAAGTCGCCCCTGGGCTTGGAGTGGAGCAGTATGCCGCGCCGCGTTTCCCACATCAGGTTGAGTCCGCGCCCGTCCTTCTCGACGCGCTCCACGATTCGCAGGCTTTGGCGGCTGTGCCGGAAGCCGCCGGGGTGGAGGCGGTTCAGCTCGTCCTCGCCCACATGCCCGAAGGGGGTATGCCCCAGGTCGTGTCCGAGCGCGATTGCTTCGGTCAAGTCTTCGTTCAGGTTCAGCGCCCGCGCGATGGTTCGGGCTATCTGCGCCACCTCCAGGGTGTGGGTGAGGCGCGTGGCGTAGTGGTCGCCGGGCGGCGCGGCGAACACTTGCGTTTTGCGCTTGAGGCGTCGGAAGGCTTTGGAGTGGATGATGCGGTCGCGGTCGCGCTGGTATTCGGAGCGCGTGGGCGAGGCGCGCTCGGCGCCCGCGCGCCCGGCGCTTTGCGACGCGCGCGCGGCGTATGGCGAAAGGGAGCGCTCGCGCTCGGCGAGGCGAGCGGCGATGGCGTCCGCGACCGGCGCGGGAAGTTTGGCTGCTCTGTCGGCGGTTGCGGAAATGTGACGCGCCCTCCCAAAATCGGCGACTGCGATTGTAGCGCTAAATCGGGCGGCGCGCGCCCCCCGCTAGCCCGCTATCTTGACGCCCGCCATGTCCTCGATGAAGTTGGCTATCGCCGAGTGGTCGGCGTTGCCCTTGCCTTCGTTCATCAGCGAAACCAGCATCTGCTGAACCAGCGAAGTCACCGGCAGGCTCACGCCCAGCTCGTGGGCGGTCAGGATGGCGTTGTTCAAGTCTTTGTGATGCAGGACGATTCTGAAGCCCGGCTCGAAGTTGCCCGCTATCATCATGGGGCCCTTGGCGTTCAGGACGTTCGACCCGGCAAGCCCGCCGCGTATCGCTTCGAACACGGTGTTGGGGTCGAGCCCGGCTTTTTTGGCGAGAGTGAGCGCTTCGCCGACCGCTTCGATGTTGGCGGCGACCATTATCTGGTTCGCCAGTTTGGTGGTGTTGCCCGCGCCGTAGCCGCCGCAGAGGACGATGCTGGCGCCGACGGCTTCCATGATGGGCAGATGGGCGTCGAACACTTCTTTTTTGCCGCCGACCATGATGGCGAGGGTTCCGGAGACCGCGCCCGGCTCCCCGCCGGAGACGGGGGCGTCCAGAAAGCCGACGCCTTGCGCTTCGCATGCGGCGGCTATCTTCTGGGAGCTCGCCGGCGCGATGGAGCTCATGTCGATGACGACGGAGCCTTCGGAGGCGCCTTCCAAGACGCCGTTCGCGCCGAGTATGGCGGCTTCGGAGTCCGCCGAGTCCGGCACCATGGTAATGGTCACCGGGGCGGACGCGGCGACTTCGGCGGCGGACGACGCCGGCTTGGCGCCGTTTCCGACGACTTCTTCCATGGCGGAGCCGACCACGTCATAGACGGTCAGCGAGTAGCCCGCCGCCATCAGGTTGCGCGCCATTGGACGCCCCATGATTCCGAGTCCGATGAATCCGATGTCTCCGCTTGGCATTTCGCCGCTCTCCTTTATATGTGCATGCGATGTTCGCGCCGGTTCGCGCGCGACTGGTTTCGCGCGGACTGTCAAAGGTTAATGCGAAACGCGCGGGCGGTCAAGTGGCGGGCGCGGGCGCTTGACTGCCGCGCGCCTTGCGGATAACATTCAAGCGTCCCCCCTTTCGCGGGGGAAATTTCGCCGGAGGCGCGAGGGACGGCATGAGCGAAGACGCGGTGACTTGGGAGCGCGTGCGCGAGCTGCTCGACGGAATCATGGCGCGGTGGGAGCGCAAAGAGGGGCGCAAGGGGCTTCCGGGCATCCACGCCTATGAGTGGGCGACGCCGCGCGAGCTGGCGGACGACATGTCCATGGGGGCGAAATTCATCGAGCCGGGCGTCCCGGCGGAGGAAACGGCGCTCATCGTCTCGCTCCGGCAGGGCTTCGGCTCCATTCCGAGGATGCCGATGGGCGGCCCCTTCCTGAAGCCGGGCGAGATAGACGAAATCGCGCGCTGGATAGACGCGGGGATGCCCGAATAAGGCGCGGGGGGCAAGACGACTATGGCGAATTCCAATTCGGACGACAAGCGCCCCGCCAGCGCGGTCATGCTCGAATGGCGCGGCGGTTTCCGGTTCGATTCGCAAGACGAACACGGACACGCCCTGACGCTGGACGCCCCGCAGGCGGACGGCGCGCCGTTCGACGGCTTCACGCCGGGCGACATGCTGCTGACCGCCCTCGCCGGCTGCAGCGGCATAGACGTGGCGAACATTCTGCTGAAGCAGCGCCAGAAAATCGCCGGCGTCCAAATCCGCGTCAGCGGCAGGCAGAACCCGGAGCCGCCCTGGGCTTGGGAAGACATCCATCTGACTTACGTCATTCGCGGCGAGGGCGTCAACCCGAACCTCGCGCGGCGGGCGATAGAGCTTTCCGAAAACAAATACTGCTCCATCGGCGCCACAATCGGCGGGCGCGCCAACGTGACGAGCGATTTCGAGATTGTGGAAACCCCGAACGGATAGAGCGGCGAAACCCGAACCAACCGACAAGGCAAGACACAACAATTAGGAGCGTCAAGTGGCGGACATCACCCCGATAGACCCCGAACTGCTGGAAACCCTGCGGAAGATACCGACCTGCTCGATAGCGAACGCCATCGAGACGTTCGACTATCAGCCGCGCAACGTCGGCTTCATGGGCCCCGAAATCAAGAGCGTATTCCCCAAGATGGGGCAGATGGCGGGCTACGCCGTGACCGCCAAGATAGTGGCGGACGCGCCGCCTTCGGGCCACATGAACGTGGCGCGGACGGAGTGGGTGGACGCGATAATGGAAGTCCCCGCGCCGCGCGTGCTGGTTCTGGAGGATTTGGACTGGCCCAACCCCATCGGCTCGTTCTGGGGCGAGGTTCAGGCGAATCTGCACCGCGCTCTGGGCGCGGTCGGCACAGTCACCAACGGCGGCGTCCGCGACCTGGACGAGATGCAGGAAGTCGGCTTCTTCGCCTTCGCGTCCTGCGTGCTGGTGTCGCATGCCTACGTCCACATAACGGACGTGGGGACGCCGGTGAAGGTGGGCGGTTTGGAAGTGCGCCCCGGCGACATAATGCAGGGCGACCAGCACGGCGTCATCAAGACGCCGCGCGATCTCGCCGCCGAGCTGCCCGCCGCCGTCAAGCGCGTGGAAGACGGCGAGCGCGAGCTGATAGGCTACGCCAACTCCGCGGGCTTCACCCCGGAGGGGCTGAAGGCGATGCTGGCGCAGAGATACTAGGCGCGAGACGCGATTTTCGGCGAATTTGGAAATCCCCCCGAATTCGCCGAAAAAGGACTTGCGCGCCGCCTCCGCGTATGATATTCTACATGTAGATAAGAAATATCAAACGGCGAAACCGCCGGAAGGAGACGGAATCATGACCACGTTGCTCACGCTCATCGGATACGCCCGCATCGGCAGGCTGGCGCTTGTCGCCGCCGCCCTAGTCGTCGGAATCGTCGCCTTCGGCGTCCCCGCCGTCACCGAGGCGGCGGGCGCGGCGCAGGCGCAGTCCACGGAGGACGTCTACTGCTCCTTCCTGCTCTTCGGCTTCTTCGGCTGGATCATGGACCTCGCCAGCGGAGGAGCCTTCGAGAGGAGCCTCAACTGCTAACCGCAGGGCGGACGAAAGCGCCGCCGGCGAAAAACCAAGACCGCCCATCGACACGGTGGGCGGTCTTTTGGCGTCCGCCGGAATCAGGATTCGCCGGATTGGGGGGATTTCAGGATTTCGTTTCGCCCGACAAGCGCTTGTCGGGCGGGGGACGCGCGTTGGGGGAAAGAGAATCCCGCGAACCCCGATTCCGGCAAAACGCCCCTCTCCGTCCGCGAATTCGGAAATTTCGCCCGAATTCGTCCCCAATTCGCCCTGAATTCGCTGAAATAGGGGTTGCGCGCCGCCTCCGCGCATGATATTCTATATTTAGATAAGAAATATCAAACGGCGAAGCCGCCGCGAAAGGAGACGGAATCATGACCACGCTGCTCACGCTCATCGGATACGCCCGCATCGGCAGGCTGGCGCTTGTCGCCGCCGCCCTAGTCGTCGGAATCATCGCCTTCGGCGTCCCCGCCGTCACCGAGGCGGCGGGCGCGGGGCAGGCGCAGGCGAGCGAGGACGTCTACTGCTCGGTCCTGCTCTTCGGCTTCTTCGGCTGGATCATGGACCTCGCCAGCGGAGGAGCCTTCGAGAGGAGCCTCAACTGCTAGCCGCCGGGCGGACGAAAGCGCCGCCGGCGAAAACCCGGACCGCCCATCGACATGATGGGCGGTCTTTTGGCGCATTTGTCAAAATCGCGGGAAATTCGCGAAAGGCGGCGAAAATGGGAAACGCAAAGACGCAAAGGCGCGGAGGCGCAATGGGAAGGGATTTGTCGGTTGCGATTTGCGCTCGCTCTCTGTTGGGCGACGTTTGATATGGGAATTTGGCGAGTTTCTAAAAATCGCCACTTGCGTTTGGCGGCGCAAAGTAGTAGATTTTCATTAACGAAAAAAACGCAATCCGCGACTCGCTCTAAGGGGGCGGCAAAATGACAACCGCTAATGGAAACAACGGCAACCACAACAACCGAGCGCTGGTCGTGCTTCAGCTGTCCGGCGGCAACGACACGCTGAACACGGTGATGCCCTACAACGACGGGTTGTACTACGACTTTCGGCAGACCGTTCGGCTGGACGCCGACAAGGTCCATCCCATCGCGGAGGGCCTCGCCTTCAACCCCAGCATGGCGCCGGTCAAGCGGCTTTGGGACGAGGGCAAAGTGGCCGTCGTCAACGGCATCGGCTACCCGAACCCGAACAGGTCGCATTTCCGCTCGATGGACATTTGGCACACCGCGCTGCCGGACGAAATCGGGCGCGAGGGCTGGCTGGGGCTGGCGACGCGCGAGCTCGACCCGAACGGCGACAACGTGCTGACCGCCGTCAACTTCGGTCGCGGGCTGCCCCGCGCGCTCGGCGTGCGCGGCGTGCCGGTGGCGTCCGTCGGCAACCTCGAAACCTACGGGCTGTTCCCCGACGTCCAAGACGAATTCATGCGGAAGTACGCCCTCGAGGCGTTCTCCAAAATGTACGGCGGCGCGCAGGGGCGCGACCAGGTGATGGACTTTCTGGGGCAGACGGGGGCGGACGCGCTCAAGGGCGCGGACATTCTGCGGACCGCGCCGGCGATGTACGAGTCCTCCGTCGAATACGCCGCCAACCCGATAGCGCAAAGCCTCAAGAGCGTGGCGCAGACGCTGTTCGCCGACCTGGGGACGCGCGTCTTCTACACCCAGCACGGCAGCTTCGACACGCACTCCGGCGAAATCGTCAGCCACGCCAAGCTGTGGGACGAAGTGGCGGGCGCCATTGGCGATTTCTACGACGACCTGCGCGAACACGGACGCGAAAACGACGTCGCCATGCTGGTGTTCTCGGAGTTCGGCAGGCGAATCAAAGACAACGGAAGCGGCACCGACCACGGATCGGGCGGAACGGCGTTCGTCATCGGCGGCGAAGTCAACGGCGGGCTGTACGGCGAATATCCCTCGCTCGCCCCCGACATGCAGCTGGAGGGCGACCTCCACTACAACAACGACTTCCGCATGACTTACGCCACCCTGCTGGAGCGCTGGTTCGGGATAGACTCCGAGCCGATAGTCAACGGGCGCTTCGAGCAGTTCGACTTCCTGCCCGCCTAAACCCAAAGCGCGGCGCGACAATCCCCTATCCCTTGATGGGGTTAGGGGGCGCGCGTTTGTCAGAATCAGGATTTACTGGATTAAAGGATTTTCAGGATTCCGCCGGCGCACGTTTCCCCGGGAAAGCGCGGGTTGGGCGAATCGAAATCCTGAAAAATCCCATAAATCCTATAAATCCTGATTCCGGCAAAAGGCGCGCGTACTCCAAAACAAGGAGGAAACGAAAAATGACCACCGCGAACGCGAACGACATTGCGCTGATGGCGCATCTGATGCGGCGCGCCGGGTTCGGCGCGGGGCGGGACGAGCTGGAGGCGAACGTGGCGGAAGGCTACGAGAACGTCGTCGAGCGCCTGCTGCGCCCCGAAAGCGGCGGCGGGCGGATGCCGGACGACCTCATCCGCCGCTACCACGTCGACCAGTCCGAGCTGCGCCAGCTGGACGGCGCGGGGGCGTACTGGATGTACCAGATGATAACCACCGAGCAGCCGCTGGAAGAGAAGCTGGCGCTGTTCTGGCACGGGCTGTTCGCCACGGGCTACGCCAAGCTGAACCAGGCGCGGGCGCTGCTGAACCAGATAGACATGTTCAAGCGCGTCGGCTTCGGCAGCTTCCGCGACCTGCTCATCGAGCTGTCCAAAGACCCCGCCATGATAATCTGGCTGGACAACAACGACAACCGCGACGGCGCCATCAACGAAAACTACGGGGCGGGAGCTGCTGGAGCTCTTCTCGATGGGCATCGGCAACTACAGCGAGGACGACATTAAAGAGGCGTCCCGCGCCTTCACCGGGTGGACGCTGAAGAACGCCGAGTACATGTCCATGCGCGCCATGAAGGACTCGATTTGGCCCTACGGGCGCATCGCCTGGCATTTCGAGTTCCGCGAGAGCGACCACGATGGGGCGGTCAAGGAATTCCTGGGCGAGCGCGGCGCGTTCGGCGGCGATGAGATAGTGGAGATAATCTGCAAGCAGGAAGCCACGGCGCGCTTCATCTGCGCGCGGCTGTTCCAGTTCTTCGCCGCCGACGAGATAGACGAAGAGGGCGAGCGCGTCATCGAGGGCATGATGGCGTCCTACTTCGAATCGGACTACGAAATCCGCTCCGCCCTGCGGACGCTGTTCAACTCGGACTACTTCAAGGGCGAGGCGGCGCGCTACGCCCGCGTGAAGGCGCCGGTGGAGACGGTCGTCGGCGCGGTGCGGCTCGCGGGTTCCTACCGAAAGCCGACTTTGGGCGTCCACCAGTTGGCGCATCAGGCGTTCTTCATGGGGCAGGGGCTTCTGCAGCCGCCGACTGTGGAGGGATGGCACGAAGGCGTGGAGTGGATAGACAGCGGCTCGCTGGTCGAGCGCGTCAACTTCGCCGCCAAAGAGCTGGGCGACCCCCGCCAACCCCGGCGTCCGCGCCATAGCCGAGCGCCTCGCCCAAGACGGCGGAAGCCGCCAAGCCCCGGAGCGCATCGTGGACGGCTGCCTAGACCTGATGGGCCCCGTCCAAGTGGAGCCGGACACGCGGGAAGCCATAGTGGAGTTCGCGTCGCAGTACGGCGACGTGGACATGACCGAAGACGAATCCGTGAGCGCCGTCGCCAACGTGATGCGCCTGATAGCGTCGTCGCGGGAGTACCAGCTGGCTTAGGGCGGCGAATCCCCGCCGTCTCCGTCTTGCCCCCGTCATTCCCGCGAAGGCGGGAATCCAGAGGGCGGGGGAACGCGGGGAACGCGGACAAGCCCCTTCTCCCATAGACTTGCAAGTGCATGCCAACCGAAACCAAGCGCTGAGCGCAACCAGCGAATCCCCTCTCCCTTGATGGGAGAGGGCTAGGGTGAGGGTGACTGCGCCGCTAGGCGCGGTCTTGCGCGCCGCCGTCCGCGTCCGCCGTCCTTTCTGGATTCCCGCCTTCGCGGGAATGACGGGGGGAACGGCGGGAATGACCGGGGAATAGCGGGAATCAAACAAGACTCGCCGCCCAAACGACCACTGACCACTAACAACCAACCCCTAAACCCAAAGGTGACCAACTTGACAGCCCAGACCGCCGCCGCCAACATGTCCACCGCCTATCTCAAAACCATCGGCATAGTCAACAACGGCAACAACGGGCGCGGCTTCGCCAACCCCTACGACATCGCCTTCGCGCCCGACGGACGCATCTTCGTGCTGAACCGATGCGACCCGGCGCGCGCGGACGCCATCCGCGTGGGCGTGTGCAATCTCGACGAGGACTACCTCTACGAGTTCGGCAACGGATACGGCGACGGCGACGGGCAGTTCATCTGGCCCGTCGCCATGGCGTTCGACTCCGACGGGCTGCTCCACATAACGGACGAGTACAACAACCGCGTCAGCGCGTTCAGCGCGGACGGCGATTTCATCCGGCACTGGGGCGAAGCCGGCGCGGGGACGGGGCAGTTGGACGGGCCCGCCGGCATCGCGCTCGGCGCGGACGGGACGCTCTACATAGCCGACCAGCGCAACAACCGCGTCCAACGATTCACGGCGGACGGCGAGCCGGTCGCGGCGTGGGGCGAGCCGGGCGCGGACGACGGACAGTTCAACCTGCCCTGGGGCGTGGGAACGACCCCGGACGGCGGCGTGCTGGTGGCGGACTGGCGCAACGACCGCGTGCAGAAGTTCAGCGCGGAGGGCGAGCATCTGCTTACAATCGGCGAATCGGGCGGCGGACCCGGACAGCTCAGCCGACCGTCCGGCGCGGACGCGGACGCCAACGGCAACATATACGTCGCCGACTGGGGCAACGAGCGCGTGCAGATATTCGACGCCGCCGGCGCGCCCCAAGCGTCCCTGCGCGGACAGGCGACGCTCTCATCGTGGGCTAAAGACTACTTCGCCGCCAACCCGGACGAGTGGTCCGTCCGCGAGATAGCGGAGCTGGAGCCGGAAACCCTGCCCGAACACCTGCGGACGCCCTATCACATATCGTCGCAAATAGAGCCGTACTTCTGGGGCCCCGTGTCCGCCCGCCTGGACGGGGAAGGGCGGCTGTACGTGGTGGAGACGAATCGGCATAGGTTCCAGGTGTATGGGGCTGGCGGCGGGTAGGGGTTTTCTGATAAGATGTCGCCAGTCGCGCCACTAGCGCGAAAGAGGAATTGAATGGAAACCAACATACTCACCCCAACGGACCTATTCGAGGTCAGAATCCGCTACGTAATTCCCGATTTCCAGCGGCGATACGTATGGGGACAGGAAGAGCAGTGGGAGCCGTTCTGGGAAGATGTGCAAAACACTGCTGAGGACTACCTCGAGCATCTTGCAGTATCCGGCGATGACAGTCTCGCCGCCGCGAAACGCTCCCACCCGCACTTCATGGGCGCGGTCGTCCTTCAGCAAGTCAGCACCGCGGTTCCGCAAGTTGCCCAAAGAGAAGTGATCGACGGGCAGCAGCGGATGACCACCATCCAGCTTCTCTTGGACGCGATTCAGTACGTTTGCGAGTCCATGGGATTGAAAGACGAATCCGAGCGTCTTTCGGACCTAGTCCAGAACCGCAAGCGGCGGGGTATGAGCGATGATGACGTCTTCAAGCTCTGGCCCACGACCGGAGACAGAGAAGCGTTCAGACACGCCATGCACAACGGCTTGGACATTGACGAATTCACGGATTCGCTGATAGTCCAAGCGCATGACTACTTTCAGCGCCGGGCTAAGGAATGGCTGGAGTACGCTCCGGATGCGGTGGAATCTCGCGCCCAAGCGCTTGAAGTCGCTGTGACCGCGCTTCTTCAGATGGTCGTCATAGAAATTGGCGAGAACGAAGACCCGTACATCATCTTCGAAACCTTGAACGCTCGCGGCACGCCGCTTTTGGAATCCGACCTCATCAAAAACTACGTGTTGTCCAACGCCGGCGACGTGAAAATCTGGGGCGACCTAGACGAAGATTGGTGGAGTGAAGAAATTACGCAGGGACGCCTTACGCGCCCGCGCAAGGAAGCGCTGTTCAACTACTGGCTCGCGATGCGGAACGCATCCGAAGTCACCGCCAACAGGGTTTTCGCCGAGTTCAGAAACCAAGCCGAACGCTCCGGCTCAGTCGAAGTCCTGATGGCGGACGTCAACCGCGACCTGGGCAACTACCGCCGTTTCATGTCCGGAGACAGAACCCCGTATGAAAGCACATTCCATTACCGCGTCAACGAGGTGATGGAGATACGCGCCATCACCCCCGCGTTCCTGCTCCTGCTGTCCGCGCCGGACGAAGTCAGGCTGAACTCCTTGCGGATTCTGGAAAGTTACTTGGTCAGGGGGATGCTCTGCCGAGGGAATTCGCAAGGCTACAACCGGGTGACCCACGAGCTCGTGGGAGCGTTGCGAGAGTCCGGGCTGGACGCCGCCGACAAGGTGGTTTTCGAATTCCTAAAGAGCCAGACCTCTTACAACAGACAGTGGCCCGACGACAGGCATCTGGGGAATATCCTCAACTCCCGAACCCTCTACAGGGTGCTTACCAGAAGAAGGTTGCGGATGGTTCTCGAAGCCGTCGAGGAATACTTGCTCGCGAACTCGCTGGCGGAACAACAATCCGTTCCCCAGGGACTGAGCATAGAACACGTGATGCCCCGAAGTTGGGAACGCAATTGGGCGTTGCCGGATGGCGTCGTCGACAAGCGAGAAGCCTCCGAAAACCGCAACTCGCTCATTCACACCATCGGCAACCTGACGCTCACGACGCAAAACCTGAACTCGTCTCTATCCAACGATGCGTGGGGGAAAAAGCGCAAGACGCTTGGCGACCACAGCACCTTGTTCATCAACAAGACGCTTCTCCAAGAATCCGAAGGCGTCGCCTGGGACGAGGAATTCATCCAAGCCCGCAGTAAGCGCATGGCGCAAATCATCGCCCAAGTTTGGCCGGGGCCGAATTCCCCGGCGTGGGGCGAGTAGGCGGGCGCGCCGATAGACGGCGCCCCCGCCTTTCGCATAGGCCGCCCGTCGTGTACAATTCGCTCAAGTTGCGCGAGTCTGGGCAACGCGGGTTGGGAAAGGAGCGTCGCCGATGGTCGGAAGTCCGCTGAAAGTCGAACGGCTGGAGTTGGCTCAGAAGTATGCGTCCGCCGTCGTCGCGGTCGCGTCGTTCTGGGTCATCGCGTTCTACTGGAACCACTTCAGCGTCTGGAACTTGGAACCCGTGCCGAGGCTCGGCTTCGGCGCGGCAATATCGTGGGTAGTGTTTCTGCACGTGGAGGTAGCGGGCATGATCATCATGACGATGATGAAGGAAAAGTGGCGGGAGGAAGCGCAAGAGGCGCGCGAGAGGGAGCGGGAAGCGCACGAGAGGGAGCGGGAAGCGCGCGAGGAAGCGCGAGAATTGCGAGAGGCGATTCGCGAAGCACAGGCGCAGCAACTGGCGCGGGAAGAGTGGGACCGCGAGCGCGAGGCGCGGGAAGAAGCGAGGGAGGCGCGCGAGGCGGCGCGGTACGCCCAGACGCAAGAACTCATACTCGGCTTGATGCGAATGATCGAGTCGTCTTCGGAACGCGGCGAAAACGCGAACGGCGGAAAAGCCTAGCGCGAAGGCGAAAAGCCGGCGTCCGCCGGTCAAGCCCATCGCGGGAACGGCGGGCGGCGCGACGGGTTTTCCCCTAGTACGCCCGCCATTTGTTCGCTATCGGCATGCGGCGGTCGCGCCCGAAGTTTCGGGGGGTTATCTTCACGCCGGGGGCGGCTTGGCGGCGCTTGTATTCGGAGCGGTCCACTAGGGCTATCGTCCGCTTCACGGTTTCGGCGTCCCCGCATATCGCCAGCATCTCGCCGAACGCCATGTCGTCCTCCACATACGCCTTGAGCAGCGGGTCTAGGGTTTCGTATGGCGGCAGGCTGTCGTCGTCGCGCTGGTCGGGGCGCAGCTCGGCGCTGGGGGGCTTGTCGATTATCGCGGCGGGGATCAGGTCGAAGCCGGCGCGGGCGTTGCGCCATCTCGCCAAGTCGTAGCACATCGTCTTGGGGACGTCCTTGATTGCCGCGAAGCCGCCGGACATGTCGCCGTATATCGTGGCGTAGCCCGTCGCCATCTCGCTCTTGTTCCCCGTCGTCAGCGCCAGCCAGCCGAATTTGTTGGACAGCGCCATTATCAAGTCGCCGCGTATTCGGGACTGTATGTTTTCTTCCGCCACTCCCCACTCCGTCCCGGCGAACTGCGGGGCGAGCGCCTGGTCGAAGGCGGCGGCGACGCCGGCTATGGGAATCGTCCACAGCTCGATTCCGAGATTGTCGGCGAGACGGCGGGCGTCCGTCAGGCTGCCTTCGGACGAAAAGCGCGACGGCATGGCGACGCCTACGACGTTCCCGCTCCCCAGCGCGTCGGCGGCTATCGCGGCGACCAAGGCGGAGTCTATGCCGCCGGAGATCGCGATGAGCGTCTTGGCGAAGCCGCATTTGCGGACGTAGTCGCGCGTTCCGAGCGTCAGGGCGCGATAGACTTCTTCCGCGCCGTCGGCGTGGGCGGCGGTTCGCGGCGCGGCGGGCGCGGTTGGCGGTTCGGGTCTGCGCTCGGATACCGGCGTCGGCGCCGACGGACGCGGCGCGGACGGCGGTTCGGCGCGCTCTTCTTTGCGCGAGCGCGGCTCCTTGAGGCGGCGGCGGCGCGCGGCGCCCACGTCGAGATCGGCTATCAGCAGCTCTTCCTCGAACTGCGCGGCGCTCGCCAAGACTTCGCCGGCGGGGTCGAAAACCATGCTGGCGCCGTCGAAAACCAGCTCGTCCTGCCCGCCGACCAGGTTTAGGTAGGCGATGAAAACGCCGTTGTCCGCCGCGCGGGTCGCCAGCATCTTCTCGCGGAAGCGGCGCTTGCCCACGCTGAAGGGGGAGCCGTTTATGTTGACGATGACCTCCGCCCCCATGGCGCGCTGGACGGCGGCGGGGCCCGCCGGATACCAGATGTCCTCGCATATGTTCACCCCGACGGGCGCGCCGCCGATGACATATACCGGGCAGGATTCGCCCCGGTCGAAGTAGCGGTCTTCGTCGAAGACGCCGTAGTTGGGCAGGTATCGCTTGCGGTAAGTCCCCGCTATCTCGCCGCCGTATGCGATGGCGGCGGCGTTATAGACTTTGGACGCCGCCGACTCGACGAATCCGGCGATTATGGCGACGTCCCCGGACGCGCGGGCGACGCGCTCCATGGCGCGGCGGGTTTCGTCCAGGAACTGCGGCTTGAGGAGCAGGTCTTCGGGCGGGTAGCCTGTGAGGGCGAGCTCCGGGAAGGCGACGAGGTCGGCTTCGGCGGCGCGGGCGCGCTCGACGCGGTCGATCATCAGCGCGGCGTTGCCGTCCAGGTCGCCCACTGCGGGGTTTATCTGCGCGAGCGCGATTCTGAGGTTGCTCATCCGCCGCCCCCCTTACCGCTTGCGGGCGCGCCTGACGAAATCATCTATGCGGTCGAGCGCCTTTTCAATGTTTTCGGTGGAGTTGGCGAACGAGAAGCGCGCGAAGCCCTTGCCGTATTCCCCGAACGACTCGCCGGGAAGGCACGCCACGCCGCCCTCCGCCAGCAGGCGGTCGGCGAAATCGTGGCTGTCCATGCCCGTGCCGCGCACATTGGGGAAGGCGTAGAACGCCCCCTGCGGAGTGGCGCAGGTTATCCCCTCTATGGCGTTCAGCCCGGACACGATGATGTCGCGCCGCTTCCTGAACTCGGCGACCATTTCGTAGGAATCGTCCTGCGGTCCGCTCAGCGCCTCCAGCGCCGCCATCTGGGTGAAGCTGGCGGTGCAGGATACGCTGTTGGTGACCAAGCGAGACACCGGCTCGACCAGCTCCAGCGGCATGGCGCCGTATCCCACGCGCCAGCCGGTCATGGCGTAGGTTTTGGAGAAGCCGTCGAGAATCACGCATCGCTCGCGCATGCCGGGGAAGCTCGCGATGGAGGCGTGTTCGCCTTCGTAGAGGAAGCGGCTGTAAATCTCGTCGGTCAAGATGGGTATGTCGCGGCTTTTGGCGATGTCGGCGAGCGCCTCGAGGTCGTCCGGCGGGATGACGGAGCCGCAGGGGTTGTTGGGGGAGTTGACGACCATCAGCCGCGTTCGGTCGGTGACGCTGGCGGCGACTTCGTCCACGTCTATGTTGAAGCCCCTGGATTCGTGCAGCTGCATCGGCACGGGGACGCCGCCCACGAACCGCACCATGGATTCGTAGATGGGGAACCCCGGGTTGGGGTAGAGGACTTCGTCCCCCATGTCCACCAGCGCCATGATGATGAAGAACATGATGGGCTTGCCGCCGGGGGTGACGACGACGTTCTCGCCTTTGACGGATATTCCGCGGGTGGCGGAAATTTCTTCGGCGATTCGGTCGCGCAGCTCGTCGTAGCCGGGGGATGGGTTGTAGCCGGTGAATCCGTCCGACAGGGCGCGCCTGCCGGCGTCCACCACATTGGCGGGCGAGTTGAAGTCGGGCTCGCCTATTTCCAGGTGAACCACGTCCATGCCTTCGCTTTCGAGCCTCCGCGCCTTGGCGAGAACCTCGAAGGCGGTCTCGGTGCCAAGCCGTTCCATTCTGCGGGCAAGTCTCATTGTCAATCCTCGCGTCCTCTATTCTTCCCCCGCGCCGGGGGCTCAAGGCGCGGGGGAAAGTTCGGCGAGCGCCGCGACGACGCCAAAGATATGATACAATCTTAGCGCGCTTGGGCGCTAGGCGGCGGCTAGACCGGAAAAACCAACGAACGCGCGCGAAGTCCGCGCGGCGGGAGGCTAGATAGGCGAGATGAAGGTTTTGCTGGGAGTTCCGAGAGGGTTCTGCGCCGGCGTGGTGCGGGCGATAGAAATTGTGGAGCTGGCGCTGAAGAAGTACCCGCATCCGGTTTACGTCAAGCATCAGATAGTCCACAACCCCTATGTGGTCAAGTCGCTCGAAGACAAGGGCGCGCGAACCGTGGAGCGCGTGGAGGACATTCCGGAGGGCGCGGCGGTGGTCTTTTCGGCGCACGGCTCGCCGCCGTCCGACTTCCAAGCCGCCGAGCGGCGCGGGCTGCGCGTCATAGACGCCACCTGCCCGCTTGTCACGAAAGTCCACAACGAAGCGATGCGCTACTCGCAAGACGGGCGCAAAGTCATCCTCATCGGACACCGGGGGCATCAGGAAGTCAAAGGGACGATGGGGCAGACGGACATGTTTCTAGTGGACGACCGCGAGCCTGATTCGGCGCCGGATTGGGACGGCGAGACCCCCGTCACCGTTCTCACCCAGACGACGCTTTCTGTGGACGACACGCGGAAGTCGGTGGAGCGCGTCCAGGAGCGGTTCGCGGACGCCGTGATACGCAACGACCTCTGCTACGCCACGACCAACCGCCAATCGGCGGCGAAAGAGCTGTCGCGGCTGGTGGACGTCGTGCTGGTGATAGGCGCCCAAAACAGCTCGAATTGCAACCGCCTGCGGGAAGTGGCGCAAGCGAACGGCGTCCCCGCCTATCTCATAAACGGGCCGGAAGAGATGGACGCCGAGTGGCTAATCGGCGCGGAGAGCGTGGGGATAACCTCCGGCGCGTCCACGCCGGAAGAGCTCGTCATGTCGGTGATCGACGCCATCGCGCCGGACGAAGTGACCGCCATAACGGGCGCGGACGAAGACGTGACTTTCGTTCTGCCGAGAGAGTTCAGGGGGGAAGCCGCCGGCGGCGGCTGAAGCGAAATGCGAATCGCAGTGGACAGCCTTTTGGAAGGCGCTCGGCGCGCGCGGGGCGTCGTGGTCATCGTGGACGTGTTCAGGGCGTACACGACGGCGGCGGTCGCGCTGGCGCGGGGAGCGGAGAAGATAATCCTGGTCGCCGAAGTGGACGAGGCGCTGGCTTTGCGCGAGCGCGGCGCGGGCGAGCTGTGCGCGGGCGAAGTCGGCGGGATGCGACCGGACGGATTCGACTTCGGCAACTCGCCCTCGGAGCTGGCGGCGGCGGACGTCGCCGGCAAGACGCTCATCCAGTCCACCCGCGCGGGGACGGTGGGAATGGCGGCGGCGCGGAACGCCGACGCGCTGTTCGGCGGGTCGTTCGCCGTGGCGTCCGCGACAGTCCGCGCCATACGCGCCATGAACCCCGACCTGGTCACAATAGTGGCGATGGGGGCGGAAGGCGCGGAGCGGGCGGACGAAGACGAGCAGTGCGCGCTGTTCATGCGGAACCTGCTCACCGGCGCGCGCCCCGACCATGAGAGCGTCCGAAACCTGGTCTTGGCGGGGCGGGAAGCGCGGAAATACGGCAACCCGCTCACCCCGCACTGGCCCATATCCGACCGCGACATGGCGCTCCGCATAGACTCGCACGACTTCGCCATTGCGGTGTCGCGCGAGAACGGGCTGCTGACGGCGCGGGCGCTCCGAACTTCCGATAACTAGAAACTGGCAAAAGGACGAAAGAACGGGAAACGCAAAGACGCAAAGGCGCAGAGGGCGCAATGGGAACGGATTTGTCGACTGCGACCGGAAATTGTTTTCGGTTGGACGCCGTTGGAATCGGGGCTTTTGCGAATTTCTAGGCAGCGTTGACATTAGAGAAAAGAGTGAGCGGGGTAGGCGAGCAAACCGCGCGGGACTGCGCCTAGCGGCGCAGACACCCTCACCCTAGCCCTCTCCCATCAAGGGAGAGGGGATTCGTTGGTTGCGATTCGGGCTTGTTTTCTATGAACATACCCTTGAAAGGGGGAAATTGGAGATTTTGGCACGAGAATCTTCCAAACTATCCTTATGCCAACACTACCTAACCACATCCAACAATCAAACGGAGAGACGCGAATTGCAGTACAGACAACTAGGCGACTCAGGGCTTCAAGTGTCCGCCGTCGGGCTTGGGGCGAACAACTTCGGCGGCAGGGTGGACGCGCGCGGAACGGAATCCGTGGTCCACGCGGCGCTGGATTCGGGGGTGAACCTCATAGACACTTCCAACAGCTACGGCGGCGGGCTGTCGGAAGAGTACATCGGCAGGGCGCTCAAGGGGCGGCGCGGGCAGGCGGTCATCGCCACTAAGGTGTCCAGCCGCGTGGCGGACGGGCCCAACCAGTCCGGCAACTCCCGAAAGCACATCTTCGACCAGGTCGACATAAGCCTGCGAAAGCTGGGGGCGGACTGCATTGACCTGTACCAAATCCACTGGTGGGACGCGGGTACGCCGGTGGAAGAGACGCTGCGGGCGCTGGACGACCTCATCCGAATGGGCAAGGTCCGCTACGCCGGCTGCTCGAACTTCTCGGCGTGGCAGGTTTGCGAATCGGTTTGGACGGCGCGGACGCTGGGAATCAACGGCTTCGCCAGCGTCCAGCCGCGCTACTCCATGCTGCGGCGCGAAATCGAGGCGGAGCTTCTGCCCTTCTGCGCGAAATACGGCGTGGGCGTCCTGCCGTACTATCCGCTTGAGAACGGCTTTCTCACCGGCAAATACCGCCCCGGCGAGCCGCCGCCGGCGGGGACGCGGCTCGCGGCGGACGACAGGGGGGTGTTCACCGACCGCAACTTCGCCATTCTGGGACGCCTAGAAGCGTTCTGCGCCGAGCGCGGGCGCTCCATTCTCGAATTGGCGTTCGCTTGGCTTCTGGCTAACCCCAGCGTCAGCTCGGTGATAGCCGGCGCGACGCGGGCGGAGCAGATAGAGGCGAACGCCGCCTCCGCCGAATGGACGCTGTCGTTGGACGAAATCAGCGCAGTGAACGACATTCTGGAGACGCCATGAAGTTCGGATACGTCACGCCGCAAAACTGGGGCGTCCCCGACCCGCGAGACGTCATCGAGTCGGCGGTCGCCGCCGAGCGGCTTGGATACGATTCGGTTTGGGTGAACCACCACATCCTCAACGTGGGCTACATACGCGAGCGCCTGGACGGGCGACCGTATTACGACGCGCTGACCACGCTGACTTGGATAGGGGCGCGGACGGAGCGCGCGCGGCTGGGGACGACCGTGCTGGTGCTGCCCTATCTCAACCCGCTGGCGCTCGCCAAGAGCGCGGCGACGCTGGACGCGCTGTCCGGCGGGCGCCTGACGCTGGGCGTGGGAGTCGGCATGCTGCGCGAGGAAAATGAGGCGCTGGGGAGCGATTTCGCGACGCGCGGCGCGTATTCGGACGAATCCATCCGAATCATGCGCGAGTTGTGGAGCGCGGAGGAGCCGGCGTTCTCCGGGCGCTTCTTCCGTTTCGGGGCGGTCAAGTTCTCGCCCAAGCCCGTTCAGCGCGGGGGCGTCCCCATTCTCATCGGCGGCATGAGCGGGGCGGCGATGCGCCGTTGCGCGCGGCTGGGCGACGGCTGGCATCCGAACGGCGGGACGATAGAGAGCGTGGGCGCCGCCTTCCGCTCCATCCGAGAGGACGCCGAGCGGCGCGGACGCGACCCGAACGAAATCAGCCTGTCGGTGAGATGCGAGTTGGACGTCGCGGACGCCCCGCGCGCGAACCCGGACGCGCCGATGGTCGGAACGCCGGACGAGTTGGCGCGGAGCGCGGAAGCGTTTGGGCGAATCGGCGCGTCCGAGATAGTTCTGGGAATCAGCGGCGCGGACATGGAGCGCAACCGGCGGATTCAGGAAGCGTTCGCCGAGCGCGTCATGCCGCTGGTTCGCTAGGCGGCGCGGACATGTTCGCCATGCGCCCGCGTCTCGCGGATTGGCGCGGCTGGCTGCCGCCGGTTGCGCTCTTTCTCGCCATGTTCGCGGCGCTGGTCGCGCTGGGCGGCGACAGGGGGTATTTCTACCGCCCGGATACGGACCACGATTTCACCACCGCCTACCGGCTGGCGATAGCCGAAAACCTGTCGCCGCGCCACAACTTCCTGCTGGCGCGGCGCGTGTGGCTGAACGAAGACGGCGGCTTCAGGTACGACACTCACGCGCGCTTTCCCATCGGCGGCTTCGTTCTGATAAAGGCGGCGATAGCGCCGTTCGGGGACGATTCCGCCGCCAAGCTGCTCGCGGCGCGGGTTCTGCTGCTGCTCATTTTCTGCGGCGCGGCGGCGTTCGCCTATCTCGCCATAGCGCGAATCGCGGGCAAGCGTTCGGTCGCCTTAGCCGCCGTCCTTCTCGCCTTCTCCGGGTTCTACGCGCTCTATCACGCGGACGGGGTTTTCATCGAAGCCGGCATGGACGTGTTCGGCGCGGCGATGGTCTTTCACGGCATGACGGTGTTCATCCAAGAGGGGCGATTCCGCCAGCTGCTCGTCAAAACCTGCGCCGCGCTGCTCTTGGGGTGGTGGGTTTACGCCCTTCTTCTGCCGTTCATAGCCATCGGATTCGGCGGCGAGGCGCTGGCGCTTGTCCGCTCGGCGCTTTCATCCAGCGAGCGGGCGAAGGCGGCGCGGTCGGCGGCGTCCGCGTTGCTCCGAAGCCGCTACGCCGCGCTCGCCGCCGCCGCCGTTCTATTCGGCTCCGCGCTCTTGGCGTTCAATTTCGCCAATGAGTACGCGGCTGTCGCGCGGGGAGGGGAGGAGGAATATAGCGGCGTAACGGAGCTGCCGCTAGTCGATGCGATGCTTAGGCGCTTCGGGCTGTCCGGCGAATACGATGAGCGCCCCGGCTTGGCGTGGGGCGATTTCATGCGCCGCCAGTTCTACCGAGCGGGCGCGGCTGTCCTGCCTTATTCGCTAGTCCGAGCGGCGGGTTGGGATTTTCCCGTTCCGGAGCCGGGGACGAACGTCGCGCTCGCCCCGGCGCTCTTGGGGCTGGCGGCGGCTTGCGCGGCGATGGGCGCGATTGCGCTCTCGCGGCGATGGCGCATCCTGACCGCGACCGCCGTCCTGTTCGGCTTCTGCTGGACGATTCCCCTGCGCCATCACACGTTTTACTACGAGCACATGTATCAAGCGTTGCCGTATATCTCGCTGGCGCTGGCGCTGTTCGCGTTCGGAATGGCGGGCGCGCGGCGTCTGGCGGTCGAATATCTGGGCGGGCGCGCCGCCGTTCGTCTGTCGGTCGCCGCCATCGCGCTCGCCGCCGCGATATTCGCGCTGTCGGTCTTCCAAACGGGGCAATTCGGACGGGACGCGGACCGGACGGCGCTGCGAAAGGCGCTGATGGCGGATCTCGACGCGATTGCGGAAATAACGCGGGGAAAGCGCGTCGCGTACGCTTCATATTACTCATCCAAACAACTGGCGTGGAATTCCGCCCCCGCGTGGTGGCATTGGAGATACATGACCGCGTTCCTGCTCGCGGGGACTTACGTGGATCCCGCCCCCGTATGCGCGCGGCATGACTCCGATTTCGCCGTCAGCGACTTCCGCAGCGAGAATCTAGAGACGCTCACGCCTGAAAACCGCGTCGTCTTTCTATACGGCGACCCGCCGGCGCTGTGCCGAGAGAAGCGGCGGCGTCTTGAAGAGCGCCAGCCGGCGGCGCGGGCGGTCTTCGACGTCTATTGGGACGGCGACGAAATCGGATACCTGAAAGCCCCCTGCGCGCCGTCTGACTTGGAAGCGCCGTTCTTCGCATACGCATATCCCATCGACCCGAACGACATGGCGGCGCGATTCCGGCGGGACGGCTACGACCCGGCAAGCCCGATTCGCTTCGAAGAGCGCGGCGAATCGTTCGACGGCGCCTGCTTGATGACCGTTCGCCTGCCGGATTACCCGATAGCCGCCTTCGAAACAGGGCAGTACGAAAGCGGCGGCGGGCGGATTTGGGACGCCTTCCTGACGCCGCCCGAAACGGCGGCGGCTTACGAAGGCGCCTATCGTGAAATCGCGGAGTCCGGCGAGCCGGCGGCGCGTTCGGATTTCGACGTCTATCTAAACGGCGATGCGCTTTTCTATCTCAAGGAGCCGTGCGACGAGAGCGACGCGCGGGGCAGATTCTTCCTAAGCGTCCATCCCGCCGACGCGCGCGATTTGCCGGCGGACATGCGCGAGCGCGGACACGAAAGCCTGAATTTCACATTCGCCCCGCCCGTCGGCGCTTTCTTCAACGGCAAGTGCCTGGCGTCGCGCGGACTGCCGGACTACGAAATCGCCGAGTTGGAAACGGGGCAGTGGATCCCCGGCGGCGACCGGCTTTGGGACGCGGCGATTGTCGTTGGGGATTAGGCGGACGCCGACGCCGCGCCGTAAAGCGCCGTCTAGGGCAGCCGCTCGGCGTCCGGCGGCGGCTCCACTTCGAAGGCGTTGAGGGCGCAGGCGAGCATGGCGTAGTAGCCCATCGCGGCGGTGAGGTCGGTGACGCCCCGCGCGCCGAAACGGTCTTTGGCGCGGGCGAAAGCGGCGTCCGAAACGCGCTTGCTCTCGCCGAACATCTCGCGCGCGTAGGTTATGACGGTTGCTTCGTCATCGCTCAGCCCGTCGGTCGGCGCGCGGTCGGCGACGGCGCGGATGGCGTCTTCCCGCGTCCCTTCGTTGCGCGCGATGACGACGTGCGCCGCCCATTCGTAATCGCAATCGAACGCGCGGGCGGCGCAGAGAATCGCCAGCTCGCGCAAATCGGGCGGCAGGACGGACTCGAATCTGATATAGGAGCCGAGATGCGCCGCTCGCCCGGCGACTTCGGGGCTGTTGAGCAGAACCGAAAACGGCCCGCTCACGCGCCCGCGACTGCTGGCGATGGCGTCGAAGTGACGCGCCATGTCCTCAGGCACATCCCCCCGCTCGCGTATTTGCGGAACTCTCGCCATTTCGTGAAACCTCCCCCGCCGCTTGGCGCTGATTCAGACTGTTATCGTCGTTGCGCTGAATTATAGTGGCGCGTTGAACGCCGGTCAAAGGCGGCCCCTTCGCGTTGATTGCCCTTTCGTCCGCGCTCTGAAAACCGCCTTTTGCGATTTTCTTCGGAATGTCGTAACCTGCCATTCAGACGCTCGACAATGAAACGAAATGAAAGGATGCGCCTATGGATTCCCGAATGTCCGCGATTCCCAAGCGCCGTTTGGCGGCTCCGCTTTGGCGGGTCGCGGCGCTGGCGTTCGCCGTACTGATATGGATTCAGGCGGCGGGAAGCGCGGAGGCGGCGGGCGGCGGCGAACCGCTGTGGTCGTTTCGGGCGAACGGCGCCGTCGAGCTGTCCCCCATCGCGCGGGATGGGGTCGTCTATGCGGCGTCGGAGAACGGAAACATTTACGCCCTGGACATGGCGAGCGGCGCGCTTATATGGGAATACCACGGCGGCGACCCGACTTCGCTATCGCTGTCGCGGGGAATCCTCTACGTCGGGTCATCGTGGAGCAGCCAAGTCTATGCCCTGGACGCGGCGAGCGGCGTACTGGCGTGGGAATACGGGATAATCGGCGGCGCGTTCTCGGTATCGGCGGCGGGCGCGACGGTGTACGCCGGGTCGGGGAACGGCGAAATCTACGCGCTGGACGCGGCGAATGGCGGTTTGGCGTGGAAGTACGAAACCGAAAGCGAGGCGAGCGCGTATCCGGCGGCGCCTTCGGGCGGCATGGTTTACGCCGGTTCGGAAGGCGGCGGCGTCTATGCCCTGAACGCGGCGAACGGCGAACTGGCGTGGCGATACAAAACCGCCGGCGCGGCGTCCCCCCCGACTGTTTCGGGCGGCATGGCGTACTTCGGCGCGGAAGACGCCTATGTGTACGCGGTGGACGCGGCGAGCGGCGAACTGGCGTGGCGATACCCCACTTTCGGCTTGGCGACCTATGCGCCGGCGGTTTGGGACGGCGTCGTTTACGCCGGCTCGTTCCATGACGGGCTGTACGCCCTGGACGCCGAGACGGGCGAATTTGTCTGGAGCCGGAAGCCGGAGCGCAACTGGGAATCTTACGGCTCGGTCGCGGTCGACGGCGTCGTTTACGCCGGTTCGAACGACGATTACATATACGCCCTAGACGCCAAGACGGGCGAGCTGACATGGCGCTACGGCGTCTATGGCGACGCGGGATCCCCGCCCGCCGTAGTTGACGGCGTCGTTTACGCCGGTTCGCGCGACGGTTATGTGTACGCCCTGGATTCGGGCGCCGCGGGGCATATCCACACGCCGCCGGACGCGCCGCCGCTCGCGTTCCGCTCTTTCCGCGACTATCGCGACAATCGGATTTATCCGGGCAAGCCGGCGTGGACGCGCTCGGAGGACGGCGGCGGCGAGTGGCGCTTTTCGTCCCCCGCCGTCGCCGAAAGCGGCGTCCGCGGACTCCCGACCGTGTACAGCGGCTCCGCGGACGGACGCCTGTACGCGCTCGACGCCCGGAGCGGCGAAACGCTGTGGCGATACGAACCGGACGGCGGAGGCGGCGTCGCATCGCCCCCGACGGTCGCGGACGGCGTGGTTTATTTCGGGTCGGACGACTCTCATCTGTACGCCGCATCAGCCGAAACGGGCGCGCTGATTTGGCGATACCGAGCGGACCGCGCCATTATTTACGCATCTCCGCAATACTACGAAGGCGCGGTTTACGCCGTCTTTTACTACGGCTTGTTCGCCCTGGACGCCAAGACCGGAGATTTCCTGTGGCGGTTCAACGTCGAGGCGGGATACTCGGACGCGACTATTTCGGACGGCGTCGTTTACGTCGGTTCGGAAGACCATCATCTATACGCGCTGGACGCCGAAAGCGGCGAAATGCTGTGGCGGTTCAAGACGCATGGCTTCGTCCACTCGGCGGCGGCGGTTTCGGACGGCGTCGTTTACGTCGGCTCGGACGACCAATATCTATACGCGCTGGACGCCGAAAGCGGCGAAATGCTGTGGCGATACAGGACGGAAGCCGCCCCCGTATCCCCGCCGGCGGTTGCGGACGGCGTCGTTTACGCCGGTTCGGAAGACGACCATCTCTACGCGCTCGACGCCAAGAGCGGCGAACTCATCTGGCGGTACAGGACATCCGCTTTCGGCGGGATACGCGAAGCGCCGAAAATCGCGGATGGCGTCGTCTATTTCACTTCGTGGGACGGCTTCATGGACGCCCTAAACGCGGCGAGCGGCGAGCTCATCTGGCGCTTCAAGGCGGACGCCCAGGCGCACTCCGCGCCGGCGGTTTGGGACGGCATGGCGTATTTCAGCTCGAACAAAACGCTGTACGCGCTGAAGGCGGCGTCAGTCGCGCCCGCGCCGGAGCCGGAGCCGGCGAGCGCGGCGGCGGGCGAGCGCTTTCAGCGGACCGCCCAGCACTGCCAAGCCGTCATGCGGGCGGTCTTGTGGCTGATAGAATGGACTTATCCGGACGAGGCTTGCGGGTTCGGGGATGAGCGCTAGAGGCGGGGGAAGTTGCGAAAATCCCTTCTCTCTTGATGGTCTTGCCGGGGCATGGTCGCGGTTTGGCAAGCCCGCGCTTAGCGGCGCGGACACCCTCAACCTAGCCTTCTCCCATCAAGGGCTTATAGGGGTATGTTCGTGGTTGGCGGGACTGCGCCTAGCGGCGCAGGCACCCTCACCCTAGCCCTCTCCCATCAAGGGAGAGGGGATACGTTGGCTTCAGTTCAAGCCTGATTCCTAGTGGCTATCTTGTCCCCGCTTTCGCGAGGATGACGTTGTTGGGCGACTCTGGATTCCCGCCTTCGCGGGAATGACGGGGCAGGGGGCGCGGAAGCGGCGAAAAGCGTCCAATCCGCGCCTGAATCCACCGAACACGCCCCCTGTAAACCCTTGACCGGATAAGGCTAAGATGGGAGCGCGCATTTGGCGATTTTAGACTTGAGGGAGACAGCCGACATGACAATCGTAGATACTCACTGCCACGCGGGGGTCAACTGGTTCGAGCCGGTGGAGCTTTTGCTGGCGCAGATGAACGCCAATGGGGTGGACAAGGGCGCGCTGATACAGCATCGCGGGACGTTCGACAACGGCTATCTGTTCGAGTGCGCGCGGCGCTTCCCCGGCAGGTTCGCGGTGGTGGCAATCGTGGACACGGCGAGCGAGACGGCGCTCGGCGACCTGGAGCGCTGGGCGGAGATGGGCGCTTGCGGCGTCCGCCTCGCGCCGACGGAGCGCTCGCCGGGCGCGGACCCGCTCGCCATCTGGCGCAAGGCGGCGGAGCTGGGGTTTGTCGTGAGCAGTCTTGGGAGCGCGGACGGCTTCGCGTCCGCCGAGTTCGAAGCGGCGGTGGCGGCGCTGCCGGATACGCCCGTCATCATCGAGCATCTGGCGGGCGCGGGCGCGGGCGCGAAGCCGCCGTATGCCGCCTACAAGCGCGCGCTGGCGCTGGCGAAATATCCGAACACCTATATAAAGGTTCCCGGACTCGGCGAGATAAGCGAGCGCCCCGCCGTACTCGGAGCCAAGTTCGGGTTCGGCTACACGCCGCCGCTGTACGAAATGGCGCTTGACGCCTTCGGCGCCAGCCGCATGATGTGGGGAAGCGACTACCCGCCGGTGAGCGGGCGCGAAGGATACCGCAACGCCCTGCAAGGCGCGATGTCGCATCCGGCGTTCGCGGACGCCCGGACGCGCGAGCTGGTCTTCGGAGAAACGGCGATGAGCGTGTTCCGCTTCCTTTAGCAACCCGCGCGCGCAATTCACGGAGCGAAAAACCCCATGCCCCAATACGGCGAACCCGGCGCGGACGCCCGCCCCAAGACGGCGCTTGAAATCCGGCATCACCCGGATGAGACGCTCGGCGGAAACTTCGCGGACGCCCTGCGCGAATGGGGATGGCGCATCGAGCGCGTCGACGCCTTCGGAGCGGACGGCGGCGCGGCGCCCTCTTTCGAGCCGCCGGACGCCGACCGTTTCGGGCTGATAATCTCGCTCGGCGGGCCCATGTCGGCGAACGACCCGGAGCCGGCGCTGGCGCGCGAGATGGAGTTTCTGGCGCGCGCGGCGCGGTCTGGCGTCCGCGTTCTCGGAATATGCCTCGGCGCTCAGCTGCTGTCCCGCGCGCTCGGCGGGGAAGTCGCCCCGACGGGCGGCTACCAGTTCGGGTTGCGGAAGCTGTGGATAACCGAAGAGGGCGCGGCGGATCCCGCCTTCTCGCAAATCGCCGTTCCGCTGGTTCCGACCATGCACGGCGAGCGCTTCACAACCCCGCCCGGCGGCGTCCGTCTGGCGGAAGGATTCGTCCTACGGCGGGACGGGACGCACTCGCGCATAGACATGGCGTTCCGATACGGCGATTCTTACGGCGTCCAGTTCGAGCCGCAGCTCACAACGGCGCAGCTGGCGAAGTGGAACGAGACGTTCGCCGCCGACTACGCGCTGATGGGGCAATCCTTCGACCCGCGCGAAGAAGCCCGCCGCCACATGCGCGAATTCGCCAAACTCGCGCCGATTCACGAAGCGCAAATGCGGGCGTTCCTGCGCGAAGCGGCGGGGATGGGCGCGAGATAGGGGGCGTTCGCGAGAATGGGGAAACGCGAAGGCGCAAGGGCGCGGGGAACGCAAGGAATGGACGGCGTTCGGTCAAGCGGAAGGGTCCTGCCGGTTGCGATTGGACACCGCGTTTGGGACGCCGTCTTCCCCCTAATCCGCGTCCCATTCCGGAAACACGAACCGCCGCAGGGCGTCCATGTAGGCGTCGCCGCCCGCTTGGACGGTGTCGTTGTGTCCCGCGCCGATGATGGGGTAGAAAATCTTGGGTTCGGGCGCGGCTTCGTAGAGGCGGCGCGACATTTCGAACGGCACGGTGCTGTCTTGGTCGCCGTGAAGAATCATCGCGGGGGATTGCAGCCCGCCTATCTTGGACGCTGAATCGTATCGCGCTTCGAACAGCGGCAGAGTCAAGCGCGAAAGGAACGACAGCCGCCCGCTCCCGCCCATGTCGGCTATGGAAGTGAAGCCCGATTCCAGTATGACGCCCCGCGCTTTGTGCCGAACCGCCGTCTCCACCGCCACCGCCGCGCCGAGCGAGCGCCCGAAGATGACGATTTCGCGCTCGGCATCCAAACCGCGCTCCGAAACCAGCCAGTCGAAGGCGGCTTCGGCGTCCATGTACAAGCCGCTTTCGGACGGCTTGCCCGCGCTCAGCCCGTAGCCGCGATAGTCGATGATGAACACCCCCGCGCCCAGCCGCTCGCGCATGAGCAGGATGTTGTCTAGGCGGCGCGAGATGTTGCCGGCGTTGCCGTGCAGCCAGAGCAGCGTGACGCGGGATTCGCCGGGGATGTGCCAGCCGTGAACGCGCGTCCCGTCCGCCGACGTGAGGAAAACGTCTTCGTAATCCAAGCCGGCGTCCATCGGGGTGGACGCGAGCCCCTTTTCGGGGTAGTAGATGAGCAGCCTGTCGAGAATGGACATTTGGCGAACCAGCGCGCCGCCGAGCGCCAAAAGCGCGAGCGCGAACGCCGGTCGGCGAAGGGCGGCGAGAATCCGTTTGGCGGGCATGGGCGGGATGTCGCGGGCGCGGGCGGCTAATCGCCGGCGGACGGCGGCGCGTCGTGGGAATGGGATTGCGCCTGGATGACGCTCATCGCCCCCTGCATCCGCGCGTTTTCAAGCTCCGCGTCGCTGACTCGGACGCTGACCGCGTCGATGCGAACGCCCACGTCGCGGATTTCGGACATGAGTTCCGCTCTCATATCCCTGAGTTCCGACTTCGATTCTCTCAGCTCGTTCCGCATCCCTATCCAAATTCCGAAAAGGCCGATGGAGATGGTCATAAAGCCGAAAGCGAGGACGCTCACGACGCTTATTAGCGCCAAATCAGAGGTGTTCATGTTCATTCTCTCCCTTGTAAAATCGCTATTTCGCGGCTCCCTTTATGAATCATACCACAGAGCGCGCCGCGCTTGTTTGTAGTAGCATAGTAGGTATTCCTCGCACTGGCTGATGCGGAAGTCAGGCGAGGAGAGAAGCGGCGTCCGCATGGATATGGACAGCCGCGGCGGAGGAGTGGGACGGCAGTCGGCAGTCGGACTTCTCCCAAATCATCAACGAACCGGACCGCTCGCCGCATCCGTTCGACATAATGGCGCTTGAAGCCCTGTACTAGACGGTGAACCCATGACTAAAAAGCGTCTCAAGACAAATCTCAACGTCATCTTCGCGACTGTCTTGTCGCTGGCGGTCATCGCTCTCTGGTTCTTGGCGAGTTCCGGAGGCGCTGAGATTATCGAAGAGAGCATCCCAAGTTACGCGCTGTTCGCGCTGGATGCGCTGTTCGCGCTGGACGCGCTAGTTGCGCTGTTCGCGCTGGGGACGCTGTTCGCGCTGGGGGCAACTGGCGCTCTAGTCGTTGCGGGCGCGTTGTTCGCGCTGTTCGCGTTGTTCGCGTGGGGCGCTGCCGGCACTCTATTCGCGCCGTTCGCGCTGGGCGGACTGTTCACGCTGTTCGCGTTGCTCGGAATCTTCATGGCTTGGCCGATAAAACCAGAGATGTATGACGAAAGGCGCAGGAGTCCATTCGCCATCCGTGTACTCGGACATGCGAGGAAAAGCATGATTTTCAAAGTCATCATATGGCTGGGAAGCGTCGTCCTGTCTCTGGCGCTTGTGCCGCTCTGGGTTAGCCGATTTTTCGTGTCTGACGAAGAATTGTTCCTGTATAGACAGGGAGTTATCCCATATTTCGCGCTGGACACGCTGTACGTGCTGGAGATGCTTTTGCCGCTGTTGGCTCTGTTGGCTCTGTTCGGAGTCTTCACGACTTGGCCGATGAGGACAGGGACGCATGACGAAACCCCTTTTGCTGTCCGAGCGCTTGGCAAGGTAAGGAGCAGTAGGGTTTTCAAGGTCATCTTGTGGCAGAGTATCGCCACGATGATGACCTTCGCGTTGCTCGGAATCATGGTAGTTTTGGCGGCGGTGAGCATAGAGAGCGGATACGAGGATACGCCTCCGAGTCCAGCGGGCCCGGTGGTCACTCCAACACCTTCTCCGGCGCCCGCGTCAAGCACAACTCCAGCGGCGTCTTCGACGGTTGCGAACCAAAGCGTGTTCGTATTCGCGCCAACTCCCAGCGCTAGCGCCACGCCCGCGCCGACGCCGAAAAAGAGCGGCGGAACAACAACCAGAGCGAACGACGCCCGCAAACCCAGGGACGTAAGCCGTTTCGACCCCGCATCGCCAATTGGCGGCGGCGCGGCTTATGGGCATACGGACGTTCCCGCGTGGGCATTGACGACGACCCGCTCCCGTCTCCGATAGACGACATGTCCCCGAAGTATCGTATAGTAACCCGATAATGGACGAAACCAAAAGACCAAAGGACGAAACTCATGGCTTCCCCCGATACCCTAGACAACCAGCTCGCCGCGCTCGAATCTGACGTTTGGATTCGGCGCTTTCGGGAATCCCGCAAGCGGCTGGCGGCGGATCCCTACCGCCCGCGCTACCACTTCTCGTCGCCCGAAAACTACATGAACGACCCCAACGGGCTCTGCCAGTGGCGCGGGCTGTACCACTTGTTCTATCAGTTCAAGCCCGCCGGCTGCGACCGCGTCCACTGGGGACACGCCGTGAGCGCGGACTTGGCGCGCTGGCGCGACCTGCCCGTCGCCATCCGCCCGGACGCCGAGCGCGACTGCTTCAGCGGGCAGACGCTGGTGGAGCGCGACCGCGCCATCGCCATCTACCACGGCACGGAATACGGCAACGCCATCGCCACCGCCTCCGACCCGCTGCTGATGGATTGGGCGAAACACCCCAACAACCCGGTCATCCCCGGAACGCTCCGGACGCTCAGCGGGGAGCCGGGGGCGGAGTATCGGGTGTTCGACCCCTGCATCTGGAAAGAGCGCGACGGCTTCTACTACTCGCTGTCCGGCGCGTACCAAGACGGCGAGCGCGGCGTTGACGCCGTGGGCGTGGCGCATCTCTTCCAATCCGCCGACTTGTCCGAGTGGCGATACTTGGGTCCGATGGTGGAGGACGCCTTCTTCGGCGAGCCGGGGGAGGACATCGCCGTCCCAAACTTCTGGCGCATCGGGCGCGGCAGGCGGATGCTGCTGGCGTTCAGCCACAAGCGCGGCGCGCGCTACTACATTGGCGAATACGACGAGCGCGCCCATCGGTTCGCCCCGCAATCGCACGGGCGCATGAACTACGGGCCTTGGGTGACGGGCAGCCTGCACGCCCCGTCCGCGACGGTGGACGACTCCGGTCGCTTCATCGCCGTATTCAACATGCACAGCGGGCGGCGGCGCGACGACACGGACGAGATGATGACACTCCCGCGCCATTACTGGCTTGACGAAAACGGCGATTTGCGAATGTCGCCTGTCGCGGAAATCGAGACGCTGCGCCAAGCGCATGAAACCGTCGGGTCGATGGTCATACTGGCGAACTCCGACACGCCGCTGGCGGAAGTGGGCGGCAAATCCATCGAGTTGCGCGCGACAATCGAGCCGGGCGACGCGCGCGAAGTGGGCTTCTACGTCCTGCGCTCGCGGGACCGCAAGGAGCGGACGCGCGTCTCGTTCTACCCCAACGACCACCGCCGCTTCGGAACCGGCTCGCTTCAGATAGACGTCTCGGAGTCGTCCATCGGCGCGGACGCCCTGGCGCGCTCCGCCGAGATAGGGCCGCTGAAACTGGCGGAAGGGGAGCCGCTGGAGTTGCGGATTTTCATAGACCGCAGCGCAATAGAGGCGTTCGCCAACGACCGCCAGTGCCTAACCGTCCGCGCCTACCCCGCGCTGGAGTCGAGCGCCGGCGTGTCGGTGTTCGCCAGAGGCGGCGACGCGCGCCTGGCGTCCCTAGACCGCTGGGAGATGGAGACGATTTGGGACGAATTGGGGGGTTAGGGGGCGTTTCTTGCCGGAATCAGGATTCCGCCGTCGGCGCATCCGAAACCGCCTGCCATGCGGCGCTTTTACATCTGAGCCATGCCCGCAAGCACGGTCAGCGTCAGCGCGAGCGCGTAGCATATCGCCCATCCGACGAGCCACCCGAAAGGCGTCAGATACGCATTGTCGGGCATGAGAGAATCCTCGCCCGTCCTGTCGGCGCGGGAATCTTCGCGCCGTTGAAGCGTTTTTTTGACAGACGCTCTTAAAGTATAGACGTTCCCTCCCAGCATCGCGCCGTACAATACGACGCCGAACGCGGAGAGACCGATGGAATAATCTTGGAATATCGCGCCGTACACGAAGTTGCCCAGGAGCGCCGCTTTTGTAGCCGCCATGCACAGCCAAACGGCATACGCCAGCGCGTAAACCGCCTTTGCAATCAGATCGGGCGGCGGTCTGCCGGACACCAGTTTTACGAACAGATAGACCCACGGCAGAAACATTATGGCAGACGACTTGGCGCCGACCGCCGCGTACGGGGCCGGCGTCAGTCCCCTAAGGCGCGCGACGACCGCGCAAGCCAAAGCTCCGAAAGGCGCCCACAGCAACCCCAGAACGGCGAGCGCCAGCGCGCCAAACGGCGCGTAGAACGCGACGCCTAGCGAGAATGCGGCGATTCCGCCCCAATTGATGTTTTCCATGCAACCCACTCTCCAAGTCTAATTGGCGGAGATCAAGAGCGCGTTTTGGGAAGTGCGCCGCCGGATACCTTACCAGTTCGGCGCCAGGAATCTGAGCGCGATGAACACGGGAACGGCGACTGCGACCGCCGCGAATGTGTGCATGAACGGCATGATGTAAACGCGGTTGGGGAGAAGGTCAGGCCCTTCCCGCTCCGACGCGGGCAGGCGCTTGCGGTCCTTTTCTAATTTGGCGATGGAGGCTATCATCGCCCAGATGTTGACGCAAATCAAGACCGCCGCCAAGCAGAACCCCGCCATATGGAGCGCCGTCGGGTCCGGGTCGGCGGGGTCGGAACTGAAAACGAACGCGGCGTAGCCGATACACGCCAAAAATGCGAGCGCCATCGGCCCGCAGAACCAGACGGCGTAGAGGAGCACGCAGCCCGCCGAGACCGCCGCGCCGCCGACGGTTTTGCCGAACATGCGGAGCGTCAGGTACGCCCAAGGCAGGAAGAACAGGGCGCAGTACAAGGCGCCAATCGCGGCGTAGCGTCTCGGAGGCAACCCCATCGCGCGGGCGCGCAGCCAGCATATCAGGGCGGCGAACGGCGACCACGCCCATCCAAGCAGCATCACGGCAACGGCGGCGGCGGGGCTTAAGATGAAGGCGACGACCGCAATCCAAAAAATCGCTATGACGGGGTCTTCGGAGAACTGAACCACGGCGAACCATCCTAGTCTTGTCTGTCGGCGGCGGCGCTCACTGGCGGGGGGATTCGCGCCGTTTTAGTCCACCAGCCGCCAAAGCAGAGTCAACAGCGCGAACGGCAGCAGATAGACGGGATTGGGCAACGCATCCCGCATGGGGACGTCGTCGCGATTCGCGCGGCGAAACGGGTTGCGGTCGCTGACTGCGGATTGGGCGCAACGCTCCGGAGGGGAATACGCATCGCGAAGATGTCCGCGTCGCTTTCTTCAACGGTCGGTTGCGCGATGGGGCGGCTTATCGGGGCAGGCATGGGATGGCTGTCCAGTGGCTAGAGAGGCGGCAACGCGTCTTTGCCAGAATCAGGATTGCCGAGATTTGCGGGATTTCGCTTCGAACAAGCCCGCGATTTCGCCGCAACGGGAAATGCCGCCAAGCCGAATATGGACAAGCGCCCGCCGACTGAAGGCGCGCGCCGGAAGAATCCTGAAAATCCTATAACCTTGCGAATCCCGATTCTGGCAAAATGCATGCGCCTGTAAAATGAACTTGGCGGCAACTTTAGCATGCGGTTCTAAACCCGTCAAACTGCGATTTCTGGATTTTTATCGCTCCCGCCCCGCTGTCTCCGCACGATTCCGAAGGGGTATTCGCATCCAACCGGATGCACAATGACGGACATTCCCGAGGCAAGCAAGCCTGTCGTTGCGGGGGAGCGCGAATACCCATGCGCGCCGCTTGGCTTGAGCGTCCGCCCGGAGCGTCTCGCGCATCATTCCCCAGCGCCGCATCCGGCATGCGGACAAGCGTATTCCCTGAGAAGACGCGCGCCGTGAGGAATCCCCCAAACCCCGATTCTGGCGAAAACCTGTAAAATGGCTTTATGCGAACGATACTGCATGCGGATTTTGACGCCTTTTACGCATCCGTCGAGATGCTCGACAACCCGCGTCTGCGCGGCAAGCCGATTGCGGTCGGCGGGAGCGCCGAGACGCGGGGGGTTGTGGCGTCGGCGTCCTACGAAGCGCGGGCGTTCGGGGTGCGCTCGGCGATGCCCATGCGGACGGCGGCGCAGCGCTGCCCGACGCTCATCCGCGTCAGCCCGCGTTTTTCGCGCTACCGCGAAGTGTCGCGGCAGGTGATGGGCATTTTCAGGGAGCTCACCCCGCTAGCGGAGCCGCTGTCTTTGGACGAGGCGTATCTGGACGTATCCCATCTGGCGGATTCGGAGCGGGACGCCGAAAGCATCGCGCGCAATCTGAAGCGGCGCGTCCAAGACGAGCTGGGGCTGACCATCTCGGTCGGAGTCGGAGCGAGCAAGTCCGTCGCCAAGATAGCGTCCGATTTGGAGAAGCCGGACGGCTTGACGGTAGTTCCGCGCGGGGGCGAGGCGGATTTTCTCGCGCCGTTGCCCGTCGGGGCGTTGCCGGGCGTCGGCCCCAAGACGCAAGAACGGCTGAAGGCGGAGGGCGTCCTCACCGTCGGAGACCTAGCCGCCAAGCCGGCGGAGTGGGCGGCGTCGCGGTTCGGACGCAATGGCGATTACATGCGCCGCCTGGCGACCCGGGCAGGACGACCGCCCGGTGCAGACTAACCGCGACGTCAAGTCGGTGAGCTCCGAGACGACGCTTCTGCGCGACACGGGCGACCCGGAGGCGCTGGTCGAGTTGGCGAACCGGCTTAGCCGGGAAGTGTCGCAATCGTTGGAGCGGCGCGAATTTGCGGGCGCGCACGGTCAAGGTGAAGTTGCGCCTGTCGGATTTCACCACATTCACGCGGCAGGTCACGACGCCGGAGCCTGTGCAATCGGCGTCCGAAATCGCCTATGCCGCGTCCGCCCTGATACGCGCCGAAACCGGGCCGGGAAGGCTGTTTCGTCTAGTGGGCGTGGGGGCGTCGGGGTTCGAGGAGCCGAGCGCGGACGGCGGAGCCGGGGTTCAGGCTAGGCTGCCGGGGATGTGAGTTGGGGGATTCGCAGGGGGCATGTTCGTGGTTGGCGGGACTGCGCCTAGCGGCGCAAACATATTCATCCTAACCTTCTCCCATCAAGGGCTTATAAGGGTATGTTCGTGGTTGGCGGGCAATCCGCGCAAGACTGCGCCTAGCGGCGCAAACACCCTCATCCTAACCTTCTCCCATCAAGGGAGAAGGGATTTGTCGCTCGCGGTTCGGGCTTGGTTTCTAGTTGCTAAGTTGGTCGCTCCATTCTGGATTCCCGCCTTCGCGGGAATGACGGGGGGCGGGAATAGCGAGAATGGATGCGTTGGCTTCAGTTCAAGCCTGATTCCGAATAGCTTACTTGGTTGGGGATTCTGGATTCCCGCTTTCGCGGGAATGACGGGGGCGGAACAAGGGAGAAGGGACACATTGGCTTCAGCTCAAGCATGATTCCTAGTGGCTATCCTGGTTGGGCGACTCTGGATTCCCGCCTTCGCGGGAATGACGGGGGCGGGAAGGCGGGAATGACGGCGGGGGAAGCGGGAATGACGGAAGAGAAGGCGAGAATAACGGAGGTGAAGGCGGGAATGGCGGCGGCGGGAATGGCGAAGAAGGGATTTGCCGCCCGCGATTCTGGCTTGGTTGCGGCGGGCATGTCCCCGCATCCCCGCTATCCCCCGCGACCGCCCCGCGCTCGCAAGCCCGCCGCGCCGCGCAGATAGACGTATTCTATCTCGTCCGCCGTTTTGTCGGTGTTGATTAGCAGGGCGACGCGGATGCAGCGGGGCTGGCCGTTGGGGGTTTGCATTTCGTTGGAACACATCATCGCGACGCGCGTCCAGCCGAGGCGTTCGCGGGCGGCGGTGGGGGGGAAGGCGGCGTCCAGGTCGGCGGTTACGCTGAAGTGGGCGTAGGCTATGTCGTCCGCGTCTATGGCGTTGGCGCGGGTCATTTCCGCCAGCAGTTCGGCGGTGGCGTCGTGGATGGCGTCCGGCGTGTTGGCGTCCGCCGTGGTCGCGCCGCGCACTCCTCTGATTTTGGACATTCGCTTAGCCTTTTAGCGGTTCGCCGCCGCCGTTCCTTTGAGAGATTGGATGAACTTCCGCGCGGCGTCCGTTTCGCCGCCGGGGGGCGCTTGGTCAATGGCGTTCAGCAGGGCGGTGCCGACCGCCGCGCCGTCCGCGTAGGACGCTATGCCGTCGAGATGCTCGCGGCGCGACACTCCGAAGCCGACTATGGCCGGCAGGTCGGTGTGGCGGCGGACGCGCTCGACTAGGGCGGGGGCGGAGTTGGACGCCGAACTCGCGCCGGTGACCCCCGTGAGGCTTACACAGTATATGAAGCCGCCGGCGGCTTTGCAAGCGTCCGCGATGCGGGCGTCCGAGCTGGTGGGCGCGAGCATGGGGATGAGATGGATTCCGCGCGCCGCCGCCCGCTCGCCCAGCGCCGCGCCTTCCTCGCTCGGAACGTCGGGGACTATCATGCCGTCCAAGCCGGCGTCTTGGGCGTCCGCCAGAAAGCGCTCGATTCCGTAGCGCAGATAGGGGTTGTAGTAGCCCATGAAGATGAGGGGGGCGTCGACTCCGCTTTCGCGCAGGCGGCGGAGGGCGTCCAGGCAACGCGCCACGCTCGCGCCGTTTCGCAGAGCGCGGTAGCTGGTCATCTGTATGGTCGGGCCGTCCGCAAGAGGGTCGCTGAAGGGGACGCCGAGCTCCAGCATGTCGCCGCCGGCGTCCAATACGGCGCGGGCGATGTCTTCGGAAGCCGCCATGTCGGGGAATCCCACCGTGAGGAACGGCGCTAGGGCGGGTTCGCCGGATTCGCGGACGCGGCGCAGGGTTCGGTCTATTCGGTTGGGCATAGGGGGACGCCTCTCTTGGTGATGGGGTATGTTCGAGGGATTTGTCGGTTGCGATTCAAGCCTGATTTCGGGTGGCTATCTCCGTTGGGCGACTCTGGATTCCCGCTTTCGCGGGAATGACGGGGCGGAGCGGCGGAGAAGGGATTTGTCGGTTGCGATTCAAGCCTGATTTCGGGCGGCTATCTCGGTTGACATCTGGATTCCCGCCTTCGCTTCCGCGAGGGCGACGTTCTTTCAGGGCGCGAGAAACGTCGCCGTGAACGCCAGCAGGTTTTGCGCGGCGTGGGCTAGGATGGGAGGCCAGAGCGACCCGGTCTTGCGGTATATCCACGCGAACAGGGCGCCGGCGAACATTATGGGGATGAACGACCCGGCGGAGGCATGCGACAGCGCGAATATGGCGGATGAGGCGGCGATTCCCCCCCACAGCCCCAGTTTCGCGGCGAGTCCGGCGAATAGGAATCCCCTGAAGAAGGTTTCCTCCGCCAGCGGAGTCCACACCACTACGGCGAACGCGGAGGCGAGCGCCGTCCATCCTTCGCCCAGCGCCCGCGCCGGCAGCTGTTCGGGGATTAGGAAATCCGCGCCCAGCGACTGAACGGCGAGGGCGTAAAGGGCGGCGAACGACATGCTGGCGACTAGGGCGGCGGGGACTAGCCAGTAGTGGCGCGCGTCCGCCGGGGGCCGCCATCCGACGGCGCGCCAAGACAGGGCGAATTTCCGCAGGGCGGCGAATCGCACCGCGCCGAGCATCGCGCCGCCGGCGGCTAGGGCGGCGAGCGATACGGCGAGCGCGGGCGGGGAGCCGAGCGCGTCCGCCGCCAGCGCGCCGGCGGCGGCTAGGGCGGCGCCTCCCAAGACGACCGCGCCGCCGAGCGCCATGTCGCGCGCCGTCCAGGGGACGGCGGCGAACGCGGCGGCGTCCGGGGCGGCGGCGGCGCTTGTCAGCTGTTCAGCCAATCCACGTCGCCTTCCATGTCCGCCGGATGCTCTTTGGAGGCGAACACTTCGTATTTGCCGATTTCGGTTTTCAGGACGCCGTCGTCGTCGCCGTGTCCGGGGTAGAATTCGTCTATGACGCCTTCCAGGGTGAACAGGCGGGTGGTGACGCTTTCGATGATTTGGCGGAAGTTTTCGGGGCTTCCCGTCCGTCCGGGCCCGTTGGGGAACAGGGTGTCGCCGGTGAACAGGTGCTTGCCGAATGAGAAGCAGGTGGATCCCGGGGTGTGTCCCGGGGTGAAGATGGCGGTGAGGGTGACGCCGCCGGCGGTTATTTCGTCGCCGTCGCGGATGAGGACGGCGGGCGGGAACGGCAAGCCGTCCGCGTCGTCTTCGCCGACGGCGACGGGCGCGCCGAGCTCGCGGGCGACTTCCTCAAGCCCCTCTATGTGGTCCCAGTGCTTGTGGGTGATGATGATGGTCTGGACGTCCGTCTCGCGGGCGGCTTCGATCAGCGCGCCCGGATCCGGCGGCGCGTCTATGACGATGCTGCGGTTCGTCCGCGGACAGACGAGAATGTAGGCGTTGTTCCCGTAGGGTCCGCACCGGATTTTGTGGATGACGATGGAATCGTCTTCGTAGCGAACTGCCATGATTTCCCTCCCCTATGATATGCCGCGCCGCGGTCGCGGGCGGCGTTCAAGGGCATTATAGCAATTTTGGGCGCGATGGGAACGGGAAGGAACGAACGCGGACTTGCTACAATGCGCCAAGCGGATTCCGAAAGAGCGATACAGGGCGACGGGAGCGAGAGCGTTGGGAGATTTCGGCATAACGGTGAAAGGCGAGCGCGGGGGCAAGCGGGTGGAGATGGAGTGCGAACACCAGAACGGGCTGCTGTACGTGGTGCCGTCCGAGTCGAGCTGGGTTTGCTCGGACGAGCTGATGCACGCCCACGCTCTGGCGGGCTTTTTCAGGCAGCTGTCGGAGCTGGAGGATGAGCGCGTGGAGGCGCTGATGCGGCGGTGGGGGCTGTACTACCGCCCGCGAGCGCTGGCGGATGAGGGGTGAGGGGCTGGCGGGGTGTGTTGGTTCTGAAAGAGTCGTCCTCGCCACAGCCGCGCTTGCGCGCGGCTCACCCTCGCCCTAGCCCTCTCCCATCAAGGGAGAGGGGATTTGTCGCTCGCGATTCGGGATTGATTTCCAGTCGCCGGGTTGGTCGCGCCGCTTCTGGATTCCCGCCTTCGCGGGAATGACGGCGGCGGGGGCGCGGGAATGACGGCGGCGGGGCGCGCGGGAATGACGGGGGCGGGGCGCGGGGAAGCGGCGGCGAGCGCCGAATCCGCGCCTCAGCAGCCGTCGCCGACCGCTTCCAAGCCGACTATTGCCGGGTCTATGATGCGGAAGGTTCCGGCGGAGCTGTCGTCGAAGACGTCGTCGTCGCCCGGTTCGGTGTCGTCGTTCGACCAGTCTTTGACGGCGGCGACGTCGCCGAGCGCGGCTGGCGGGGCGTCGTCTTCGTCGTAGGCGGCGGCGCTGGGGACGTAGACGCGGTAGTCGGCGCCGGCGCGGGTCGGGAACGAGACGTTGCGCGCCTGGGACGGGCTTTTGTAGGTTTCGCGGATTATCACGATCAGCTCGTCGTCCTCGGCGCTTCGGACGGTGGCTTCGTAACGGTTGCCGCCGCGCATGAGGCGGGCTATGCGGGCGCCGACGCGGGGGTCCACCTGGCCGACGTAGGTCCGGAACTCGTCCGTGACGGTCAGTCCGACGCCTTTGGCTTCGAGCCGGACGAGGTCGCCGGGGGTGAGTTTCCGCAGAACGGCGGGCGGGGCGAGCTTGGCGAGGGCCGTGACGCCCGCTTTGCCGCTGTCTTCGAGGAACTGGACGCCCCTGCTGGAGCGGCGCGCCATCTTGGGGGCTTCGTCGTCCGCGAGCTTCGCCAGGCGCGCCAGGTTCTTCTTGGCGATGGGGTTGTTGGGCGAGCGGGAGCGCGCGGCTTCGAACGCCGTCCGCGCCTCTCTGTTGCGCCCCAACTCGCTCAGCGCCTTGCCGAGACGGTTGTAGGCTTCGATGTCGTTGGGGAACAGGGTGAGGATCGACCTGTTGACCTTCGCGGCGTCGTCCCACCTGTTCTTCATGGCGAGCGCGACGGCGCGCTTAGCCAAGTCCTTCCGCTTTTTTTCGTTGTTTTCCAATGCCCGCGCGTTCATTTCTCTTCACACCGCCTGTTGGGTTGGAACGGATTGGGAATGTTAGCCGATAGCCGATTTGGGGGGCAAGGGCGGCTTTCCGCGCGCCCCTAGCCGCCCCTGAATCTGATTAGGGTCAGCTTCCAAATCGCTTCCGCCACTATTTGGAGGGACATTTTCGATTCCCCCCTTGTTCTGTCCATGAAAGTTATCGGGTGTTCGATTGAGTCGTATCCGGCGGACTGGCACATGTACGCCATTTCCGCTTGGAAGGCGAAGCCGCTGCAGCGGCAGGATTCGACGTCCAGCGAGCGCAGGACGTCCGCCGGGTAGGCTTTGAAGCCGCCGGTGACGTCTTTGGGGCGCAGTCCGGCGGCGAATCTGATTAGCGAGTTGCCGAGCGCGCTCAGGATGCGGCGCTTGCGGCTCCAAGACGGATCCACGCCGCCGCCGGGGACGTAGCGCGAGCCGATGACGATTCGCGCTTCGCCGAGCTTGTTCAGCATCGCCGGGATGTCTTCCGGGGGATGCGACAGGTCGGCGTCCATCTGGACCACGTAGTCGCAACCGTCCGCCAGGGCGCGGGAGAAGCCCGCGACGTAGGCGCTTCCAAGCCCCATCTTGGCGCTTCGGGATATGACTTCTATTTTGCCTCCGTGTTTTTCCGAAAGTTCCCGCGCGACTTGGGCGGTGCCGTCGGGGGAATTGTCGTCCACTATATAAAGATAGAGGCGCGCGCCTTCGATTTCGAGGGCGAACAGCCTGCTCGCCAGCTCCGGCAGGTTTTCGGCTTCGTTGTAAGTGGGCGTCACCACCGCCACCTTGCGGGGGGCGGCGCTCATTTGTATTTCCCCAGCGCGCTTCTTATTCTGACCAGCGCGGTGTCCTTGAGCGAGTCGAAAGAGTCCAAGCCGACCCGGACTTGTCCGAGCGGTTTGTGGTACCAGTCTATGGGCAGCTCCGTCACGGCGTATCCGCGCGCGCGGGCTAGGTAGAGTATTTCGACGTCGAACCCCATGCCTTCGCTTCGCTGCAGGCTGAACAAGTCGGCGGCGGCTTTGGCGCTGAAGCATTTGAAGCCGCACTGCGTGTCGCGGAACGGCATGGCCAGGATGAGGCGCGTGGCGAGGTTGAACACCCTTCCCATCAGGTAGCGCAGGGCGGGTTCGTCGTAGCGCCCCGCGCCTTCGCCCTCTCGGACGCCTATGACCACGTCTTGCCCTTCGTCCATCATCTCCACGAATTTGTCCAGCCACTCGATGGGCATGGACAGGTCGGCGTCGCACATGAAGCGGTAGTCGCCTTTGGATTCCAACATTCCGGTTTTGACCGCGCGCCCTTTGCCGAAGTGGGCGATGCGGACTAGGCGGAAGTTCGGGGACTTCCGCGCCCATTCCTCCACGATTGCCGCCGTGTCGTCCGCGCTTCCGTCGTCGACCACCAAGACCTCCCAGCCGTAATCGCGGGACGCCAGATGGGCGGCGACGTCCTCCAAAGTGGGGACGATGCGCCGCGCTTCGTTGAAGGCGGGGATTATCACCGACAGTTTCGTGGCGTCGGCGGTCGAGTCCATTTCGGGAATCTCCGGAGCGGCGCGGCGGGCGGCGGACGCGCCGATGTTTTTGTACAACGGCTAGGCGCGGTTCAATGCGATTGCCAAGACAGTTACGAACATGCGGCGCTCCGCTTGGGAAACGCAAGCGTTTTTGAGTCCATTTCGCAGAGATTTCGGCGGGGGCGGCGTCCGTCCGTCGCGCGGCGTCTCGCGCTTAGGGCGCGTCCAGGTCGAACGCCGAGTGCAGGGCGCGCGCGGCGTCTCCGACGCGGTCTTCCGCGACTATGCAGGTGATTCGTATTTCGGAGGTGGTTATCATCTCTATGTTGATTTGGGCGTCCGCGAGGGCTCGGAACATGGCGCCGGCGTAGCCGGGGGCGTCTTGCATGCCTGTTCCGACGACGCTCACTTTCGCCAGTCCGCGCGAGGCTATCACGCCGCCGCCGCCGAGTTCTTCGGCGATTTGGCGGGCGACGCGCTCGGAGCGTTCGGCGTCTTCGCGCTTGACGGTGAATGTGAGGTCGGTGGCGCCGCCCGCGCTGGCGTTTTGGACTATGACATCCACGCTGACGCCCACTTCGGCGAGCGGCTCGAATAGGCGGGCGGCGATTCCGGGGCGGTCGCGGACGCCCTGCACGGTTATCTTGGCGACGTTGGAGTCCGTGGCTATGCCGGAGACTCGGTTTCGCAATTCGCCGACGTTTCTGTTCATAACGGCGTCACCATGTATGAGCGTCCCCGGCGCGTCCGAGAAGCTGGACGCGACCGCTATGGGGGTGTCGTAAACCATTCCCAGCTCGATAGAGCGGGGGTTCATCTTGGCGCCGTAGCTGGCGAGTTCAAGCATCTCTTCGAAGCCGATTTCGTCCAGTTTGGCGGCTTTGGGAACCAGTCTTGGGTCGGCGGTGTAGATGCCGTCGACGTCGGTGTAGACTTCGCATCGCCGAGCGCCGAGCGCGGCGGCGAGGGCGATGGCGGTGAGGTCTGAGGCGCCCCTGCCGAGCGTGGTGATGTCCATGTCGGGGGTGATGCCCTGAAAGCCGGCGACGACGACGATTCTGCCTTCAGCGAGTTCGTTGGAGACGCGCTCGGTGGACATGCCGGCGATTTTCGCCATGCCGAAGCTGTCGTCGGTGCGGATGCCCGCCTGCGCCCCGCTGAGGCTGACGGCGTCGTAGCCGAGCGCCTTGAGGCGCATGGCGACGAGGGCGCAGGAACGCAGCTCGCCGGTGGAGAGCAGGGCGTCCAGCTCGCGCCGGTCGGGGTCGGCGGCGACTTCGCCGGCGAGGGCGATGAGCTCGTCCGTGGAGTCGCCCATGGCGCTGACGACGGCGACGACGCCGTCCCCGCCGTCCTTCGCGCGCCCGACGCGCGCCGCGACGTTTTTAATTTTTTCGGAGTCGGCGAGCGAACTGCCGCCGTACTTCTGCACAACCAACGCCATTTTAGCACACCGCCGCCCCGCGCGGGGGCTTCTTCGCGTCTGTCCGTCTTATCCGTCCGTCTGTTCGTTCGTCCGAGCGCGGCGAACCGGCGAGCGCCGATTGCCGCCCCGTCTTTCGCGTCAAAATCAAGCCGTCTATAATTATGTAGCGCAATGAGATAGCGCGTGTCAAATGGAATTTTGGGATAACATCTATGCTTTTCGCGGGATTTCGGGCGGCGTCCGCTAAGCGAGATGCGCCCCTAGCATAGTGGGCTTGGTAATGCGGATTTCGCCGTCCAAGCCGGATTTGGCGGCGGCGTCCGCCATTTCATAGCCGATGGTGAATTCCTTTTCGACGGCGAGCGCCAAGACGGCGGAGCCGGCGCCGGACAGGAACGCGCCGAGCGCCCCCGCGCCCAAAGCGGCGCGGATGATGTTGTTCATGGGGAAGAAAATCGTCTGCCGCGCCGGCTGATGCAATCTGTCCTGCGTGGCGGTTCGCAAATGGCGCAGGTCGCCGGCGGCGAAGGCGCGGACGAGCAGGGCGGCGCGGGCGATGTTGAAGACGGCGTCGGCGCGGGGGACTTCCGCGCCCAAAAGCCCGCGCGCCTCTTCGGTCGGCATGGGGACGGCGGGGATGTAGAGAACGGCGCTGAGTTCGGGCGGGACGGGAACCGGCGCGCTGACGACCGCGCCGCCGTCCGCGAGCGCGGCTATCCGCATGCCGCCATAGAGCGCGGGGGCGACGTTGTCGGGATGCCCCTCGATGTCCGCCGCGATGCGGAGCAGGTCGTCTTGCGACAGCCGCCCGCCGGTCAGGGCGTTGCCCGCCGTCAACCCGCCGACCAGCGCCGCCGAGCTGGAGCCAAGCCCGCGCGCGAGGGGGATGTCGTTATGGCAGACCACGCGCAGGTCGGGAACCGGCTCGCCCAACTCGGCGAAGACGCGCTGGACGCTCGCCAGAACCAAGTTGGACGAATCGCGCGGCAGGCCGTCCGCGCCGTAGCCGGAAATCTCGAAGCCGCGCGCGCCGGTTTGGACGCTGACGGTGTTCCAGATGTCCAGGGCGATTCCGAGACAGTCGAATCCGGGCCCCATGTTGGCGGAAGTGGCGGGGATTTTGATTGCGATGGGTTGGGAATCGGTCATGTTTCCGAGAGAATCCTGTCCAAGCCTGACATTAGAACCTGAAAGCTGCGGGAGGCGTTTCGTTCCCTCGACAGGAAATTCGCCATCCTGCGCGCGCCGCTTGTTTTCTGAAATTCGGGCGCGAGGGCGCGGACTGCTTTCGCCGGTTGGCGAACGCTGTCCGGGTCGCGGAATCGCGCCCTGCGCCCGATGCCGCGCAGTTTTTCGTCTCCGAAAGCGTCGGCGAGCGCGTCGGGGTCGCCCAGATACCACGCTTCCAACTCTTCGCAAACGATGCGGACCAGCGTGTCCGGGCGTCCCGCGTCCGCGCACATTCGGGCGAGTTTTCGCTTGGTTTCCACGCAGTCGCTCCGGTCTTTGTCCCGAATGACTACGAACCGAACCCCCGGCTCGCGCCAAGTTCTGATTTTGTTCGACAAACTGCGTTCCAGGTGCGCTTTGCCGTTGTGGGAAACGCAGATGAAAGACATGCCGGGGAACAGTCGCGGCAAAAGACCGTCGAGCAACTCTTTCATGGAGCGTTCCTCCACCAAGAACACTACCTTGACCATCATAGCAAAACCCCTTCGAACATTCCTTGCCGCCAGAGCTCGCCGGGCAAGTCGCCCACTTCCTCCAAATCCCGCAAGAGTTCGCTTTCGGACACGCGGCGCGCGCACGTGAATCCGTCTTGCTTGAAAAGCCAGATTATTTCGTCCAGCTCCACCCCGTTCAGAAAGTCCGGCGAATGGGTCGAGACGAACACCTGCCCGCCGCGCCGCGCGTAGTCCCTGAATTCCTCAGCCAACTCGATCATCAGCTCCGGGTACAGATGATTCTCAGGTTCTTCGACCGCCAGCATCGGGTGCGGTTGGGGGTCGTACAGCAGCACCAGATAGGCGAACATTTTGATTGTGCCGTCGGAGACGTATCGGGCGATGAACGGGTCTTTGAAGCCGCCGTCTTGGAATCTCAGAACGAGCCGCCCGTCTTCGGTCGTTTTCGCTTCTACCTTGTCGATTCCCGGAACGCGCCGACGCATCGCCTCAAGAATTTGGTCGAATCGCTCGCGGCGATTTTGGTAGAGATACTGCGCGACTTGAGCGACGTTGTCGCCTCGGCTTGACAGATGCTCCGCGTATCCGGCTTCGGCGCTCGGACGCGCGTCCGCTATGCGGAAATCGGACACGTGCCAGTTTTCAATCAGGCTGCGGAACTCGGACACCACGCGAAACCGGCGAAACTGCCCCAAGCCCTTGATAGCCAGTATGCTGGGGTTGTCGAGTACGTACTCTTCCCGTTCCTCAACCGCGCCCTCGTCGCCGCAAGCGGATTCGTTGGTTATCGCCGTGCCGGAACCCTCGCTGAAGTCCACGAAATGCCAAGGCCGTCCGCGCCTGCCCCTGCGGTAGCTCAAGACCTCGCGGTTCACGACCGTCTGTCCGCGCCGCGCGCCGATTTCCAAGCGATACGTCGCCAGCCGCCCGCCGCTTTCGCGGAACTTGACGGCTATCTTGATATGCCCGTCCTCGCCACGGCTGACCAACTCGCGGTACCCGCCGCGCCGCGCCGCCGCCGCGTCGACGTTCTGCGCCAGCGCGTCTTGCAGGAAGGCGAACACGTCGAACAGCGTCGACTTGCCGGAGCCGTTCGCGCCGACGATGACAGTCATGCGCGGCAAGTCGTCCAGCGACACGTCGCGGAAGCAGCGGTAGTTTTTGACCGCTACGCTCTCTATTCGCATGGGAGCGCCGCCCCTACTCCAGCCGCGCCAGGTATTGCGCCGCCACGTCTATGCCCACTAGGCCGCTGTACGCCTTTGTCAGGCGGTCGGTTACGGCGCCGGGGACGCCGCCTTCGGCTATCGGGGAGCCGTTTATGGACGATACCGGGCAGATGCAGAAGCTCGTGGAGGTCACGAACGCCTCGTCGGCGGTGTAGGCGTCGTAGAGGTCGATGTCCGTTTCGCGGACTTCCACGCCCAGCTCTTGCGCTAGCTCGATGGTCACGCGGCGGCTGATTCCGGATAGGACGAACTGCTCTTTGGGGGTGAGAACCGCGCCGTCTTTGACCAGAAATATGTTGCTTCCGGGGCCCTCCGCGAGGTTGCCGTTGACGTCGAGCAGGATGGGCCAGGCGTCCGGGTTGTGGGCTTTGGCTTCCATTTCCGCCTGAACGAGGTTGACGTAGTTATGCACTTTGGCGCGCGGGCTTTGCGATTCGGGCGGCGTGCGGCGGACGGACGGAACCACTACGGGGATGCCGTCTCGGTAGTAGCGCGCCCGCGCCTTGAAGGGCAGCGGCAGGCACTCGACGACCACCGTCGGCTTGTCGCCGCCGCCGACGCGGACGCCCCGCGTGACGCGCTGGGAGACCCAGTAGTCGTCGTCGGCGTCCAGCAGGGGCAGGTTGGCGTTCAGCACGCGCATGGTGACGTCCGCGAACTCGCGCTTGGACAAGCCGGGGTCTATCCGCATGTACTTCAGGGAGGCGAAGAAGCGGTCGAGGTGCTCGTCGAGCATGAAGACGCGGTGTCCGAACGTCCGCGTGGTGTCGAAGACCGCGTCGCCCTGCAGGAAGCCCCTGTCGCGTATCGAGACGACCGCGCGGCTTTCGGGGACTATCTCGCCGTTGACATACGCCACTCTCTCTTTGCGTTCAGCCATGTTCGCAGCCTCCTGTCGCTGTGAATGGTCTTGGTTGGCGGACCTGCGCCCGCGCGCTAGCCCTCTCCCATCAAGGGAGAGGGGATTTGTCGGTTGCGCCTAGTTTAGCGGATTTCCTTGAATCGGTATCCCACGTTCCAGACGGTTTCGATGAAGTTGTGTTCGGAATCCTGTATTTTGCTTCGGAGCCGGCGGATGTGGACGTCGACCGTCCGCGTGCCGCCGAAGTATTCGTAGCCCCAGATGCGGTTCAGCAGGGCGTCGCGCGAGAAGACGCGCCCCGGGTTTTCGGCGAGCATTTTGAGCAGCTCGTATTCCTTGAAGCGCAGGCTGATGCGCTCGCCCCTGAGCGACACTTCGTAGCTCGACGTGTCTATTTCGAGGTCGCCGGCTTTTATGAGTCGGCTGTCGTCGCCGTCCGCCGCGCCGAGCGCTCGGCGGGCGCGGATTACCAGCTCGTCCGGGTCGGGCGGGCTGGCGATGAAGTCGGCGAGCGGCAGGGACGGGTCGAGTCCCGGCAGTCGGCTTCTCGGCACAAGGGCGATGGCGGGGATTCGGGCGTCCGCGCAGGCGCGGGCGCAGGTTCCGAACTCCAGCGCCGTCATGTAGGCGGTCTCGATGAGCGCCAGGGGCGGCTTGGCGTCCGCCGACGCGCCGAGCGCCGCCAAGTCGCTCTCGGACGAGACGGCGGCGGCGGCTATCCCCTGGCGGCGCAGAAGCTCCGCGAGCTCGCCGACCGCGTCCGCGCCGATTCCGGCGGTTCTTTCCATAGACATGGGCGTAGTATAGCAGTTTTGGTTGGGGGAAATTCGCGAAAGGTTGTAAAGAATAGGGAAACGCAAAGGCGCAGAGGCGCAAAGGAACGCAGAGATGGAATGGCGCGCGGCGGTGGAATCCTTATTCCGAGCGGCTGTCTTGTCCCCTCTTTCGCGAGGGCGGCGTTCTTTCGCGGGAATGACGGCGGCTGAACCGGGGGAAGTGGTTTATCGTCCGCGCCGCCCCCAACCATAGCCTTTAGCCAATTTCTATATTCCGAAATCGGTCTTGATACGCGCCCGCATTAGTATTAGACTGGCTTCGGACGGATTCGGGCGGGACGCGCCGCGCCCGCGTTCGTTCGTTTGGGATGGTCGGCGCCAATCGCTCCGGGAGCCGTTCGCGGCTTTGGACATGAGAGGTAACGAATGAGCAAACAGATTGGGAAGCTGGCGCTGGCGGCGTTGACGACGCTGGCGCTGGCGGCGCTGGCGGTCGCTTGCGCCAGCGAGGAAGAAGAGGCGCCGGCGGCGACGGCGGCTCCCGTCGCCACGACGGCGCCGGCGCAGCCCGCCGCCGGCGACATGGACATGCAGCCCGAAGGCGAGCTGGTCGTCGGCGTCCCGCTTCTGCATCCGCTGGTTCAGCTGCAGGAAAAGGACGCCAACGGAACAGTCGGCGGGCCCGGGACGGACTTCCAGATTTTCGAGGGCCTGTTCCGCGCGCAGTTCACAGAGCCGGGGACCGTCCCCTCGCAGGACGACAAGGATTTCGAGCCGGAGATAGCGACCAGCTGGGAGCTGGCTTCCGACTTCAACAGCGTCACGCTCGACATCCGCCGGGGCATCATGTGGCACAACGGCAACGGCGAGCTGAAAGCCGAAGACGTCGCGTTCACGTTCAACAACTCGTTCAAGGTCGGCTCCGTCAGCAACGCCGGCGAGCAGTTGACCGCCGGACACCGCGCCGGCTGGGACGTCGTGGACGAGTACACCGCGCGGATGAACGTCGTGCCAGGCGAGTTCAGCCCCACTTGGGCGACCCTGCACGGCGGGCTTGGCTGGGATTCCACTTTCGGGATAACCTGCAAGCACTGCTACGACGAGATGGGCGACGACGCCTTCATATCCACCCCCATCGGCACGGGCCCGTTCGTGGCGAAATCCTGGCGGGGGAACGACGCGATAGAGGCGGAGGCGAACGTCGACCACTGGCGCATCGTCCCCAACATCAAGACGCTGCGGATTCTGGAGATGCCGGAGGACGCCACGCGCGAGGCGGCGATACGGACGAAAGAGGTGGACATAACGCAGATTTCGGTCAAGAACGTCGCCGCGATTGTGGACGACACCAGCGGAACCGCCGTTCCGATGGGGTTGCCGAATCCGAACACCATCTACTTCTCCGGCAACTACTGGGCGAAGATATGCCCGGAGTGCGAAGAACAGGACCTAGTCGCCAACCCGCGCCCCGGATTCCTGCCGGACAGCGAGCATCCGTGGATAGGCAACCCGTTCGCGGAAGGCTGCGACTACGACGCGCTCTTCTCCGCCCTGCCGCCGCCCGACGGGTCGGTGTGCGACGAGATGGAAGGACCGCGCAAAGTCCGCTGGGCAATGTCGATGGCGATAGACCGGCAGGCGATAGTGGACAACGTGATGGACGGCTTCAGCGACGTGGCATACGGCGCGATGCACACGCAGTTCCCGCCGGGGACGGAGAACTTCCAAGAGGAATGGCGAATCCCGTTCGACCCGGAGATGGCGCGGTCGTATCTGGCGGACGCCGGCTACGCGGACGGCTTCCCCGTCGTCTTCTGGGCGACTGAGAGCGTCCCCAACACGTGGGATCCGGAGCTGGCGGACGCGGTGGCGGAAATGTGGGCCGAGCATCTGGATCTGGACGTGACGGTGGACAAGTCGCCATACGCCTCGCGCCGCCCGGAGACGGTGACGAAAGAGATGGACGTCCCCTGGCTGCACGGCTGGGGCTTGCCGCCGGGAGGCACTAAGGCGCCTTTCTTCTGCCCGACGCCGGGGCATCTCGGCGGCGCGGAGCTGCCGGCGGTCATCTGCGACGTCAACTACCAGAACGACACGGAGCGCGACCAGAACAAGCGCATCCAAAACAGCATCGAGTTCCAGAGCTACATGTCCTACTGGCACATCAACGCGGCGGTGGCGACGGTCAAGAGCTTCTGGGTGCAGCTGCCGACGATAGCGGAGTGGCATCCCTACTGGGGAAGCAGCTTCAACAACCCGGCGACTGTGGTGATAGACAAGTAGCGCGGCTTAGCGGCTAGTGGCTAGTTGGCGGTTGCCATCGGTCAGTGATTTAGCGGTTGGCGGGGCGTCCCTTCTTCGGGAAGGGGCGTCTCGCCAATCAAACCCTTTGCGCCATTGCGCCCTCGCGCCATTGCGTTAAAATACCCTTGAAATACTGCTTGGACAACGATAGTTTATATCCGATGCGAAAACTTCTCATAAGAAAACTCGCCGCCATAGTGGTTACGCTGTTCGGGCTTACCATTTTGGTGTTCTCGCTGTCGCACGCCACCGGCGACCCGCGCTATCTGTACATGACGCAGTACACGCGCTCCACTTCGGAGGCGTGGGAGGCGCAGGGGAAGGCGATGGGGTTGGACAGGCCGCTGCTGGTTCAGTACGGCATCTGGGTGGCGAAAGCCGTGCGCGGCGATTTCGGCAACTCGGTTTACTACCAGCGCAATTCGCTCCAGATGATAATGGAAGCGCTGCCCGCCACATTCCAACTCTCCGGCATATCCTTCCTGTTCGCAATCGCGCTCGGAATGTCGCTCGGCGTGCTGTCGGCGGTGAAGCGCAGCACGGTTTGGGACTATCTCGGACGCGGCTTCGCGTTGCTGGGGCAGTCCGTCCCGCCGTTTTGGATAGCGATTGTGCTTGTGCTGATATTCAGCGTCCAGCTCGACTTGTTGCCCACGTCTCGGCGCGGGGATTGGCGGCATTTCGTTCTGCCGGTCGTCACGCTCGGCTGGCTGCCCGCCGCCGGGCTGTTGCGGCTGACGCGCTCTTCCATGCTGGAAGTCCTCGACAGCGAATACGTCAAGCTGGCGCGCGCGAAGGGCGTCGGCTCCGCCAAGATAGTGTGGAAACACGCCTTTCGGAACGCGCTCATCGCGCCGCTCACTTTCGCCATGATACTGCTGGCCGGCTTTATGACGGGGACGGTGGTGGTGGAAACCGTGTTCGCCTGGCCCGGAATCGGGCGTCTGGCGGTGAACGCGGCGCTCAATACGGACTTCCCGCTCGTGACGGGCTTGGCGCTGGTTTTCGGCGTCATGTTCCTGATGGCGAGCCTTGTCGCCGACGTTCTGTACGGCGTTTTGGACCCGAGGATTCGCTATGAGTAGCGCGGTCGGCGGCCTCGCCGAAAGCCCCAACAGGTTCCGGGCGGCGTACATCGCCTTCCGAAGGCTGCCGATAATCCCGGTGGCGGTCATGGCGATTCTGGTTTTCACCGCCGCCTTCTCGGAACTCGTCGCGCCCAACCACCCGCTGGAGGGCGATTTGGACGACCGCAACGTCCCGCCGGCTTGGACGGAAGAGGGCAGCGCGGAGTTTCTGCTGGGGACGGACCACATCGGGCGCGGAATCCTGAGCCGCATGGTCTTCGGCGCGCGGGTGTCGCTCATAGTGGCGGGGACGGTTCTCGCGGCGGGCGCGGCGCTGGGAACGGCGGTCGGGCTGGTGTCCGGCTATCTCGGCGGCGTGGTGGACGAAATCCTGATGCGGCTGGTGGATTTCGTGTTCGCCCTGCCGTTCATCGTCGTGGCGCTGGTGGCGTCGGTGGTCTGGGGCGCGAGTTTGGAATTGGTCATCATCCTGCTCGCCCTGTTCACCTGGGCGCCGTTCGCGCGCCAAGTGCGGGCGGAGACGCTGCAGCTCAAGACGACCGATTACGTGGCGCTCGCCAGAGTCGCGGGCGCGTCCGGCTGGCGCATCGCCCTGCGCCACATACTGCCCGGCGTGGTCAATACCGTGATGGTATTGTCGTCGCTTCAGGTGGGCTCGCTCATCCTGACCGAATCCGTACTCAGCTTTCTCGGCGTGGGCATCCCGCCGCCTCAGCCGTCTTGGGGGAGCATGGTATCGGAAGGGCGGCAGTACATCTCGACCGCGTGGTGGATTTCGTTCTTCCCCGGCTTCGCCATTCTGCTCATCGTCTTTTCGATGAATTTCTTTGGCGACTGGCTGCGCGACCGGCTAGACCCGCGCTTGCGGCAGTTGTGAGGCGACTCGCCGCCGCCGCGCTCATCGGAGCGTTTTTCGTATTCGCGCTCGGCTGTTCGCGGGAAGACGCGCCGCCGGGGGATGATGATACGACCGCGCCGAATCCGACCGCGCCGCCGCAAGCCGCCCAAGACGCGCCGAGCGCCGCCGTTTCGCCGCCCGCCGCCGCGCCCGAATCCGAATCCGACGCGGACGGCGTGACGCCGTTCGCGAATGTCGCCCCGGAGGCGCTTTTGGACGGGTACGAAGTCGTCAACTACCGCCCGTCCGCCGTCGCCTTCGATTACGACCGGGACGGCGACCATGACATCTACATCACGTCCAATCGGGGCAACGACAACTTTCTGTACAGGAACGAAGGCGACGGGACTTTCGCCAACGCATCCCAAGACGCCGGCGCGGCGCTGACCGACCACAACAGCAGCGGCGCGGTCGCCTGCGATTTGGACAACGACGGCTTCCAAGACCTCTATGTGGGCGCGCGCGGAATCATCGGCGACGGGTTGGATTTTCGGTCGGCGATGGGCGATAGCGACGAGGCGCGCGAGTTGCGGCGGGCGATTGGGGACCGCCTTCTGCGAAACTTGGGCGGCGGCTCGTTCGCGGACGTCACCGAAACGGCGTTCGGCGAATCCGCCAACATCCGCTCGGCGGCGAGTATCGTTTGCGCCGACGTGGACGGCGACGGCTGGCTGGACATCTACGTCGCCAACGCCGTCGATGAGGACTGGTTCATCTTCGACCAGGCGTCCCATCCCGGACACTACAACCGGCTCTACCGCAACAACGGCGACATGACGTTCGCGGACATTTCCGAATCCGCCGGCGTCGCCGGGGGACAAATAAAGCTGCTTGACGCGGACGGCGCGCCGATAGCGTTCAGCGACCCCGAAACGGGCGCGGAATACGTCGGCTACGACCCGAACATCTTGGACGCCAACGGCAACCGCGTCGCCGACCCGTCCGGGCGAACCCACGCGGCGCTGTTTTTCGACCACGACGACGACGGCGACATGGACCTGTGGGCGGCGAACGACGGGCATCGGCTTTACATATTCCGCAACGATTCCGAGAACGGCGAAATCCGATTCACGGACGTCGCGGAAGATATGGGCGTCGACAAATCCGGCAACTGGATGGGCTTCGCCGTCGGCGATTACGACGGGGATTCCGATTTGGACATTTTCGTAACCAACGTCGGCCCCCATCTGCGCCGCTTCGCCCCGCAACTTGAGCCGGGCGGCGATTGCCGCTACACGGAGCGCTTCGCGTGGGGGACTTGCCTTCATTACCTTCTGCGAAACGACGGCGCGGGCATGTTCGCGGACGTCGCGGAAGAGACGGAAGTCGTCCCCAGCCCGCTCATGCCGCCCCGCGCGCTCGACGGGCGGCGGCTTCATCCGGATTGGGAAACCCCCGCCGGCTTGGGCGCGTATGATTTCGGATACGGAACGGCGTTCTTCGACTACGACAACGACGGCGACCAAGACCTCTACTGGCTAGGCTCCGAAGGCCCTCCCGGTCGCTCCAGCTATCCGGCGGCGGGGCGCATGCTGCGCGGCGACGGACGCGGCGGGTTCGAGGATATTACCGTCCGCGCGCGCCTTCTGGACATTCTGGACGTCGATTATTCCGTCTTGGACGCGGACGACCCGGCTTTCAACCCGGACGCCCAACGAATCGCGGCGCGCTTTCATCTAAACGGCAAAGCGCTGGCGAGCGCCGACCTGAACGCGGACGGCTATCTCGATCTGATAGGCACGAACAGCAGCGGGCCCGTCTGGGACGACTTGGCGCAAGAATTCGCGCCCGCGCTAGGGCCTGTCTTCATCTGGCTAAACGGCGGCGGCGAAAACCGCTGGCTGACGCTCCGACTGCAGGGGCGAACGGCGGCGGGGGGGACGGGAAGCAACGCGGACGCCGTCGGCGCGCGGGCATATCTCACCGCCGGCGGCGAGACGCAGGTTCAGGAAGTCCGCGCCGGCTCCAGCTATCTATCCATGCACAGCATCGAGCTGGAGTTCGGGCTTGGGGACGCCGAGATAGTGGATGAAATCGTCATCCGCTGGCCCAGCGGGCGGACGCGGACGCTGACGGACGTCGCCGCCAACCAAATTCTGACGGTAATGGAGCCGGAATCTTAGACGGCGGCGCGGGTCTTTAGGTCGGACGAATGGGAAACGCAGAGGCGCAAAGACGCAGAGGGGCGCAGAGTGGGAATAGGGTATCCGACAGAATCCTGGTAATCCTTTAATCCCGTAAATCATGATTCTGACAAATATATTCCGAATTATAAGCGAATCACGCAAAATATCGCCATAAGCGCCGTTTTATGAGCAATTTTGCCAATTCTTAAAATTGGCTTGGAAAAGGGCTTGACAGATTTCGGATTCGGGTGTAGTATTGAAATTGTCCCAAGTGGTTGAGTTTGATGGCTCGGCTGAGCGGGCGGCAGGCGGTTCGCCGCAGGCGGCGCGCGAGGCGGCGAGGCGGATCCCCGACGAGACGACGGGCGGTAGGGAAGCTGGAGCTTCGGCGAAGGCGGAACGAAACCTGACACGGAAGGCGGGGGCGAGTCGAGCGGCTGAGCGGGCGGCAGGCGGTTGGCGCAGGCGGCGGCGAAAGTCCGGCGCGGCGGGTCTGTCCGCAAGGAGCGCGAACGGCGCGGGGGACCTGGGCTTCACGGCCCGGGATGCCCGGACGGGAGCGCGAAAGGCGGAGAGGCGCGTCGACCAAGCCGGCGACAGCGGCGGCAGGCGGTTGACGCAGGCGGCGCGCGAAGCGACACGGCGGGTTGCCCGCCAAGCGCGAACGAGCGCGGGGCCCGAGCTTCGGCGGAGGTCTCGCGGACGGAAGCGCGGCGGCGGGGAGCGCGAGGAGCCGCGGGAACGAGAAGCCGGAGCTACGGCGAGGGCGTCTCGGAAAGCGGCGGCGAGCCTGAAGGGCGAGGTCACTTGGGACAATTGTTTTTCCTTCCCCTTCCCCCTTTTCGGGCGCCCCGCGCGGAGTTGCGCGCCTGGCGGGCAATCCGCGCAAGACTGCGCCTAGCGGCGCAGACACCCTCACCCTAGCCCTCTCCCATCAAGGGAGAGGGGATTCGCGGCTTCAGTTCAAGCCTGATTCCTAATGGCTATCTTGGTCGACTCTGGATTCCCGCCTTCGCGGGAATGACGGCGGTAGGATGGCGAGAAGGGATTTGTCGCTCGCCATTCGGGCTTGGTTTCGCTAGGTTGACAGCGCCTCTCTGGATTCCCGCCTTCGCGGGAATGACGGCGGTAGGATGGCGAGAAGGGATTTGTCGCTCGCCATTCGGGCTTGGTTTCCAATTGCTGGGTTGGTAGCGCATCTCTGGATTCCCGCCTTCGCGGGAATGACGGCGGTAGGATGGCGAGAAGGGATTTGTCGCTCGCTATTCGGGCTTGGTTTACAATTGCTAGGTTGGCAGCGCATCTCTGGATTCCCGCCTTCGCGGGAATGACGGGGGTGGGAAATCGGGAATGGCGACGGCGGCGCGCGAATCCGGGAATGACGGGGCGGGGAAATCGGGAATGGCGACGGCGGCGCGGGGGCGCCCGCCCTAATCCAGCATCTCGCGCAAATCTCGCAGGTTGCGGTATTTGCCGTTGTAGTCCAAGCCGTAGCCGACTACGAAAGCGTCCGGCACTTCGAAGCCTATGTACGCCACTTCGACGTCGTGGATTCGGCGGGCGGATTTGTCCAGCAGGGCGCAGATTTCCACCGATTCGGCGCCCATTTCCATGATTTTCTCCATCAGGGCGGCGACGGTGGCGCCGGTGTCCACTATGTCCTCCACTATCAGGGCGCGCCTGCCTTCGACGCGGGAGCGCGGGGGCAGCCATTCCATGTTGACTTCTCCGGGCTGGGCGCCGTTGTAGCTGGAGACGCGCACGGTGGTCATGTCCACCGAGTTCGGCAGCGCCCGCGCCAAGTCCGCCAGAAAGCACACCGCGCCGTCCATCACGCCGAGCAGCAGAATGTCCGAATCGCCGTAGTCCGCCCTTATCTCGGCGGCTATCTCCGTTATGGCGCGCGATATGTCGGATTCCGAGATGAGTATGTCGCCGAGCGTCATGCGTCTTTTCTCCCGCGAATGAAGGTGGACGAAAACCGTTCGCTGATTATAGTAAAATGTCGGCGGGGCGTTTTGCGTTTGGAAAATGGGAGCGTTAAAAAGTGAATGTGGCGGTCGCCAGAATCACGATGCGCCTGCCGGCGGGCGGCGGGCTGAAGGACAAGCGGCGCGTCTTGCGCTCCGCAATCGAGCGCGCGGGGGGCAAGTTCCCCGTCTCGATAGCCGAAGTGGACGAGCAGGACTCTTGGCGAAGCGCCGTCTTGGGCGTCGCCTGCGTCTCCGGCTCCGCGCGCCAAGCCGAGCGAACGCTCGACGCGGCGATTCGGTTCATCGAAACAGACCGCCCCGACGTCGAAATCGTCGGTTGCGATACGGAAATCATCGGCGGGTTCTAAACGCGAAATGGACACGGCGGACTTTCTAAGGCATCTCCAAAGCCTTCTCTGGTACGAGGGGCAGCTGGTTCATCTGGAGCCGCTTCCCACACGGCGGGCGCGGTTCGCGGAGCCGGAGCCGCCGTTGGACGCCCGCATCCGGGCGGCGCTGGCGGGCGCGGGCGCCGGTTCGCTCTACGCGCATCAGGCGGCGGCGCTGGCGGCGGTTCGGGACGGGAAGAACGTCATCGTCGCCACGCCCGCGGCGAGCGGCAAGAGCATGTGCTACAACCTGCCGGTTCTGGAGACGCTGCTCGCCGACCGCTCGGCGCGGGCGCTGTATCTCTACCCCACGAAGGCGCTGGCGCAAGACCAGATGGGCAAGCTGCGCGCCATCACGCCCGAAAACTCGCGCCTGCGGCATGCGATTTTCGACGGCGACACGCGAATATCCGACAGGGCGGCGATTCGCGCCCGCGCCCATGTGGTGATGACCAACCCGGACATGCTGCATCTGGGCATCCTGCCCAACCATCGCGCTTGGCATCGGACTCTGCGCGGGCTGCGGTATGTGGTTTTGGACGAGGCGCACGTCTATCGCGGAGTGTTCGGCGCGCATGTCGCCAACGTTCTGAGGCGGCTGAGGCGTCTCTGCCGCAAGGCGGGGAGCGACCCGCAGTTCGTTCTGTGTTCGGCGACAATCGCCAACCCCGCCGAACACGCGGAGCGGCTGGTCGGGCTGCCGTTCGAGGTGATAGACGAAGACGGCTCCCCATACGGCGGCAAGGATTTCGCCTTTTGGAATCCGCCGGTGACGGACGCGGCGTCCGGGGCGCGGCGCTCGACCAATTCGGAGACGACGCAGATTTTCGCGGAGCTGCTCAAGCGCGAGACGCGGACGATGACTTTCGCGCGCGGCAGGCGGCAGGCGGAGCTGCTCTACATCTACGCGCGCGACCAGCTGAAGCACACCCACAAAAAAGCCGCCGAGCGCGTGGCGGCGTACCGGGCGGGCTATCTGCCGGAAGACCGGCGGCGCATCGAAAAGGATTTGTTCGACGGGAAGCTGCTGGGGCTCGCCGCCACCAGCGCGATGGAGCTGGGCGTGGACGTGGGCGGCATAGACGCCACGCTCATCGCGGGCTATCCCGGCTCGATTGCGAGCGCGTGGCAGCAGTCCGGGCGCGGCGGGCGCGGCGGCGAGCGCTCCCTGAGCGTCCTCATCGCCCAAGACAACCCGCTCGACCAGTATCTGATGCGCCACCCGGAGGCGTTCTTCGGCAAGAGCAGCGAGGCGGCGCGAATCTCGCCGGGCAACCCCTATATAATGAAGCCGCATCTGGTCTGCGCCGCCTACGAAGCGCCGCTGGCGATGGCGGACACAGAATTCTTCGGACACGAGCTTCTCTGGTACGCGGACGAATTAGTGGAGGACGGATTCCTGCACGTCCGAGACGCCCGCTGGCATCTCACGCCGGAAGTGGCTTATCCGGCGGAAACTGTGGAGTTGCGCTCCGCCGGCGGCTCGTTCACGCTGGTGGATTGGGAAACGGGGGCGGTTTTGGAGAACGTCTCGGAACACGCCGCCTATCGCCAGATGCACCCCGGCGCGATTTACCTGCATCAGGGAGAGCCGTACCTCGTGCGCAAGCTGGATTTGGATTCGCGGACCGCTTACGCCGCCCTGTCGGACGCGCCCTATTACACCCAAGCGCGGGATTACACCGACACCCGCGTTTTGCGAATTCACCGGCAGCGCCGGGCGGGGCGGACGACGGCGTTTTTCGGCGAGGTCAACGTGGCGAACGAAGTGGTCGGCTTCAAGCGAATCAGGCATCACACGGACGAGGTTCTGGGGGACGAGTATCTGGACATGCCGGCGCAGGAATACGACACGGCGGCGCTTTGGTTCGGCCCGCCGGATGAGGCGGTGGAGCGCATAGGGCGGGAGGAGCTCGACTTGATGGGCGGCTTGCACGCGGTGGAACACGCGGCGATTGGGATGCTGCCGCTGTTCGCGCTGTGCGACCGCAACGACATCGGCGGCGTCTCGACGCCCATGCACCCGGACACCGGCGCCCCGCAGATATTCATACACGACGGCTACCCCGGCGGCGTGGGGGTGTCGGAACACGGCTACGAAATCATCGAAGAGCTGTGGCGGGCGACTTTGGACGCGATAGCGAATTGCGGATGCGAGGCGGGCTGCCCGTCCTGCATCCACTCGCCGAAGTGCGGCAACAACAACCATCCGCTGGACAAAGAGGCGGCGCTGATTATTCTGGAGGCGCTGACGGAAGGCGGCGGCGGCTAGCGGGCGGGCGCGCGGGCGGATTTTTCCGCGAAAAGCCGAGTCGGGCGATTTTCCATTGACAAGCGGCGCGATTGGCGCTAATCTAGCAGTCAGGATAGCCGTAGTAGCCATAGGAGGTTGTCGGAATGGCTGGCGAAGGCAGAATGGACATAGAAATCATCTACTGCGTGCCTTGACAGTACCACGGAGTCGCGGCCTGGATGGTCAACGAGTTCGTGGCGGAAGGCGGCAATGACGTCTCCATCGAGGTCAAGCCCGGCGTGGGCGGAGTGCTCCAGGTCTTCGTCGACGGCGACAAGATCTACGACAAGGCGGAGGAAGGCGGTCAGACGCCCCACCTCAACCGGGTCAAGGAGTTGCGCGCGATAGTGCGAAGCAGGCTGGACGCCCTGGCGACGGCGGCGGACGACTAAGCGCGGCGCGCCAGTTCGGAAACCCCGGAACGGCAAATAAGAGGAGCCCCGGCTACGGTCGGGGCTTCTTTTTTGGTTTTTGGGGGAGAAGATTCGCGCGCAATTCAATTGCGAACGGAAAAGGGGATGAGACCGTTTGAAAGGCTTTCCCAACCAAATATCAAACATCCAAAAACTGGCGGACGGATTGCAAGTCTTGAAAGATTTGTCCGCCGCCGGCCAAGTCGCGGATGACCAATCGCTTGGAGAAGCGCTGTTGCGGGCGGGCGTTGTCAGCCCCGGACGCTCCGGCGAGGACGTGAGCGCGTATCTGAGCCGGATGAGCGGCCTCGCCCCATCGAATCAGAGCCATCGGACGGCGGCTAGGGGCGTCAAGGAATTCTTCGCGCGTACAGGGCTGGCAACGCGAACGGGCGACGTGTTTGCCATGACCGCGCTTGGCGACGCCATCGTGGACTCGCGGCTTAATCCTGGCGATGGCGAATTCGCCCAAAATTGGAAACTCGCCATGCTGAACGCCGTCGCCGAAGATGAGCGAGGAATTTCGCATCCCTACGCGATAATGCTGAGGTTGTTGCAGGCGCGTCCCGGAACGCCAAGGGCGTTTTGCGCGTTGGCGTTGGAAGCCGTGGATGATTCAGACAGCGAGTTCGAGCGGATTCTTGGCTTGCGCGACCTTGACGATGAGGACGCGATTCGGAGTTCCATAGGCGCAACCAAGAGCAACTGGGACAACGCCAAGAAAATCTTTCCGTCAATCGCCGAACAGGTTGGCGACGTAGCCAAGAGCGGCAATAGGCTGTTTTACGTCGGCGAACATGCGGCGGTTGATTCCCCCGACCCGGACCGTCACGGGCTTGAAGGGCGCCGCAGGAGTAGGGCGAGGCCAACGTCCGCGGAATCAATAGCGGCTTGGCGGAGAGCCGATGAATCCGACGAGACTTACCCCCAAATCGCGGCGGCGAGTTCCAGCGGAATTCAAATACGGGCAGAGCGGACGGAGCGACACAACGAGATAGTTCGCATGTTCGCCCGCGGAATCATTGGGGCGACTGCGCTGTGGGAGGACCCTATCGACTGTCTGGCTCTGGTTTCATCAACGGCGTTGCTTGCGGAAATCAAGACGCTGGACGGCTCCCAGAGCGATGAGACGCACCAGGTGAGAAACGCCGCCGGGCAGTTGCTCTACTACGCTTTCTTCTCAATGCCTGAAGAGTTGGCGGGACGCGAAATTAAAGTGGAGAAACTGGCGGTTTTCGAGTCTCGCCCTTCCGATGGACATATCGACTGGCTCATATCGCTGGACATCGTTCCGCTGTGGGTTTCGGGGGGCGGGTTCTCGACAAGGGCTGACGTCGCCGCGCGGCTCGCCGGCTGCATTGAATTGGAAAACGATTGACGCGCGTATCCGAGCGCTACTCGCGCTCTGTCAATTCGCGCTGAACATCCGCCAGCCGCCGCTCCGCTATCTGAACGTAGGGCGGGTTGATCTCGAATCCCACGAAATGGCGATTGGATTGAAGCGCCGCCACGCACTCGGAGCCGCTTCCCGCGAACGGGACTAGAACGACGTCCCCTTCGTTCGAAAAATGGCGGACGATTCTTGTGGAAATCGACAACGGCTTCTGCGTGGGATGGTCAACCCGTTCGCCGCGAAAGCTTCGTCCGGCGAGTACGGCGAACTTCCATACGTCTCCGGCAAGGCGTCCGTCGGGATGAGGCGACCAAACCTTCCCGTTCTTCGTGACCGGGTATTTAAGGCGCTCGGCGCTTTTGTACGGCTCGCGTATGGGATGGTACGTCTTGAGCGGCCCCTTCGAGAACCAAAGGATGGGTTCGTAGTGGGCGGCTAAGGTCTTGTAGCCCGCGAACCCGTTTTCGTAGTTCCAGATGATCTGGCGCTGGTAAGTCAGTCCCATGTCGTACATCATGCACTGAACCCAGCAGAGATGCCTGTGGATTCCGTACACGAATACGCTCGCCCCGACCGCCATCGCCCTGTCGCACTCGACAAGCCAGCGCGAAGTCCAGGAAAGCCAGTCGGAGCGATGCTCGGCTTCTTTCCAAATTCCGAAGTCCTTGTCCAAGTTGTACGGCGGGTCCGCTATAACCAGGTCAACCGACCCGTCGGGCAACTTTTTCATTTCCTCGATGCAGTCGCCGACGATTATCGTGTCCAGCATGGGAATTAGCGAAGGATGCACGGCTACGCCTCCCGCGTCTTCTGCATTATCAGGATGAACTGGTTGTGAATGTTGGGGACGTATGCGTATGGGTATCCATACGGGAACACCCGCTTGTGACGCTGGTAAAGAACCGTTATGCCTTTCAGGTCAACGCCATGCCGCGCGAGGGCGGACGCTATGTCAGAGTGGAACATCACGTACTTGGAGCCGTCGCGAAAATCGCCGACAATCAGAGCCAGGTATTTCCGAGGCTTGAGGGCGCGCGCGCAGTCGCCAAGTATTTCGGACAACTGCTCTATGAAATCCCCGTAGTCTTGAATGTTGCCCAAGTCGCGCGGGTCCGAGCCGTAGTCCGTATCGAGATTGTGAGCCTGGCGCTCTTGCCGCGCCTTGTGGTCTTGCTTTCGCAGGATAGACCAGTAAGGCGGGCTGGTCACGATGAAATCAATCGTGTCCTTCTTCAAGTCGCGCGCCAAATCCCGCGCGTCTCCCGTCATGATGACTTGGTCGGAGACGTTCGCAAAGAGGTCTTTCACTTCCGCGTCAAGCCGCGCCTTGGACAGATTCGCGTATTCTGGGTTTAGCTCGAAGCCAATCCCTTTCCGGCCTTCCAACGCGCAAGCCTTGAGTGTGGAGCCAATCCCAACGAATGGGTCAAGCACGATTCCGCCCCGCTTCGTGAAGAATCTGATTAGCCGCGATACGTCCGTAAACGAAAACGGCGCGGGATGGAGACGCTCGATTTTGGCGTCGGGATGCTTCGCTCCCAGCCCCTGTTGGCTCCAGACCGATATTGTCTCGGGGATCCACTGCTTCGCGGTGAGGTCGTTCAGCGTGTTTCTAGGGTGAACTTCGTCGGGCGCGTATCGTTCCGGCTTTTCGCCAATGGACGCCGCACGCGAATCGGCGGGTCCGTATCCGTGTTGGGCGACGAATTGCGGGACGCCTCCATATTCTTTTAGAATCACCTCCGCCTCCGCCTTTTTGTCGTGTCCGGGCAAGAAGAATTTGCCAAGCCCAGCGTCTTCGCCGCATCCGCACCAACACTCGCCCGTTGGCGACAATCTCTTGCTCAACGCAACCCCTCTCTGAATCATCGGCTAGCGGACTCTAACCGCAAATCCAAGAATATCATTCTTGATTTTATGCGTCAAGCGCGTGATTTGCGGAGTTGCGCGCCAAGTGGCGGGCGCTGTTGCGCCGCCGCCGGCGGGGGGGATGATTCGTGGACGGACAACGCAACGGAACGGGCGGCTAACTCGTTTCTCGCTCCTCTCTCTTATCTCCTCAACCCATTGGGATTGTTCTCCCCCCGTTGTGTTATACTGCCTTAGCCATTTCTTGGGGTAGGTTGTTCGACATGACGCTTGACTATCGGATTGTAGAGGGCGGCTCCGTCACTTCCGCGCGGGGGTTTCGCGCCGGGGGGACTTTCGCGGGGCTGAAGACCGCCGGGGACGGGGTTCTCGACCTCGGCGTCCTGCTGTCGGATTCGCCGGCGACGGTCGCGGGGACTTTCAGCAGGAACAAAATCCTGTCGCCGTCGGTGACGCTCAGCAAGACGCGGCTGGCGGACGGAGACGGATACGCCAGAGGCGTCGTCGCCAACAGCGGGTGCGCCAATTGCTCGGTGGGCGAGCAGGGGCTTCTCGACGCCCAAGAGATGACCGAGATAGCGGCGAAGCATGCCGGAGTCCCGGCGGATGAAATGTTCGTGGCGTCCACCGGCATGATTGGCGTGGAGCTGCCCATGGCGCTCATCCGCGAGGGGATGGGCAAGATAGCGCTGTCGGCGGACGACGCCGGCGGAATCGCGTTCGCGCGCTCGATTATGACCACCGACACCCGTCCCAAGCATATCGCGGCGACATTCTCATCCGGCGGGCGCGAGTACGCGGTCGGCGGCGTGGCGAAGGGCGTGGGGATGATTCACCCGGACATGGCTACCATGCTGGCGTTCATCGCCACGGACGCGCCGGTGGGCGTGGGACATCTGCAAGACGAGCTTAGCGCGGCGGTCGACGTCAGCTTCAACATGGTCGACGTGGACGGGGACCAGTCCACCAACGACACCGTTCTGCTGTTCGCCAACGGCGCGGCGGGCGGCGAGATGATTAACGATTGCGACAACGATTTGGGACGGAAATTCCGCGCGGCGCTGACCGCCGTCTGCGTCCATCTCGCCAAAGAGCTGGCGCGGGACGGCGAGGGGGCGGGGCATGTCATGGCTGTGACCGTCGACGGGGCGGTTTCGCGGGATGAAGCGCGAATCGCGGCGCGCGAAATATCGTCGTCCAACCTAGTCAAGGCGATGGTTCACGGGCGCGACCCGAATTGGGGGCGCATCATGATGGCGCTCGGCAAGAGCGGCATTGAGCTGGACGAATCCAAGATAGACATATTCATCAACGGAATCCACATAGTCCACGAGGGGAAGGCGATAACCTATCACGCCGACGCGGTCGTGGCGGGCATGGCGGCGGAAGAGGTGGATTTCCGCGTCAGCCTGAATCTCGGCGGCGGGCGCGCGACGGCTTGGGGCTCCGACCTCACCGAAGAGTACGTCACGTTCAACTCGGCTTACTCGACCTAAGCGCGGCGCGGCGGCGGCGCGGGATTCATCCCCAAAACGCACATGCCCAAGGAGCGACCCCAAGATGGGACGATAGTAGTGAAAATCGGCGGCAGCACTCTCGGAGCGCACGACACGACGCTGGAAGACCTGGCGCGGCTGCGCGGCGAGGGGCGCAATCCCATAGTCGTTCACGGCGGGGGGAAGACGATTAGCGATTGGATGGCGGCTCAGCGCGTCCGCCCGGCGTTTCGGGACGGGTTGCGCGTGACGGACGCCGAAAGCCTGGACATCGTCGTGGCGGTGTTGGGGGGCCTCATCAACAAGCGGCTGACGACTCAGCTTTGGGCGGCGGGCGCGAAGGCGGTCGGGCTGAGCGGCGCGGACGGCGCGATGCTCACCGGGCGCGTCAAAGACCCGGCGCTGGGCTTCGTGGGCGAGGTCGCGGCGGTGGACGTCGAGCCGATTCTGGCGCTGTCGCGGGCGGGCTACATTCCCGTAATCGCGCCGGTGGCGGTCTGCCCGCCGGACGACCCGCTTCATCCGGCGTCGCTGCTGAATGTGAACGCGGACACGGCGGCGGGCGAGATAGCGCGGGCGCTGGGCGCGGAGCGGCTGTTCTTTCTGACGGACGTCGAGGGCGTCTTGGACAGGGGGAAGCGGCTGCTTCGGCGTCTCACGGCGCGGCAGGCGCGGTCGCTGGCGGCGTCCGGGACGATTTCGGGCGGGATGATTCCGAAGATGGAAGCCTGTCTGCGGGCGCTGGAGGGCGGCTGCGAATCGCGCATAATAGACGGCAGGGACGGCGGCGCGCTGAGGCGGTCGCTGGATTCGGACGACATCGGGACGCGGATAGGCTAAAATGGCGGTCTTGCATGGGCATGTCGGGAGTCGGCAAACTGCGCCTAACGGCGCAGTCACCCTCACCCTAGCCCTAGCCCTCTCCCATCAAGGGAGAGGGGATACGTTGGCTTCAATTCAAGCCTGATTTCAAGTGGCGGACTTCGTTGGGCGACTCTGGATTCCCGCTTTCGCGGGAATGACGGGGGCGGCGCGCGGAAGTGGCGAAAATCGTCCAATCCGCGCCTAAATTCGCCAAACATACCCTTGTTAGCCTATCAAGGGAGAGGGGGATTTACTGGTTGCGCTCGGCGCTTGATTTAGGCGAACATGCCATTGCGAACCCATCAATGGAAAGAGGGGACGCGCTGGTTGCGCTCGGCGCTTGATTTAGGCGAACATGCCATTGCGAACCCATCAATGGAAAGAGGGGACGCGCTGGTTGCGCTCGGCGCTTGGTTTAGGCAAACATGCACTTGCAAACCCATCAAGGGAGAGGGGATGCGTTGGTTGCGCTCGGCGCTTGGTTTCGGTGAATATATCCTTGACGGGCGGCGGCGATTCGCCCCTTCGCGAATTTCCAAAACGGCGGCGCGAATCCTAGCGCCGGCAGAATCGGGAGATGAAAGTTCGATGGCAGAAGATTTTTCGCGCAACGGCGGCGAGGACGGCTCCCCGCCCTATCCCCCGGATCAGATAGCCATAGACCCGGGCGCTATCGGCTCGCTCTTGAAGTGGGCGCTGGGCGTGGTCGGGCTCATCGTTCTGTTCGGGGTGTTCTCGTTCGGGCGCGGGCTGTACACGGACTTGCTCTGGTACGACTCGCTGGGCTTCCGCGCGGTGTTCGTCAAGATCACGCTCACGCGGGTGATACTGTTCGCGGTCGGCTCGGCTGTGGCGGCGCTGGTTCTGGGCGCGAGCATCAGAATCGCCTACGCCAAAAGCGCGGGGTTGGCGCGGCTGCCGATTCCGCCGGAGGCGGCGGCGTCCCTCACGCGGGTCGTCGCCGTGGCGGCGGCGGCGGCGACGGTCGTTCTGAGCGTCATCTTCGGCTCCGTGCTGTCGGGCAACTGGGAGCTGTTCCTGAGATTCACCAACGCGGCGCGCTTCGACTCGGTCGACCCGGTGTTCGGCATGGACTTGGGCTTCTTCATCTTCAGCCTGCCCATGTACTCGTTCGCGCAGGGCTGGGCGCTCGGCTTGGGCGTGGCGACGCTGATAGCGACCGTCGCGGTCATATTCGTGAATTACGGTCTGCGGGGCGAGAAGTTCGAGCTGAGCGGGGCGCGGCTGGTTCATCTCTCGATAATCGGCGGCTTCATCATGCTCGCCATCGCGGTGGGGCATTGGCTTGACAGATGGGGGCTGGTGTTTTCGGAGGACGGGGTCGTCTTCGGGGCGACTTACACGGACTTGAACGCGCGGATGCCGGCGCTGCTGATTCTCACGCTGATAGCCGCCGCCGCCGCCGCGCTCATGTTCGCCAACGCCTACATGCGGCAGACGCGGGTCGTGGTCGGCTCCGTGGCGCTGTGGATAGTGCTGAGCGTGGTTCTGGGGACGGTTTGGCCCGCCCTGACCCAGCAGTTCCTAGTGACGCCGCGCGAGCAGGACCGCGAAGCGCCGTACATCGCGCGCAACATCAAGTTCACGCGGGACGCCTTCGGGCTGAATCAGATAGAGGAGCAGTTCTACCCGGTCGAGCAGGCGGAGGTGGACGGCGACCTGATAAACGACAATCTGCAGACGATAAACAACATCCGCCTGTGGGACTACAGGCCGCTGTCGAACGTCTATCGGCAGATTCAGGTGATCAGGCCGTACTACGACTTCAAGGACGCGGACGTCGACCGCTACACGATAGACGGCGAGTACCGCCAGGTGTTGCTGTCGGCGCGGGAGGTGGCGCAGGAAAAGCTGGATCCGCAGTCGCAGACTTGGGTGAACCAGAAACTGGTTTACACGCACGGCATCGGCATCGCCATGAGCCCGGTGACGGAGTTCACGCCGGAGGGCAGGCCCGAATTCTTCGCCAAGGACATCCCCGTGGACGGGGCGATTCCCATAGGGGCGCAGGATGAGGGGACGACGCCGGATTTGATAGTGGAAAACCCCCGCATCTACTACGGCGAGAACACGGTGGATTACGTGGTGACCAATTCCAACACGGAGGAGTTGGACTACCAAACCGAACAAGGCGACCTGATTCGGGCGCGCTACGCCGGGGACGGCGGCGTGAGAATGTCGTCCATCCTGCGCCGCCTCGCCTACGCCTGGCAGTTCGGGGACGTCAACCTGCTGATTAGCGGCGAGATCCGCCCCGAAAGCCTGCTCCAGTACCGGCGGACGATTCAAGAGCGCGTCGAGACCGTGGCGCCGTTTTTGACGCTGGACAGGGACCCGTACATCGTGGCGGCGGACGGGCGGCTTTTCTGGATTCAGGACGCCTACACGACGACCGACCACTACCCCTATTCGGATCCGTTCACGGACCCGATGGGCGGCGGGACGATAAACTACATGCGGAACAGCGTGAAGGTGGCGGTGGACGCCTACAACGGCGGCGTGTCGTATTACGTCTGGGACGAAACCGACCCGGTGATCCGCACTTACCGGCGCATCTTCCCCGACTTGTTCAAGCGGGCGGACGAGATGCCGGAAGGCTTGCGGGCGCACACGCGCTATCCGCAGGATTTCTTCTCGGTGCAAGCCGAGAAGTACATCCTCTACCACATGCAGGACCCGAACAACTTTTACAGCAAGGAAGACTTGTGGGCGCTGCCCAATGAGAAGTTCGGGCAGGGCGACGACCTGCAGGCGGTGGAGCCGTACTACGTGATAATGCGGCTTCCGGGCGAGGAAAACGAGGAATTCGTCCAGCTTCTGCCGTACACGCCGAATCAGCGTCCGAACATGATCGGCTGGCTGGCGGCGCGGAGCGACGGGGAGAATTACGGCAAGCTGGTGGCGTTCAACTTCCCCAAGACGCTTCAGGTGGACGGTCCGGAGCAGGTGGAGGCGCGCATAGACAACGACCAGGAAATCTCGGCGTGGTTCACGCTGCGTTGCTCGGAGGGCTCCATCTGCATCCGCGGCAACCTGCTGGTGATACCGGTGGGCAACTCGCTGATATACGCCGAGCCGGTCTATATCCAGGCGCAGGGGGTTCAGTTCCCGGAGCTCAAGCGCGTGATACTGGCGACGGCGAACCGCGTGGTGATGGAGGATTCGCTGGGCTTGGCGCTGGCGCAGCTGACGGGCGACCGCTCGCTGTCCGGCGTCGGCGCGCCGGAGCCGGCGCGGGGCGAGACGGGAACCGGAACGGCGGGCGACCGGGCGGGAACGTTCGCGCCCAGAGGCGATTTGGAAACGCAGATAATCATACTGTCCGAGAGCGTCGAGAGCATGAGGGCGGACATGGAAGCGGTGGAAGCGGCGCTCGAAAGACTGAAAGAGCTCACAGGAGGCGAGTAGAAAATGGCTGCCACCGATTGGAAAGAGGTCGAAAGCAAGTACTACATGTTCGTGGTGCGCCGCCAGCCCGTGGTCATCGTCAAGGGCGACGGGACGCGGGTCTGGGACGTGGACGGGAAGGAATATCTCGATTTCACGTCGGGGTGGGCGGTGAACAACGCCGGCCACGCCAACGCGGCGATAGCGGACGCCATCGCGGAGCAGGCGCGGACGCTGCTCCAGACGTCCAACCAGTTCTACACCATCCCGCAGCTCCAGCTGGCGGAGATACTGGTGGAAAACTCCGCGCTCGACAAGGTCTTCTTCTGCAACAGCGGAGCGGAGGCGAACGAGGGCGCGATGAAGCTGGCGCGGCGGCACGGGGCGAAGAACGGCGATGGCGCGTTCGAGATAATCACGGCGCTCGATTCGTTCCACGGGCGCACAATGGCGAACGTGTCGGCGACCGGACAGCCCCACTACCAAGAGCTGTTTCAGCCGATACCGCCGGGCTACAAGCACGTCTCGTTCGGCGACATCGAGGAGCTGAAGGGCGCAGTCACCGACCAGACCGTCGCGGTGATGCTGGAGCCGGTGCAGGCGGAAGGCGGGGTGAACATCCCGCCGGAGGGCTATCTGGAGAACGTCCGCGAGTTCTGCGACGCCGAGGGGCTTCTGCTGATATTCGACGAGGTTCAGACCGGAATCGGGCGTCTGGGAACGCTGTTCGGCTACGAGAGCTTCGGCGTGGAGCCGGACATCATGACGCTGGCGAAGGGGCTCGGCGGGGGCGTCCCCATCGGGGCGTTCATGGCGAAGGACGCCGCCTGCGCGTTCGAGCCGGGCGACCACGGCTCGACCTTCGGCGGCAACGCGCTGACATGCGCCGCCGGCTACGCGTCGACGAAGTACGTCATAGAGAACGACCTGCCCGGCAACGCCAAGGCGATGGGCGAGCGCATGTCCGCCGGGCTGAAAGCCATCGCGGAAGCCAACGACAGCGTCGCGGAGATTCGCGGCATGGGCCTGCTGTGGGCGGTCATGTTCAATTCGGACATCGCGCCGGACGTCGTCGCCAACTGCAACGCCAACGGTCTGCTGACCAACCCCCTGCGCCCGAACGCCGTCCGCCTAATGCCGCCCCTAACAGTCTCGGCGGACGAAGTGGACGCCGCGCTGGAGCGCCTCGAGGCGAGCGTGAAAGCGGTCTGATAGCGGATAAGAGAATCAAGCGCTTTGGGGCGTTCGGCGAAAAGTCGCCGGGCGTCCCAAAACGCGCGCGGCGGAAAACATGGAGGATTGGCGATGACACTACTTGCGGACAGGATGCGCGAGATTCGCGAGCTGAGCGTGGAAGAGCGAATCGAGCTGGCGGAGGCGATTTGGGAAAGCGTGGAGGAAGACCAAGACGACGAGCTCACGGACGCTCAGAAACGCGAGTTGGACAGGCGGCTGGCGGCTTACGAGGCTTCGGGCTACAAGGGCGACAGCTGGGAGAACGTGGTAGAAAGGATCCGCGCGAAGAAGTGACCTTCGAGATTACGGTCCGCCCGGAAGCGGAAGCGGACCTGAATGACATATATGAGTGGTACGAATCTCAACGCGAGGGATTGGGCGAAGAATTCCTGCTAATTGTCAGAGAGGCTCTTGGCAGGATAAGCCTGTACCCCGAAATGTACCCTCCGATGCGCCGAGACATTCGGCGCGCGCCGATAAGACGGTTTCGGTACAACATCTTCTACTCGGTGCGCGAAGAAGCGGTCATGGTGTTGTCAGTTCAGCACGCGCGCCGCAACCCGCGCCTTTGGGAACGGCGCTGGCGGTCTCGATAGGCAACCATCGCAACGACGAAACAGGAAGACCCCCAATGACGCTCACAAAAGAACCCGCAGCCAAAACCAGACTGACCTGCGCCGACTACGCCCGAACGCCGGAAGACGAGCGCTGGGAGCTGATAGACGGAGAGTTAATCATGTCCGCCGCGCCGAACATCGCGCATCAGATAATACAGTCCGAAACGGGCGGCCACGTCTGGACGTTCGTCAAAGAGCGCGACTTGGGATGGGTCTTTTACAGCGCGATAGACGTCGTTCTGTCGGCCTACGACGTCGTCCAGCCGGATTTGGTTTTCGTGTCCAAAGAGCGCGAGGGCATCCTAGCGCGCGCCAACATACGGGGCGCGCCGGATTTGGCGGTGGAAATCCTGTCGCCGTCCACATCCCGCCGCGACCGGCGCGACAAGTTCGACCTGTACGAACGCCACGGCGTCGGGGAGTACTGGCTGGCGGATCCGGAGCTTCGAATGTTCTGGGTGTTCGTCCTGCGAAACGGCAAGTTCGAGGAATCGGGGCGATACGGGGAAGGCGATAGGCTAATCTCGCCGACGCTGGCGGGGTTCGAGTTGGAGTTGTCGGAAGTGTTTGGGGGGATTTAATAATCGTCTCCCCTGCGCTAACTTATAGTTGAAATCGCGGTCCGGCTTGCCGGAGCGCAACTCGCATACGCATGATGAATCGCTGGAACAGAATCAAGTTCACCTCATACTACCTTAATACTCGAACCAGACCTGATAGGGAATGGATCGAGTTCGATTGGGTTCGGCAAGCCGTGGAAAGCCCCAATCAGACAGATGGTTCAGAGCGATGGGCGGATAAGGCGCTGGGCGAGAATAAGAGATGCGGACAACAGGGTCCTCCGAGTAATCCTGTTGGAGGACGGGGAGACAGTGCATAACGCCTTCTTTGATAGGTCGTTCAAGGAGTAGGAACAATGGAGATAAAATACTTCCCGGACACAGACACCCTTCTCATCAACTTCACGGACAGCGCGATAATCGAAACGGTGGACGTGAACGAAAACGCGCTGATAGAGTTGGGGGAAGAGGGCGAGCTCGTCAGCATGACCATAGAGCATGCCAACGACTACATGGACGTGGAGAGTTTCTCCTACCGGAAAATAGCGGCGGAATCCGCCTGAAGCGAATTGCGGCATGGAGTCTTTAGACCGCGCCCGAACTTCCGCATAACAGCATTAAGACGAAAGGCGACCGCGAACCATGAACTGGCGCGAGCTTAAAACCAAAAACGTCAACATAATCGGCGGCGCGGTGTCGGGGGGGTTGGACAGTTGCACTGTCGCCCATTGGCTCCGGGACAAGGGCTTCGAGGTGCAAGCCTTCACCGTCGACTTGGGGCAGCCGGATGAGGAAAATCTGGACGCCATCGCCGACCGCATGGCCGCTTGCGGCGCGGCGGACGCCGTCATCGTCCCAGGGCGCGAGGCGCTGGCGCTGGCCGGGTTGAAGGTCATCCAGGCGCAGGCGCACTACGAAGGGGGGTATTGGAACACCACCGGAATCGCCCGGCCGGTCACGGTGGGCGCGATTCTGCCGCATCTGCGTGAGCGCGGAATCGGCACGCTCTTTCACGGCGCGACGGGCAGGGGGAACGACCAAGTCCGCTTTCAGCTCGCCGCGAACATGATGGACCCGGAGTTGGAAGTCTACGCCCCCTGGCGCGACCCGGAGTTCGTCGAGCGGTTTCCCGGCCGCCAGCAGATGATCGAGTACTGCGAGGCGAACGGTCTTCCCATACGCCCCGCGCGCGAATCGCGCTACTCGACCGACGCCAACTTTCTGGGGCTTACCCACGAAGCGGGGGATCTTGAGGACGTGACCATCTCGCCCACTTTCGTGGAGCCGGGCATGGGCGTCTGGCCCTGGGACGCGCCGGATATGTCCGAGACGGTCAGCGTCCGCTGGGAGCGCGGCGTTCCGACCGAGATAAACGGCGAGAGCGTGGACGTCGAAGCCGCTTTTGACGTCGCCAACCGAATCGCCGGGCGGCATGGCGTGGGAATCGGAACGCATGTCGTGGAAAATCGTTTCGTGGGCGTCAAGTCGCGGGGGATTTACGAATCGCCGGCGATGGAGCTGCTGGGGCGGAGCTATGAGTTTCTGCTCCAGTTCGTCCTTGACCGGCGGGCGCGGGAGTTGTTCGAGCATCTATCCGGCGTCGTCAGCGTGCAGATTTATCAGGGCTACTGGCTTGACCTCGCCACCGAGTCGGCGCTGGCGGCGCTGGAGCCGATGACGCGGCTGGCGACGGGGACGATAACCGTCCGCCTGCATCGCGGGGGGGTGTATTTCGATTCGGCGGACGATACGCCGGCGGCGATGCCCCATTCGCTCTACACCGACGACAGCTCGATGGAGGCGATGGGGACTTACGACCATTCGGACGCGGAGGGCTTTCTGCGGGTTCTGGGCATATCCGCCAAGAATCTGGCGCGGGCGTCCGGGCGCGGCGGCGAGCGGGGATGATAGGTGATTCGCCAGATGCGGCGTCCGCGGAGTGGCTAAGCGCGGCGCTCGGCGTCCGCGTGGAATCTGTGAACGCGGAGCGCGTCGGGGCGGACGCCGGCTTCGCGGGGGCGGTCTATCGTCTGCGCCCAATCTACGCGGACGGGGCGGATGGCGGCGCGCCGTCCCGACTAATCCTGAAAACGGCGTCAAATCACGCGCCCACTAGACGGTTGCTGACCCGTCTCGGCGCGTACAGGGCGGAGACGGATTTCTACCGATATTCGGCGTCCGAAAGCGGAATCGCGCCGCGTTGCTTCTTCTCGGAATTCGACGCCGATTCGGGGGCGTTCCGCCTTCTGCTTGAAGACCTTTCGCGTATGCGGCAGACGGACGGGCTTTCATCCGCCGACGCTTTGGCGGTCGCGGATATGCTGGGGCGTCTTCACGCTCGGTTTTGCTCCGGGCGCGGGCGGGCGCCGGCTTGGGCGTCCAAGTTCGACCGGGCGGCGGCGCTTTTCGGTCGGATGCAGGCGGCGGCTTGGCGGCGGATGCCGTCCGAGATTCTCGACGCGGCGCCGGGGCTGGCGAAAGTCGCCGAGAAAGCCGGGCGGCGAACGGCGGAAATCAAGGCGCGGCTGGCGCGTCCGCCGTTCACGCTGGTTCACGGCGACGCGCGGGCGGACAACCTGTTTTTCGACGACGCAGGCGGCGGCGCGGCGGCGGTTCGGGCGATAGACTGGCAGGCGGCTCGGCTCGGCAGAGGGGCTTACGACCTCGCCTATTTCATGGCGACTTCGCTTGATTCCGAACTTCGGCGCGCGATTCAGGACGAGCTGATACGGGCTTACTCGGACGCGCTGGCGGCGGCGGGCGGCGGCTGCCAAGATTCGGATTCGCTTCGGGAAGACATCCGCGAATCCCTGCTCGACATGGTCGGCTTCTTGGGAATCATAGGCGCGACGCTGGACTTTGGGACGGGCAAGGGCTTAGAGTTAGCGCGAACGATGATGATACGGCTTGACGATGCGCTCGCCGACAACGGCTTGCGCTAGCGAACAGAATGGAGGTCTAAACGATGGCGACTGTCGCGGACGGCGTTCGGAATCAGATAGTGAGCGCGGTGCGGGAGTTCACGCGGCGCGAAGTGGAGCCCATCGCCCAGCGGTACGACAATGAGGATATTTACCCCAGTGAGCTCATCGCGCCGATGCGCGAGATGGGGCTGTTCGGAATCACCATTCCCGAAGAGTACGGCGGGCTTGGGTTGGACTACACGACGTTCGCCACCATCTTCGAGGAGCTGAGCCGGGGGTGGATGAGCGTCAGCGGCATCATCGGGACGCATCACGTCTTGGCGCACATCGTGGCGAACGCTGGGACGGACGACCAGAAAGCGCGGTTTCTGCCGCGTCTCGCCAGCGGCGAGCTGCGCGGCGGGCTGGCGCTCACAGAGCCGGAGGCGGGCAGCGACGTCCAGAACATCAGCGCGACGGCAAGGCGCGACGGCGAGGAATACGTCATCCGCGGAACAAAAATGTTCATCACCAACGCGGAGTACGGCAATGCGTTCGCGGTTTTGGCGAAGACCGACCCGGACGCCGCGCCGCCGCATCGGGGGATGAGTTGCTTCGTAGTGGAAAAGCCCAATCCGGGAATCCGCGTCGGGCAGCATCTCGACAAGCTGGGCTATCGGGGGTTGGATTCGTCCGAGTTGATTTTCGACGACTGCCGCGTGGGGGCGGAGAACCTAGTGGGGGACGCCGAAGGGCAGGGTTTCAAGCACGTCATGGCGGGGTTGGAAGGCGGGCGCATCAACGTGGCGGCGCGGGCGGTCGGCGTGGCGACGGCGGCGTTCGAGGCGGCGATTCGCTACGCCCAGCGGCGCGAGACGTTCGGCAAGCCCATCGCCCAGCATCAGGCGATTCAGATAAAGCTGGCGGACATGGCGACCAAAATACAGGCGGCGCGCCTGCTCACCTACGACGCGGCGCGCAAGAAGGACGCCGGCGAGCGGGTGGATTTGGAAGTCGGCATGGCAAAGCTGTTCGCGTCCGAAGTGTGCGGCGAGGTGGCGATGGAGGCGATGCGGATTCACGGCGGCTACGGCTACATCAAGGATTTCGAGGTGGAGCGCTACTACCGCGACGCGCCGCTAATGATAATCGGCGAGGGGACGAACGAAATCCAGCAGCTGCTGATAGCGCGGCGGCTACTGGAGCGGTACGCGGTTTAGGGGGCGCTATAATGAAGAAGGCGGGTGCCGGGCGCAAGGGATTCGCTTAGCGGTGGAAATGCCGTCCGCGCGGCGCTAAACTGAATTGGGCGGGATGCGATTCGGGTCGCGCCGCTAAGCGAATCCGTTTGGAGCAGTCGGGATGGGATTGCCGTTTGAGTTCTTCGTCTTGGGGCGCCCCGTGTCTCAGCAGGCGCGCAGGCGCGCCCTAGTCAGGGAATGGATGCGGCAAACGCGGGGCGAAGCCGAACGGCGTTGGAATGAAGGGGATTCCCCTCACGCCGGTCCGGTGATGATGACGTTAACGTACTTCTACGACAGAGCGCCGATGGACGTGGACAACATCCCCAAACCCGTTATGGACTCCCTGAACGGGCTGGTTTACCATGACGACAGCCAGGTGACGGACATTCTCTGCCGCAAGCGGATGCTCAACCCGGATTTGGAAGTGCCGAAGCGGTCCGAAATTCTGCACGAAGCGCTGGAACTCAAAACGCAATTCCTGCACATTCTCGTGGAAGAAGCGCGGGATATGGAGGTGTTCTTTTGATAGAAGACATAACCATCATCGAAAAAGGCCGCCTCGACATGGTGGAGAAGAAGTATCTCGATAGGGGTTACGAGGTATCAAGGGAGGTTGCGCTGGACTTTTTCCCGGGGTTCGCAGTCGACCTTCTCCTTCGCAAAGGAGACGAGACGAAGGTCGTGGAGGTGAAAACCGCCACGTCTCTGTCCAGAGACCCCCGGATAAACGAGCTGGCCGACATAGTGGATTCGAAACCGGGGTGGAGTTTCACGTTGTATCTCATTGGCGAACAGGAAAAGATGCCGTCCCACAAGGGCGTAGAGCCGTTCGACAGGGAGGATGTCGCCCTGAGAATCGCCGAGGCCGAGCGGGCGCTGAAGGCGGGGTTCCCAGAGGCGGCTACACTGCTGGCGTGGTCCGCCGCCGAGTCCGCGGCGCGGATTTCGCTCGCGGTAGAGGGAATCGCCATAAAGCGCATCACCAGTTCGGGATACACCATCGGGCGCGCCGTCAGCGAGGGCGCGCTCTCTTTGGCGAATGTCCGCTATCTCGACGAAGCCGAAAAGTACCGAAACGCGATTGTGCATGGGTTCAAAGGCGTCGACATCGACGGCGAACGCCTGGTGGCGGGGCTGATTGAAACCGCAAGACGGATTCTGAAAGAAGCGGACGAGTGGGAACCGCTAGCGATCAAAGAGACGATAGAGGGATGAAAACCATGATTCACGACAGGCGCGACACCTTCGGCGGCTATCTTGAGGATTTCTCGCCGGGGGACGTCCATAAGCACTGGCCCGGCAAGACGGTGACGGAGATGGACAACCATCTCTTCTCTCTGCTCACCATGAACCACAACCCGCTGCACATAGACGAACATTACATGTCGGAGCATCAGCACGGCAGGATACTCGTCAACGGCGCTTATGTGCTTAGCCTCGTGGTCGGCATGAGCGTGCCGGAGCTTTCGGGGAAGGCGATAGCCAACCTGGAGTACGAGAGCATCGTCCACACCGGCCCGACTTTTCACGGCGACACCATCTACGCCGAGAGCGAGATTCTCGAAGTGGCCGAGACGCGCTCGCGAACGGATAGGGGAATCGTTTACGTGGAAACGCGGGCGCATAACCAGCGCGACGAGAACATCCTGAAGATGCGGCGGCGATTCCTCGTCCCCAAGCGTCCGGCGGCGGGGGGGTAAGAGCGGGCATCATGGGGCTTCGAGAAGTCGTTTCGGATTACACCGTCTCGCTCCACTACGACAGGCGTCTCTACCGGCAGGACATCGCCGGCTCGCGGGCGCACGCCCGGATGCTGGCGCGGCAGGGGATCATCTCGGAATCCGACCGCGACGCCATTCTCGGCGGGCTTGACGCCGCGGAGCGCGAGATAGAGAGCGGCGCGTTCGAGTGGCGGCCTGAGCTGGAAGACATCCACATGAACATCGAGCGGCGGCTTTTCGAGCTCATCGGGGAGCCGGCGCTCAGGCTGCACACGGCGCGCTCGCGCAACGACCAGGTGGCGCTGGACGTCCGCATGTTCGTCAAGGACGCCATCGGCGAGGCGCTGGCGGCGATTCGGCGCCTTCGGCGCGCGCTGGCGGACATCGCGGCGGCGAACTCGGACGCGGTCATGCCGGGCTACACGCATCTGCAGCGCGCGCAGCCCGTCTTGTTCGCCCATCACATGCTGGCGTATTTCGAGATGCTGGGGCGGGACGCCGAGCGCTTTTCGCAGGCGCGGGCGCGGGCGGACGTGATGCCGCTGGGCAGCGGCGCGCTGGCGGGGTTGCCGTATCCCATCGACCGCGATTTCGTCGCGCGCGAGCTGGGCTTTTCGCGCGTGTCCGCCAACAGCATGGACGCGGTGTCAGACCGCGACTTCCTGCTGGATTTCCACTCGGCGGCGGCGGTCTGCGCGATGCACCTCTCGCGGCTCGCCGAAGAGATGGTCTTGTGGTCGTCGGACGAATTCGGCTTCATCCGCCTCTCGGACGCCCACACGACGGGCAGCAGCATCATGCCGCAGAAGCGCAACCCCGATTTCGCGGAGATAGCGCGCGGCAAAACGGGGCGCGTCTATGGGGCGCTGGTCGGGCTGCTGACCACGCTGAAGGGGCTGCCGCTAACCTACAACCGCGACATGCAGGAAGACAAAGAGGGGCTGTTCGACGCGGCGGACACTCTGCTGGCGACGCTAAACATTTTCGCCGAGATGGTCGGCGGCATGGAAATTCGGCGCGAGCGCATGGCGGCGGCGGCGCGCGAGGGCGGCTACCTGCTGGCGACGGACGTCGCGGATTACCTGGTGGCGAAGGGCATGGCGTTCCGCGAAGCCTACCGAGTGGCGGCGGCGCTGTCGGACGACGCGCGGCGGCGCGGGGTCGGGTTCGACGAGCTGTCCATGAGCGACTACCGCCGACGCTCCGAGCTGTTCGCCGAAGACGTCTATGGGATAACGGTGGAATCGTCCATAGCGCGGCGCGACGTCCCCGGCGGGACGGCGCAATCGCGCGTTCTCGCCGCCATAGAAGCGGCGCGGGCGGCTCTGGAGGGAGAAGAAGAAGCGTGAGCGACAGCCATCATCCTCATTCGGTCAAGATAGCGCCGTCCATCCTGTCGGCGGATTTCGCGCGGCTGGGCGAGCAGGTCGAGGAAGCGGAGCGCGGCGGGGCGGATTGCTTTCACATAGACGTCATGGACGGGCGCTTCGTCCCGCCCATCACCTTCGGCGCGATTGTCGTGGAGGCGGTTCGGCGGCGGACGCGCCTGCCGCTTGAGATTCACATGATGGTCGAGTCCCCGGAGCGGCAGTTCGAGCAGCTGCGCGACGCGGGGGCGGACAGAATCATCGTCCACCGCGAGGCGTCGCCGCATCTGCATCTCGACATCGGGCGCATACGGGCGCTCGGCATGGAAGCGGGCGTCGCCGTCAACCCCGGAACAAGCCTGTCGAGCGTGGAGGAAGTGGCGGCGGACGTCGACCTTCTGCTCGTGATGACCGTCAACCCCGGCTGGGGCGGGCAGCCGTTCATCCCGGCGATGCTGGGCAAGACGGCGCGGGCGCGGGCGATGCTGGACGCGGGCGCGAGCGCGGCGATTTTGGAGGTGGACGGCGGAATCAAGGCGGACAACGCGGCGGACGCGGCGCGGGCGGGCGCCAGCCAAATCGTCGCGGGGTCGGCGGTGTTCAACGACCAGACAAGCGCGGCGGCGGCGCTGGCGGCTCTGCGCGACGCCGTCCGTACCGGCGGATAAGATTCCCATGCCGAGCGCGACGGACGCGCCGAAGAAGGCGATTCGCGCCGGATGGGACGCCATGTCGGAGTCCTATCAGGCGGACAGCGAGATTTCGCTGGACGACGTCCACTACGCGCCGTTCGCGCCGGGCGAGCGCCACTACAACCTGCTGGGCGATGTGGCGGGCTTGCGCGTTCTGGAGCTCGCATGCGGCGGCGCGCAGAACGCCGTCGCCCTCGCCAAGCGCGGCGCGAATGTGACGGCGGTTGACTTCTCGCCGAAACAGTTGCGTCACGCCCTCGCCAACCGGCGGCGGACGGGGACGCGCTTCGAACTGGCGGTCGGGGATATGGAGCGCCCGACCATGTTTCGGGACGAATCCTTCGACCTGATTTTGTCCTGCTTCGGATGGGAGTTCATCCCCGATTTGCGCGGTTGCGTCGCCGACTGCGCGCGGCTTTTGCGCCCGAACGGACGGCTGCTCATATGCACAGTCCACCCGCTGACGGCGTTCGACTGGCTAAACGGGCGCGGCTTGCTGGTGACGGACTATTTCAACCCGCCGGTGGAAGTGTGGGACGACCCGGTTCCGGAAGGACACGCGCCGGCGCTCACGTTTTTCAGAACGCTTGAGGAATTGGTCGGCGCAATCGCGGACGCGGGCTTGTCCGTCCGGCGGCTAATCGAACCGTGTCCGGTGGACGGCGTGGAGTCGCCATACGCCGGGCGCTACTGGGCTGACCATCGCGAGCGTCTGGAGCGAGTCCCGTTCGCCGCGGCTATTTTGGCGGGGAAGGACGGCGGCGGCTAGGGCTGTAGCGCGAACCGCCGTCCGTCCGTCCCGCCGTTCCAAACCGCGCTTACCGCACTCGGACGAACTTCTGGGCGCGGGCGCCGTCGAGCGTCTCGCCGACATAGAGGTCGCCTTTGGAGTCCATGGCGACGGCGTGTCCGGCGATGATGTCGCCGGGCTGGTCGCCGCTGGTTCCCCAGCCGCCGAGCCACTGCCCGGTCGGGGTCATTATCTTGACGCCGGCGGGATGCGACAGGGCGTTGGGGCGCGGCTGGTCGGGGCCCAAGCCGAGGAAGAAGCCTAGATCGGTTATGTACATGTTGCCGTCCGGCCCCTGCCAAATGTGGTCGGGGCGATGGACGCCGCCCCACTCGGTCAGGTACTCGCCGTCCGGCGCGAAAATCTGGATGCGGCTGTTCTCGCGGTCGGCGACATAGACCAAGCCGTCGCTGTCCACGCAGACGCTGTGGGGGATGCGGAACTGTCCGGGTCCGCTTCCCGGCTCGCCCCAGGAGCGAATCAGCTCGCCGGCGGCGGTGAAGTGGTGTACGCGGGCGTTGCCGTAGCCGTCCGATATGTAGAGCGTTCCGTCGGCGGCGACAGCGATGTCGGTGGGGCGGTTGAACGGCTCGCCGCTCATCGCCTCCGGGGGGTTGTTGGGTTCGCCGAGCGTCATCAGCAGCTCGCCTTCCGCCGTCCACTTGCGGACGGTGTGGTCGCCGACGTCGGCGGTGTACACGCTTCCGTCGGGGCCGATTTCGATGTGATGCGCGGAGCCGAACAGCCCCTCGCCCCAGCTGTCTAGGACGTTGCCGTCCGCGTCGAGAACGATCATCGGGTGGTCGCTCCGGTTATAGACGAAGACGCGGTCTTGGGCGTCCACGCCAACGCCGACGGCGTGGTTCCACTCCCACCCCTCCGGCAGATTCCCCCAACCGGGAACATGCTCGTAAACGTACTCGCCGTAGCTGACTCTGAGACCTTTCGCCATGCGCCTTCTCCCCGCTATGCGTCCAAAGTGAAGATTCGCCCCGCTCGGAGCGAATGGGATTATAGCAGGACGCGGCGGGCGCATGCGCGCGTTCGGGGGACGGCGGCGCAGGCGGCGCGGGGCGCATCGCTTTCGCGGCGGTTTCGGTTCGCCGCCGGCGGACGCCGATAATTCCCGCCCGCAATCTGCTAGAATGGGCGGGCGGCGCGCGACAGTCCGCGCGCGGCGTCCAATCATCGAGCGGAGCGAGCGTTCCCAATGACCGCGTCATCAGCCGGCGCCAGCGCGGCGGCTAACAAGATAGGCGACCTGCCGGCGGCGAGCCGCAAGGCGATTCGCGCCTGGTGCATGTACGACTGGGCTAACTCCGCCTTCGCCACGTCGGGCGTCGCCGCCATATTCCCGGCGTACTTCGTCTATCTGTTCAACGAATCGCTGGGCGACGGCGCGGCGCTGTTCGGAATCGCCTTCACCGGCAGCTCGGTGTGGAGCCTCGCGGTGGCGCTTTCGACCGCCGCCGTCGCCGCGAGCAGCCCCGTCTTGGGCGTGATAGCCGACCGCGTCCCCATCAAGAAGACGCTGCTGTGGGTCTACACCGTCTTGGGCTCGGCGGCGACGTTCCTGATGTTCTTCTCCGCCTACTTCGGTCAGCCGTGGGCGTGGATGATAGCCATGTTCGCGCTCGCCAACGCGGGCTTCGCCGGCAGCCTGGTGTTCTACAACGCCTTCCTGCCGCATCTCGCGCCCCGCGACCTGCACGACGACGTCAGCAGCCGCGGGTTCGCATACGGCTACATAGGCGGCGGGCTGCTGTTGCTAGTCCATCTGATAGCGATACAGCTGACGTCCGGCTCCGACATAGCCGACCTGGTGACGCGCGGCGCGATGGCGTCGGTGGGCGTCTGGTGGTTCGGATGGGCGCTGTGGACGCTCAGGGCGGTTCCGGAGCCGCCCATCGACCGCCCGACGCGCGGTCTGGGAGTCTTCTCCGCGACCGCGCTGGCGCTCCGCGAGTTGCGGCGGACGTTCCGCGACATATCGCGCTTCCGCGTCTTGGCGCTCTACCTCGCGTCCTATCTGCTGTTCAACGACGGGCTGCAAACCGTTCTCGCCATCGCGGGCGCGTTCGCGGCGGACACCATACGCATCCCGCTCATCTTCATCATGGGGACGATACTGATAATCCAGTTCATCGGCGCGCCGGGCGCGATGGCGTTCGGCTGGCTGGCGCGCCGAATATCCACAAAACGCGCCCTGATAATCTCGCTGTGGGGATGGGTTCTGCTGGTCTTGTTCGGAGTGGCGGTCGCCCCGCTAGTCCCCAAAGAACACGCCGATTATGAATACCAACTGAGCGCCGCCAACGGGGGATACGTCGTAGAATCCGCGCCGGATTCGGAGCGCCCCATCGAGTGGGAAGGCGAGTCTTGGACGCTATCCGAAGGCGACAATCTAACCGAGCGGAACGCCCGCGCCGTTCTGGAGGCGGCGCGGAATTCGCCCGATTTTTCGTACAGCGCATCGGTCAGCGGCGGCGCGCTGGACGGCGACGCGGCGATAGGAGCGAAGCATCCATCCCAGCTCGGCGCGGGGCCCATAGACTGGTGGCCCCGAATGGCGCGGGAGGCGGTCTGGGAGCCGCTCGGAATCAACGCGGGGTTCCAGTGGCTTCTATTGGGCTTGTTCGTGGGAATCGTCATAGGCGGCAGCCAGGCGCTGGCGCGCAGCCTGTTCTCGCAGATAACCCCCGATTCGCGCAGCGGGGAGTTCTTTTCGTTCTTCGGATTCATGACGCGGGCGTCTTCGGTGTTCGGGCCTACGCTCTACGTATTCGCCACCGCCGTATTCGACACGCGGGTGGCGGTGGTGTCCATCCTGCTGCTGATAGCGGCGGGGACGGTGGCGCTGAGATGGGTGAACGTGGCGGAAGGCGCGCGGGTGGCGGACGCGGAAGAGGCGCGGCTGCGGGGGGACGTGACGCCATGAAGGAAACTGCGATGTCCATAGACACTATCGAACGCGAATTCAAGGCGAAGGTTTGCGAAAATGTGAGAATCGCGTCCGAAGGTTTGGAGCGATACCGCGTGTTCACGCCGTTCACTTTCGACGACGGCGACGGCCTGTCCATCGTCCTGAAGAAAGACGGAAATGGCCGGTGGGTCTTGTCCGACGAGGCGAACACCTACATGCGCCTGACCTACGACATGGACGAGCGCGATTTCCACAGGGGGCCGCGCCAGCTAAGCATCTCCAACGCGCTGTCGCTGTTTCAGGTCGAAGACCGAGACGGCGAGCTCGTTCTGGGCGTTCCCGATGAGATGTACGGGGACGCGCTGTTTTCGTTCGTCCAGGCGATTCTCAAGATAGCCGACGTGTCGTATCTGTCGCGTGAGCGCGTTCGCTCCACTTTCATGGACGACTTTCGCGCTTTGATGGCGGACGCCGCTCCGAGCGAGCGTCTCGCTTTCGACTGGCACGACGCGGCGCGCGACCCGCAGGCAATGTACCCGGTGGACTGCCGCGTGAACGGAATGGACAAGCCCCTCTTGGTACACGCCCTCGCAAGCGACGGCAAGACGCGGGACGCCACTATATCGTTGCTGCAATTCGAGAAGTGGGATATGCCGTTCCGCTCGCTCGCCATATTCGAAAATCAGGAGACCATCAGCCGCAAGGTTCTCGCGCGCTTCAGCGACGTGTCTGAAAAGCAGTTCTCCGGACTAGCCGGGAACGGCGAGCGAATCCGCCGCTTCGTCGCGGACGCCATCGAATCGTAGCGGTCAAGGGAGCCCCAACCTCATGCCCACCCTGAACGACGTCCAATCCCGCCTCAACGCCACTGCGATGGCGCGGGTCGTTTCGCCCAAGACGCCGGCGGAAGTCGGCGAAATCTTGCGCGAGGCCGCCGAGCGCGGCCTCGCCGTCTGCCCGGCGGGGACGCTCCACGCCATGGGCGGGCAGCAGTTCGCGGCGGGCGGATTGTCGCTAAGATCGTCGGCGCTAGCAGGCATAGGTCCCCTCAACCGCGACGCGGCGACGGTCTGGGTTCAGGCGGGCGCGACTTGGACATCGCTCATCGACTGGCTTAACCGCGAGCAGGCGGGCGAGCGCGAGCCGCTGTCCATCATCCAAAAGCAGACGGGGGCGGACGAGCTCACTATCGGCGGCGCGCTGTCGGCGAATGTCCACGGGCGCGTCTTGGGAAGGAAGCCGATTGTGGACGACATCGCCGCGTTCCGAATCACAGGCGCGGACGGCGTTCGGCGTCTGTGCGACCGAGACCGCAACCCCGACCTGTTTCGCGCCGCAATCGGCGGCTACGGCTTGTTCGGCTTCGTGGATTCGGTTCTGCTCAGGCTTCAGCCGAAAACGGCGCTTGTCCGCCGCGTCCGCGAAGTTCGGACGGAAGACGCCGCGAGCGTCCTGAGCGAGCGGGCGGCGCAAGGCGCGGCTTACGGCGATTTTCAGTATATGACGGACGAAGCCGACGGCGATTTCATGCGGAAGGGGATTCTTTCGACGTACTCCCCCGCAGACGGCGGCGCGGAGCCGTCCGGCGGCGAAATCGGCTTGTCGACGGAAGACTGGTCGCGCCTCTACTATCTCGCCCACGCGGACAAGGCGCGGGCTTACGCGGAATACGCCGCCCACTATCTGCGGACGGACGGGCAACTGCACTGGTCGGACGAGCATCAGCTAAGCCCCTATCTGCCGCAGGCGGGCGACGCGCTGGCGCGGCGCATGGGCTGGTCGCCGTTCCGCTCGCTGATGATAACGGAGCTGTACGTTCCGCGCGCCGCCTTCCCGCGTTTCATGGAATCGGCGCGGGCGGCGGCGCTTGAAACGGGCGCGAATGTGGTTTACGGGACAGTTCGCCTCATCGAAGCGGAGCGCGAAACCGCCCTGCCCTGGGCGACGCAAAACTGGGCTTGCGTGATTTTCAACCTGCTGGTGGAACACTCGCCGAGCGGAATCGAGCGCGCCAAGACGCAGTTCCGCGCCCTCACCGACCTCGCGCTCGATGAGGGCGGGCGTTATTACCTCACATATCACCGCTGGGCGCGGCGCGACCAGATCGAGCGTGCCTACCCGGAGATGCGCGGCTTTCTGGAGCTGAAAGACCGATGCGACCCAAACGGCGTTTTCGACAGCGAATGGCATCGCGCGCTGCGCCGGACGCTTGGCTTGTAGGGGCATGGTTGGGGTGGCAATCCGCGCAAAGCCGCGCTTGCGCGCGTCACCCTCGCCCTAGCCCTCTCCCATCAAGGGAGAGGGATTCGCTGGTTGCTGTTCGGGCTTGTCCCCGCTTTCGCGAGGATGACGTTGTTGGGGGATTCTGGGTTCCCGCCTTCGCGGGAATGACGGGGGGGGGACGCGGAAGACGAAGCGCTTGTAGATGGAGTTCCAGTTGCCGCAGGATTCCGGGAGCGTCCGCCGCGGCGCCCCCGCGCGCGCCATCCACAACGCGGAGTTGACGAAACGCTTGCAGCCTTCCTCATCCGCGACTCTCGCATCGGGGCAATCCCTCAGAAAGACGAGGATATTCAAGAGAAGCGCAAAACTCTGATAGAAGGCTCGACGCCTGTTAATCGATGTGGATTTCACACAGAATTTAACGAAATGTGCGCGCAATGGGTTTGCGCGCTATAAGCCCCAACTTCTTGTTCAGCGTTGCGAAAGGCGTGAAATTGCCCACTTTTCGCTGGGGTTCGTTGCCTGATCGATCTCAACCCACGACATGAGATTCAATGAACGCGCGCGAGTTCCCGCCACGCTTGCCGAGCGCGCGTCGCGGGCGTGAGATGGTTTGGATAGGGATGGCGGCATACTGCCGCTGCCGGACTGTTGACCGCCAGCCCGCCATGGGAGCGTCACGCCACCTTGCGAACGACCCATCGGATGCTGTCCAAGTCTCCGGCGCGCAGACGCTCCGGCGCGGTCGCCTGAAACGCCAGCGCGGACATGGCGGCATGCAGGGCGGCTTTTCGCAGTCCGCGAACGCAACGGGACTCGAGTCGGCGCGACTCCCTCATGGATTTGAAAACGCGCTCGACGCTCCACCGCATTTTGTAGAGCGCCTTCCACTCGCGGCTTCCGCCGCCGGACGGGGCTGAAGACTCGCGGGTTGTCGTCCCGTTTCTCCCAGAGCTGGCAACGGCTGGCTCCCTCGCGCGCTTTTAGACGGCGCCCGCCGTCGGCGCGTCGGTGAAGATGCCCGCGTTCGGGGCCGCTCGCCACCCACTTCATCGGAACCTCGCCCGCGCAGGCGGGCGTTCCGTCGTTCGTGTAGATGCCTTCTCGCAGTTTGCCATTGGCATGTCGCGCATGGCAATGATGGGAATGGCGTTTCGCGCCAAGACGGTTTTGCGGTTCTCGATGGAGTCGCGTCCCTTGTCCGCCATGCCGTGTTTCGGCGCGAACCGCTGGTGGGCGAACTCGGCTTTTTCAGGTATTCCTCATACTCGCTGTTGTTCATGCAGGCGCTCCCTGAGCCGCACCATATCCAGCGACCCTATCAGCATGCACAGCCGCTTGCAGTACCCGTGAGTCCGGCGAACCAGGCGGTTCAACTTGACCCGCAACTTCGTGTGAAGCCCCGCGTTCCGGTTCACCTCGCTCCCCTTCCCCCGCTCGCGGCGCCCGGCGGGAACGGGAAGATGACCGAGCGCCGCGTACCCGTCGCCTCGCCTACACGGAGAAATCCATGTAGTAAGTATCGTCTTCTATCTTGCAGAAGGTTATGTCGGTTCGCCCGTAACTCTCCAAATCGCTCTTGGCGACGGGGGCGCCGCTCCGGACTCCGATTCTGGCGCGCAAATACGCGCCGAGTATGTGGTTGCCTTCGGGCGTTTCGATGGCGTCGCCGCCTCTGTCGCCTGATTTCTGCGCTCTGACCGCCACGATGGGCAACTCGCCGTCGTCCGTTAGAAGCGTGAATTGGTCCGGCCTTGGCGGGAAGAAACCACTTCGCGCAATCTCCGCGCCGAGCTGAATGTACGCTTGGTTGGGATTCCTGCCGTACTCCGGTCTTTGCCCCCAATTCAGCCCGCTGCGCGCGGGAACGCGGTTTCTGGACAAGAGAGACACCGTAACGCAGTCGCCGGATTCGCGGGAACGCGGTTTGTCCCGATGCAGAATGACGTTGCCTTCGATGTCGTCGTGGGATATTTCCATCGCGCCGCGCAGGGTGTCCATGAAGTAGCCATGCGCCGCTTGCGGGTCGGTTTCGTCCATGGCGTTCTCTTGGCGGCTGCTGAGGAAGCCTTGCTCGGTGTAGTTTGCGCTGCCTATGAACGCCCTCATCGGGGCGTCGCCGCGCATCCACACATATACCTTGCTGTGAACAGCAGGCGGGGCGATTCGGTAGTGACATTCGAAAGGCGATTCCGTTTCGAGGCGGCTGAACATGTCGTGGTCGGCGAGCCGTATCCCGTCCGACGTCGGCGCCATGCCGACAACCAACTGGACTTTGACGCCCGCGCCGGCGATTTCGGGGGTGGCGAGATGGCGGTACGCCATAGACCCCGAGGCGTATCCGCTGACGATTAGCAACTCGTCGGCGCCGCCGCTCGCCGGGCTTACCAGGATTTCTTCGAACAGGTTGCTGTAAATCACGCCGTCAACCCCTCGCGGACGCAGACTTTCAGTATCTCATCGAACACGACGCGCGCGCCTTCCGGCGGCACCGCCATGCCTATCTGCTTTCGGGCGCTCTCTTTCCCCCCTTGAAACACGTATGAATCGGGGAACGACTGCAGGCGGGCGCGCTCTCGGTTGGTCAGCGCTCTCGGCTCGTCCCAATGGTAGAGATGGGTTCCGCCGCCGCCGCTTCCCGTTACAGTGTATGAAGGCGCGTCCGGCAGAAGGCGGCGGTATATCTGGCTGATTTTCGCGCCGCTGCGCATGTTCAGCTGAAGATTCTCCGGAATGTCCGCCGTGAAAGCGTTTTGTCCGGGCTTGATGTGCTTCAGGCGCTCGACGACTTGTTTGGATTGCGCGGTTCGCTCGTTGTTGGGCGCGTCCGGAGGCAAGCCGTCCAGCGCCTCGCGCGCCGTCTTGACGACGCCGCTGGGGGCGGGATGCTGAAACTCGATTCCCAAATCGGAGCGAAACCCGACGATTATGTAGCGATGCCGCCTTTGGGGAATTCCGTAATCCTCGAATTTGTAGAGATTCTCGTTCACCGCGTAGCCGGCTCCGCGCAACTCGGCGAGAATTCGGTCGAAATCCGCTTTGCGATTCACGGAAGACAAGCCGCTGACGTTCTCCGCCACGAAGAATTTGGGTTGGAGTTTCTTCAGCCCGTTCACGCCGAACTTGTACAGCCCGCCGTATTCGCCTTCTATTCCCCGCCGCTCTCCGACTACGCTGAAATCGTTGCAGGGGAAGCCGAAAACCAGCCCGTCTATGGGACCGTAAGCGGCTTGCAAGGCGTCGAAATCAACGTCGTTCACGTCGCGCCGGACGATTTTGCCGGCGTCGACCACCTGCTCGATGGTTTTGCAGCTGTCGCGGTCTATGTCCGTCGCCCAGGCGTGTTCATACGACCAGCCGCCGCATGCGGACATGGACGCGCCCAACGCCATGCCGCCCGCGCCGCAAAACAGCTCGCCCAGTTTCAGGGATTTCCCCCGCCGGTTGGCGGACGCCAAAGACGGCAGGGCAAACGCCGCTTGGGTTGCCCCCGCGCCGTTCTCAGCGTGTCCGTAAAGCGCCATGCTAAAATCCTCAGCGATTCGCAGTCTAGTTTATAGAACATAATAGAACGAACATTCTCAGATGTCAAGACCTATTTTCGCAATTTCTGGGCTAAAATCGAGACATTCGCCTTCATCGCGCCCGCAATCCCCTAGCCGGCGGGCTTGGGACTTATGAACATTCGCTTGCCACGCTCCGAAATCCGCGATAAGATGCGATTGCCCTAGGAATGATAAGCGAAAGGCGGCCCCCATGCTGAACCACATGAACGGCGCGATAATTTGGACGGGCGATTTGCCCGCGCTGAGAGAGTTCTACTGCGAGACGCTGGGGATGCGCCCGCACTCCGACCGCCCTCACTTCGTGGCGTTCAAGTGGGGCGGGCTGCGGTTTTCAATCGGCAGCCACGACCGCGTCCGCGGCGCGGCGCGCGACCCCCATCGCGTCATGCTCAACTTCGACGCCACCGACATTCGCGCCCTGCACGCCGATCTGAGCGCGAAGGGCGTGGAGTTCATCCGCCCGCCGGAGCGCGAGCATTGGGGCGGATGGGTGGCGTCGTTCCTCGACCCGGACGGCAATATCATCCAGCTGCTGGAGCAGCCTCCGGAGCGGCGGGAAGAAGATTCGCCGTCCGCCTGACGCGGTTTTCGGACGCCAAGCGCCGTCTAGGGACCTTCCTCCCAATACTGGCGCGGCGAGCGCGGGGGGAATGGCTTGTATGGGTAGGCGGCTAGGCGGTCTTCGTCCAAATCAATGCCGATTCCCGGCGCGTCGGGGACGGGGATATAGCCGCTCTCGACCGCGAACGGCGTTTTGGCGATGTCCCTGCCGAAGTCCTCTAGATTCACGAAATACTCCGTGATGAGGAAGTTGGGAATCGCCGCCGATACCTGAAGCGTGGCGGCAAGCCCCAGCGTGGTGCTGTTGAAGTTGTGCGGCGAGACGACCACGTAGTGCGGCTCCGCCATCGCCGCGATTTCCTTCAGCTCCAGTATGCCGCCGACGTTGCAGACGTCCGGGTTGATGATGTCCGCCGCCTGCTTTTCGAATATCTCGCGGAACTCGAACTTGGTGTACAGCTCTTCGCCGGTGACGACGGGGATGTTCACGTCGCGCTTGACGGCGGCGAGCGCGTCCACGTTCTCGGCGAGGACCGGCTCTTCGTACCAAAACGGCTTGTAGCGCTCGATTTCGCGCCCGATGCGGCGGGCGTGCATGGGCGCGAGGCGGCGGTGCATCTCGATGAGTATGTCGACGTCCCATCCGACGGCGTCCCGCACGGCGCGGACGTTTTCTATGGCGGCGTCCTCGACGTCCTTGCTGACGAAAGTCCGCCACGGTCCGGGTATGGGGTCGAACTTCATGGCGGTGAATCCCATTTCGGCGACGGCTTCCGCCCGCCGGGCGAGCGCGTCCGGGGACGAGCCGCCGCCGCCCCATCCGTTGGCGTAAACGCGGATTTTGCCGCGGCAGGGGCCGCCGAGCAGCGTGTGGACCGGCATCCCCGCCGCCTTGCCGACGATGTCCCAGAGGGCGTGTTCGATTCCGCTCACCGCGCACCAGAAATCCATCGCCCCGCGCCGCCCGGCGAAGTCGTCGTAAGCCCACTGCGTGAAGTGCTTAATCGCGCGCGGGTCGCGCCCAATCAGATAGCGCCGCAACTGGTCTATGTGCGCCGTCACCTGAACGTCGCGGTCGGATTGGGTGTACGCCTCGCCCCAGCCGTGAATCCCCTCGTCGGTCTGGACTTTGACAAAGCAGAGGTTCTTGCCCGCGCCGGGGTTGGCTAGGAAGTGGTCGACGGCGGTGATTTTCATGGGGGGGGGTCTCCGTGGGTTGGTTTGGGGTCGGATTGGTTGCGGATGCGGGGGATTGTCAGAATCAGGATTCATGGGATTGGGGGGATTTTCAGGATTTCGTTTCGCCAAACTCGCGCTTTCACGGAGCGCGCGCGGCGGCGGATTTCTGAAAATCCTATAATCCCCAAAATCCTGATTCTGACAAAGCCGCGCGCAAGCGCGGCTCACCCTCACCCTAGCCCTCTCCCATCAAGGGAGAGGGGATTTGTCGGCTGCGATTCGGGCTTGGTTTCCAACTGCTAGGTTGGTTGCTCCACTCTGGATTCCCGCCTTCGCGGGAATGACGGGGCGGAGTGGGAAATGGGATTTGCCGCTCGCGATTCGGGCTTGGTTTCCAATTGCCAGGTTGGTCGCTCCGCTCTGGATTCCCGCCTTCGCGGGAATGACGGGGCGGAGCGGGAAATGGGATTTGCCGGCGCCCGCCCCCTACTGATGCACCGCGCCCTTCGCGCCGCCGCCGGCAGCTATCGTTTCGCCCGTCACGCACTCCGCCTTGGGCGAGGCGAGATAGGCGGCTAGCCAAGCCAATTCCTGCGGGTCTATGGGGCGTCCGATGGCGACGTTTTGCGAGACGGAGCTGTGGACGTCCTCCGTCGACACGCCCTGCGCTTCCGCCTGCGCGTCAAGGCGGTTGACGATGACTTCCGAGAGCGTCAATCCGGGGTGGATGACGTTCAGTGTGATTCCGTCCCCGCCGAGCTGGTCGGATAGCGTCTTGGTCATGTGGACGACCGCCGCGTTCCGCAGGCCGTAAATCGTCGACTGCCGCGCCGAGACGCCGCCGATGCTGATGATTCGCCCCCACTTCTGCGCGCGCATGTGGGGGGCGACCGCCTTTATCGTGCGGAAGTAGCCGACGACTTTGGTGTCCAGGTCTTCGATGAGGTCTTTTTCCTGCGCCTCTTCGAGATTGCCCCGAACCTGCCCGCCGACCATCGCCGCGCTGTTGACGAGTATGTGCAAGCCGCCCAGCTCGGCGATTGCCGTGTCGACCATGCGCTGGACGTCGTCCGCGCTCGTCGTGTCGGTGGGGATGCCGATGACTTTGCGCCCCGTCTCCCCCGAAATCTCGGCGGCGGCGGCGTCCAAATCCGCCTTGGTGCGCGCGGCGAGGGCGACGTCCACCCCCTCGCGCGCCAACTCAAGCGCTATCGCCTTGCCGATTCCCTTGCTGCCGCCGGTGACGATGGCGACTTTGCCTTGCAGTTCCAAATCCATGAGTGGCTCCTAGTTGTTAGTGGCTAGTTTCTAGCGGTCAGTGGCGGCGCCGAGCGCAACCAACGAATCCCCTTTCCATTAAAGGGCATGTTTACGGAAAACAGGCGGCGAGCGCAACCGACGAATCCCCTCTCCCTTGATGGGAGAGGGCTAGGGTGAGGGCGCGCCGCGCGCGAGCGCAACTTTGCGCGGCGGACGCCCCAGCCTTCCGCAAATCCCTTTTAGGTTAGCAAAATCGGCGCGCCGGCGGCTATTCGGCGCAAATCCCCCTTCCCATTGCGCCATCGCGTCTTTGCGCCATTGCGTTTCCAATCCTCGACTTTTTGCGAATTTCTTGAATATGCGCTAACATTGGCGCAAACCCCAAAACTGAAACCCGTTCGGAGCGTGCGCTATGGCTTATGAGACGATTTTGACCGAGACCAGAGGGCGCGTCGGCTTGCTCACCATGAATCGGCCCGACAGGCTCAACGCGATGAGTCCGGAGATGGACCGCGACATCCGCGCCCAAATCGCGGAGTGGAACGCGGACGATTCCATCGGCGCCATCGTCTGGACGGGCGCGGGCAGGGGCTTCTGCGCCGGCGCGGACATCGGGCGCTTCGAGGCGCGGCGCGACGGCGAGCCGGCGGACGAGATGATCCCCACGCCCGAAGACAGCTGGCACGAGATGATCAAGGCGTCCAAACCCGTCATCGCCGCGATAAACGGCGTGGCGGTGGGCGAGGGGCTGACGCGGACGTTGCCTTGCGACGTCCGCATCGCCGCCCAAAGCGCGCGGCTGTCGTTCCGATTCGTCCGCGTCGGGCTGACGCCGGAGTTCGCGTCAACCCACTACGCGCCGCATCTGATAGGGCTGGGGCGGACGCTGGAGTACATGCTGCGCGGCAACCTCATACCCGCCGCCGAAGCGCTTGAGGCGGGGCTGGTCAACTACGTCCACCCGGACGACGAGATGCTCGAAGCCGCGCTGACGCTCGCCGCCGAGATTGCCGAAAACCCCATTTGGCAGATGTCGCAAGTGAAGCGGCTAGTCCACGAACACTATCTGGAGCGCGACGTCGACAAGGCGCTGACCATCGAGGGCGGCATCTTCCGGCAGGCGCAGGGGACGGACGCCCACCGCGAGGCGCTCACCGCATTCCGCGAAAAGCGTCAGCCGCGATTCCACGGCGGACGCGATGAGTAAGACGCCGAATCCCGCCAAGCATACCGCCAAGCCCACAATCGCGCTGTCCGTGAGCGCCGACGGCGATTTGGACGGCGCGGACGACTACGCATCCGCAATCGAGCGCAGCGGCGGCGAGGTTTGGGCGCTCACGCCCGAAAACCCCGTCGCGCCGGACGAATTCCTGCGCCGAGCGCACGGCTTGGTTCTAGCCGGCGGCGAGGACATATCCCCGTCGCTCTACGGCGAAGCCCAGCGCGACGACGTGGATTACATGGCGATAGACCCGGCGCGCGACGCCATGGAGCTCGCTCTGACCCGCGCGGCGCTGGACGCGGACATGCCCATCTACGGAATCTGCCGCGGCATGCAAATGCTCAACGTGGCGCTGGGCGGTCGGCTGGCGCATCACGTCGAAAGCCACGACGTGATAGGGCCCGCGGACGACTGGAAGGCGTCCTATCATCGCATCTACATATCGCCCGGCTCCAAGCTGGCGGCGGTGGTCGGCTCCGGCGGATTCGTCCGCGTCAACAGCCTGCATCATCAAGGCGTCCGCGAGGCGCACAAATCGCCGCGCCTGCTGGCGTCCGCCTACTCGCTGGAGGACGGCGTGATAGAGGCGCTGGAAAGCCCGCATCATCGCTGGGCGATAGCTGTCCAATTCCACCCGGAGCGCCGAATGGAAGTCCCCCCGCATTTCGAGCGCCTATTCCAATCGCTGGCGGAGCGCGCGGCGGAGCGGATGACGGGGGCGGCGAACTAGGACATGTCGGCATAGGCTGGAATGGGCGATTGTCGCGCCGCCGCGCGCGATTTCCATTCCGTCATTCCCGCGAAGGCGGGAATCCAGAAGGCGGCGGACGCCAACGCCGAACCGAAAATCGCCGCGAGCGCGATATGTCAACACAACCTAATCCTGAAATCGGCGAAAGGAGAAAAGGCATGAAATTCATAGTGACGCTTTCCGAAGAAGACGAAGACGGCTTCATCGCGACGAGTTGCCCCGCCCTCCCCGGTTGCCACTCGCAGGGCAGGACGCGGGAAGAAGCAGTAGCCAACATAAAGGAAGCGATAGCGGCGTGCATCGAGAGCATGGCAAAACGCGGCGAGCCGCTTCCGGACTACTCGGAACTGCGGGAAGTCGACGTGTCGGTTTAAGTCGTTGGCGGCAAGGGAGCGGCTACGCCATTTTGTCAGAATCAGGATTTTCAGGATTCTTCCGGCGCGCGCGTTCGCTGGGCAAGCGCTTGTCCACATTTGGATTGGCGGGATTTCCGTTCGCGGGCGAAAAGCGCAGGGGGGCGAAACGAAATCCTGAAAATCCCCCAATCCCCTAAATCCCGATTCTGACAAAGACGCGCAACCCAGCCGCCGGCAACCCTTTGCGCCTTCGCGTCGACTTCCCCCGTCATCCCCCCGAACGCCGCCATGCGGAATTTTGGCATTTTCTTAAACTTGCACTAGATAGATAGCAACCCCCCCAAACTGCTATAATAAACGCAATTCGGCGGCGTTTTCCGCAGGCGAGGCGCTTGGACATGTCCGCTCCCAAATACTACTACGACCACCGCGCCGGACGCATGAAACCGACCGGCGAAGGCAAGTTGGAAAAGCGGCGCGGGACAACCGCCCCGAACGCCATTGACGGCGGGCGCGCCTCCGGTCTCAAAGCGGCGGTTTCGCGTTTCGTCCGCCCGCTCTTCCGAAGGCGCGGCGGGCAGGCGCGCTAGCCGCCGTGCGCCCGCCCTTCCGCGAGAGCCGCCCGCGCCCGCCGCGATTTATCTTAGGAGTCGCTCATGGTAACCGCCACCCCCGAAAAGGGTCCGTTCGGACTCATCAAGCCCGCTCCCATTGTGGACGAGATGCGGAGCTCGTATCTCGACTACGCCATGAGCGTCATCGTCTCGCGCGCGTTGCCGGACATCCGCGACGGCCTCAAGCCCGTCCAGCGGCGCATACTCTACGCGATGCACGATTTGAGCATGCGCCCCAACTCGCCGCACAAGAAGAGCGCGCGGCTGGTGGGCGAAGTGCTGGGCAAGTGGCACCCGCACGGCGAAGGGGCGGTTTACGACGCGCTGGTCCGCATGGCGCAGCCGTTCTCGCTCCGCGCGCCGCTGGTCGATGGACAGGGCAACTTCGGCTCGGTGGACAACGACCCCCCCGCCGCCATGCGCTACACCGAAGCGCGCCTCGCCCCCATCGCGGACGAGATGCTCGCCAACATCGACCAAGACACGGTCGACTTCACCCCCAACTTCGACGACTCGCTGGCGGAGCCGTCCGTTCTGCCCGCCCGCCTTCCCAACCTGCTGGTCAACGGCGCCGCCGGAATCGCCGTCGGCATGGCGACCAACATCCCCCCGCACAACCCGGACGAAGTCTGCGACGCCCTCATCCACCTCGCCGACCGCCCGGACGCCACGACAGAAGACCTGATGCAATTCGTCAAGGGCCCGGACTTCCCCACCGGCGGCATCATCATGGGGACGAAGGGCATCCGCGAGGCTTACGAGACCGGGCGCGGGCAGATAATCGTCCGCGCCAAAGCGTCCATCGAGCCGATGAAGCGCGGCGGGCGGATGCGGATCATCGTCGACGAGCTGCCCTATCAGGTCAACAAGGCGGCGCTGGTCGAGAAGGTCGCGGCGCTGGTGAAAGAGCGCAAAATAGAGGGCATCTCCGACATGCGCGACGAGTCCGACCGTCAGGGGATGCGCGTGGTGTTCGAGTTGCGCGCGAACGTCCAGCCGCAGGTCGTCCTCAACAACCTCTACAAGCTCACCGCCATGCAAAGCTCATTCTCGGCGAACATGCTGGCGCTGGTGGACGGCATGCCGCGCGTGTTCACCCTGCGGCAGGCGCTTCAGCAGTTCATCCAATTCAGGCGCGAAGTCATCCGGCGGCGGACGGAGTTCGAGTTGGCGAAAGCGCGCCAGCGGGCGCGGATACTCGCGGGATTGCGAATCGCCATCGCCAATCTGGACGAAGTCATCCGCCTCATCCGCGCCGCCGAAAGCGCCCAAGCCGCGCGCGGCGAGCTGATGGCGCGCTTCGGACTGGAAGAAGACCAGGCGCAAGCCATTCTCGACATGCAGCTGCGCCGCCTAGCCGCCCTAGAGCGCGAGCAGATCGAGAAGGAATACAACGAAGTCCGCGCCGCCATCGCCAAGATGGAAGACCTGCTCGCCAGCGAGCGCAAGATGCTCGGCGAAGTCAAGAAAGAGCTCCGCGCCCTCAAGAAGAAGCACGGCGACGCGCGCCGCACCGAGATAACCGACGCGGCGTTCGACCTCACCCGCGCCCAGCTGGAGCCGCACGAGCAGATAGTGGTGACGGTCAGCCAGGCGGGCTACATCAAGCGCATAGCGGCGAACACATACCGCAACCAGCACCGCGGCGGCAAAGGCGTCGGCGGCATGGTCACGCGGGAAGACGACGCCGTCAAGCATCTGCTGGTGGTCGACACCCACGACAAGCTGCTGTTCTTCACGAACAAGGGGCGCGTCTATTCCATCACCGCCTACGAACTGCGCCCGGACATGTCCCGCAACACGCGGGGCGTTCCGCTGGCGAACGTCGTCGCCATGAGCGACACCGAAACCGCCAGCGCCGTGATAGCCATGTCGCCGGAGGACATCTCCGCGGACGACCGCTATCTGATGCTCGCCACCGCGCGCGGCAAGATAAAGAGGACGTCGCTCAGCTCCGTCGCCAACATACGCCCGGCGGGGCTGATAATCGTGGGGCTCCAACCGAACGACGAGCTCGTTTCGGTGCGCCCGGCGGATGGGGACGAAGACGCCATCATGGTTTCGCGCGACGGCATGTCCATACGCTTCCCCACAGACGACATCCGCCCCCAGCAGCGAGCGGCGAGCGGCGTCAAAGGCATGACGCTCGCGGACGGCGACAGGGTGGTTTCAATGGACGTCGGAACGCCCGACGCCCGCCTGCTGGTAATCAGCAAGTTCGGCTACGGCAAGATAACCCCGCTGAATTCGTACAGAGTCACCAACAGAGGCGGCAAGGGCGTCAAGACTTTCAAGATAACCCGCAAGACCGGCCCGGTGGCGGACGCCCAAGTGATTGACGACAGCAAGGAAATCTACGTCGTGTCCGAGCAGGCGCAGGTTCTCCGAACCAGCCTGTCGGAAATCAGAAGCATGGGGCGCGCCACTCAGGGCGTAACCATCTTCAAGCCCGCCGAGGGCGACGCCGTGGCGTCCATCAGCTGCGTGAGCGACCTGAAGCTCGCTCCGGACGCGAACGGCGGCAAGGCGAACGGCAAGGCGGCGAACGGGAAGGCGAACGGCAAGACGGTCAAAGCCGCCAAGCCCGAAACGCCGGCGGAGGCGCCCGACGAGCCGGAGACCAACGGGCGGGTCAACGGCCAGGCGAAGTTTGGGGATTTCTAGGGGGCGGCGTCCGACATCCGAAACCAAGCCCGAATCGCAACCGGCGAATCCCCTCTCCCTTGATGGGCTTGCAGGGGTATGTTTTCCGAAATCAGAGGCTTGAATTGAAGCCAAGGTATCCCCTCTCCCTTGATGGGAGAGGGCTAGGGTGAGGGTGTCTGCGCCGCTAGGCGCAGTCTTGCCAGCCGCGACATGAGAAGCCAAATGAACGCAACTCGCCGCGCCAAACAACTCAGAAAGGACTCCACTGACACCGAACGCGCGCTGTGGAAACATCTCCGCGCCAAACAACTGCTCGGATGCAAATTCAAACGCCCAAGCGCCCATCGGACGCTACGTCGTTGATTTCGCATGCTTCTCGCGCAATCTGATAGTGGAGCTGGACGGCAGTCAGCATCTCGCGCAAGAAAAATACGACGCCGAACGCTCTGAGTGGTTGCGCTCGCAGGGATTCAAGGTTCTGAGATTCTGGAACAACGACGCGCTCATGGATACTGATTCGGTTCTGGAAAGAACCATGCGGGAACTTGACGAAGAATCGCAGGCGCGCTAACCACGCCGCAGCCGCGCTTGCGCGCGGCTCACCCTCACCCTAGCCCTCTCCCATCAAGGGAGAGGGGATTTGTCGCTCGCGATTCGGGTTTGGCTTCGGGCGGCTATCTTGTCCCCGCTTTCGCGAGGATGACGTTTTGGGGCGACTCTGGATTCCCGCTTTCGCGGGAATGGCGGGGCTAGAAAGCGCGAATCGCGCCGCCCCGCCACATCTACCCCAGATAATCCCGCCGGATTTCGTCCAGCCGCGCCCGCTCTTCCGGCGTCGCTTCCGGATACGCCTCGCCCTTCATGCGTATCGACCCCGTGAAATTGGGCGGGCGCTTCTCTAGGAACGCCGCGCGCCCTTCGTCGCCGTCCCCCGTCATCTGGGTGAGCAGGGCGTTCATCAGGGTTTGGACGCGCCAGGCTTCCGTCACCGGAATGTCGCGGAAGCGCAGCGCCAATTCCTTCATCATCCGCGTGGCGAGCGGCGGCAGGGCGGCTATGTGGGCGGCGAGCTCTTCGGCGCGCGCCATCAGCTGTCCGTGCGGGACGACTTCGTTCACCAGGTTGATTCTCAGCGCTTCTTGGGCGTCGAACGGCTCGTCCATGAGCAGAATCCGCATGGCGTCCGCGTGGGCAATCTGCCGCGTGAGATACGTCGCGCCCGGCCCGCCGCCGACCCATCCTTGGCTGAGCAGGGCGAACTTGAAGCGCGCGTTTTCGGCGCTGGCGACGCGAATGTCGGTGGACGTCAGCATCAGGTAGAACCCCGCCCCCGCCGCCCAGCCGTTGATGGCGCCGATGACGGGCTTGTAGATTTGCGGGTAGTGGTCGCCCAGCCTGCCGTCCGCGCCGATTCGCGCGCCGTTGACCGTGCCGGCGAGCGGCCAGAAGACGCCTTCCGCCCGCAGGCGCTCGCGCTCCTCCGGCGTCACGTCCGGGCGCGACGCCAAGTTGTGTCCCGCGCAGAAGTGGCGGTCGCCCACGCCGGTCAGAATCGAAACGCGAATGTCGCGGTCGTCCCAGACCTCCCGCCAAATCTCCGCTATCTCGTCCGAGATCCGCCTATCGAGTATGTTCGCCTTCGCGGGGTTGTTGATGGTGACATGCGCCACGTGTCCGCGCTTTTCGTAATCCACCGGCATGAGTATCTTCTCCCAATCGCTTGGCTTGCGTATTTCCGCAAGCGGATTTTATTCGCGTCGGCGCGAAATTGCAAAAGGGCGCGAGTTGCAACGATAAATCTTTGCGATTCTCCGCCCCTTCGCGCCTTCGCGTCCCCCCATCCGTTCAACATTCCGCGATTTTCTTCTGGAACCCAAGCCGCCGCGCCGCCGAATCGTGTAGAATGGAAGGCGATATGAGACGGCGCGTTTCCATGCACACCGACGGCGCTTGTTCCGGCAACCCCGGACCGGGCGGCTACGGCGTCGTCTTGCAATACGGCGCGAACCGCAGCGAGCTGAGCGGCGGCTTTCGGCTCACCACGAACAACCGCATGGAGCTTCTCGCCGCCATAGTCGGGCTTGAGACGCTCAAGCAGCCTTGCGCGGTGTCGCTGTACACCGATTCCAAGTACATCGCGGACGCCGTCAACAAGGGCTGGGCGCGGCGGTGGCGCGCGAACGGCTGGCGGCGCAACAAGACCGAGAAAGCCGTCAACCCCGACCTCTGGGCGCGCCTGCTCGACCTGCTGGACGTCCACGACGTCGATTTCATCTGGGTGCGCGGACACGCCGGCGACCCCGGCAACGAGCGCGCGGACGCCCTCGCGGTCGCCGCGTCCAAATCCGACAATCTCGGCGCGGACGCGGAATATGAGAGGACGGCGGCGGTGACCGCGCTCCCAACGCGGCGGCGAACGCCCGCGCCGTCCCGAACCCGAAAACCACCCTATCGCGGAGGCGGAAGGCGGCGATGAGCGCGAACGAAAACGCCAAACTGACCCATGTGGACGAATCCGGCGCGGCGCGGATGGTCGACGTCGGCGACAAGCCCGACACGCGGCGCGAAGCCGCGGCGCGCGGGCGCGTTCTCATGCGCCCCGAAACCCTAGCTCTCATCCGCGAAAACGCCTTCGAGAAAGGCGACGTCTTGGGCGTCGCCCGAATCGCCGGAATCATGGGCGGCAAAGAGACGTCCCGCATAATCCCGCTCTGCCATCCCCTGCCCTTGAACAAAATCGGCGTGGAGTTCGAGCTGAACGAATCCGAAAGCGCCGTCGAAATAACCGCCGTCGCGCGGACGACCGGCAAGACTGGCGTGGAAATGGAAGCTCTCACCGCCACCGTCGCGGCGGCGCTGACCATCTACGACATGTGCAAAGCCGTCGACAGGGGCATGAGAATCGAAGCCGTCCGCCTAATCCGCAAAACCGGCGGGCGGAGCGGCGACGTAATACTGGAGGAATGAACGAAGCCGCCGAAGCGCGGTTTCCGCAGGAGCGAAAAAATGAATTTCGAAGACGCCAGACCGTTCATGGAATCCCATCACAGGGGCGTAATCGCCACGCGGCGACCGGACGGCGCCACTCATTCCTCCGTAGTGGTCTGCGGCGCGTATGAGGGCAAGGCGGCGTTCGTGTCCGTCTATCCCCGCTCGCAGAAAATCCGCAACCTGCGGCGCGACCCGCATTGCACCGTTCTCGCCGCCGCCGAAGACTGGCGGCAGTGGGTGTCGGTGGAGGGCGAGGCGACGTTGCTCGACTACTCCAACACCGACGCCGAGCGCATGCGCCTCGCCCTGCGCGAGGTCTATATGGCGTGCAGCCCCGCCGAGCATCCCGACTGGGACGAGTACGACCAGGCGATGATTGACCAAGAGGCGGTAATCGTCCTGGTGTCCCCGAAGCGCGTCTATGGACTGTTGCGGGGATGACGCCGGAAATCGCGCCGCCCCGCGCGATTGAACGGCTTTCTCGCAATCGGGTAAAATCGCGCGCGGTCTTTCGGACGCGGGGTTTCGCCCCCCGCAAAACCAGACGTGGAGACGCTCATTGTTCACGGCGCGCATAATCGCCATCATTCTCATCGCGCTCGCGGCGGCGGGCGCGCTCGCGGGCTGCGGAAACGGAAACGGCGGCGCTTCTTCCGAATCGCCGTCGGACAAGGTCTTGACTCTGCGCTACTGGCAGGCTCCCTCGACGCCGTTGCCCTATCTTTCGGGCGGCGACAAGGATATGGACGCCGGCGCGATTGCCCTGGAGCCGCTCGCCGGCTACGCGCCGGACGGCTCGCTGGTTCCGCGCCTGGCGGAATCCGTCCCCACCGTCGAAAACGGCGGCGTGTCCGACGATTTGATGAGCGCGACATGGCGTCTGCGCGAGGGCTTGCGCTGGTCGGACGGCTCCCCGCTGACCGCCGCCGACGTGGTCTTCACCTGGCGCCACTGCGCTTCGCCGGACGCCGACTGCGCCCAGAGCAAGCGATTCGAGGGCATCCAGTCCGTAACGGCGCTTGACGACCGAACGGTATCCATAGCGTTCGATTCGCCGACGCCCTATCCCTACTCCGCGTTCGTCAGCGCGTGGGCGCCCATCATAAGCCGCGCGCAGTTCGAGGAAGATTGCGCCGCCGCTTCGCATGGCTGCCCGCTAAACTTTTCGCCGGTTGGAACAGGACCCTATCGCATAGCGGAGTTCAGCGAGGGCGGGAACGCGGTTTACGAACGCAACCCGCACTATCGCGGCGCGGCGCCTTACTTCGACCGCGTGACCATCATCGGCGGCGGAAGCGCGGAGGACGCGGCGCGCGCGGCGCTGGCGGAAGGATCCGCGGATTACGCCTGGAACCTGCAGATACCGCCGGACGAGCTGGCGGAAATGCAAGCCGAAGGCGATAGCGAAACAACGGCGGCTTTCGCCAGCCGGGTGGAAGTCATCGTCGTGAACCAGACCAACCCCGACCCGGCGCTGGGCGAAAACCGCTCCGAATATCTGGACGGCGAAAACCCGCATCCGTTCCTGACTTTCAAGCCCATTCCGCTGGCTATGTCGCTGGCGATAGACCGCTCGCGCCTTTCCGAAAGCCTCTACGGTTTCGCCGGACGCCCCGCCTGCAATGTGATAGACGCGCCCGCCAACTACGCGTCGAGCGCCAACGACATCTGCCTGACGCAGGACATAGCCGCCGCCAACCGCCTTCTGGACGCGAACGGCGCGACCGACTCGGACGGGGACGGGACGCGCGAGTACAACGGCGCTCCGCTCCGCGTGTCCTTTCAGACGACCGCCAACGCCGTCCGGCAGGAAACCCAGCGCCTCATCGCCGAGTGGTGGGGCGAGATCGGCATCGAGACGGAGATAATCTCCCACGACGCCGGCGCTTTCTTCGGCGGCGACCCGGCGGAAGTCGCGGGGGCGTCTTACCGCCGCTTCTTCGCGGACGTCCAAATGTACGCGGACGGTTCGGGCGTCGACCCCCAGCAGTGGCTTTCCAACGGCTTGTGCGCCCAGATTCAGACGCGCGCCAACAATTGGTCGGGCGGCAACAACGCCCGCGCCTGCGACCCGGAGTACGACGCGCTCTACGCCGAGCTCGCCCGAACGCCGCCGGGCCCGGAGCGCGAAAGGCTGGTCAAGACGCTCAACGACATGACCGCCGTCGGCGGGCGACAGATTCCGCTAATCAATCGCGGCATAGTGTCCGCCCACGCCGCAAGCCTGCTCAACGTCCGCGCCAACGGATGGGACAGCAACCTTTGGAACATAGCCGAATGGCGGCGCGCCGCCGCGCCCTAACCGCCGCCCTTAGCGCCCGGCGCGATTCGGCTAAAGCCCAAACGACTCTTTCGCCAAATCCACAATGTGCCGGCTGATGGACAGCGAAGAAGTCGCCCCCGGCGAAGGCGCGTTCAGGACGTGTATCGCCCCTTCCGTCTGGGCGATGCTGAAATCCTGCAGCAGCGCCCCCTTGCGGTCGACCGCCTGCGCGCGGACGCCCGCGCCGGGTTCGTGCAGATCGTCCCCCGTAATCTCCGGCACAAGCGTCTGGAGCGATTTGACGAAAACCGACTTGACCGCCGAGCGGTACTGCTCGCCTATGCCGGTCTTCCAATACTTGGCGGACATGCGCCAGAAGCCGCCGTAGCCGAACGTCCCCAGCGCGTCCCGCAGGTTGAAACTGGTCTTGGAGTAGCCTTCGCGCTTCAGCGCCAGCACCGCGTTGGGGCCCGCTTCCACCGAGCCGTTGATGCGCTTTGTGAAGTGGACGCCCAAGAAGGGCAACGACGGATCCGGGACGGGGTATATCAGCCCGCGCGCCAGCCGCGCGCTTTCGGGCTTGAGCGAGAAGTACTCCCCCCGGAACGGGATGATGCGGACGCCTATATCCACCCCCATCATCCGCGCCACCGCATCGGCGTGAAGCCCCGCGCAGTTGATTATGTTCCGCGCGGGGAAGTCGCCCGCCGTCGTCTGGACGCGCATCGCGCCGTTGTCGCGCGAGACGCCGACGGTTTCCGCGCCCGTTATCAGGTCGCCGCCCGATTCGCGCATCTCGGTCGAATAGGCTTGCGCCACTTTCGTGAAATCCACGATGCCGGTGTTGGGCGACCATATCGCGCGGACGCCCGCCACATGCGGCTCCCGCTCGCGCATCTCCTCGCGCCCGATGAGCCGCAGCCCTTCCGCGCCGTTGGCGGTGCCGCGCCGGTGGAGCTCCTCGAGTCCGGGGACTTCCGAATCGTCTATCGCCACGATGAGCTTGCCGCACATCTCATATTCGATGCCGCGCTCGTCGCAGAACTCGCGCAGAAGCCTGCCGCCGGTGGAGCAGAAATTCGCCTTTTGCGACCCCGGCGCGTAGTAAATCCCCGCGTGTATCACGCCGGAGTTATGCCCCGTCTGATGCGTGGCTACCTCATCTTCCTTCTCCACCACCGCCACCTTGCGCCCCGGATGCTCTTGAGCTATCCGCATCGCCGTAGCCAACCCAATAATCCCGCCGCCGATGACGGCGACGTCGTAGCCGCTGGAATCCATATTCGCCTCGCCTGCCTTGCCGTCCGCGCTAATCCGTCCGATGCGAACGGCATTGTAGCATACGCCCCCGCAACCCTTCTTCCCCGCGCCGCCGCCGTCATTCCCGCGAAGGCGGGAATCCAGAATCGCCCAACAAAGATAGCCGCCCGAAACCAATCCCGAATCCCAACCAACGCATCCATTCTCGCGCCCCCCGCGCCGCCGTCATTCCCGCGAAGGCGGGAATCCAGAGTGGAGCGACCAACTTAGCCACTGGAAACCAAGCCCGAACCGCCAGTGGCAAATCCCTTCTCGCGCCCCCCCGCCGCCGTCATTCCCGCGAAGGCGGGAATCCAGAATCGCCCAACAAAGATAGCCGCCCGAAACCAAGCCCGAACCGCCAGCGACAAATCCCTTTTCTCGCCCCCCCCCCCCCCGCCGCCGTCATTCCCGCGAAGGCGGGAATCCAGAGTCGCCCAACCAAGATTGCCACTAGGAATCAGGCTTGAACTGAAGCCAACGTATCCCCTCTCCCTTGATGGGAGAGGGCTAGGGTGAGGGTGCCTGCGCCGCTAGGCGCAGTTTGCCAACCCCGAACACGCCCCTTTTCTGCTACTATAGCCACCGCAAACCAACTTCTGGGGGAGTCATCATCCAATGCCATACTCGGCGATTATCGTGGGCGCGGGGCATAACGGGCTTGTGGCGGCGAACTATCTCGCCCAAGCCGGCGCGAGCGTTCTGGTTCTGGAGCGGCGCGATTTCGTCGGCGGCGCCTGCGTCACCGAAGAGCTCTTCCCCGACTTCCGCGTATCCTCATGCTCCTACATCTGCCACATGCTGCAGGGCAAGGTCATAGACGACCTCGGCCTGCGGAATCACGGCCTGAGCATCCACCCGGTGGATCCCTACCGCTTCCAGCCCTTCCCCAGCGGGCGCTACATGCTGCGCTGGCACGACGAGGCGAACAACGCGGACGAAATCGCCCGCCTGTCCCCCGGCGATTTGGACGGCTACCATCGCTATCAGGATTTCATGGCGCGCGCCGCCGGCATCCTGCACCGCTACTTTCTGGAAGACCCGCCCACGCTGGCGCAAGTGACGGCGGACGTCCAGGGGACGCCCAACGAAGCCGTCTGGGAGCGCATGCTCACCGGCAACATGCGCGATTTGGTCGATGAGCATTTCGAATCGCCCGAAGTCCGCGCCGTGTTCATAGACGCCCAAGACGCCGCCGACCCGCGCGCGCCGGGCTCGATAATGTCCGTCGCCTACACCGACACCGACCTGTTCACCGAGCCGCGCAACATGGGCATCCCCAGCGGCGGCATGGGCGGCATCACGCAGGCGATGGCGCGCGCCGCCGAGTCGCTCGGAGCGGAGATAAGAACCAACGCCCCCGTCGCCGAGATAGTCGTCCGCAACGGGCGCGCCGCCGCCGTCCGCATGGAGGACGGCGAAATCATAGAAGCCGACATCGTAATCTCCAACGCCGACCCCAAGCGGACTTTTCTCAAGCTGATGGACCAAGACGCGCTCGCCCCCGGCCTGGCGCGCCGCGTCCGCCGCCTCAAGACCGACGTTTCCTATCTGAAGTTCCACGCCGCGCTGGACGAATTGCCGGATTTCAGCGCATACCTGGGCGCGCGCTACGACGAGCGCTATCTGACGCAGATACGCATCTGCCCATCCGCGGACTACTTCCAACGCAGCGCCGACGACGCCCGCGCCGGCGCCCCGTCGTCCGCGCCGGTGATGCACATTCAGATACCGTCCGTCTTGGACAAAACGCTCGTCCCCGAAGGCAAGCACGTCATGTCCGTCTGGGCGCTCTACGCCCCCGTCCGCCCGCGCGCCGCGAGTTGGGACGACCTGCGCGAAGAGACGGGCGAGCGGCTGATAGACGGCATAGAGAAGTACGCGCCCGGCTTCCGAAAGACCGTCCGCGACTGGCAGCTGTTCACCCCGCAAGAGCTGGAAGAGCGCGTCGGATTGACCGACGGCAACATACGCCATCTCGACATAACCACCGCGCAAAGCCTGGCGAACCGCCCCGGCCCCGGCGTCCTGTCGTCCGGCTACCGAACGCCGATAGACGGGCTGTATCTCTGCGGCGCGGGAACGCACCCCGGCGGAGAAGTCACCGGCGCCCCCGGACACAACGCGGCGCATGCCATACTGCGCGATTGGGAACTGGCGCGGTAGAGTCGCGGATGGGCGGCATGTTCGCATCGGACTGGCGCGCGCCGCCATTCCCCCCCGCCATTCCCGCGAAAGAACGTCGCCCTCGCGGAAGCGTCCAAATCCGCGCCTAAATCCGCCGGACATGCCCCGCCGGTTTGGACGGGGACGGAAAAGACGGGCGCGCCGCCCGTGTTGGACGGCGCGATACGCTGGCGGGAGCGAGAGGGAGTCGAACCCACCGCGCCAACCGCTGGGTTGCCGCCGGACGGTTTTGAAGACCGCGAGAGCCACCAGGCCCTATCCGCTCCCGTGTGCGGGGTTCGCGCGCCGTCGTCCCCAACTGTCCCCCGCGCGCTTGCCCCAAGCAATGCGCCTGAGATGAGGGCGGGGACGACCGACGCGCCGAGTGTGGGGTTTCTTAGGCTATCGCCTCGTCCACGCGCTTTTTGAGCATGGACTTGGGGACGGCGCCGACCACCTGGTCGACCGCCTTGCCGTCGTTGAAGATTATCAGGGTGGGGATGCCGCGGATGCCGAACTGCATGGGGGTGCCGGGGTTGCTGTCCACGTCCATCTTGGCGAATTTGACCTTGCCGTCATACTCGCCGGCGAGCTCTTCGACGATTGGGGCTATCGCCTTGCAAGGTCCGCACCACTCCGCCCAGAAGTCCACCACCACGGGCGTGGCGGAGTTCACCACTTCGTCTTGGAATGTCGAGTCAGTTACCGCTACGGGGTGAGCCATGTTTACTCCGTTTTCGTCTTGGGGTTGTTCAAGTCTGCTTTTATTATATTGCATGCGGGCGGGTTTGGATAGGCTGGTTTTCGCCGCCCGCCGCGCCCGAACGGGGAATCAGCGGCGGGTGTACTCCACGTAGTCGCCTATCACCTCGTCTATTTCGTCCCACCAGAGCGTCCCCAGCGTCAAGCCCTTGGGGACGTCGAACAGCATCCAGCCGGACACTTGGAAGTCGCGGTCCAGTTCGATGTCGCCCCACAGCAGGGGGGCGAATTTGTTTTCGTCCTCCGCGGCGAAGTCGGCGGTGCCGTATCGTTCGAAGGGGTCGAGCGCCGGTATGCGCTCGCCGCGCCGGTCGCCGAGACGCGCCGCTTCCGGGTCGACCAGCATGGGCATCACCGTGCTGGTTCGGTTGACGACAGTCACGTGGACGGCGGCGAGCTGGCGGTTGGTGGCGCTGGGACGGATTACGCGGTGTTCGCCGCCGGCGGCGTAGGCGACCTTTTCGGTTATCACCGGGCGCTCGGCGTGGATTTCGATGCTGCGCCCGCGAACGCCGATTTTGCCGTCGTCGCCGCCGGAGCAGGCGGCTAGAGCGAGCGCCGCCGCCAGCAGCGAGAAGGCTATGGCGAGAATCGCCGCCGCGCGCGAACGGCGCCCGGTCGTCGCGGCTTGGGAAGAGTCGGAAGGTTGCGAAAGTCTGGTCATCTGCTGTCGTTTCGGCTAGGTTTTCGGGTTCGGGGTTCGATTAGACGCCGGCGAGAGACGGCATCGCCCTCAATTTTGCTACTAGAGAGGCGAGCGTGTCCAGAAGATAATCGACGTCTTCGTCCGTATTGTCCTTTCCGACGGTGATTCGCAGGCTGCCCTGCGCCAAGTCCGCCGGCAAGCCTATGGCGGTGAGGACGTGGGACGGCTCCAGCGATGCGGACGAGCATGCCGAGCCGCTGGAGGCGCAGATGCCGGCGAAGTCCAAGCCCAGCAAAATCGGCTCGCCTTCGATGTTTTCGAATGAGACGTTGACGTTGTTGGGCAGTCTGCGCGTCGGGTGTCCGTTCAGTTTTACGTTTTCGATGCGCTCTTGGATTCCGCTGATGATGCGGTCGCGCAGTCGGGCGGCGCGGCGGGCGGATTCTTCGCGCTCGGCGTCCGCCAGGCGCAACGCTTCCGCCAAGCCGATTATGCCGGGGACGTTTTCGGTGCCGGAGCGTCTTTCGCGCTCCTGCCCGCCGCCGGCGATTAGCGGCTCGAAGGGCGTTCCGCGCTTGAGGTAAAGCGCCCCGACGCCTTTCGGTCCGCCGAATTTGTGGGCGGATAGGCTAAGCGAATCCACGCCGAGCTCGCGGACGTTCACCGGCAGGGCGCCTATCGCCTGAACGGCGTCCGTATGGAGATAGACCCGGCGTCCCAGCCGCGCGGCGCGCTCGGCGACGGCGGCGGAGATGAGCGATACCGGCTGAATCGCGCCGATTTCGTTGTTGGCGAGCATCACGCTCACTAGCGTGGTGCGCTCCGTCAGGGCGTCCGCGACCTGCTCCGGGGTCACTTCGCCCATCTCGTCCACCGGCAGATAGGTCACGTCGAAGCCGAACTGCTCCAGCTGGTGGCAGGCGTGCAGAACGGCGTGATGCTCTATGGCGGTGGTGACGATGTGGTTTCCGACGTTCCGCAACGCCATCGCCACGCCTTTGATGGCGGCGTTGTCGGATTCGGTGCCGCCGGAGGTGAAGACCAGCTCGCTGGTTCGGCAGCCGAGCGAGCGGGCGACGGTTTGGCGGGCGGCGTCCACCGCGCCCCTGCTTCGCTGGGACAGCTCGTAGATGCCGGAGGGGTTGCCGAAGTCGGCGGCGAAATAATGCGCCATGGCGCGCGCCGCTTCCGGGCGCGTGGGCGTGGTGGCGGCGTTGTCCATGTATATGAGCCTTCCGCTCGAACTCATCCTGTTGCGTCCCCTTTCTCGGCGGCGTTAGGCGCCGCGCCCGCTATTGTAGCAGATATGGGGCGGGGGATTGTCTATTCGGGCGTCGGCGCGCGTCTCGGAGGTCTTTCGCGCGCGCCGAAATTCGCAAAAGGTCGAAGAGCGGGAAACGCAAAGGCGCGAAGGCGCAGAGACGCAAGGAAGGGGTTTATCGTCCCATTTTCACGGGAATGATGTTGTTGCGATTCGCTTTTGACCCAGTTAGACGGCGTTAGAGATTGGATTTTTCGCAAAACGCTCATTCGCAGAAATTCGTCCGACGGGCGTTCCGGCGCGATAATTCTGCGCGCCCGCGTCCTGTTTATCGTCCGCGAGATGTTGTAGAATGGGATTAGCGTTAGAACGACAGAAAAGCGGGAGCGCGCGATGCTGAACAAGTTGGGGCGAATTACGAGAATCAATCAGAGCCGCCGAGAGGCGCAGCCGTCCGCGCCGCCGGGGCAGTTCGTGACGGAGAAGTTCCCGGTGCTGACTTTCGGGCCCACGCCGCGCGTGGACGTCTCGGAGTGGGAGTTCAAGGCGTTCGGGCTGGTCGAGAACGAGCTGACGCTCGACTGGCGGGAGTTCAACGACCTGCCGCAGACCACTTTGGACGCGGAGTTCCACTGCGTGACGCAGTGGAGCAAGTTGCGGAACACCTGGCGCGGCGTCCTGTTCACCGATCTGATGGAGCGGCTGGCGCCCGCGCCGGAGGCGAAGTTCGTCATGGCGCACTGCTACGGCGGCTATACCACGAACGTGGCGCTGGACGTTCTGCTGGACGACGACGTCCTGTTCGCCCATACGCACGACGGCGAGCCGCTGACGCCCGAACACGGGGGGCCCCTGCGCCTAGTCGTGCCGAAGCGGTACGGGTGGAAGAGCGCGAAGTGGGTGAACGCCATCGAGTTCATGGCGGAAGACGCGCCCGGCTTCTGGGAAGCGCGCGGCTACCACATGGAAGGCGACCCGTGGAAGGAAGAGCGCTTCTGGAGCTCGCTTAGCTACTAAGCGCCGCCGCCGCCGTCCGTTTCCGCGACCAGAGCGCGGTCGTCGCCGAACAGGTCTTGTCGGCGCGATATTCGGCGCGCGTTGGGGATGAGCGCTTGCGCTATCGACTCGGCGGCGTCCATTTGTTGGGGCGTCAGCTCCGCGATGAGCGCGCCGCCGGGGGCGAGTACGCGAGCGGCTCCGCGGGCGAGACGTCTGAAGGGGTCTAGCCCGTCCGCGCCGCCGTCTAGGGCTAGGCGCGGCTCGCGCCTTATTTCGGGTTGCAGATTCGCCATGTCCGCGCTCGGAATGTAGGGCGGGTTGGACACTATCAGGTCGACGGGACCCCTCGCGGCGGCGAGCGTGTCGCAACGGATGAATGATACCCGGTCGGCGAGTCCGAGCGCCTTGGCGTTGCGCTTCGCGACGGCGAGGGCGGCGGCGCTGACGTCGGCGGCGAAGACGCGGGCGGCGGGCGAGTTGGCGGCGATTGCCAAGGCTATCGCGCCGGAGCCGGTTCCGACGTCTAAGACGACAGGGCGGGCGGCGGGCGACGCGGCTATTTTGTCGAGCGACAGATCGACCAGCAACTCGGTTTCCTGTCTGGGTATCAGAACACGCTCGTCCACGCGCAGATTCAGGCCGTAGAACTCCCGCGCGCCGACTATGTAAGCCAGCGGCTCCCCGGCGATTCTGCGCGCCAGCAGCGACCGCAGGCGTTCGCGCATGTCGGGGGCGAGCGGCGCGCCGCCGGCGTAAACTTCCGCCAAGAAGCGCGAGCGCTCCCATCCGAGAACGAAGCGCAAAAGAACTTCCGACTCCAGGCGGGCGTCGGGGACGCCGGCGGCGTCCAGGGCTTTGCGCGCCGCATCCAAGCCGCGCCGGAGCGAGGGGGGTTCGTATGGAAGGGTTGGCGACTGGGCGGACTGTTGCGGATTGTCTTGGGGATTCATGCGTCCGCTCGCCTTGATTTCGGATGGCTATCTTGTCCCCGCTTCCGCGAGGATGACGTTGTTGGGAAACTCTGGATTCCCGCCTTCGCGGGAATGACGGCGGCGGGGGCAAGGGAGAAGGGATGCGCTGGTTGCGATTCGGGCTTGACTTCAGGCGGCTATCTTGTCCCCGCTTCCGCGAGGATGACGTTGTTGGGAAACTCTGGATTCCCGCCTTCGCGGGAATGACGGCGGCGGGGGCAAGGGAGAAGGGGATGCGTTGGTTGCGATTCGGGCTTGACTTCAGGCGGCTATCTTGTCCCCGCTTCCGCGAGGATGACGTTGTTGGGAAACTCTGGATTCCCGCCTTCGCGGGAATGACGGCGGCGGGGGCAAGGGAGAAGGGATGCGCTGGTTGCGATTCGGGCTTGACTTCAGGCGGCTATCTTGTCCCCGCTTCCGCGAGGATGACGTTGTTGGGAAACTCTGGATTCCCGCCTTCGCGGGAATGACGGCGGCGGGGGCAAGGGAGAAGGGATTAGCCGCTCGCGATTCGGTCTTGATTTCAAGGTTGGGCGATTCTGGATTCCCCCCGCTTCCGCGAGGGTGACGTTCTTTCGCGGGAATGACGGCGGGGTAGAAATCGGGGATTTCGGCGCGATAGCCGTCCAAACCATCCTTGCGCGCCAACGCCCGCGCCGCCGCCTAGAAAGTCTGCCTGCCTTCTATGGCGCGCCCCAGCGTGGTTTGGTCGGCGTATTCCAGGTCGCCGCCGACGGGCAAGCCGCGCGCGGGGCGGGTGATGGCGATTTCCATGCCCAGCGGCGCGATTAAGCCGTGTATGTACATGGCGGTGGCGTCGCCTTCCACATTCGGGTTGGTGGCTAGGATGATTTCCTTGACCGGCTCGGATTTGACGCGCGCCAGCAGGGGGGCGATTCGCAGGTCGTCGGGGCCCACTCCGTTCATGGGCGAGATGGCGCCGTGCAGGACGTGGTAGCCGCCGCGATAGGTCAGGGCGCGCTCTAGGGCGAGGACGTCCAGCGCCTCTTCGACTACGCATATGGTGGACGGGTCGCGGCGCGGGTCGGCGCAGATGTCGCAGGGGTCGTTTTCGGCGATGTTGAAGCAGCGCGAGCAGGCGGCGATGCGCTCTTTGACGCCGATTACGGCGTCCGCGAGGTCGCGGGCGCGCGATTCCGGCGCGCGTATCAGATGGAACGCCAGCCTCTGCGCCGTCTTGGTTCCGATGCCGGGCAACTTGCTGAATTCGTCCACCAGCCGCGCCAGCGGAGCGGGCAGGTAGGGGGATTGGGCGGTCATCATGTCAGCCCGGTCAGTCCGGGGATGTTCAGCCCGCCGGTCGCCTGCGCCATCTTGTCGGTCGCCATCTGCTGGGCGTTCGCCAGCGCTTCGTTGGCGGCGGCGACGACGAGGTCTTCAAGCATTTCCACGTCGTCCGGCGAGACCACTTCCGGGTCTATGCTGATGGACTCGATGAGTATTTTGCCGTTGGCGACGACCTTCACCACGCCGCCGCCGGCGGATGCTTCGACGGTCGAGGCTTCGATCTCATTCTGCAGTTCTTCCATCTGCCGCTGGAGCTGCTGCGCCTGGCGCATCATTTTGCGGTTCATCGTCATGTCTTGGCGGTCTCCTCGTATTTTTCGATTAGCCGCGCGCCCATCGACTGGGCGGCGCGCACCAGGTGGCTTTGGTTGGATTGTCCGGGGGACGAGTTCCCGCCGGCGTTCGCCAGTTCCAAGACCAGGTCGTACTCGCCGTTCATCGTCTGCGCGATGGCTTCGCGCACCTGCTTGCCGACCGCCGGGTTGTCTATTTCGCCCTGTATGCGCTCTATGTGGGAGTTGTGGGCGAATTTGACGGTCATGCGGCGGCTTTCGGCGTCCAATTCGTAGCCTCTGGCGCTTCTCAGCAGGGCGCCTATCTTGAATCGGGCGCCGGCGTTTCGGAGGGCGCGCAGAAGGTCGTTCCAGTTGGGGTCCGAGCGCGCGTCGGTCGGCGGCGGCGCGGAGTCGGCGGCGCTCGGCGGCGATTGCGGACGGCGCGGCGCGGACGGCTGAGGGCGTCCCCCCGACGGCGCGGGCGCGGCGGGGCGGTACGCCGGCTGAGCCTGCGGCTGCATCGCCGGCGCGGGCGCGGCGGCGACCGCCTGCGGCTCCGCGGCGGATTCCACCAGCGCCAACTCCAGCGGCAACGGCGAGGACGAATCGCGGCGCATGTCCGCTTCCGAAAACGCCTTGAGGGTTCGCAGAGTCCGCGCCGCGTCCGCTTCGGCGGCTATCGCGCGGACGCGCTCGGCGACGGCGTCGGGGAAGCCGGAAGAGTCCTCCGCGCCCGCGGACGCCAGCATCACGGCGCGCAGAAACTCCGTCGCGGCGCGCTGCAACTGGCGCAAGTCCGAACCCTGCGCCGCCACGCCGTTTATGAGCGTCAGCGCCTCCGGCGTCTTGCCGCGAATCGCCAGGTCGCACAACTCCAGCGCGTCCTCGTCCCCGGCGAGCTCCAGCATGTCGCGCACCTGCTCCCCGCCCAGCGGAGAGCCGTATGAAACCACCGCCTGCTCCAGCAGATTCTCGGCGTCCCGCAGGCTGCCGGTGGAGTGGCGGGCTAGGATTTCGAGCGCTTCAGGCTCCGCTTCCACGCCCTCGGCGCGGCACAGCTCGGCGAGCTTTTCGGATATGGCGTCAAGGGGGATCCGGCGGAAGTCGTAGCGCTGGCAGCGCGATACGATTGTGAGCGGCACGCGGTGGATTTCGGTCGTCGCCAGAATGAAAATGGCGTGGTCGGGCGGCTCCTCCAGCGTCTTGAGCAAGGCGTTGAAAGCCTGGTCGGTGAGCATGTGGACTTCGTCCACGATATAGACCTTGTAGGGGAATTCGGTGGGCGCGAAGCCGATTTTGTCGCTCAGGTCGCGGATGTCGTCTATGCCGCGATTGCTGGCGGCGTCTATCTCGATGAGGTCGAGCGCGCGGGATTCGTTGATGGCGCGGCAGCGGTCGCAGGCGTTGTCCGGCTCGCCGTCGGTCGGCGAGAGGCAGTTGACGGCTTTGGCGAGAACGCGGGCGGTGCTGGTCTTGCCCGTTCCGCGCGGACCGCAAAAAAGAAAGGCGTGCGCCAGCCGACCGCCGGATACGGCGTTTCTAAGCGTGTTGGTGACGGTCTCCTGCCCGACCACGTCGGACAAAGCGCGGGGACGCCACTTTCTATAGAGGACTTGCGCCATTTGGGGGTTTTCGGGTTCCTAATCAAACAAGCCCGCTTGCCGCTGGGCGTCTCGGGCGGAGCGTTCGCGTTCGCGCATAACGGCGGCGTCCCGCTCGTCTTCGTGGTCGTAACCTAGCAGATGGAGCGCGCCGTGGGCAAGCAGGGCGGCGAGCTCGTCGCGCGCGTCTCGCCCCGATTCCGCCGCCTGGCGCAGCGCCTGCGGGTAGGATATGACTATCTCGCCGATGTCGTCCGTGTCGAAATCCGGCGGCAGGATGAAGTCGTCCGGGTCGGCGGGCGGGCGGGCGTCCGCGCCGTAGTACTCGCCGAAATGGACGTTGGAGAACGACAGGACGTCGGTCGTCCCCTCGACGCCTCTGTGGGTTTCGTTGAGCGCCGCCACGGTCTGGTCGTCCGCAATGGCGACGCCGAGCGCGGATTCGGCGCGTCCGGGTTCGACCGACAGGGCGCGGTCGGCGGCGCGGGCTAGCCAGTCCGCCGGCGGCGTCCCGTCCGCCACGCCGTCGAATATGTGGACGCGGATTCGCGCCATGTCGCCGCCGCCCGCCGCCGCTTAGTTGGCGCTGTCGCCGTTGAACTTGCCCTTAGTGCCGTCTTGGGACTGCAGGAACTCGAACAGGTCGTTGTCGGCGGGCAGAACCATGGTGGAGTTGGTTTCGAAGATGACCTTGTACGCCTCCAGCGAGCGCTGGAACGAGTAGAACTCCGGGTCGGACTTGATGGCGTCGGCGAATATCTTGATAGCCTCCGCTTCGCCCTCGCCGCGGGTGATGTCGGCTTGGCGCTGGGCTTCGGCGCGGATGATGGTGGCTTCGCGGTCGACTGTGGCGCGGACTTCGGCGTCTATTTCCGCCCCTTCCGCGCGCTCTTTGTCCGCCTTGCGCTGGCGCTCCGCCCTCATGCGGGCGTAAACCGATTCGGCGATTTCGGAGGGGAAGTCCGCGCGCTTGATGCGGACGTCGACGACGTCAATCCCCAGCTCGCGCAACTTCGGCCTGACATAGCCTTCCACGCTGCCCATGATGTTCTCGCGGTTGGTGGTGATTATCTCCGACTGGTTGTAGCTGGCGATTTCGCGGCGCAACTCGGAGGCGATGATGGATTCCGCGCGCGCCCTGCCCTGCGTTTCCGTCTGCACGGTTCGCCTGAACAGCACCGGGTCGACGATTCTGCCGCGCGCGTAAACGTCTATTATCAGGCGCTTCTTGTCTTTGGTCAGCAGCGAATCCGCCGGCGAGTCGAAGATGAGAAGGCGCTTGTCGTAGTACGTCGTCGAGTCTATGAACGGCGTCTTGACGTAGAGTCCGGGGGTGTTGATGGTCTGCCGAACCTGCCCGAACCGCGTGACGATTGCGAGCTGCTTCTGGTCCACGACGAAGAGCAGCTGCGGCCCCACAATCGCGGCGATTACGGCGATTAGTATGATGGTTATTGCGAGAAGTCTCATCGTCTGTGCGCTCTGCTTGCTGTCTGTGGATGTGGAACGGGGTTTGTCGCTTGCGGCGGCTACGGGCTGGATGGGTTGTTCATCCCCAGCGATTCGGGCAACTGGGCGTTGTCGGTGAGGGGGAGCAACTCCAGCAGTCCGCCGCCGGTCTGGTCGGATATGACGTACTTGCGGATGCCGGGCAGGATTTCCTCCATCGCCTCTAGGAACAGCCGCTGGCGGGTCACTTCGGGCGCCTGCTTGTACTCGGCGAGTATGGATTTGAAGCGCTCGGACTGCCCTTGCGCGATTGCGATGCGCTCGCGCTTGTAGCCTTCGGCGCTTTCAAGCAGCCGCGCCGCCTCGCCGCGCGCTTTCGGCAGGACGTCCTCTCGATAGGCGTCCGCCAAGTTGATGATGCGGGCCTTGTCCTCTTTGGCGCGGACGACGTCGTCGAAGGCGTCTTTGACCTGCTCCGGCGCGAACACGTTGAGCAACTTGACCTCGCGGACGTTGATGCCGGTTTCGTAGTCGTCCAGCAGAATCTGGAGAATCTCTTTCGTCTCCGCCTGGATGTCCTCTTTCTTGTCGGTGAGCGGGTCGTCTATCGGATGGTCGCCGATGACCTGCCGGAGCGCCGTTTCGGTGGCGTCCTTGATGGTCTGCCCGTCCGGCTCCACGGTTTTGTAGAGGAATTGCGGAAGGTCTTTGATGTCGTACTGGACTAGGAGCTGGACGTCGACGATGTTGGGCGCTTCGCCGGGGTTGCCCTCTTCGTCCGGGTCGCCGGTAATCATCAGGGATTCGCCGGGCTGGGGTATGCCGCCGCGCACGCCGACTTCGAGCTGTCGGACGTCGTCTATCTTCACGATGTCGCGCGCGCCGATGGGGGAGGGCCACCACCAGTGCAGGCCCGAGCCCTGCAGGGCGACGTACGCCCCCAGACGGCGCACCGCCGCCTGCTCGCCCGGCTGGACGGTGAAGAAGCCGCTCCCCAGCCAGATGGCGACGGCGATGGCGAAGGCGATTACGATGAGCGTGTAGCCGATGCCGCCGCCGCCGCCGATTCCGAATCTGCCGAAGAATCCGCGGATGCGCGACACCACCTGCTCTACGTTGACTTCCGGTTCTTCTGGTCGGTACATGCGGTCAAATCCATTCGGGTAGGGTTTTGCGAGACGCGCCCCGCGCGCGCTTTTCCGCTTTCGGGGCGGCGTTCGCGTCCGTCCTTCGTATTTTAGCACAATCGGGGGATGGCATGGCGGTTAGCGCCCGCGCGCGGTTGCGTATCGGGCGCTCATCTTCTGCGAAACAGGTTCAGGAACCTGTCTTCGTAGAACTCGAACGCGCCCCATCTGTCCAGCTCGCGCTTGACGGATTCGGGGTCGCGCCCGTTTTGGACTTCTTCGAACATGCGCTCGATGCGCTGGACGGCGGCGGCGGGCAAGCCGCCGGTCGAGGCGCTCGCCGTCAGCAACCCGCGCGATTCCATTTCCTTGACGTTGCTCGGCGCGGAGCCGGACGTGTATTCGTAGATGAACTTCAGAAGCGAGACGTCCCAGAACTCGTCCACGCCGACCATCACGACGGCGAGGTTTTCCTTCTTGCGCGTCAGGTCTTCGTCTATGCGCTGGGCTATCTCGGACGGTTCGCCGCTGAGGATTTCCGTCCCCTCCGGCTCGTTGGTGTATTTGTAGAGTATGCCGGGGCTGTTGGGCCCGTAGCTGTCCGAGAGGTGGCGGAAGTATTCGTAGGCGTCGTCGCTGAAGCCGTCCAGGCTCATGGCGTAGCGCGGGGTGACGATGGACGGCTTCTGCGCGACCACTTTGCCGGTTCGGACGACGCCTTCTTTGCCGTGCGGGTCCAAGTCGCGGTAAATCGGCTCGGTGACGACGTAGTATTCCAGCGAGGTCGCCCCGAAAGTGGCGAGCAGCTGGCGCGGGTATCGGACCACCCAAGTCTGCTCGGCGGCTCTGATGAAGTCGTAATCTTCCTGCATGTCGTCCGCTCCGTGTTTTCTGTCTTTCGCTATCGCCATCCGCGTTTGCGGAGTCGGAATCCGGCAAGCCCCAGCGGCGCCAGCGCCATCAGGGCGATGGCTAGGTCCGCCGGCGGCGAGCCGCTGGCGGGCGAGCCGCAACCGGGCGACGCCGTCTCCGCGCTCGGAGTCGGCTCCGCGGCGTCCGTCTCGGCGGGGATGGGCGCGTCCGACCCCGGCGGCTCCGCCGTCGGCTCCAGCGACCCGACCGCGTCCGACCCCGCCTGCGGGGTCAGGCTGTACAGCTGCACCGCCGCGCGCGGTATCGGCGTCGGCCTGGCGCTTTCGCGGTTCGGCTCGACGTACGCCGGCGCGCCTATGGCGTCGCGCCACTGATTTTCCAACGCGATCCGCTCCACGCCGTATATGTCCGCGATGGCGTCGTCGACGGACGTCCCCGCCTTGAGCGCCGCCATCAGGTCGCGCATCGCGCCCGCGCCGTAGCGGGCTATCATGTATTCTATCAGACTGCTCGCCTGCCCGTAGAAGATTATCACGTCCTCCGGGTCGCCCGGCAGAATGGGCATGGATGTTATCGGCAGCAGCCTATCCGTGCCTATGGCGAATTCCAGCGCGATGGCGTAAGAGAAGCCGGGGGAGACGTTGCCGTACTCCGCCAAGCCTTCGTCCAGCCAAGACGGGACGCTGCTCGCCACGCCGTCGCCGGCGCGGTGAGTGAGGATGTGAGTGGCTTCGTGGGACGCCGTGCCGGTCGCCCCCCTGCCGCCGCCGAGCGTCAGAATCATCCCGACGTCCGTGAACGCCTGCCCTTCGGTAATCAGCTCGCGGCGATGGGTGGTGGAGCCGGGCGGCAGCGCGCCCAGCATCTCTTTGACGTTGTTGTACATGGTGACGCGGATGGGGATGGACGTGTCCGCGCCCAGCAGGGGCCCCATGAAGTTGAGCGTGTCGACGGTGGCTTCGAGGACGATTTCGGCGCGCCGGCGGACGGGCCCGTGATAGGCGACGGAAACGGGCCCGTCGGTCGCCTCTTCCCAAGTGAAGCGGGCGTCGTGGTAGATGAACTCCGCCGGCTCCGTGGCGCGGCTGTTGCCCGCCGAGTCGGTTATCTCGAAGCTGTACGAGATGATAGTCCCCGGGGGGATGTACCTGCCGCGCGAATTCGTCCGCCAGAACAACTCGGCGTCCACTTCGGGGGCGGCGTCGAATTCGAAGTATTCGTAAACCCCCCGCGTGCGCTGGCCTACGCGCAGGCGGACGGCGATTTCCTCTATGTCGCTCTCGGCGCGCGCGGCGACGGAGAAGCGCATCCCCTCCGGGAACTCGCTCTCGGCGCCGGCGGAGGCGATTTCAATGGCATGCTCGTCCGCCCCGGCGACGGCGAGCGCCGCGAGGGCGAGCGCGCACGCGGCGGCGGTCGCCGATATTCGGATGATGAAGCGAGGGAGTCTCATATTCATATTATACGACATAGCCCGCCGTTTGGGATTGCCTAATTCGGGTTACGCGGCGCAACCCGCCGTTTGGGATTGCCGAAATTCGGATTATGCGGCGCAACCCGCCGTTTGGGATTGCCGAATTCGGGAAATCATCGGTCTTGGGACGAAATTTCGCGGGAAGTGTGGATAAGGCGATGGACGGCGGTGAAGGCGGTCAGGGCGGCGATGACGCCCAAGACGACGGGCATGACGACGGGCAGCCAGTGGGCGGCTATCAAGCCGAATCCGATGGCGGCGACGCGCTCCGGGCGCGTCATCACGCCCACTTTGCAATCGATGCCCAAACCCTCCGAACGGGCGCGCATGTAGCTTACCATGATGGAGCCGATGATGGCGGCGTAAGCGAGCGCGGCGCCGATGTCGTTGTCGGCTATCAGATAGTAGGCGAGAATCCCGAACAGCGCCACCGCCTCCGAGACTCTGTCGACGACCGAATCGAGCAGGGCGCCGAACTTGGACGCGCGCCCCGTCATGCGGGCGAGCGCGCCGTCGAACATGTCGAAGACGCCGCCGAACAGCACGACTACGCCGCCCGCCCACCACACGCCGACGGCGACAAGCGCCGCGCCGCCGATTGCGATGAGCAAGCCGATGAGCGTCACGGCGTTCGGCGTCAACCCGACCCGCTCCATGGAGCGGGCGACGGGCAACTCGACGTAGTCCGAGAGGGCTCGCCTCGCTCGCTCGCGGCTTGTCATGTGGGGAATCACCTCGCGGCGGGGGTTGGGTAGAATGTATGTATCTTAGTGAGGCGCGGGCGGCGGGGTCAAATGGCGGGGCGGCGAAAGCGCGCCTGGCGGCGCGGACGGACTGACGCTTGCCATTCTCACATCAAGGGATTATAGGGGTATGTTTGGGGTTGGCGGGCAATCCGCGCGGGACTGCGCCTAGCGGCGCAGGCGCCCGCGCGCTAGCCCTCTCCCATCAAGAGAGAGGGGATTCATCGCTCGCGATTCGGGCTTGGCTCCGAGTGGCTTGCTTGTCCCCGCCTTCGCGAGGATGACGTTGTTTGGGGATTCAGGATTCCCGCCTTCGCGGGAATGACGGGGGGGCGGGGCGCCGGGGAAGCGGCGGAAATAGTCCGATTCGCGCCTAAATTCGTCGAACACGCCCTTGTTAGCCCATCAAGGGAAAATGGATTTGCCGCTTGCGATTCGGGCTTGGTTTCCGGTTGCTAGGTCGGTCGCTCCACTCTGAATTCCCGCCTTCGCGGGAATGACGGGGGGCGGGGAAGCGCCGAACATGCCCCCGCAAGCGCAAATCCCCCTAGCCGCCCGCCGCCCGCGCGCGCTTTTGCTCGCTCGGCGCGAACTCGGCGTAGAAGTCCATCACCTTCGCCGCGACGCGCTCCCAGCGGAAGGCGTCGGCGGTGCGGATTCCGTTCTCGGACAGCCGCGCGCGGAGCGACGGGTCGCGGACCAGCCGGCTTATGGCGTCCGCCAGGGCGTCCTCGTCCTTCGGGGGGACTAGCAAGCCGTCGCGCTCGTGGCTGACCACGCTGGCGTAGCCCGCTATGCCCGTCGCCACCACCGGCGCGCCCGCCGCCATCGCTTCCAGCAACACGATTCCGAAGCTCTCGTTGCCCGTCGCCGGCGAGCAATAGACATGCGCCGACTTGAAATAGCGCGCCCGCGCCTCGTCCGAAACCCTGCCGGCGAAAATCACGTCCTGCAGATTGCGCTCGCCCATGATGCGGTACGATTCGGCGTCCGGGTTGCCGCCGCCGACTACGATTAGGCGCAAATCCGGCGCGTCCCACTTCAACTTGCTGTACGCCGACAGCAGATAGCGCAGCCCCTTGCGCTTTTCGAGACGCCCCAGAAAGAGGATGTTCGTCTTGCCGTCCATCAGCTCCGGAATCGGCTCGGCGCGGGCGAAGTCCTCCACGCGGATGCCGTTGGGGATGACGCGGTAATCGCCGGGGAAGTGGCGGTTGATGAACTCGGCGGCGGGGCGCGAGACGGCGAGGCGTCCGTCCAGCGGATTCAGCAGCGGGTTGGCGAGCTTGTCGGAGCCGATAGCCCACCACACGCGCCGCTTGCGGTAGCTGTGGAATGTGGCGATGTTGACCGTCTCGCGCCCGTCCGCCATTGTGAGCGCCGCCAGGGGGACATAGCCGGACAGCGGTTCGTGGGAGTGGATCACGTCGAACTTCTCGCGGGCGAGCAGGTCCTTGATGCGCGGATGCAGCCAGACCGAGAGCGAGACGCGCGCCACGGAGCCGGCGGACGGCAACGGAACCGCCTTCCCCATCGGCACGAAGTCCGGGTCGGGAATGGAATCGGGCGAGGAGGCGGGCGCGACGATGCGGACGCGATGCCCCCAGTTGCGGAACTGCCCCGCGATTTCGTTGACGTGGCTCTGCACCCCGCCGTGGACGGCGTGGTCGTAGGGCGAAAACAAGCCGATTTTGAGCGGTCCGTCCATGCGCCCTCCCATTCGCGCGCTCGCGGCGCTACGCGCGCCGTCCGCCGGTTGGATTACAGAATGATATACCAAACGCCCATCGCTTGCCAGCGGGCGCGCGGCTTTCGATTTCGGCGCTTTCGCGCCTACCTGTCTTGAACCGACCCGTCGAAGCCGATGGGCGTGTTCAAGACTTTCGGATTCTCCGGCATCGCCAGCGCCGCTTCGTTCAGCTCTATGCCCAAGCCGGGGCCGTCGGGGACGGTCAGATAGCCGTCCCGCAACTCCAGCGGCTCCGCTAGCAGGTCGCTCTTGGGCGGTTCGGATTCGCCGGTGTATTCCTGCAGGGCGAAGTTGGGGATGCAGGCGTCGAGCTGGACGCAAGCCGCCGTGCTGACCGGCGACAGCGGGTTGTGCGGTATTACCCTCACATGATGCGCTTCCGCCATCGCCGCCACTTTCTTGCATCCCGAAAGCCCGCCGCACAGGCACAAATCCGGGCGAACGTACGCCGCCGCCTTCGCCTCAAGCAGCTGCTGGTACTCGAAAATCGACGTGAAGCGCTCGCCGGTGGCTATGGGAATGTTGCATCCCCGCGCCACGTCGCCCATTATCGCCGGGCTGTCGGGGAGCATCGGGTCTTCGTAAAAGAAGGGGTTGAACGCCTCCAGCCGCCGTCCCAGCGCGACGCTTTCGGCGGGCGACATTTGGCGATGGAGCTCGACGCACAAATCCACGCCGGGGCCGACGGCGTCGCGCGTCGCCGCCACTCGGCGAACCGCCTCGTCCGCCCACTCGCTATAGGATTTGTGCATGGGGAAGTCCGCCGGGAAGGGCGAGAAGCGCACGGCGGTGAAGCCGTCCCGCGCCGCCCGGAGCGCGTCTCGCGCCAAGCCGTCCGCGCTGTCGTCGTCCGCCGGCGCGCCGACGTGCATGTAGCAGCGGACGCGGGCGCGCGTCTTGCCGCCCATCAGGTCGTAGATGGGGACGCCCAGCCGCTTGCCCTTGATGTCCCACAGCGCGATGTCTATGGCGGACAGCGCGCCCTGCACGACCGACCCCATGAAGTGCGAGCTGCGCCAGAGCCACTGGTAGTGGTGCTCGATCTTGTGCGGGTCCTGCCCCAGCAGATACGGCTCCATGGTCTCGATCATGGTCTTGGTCGGGCGCTGCCAGCCGTGAACGCCCCCCTCGCCGACGCCGAAGGTGCCGTCCTCGCAGTGGATTTTGATGAGAAGCCAGCGGTCCCAGAGGAACGTCTCGACCTTCTCTATCTTGGTTGGTTTGGGCATGTTGTTGTCTCCTTTGTTGCGGATTGCATGCGCCGCCGCGCCCCTAGATTCCCCCCTCTGCGAACCTCCGCGCCTTCGCGCCTCCGCGTCAAATCCCGGCCGCCGCAACTAAAGCCACTCCCTTATCCCCTCATCGTATTCGTCAAGCCGCGTCGCCCGCCCCATCATCTCGGCGGACGCCGTCGAATCCGCCAGCTCCGACGGCGCGGCGCCGTCCCGCAACGCCTTCAGCGTGTCGTGAACCGCTTTGACCGCCGCCATGAAGGGCAGATGCCCCTGCAGGGCGATTCTCACCCGCCGGGACGCCAGATAATCCCTGTCGTTGAGGTCGCCGGACGCGCCGCCGAGCAGGATGGGGACGCTCACCGCCGCGCTGAGCGCATCCAGCTCGGCGGGCGAGCCGATGCCGGTCATGAACAGCGCGTCCACCCCGGCGGCTTCATACGCCTTCGCGCGGCGGATTCCTTCGTCTATGCCGGCGATGCCGATGGCGCTGGATCTGCCGGCGACGACCAGCGACGCGTCTTGCCGCCCCGCCAGCGCCGCCTTCATCTTGCCCACGCCCTCATCGAGCGGAATCAGGCGCGGGGACGGCTGCCCGAACGGGCGCGGCAGGTCGGTGTCCTCGATGGTCAGCGCGGCGACGCCGGCGGTTTCCAATTCCTCGACCGTTCGGCGGACGTTCAGGGCGTTGCCGTAGCCGTGGTCGGCGTCCACCATCAGCGGCAGCGTCCCCGCGCGGCAGATGCGATGAATCTGCTCGGCGAACTCCGTGAGCGTCAGGACGATATAGTCCGGCGCGCCCAAGACGGTCGCGGAGGCTATGGAGCCGGCGAACATCATCACGGAAAACCCCAAATCCTCCGCGAACCGCGCCGAAATCGGGTCGAAGACCGACGCGGGATGCAGACACTCGTCCCCCGCCAAAATCGCCCTATACGCCTCTCGCCTAGCCGTGAGATTCATGCTCGCGCCCCTTCATTTGTGAAAATCCCCTCTCCCTCTGATGGGAGAGGGCTAGGGTGAGGGCGATTCCCATTCCGACAATCGCTCTCCCGCGCCTATGTTATCATGTATCGCGCCGGGATAGAATGGGGTCGGCGGGCGAAACGGCGCGCGCCATCCGCATGGAGATAACCATATGATGAACCGCATCCGCGCCTTCGCGCCAATCTTCGCGGCGATGATGGCGTTCGCGCTTGCCGCCCTAGCCTGCGACGACGCCGCGCCGCCGCCCGCGTCGGAGCCGATAGCCGCCGCTTCCGCCGTTCCGACCAGCGCGCCCGCGCCAACCGTCGCGCCGCCGCCGACCGCCGTTCCGACCAATACGCCCGCGCCGACCAGTACGCCCGCGCCGACTCCGACCGCCGCCGAAGCCAAGCGGATTTACGAAGACGCCGTCGCCGCCATGAACGCGCTGTCGAGCTACCGCCTGCAATTGGACGAGGCGCAGGATTTGGGAGAGGGCAACAAGGTGAAAGCCTTGATGGAACTCCACTCCCAGCCGCCTGACGCGGGAAAAATGAAAAGCGCAATCGCGCTCGGAGCGCAGACGCCCTTTGAATCCGAAATCATCTACGCGGGCGGCTCCAGTTATCAGAAAACGAACGGCAACCCGTTCTACGACGACCCCAACGCGGGCAAGTGGATTCGCGAAGACGCGAGCGGCGGTTCGCTGGATGATTTCGCCGCGGACATGATGGCCGCCGTCAGCGTGGACGGGGCGGCTGGGAACGAAAATCTCGACGGCGTCGAAACCGTCCGACTGACGGGAATCGCGTGGTCTGACCAAATATCCTTCTTGTTGTCGTCTCTCGGCGGCGGCGGGTCGGAACCGATGGAAGTCAACGTCTGGATAGGCGTGAACGACGGTCTCATACGCCGCATAGCCGCGTCCACCGTCCCCGGCGCGCCCGAAAGCGTCGAGATAACCGCAGTATTCTCGGATTTCAACGTCCCCGTCGTCGTTGAAGCGCCTAAAGACTACATTGAATCGGACGAGAGGGAATCGCCCAACGCTCCGTCCGGAACCGAAGTGGAGACGACCGCCCTAAGTTCAGGATGGACGCAAGCAGATCTGCGCGAATACCGATTCAGCGTATCCGTGCCTCCCGGATGGTCAGTTTTCGGCTCTGACGTGGATTCGCAATACGAAATGCAAGACTACCAAGCCGCGCTCCAAGGCGAATCGGCGTACACGGCGAGCGCGCTAAGGTTGGCGACGTTTCAACTAGGACCGGCGACTGTTTACTACTCCAGCGCCTACCGCATGGTCGCCCACGAAGCGGCGTCCGTAGGCGGCGAGACGCATGTATCCGCCCTCATCGTAAACATAGCGGGGGTTTTGGAAGACGCCGAGCTGTCCGCATACGTCGACGATAGAATGGAGCAGACCGAAAGCAATCTCATCATAAACGGCGCAATCGACCGCCGCGCCGAAACCCTGCCCGCCGGCGACGCCGAACGGATCGAGTTCGCCTACCAACTGCCTAACGAAATGTTTGGCATGGAGAACGACGACGATACCGAATACGCCCAAATCCAACACTTCATTCTGGCGGATGGCAACGCCTACATACTCACATTCGCGACGACCGCCGACCGAATGGACGCCATGCGCGCGGTTTTCGACGAGATAGCGCGGACGGCGCGCGCGGCGGGGAAGCCGTAAAGCCCGGCTAAGCGCGGACGGCTTCCACTTTGTACTCGAACAGGCGCTTGTTGGAGTTGCGTTTGCGGACGGTTTCGACCGCCGCGCTCTCGAATCCGACCGCGCGCATCATCTCGGCGTGCCAGCGCTCGGTTGGGACGACGTTCCCGTAGAACGTCGAGTTGCCCACTATGTACGCGGCGCGCCCGCCGGGTTTCAGGACGCGGCGGGCTTGCCGGAAGTGTGCGAACATGTCGCAAAAGTATCGGTGGACGTATTTCGCCAGCAGCGCGGCGTTGGGCTTTCGCGTCTTTTCGATGCGTTCGAGAACCGAGCGCAGTTCGTCCTCAATCGGAAGCGGCGGCGCGTCGTTGGCTTGCCAGTCCGCCAAACGGCTGGTCGCGCTGCCCCAAGTGCCGCCAATCGCGCGCCAATCCAAATCCCCCGCGTCCGCGCCGTTGGCGAGGTAGCCCAGCCAGTACATATAGGGGCGCGTCTCGCGTATGTAGCTCATGCGGTTGGCGTAGGGCGGCGAGGTGATTACGGCGTCTATCGCGCCGTCCGGGACGGACGCCATGCGGCGCGCGTCGTCCACCCGCGCGGACGCGCTCCCCGCCAGGCGCTCGGCGGCGTCCGCGATTATCGATTCCGATTCGACTGCGAAGGAATCAAGCGTCCGGGCGAGCGCCGTTCGTTCGTCGAGCGTCCCGCGCCCGCCGGCTTTGCCGTCGCCGTTTCCGAACGACATGGACTGATGGTTGAACGCCGCGTTGCTGGCGGCTATCATCGCGCGGCAGAAGGCGATGAGCGGCAGGTCGTCCGCGGGCGAGCCGCCGCCCAAGTCCGCGAGCGCGCGCTTGAGCCGCGCCAGGGCGATGAGGACGTCCGCGCTCCACCATCGTTCAATTCTGTGAATCGGGGGGATGAACAAATCGCGGTCGTCCATGTCCGCCGAAGACGCGGCGGCGGCGATGGCGTCGTTCGCCCGTCTCCGCGCCGCTCGGATTTCGGAGTCGGAGTAGTTTCGGCACTTGGCGCGCGCCAGCCACGCCAGAAAGGGGTTGACGTCGAGCAGAACGGCGCTCATCCCGCGCCTTGCCGCCGCCAGCCCGGTGGTGCCGGTTCCGGCGAACGGGTCTAGGACGACTTCGCCGGCGCGGGCGTCCCCAAGCGCGTCCTCCGCCATTCTATAGGAATAGGCGGGCGTCAGCCGAAGCCAGCCGTGCCTGCCCGCGCCGTCGTTGCCGCGAAATGTCAAATGCCTGTTCTGGCGAATGGTCATGTCGGCTCCGATAGGGTTGGATGCGCGTTTCTTGTCAGAATCAGGATTTACTGGATTATAGGATTTTCAGGATTCGCATAACGCGCGTTTTCTTCGGGCAAGCGCGAATGGGGCGAAACGAAATCCTAAAAATCCCCCAATCCTATAAATCCTGATTCTGACAAAAGCGCGGATTCCGGCCATTTGACATTCCCCGCCGCTCCATTATAATTATCCCCGACGCGAACAACACGGAGCGAAGAACCATAGTGGCAAATTTTGAACAAGCCTTCGGCGACACCGAGCGGGCGGCGGAGTCCGCCTTGAAATCCGCCGGCGTCGTGGCTCGGCACGGCAAGGCGCTCATCCGCGCGGCTAAGGCGGGGAACATCGCCGCCGTCAAGCGCTCGCAGGCGGATTTGGACGAGGCGATGAAAGCCCTGCGCCAAGAAGTGGACAACGCCAACTCCGTCTGGCCCTTCCAAGAGGACGAGGAAGAGCGCTATCTCCAAGACGATTACGCCGGCGAGCTAATCGCCGCCGCCGGCGAGGATTCCCTGCAGATTCACAAGCAGGACGACGACTTGGTCGTGTACCCGTCCGTCTTGCGAATCGACCCCGGCGACCGCGCCGTTCGCATAGACGGCAGGAGGGAAAACAACATAAGGCCGTCCCACTTGGTTAAAACGTTGCTTGAGAACCAGAAAAAGACCGGCAGGTTTCGCCCGAATCAGATTCTCGAATCCCTGTACGCCATCTATTCCCAAATAGTCAGCGAATCCAGCGAGGAAATGATTGCAACGGGCGGGCGCGTGGTTCCCCTCGCCCGGATTTACAACCTGTTGATCGCCTTTCCCGGGATAAGGCGAGATTACAGGCGAACCGAATTCGCCTTCAATCTCTACGCCATAGAGACTGAGGGTCCTCGCGTTACAAGGCGGGGCTACCGCGTGGATTTCCCGTCATCCACAGGAACGCGGCGACGCAGAGCGTCCGACCTGTTTCAGTGCATCGCCCCGGACGGTCAGCGCGTCACATACTACGGTATCAGGTTCAGCGAGGACGCCGGATGACAACGAATTCCGACTCCCCCGCCGCCGGAACCATCCCGCTTGACACCTGGCTGGGCTATCTCGACCGGGAGTACCTGTCGACGTTCATCCCGGACGGCGGCGCGTCGGTCAAGTTCGCCGTCGCGGATGACGAATTGCGCCCGAAGTTGCGCGATTCGCTTCGCGCCCTGTGCGAAAAGCGCGGGTTTCTGTGCGTCGAGATGGACGCCGTCGCCCGCCGCGTCCACATGCCGCAGGACATCTTCTTCGGCATCGCCTCGCAGATAGATTGGCGGCTGCTCGCCAACCGCCTCGTTCTGCGGCTCGCCGCCGAGAGCGGCTACGGGGCGGACGGCGTGGACCCCGCCGGCGAGGGCAGCGTTCTGGACGCCATCGCCGCCGCCAACGATCTCGATCCGTCGTTCGTGTCGTTGACTATGGCGCGAACCATACAGGACAACGTCTTCGCCAACAAGCGCATGAGCAAGGATTTCCGCGTGGCGATGACGCATTTCTGCAACACTTCCCGCCAGCCCATGACCATCGGGCGGGCGTCCGTGCAGCCGCTCATCGACTGGCTTTCGGGGGCGAACGCCCGCATGGGCAACGTGCGCGCGTTCGCCGTCCACACGCCCATCAACCGAACCACCGCGCGCTACTTCATAGAGTCCGCGCTGTATTGGATTCGCTACGTCGGCTACTCCGGCGCGGCGATACTGCTGGACAACGCCCGCGTGACGGTGGCGCGCAACCCGCGAGACGGCGAGCGCCACTACACGAAGGCGATGGTGATGGAGCATTACGAGCTTCTGCGCGAGTTCGTGGACGGCGTGGACAGGTTGAAATCCACGATGCTCGTGGTATCATCCAACCGCGATTTCGCGGACGAAAACTCCGCGCGGGGATACCACACTTATCAGGCGTTGCAAACCCGAATCATGGACGACGTTCGGGACAGAAACATCGTCAACCCCATCGCCTCGCTCGCGCGCCTTAGCCCGTAGCCGAGAAGCCGAAAGGAATCCCGCCCCGCATGGTCGCCGACAACAGCACCGCCACGAATTACCGGCTGGCGCTCGAAGCGCTGAGAAGCGGCGTTCCCAACCGGGAAGCCGTCCGCGAGCTCGGCTGCCGACAGCCGCAAGCCGACGCGCGATTCGGCGAGACGCTGCGAAGCGCCGAATCGGCGTCCGACGGCTCCCACGCCGGCATGCTGGTGGCGGGGGATTTCGGCGCCGGCAAATCGCATCTGCTCACGCACTTCCAAAACCAGGCGCTGGCGCGCGGGTTCGTGTGCAGCAAAGTGGTAATCAGCAAGGAAACGCCGCTGTACGATCTCGGCAAGGTGTTCGCGTCCGCCGTCGAGAACGGGCAGATTCAAGAGCGCGGCGGCAGGCTGATTGAGGAGTTGGCGCAGTCGCTGAAGCCCGATTCGGAGTCCTACGCCGCCTTCTTCCAGTGGGCGGACCGCGCCGCCGCCAACGGCGTTTTGCATCCCATGTTCCCCGCCAGCCTGATGGCGCATGAGCGCGCGGGCGACCTTGAGTTGAACGTCAAAATACAATCGTTCTGGGCGGGCGACCGTCTCGGAGTCCGCGATTTGCGCGGCGGGCTGCGCTCCATACAGCAGGAAAAGACATACCAATTCCGCGCGCCCAAAGCCGCCGATTTGCCGCCTCAGCGGTTGCGCTTCCTCATCGAGCTAATCAAAGCCGCCGGCTATAAGGGGTGGGTGATTCTGATAGACGAGCTAGAGCTTGTCGGGTCGTACAGCATCCTGCAGCGCGGCAGGTCATACGCCGAAATCGCGCGGTGGATGGGGCAGTCCGCCTATGATTCGTACCCCGGCTTGGCGGTCGTGGGCGCGGTGACGGACGATTTCGCGTCCGCCAACATAAGCCCGGACGGAGCGCGGAAAGACGGCGACTACATACGCCCGCGACTTGAAGACAACGCCCGATACGCCAACCTGGCGCCGCTCGCCGCAACCGGCATGAGGCTGTTGGAGCGCAACTTCATATCCCTGAACCCGCCGACCGACGACGACGTGAAAGACGTTCTCGAAAAGCTGCGCCGCCTGTACAGCCGGGCATACGGCTGGGACGCGCCGGCGCTGAGCGACACGGCGTCCGGCGCGGGATTCCGGGGGCGCATGAGATACAAAGTCCGCGCCGCAATCAACCAGTGGGACTTGCGCCGCCTGAATCTGGGCGACCCGGAAACGGTGGGGGACGACTATAAGCCGGGCTACGAAGAAGACCCGGATTTGGAAGCGGAAGGGGAAGATGAGGGGTAGGGGGCGTTGATTATGCGCCGTCGTTCTCATTTCTCGCCCCCGTCGTTCCCATTTCTCGCCCCGCCATTCCCATTTCTCGCCCCCGTCATTCCCGCGAAGGCGGGAATCCAGAGTCGACCAACCAAATAGCCACTAGGAATCATGCTTGAACTGAAGCCAACGAATCCCCTCTCCCTTGATGGGAGAGGGCTAGGGTGAGGGTGACTGCGCCCCCAGGCGCAGGTCCACCGCCTTCTGGATTCCCGCCTTCGCGGGAATGACGGGGTGAAAAGCGGGGGCGAAAAGCGTCCATTCAAGTTTAGCGCCAACACTGCGTGACAACCCATGACCATCACATACCTAAAACTCATCCCCGAAGGGGGCGGCGCGGTTTGGGCGGCTTTGTTCGAGACGGCGCGCGGCGGGGAGCCGCTGGCGTTTCGGTTCACGCGCTCGGCGGCGACCGACGGCGGCGCCGTTTCGGACGCCGTCGCCGCCCTGATTCGCGCCGCCGCTTCCCCGCCGGCTGTCGCGCTGGCGCTGGCGGGCGAAGCGCCGGAATCGGAATACGCGCCGCCCTCCGCGCCTTTCGGGGATCCGCCGATGCGCCCTATCGCGCCCGCCGATTCGCCGGACGCCCGCGCTCTGGTCAACGAAATCGCGCTTGGCGAAGACCCGTCCGAGCCGTTTCGCCGCGCCGCCGCATGCCTTGAGTTGGCGCTCTCCGATTCCGCCGTTCGCGGCATGATGGAGATGGGCGGATTCGGGGTCGTCGCGACGCTCTATCCGCCCGCCGACTCGCCGCGCGCCGCCGCCGCGACGGGCGGGACCGCCGAGCGCGCCGCGCCGTATGCGCCTTCGCCGCCGTCCGCCAACCCGGCGTCGCCGCCCGCGTCGCCGTCCGCGAACGCGCCCGCCGGCGGACGCTCGCTGAGCGAACGCATGTGGGCGCTTCTCGCGCCGCCTGTCGCGCTTAAGATATTGCCGCGTTCGCCGCGCAACGGCGCTAATCGGGCGGACGGCGAAACGCATGTCCCCGACCCGCCCGGCTACGCGCCGGACGCCATTTTCGAGAAGCTCATGCCGTTCCAAAAACACGGCGTCGGCGCGCTTTTGGAGATGAAGCGCCTGCTGCTCGCGGACGACATGGGGCTGGGCAAGACGGTGCAGGCGATAAGCGCGCTCCGCGTCTTGCGGCGGCGGGGCGAAGTGGAATCCTGCCTCGTGGTCGCGCCCGCCGGGTTGCTCGACCAGTGGCGGCGCGAGCTGTCGCGCTGGGCGCCGGAGCTGTCCGCGATAATCATACGCGGGACGGCAAGAGACCGCGCGTGGCAGTGGCGCGCCCGCGTGGACGCCGCGATTGTGAGCTACGACACGCTGCTTTCGGACCTAGCCGCCGGCGAGCGCTCCATCGCCGCCCGCAAGACTTGGGACGTCGTGGTCGCGGACGAAGCCCAGCGCGTCAAGAACCGCGAAAGCGCGGCAAGCCAAGCCATCAAGACCCTTCGCCGCAACCGCGCGTGGGCGCTCACCGGAACCCCAATCGAAAACCGCGAGGAAGAGCTGGCGTCCATACTGGAATTCGTCGACAACGACGGCGCCGCGCCGCGACAGCGCCGATACCATCCCGGAGCGGAGTTGATAGAGCGCCACCGCGAGCTGCAGTTGCGCCGCAAGAAGAGCGACGTGCTGGACGACCTGCCGGACAAGATGACCACCGTACAGCGCATCGAGTTGACCGCCGCCCAGCGCGCGGCATACGACAGAGCGGAAAACGAAGGCGTCGTCCGACTCAGGGCGATGGGCGAAGAGATAACGATTCAGCACGTCTTCGAGCTGATTTCGCGCCTCAAGCAGATATGCAACTTCGACCCCGAAACCGGCGAATCCGCCAAGATGGACGACGTAGCCGAGCGCCTTGACGAACTGACCGCCCGCGGACACCGCGCGCTGGTGTTTTCGCAGTACGTCAACCCGCGCGCCGGCGTCGCCGCCATAGCCGACCGACTGCGGAGATTCGCCCCGCTCACATTCACCGGCGAGCTGACGCCGGAGGAGCGAACCGCCGTAATCAGCCGATTCAAGGCGCGCCCCGAACACAAGGCGCTGGTGATGTCGCTGCGCGCCGGCGGCTTGGGGCTGAATTTGCAAGAGGCGTCCTACGTCTTCCACGTCGACCGCTGGTGGAACCCCGCCGCCGAGCGCCAAGCGGAAGACCGCGCCCACCGCATGGGGCAGACCGCCAAAGTGACCGTAATCAAATACTCATGCGCCAACACCATAGAAAGCCGCATAGACGACATCCTAGAGCGCAAACAAGCCCTGTTCGACGACCTGATAGACGACGTGTCGCTGGACATATCGCAAAGGCTGAACCAAAGCGAGCTGTACGGGCTGTTTGGGCTGTAGGGGGTTGGCGCTGTCTTTATTAGAATCGGGATTTGCGAGATGATTCCCCCTCTGCGCTCCTACGCGCCTCTGCGTCAAAACCCCTACTTTACTACCCCCGCGAAACCGTGTAACATGCGCCCATCGTCGCAAATGAACCCCATAACAGGATTGCCTCATTGACAGACCGCAAGCCATACCGCGAATATATCCGACGCCTCAACGCCAGCATCGAGCGCGGCGATTCCACCGAGCATACGCATCGCCCGGCGCTGAAGGATTTGTTGGAATCGGTCGGCGGCGGGGGGATTGCCGCCACCAACGAGCCGCGGCGGATAGCCTGCGGCGCGCCGGATTTGGCGGTGCATCAGGCGGGCGGCAACCTGCCCGCGCTGGGCTACGTCGAGGCGAAAGACGTCGGAACCGACCTGGCGGCAATCGAGCGCGACAGCGGGCGCGCCAATCCGTCCACCGACAACGGGCGGCAGCTCAGGCGATACAGGGAGTCGCTGCCCAACTTGGCGCTGACCGATTACGTCGAATTCCGCCTGTACGCGGACGGCGACCATGTCTCGACCGCGCGTCTCTCGGAACAAGACGGCGGCGGCGGCAAGTTGGCGCTGAGCGAGTCCGGCGTCCGGGCGGTCTCGGATTTGCTGGCGGGATTCTTCAGCCGCGCGCCTAGCCCCGTCGCCAGCGCGGACGAACTCGCCGAGCGCATGGCAATGTCGACGCGGATGATACGCGACGTCGTCGAGCGCGGGCTGGCGGCGGGGCGGACGTCCGCCGACTTGAGCGACCTGTTCGCGGCGATGCGCGACGCGCTGGTTCCGGACTTGAGCGCGGAATCGTTCGCGGACATGTTCGCGCAGACACTCGCCTACGGCTTGTTCGCGGCGAAAGTCAATCATCAATCCGGACAGGCCGGGCAGTCCGGGCAATCCGAGTCGTTCGCGCGGGGGAACGCGGCGGCGCTCATCCCGCGAACCAACCCCTTCGTCCGGCAGATATTCCGCGTAATCGCCGGCCCCGATTTGGACGACGAGCCTTTCGTCGGCTTCGTGGACGACTTGACACAGCTTCTGAACGGCGCGGACATGGAATCCGTCCTGCGCGGATTCGGGCGGCGGGCGGCGCGGCAAGACCCCATCATGCACTTCTACGAGCGCTTTCTGGCGGCTTACGACCCGGCGACCAGAGAGCGGCGCGGGGTTTACTACACGCCGGAGCCGGTCGTGGGCTACATCGTCCGCTCGGTGGACAACATCCTGCGCGGCGATTTCGGATGCGCGGAAGGGCTGGCGGACCGCTCCATGGCGCGCTATTCGGTCGAAACCGAAACCGAAGACGGAATCGCGGCTAGGGAATCGACCGCGCATCGCGTGCTGGTTCTCGACCCCGCCTGCGGTTCGGGCGCGTTTCTGTACGGCGTCATAGACCACATCAGGGAGCATTACCGCGCCGGCGGCAACGCGGGCATGTGGCGGGGATACGTCAAAGAGCATCTCGCCAAGCGCCTGTTCGGCTTCGAGCTGATAATGGCGGCTTACGCACTGGCGCATCTCAAACTTGGGATGCAGTTCGCCGCCCACGACATGCCGGAAGAGCGGCGCGCGGCGTGGGCATGCGAATTCGAGGGCGACGAGCGGCTGGGCGTCTATCTCACCAACACGCTGGAGGCGGCTGAGCGCAAGACCGAGACGCTCTGGGGTCCGATGCGCGCGATAACGCAGGAAGCCAACGCCGCGTCCGAAATCAAGCGCGACCTGCCCATCATGGTCGTTCTCGGCAACCCGCCCTATTCGGGACATTCCGCCAACCAAAGCCGGCGAAACGGCAAGCTCACTTGGATAGGCGAGCTTATCGAGGATTACAAGACGGCGGACGGCAAGCCGCTCGGCGAACGAAACCCGAAATGGCTGCAGGACGACTACGTGAAGTTCATCCGATTCGGGCAGCATCGCATAGAGCGAACGGGGTCGGGCGTACTCGCCTTCGTCACCAACCACGCCTATTTGGACAACCCCACATTCCGGGGCATGCGCCAGCGGCTCATGGAGACGTTCACGGACATCTACATCCTAGACCTGCACGGCAACGCCAAGCGGCGCGAGCGAGCGCCCGGCGGCGGCGCGGACCGCAACGTGTTCGACATTCAGCAGGGGGTGGCGATTTCGATTTTCGTCAAGAAGCCGAACGGGGAAGGCGCGGCGACCGTTCATCACGCCGACTTGTGGGGAACGCGCGAATCCAAATACGAAACCCTGTCCGCGTCCGACGTCTCGCGAACCGAATGGACGCGCCTCAAACCCAAATCCCCCAACTACCTGTTCATCCCCTGGGACGACGAGCTAGAGGACGAGTACGGACGCTTTCCGAAAATCACCGAAATCATGCCGGTCAACTCGGTCGGCGTCGTGACGGGGCGGGACAAAACGGCTATCCAATGGACGCGCGGCGAGATGGCGAATGAAGCGCGCGCTATCCTGTCCCGCGAAAACCGCGACTTGGACGAAAGCCTGCTAACCCCAATCATGTACCGCCCGTTCGACATGCGGCATACCTATTACGACGACGCGCTAATCACGAGGCGGCGCGATAAGGTTATGCGCCACATGTTGGCGGGGGAGAATTTGGGGTTGGTCTTCATGCGGCAAGTGGCGTTGGATGACGCCTATTCGCACTTCATGGTATCCCGCCACTTGGTTGACGCCCGCGCGTTTTACAGCAACAAGGGAATAGTGAATCTTGCCCCGCTCTACACATATATGAGCGAACTGGAGCCGGATAAGGGGTTGTACAAACCCGGCGACCGGAATCCGAACCTGCTTCCCGCGTTCACCGAAGATTTGGAATCCCAACTCGGCTTGCGGTTCGTAAGCGACGGCGCGGGCGACCTTATCGAAACATTCGGGCCGGAGGACGTCTTCCATTATATATACGCCGTATTCCACTCGCCGGCGTACCGCGAGCGTTACGGGCAGTTTTTGCGGGCGGATTTCCCGCGCGTGCCGCCGCCGGGCGGGGTGGACGCCTTCCGCGCGCTCGCCAAACTCGGCGCGCGTCTAGCGCGCGTCCACCTGCTGGAGGAATCCCCCGCGTCGGACAGCGCGGCGTCTGTCAGCTACCCGATTGGCGGAGACAACGTGGTGGAAAGGGCGCATCCGAAATACTATGCCCCCGGCGAAAAGCCGCCGGGCGAAAAATCCCCCATAGAGCGCGGGCGGGTCTATATCAGCCGCGACGACCGCAAAACCGGCAAGGGCGGGCAGTACTTCGAGGGCGTGGAGCCGGATGTCTGGGCGTTCCGCATAGGCGGCTACCAGCCGCTGGAGAAGTGGCTCCGAGACCGTCGCGGACGCGCGCTGACATTCGCCGACCTAGCCCATTACCAATCCATAACCGCCGCCCTGCGCGAAACGATGCGGCTGACGGATGCGGTGGACAGGGCGGTGGCGCGCTATGGGGTGGTGGCTGGGGGCGAGCAGGGGTAGCCGGCGGGCGGCGCGGGCGGCGGAAAACCGTTACGCGGTCGGTCTTGTCCAGCGCGGATTGTCCCGCCTAGGCGGGGCAGGGCGAGTATGGACGATTTCGCTCGGCGACTCGATATGCCGCCTTTGCCTGACCAACTCGACAGACCGCCGAACTCCGCGTCCGTTGAATGTGAAACCCACTTGTTGGACGCGCTCGCCGTCCGGAGCTATTTTCTTTGCGAGCTTGACGAAATTGTCAAGATATTTCGGATCGAGTATTCGTCTCTGCACCCCCGCCGTTCCATGCGTGTCGAGAAGTTGCATTAGGTCAACGAACTCATCTACAACCACTTGAACCTCTCTCATGCTCGACGGATGGCGTCCACTGCGGTGCTCCCCGCCAAACCTTAGCGTCACGGCGTAACTCGCCGCCCGCGGAACAGACAGGAAAGGTTGGAAATTCTTTTTTATTTCTTTGGGGATTCTTCCGCTCGCTCTATACGGCAACTCGTTCAGCCGTTCAGCCGTTCGGTAAACCAACGTTGGGATGCAAGCGGCGCGGTCCAGAAATTCGTTTTGCGGAATCACTCCGAACCCAACCCCCGGTCCGGACAGGCTCATCTGCAACTCTCCCGCCGCCAACTCAACCCCGTTCACCTGCAGATGCCTTTGGAAGTTAGCCTGCTCCCAGACGTCGCGCAACTCCTCGGCGATGGGCGTGGGCGGGTCTTCGGCCAGTGCTTTGGACGCCAGCTTTTCCGCCAGCCGCGCGTCGCCGCAATCCAGCGCCAAAGTCGCCGCGCTGCGGTGCAGGACGGAGTAGGTGGGCTCCATCACTTCGCCATACTTGTAGAGTTCGTCGAGCGCCTTGAGCTCGTGCTTCAGGGCGTCTTTGAACAGGGGGACGGCTTCGTCCTCGTCCCCGCGCCGCCGCGCGCGGAGGGCGAAAAACGCCTGGTCCATGGCTTCGTCGTGAAAGTTATTCATCGCGCTCATCTTTTGTGAACCTCTGCGAGCGGAGTTCCAAATTCGACTACGATGACGTAGGCGGGCAGGTTGCCATATTCGGCGTCTGACGCCTTTGTCTGATTCAGTTTTTCTCTTACCCTATCGTTTACGCGCCTGCGGTCGCCCCGAAGTATGCCCGACACTTCCATCCGCGCCTTGCGCTGGAAAGTCACATCCGAAGCGTCCCCAAGCCAGTAATCGAACCCCGTTCCTTTTCTTGAACGTCTGATTACCGAATACGGCGTTTCCAAATCCACCAACAGAATGGCGATTCCCGAAGCGCCGTCCTCAGTAGCCTCTTGGTTGTCTTCCCAACTTCTTTGAGACCGGTCTGTGATGGTGGGCCAAACGACCTGATACGCGCGGCTGACATCTCCTCCGACGCGAAACTCCGCGCCTTGCGCGTGTCCTTGCGATTCCAAGCAGACGCCCGCCGCTTCCGCAAAAGCCTGTCCGCGTTTCTCCGACACGCCGTGGCTGGAACTGTGTCCCAGATGGTTCAAATCGAGTTGGTATCGGCTTGTCATGGGTTGGAATGTTGTCCGGGGATGCTCGCGCTTTGCCTTCCGATGGCGCATATTATACGGATGCGCGCCCAAAACGCAAGCGAGCCTCACCGCATCAGCGCCCTAAAGCCTTCCTGCTCGAAGTGGCGGTCGTTGGTCAGGGCGTCGTCTATGCCCATGCGCTCCATGACGTTCATGGAGACGCAGTCCTGCAGGCTGTACTCCTTATCGGGGCGGCGGGCGTAGCGGCTCAGCCCGTCAAAGAAAGTTTGGCGGGACTGGTCGATGACTTCCACGTCGGGGTTTTCGTAGATGGCGCGAACGGCGGCGACCGCGCGCTGGCGATAGTGCGGTCCCTTGTTTGACATGTGCGCCAAGAATTCGGTCAGGATTTCCTGCGTGGTCACTAGGCGCTCGTTTTCGGGCAACCGCGCTCTCGCTTCCGTCGCCTGCTCATGCCACTGGTCGCTGGGGTCGGCGAACGCGATCCAGTAAACCGCGTCCGCGAACACCGCCATTAGTTTCCCCTCCTTCCGTCGCAGTGGCAGCACACGCCATAACCGGAATGACACCGCTCCGAGAGGTTGGTGGGCAACTTGTCCCACTCCTCCTCTGGAATGTCGCTGAACAGCTCGGTTATGTGGTCCATGAGGTCATGAATGGTGGGCGCGTTGGGGTCGCGCGGGCGGCGGATTTGGCGGGCGTACAGGAGGTCGGCGCGCGGGACGCGCTTCAAGTTGCCGGCGTCGTCGAACTCGCCGCGTCCGCGCACTTCGATGCGCTTGTTTTCGTAGTCCGAAATCGCCGCCAGCGCCTCGCCTCGCTGGTCGTCGGCGAAGTCGACCGTCACGCATGTGCCGTCGTGGGTCTTCACCTGGCAGGCGCTTAGGGTCAAGTCGATCTGCACCACTTGGCCATGCAGCTCGACCGTTCCGTTTTCGGAAGGCTTGGGGGCGGAATGGGGATTCGTATTCGTCATGGGCGCGCCTCTTGGTTGGGTTTCTGCTGTTAGCATAGCAGGGTTTTTGACGCGGAGGCGCGGGGGCGCGGAGATTCGCAGAGGATGGATAGGGGAAGTCAACGCAATGGCGCGGGGGCGCAATGAAAGGGGCGGGCGCGTCCCAAATGGTTCAGAGCGAGTCGGTCGCGGCTTGCCATGGGTTGAAAAAGGTTGTCCGGGGGCATCCCGCGCTACCGTCCGAAGTTCAGTATTATCCCGGACGCCAGCAGCCAGAGGGCGATTGACGCCAGCATGGGGGCGTCGGTCAGCACGACCCGCTCCGGGACTTCCCCCGCGTCTTTGGCGTGGACTAGGTATATGTAGCGGAACATGCCGTAAACCACGAAGGGAATCGTGAGCATCATCGAGCGGTCGCCGGGCAGGTTTTCGGCGCTGAATGTGTAGATGGAATAGCCGATGAGGGCGGCGGCGGCGACTACGCTTATCATCTGGTCGAGCATCGGCAGGGTGTAGGCGGCGAGCGCGGGGCGCTGTCGTTCGGCGGCGCTTCCCGCCCGCGCCAGCTCGCTGCGGCGCTTGCACAGCGCCACGAACAGCGCGCCCAAGCCGGCGCATACATACAGCCACGGCGATATGGGAGCGGAAATCGCCGTCGCGCCCGCCAGTATCCGCAGCGTGAAGCCGGAGGTGACGATTCCCACGTCCAGCAGCGGCGCGCGCTTCAGCCCCAGGCTGTAAGCCGTCTGCGACAGGGCGTAAGAGAGCGCCACCCATCCGAAGGCGGCGTCCAGGGCGAACGAGGGCAAGATGAGCGCGACCGCCATAGCCGCGCCGAGCGCTCCGGCGAGCCGCGCCGGCACAAGCCCGGCGGCTATGGGGCGGCGGCGCTTTTCGGGATGCGCCCTGTCCTTCTCGGCGTCCAGGCTGTCGTTGAGCAGGTACATAGCCGCGCTCAGCAGGCAGAACAGCGCGGCGGCGGCGGCGGAGCGGACTATCAGCGGCAGCGCGGACGAAACGTCTTCCAAACTCCACGCCTCGTTTATCGTGAACAGCAGCGGCAGGAAGACGAGCAGGTTCTTCGTCCACTGGCGCGGGCGCAAGGCGCGGACCAGCGCCCAAATGCGTTGGGGCGCGGTCGGCGGCGGCTGGCGCTGAGTTCGCGGTTCGGAGTTCACGGCTTCGATGATGCGCGGTCGGTCGCCGCCCTCATCCGTCCTGGCGCAGGGCGCCGATGAAGGGCAGGTTGCGGTAGGCTTCCATGTAGTCCAAGCCGTATCCCACCAGAAACTCGTCCGGCGCGTCGAAGCCGGCGTAGCGGATGCGGACGTCGGCGATTCGCCGCGCGCGCTTGTCCAGCAGGGCGCAAACCTCCACGCCCGCCGGGCGCAGCGAGCGCAGATGGGCGAGCAGCCAGTTGAGCGTCATCCCGGTGTCCACTATGTCCTCCACCAGAATCACCTGCGCGCCGGCTATGTCGAGGTCGAGCGATTTGGTGATTTCAACGTCCGCGCCGCCTTCGCCGCCGTAGTTGGAGATGGACATGAAGTCCATGCGGACGGGGAGCGAGACGGCGCGCATGATGTCCGCCATGAAGCAGACCATGCCGCGCTGGACGCCGACGAGGACGGGGCGCGCGCCGGCGTAGTCGCGCGAGATGTCGCGCCCCAATTCCTGAACGCGCTGGCTTATGCGCCGCTCGGTGTAGAGGACGCGGGAGATTCCGGGGACGTCCGATTCGACCAGCGGCCCGAAACCGAACTTGGCGAGCAGGCGGTGGAAGTCCTTTCGGTAGAGCAGCTTGACGTTGATTCGCGGGTAGCGCTCGCGCAGTTTCCGCAGCTTGCGGTTCTTCTGCGTGACCAGCGACTGCTTCATGGTGGTGAGCTCGAGGTAGAGGTCGAGGTCGGGCAGGTAGAAGTCCGGCGTCATCATCTCGGACGGTCGCCCGCCTTCCCATTCGAGCGGGAAGGACAGCGGCTCGTACTGCCAGCGCAAGCCGTAGAAGTCGAGTATGCGCGCGAACTCTTCTTCGCTGGGGTGGGCGAAACTCGGTCGCTCCCCGTTCGCCGCGTTGGGAACGGGAACCGGCGCGTCCGATTCGATTTCCGCCATGCTTGCGCCTCCGAAGGGGTTGTTGACTGCGGGTCGGCTTTATTCGGATTGCAGTTTAGCACATGGCGGCGGGTTCGCGGGGGGATTGCGGGGGCAATCGGCTTGACGACCGCGCTCGCGCCGCCTTACGATTGGCGCGCTCGGCGACGCCGGGCATGGGAAGGGAGCGCGTCTTTGTCGTCGGATTTCATAAGCCGCTGGCGGTTCGCCGCGATTGGCGGAGCGGTTTTCGCGGCGCTTCTGGTCGCCGCCGCCGCGCTTTGGATTCGGGGCGCGCCGTCCGCCGGCGTCTCGCGGACGCCCATGCCGGCGCCGACGGCGGCTTCGGATTCCGCGCTTTCGTCCGCCGCGTTCCCGACGCCCGCGCCTTCGCCCAGCGCGCCGGAGCCTACGCCGTCGCCCTTCCCGTCCCCGACGCCGACGCCGACGGCCCCGCCGTCGGACGACAGGGCGGCGCTCGCGGCGCTGTTCGCGTCCGCCAACGGCGCGGAATGGACGGACAAGACGAACTGGCTAGGCGACAAGCCCATCGGCGAATGGCATGGCGTCAGCGCGGACGCCGACGGGCGCGCGACCAAACTGGTTCTGTTCCGAAACGGGCTGTCGGGCGAGATTCCCCCCGAAATCGGCGAGATGTCGGCGCTGACGGTCTTGTATCTGGGCGACAACGAACTCAGCGGCGAGATTCCCCCCGAAATCGGCGGGCTATCGGCGCTCGCGGAGCTGCATCTGGGCGACAACGAACTTAGCGGCGCGATTCCCCCCGAAATCGGCGGCTTGTCCGGGTTGACGGCGCTCGATCTGTCGAACAACGCGCTGGTCGGCGAGATTCCCCCGGCTATCGGCGATTTGCCGCTGGCGGCGCTGGATCTATCCGGCAACCGTCTTGATGGGGCGATTCCGGCGTCGCTCGGCGCGGCGTCCCCGCTAAGCGCGCTTTCGCTGTCGGGGAACGGCGGTCTGAGCGGATGCGTCCCGGACGCGCTGGCGGGCGTTCCCGTGAACGACCTCGCGCGGCTTGGATTGCCGTTCTGCTCCGGCGCGCCCGCCCCGCCGCTTCCGGCGCCGCCGACGCCGCCCGCGTCCGCCGACCGCCCGGCGCTCATCGCGCTCTACGAATCCGCCAACGGCGACGGTTGGACGAACAACGACAACTGGCTCAGCGACAAGCCCATCGGCGAGTGGCATGGCGTCGCAACGGACGACAACGGGCGCGTAATATCGCTCGTCCTGACGCGCAACCGGTTGAGCGGGGAGATTCCGCCGGAAATCGGGGACTTGTCCGAGTTGCGGAATCTGGAGCTTTGGGACAACCGCCTGACCGGAGAAATCCCCCCTGAAATCGGCGCGTTGCGAAACCTTGAGGTTCTCGATTTCTGGGACAACCGCCTAACCGGCGGGATTCCCCCCGAAGCGGGCGGCTTGTCCAAACTGGTCTGGCTGGATTTCGGCAACAACATGCTAGAAGGCGAAATCCCCCCTGAAATCGGCGGGCTGGCGAATCTCGAAATTCTCTACATGCGAAACAACGACTTGAGCGGGAAGATTCCGCCGGCGCTCGGCAACTTGTCCAAGCTCGCCGAGCTTTGGCTGTCGAACAACGCGCTCGAAGGCGCAATCCCCCCTGAAATCGGAGGCTTGGACGGGCTGCTGGAGCTCGGCTTGGAAGGCAACGCCCTAAGCGGCGAGATTCCGCCGTCGCTGGGCGAGCTGCCGAATCTGCTCGACGTATATCTGTCCGGCAACGAAGGCTTGTCGGGCTGCGTCCCCGAAGGCTTGCGGGAAGTCGAGTACAGCGATTTGGACGAGCTGGGGTTGGAGTTTTGCGGCTAGGGGCGCGAGATGGGCGAAAGGGCGTCTTTCGCAGCGAGAAAAGACAAGCGCAACCCGCCCTTGTCGTGTATCATGTATCTGTCCGCGTCGGGCGCGCGGATTTGATGGGAATTAGTGGCAAGCGCATGCGTCGGGAGCATCGGAATGGCAGTCAATGTCGTCAACGCCGCCGAGTCGGATACTAGGGAGATGGTCGCGGAGCTCAGCCGGCTGGTGTCCGGCGAAGTCCGATTCGACAAGATGAGCCGCGCACTGTACGCCACCGACGCGAGCATCTACCAGATAGAGCCGGTCGGCGTCGTAATCCCGCGCTCGGCGGAGGATGTCGCCGCGGTGGTCGAGACCGCCAACCGATACGGCGTCTCCGTCCTTCCCAGAGGCGGCGGCACCAGTCTCGGCGGGCAGACTGTGGGCGAATCCATCGTCATGGACTTCTCGAAGTACATGAACCGAATCGCCGAAGTGAACGAAGAAGAGCGCTGGGTTCGCGCTCAGCCGGGCATTGTGCTGGACGTCCTCAACCACCGCCTGCGCGACACGGGGCTGCTGTTCGCGCCCGACCCCTCCACCTCCAATCGGGGCAATGTCGGCGGCGCGCTGGGCAACAACTCATGCGGCGCCCACTCCATCATGTGGGGCAAGACGGTGGACAACGTCCGCGAGATGGACGTCGTCCTCTCCAACGGCAAGCCCGCCCGTTTCGGGGCGCTGGACGGCTCCGCCCTCGAAGCGCGCTTGCGAGTGGAAGGGCTGGAAGGCGACATTTACCGCCGCCTGTTCGAAATCGGCGAGGCGAATCGGGACGAAATCATCGCGCGCTACCCCAAGATTCAGCGGCGCGTCTCCGGCTACAACCTGGACGAATTCACCGGCGGCATGGGCTTCGACATGGCGCGGTTCGCCGTCGGGTCGGAAGGCACGCTGGTGACCATCACCGAAGCCAAGCTGAAACTGGTTCCGCGCCCGAAAGTCACCGCGCTCGGCGTTCTGCATTGCAACGACCTCATAGAATCGATGGAAGCCACCGTCGCGGCGCTTGAGTTGGATCCCGCCGCCGTGGAGCTTATCGGCTCCATGATAATTCGGCAGGCGAAATCCAACCTCGCCTACTCGCGCATCACGGACTTCATAGAGGGCGACCCGGAGGCGCTGCTCGCCATCGAGATAGCGGGCGACGACGAGCGCGAAGTCCGCGCCAAGCTCGACCATCTCGGCGACACGCTGTCGCGGCGCGGGCTGGGGTACGCCTTCCTGAAACTCATGCGCGCGGATGAGCAGGCGAAGGTCTGGGACGTCCGCAAAGCCGGGCTGGGGCTGATGATGAACGTCCCCGGCGACGCCAAGCCGTTGCCGTTCGTGGAGGATTGCGCCGTCTCGCCCGAATATCTGCCGGATTTCGTCCGCAAGTTCGATGAAATCGTAACCGCCAACGGAACGCAGGCGGGCTACTACGGACACGCCAGCGTGGGCTGCCTGCATATCCGACCGCTCATCGACCTGAAGAATCAGGAAGGGGTCGACCGCATGGTGGCTATCGCGGAGGAAGTGGGCGATTTGGTGATGGAGTACGGCGGCTCGATGAGCGGCGAACACGGCGACGGGCTTGTCCGCAGCTGGTTCAACCGCAAGATGTTCGGCGATAGGCTGTACGGGGCGTTCCAAGACGTCAAGCGCGCCTTCGACCCGAACGGCGTGATGAACCCCGGCAAGATAGTGGACGCGCAGGAAATGACGGAGAATCTTCGCATAGGCCCCGACTACGCGCCGCCGCGCATCGAGACGGGGTTCGCCTTCGCGGAAGAGGGCGGCTTCGCGCGCGGAATCGAGATGTGCAACGGGCAGGGCGCATGCCGCAAGACGCTCGGCGGGGTGATGTGTCCGTCTTTCATGGCGACGCGGGACGAAGAACACTCCACGCGCGGCAGGGCGAACGCGCTTCGGGCGGCGATGTCGGGCGCGCTGCCCGCCGCCGCGCTCGCCGAAAAGCGGCTGTACGACACGCTAGACCTCTGCCTAGAATGTAAAGGATGCGCCGCCGAATGTCCGTCCAATGTGGACATGGCGAAGCTGAAGTACGAATTCCTGAACCAGTACCACAAGACGAACCCGCTGTCGGCGCGCTCGCAGATGTTCGCCAACATATCGGCGCTGAGCCGGTGGGGTTCGTTCTTCGCGCCGCTGTCGAACTGGGCGAACGGGCTGCCGTTCGTTCGCGGGATGATGGAGCGGCAGCTGGGCATAGACCGCCGCCGCCGCCTGCCGCCGTTCGCGTCTCAGACGTTCGAGCAGTGGTTCCGCGCGCGGGGCGGCTCGCCGGATTCGGCGGCGCGGAACGGGCGCGCCGTGCTGTTCGCCGACACCTTCACCAACTACAACCACCCGGAGTTGGGGCGCGCCGCCGTCAAGGTGATAGAGGCGCTCGGCTACCAAGTCATCGTCCCCAAAACCAAATGCTGCGGTCGCCCGATGCTGTCCAAAGGGATGATGGACAAGGCGCGGGCGAACGCGCGATACAACGTCGAGACGGTGTACGAATATGTCGAAGGCGGCGCGGCGCTGGTCGGAATCGAACCGAGTTGCGTCCTGAGCTTCGCGGACGACTACGCCGACATGACGGGCGTCGACGCCCGCAAGGCGAAGGCGATAGCGGAGTCCACGATGCTGGTCGAGCGCTTCGTCCAGCATGCCGTAGAGGGCGGCGCGGAGCTGAATTTGGACGGCGCGAAACTGCCGGATTCCATTCTGCTGCATGGACACTGCCACCAGAAGGCGCTGGTCGGAACGGGCGCGGCGATGAGCGTTCTGAAGTCCATCCCCGACTGCGAAGTGGAAGAGATAGACTCTGGCTGCTGCGGCATGGCGGGCAGTTTCGGATACGAAACGGAGCATTACGACATATCCATGAGAATAGGCGAAATGTCGCTGTTCCCGGCAATCCGAGAGCGCGAGGGCGATTTCGCGGTGGTCGCCGAGGGGGTGTCCTGCCGCCAGCAGATAGCGCAAGGAACGGGCAAGCGCGCCAAGCATCTGGTCGAGGCGCTGGCGGAGGCGCTGTCGGAGTAATCCCCCGACGCGGACGCGCGCCCTAGCCGCCTTCCGCGTCCGCGCCGCCGGACGCGGACGCGGACGCCGACATAGCCGCCTTCCGCGTGAACGCCGCGCTTTTGATTTCGCGCTCCGCGACGGCGGATATATAGCGCGACAAGACCGCCTCCACTTCCCGGCGCAACGATTCGCGGATGGTCGGGGTTGCTAGGTCTTCGGAGCGGCGCGAGCGGCTCAGATGCTTGAGAACGCGCATGGCGGATTCGGATACGCGAATCTTCCCGCCGATTCCCAGCGAGCGGCAGTTGGGGCATAGCGCGCCGCCGGCGGACAAATCCAGCAGATGGTCGCGCGGGCGCAGGGCGTCGCCGCACTCCACGCAGTCGTCCAGCTGCGGCATGAAGCCGGAGACGTCCAGCAGGCGCGTCTCGAACCAGCGCGCCAGCAACCAAGGGTCGGGGGCTTGTCCGAGCGCGTCCAGCGTGGATTTCAGCAGGCGGAACAGGCGGGGGCCCGCCATCTCTTCCGGCGCGAACGAATCCGCCAGCTCGCATATATAAAGGGCGAACGACAGGCGCGCGAGGTCGGATAGCACGGCGGGATGGTGGTCTTTGACCTGCGCTTCCGACAGCGTGTCCAAATCCCGCCCGCGCGCGGCGGCGAAGTCTATCAGGTTGGTGAGGTCGAGATGCCCGCCCAGCCTGCTCTTGGGACGCCGAACGCCCTTCGCCACCGCCCGCACCTTGCCCCTGTCGGGCGTGAGAATGGACAGGATGCGGTCCGCTTCCCCAAGCGGATAGCGGCGCAGGATGATTCCCTCGCTTTTGTAAGTTCGCGAGCGCAAGGTTGGGGGTTGCCTCCAGTCGGCGGGGATTGGCGTTTGGCTTTCAGTTTACAGCCAAGGGCGGCGGCGTCAAAGGCGGGCGGGCGCGCGGAAAGTGGCGAATGGCGGTTTGAAGAAAACTGAGAAAGCCCATATTCCGCGCCGTCATTCCCGCGAAAGCGGGAATCCAGAAAGCCGCCGCCCTGCGGTCAGCGCAACCGAGCGCGAATCGTAGTCGGCAAATCCCTTTTCACTTGATAGGTTTGCGGGGCATGCTTCGCATTTTCTCCATTCCGGCGGATGCGCCGCTTTGTCAGAATCAGGATTTATAGGATTGGCGGGATTTTCAGGATTTCGTTTCGCCCGGCTAGCGCTTTTCGCCATAAACGGAAATCTCGCCGAGCCGAATGTGGGCAAGCGCCCGCCAGTCAAAGACGCACGCCGATACAATCCTGAAAATCCTTAAATCCCGCAAATCCTGATTCTGACAAAACGCATGATTCTCTTTCAGACCATTGATAGGCGAAGTCTGAGATGATCGCGAGCTCCGCCCTCTGGATTCCCGCTTTCGCGGGAATGACGGGGAAACCGAGCATCGCTTGCAAATCCCCGCGCAACCGAGTAATGTTCCAAGCGCGGCGTCATGACGCCAATCCTGAACGAGACGAAAGCCGCCGAGATGAACCAAAACCAAACCCCGCCGTTGCCGTCCCCGCTGCAGGGCGTCAAAGTCATTGACTGGACTATTTGGCAGTTCGGTCCCGTCGCCGCCACCATGCTGGGCGATCTGGGCGCGGATGTCGTCAAGATAGAGTCGCTGGACGGCGACCCCGGCAGGGCGGTGTTTTCGGCGTCCGGCGTCGACCGCAGTTTGCCCGCCGGGCGCAACGCCTATTTCGAGGCGAACCACCGCAGCAAGCGCGGCGTGGCGCTGAATCTGAAGACGCCGGCGGGCGTCGAGATAGCCCGCGAGTTGGCGGCGGGGGCGGATGTCTTCATCCAAAACTTCCGCAAGGGCGTCGCGGAGCGTCTGGGGCTTGGATACGACGTCTTGCGCGAAATCAACCCGCGCCTGATATACGCATCCGGCTCCGGCTACGGAACGCTGGGCCCCGACGCCGAAAGCCCGGCTTTGGACGCGGCGGCGCAGGCGCGGAGCGGGTTGATGTTCGCCACCGCCCCGGACGGCGCGGAGCCGTATCCCGTTCAGGGAGTGATAGGCGACCAGATAGGCGGCATCACGCTGGCGCTCGGCGTCTTGGCGGCGCTGGCGGCGCGGTCGATTCACGGCGTCGGCCAGCGCGTGGACGTCTCGCATCTGTCAAGCTCGATCTGGCTGCAGGGCTTGGCGGTGAGCATGGGGCTGCTGACGCGCCACAAGCCGGATTCGGAAATCAACCTGTCGTACAACCCGCCGCGCACGGACGCCTACAACCCGCTCGCCAACTATTACAAGTGCGCCGACGGACGCTGGATAATGCTCGCCAACTTCCAAGCCGACCGCTACTGGCGTCCGCTCGCGTCCGCGCTGGGCATATCGCATCTGGCGGACGACCCGCGCTTCGCCGACACAATCGCGCGCGGCGAAAACCGGCACGCGCTGATAGCGATATTGGACGAGACGTTCGCCCAAAAGCCTTATGCGGAATGGGCGCGGATACTGTCCGAATCGGGCGATTTCATCTTCTCCCCCGTCCAAACCCTGCGCGAGCTGCCGGACGACCCGCAAGTGGCGGCGAACGACTACATAACGGCGCTAAACCACCCCGCGCTGGGCGAAATCCAACTGGCGAACCACCCGATACGCTACAGCGAAACCCCCGCCCGCATCCAATCCGCCGCGCCGGAGCTGGGGCAGCACACGGAGGAAATCCTGCTTGAAATGGGCTACGGCTGGGAGGACATAGCGCGGCTGCAGGGGGATGGGGCGATTTTATAGGGCGTCCTCGCGCCTGATTAGTTCGTAGCTGGCGCTTCGCCCGCCCTTCGCGCCGCGCCGCAGGATTCCGCGCGCGATTAGGGCGTTGATGTCGCGGAGCGCGGTGTCGTGCGAGCATTTGGACAATCGCGCCCACTTGGACGCGGTGAGTTTGCCGAGAAACCCGTCCAGCAATCGGTCGAGCATCATGCGCTGGCGGGCGTTCAGTGGGATGTCCGCGACGCTCTGCCAGAATAGCGCCCGCTCTAGGGTTGCGCTCAGGGCGGTCTCCGCCGATTCAACGGCGCGCGCCAGGCATCGCAGAAACCACAGCGTCCATTCGGTGATTTCGGTCGTTCCGCGTTGAGTTCGTTCGAGCGTTCGGTAGTACGCCGCGCGCTCCGCGAGTATTTGCGACGACATGCCGTAAAAGCGCCGCGAGCTTCGCTCCGCCCGCGCCAGCGCCATGTCCGCTATCGCGCGGGCGATGCGTCCGTTGCCGTCGTCGAACGGGTGGATGGTCACGAACCACAGATGCGCGACCGCCGCCTTCAGAACGCCGTCCATGTCGGGGGGCGACTCGAACCAATCGAGAAACCGCGCCATTTCGCCGTCTAGGGACGCCGCCGGGGGCGCTTCGTAATGGACGCGCTCGCGTCCGACGGGGCCGGACACCACCCGCATGGGCCCGCGCGCGTCCGTCCGCCACTTGCCGACTTCCACTCGGACAAGCCCGCTTCGCCCGGTCGGGAACAGCGCGGACTGCCAAGCGAAAAGGCGCTCGGCGGTCAGCGGGGCGTCGTATCGTTGCGTGGCGTCGAGCGTCATATCGACTATGCCGTCGACGTCGCGGTTCGCGCCGATGAAGCCGCCGGCGTCCATGCCCAAGCGCCGCGCCACGCTGGAGCGCGTCCGCTCAGGGTCGAGCGTCTCGCCTTCTATGCCGCCGCTGCTGACCGCCTCATCGGTCGCGGCGCTCAGAATCGCGCGCCGGCTCAGGTCGAATCCGATGGACGACATGCGCCCGGCAAGCATGCCTTGCCGATACTTGGCGTCCGCCAGCGCGGGGGATACGGCGTCGCAATCCCAGCGAAACAGGGGCCAATCCGGCTGATGGTATATGTACTTTCTACGCAGCATTTGCGTAGATTATAGACCCCAATCTACGCATCCGCAACTAATCGCCGCACCCCGCGCGCCGAATGTCGCCCAAGATCGCCACATCGTCCCCGAAACGGCGGATTTTGACGTTCGCCAGCCTGAGCGCCTCAGCCATTCGTTCCGCGCCGACGCCGGCTATTGGGGACGGGGCGGTTTCGCCGCCGATGATTGTCGGGGCGATGAAGCCGGCGATTTTGTCCGCCAAGCCCGCGTCGATGAGGGAGCCTAGCAGGGTTCCGCCGCCCTCTACGAAGACGCTGGCGATTCCGCGCTCGGCTAGGGCGAGCATCAGGGCGCGCAGGTCGACGCGCCCGTCGTCGTTGGGCAGGGCTAGGGCGTCCGCGCCGAGCGCGCGGATTCGCGCCGCCGCGTTTTCGGACGCCGTCGCCGCGAGCGTCCGCCCCGGTTGCTTCAGGAGCGCCGCGCCGGGGGGCAGGCGCCCGGCGCTGTCGACTATCGCGCGCAGGGGCTGGCGGGGGAGAGGCGCGCCGTCCGCGTTGCGCGCCGTCAAAAGCGGGTCGTCCGCTAGAACTGTGCCGATTCCCGCCATTATCGCGTCGGACGCCGCGCGCATTTCGTGGACGTATCGGCGGGATTCCTCGCCCGTTATCCACTTGGATTCGCCCGTCCGCGTGGCTATCTTGCCGTCCAAACTCATGGCGAATTTCGCGGTGATTAGCGGCAAGCCCGTCGTAATGAGCTTGGCGTGGGGGGCGATTAGGTCTTCGGCGTCCGCTTGCCCTTCGCCGATTTCGACGGCGATTCCCGCTTGGCGCAGGCGGTCGAAGCCGCGTCCGCTCACTTTGGGGTTGGGGTCGCGGACAGCGGCGGAGACCCGCGCGATTCCGGCGGCAATGACGGCGTCGGCGCAGGGCGGCGTTCGCCCGAAATGCGAGCATGGCTCCAGCGTGACATGCAGCGCCGCGCCGCGCGCCGCGTCGCCGGCTTGCCGGAGCGCGACGACTTCCGCGTGGTCGCCCGGCGGCGGCTCCGTCGCGCCCTCGCCGACGATTCGCCCATCGCGGACGACCGCCGCGCCCACCGGCGGATTGGGGCTTGTCGTCCCCCGCGCCGCCCGCGCCAGTTCGAGCGCGCGAATCATGCCGGCGCCGATGTCGGTCGGCGGCGTCACGGCGGCTAATCCCCGTCCATCGGCAACTGGTAATCCATGTAGTAGCGCGAGGCGACCGGCCCGTTCTGCCCCTGATACTTGCTCCGCAGAGCGCCCGAACCGTATGGGTTGTCCGCCGGCGTGGTCAGCTCGGTGAACGAGATATGCCCTATCTTCATCCCCGCGCGCAGGGTGATGCCCAAGATGCCGACGTTGGAGAATTCGAGCGTGAGCTTGCCGTCCCATCCCGGATCCACGAAGCCGGCGGTGGAGTGTATCAGCAGCCCGTAGCGCGCGAGCGAGCTTTTGCCCTCTATCCGCGCCACGACGTCGTTGGGAATCGCCACGCGCTCCAGCGTGCTGCCGAGCGCGAACTGCCCCGGATGGAGCAGGAAGGGGCGGTCGTCCTCTATCAAGACGCGCTCGACCACGTCGTCCGCCGGGCGCATGACGTCTATGTGGGTGCGCCAGTTGTTGCGGAAGACTAGGATTTCGGCGTCCAGCCGAACGTCCACGCTCGCCGGCTGAACGGCGTGGGGTCCGAGCGGGTCGATGATGAGGTCGCCGCATCGCATCCGCTCTTTGATGGTTCTGTCGCTGAGAATCATGGGCTTTCTCCGCGTGGGGTTGGGGTATGTTTGGGGTTGGCGAAACCGCGCCTGGGGGCGCGGACACCCTCGCCCTAGCCCTCTCCCATCAAGGGAGAGGGGATAGCTGGTTGGGATTCAAGGTTGATTTCAAGTGAACCAACTTGTCCCCGCTTTCGCGAGGATGACGTTGTTGGGCGACTCTGGATTCCCGCCCCCGCTTCCGCGAGGGTGACGTTCTTTCGCGGGAATGACGGGGGCGGGGGCTATGGAGAAGGGATTTGTTGGTTGCGGTTCGGGACTGTTCACTCAATGGCGAACGCCGCGCGGACGCTCAGGGAAATTTCTATCTCGCCCTGGCTAATCGCGGGGGCGGACGCCGCCATGGCGTACATGCGCGTGTCGAACGCCGCTTCCGCCGCGCCGGAGTTGGCGCCGCTTTCGGCTAGGTAGAATAGCTTGCCGAGATTGACGCCCGCCACCCTCGCGGTGTGTTCGGCTTTCTCCCGCGCGTCCGTTATCGCCTTCTCGCGCAGGTCGGGCATGAGCGCCGACGTATCCTCCACCGTGAAGCGCAGGTTTTGGAAGCGTATGGAATCGCCGCCGGCGACAATCGCGCCGTTGATGATTTCGCCCACATTGCCCAAAGCGCGCGCCTTGACGGTGAGCTCGTTGGACACGCGATAGCCGCTCACGACGCTGCGCTCGACCGTCTGCCCCGCCTTCTCGACCAGCTCGCTGCTGTATTCGGGCCAGATGTTGAAATTGCGCGTCTGGATGTCGCGCTCGGCGACGCCGTTTTGTCTTAGCGACGCCATGACCGCGTTCATGGCGTCCACCGCCGCGCCGTTGGCGTCCGCCACCGCGTCCGCGCGCGCCTCCACGCTGAGCGACAGGATGGCGATGTCCGGCTCCACGGACGCCGTTCCTTCGCCGGACACCCAGATGCCCGTCTGCGCGCCCAAGCCGGCGCTCGCGCTCATCGCCACGGCGCCGGGTTGCGGCGGGACGCCGGCGGCGTCTTGGCGCTCGGTCAGGCAGGCGGCGGAGGCGGCCATCAGCGCCGCGAGCGCCGCCCAAATCGCAATCATTCTCATGGCGGTTTCGTCTCCCAAGATTCGCGCCCGCCGTTTTGGGAAGAGCGCGGCTAGGTTGGTTATGGTAATTCACTGGCTTGACTGCGCGATAGGTTTCTTAGGGCGCTTGTCCGTCGTCTTGCGACAAGGCGCCCCCCGTTCCATTATAATGGACGCGCGGAGGGAGCCAAAACGGGATGCACACTCGGCGAGTACTGAAAGAGCTGATGGAGACGGCGTTGCTGGCGCTGGCGCTGTTCATGGCGCTGGAATTCTGCGTCCAGAATTACCGCGTCGAGGGCTCCAGCATGCACCCCACGCTGATGGAGCAGGAGCGGCTGATAGTCAACAAGCTGACTTACACGCGCATCGACGGCGGCTTGTTCGACTTCTCGCTTCCGTTCACCCGGTCGGCGAGCGCCGCCGACGGGTCGCGGGTACAGAGTTTCATATTCGGTCCGCCCAAGCATGGCGAAATCATCATATTCCACTCGCCGGAGAACCGCGAGCGGGATTTCGTCAAGCGCGTGATAGGCGTCCCCGGCGATACGCTGGAGATACGCAACGGGCAGGTAATCCGCAACGGCGTAGAGATTGACGAGCCGTATGTGGCGCGGCAGAGTTCGCGCAGCGAGCCGAAGATTGCGATTCCAGAAGGGCATTACTACGTGATGGGCGACAATCGGCGGGGTTCGAACGATTCGCGCGACTGGGGGCTGCTGCCCGAAAGGGACATTATCGGCAGGGCGTGGCTGCGCTACTGGCCGCTAGGGCGCTGGGGGGACGCGGACGGCGAGCGGGAGCGGTGACGCTTGCGATTTCCCCCCTGTCATTCCCGCTTCCACCCCGTCATTCCCGCGAAAGCGGGAATCCAGAGTTTGCCAACCGAGATAGCCACTAGCAACCAATCCCAAATCCCAGCCAACGCATCCCCTCTCCATTGATGGGAGAGGGCTAGGGTGAGGGTGCCTGCGCCGCTAGGCGCAGTCTTTGCGCGGGTTGCCCGCCAGCCGCGAACAATACCCCTATAAGCCCTTGATGTGAAAGGGCTAGGATGATGGCGCCCGCGCTTACGCCATGATGTCCGCGCCCACTCGCGCCACGGACAGCCCGAAGACGGCGGTCGCGCCCGCCGCCTTGAGCGACTCGGCGCAGGCGGACATGGTCGCGCCGGTGGTCACCAGGTCGTCCACCAGCAGAACGCGCTTGCCGCCGAAATCCGTCCGCGCCGCGAAGCCGCCGGCGACGTTGCGCCGCCGCTCGTCGCGCGATTCGGTGTCCAGCTGCGACGGGGCGTTGACGACGCGTACTAGGGCGTCCGGGTCGAGCGGCTTGCCGACGCGCTCGGCGAGCGCCGCCGCGATTAGGGACGCCTGGGCGTATCCGCGCCGCCGGACGCGCGAGCGGTGGCTGGGGACGGACGCGATGACGTCGAACCCCGGCGCCCGCCGCGCCGCGATGAACGCCGCCATCCAATCCCCCATGTCGCGCGCCGCGCTACTCACGCCGCCGTACTTCAGCATCGAGATGGCGCGATAGACGGCGGTTCCGCGCTCGTAGAGATAGGGCGAGCGTATGGAATCCGCCGCCGGCGGGCGATGCCGGCACATGTCGCAGACGCCGTCGATTCCGGGGCTGGCGCATATGTCGCAAAAGGGCCTTTCGAGCTTGGGGAGCGCGTCTAGGCAATCGTCGCAGACGAACCGCCCGAACGCGCCGCAGTCGAGGCAGCGTATGGGGAAGAGCGCGTCAAGGGCGATTTCGCGCGCGGCATTCAGCGCGTCCGACAGGGCGGGCATCATGGCGGCGCTCATCTCCGCGCCGCGCTCATTGCGCTGGCGACGTCCTCCAGATAGGCGCGGGCGTATCGCTCGACCCAGTCAGTTATCAACTCGGTTGGGCAGTTGCCCTCGTAGAAGCAATCCTGATGCAGAATCCCTTTCGCGGTATCGAACGCCTCGCTGAGACCCAGCGCGCGCAGACGGCGGTCGCGGTTCTCCAAGCGGATGATTTCGTTCATCCTCGAGTTCGTCCCATCCGGCGGCTTTACGCCGCGCGACTCCAGCAGGGCGTTAGACGCCATGATTATCGCGCCCCAAGTCTTTTCGGCGGCGTCGCGAAGCAGGATGGGGTCGTCGGTCAGCCGCCACTCGCGCAGTTCGCCTAGGGCGTGGCGGTGGAAGCCCCGCGCCTCATCCATGTACGCGGGCATCGCTCGCCTCCGTCTGCGCCGCCGCTTTTTTCGCCTCCGCATGCGCCTCGGCCTTTTTCGCCTCCGCCTCCAGCCACGCCCTCTCTTCCGCCTCGTCCAGCAACTCCGCGACGGATTGGATGAACTCAGGCGCGTCTTCGGTCACGCTCCGGACCACGTCTTCGAGCCGGCAGTCGCCGTCGGAGAAGCAGTCCGTGTAGAGCGTCCCCCCGATGGCGGTGAACCTCATCCCGATTCTGCGCTTCCGGATGTCGGGGTGGTCTTTTTCGATCTCGTAGAAGGCGTAGCCCTGCGCGCGCCGCTCCGGCGGCGGGGTTACGCCGCGCGATTCAAGCAGAACGCAGGCGGCTATCGAAACCGCCTCCCACGCTTTCGCCGATATTGCTCTTAGCCCCGCCGTGCCGCCGTTCAGCTTGTCCCACCAGTTCAGCTCCAGCGTGGCGTTTTTGTGAAGACGCCAAGCGTCATCCATGTATTTCGCGTATTCCGACATTGGGCGAACCTCCGAACCGTTTGACTTCCTGTCCGCGCATGCAGTATAACAGAAACCGCTCCGCGACAAACGGGAAACGCGGCAGGAAAGGGAGACGGCATGCCGACGCTGGATTTCAAGGGCAAGCAGCACATTTACGCTCATCATCTCGCCGTGCCGTACCGCCCGCTGGTGGCGGACCCGTCGCGCTCCGCGCCGCCCACTGCGGACGCCCGTTCTACCCCCCCCCCCCGTTCGCTCAACAGTTCTAACGGCGTAGCGCCGCGCTCCGACGACGCCGACGGCAACCTGATAATCCACGGCGACAACCTGCACGCCCTGAAAGCGCTGCTCCCAAGATACGCCGGGCGCGTCAACTGCATCTACATTGACCCGCCGTACAACACCGGCAACGAAGGCTGGACGTACAACGACCGCGTGAACAGCCCGCTGATGCGCGCTTGGCTAAACGAAAACAGCCCGGTGGACAACGAAGACCTCGAGCGCCACGACAAGTGGCTGTGCATGATGTGGCCCCGCCTGCAGTTGCTGAAAGAATTGCTGTCGGATGATGGCGTGATTTTCGTGTCCATTGATTACAACGAACAGCACCATCTGCGAATGATGATGGACGAAATCTTTGGGGAATCGGCGTACAAAAACGAATTCGTCATACGGCGCGGGACGAAAAACGTCCAATCTCAATTTGAGCGAATTGACTCGCTATCAATAGGACACGATTCGGTTCTGTTGTATAGCAAGAGGTCGGATTTGCGCTTGCCCAAACTAACGCACGTCACTGGCGAAGCCCAAGATGGGAAGTGGGATACATTCTGGAGAAGCACCGACAGACCCACAATGAGATACGAAATATATGGCATAAAGCCTGAGAGCGGTCAATGGAGATGGTCGCAGAATCGCGCATCGGAGGCTCAGCAGAACTACGAAACATACCTGAGCGATTACGAATCCGAGTACTCGCTTGACGCATATTTCGGGCTTGTCAAACAACAAGAAGGGCGGAATTTGGATTTCGTCAGGTTGGGGCCTGGGCGCACTGTCCAGTACTACATTCCGCCAAGAAATTACAGAATCCTCTCGGACATGTGGATGGACTTGAGAACGTCCGGAAAATATACGGACTTTCCGCATGAGAAACATCTGGAGCTCCTAGAGAGGATGATTCGGTGGACAACAACCCCCGATTCAATAATCCTAGACTCGTTCGCCGGCTCCGGAACCACCGCCCACGCCGTTCTCGCGCTGAACAAAGAGGACGGCGGCGACCGACGCTTCATCCTGGTGGAGTGCGAGGATTACGCCGATTCGATCACCGCCGAGCGCGTCCGCCGGGTGATAGGCGGCGTCCCCGGCGCGCGGGACGCTTCTTTGCGCGAGGGTCTGGGCGGCTCGTTCGCCTACTGCGAGCTGGGCGACCCGATAGACGAAGAGGGGATGCTGACCGCCGAATCGCTGCCGTCGCGCTCGGCTTTGGCGGCGTATCTGCTGCATGTGTCGTCGGGCTTGTCCGCCGAGAGCGCGGAACTGCCCGCCGAGCGGGAGGACGCCCCGTTCTACCGCAGCGAGACGACCAGCTACTATCTGCTGTACCGTCCCGACCGCGAGTGGCTGCGGGGCGGCGCGGGGATGCTGTCGGAAAGCGTGGCGCGGCGCATCCGCGACGACTTGGCGGAATCGGGCGGCAAGGCGGTGGTGTTCGCGCCGGGCAAGTACATGGGGCAGCGCGAGCTGACGCGCATGGGCATAACGTTCTGCCAGTTGCCCTATGAGATATACAAGCCGCCGGCGGGGTAGGGGGCAAGGGACATGTTGGCGATGATGCTGGTCTCAAACCGAAATCATCCGCAACCCGCGCATGCGCCTGAAGTGGCGGCGGTTGTTGGAGAGCAGGGTAAGGCCGTGGCGCACCGCGGTCGCGCCGATGAGCAGGTCGAGGTCGGGAATCATGCATCCCGCGCTCCGCAGTCTCTGCCGTTCGGCGGCGAATATCCTGCAGATCTCCGGGTCGAGCGGCACGACGTCTTCGACATCCGCCAGAAACGCTTCGAAATCCCGCTCTTGGCGCTCCTCGTCGGGCTTTCCGATCATGCCTTCGTACACTTCGCCCAGGCAGACGATGCTCGTGCCGATTCCTTCGGGGGCGAGTTCGCGGTAGCGCTCGACCACGGCGCGCCGCCTGTGCAAGTGGTCGATTATCCAGTCCGAATCCACCAGATAGCGCATCGCTACTCGCCCCACCGGTCTCTGGAGCCTGCAACGCGCGCGTCCGCTATCGCCCGCTTTCTCTCATCCGGGTCTTCCTTCCCCTCCCACGCGCCGGCGACGCTCTTGATTTCCGCGCCGCCGTTCCCGTCGGATTCGAGGTCGGAGAAGCTCAGCGTCCAGGACATGCTGATGTATCCGAACACCCCCCTCGCCTCGAAGGGGTCGGGATACCCCGCCGCGACCCAGTCGCGGGTATCCCCGCGCTCGCGCAACTCCCACAAAACCCGCGCCGCCGCCATGCGGGACGTCCACTTGTTGGGATGCCAGAAGTCCACATCCGGAAAGTCCGGCTCAGTCCTGCCGTTCCCGTCGGGGTGCCAGAAAATCACCATCCACCGAACGTCTCTCGCGCCGTTCATCGCTTGCGACCCTCCAAATCGTCGTTTCCGCAAATTGTACACCAAAAACCAGCCGGGCGGAAGGGCGAAATTCGCCGCGCCGAACGCCGCGCGGGGGGATGGCGCGGGCGTGTCAGCGCGTCAAAGTGAAACTCAGACCTTCCCCGTCCACACCCCAATCCAGTTCCACCGCCAGACGCCGCTCCAGTTTCTCTCTCATGACATGTTCCAAACCGCCTTCGTTCGGTTCGGTTTCGGCGAAGCTCTTGACGCGGATTTCTCCGTTCGCCTTGAATTCAAGGTCGTCGAGGCTCAGAATCCACCGCCCCCCGACATGGCGGCTGACGCTGACCTCCAGCGGGTCGGGGTATCCGACGGCGACCCAATCGCGCGTGTCGCCGCGTTCGCGGAGTTCCGCCAGGACGCGCGCCGCCGCCAGCCGCGCGGTCCGCTTGTTTGGATGCCAAAACGACACTTCCGGGAAATCCGGCTCGGCAATCCGGTCGCCGTCGGGGTGCCAGAAAATGACCATCCAGCGAATTGCGTCGGCGTTGTACGTCATCGGTCAAACCTCCCAAGAATCTCGCGCTTGAATTATGCGCCAACCCGCCGCGCTCCGGCTTCCCGCCTGCGCGCGAACGGCGGGGGCGTGTCAGCGCGAGGATATGAAATCCAGCCCTTCCATGCGCCCGAAGTGGCGGCGGTTGTTCGTGAGCAGGGTAAGCCCGTGGCGGATGGCGGTCGCGCCGATGAGAAGGTCGAACTTGTCGACTCCTATGCTGGCGATTTCGAGCCTGCGCCTTTCTTTGGCGAAAATCATGCAAATCTCCGCGTCGATCGGGACCATGCCGTCGAGCCCTTCGATGAAGAGGTTGACGTTCCGTTCCTCTTTCTCCGGGTCCGGCGCTTTGGGAACCCCGTAGTACAACTCGGCGACGGATATGGGGCTTATCCCCACCCCGTCGGGGAGCAGCTCGTCGAAAAGCCGCACGGTCGGCTGGTAATCGCGGGTGTAATCAATCACCCAGTCGGTGTCAATCAGGTAGCGCATCGCCTAGCGGACTGCCCACTTCGCTTCGGCTTCCGCGCGCCGTTCGGCTATCTCTTTCTCCAGCTCGTCCCAAGCGGGGTTGCCGATTCCGAACCCGGCGATGCTCTTGACTTTCGCGCCGCCGTTCCCGTCGCTTTCGATGTCGGAGAAGCGCAGCGTCCAGTTCGCGCCGGGGTTGTACCAGATGCTGGGCGTCTCGAACGGGTCGGGATGCCCGGCGGCTACCCAGTCGCGCTCGTCGCCGCGCTCGCGCAACTCCCACAAAACGCGCGCCGCTTCCATGCGGGACGTCCATTTGTCGGGATGCCAGAAGGCAATCTCCGGGAAATCCGTCTCCATCGCCGCGTCGCCGTCGGGGTGCCAGAAACTGACCATCCAGCGGACGCTTTTCGCGCCATTCATCGTCTGCGAACCTCCAACGCTTCTTGCCGTTCGTTGATTGCACACCAAAAATCAGCGCCGATATTCGGCGTCCTGCATCGCGTCGACGGCCGCCCGCCTTCGCTCTATGGATTTCGCCAGGTCTTCCCAATAGGGGTTGCCGATTCCGAACCCGGCGATGCTCTTGATTTGCGCGCCGCCGTTCCCGTCGGATTCGATTTCGGAGAAGTCCAGCGTCCACGACGTGCGAATGAACGCCCACGGCCCCCCCTCGACCGGGTCGGGATGCCCGGAGGCGATCCATTCGCGCTCGTCGCCGCGCTCGCGCAACTCCCACAAGACGCGCGCCGCCTCCATGCGCGACGCCCACTTGCTGGGATGCCAAAAGGCTATCTCCGGGAAATCCGTCTCCGTCGTCCGGTCGCCGTCCGCGTGCCAGAAATTGACCATCCAGCGAATTCCGTTGTCGCTGTCCGCCATCGGTTGAACCTCCTGAAAAGTCTCGCGCTTGAATTATACACCATGCCGCCGCCTTCTGGATTCCCGCTTTCGCGGGAATGACGGGGCGGGGAACAGAAAAGGCGAAAATCATGGAACTCAAAGAATACCAAACCGCCGCGCTCGACGCTTTCGCCCGCTGGCTTGCCGAGCTGAGCGGCGCCAAAGCCAAATCGGAAGTCGCCGAGGGCGCCCTTCGCGCCGCCGGGGTGGACGTTCCCGACGAAATCCGCAACTACCCCAAAGCCGCTTGGGATGCGCTGGTTCCAGTCGGCGGCGTCGCGGAGACGGCGGGGGCTTATGTGAGCCGATGGGACGACGCCGGGCGACCGATTCCGCATGTCTGCTTCAAAGTCCCCACCGGCGGGGGCAAGACACTGCTCGCCGCCGAGTCGCTGGCGCGGCTCGAACGCCATACGGGGCTGACGCTGTGGATTGCCCCCACCCGCGCCATCTACGAGCAGACGCGCGCCGCGTTGCGTTCGCGCGAGCATCCCTATCGCCAGACGCTCGAAAAAGCCAGCGGCGGGCGCGTGAAAATCCTCGAAAAGGACGACCCCTTCACGCTCGCGGACGTCGAAAACTACATGTGCGTCATGCTGCTGATGCTGCCCGCCGCCAATCGGCAGAAGGGGAAAGAGTTTCTGCGAATGTTCCGCGATTCGGGGCGCTACCCCACGCTGTTCCCGGATGATGACGACATTATGGCGGACGCGCGGATGCTGAATGAGCATCCAGACCTTGAGCGCGTCTCGGAAAACGGACCCGTCAAGCGCAGCCTGTTCAACGTCTTCAAGATACTGCGCCCCGTCGTGGTTTTGGACGAGGCGCATAAAGCATATGGCAGGAAGCGCGAAGCCGGCGAGCAGTTCGTCCGCTCCGTCAACCGGCTGGATCCGAGCGCCGTCATCGAGCTGTCCGCCACGCCGAACAGGAACATCAGCAACCTGCTCGTGGACATTACCGGCGTCGATCTGAAGAATGAGGAGATGATAAAGCTCCCCATAGAAGTAAAGTCGCTCACTGGCGGCGATTGGGTGAACGCTTTGGAGCTCGCCCACGATGAGTTGGAGCGTCTCGAATCGGAAGCGCGGGCGCTGGAGCGCGCGGAAGGGCGCTACATACGCCCCATCGCCGTGGTTCGCGTGGAGCGGACGGGGAAGGATCAGCGGGACGGCGAGCATGTCCACGCGGAGGACGTCCGCGAGCGCCTCATCCAAAACATGGGCGTGCCGGCGGCGCGAATCGCCGTGAAATCGTCCGCGACGGACGAGCTCGCCGGCGTGGATTTGCTGTCGGAGTTCTCGCCAATCCGTTGGATAATCACCAAATCCGCCCTCATGGAAGGCTGGGATTGCCCGTTCGCCTACGTGCTGGCGATGCTCGACAACACGCAAGCGCAACGGGCGCTGACGCAGCTGGTCGGGCGGGTGATGCGCCAGCCCCACGCGCGCCGAACGGGGCGGGCGGCGCTCGACAGCTGCTATGTTTACTGCTGGAACACCGACGTCGGCAAGGCGGTCGAGCAGGTCAAAAGCGGGCTTGAGCAAGAGGGGATGACCGGTCTGGGCGATGAGGTGGTCGCGCCGTCCGCGGACGCCGCGCGCGTGACCGTCCGCCGCCGCAAGCGGTTTCGGAACGAAACGATATTCCTGCCGCAAGTCTCGCACCGCGACGGAGACGGATGGGCGGAGTTGGACTATCACCGCCACATACTCGCCGCCGTCCGCTGGGACGAAATCGCCGCGCCCGACCCGCAGACGGCGTTCGCCGACCCGATTCGCCTGCAGTCGGCGAGCGTGGACGTGGGCGGCGAGAAGCCGAAGTTCCGCGAAGACGCCGCGCCGCGCATCGACAAGACGCCGGGCGTGGCGTGGTTCGCGCGCCGCCTGTCGGATACGGCGCCGAACGCATGGCAGGCGGCGAGAATCGCGCAAGAGTTCATCGGGAAGCTTCGCGCCGCCAATTACGACGACAATAGGATTTACGACGCCCGCGCGCGTCTGGCGGTCGCCCTGCGCGAGAAAGTGGCGAAAAAAGTGGAGGACATGTCGGAGCGCATCTTCAAAGACAAACTAGACAGCGGCGAGATACGGTTCGACCTGGAAGTGAGCGAGCCGCGCTTCCGCATGGGGCATGCCTACGAATTGCCGGAGACGGAGGGCGGCTTGTTCTCGCGCTCCGGCGGGCGCGCGATGCAGCTCAACCTGTTCGAGCCGATTTACGACCGCCACTTCGACAGCGACCTAGAGCGCCGCTTCGCGCGCTATCTCGATGAGCGAAAGGCGCTCCGATGGTGGCATCGGATAGCCGTTCGCCAGCGCGGGGATTACTACCTGCGCGGTTGGAAGCGCGAACGCATCTGGCCCGACTTCGTGGCGATGGGCGGCGAGACGGACGGCGTTCCGCATCTGCTGGTGTTCGAGACGAAAGGCGAGCATCTGCGCGGCAACCCCGATACGGACTACAAACGGCGCCTTCTCGAAACCCTTGAGGCGGCGTTCAACGGCGACGGCGTGCGCGGGGGGGGACGATGACCATCCGCGACGGGCCCGCGCGGGGGACGTTCATGCTGGTGTTCAACGACACCGATTTCGCGGAGGCGACGGCGGGGTTGGACGGGGGATATAGCGCCTGATTCCGGCAAAGCCATTCGAAACTGCGACTGGCGGCGCAGACGCTCTCATCCGACCCCTTTCCCTTGAAGGGCTTGCAGGGGCATGATTTCCCTGAAGCGCGGTGTTGGCCGGTTGGAAAGCGCGCGGCTTTTCCGGCATGTTCCAAGTCAGAGAAAAATCTGGAATACTCCAGAGCTTGGCTATGCGCTCCCCGCTCGAATGTCATCAGATCGAAGCGGCGGCGCGACGCGGCGCGGGTGGAGCGGCGCTGGCTGACCTTGTCGGCGGCGGCGATGGACGCGCTCGCCTGAGGCGGTAGCCGGGAGTAGGACGCAGCGGCGCTTAGGTCGCCGCCGAAAGCGGCGCCGGTTCGGGCGTCCGGGCGCGGTCGTTTGCCGAGCGCGTTCAGCCGCGGCGCGGATGCGCTCAGGCGGCGTCGTCAAGGGCGCGATGCGGCGGCGAGTCCGGATTCCGGCGGAGCCGTGGCCGCCCCCGACGGACGGAGTGGAGGTCAAGTATCGCCCCAAAACCGCGAACATGCCCCCATAAGCCCTTGATGTTAGAAGGCTGGGATGAGGGCGCCTGCCCGCAAGGGCGGTCTTGCGCGGATTGCCCGCCAGCCGCCAACATGCCCCAAGGGCACCGCTACTCCCCGAACCGCGCTTCCATCTCCAGCACCTTGTCGAGCCGCCGCTGGAAGCGCTCTTCCGGCGCGAACTCGGCGCTTAGGAACGCCGCCGCCAGCTCGCGCGCCAACTCGACGCCGACGATACGCGCGCCGAGGCACAGCACGTTCATGTCGTCATGCTCGACTCCCTGATGCGCCGAATAAGTGTCGTGGCAGACGCTGGCGCGGATTCCGCGGACCTTGTTCGCGGCGACGGACGCGCCCACGCCGCTGCCGCATATCATGACGCCGCGCTCGGCGCCGCCGCCGCTCACCGCGCGCGCCACCGCCTGGGTGAAATCGGGGAAATCGTCCGCCGGATCCAACTCGCGGGCGCCGACGTCGACCGTCTCGTGTCCGAGCGACTCTATGAAGCCCTTGAGCTCCTCTTTCAGGGGAAACCCGCCGTGGTCCGCTCCGATAGCTACGCGCATCGCGCCACACTCCCAAGCCTGTGATTATCGACTGCGCCGACGCCAGCAGTGTAGAAAGGGCGGGCGGGGGGCGTCAACCGGGGGGCGTTTGGCCGCTCTTTTGCGACAAGATTGACAGCCATCGCTGAATCGTAATAGAATTGCCGAAATCAGGAGGAGACTCATGATTAAAGCCATCGATTTCTTCTGCGGCGCGGGCGGCTTGACGCGGGGGTTGCTTGACGCCGGGATTTCGGTTGCGGGCGGAGTGGACAACGACGCGCGCCTGCGCGAAACCTATTCCCGCAACAACGCGCCCAGCGTCTTCATAAACGAAGACATCAGAAACGTCGAGATTGACGAACTCCGAAACGAGCTCGGAATCGTCCCATCCGACGCGGTCCTCTACGCGGCGTGTACGCCGTGCCAGCCCTTCTCGACCCTAAACGCCATGAAGGGCGAGGATGCCCGAAAGTCGCTGCTGATGGACTTCGCGCGGATCGTCGCCGAGCGTCCGCCCGACTTCATCATCGTGGAGAACGTGCCGGGGCTGAACAACGCGCGCGGCAGGGAGATATACCAGCAATTCGTTGAGACGCTTGAAAACGAGAAATTCGCCGTGTCCGCCGACATGCTGGACGCCAAGCGCTTCGGAGCGCCGCAGACCCGCAAGCGGTTCATCCTCGTCGCTTCCAGACACGGACAGCCGACGTTGCCGGAACCGGATGGCGTTGGAAGCGTCAAAACGGTCGAAAGCGCCATCGCCAAGTATCCCGCCATAGCCGACGGCGAAAAATCGGACGAGTATCCGAACCACGAAGCGAAGAAACTGCAACCCCATCATAAAAAAATCGTCATGGCGGTGCCGAAAGATGGGGGCAGCAGAAGCGATGTGGCAGATAAGTCCATCCTACTAAAATGCCACCAGAGAAACCCCAAAGCACATAAAGACGTGTTTGGCAGAATGGCGTGGAACAAGCCGAGCCCCACGCTCACCTGCCGATGCGCGGACGTTTACTGCGGGCGTTTCATACACCCGGAGCAGCACCGCGGCATATCCCTGCGCGAAGCCGCCGCGTTGCAGACGTTCCCCGACCGCTACGAATTCTTCGGCAAATCCTTCTTGGAAAAATCGCGGCAGATCGGAAACGCCGTCCCGGTAGAAGTCGGAAGGCGGCTGGGGGAGTCAATCATTGCATCGTCAGGAGGCGAATGATGCAAGAAAGACAGCTGTGGTTTAAGTTCAGCGGTCGCGTAATCGACCATCTGGGAATCCAGATGTATCAGAGTCCGGTGGCCGCCATTGCCGAACTCGTGGCGAACGCTTGGGACTCGGACGCCGAAGAAGTAAGGATAGAGTTGCCCAGCGCCATATCCGGTGACGCCGAGATAGTCGTAGAGGACGACGGCCAGGGCATGACGTTCGAGCAGTGCGACGAGCGCTTCCTGTCGCTTGGGTACGCGCGCCGAGGGACGAGAAATACGGAGAAATCCCCGGAGAAGGGCCGTTCCATACTCGGTCGCAAAGGAATCGGAAAACTCGCAGGCTTTGGCATAGCTCGGTTGATTCAGGTCGAAACCGTCAGCGAATCTTCCGGCGAGCGAACCGTGTTCGAAATGGACGTCGAGAAATTGCGCTCCGGCGACTACGTCAACGCGAGTGGCGCGCCAATCGACGTAATCGCTTATCAGCCGCCTGATGAGTCCCGAAGGAAACAGCGCGGAACCAAAATCGCCCTTAAAAACCTGTCTCTGGGCAGACGGATACCTGTTGACCAGTTCGCTCGCAGCATGGCGAGACGCTTCCTGTTGCATCAGGAGGGCGCGGACTTCCGAATTTTGGTGAACGGCTCCGATTTGCCAGAAGACGATGAGGTGCGTTCGGTGTATCTTTCCTTCCCGGACGCTTACCGGGATGGGGAAATTCCCAACAGGCTCTCGCGTGATGGCGATTGGGGACTTGAGCGAGTCGGCTCCCATGAAATCAAGTGGCGGATTCGCTTCTTCAAGGATACCATCAAAGAGTCGGAACTGCGCGGCATAAGCGTCTATGCCGGCGTGAAGATGGTTCAGTCCCCATTCTTCTTCGACCTCTCCGGCGGGACAAGCGGCCAGCACGGTCAACAGTACATCTCAGGGCAAATCCGGGCGGACTTTATAGACGCGCAAAAAGAAGACCTCATCGCCCCAGAGCGACAGCGCGTGAATTGGACGCATCCCGAAACGGAGCCTCTTCAAGATTGGGGCAAACGCCGATTGAGGACCCTGCTAAGGATATGGGCGAACCGAACCGGCGAGGATAAAACTCGCATGCTCAAGGATTCAGGGGTATTCGGACCGCGTTTGGAACGCCTGCCTAGACATGAGAGGGACACGCTGACCCGCGCGTTGAATCGGATGGGTGAAATACCGTCTCTCACCCAACCCATGTTCGAAGAAATAGGAAACGCCATGCTTCAAGCGTGGGAGCAGGGACGTCTGCGAGACCTCATAGCGGACATCTCCGCCACCGAAATCCTTGACGCAGACCAGCTCGTCGCCCTTCTTGTAGAGGCCGACGTCCTGACGTCACTGAACATAGCCGAATCCGTGAAAACGAAACTTGCGACCGTGACAAATCTGCGCGAGCGAATTGCATCTCGAGACCTCGAGAACGCCGTTAGGGACTACATAAGCAAACATCCATGGATTGTTTCTCCTGAATGGGAGACTTTCGCGGTTGAGAGAAGCGTGAAGACAGTCCTGGACGCGGCGGCGCGAGACGCTGGATTCACCCCCGAACACCTAGATGACCTCAAGGGCAGAGTGGACCTCGCGCTTTCAAGCGGAGAGCATCTGCTGATTCTCGAATTCATGCGCCCCGGTCTCACCCTGGATTGGGACCACGTCAATAGGTTTAGGCAGTACATACGGATTGTGCGCGAAAACCAGGAAAACAACACGGCGTCGCAATTTGAGAAAGTCACGGGGTATATCGTCGCGGATGAAATAGCGAAGCGTCAGGGCATGTCCGGGGAGGTCGCGTCTATGAGACGAGACGACATGTTCGCGCTAGACTGGGCGAACCTACTGTCTAAGGCGGTCTCCCAGTGGATGGATTTCCTGGAGATACTAGCCGAGCGGAATCCTACTGATGAAAGGATAAAGGGTCTGCTTGGGGAGTCATAAACATCCCCCAAACCCTACGGGGCAATCGCATGTAAATAAAGTTCAGGAAAAGAGTTAGAATAGCGGCAACCCGCATCAGAATGAGCCGCCGCATGGAAAAGACTCAGCCCGCCTGCATAGCCATCATAGACACTTCGCGGACTTCGATGACCCGCGCGCGGAGCGCGCCAAAAACACAAACTCGGCGACAGCCCCCCAAGCGCTTTTTCGCGCCCGATGCTACAATCCATTCCGAACCAACACAGCGTCAGGAGGCGAAAACCATGCCGGTCACCAGACTAGACATCATCAGCGAAACCCCCTTCGCGGGGGGCGAGGCGTTCGGGGACGCCGGCGCCTACCGCCATCTCAAGGGGCGGGCGCATTTCTCGGTCGACCCGACCCACGCCGCCAACCGCGCCATTACCGACATTGAAATGGCGCCGCGCGATTCCGCCGGGCGCGCGCGCTTCTCGGCGGACTTCGAAATGCTCCAGCCGGCGGATCCGGAGCGCGGGCGCGGCAGCTTGATTTTCGACGTCGTCAACCGCGGGCGCAAGACGATACTCGGCTTCAACAGCGCCCCGCGCGCCCTCGACCCCGCCGCTCCGCTCGAAGCCGGCAACGGCTACCTGATGCGCGAAGGCTACACCGTCGTCTGGTGCGGCTGGCAGTGCGACGTCCCCGACGACCCCGACCTCATCGGCTTGGACGCGCCGCCCACTCTGGGGGCGGACGGCAAGCCCATCGGCGGGCGCATCCTGCATCAGTTCC
>CBDESW010000025.1:0-20762 GCA_965242675.1 Dehalococcoidia bacterium
TTGCCGCCGTCTAATCGCGGATTCGCCAACGGCGCGGAGCCGCCCTTCCGCGCCAACTTGACGTTCGGGATAGAGCTTCGGAAGGCGGGCTATCCCGATTATCCCGCGCTGGAGGCGCTGGCTGTTTGGCTAGACCGCCAGAGATTCGCGGACGCCATAACCGCGATAACTGGCGCGGATTCGGATTTCGTTCGCCCGGACTTTGGGCGGGCGACGGTGACGTCCATATCGCAAGGGGACGAGAAGAGCGGAGCCTGGGTCGGGCTAATCGCGTTTCGGATAGATGACGTGCATCTGGGGACGGTCAACAACCGAAGCCAATCCGAAACCGAACATCGCCTTCGGAATCTGATAGTCAGGATAGACGGGGGAGGACTATCAAATCACGCAGTGAATCCGCTATAATGGATTCAGCGATAGAGCAGGAATCGCGGCTACATGCCCCGCCCGCGCTTGCTCCAACGGCGGGGCTTTCTCTTGGGGAGCGAGACCATGAGATTGAAACTGACGGCGAACGACCGCGCCCGATTCTGTGCTAAGGTCGACAAGCGAGGCGAGGACGTCTGCTGGGAATGGCAGGCGGCGAAGGCTGACAAGCGGGGCGGCTACGGTCACTTTTGGATAGGCGGGCAAAACATATCTGCCCAACGGGTAGCGTTCGCGGATGCGAACGGAGGCGAAATCCCCAACGGACAGGACGTCTGCCATCACTGCGACAACCCGCCTTGCGTGAATCCGCGCCATCTGTTCGCGGGGACGCGAAAAGAAAATCTAGCGGATATGGCGGCGAAGGGCAGGTCAACTTTGGGCGAACGCAACGCGAGCGCGAAACTCACAGATGACGACGTCCGTACCATTAGAATTGCCGCCGCAAGTGGCGAATCCCACCCTATAATCGCCGCGCGGCATGGCGTAACGCGCTCCACCGTTACAATGATAGTAGCGCGAAAGCGTTGGCGGCATATCGACTAGACTTGCGTACCCGCGCAAATATCGCTAAAATCATCACAGAATTAAGGACAAGGAGGCTAGAAATGCCCCTGCCAATCATAGCCATCTCCGTGAACGAATCCGATGCGCCGCAGGCGGCTCCGCCGCCCGTTACGCCAAACCATGAAGTGGCGGTCGTCGGGGATATGCGCGTTGCGGCTGGCGGCGCGGCGAACACAAATCTGCAGACCGCCTTCCCACTGAACACGCCTGTCCTGATTCCGAATCGGGCGGCGTGGACAGGGGCATGGCGCGGACGCAGGCGACGTCGTCGAGACTATCAACGACATCTACGCACGCGCGGACGTCCCGATAGTAGCGGTGAGGACGGTCGACCGCGAGGGGTCGCGGCGATACGCCGTACCATCCGACGGACGCGGAGCTGACCGCCGGCGTAACCGCGCTGGGAACGATACCGACCGCGCTGAACATCAGCCCGCGCTTTCTAGCCGTGCCGAACTCGTACAAACGGCAGACGACCGGCAACAGCGGCACGCCGCAGGCGGGAGACGCGGATACCGACAACGCGGCGGTGAATCCCATCGCAAGCGGGCTTGACGCCGCCGCCGAAACCTTGCGGTCGGTTGCCGTCCTGTCCTGCCCGCCTGTCGGCAACGGCGCGGCATCGACCGCCGCCAACATGGTCGCGTGGAGCGCGGCGAATCGCGGGTCTAACGCGCGGCTTGTCCATGTCGGCAACCGTCAGGGAGCCGCGCCCAACAAGGACGCCGGCGGCGCGGTGATAGGCGCTCTCATCGCCAACGAGCGCGATAGGGGCGTTGGCGCGAATCCGAACTATGCGCCAGTAACGATGGAGGCTCCTTCGCCGGTGCTATCCAACAGTTACGGCGAACGCGCAACCGATGACGCCGCCGTCCTGAGCGCGGCGGGCGTAATCGGAATCGTCCGCGAGCAGGGGCTTCACCTCTGGGGCAACACTTTCGCGGTCGCAGACCCCAACCCGCCCTATCACTACATAGCGTCCCGCCGCGCCATCGACGAGGTTATCCGCGCAACCCGCGTGGTCAACCGCGCAGTCTTCACGCTTGACGTCGGAGCGCGCCTGTTCCGATTCGTGGAAGGGCATATGGGGGAGTGGTTGCGGGACTTTCAAGCGTCCGGCGGAATCACGCGCGGCTCCATCATAGCGGACGATTCCCGCAACACATCCGCCGCCGCGATAGCGGGGACGGCATATTTCATAATCACGCTCGAACTGCGGAATCCCGTGAGGACGGTCGTCTTCGCGGTGGAAGCGACTCGCGCCGCCGCATAGGAGGCATCCGATGACCATGAATTACAAGGACACGACTAGCGTTGACCGCTCGCTTGTCGTCAGCATAGGCGACGGCGACCGGGGGACGGGAGGCGCGGACTTTCGGCAGGAAGTGGAGCTGTTCGACCTGGTCGACTTCCAGCCGCCCGAATACCAAGAGGGCGAAACGACCTATCGCAACGCGGCGACGGGTCAGGAAGTCCGGCGAACGAACAGCTGGACGCTGACGGACGCCGTCTTTACGATACGCGGATACCACCGCGAACTCGTGAAGGCAACGGGCGTCCGCATCGCCGGCGGCGCGGCGGCGGTCGTATCCAACGCGCGGGCAGGCGCAGGCATCCCCGAATTCGACGCCTATGAAATCTACGAGGACGTCGGAGGCGCAACCCGCGCCGTTCGCCATCACATAGAGGGCAGGATAGTCAGCAGGTCTTCGCCGGCGCGGTCGGAAGGCGGGCTGGCGACAATCCAATTCACCGTCCGCCCGACCCAGCTCTACTGGCAAAACTCGAAGGACTACGATGCGGGCGCGGCGTACACCCGACCCGCCTGTCGCCGCTGGGACGACAACGTCCTCCGACGAATACTACGATTTCAAGAACGGAGAAGTCTGGAAGGACGGCGTCAACGTCATCGCCGCCAGAAAGACCGCGCTCGGAATTAACTAATCGCCCGAATTGCGCTTGTGACGCTTGCGGAATCCCATTTCGCAAGCGCACACAAGCGCACAGGCGCGATTATCTAAGGCGGGTAAGGGTATCGTTCCACTCTAGCCCCAAAATCGCAAGACAATTAGCCAGAGGTGAGGCATGAAAACGCTGGTCTTGAAAGACACCCGCCGGATTCCGGCGAACGGCAACCAGGTCGAGATGGAGCTTCGGTTGATAGCCGCCGGGGCTGGCATGGCATACGATGCCGTCCTCGACTTGCCGCGCGAGGAGACGGAGGACTTTGGATACGAACTCGCCGAGCAGTTTCGCAACAAGGGCGAGGCGCGGAAGGACGAGGACGGCAACTGGCGGGTGACTCTCGCCAAGCCCATCGCGGCGAAGAGCGCGATAACCGTCCGCGAGCCAACCAACCGCGAACTAGCCGAACTAGCCGCGCCCGAATTGCAAGGTTACGCGAGGAGCCATCGTATCGTAACGATGCTGGCAGACTTGACGCCGTCGCAAGCGGACGAGATGGGGCTAGGGGACGTTGCGATGATTCTAAACCTGCTCTTCCCGCAGGCGCGGGGAGGCTTGTTTCGTTAGGCGCGTTGACGCGCGCTCCCGCCGCGAGATGGCTAGGATATGCCGCGCGGCATGGGAATCATACGGGGCATCGCGGGCGGAAGTCTGGTCGATGACCGCGAACGAAACCGACCATCTGATAGACGACTTGAATACGATTGCCCAGGACATGGAACTGGAGATGGCGCGAAATGGTTAGCCAGCCGTTGCAAGCCGAAATCCGGCTATTCGTCAACGACCGCGATTTGATTCGCGGGCTGTCGGTTGCCGAGCGGCGCATGAGAAGCGCGGAGGGCGAAGCCGAACGGCTGGAGGCGTCCGTTCGCGGAATCGGAAGCGGCGCGGCGGGGGTTAACCGCGTCAGCCGCGAGATGCGCGAACTTGAATCCGAAACGCGGGACGCCAATAACGCGGTCGGAGCGCTAGTCAGCGGGCTAGGCGCGCTGGCAGGCGGCTTCGCCATCGGGGGCATCCTGAGCGGCGCAACCGACCGCTTGCGCGAAATCCGCGATATACAGCGCGAACTAGGCGGCGCGGACGCCCAAGCCGCCCAGCGCGTGATAGTTGGCGCGGAAGCGGCAGGGCTTGACCCTGGCAACCTTGCCGGCGCGATATTTGACGCAACCGAACGGGCGCAAGAACAGCTGGCGGGGACAGTCAATCTCGACCTAAGCGGATTCGGGCTAGACGCGGATACATTCGCGCGGGGCTTGCGCGATGCAGGCGGCGAAGCGGATAGGTTGCGATTCCTGCTCGATACGCTTAACAACCTGCCAACCGACCAACGGCTCGCTTTTCTAGCGGAAGCGGCGGGCGGGTCGGCGCAGGCTATCGCGCTTCTGGCGAACGATGCCGCGCTCGCGGATTCCGTACTAACCAACATGGCTGGCGCGGCAACCCTAAGCGAGCAGGAATTGGCGAAACTAACGGACGCGCAGGCAAGCATGGCGATGCTCAAGAATGAGGTCGGGCTACTCGCCGGGCAATTCGCCGGCGCGCTCGCGCCCGCCTTGTCTGGCGCGGTTGACGCGCTTTCGCCCATCATCGGATTCGCCGGCGACCTGATAACCAGATTCCCGATTCTGGCGCAACTCGTTGGGATAACGCTTGTCGCCGCAACCGCCGCCGCGAGCATCGGATTCGCAACGATGGGCATATCCGCGCTGGGGGCTACGCCCGCGATATTCGGGATGGCGGCGGCGATTTGGGCGGCGGTCGCGCCCGCCCTGCCCATCATCGCCGCGCTCGCCGCGATAGGCGGCGCGATATTCCTGCTCCAGCGGCATGTTGGCGGCTTCGCCAACCTGTGGAAGAGCGCGTGGGATGGTATAGTGATAGCGGCGGTCACCGCCATCGAGATAATCCTGCTTCCGCTTCGGCTGTTGATAGAGACAATCAACGCGGTCGGACGCGGGCTATCGTTCGTTAGCGGCGGCGCGATAAGCGTCCCGCAAATCGCCAATCCGCTAGAGGGTCTAGGCGCGGAGCGTTCGCGCAGGTTGACGTCCATCGGCAATCGGGTTGAATCCGCTAGGCGCGAGCGCGCCGCTGGCGAAACGTCCATCGTAACCAACATCGACGTCCAGAATACCAACGGCGATTTCAACGAACTAGGCATCATAGTGGGCGACAACGTCCAGAGGGCAATCAGGCGCGAACGAGGCGGCTAACGATGGCGGCTATCCTAACGCTGAGCAGAATCGGCTCGAACATCCCGTCGACGGAGCGGACGTGGGTCTTGCACGACTCGGACGACCCGGCGGCGGTGTTCGCGCCTATGCGCGACATCCGCATCAGCGAATCCCAAACGACTAGGCGGGTTGCCACGCCGCGCTGGGGAGCGCGTTCGCGCAACACTCTGACGGGAATCGCGCCGCGCAGATTGATAATTAGAGCGGCATATCACGTCGACGGCGACCCTGCGCTGACGACGGAGCCGCATCGCAACCGATACATTCGCCCGCTTGCCCGCCTTCGGGAATGGCTGGACGCCAACGCGATATTCACGCTTAGCGGCAGGGCGTACCAATACGAGGACGCCGCTGGGCTAGAATGGTTTATCGACTCGCTGGAGCCGGACTACGAAGACCTGCTGGGAGGCGTGGCTACAACCGTCAACTGGCGCATGGCGATAGAGACTAGATAGGCGGGAATCCGATGGCTAACAACGAACAGGCGATAGACCAGCATCGCTTCGCCCAACACTTGGTAGGCGATGCGCGAACGCTTGCCCGCGATGGGATGCGGGACTCGGATGCCGCGCGGCGCGGCGCATCTGACAACCAGTTTCGCGCCATCGTAACGGCTACCCGCCCGAATGGACTCGTCGACGTCCGCGCCCAGAGCGAGGACGGGAGCGACCGCGTCATCCGAAACGCACGCCCGACTCTAGGCGGCTATCCCCTATCGGTTGGCGACCCCGTTCAGGTCTGGCGGGATAGCGACGGGGCGGTGAACTGCCAAGCGGGAGAGAAAGGAGCCCTGAGCGACGGCGTTCGGGATTCCACATTTCTAGGGAAGGTAGAGGCTGTCTATTCCGTGATGCGATACCCCCCAGGAGAGACTGGGGGACGAGGACGATGCTCCGATTCTGGTTACGCGCATGGACTTGCAACCACTCAAGAAGCGGGATTCCATTGTTCACGCTTTGGCGTCAACAGAAACGCTAGACGTGAAAGTGGGGGACGTCCTCTGGGCAACCCGCGATGACGGCGGAGGCGTGATTGGCGAAGGCGACGACTTCGCGCCAAACTACATAGCAGGAGCGGGGACGCGTCTACCGCTCGATTACTATAACGGGACTGAGCCGCGCCCCGTCCTATCGTTGGATAAATACGCGGAGGTCGGCGCGATTGGCTTTGATAGTTTGCGCCCAATTGACGTCGCATACGACGGCGTGGTCGCAAGCGTTCGGTTGCGGATTGGCGGTGACCCTGCTAGGGAATATCCGACAGCCGCAGACCCCAGCGCACTCCCGCCAATCGAGGGGTTGCCGCGTCCGCGTCCGCTCCGACCAATCATTTGGGATACTGGCGTATCGGTTGTCTCTAATGCGCCTGTCTCTGGCTCCGTCCGAGTGCAGACGAATCACCGCGATGCGAGGATAGAGGTCTCTAGCGGGGTCGCTATTCTACCGCAAACCCGCCCAGACGCAACAGAGAGCGTCCCCAACCCCCCATACGATTTCAACCTTACATGGGCGCGGCATGTGACCGTGATTTACATAGACGCTTTCGCGCCCGGGCATTGTCGGGACAACCCGCTACATATTCGTGGTGAATAGGGGTAATTCCTATGGCTGACTACACGCTTTCGGGCGCATACCAACTAGCAGACCCCGGCGACGGCCCCGCAACCGCGCCATTCAACGCGGGCGACACCGCGATACTCTCCGTCTCGCTTGACGAAAGCGCGAACATCGGGGACGACTCGCTAACCGTCCTGACCGCAGGGCTTTACCCCAACATGGCGGCTAGGGCGGCGATAACCGTCCGCGTAACCAAAGACGCGCTCGCCTTCCCGCCAACTGGTCGCCCCGCCGCGCCGCAAACATTCAACATCGCAGGCTTCACGGTTGAATCCCGCAAAGAATGGCGATACCCCGTCCCGCAAACCGAACTTGTCGCTTACCGCACAATCGACAAGCAGGCAGTAACGGACGACGTCCTCGCGCGGCTTGAATCCGACAGCCTGCCCACGCCCCTAGCCATGCAACGGCTATATCCGCTTCAGAACCGCTGGGACGGCATACTGCGCCCGACAGGGCATATAGCGGACGCGCCCAACATCTGGGCATGGATAGCCGAGAAAGTCAGGGAAGGCTCCCAGCCGAACTATCGTCGTCTTGTCGATACACTCGCATCGTTCGGGCTAGGCATCGTTCGCGGAAGCGCGGCGGGATACATGCAACTGACGGCGGGCGGGGTTGACGTCAGCATCGCGCCGCTTAACTATCGCCGGACTTACGGGACGCCGCCGGCGGCGCGGACTCTCGCGCTATCCGACCTGGCAGGCGGCGATGGGGTTGATACAGCGGACGTCCTTGACGAGACGCTTGACCGCCGCATCCGATTCACCGTCCCCAACGAACGCGCTCTGTTCGACGACCGCCGCCCCGACAAGACCCGCATCGTTTACGAAGGCGGGACGGCTAACCCGCCACTGACGCTTGATGGGCAAGAGCGCCCGGCATTACGGCGCGATAGCGATGGAGGGCGAACGAACGCGGCGGCTGATGACCAACCAGACGACTAGCGTCAACAATGCGGATATGCGTATCGCGGCGACATTCGTCTGGCAACCGCACGACGGCGTGATTCTGCCATCCGAACTAGGCGGCGGCGAATGGATAATCGACGGCGTATCCACGACATGGGGCTCGGACGATAACGTGGATTCCACGTTTGCGCTCCGGCGATACCGCAATCCAACAGTTGCACAAGTCTACGCTCCACTCGCCATCGCCATTCAACGCGGCAAGTGGATGGGCGGAGATTCACAAGCCGCCAATCGCGCCAACCTTGTCGCTGGTCAACTACGACCCCGGCGCGGGGACGTTCCAAGAGCTGGAGCCCGGCCCCGGCGAGCGTCCTTTGCAATCCAACGCAGGCGGTGGCTACATAACTGCCATAGCCCAACCATCTGATAGCAACCCAGAGGTCGCTACAACCCGCCTGACGGTTTCGGAAGGAGCGCAATTGATAGCGGATACCCTAGCGCCGGGGGCTGTTGCCGCGTTCGCGTTCACCGACGGTTTGGCGGAGGACGCGGGCGGGCAGGCGCGGATTTACACGTCCCGCGTTTGGGCAAGTAATGAATGGGGGGACTCGCCGCGCGTCAGCCTGCAGGCCTCGGATGGCTACCCGCCAAAAGCCGACAACCATAATCAACGAGATAATCCCCAAGCGCATCAGCGAGCAGTTTGCCGCCCTGCCCGACCAACTCTTCCTAGACTACTCGCGCATGGTAGACGCGCTGAAGCCCCCGTACGCAATCGACAATGCGGATTCGCAACACGCCGGCGTCCTGCTTACAGGAGCGCAATTGTTCGCGCTTAACCAAGACCTAAGCGTCTCTGTCGACGGCGTGGAATCTCTGAGCGTCTTTGGCGCAATCGGCGTCTTGCAAACAGCGACGAACGGTCTGCTCGCAGTAATTAAGGAGGGTGCCGCATCGATACTAGCACGCCCTAACATCGGCGTGGCCGGGCCGTTTGATGACGTTATCGGGCTAGGCATCCGCGTTCTGTCTAAGCGTGGTCTGTTTATAATCCTGATTGCGGATGCTTCCCAGCCCGGACGCCTTTTCTTGAATGTCAGCCGAAGATTTGGCAGTGGGGTACTGCTAAGAATCGGTCTCCATTCGTTGGGGCCGTTCACAGGCGGTCTGTTGAATGTGGTTTCGCTGGGGCTGGACATCGCTTTCGGGCTAATCCAAATCGCCAACAAGCCAACGGAGGACGGAGCGTTCATAAATATCTGGGCAGACGGGCATGGCTACCCCGTCCAGACAATCAAGATTCAGCGCAAGACCGCCACAACTGTCAGCGGCTTGAAATCTGCGGCATGGCAAGAACAGCGCAGGGATGGATTCCTGAATTTCGGGTCGGCATATCTACAAGAATCGGAATCCAACGCGGTCGGGACAATCAAGAGGTATCAACAATTCGTCCCATTGCGCGAACCGAACAACCCCAATCAATTCATGCAATTTCGCGCCGCCGCAATCACGTCGCAAAACGAAACCGACGATGATGCTACACTCAGCTGGGCAGAGAGCGTTATCCTGCGCGAATCCGACTTCGGTCGGCTTTGGATTCGCATACAGGCGAACGACACCAACACTGGGCTTGAACTAATCCGCGCCGACTCGTCCGTCCCGACATATCCAACCGATAGCGGCGAGGGCGGAGGCGGCTAGAAAAGGAGAGCGAACATGGATACGATAAGGGAGATAGCGGCGGCGACCGCCTTTTTTGGCGGCATCGCGCTGGGCGCGGCGGCGTCCATCTGGGCGGCGAACATGTTGGCTGACGGTTTCGCGCTCACCGCGCTGATAGCCGTCGGATTGCCCACGGCTATCGCGGGCGGCATCGCCGTGTTGAACCGCGCCTAGCCGCCATGCTATACTGATGGCGTGATGATGATGGTGTCACAAACGATTCGTTGCCCGTCGCGCCATCATCGCGGCGGGCGATTCGCGTCTACGGAGGCTAAGATGAGAAGCGTCCACTTGATTCCCAAAACCCCAGCCGCCGCGCTGGGCAAGGACGGCAACCTGACCGCCCGCGCCGCGACCCGCGGCTACATTGGCGGGCAGATACGCCGCTACGTCGACGGCGCGATGCGCTTCCGAAACGGACGCGAACTGCCGGTCGCCGCCCATCCCGCGATGGTCGACGGCTTCCTGCGCGAGATGCCAAACCGCGACATCGACCCCGCGATGGCGAAGGGCTAAACTCACGGCGCGGACGGACTTTGTAAGCGCATGCCCCGTCCGCGCTTTCTAGGCAAGAAAACATGCGCGGATAGGCTAGGATACGCCCAGCCGATTCCGCGCCTAGAATCGCGCTACACGCGCCACAGGAGGCGAATCATCATGGCTAACAAGGTTAAGCGTCTGCCCGCCAACGAAATCATACTGGAAGGACGCGCGGCGGTCATCGCGCTTGTCGCCGCGCTCGCCATCCCCGCCATCGGATTCGGCGCAATCTACGCCGTCAACGTCTGGCGGTCGATGCAGGGATGCTAGGGAGGCGAACGATGGCGGACGACAGAATCACAATCAAACTCGACGACGAGCAGATGCAGGTCGTCAAGGACGCGCTCAGGCGCGAACGCTTGCGGCGATACGATGCCGCGCTGGACGACCGCGAATACGGCTGGCGTGATACGCGGGCAGTGAAAGTCATCGACGACGTCCTCATGGACATCGCGGCGGCGCGGGGAATCCCATTTAACAACTTCGCCAGCGGATACGAAGGCTAGGGAGGCGAACGATGGCTAACGAAAGACCACGAACTGTGCGCGTCTTGCGACTGCTACTTCGCCGGCGCGGACGCCGCCCGCCTTGAATCCGCCGCAATCGCCGGCAACGCTACCATCCGCATTTTCGCAGACCTGGCGGCGATGCTGGGCTACGAAGGCGGCGGAGAGCGCATGGCGCACAACCTTCTGCGATTCCGCGCCAAACGCGGCGATGCCGAAGCCCAGATAACCCTAGCCGCCGTCCAGCGGGCGAACGACAGACTTAACTGAGGAGGACAACGATGCGAGCCAACGACATCACGCAGGCGGTCTGCAGATACTGCGGGCGGGTTGCGCCGGCGAACGCGCTCGACAAGACCGGGGCTTGCGCCCACGCATACCCCTGCATCCGCGCCAACGACAGGCTAACCGAACGGGACGTGATGTCCCGACGGCTGGCGTAACCAAATAACGGAGGCAACCGATGCCGCACATCCTAATCCCAGAAGCGACCGCCAACGAACTGGCGGGCTTGATTGACGTCTATCAGGACGTCGACCACATCATGGCGATACTGCGGACGCCGGCGACAACCCGCGAACTGCTGGACGCCGCGGGCGGCGATTCCGCAGGCGTTGCCGACGGCTACAAAGCCGCCATCGACGACATCGCGGCAGGCGGCGACATGGACGCCGAACTGCTTGCGGACGCGGCGAAACGCGGACGCCAGCGGCGCAAGGCTAGGGGCGAAGCCCGGACGTCCTTCCCAAACGACGAGGCGGCGATTGCGAACGCGGTCAAGCGCGTATCGCTGACGGACGCGATGACGCCGCCGGGCTCCGGCCCCTTCACGCTTGACCCGCCGCCGCGATTCGACGACGTCTATCAGGACGCGGTCAAGCGCATGGACGCGGAAGAATCCGCGCCGATGCTGGAACGGCTTGTAGTAGAGGAAGCGGACGCCCGCGCGACTACCATCCGATTCGCCGCCCCGCCGCCGCCAGAGGTCGTTTGCGAACGATGCTATCGCGGCGATTGCGTCTGCGGGATTCACCCCAGCGCGGACGAGCGGACAACCATCTCACTCGCCATCGACATCATGCGCGAAATCCGCGCCTGCCGCGACGCGCTTACCCGCCTAGAGGACGCTTGCGCGAACGAATTGGGGGTTGCGGATTCCGAAAACGACTGCCAGTAACCAACGAGCCGGCGAGACGCGAATCCATGCCAGCGGCGATATGGATTCATAGCCCTAGAATCGCCACAGGCGAACAGAATCCGCTTGCCAATGGTTTACCCTAGCCGCGCCAGAAACGCGCCTAGAATCGGATTCCGATGTTGACGATGGTAACTGCCATCTGGACGTGAAAGGCGGCGAATCCCATCATGGGACTCGCCGCCTTTCTTGCGGCTAACCCCCCCGCAAATCGCCTATAATGGGATGGTTACGGTTAGGATGGTTAGGATAAAATCCAATGCCCGTCGCGTGCGGGCGTGCATGCACGCGCACACGAGTGGCGAGCCAAATCATCCTAACCATCGTAACCGTAACCATCGCCGTCGACAAAATCCGCCCAAAAGATTAAGCGGATAGGGGTAAAATCCGCTTGACTTTGGAATCCGCTCTGTGTAGAATGTAGATGCGTTGGTTGACCCCAACCGCGCATGGTTGTCCCGCCTTCGCCGGCGGACGTCACTCATCCGCATCGAGCGCCTTGACAAGCGCGCGGATTTGCCGCAGGCGAAGGTCAACAACCGCAGGGATTCCAACAACCATCATCAGAGAGGACAATCTCATGACGACTACCGACATCGCCGAACGGTCGGACGTCCCCGACCAGCCGTCGACTAACGGCTACTCCCCCGGCATCGCGCCCGACGGCGAAGCCGAACGCATGGAACGCGAGGCGACCGCCTATCCCGCCGTAACAAACGCGGACGGCGAAACCGCCAACGCGGGCGACCTCCCCGTAATCCTAGTGAACGGCGACGAGACGCTCAGCGTGAAACTCGAAACCGCGATAGACGCGCTGGTCGACAAGAACTCGGACGGCGCGAACGGACATCACTACTACAATCGCGGCGGCGCGGTCGTTTGGATAGCACCGGACGATGGCGTCAAGGGCGTTGTGACGGAGGACGTCACTCGCCATCGGATGCAGGCGAGGTTGTCGGAGGTTGCGGTCTTTGCCGAAAAGAACAAGAGGCAGGACGCGACCGCCGCCAACATCATCGACCCCCCGATACGATACGCGCAGAGCGTGGTGGAACTCGCGCCGGAACGCTTGCCGCGGCTGGACGGAATCAAGCCGCATCCCATCATGGTCTCGGACGCGAAAGGCAGGCGCGAACTCATAACCGAACGCGGATACCGCGACGGCTTCTTGATAACGCGCGGAGTAGACGTTGACGAACTCATGCCCAACGACGAGGCGGTCGGAATCCTGCGCGACTTGTTCACGGATTTCGCGTTCGTTGACCGTGAAACCGACTTCGCGCATATCATCGCGCTTGCGCTGACGCCCGTAATCAAGCCTGCGGTCGGCAACACGCCGGCGTTCGTAATAGTCAAGCCGAATCGCGGTCAGGGCGGGACGCTTGCTATGGAAACGGCGATGCGTGCGTTGGTTAGCAGGCGCGTTGGGCTTAACGCGCCGCCAACAGGAGGCTCGGAAGAGGAAAACAAGGCGATTTTCGCGCATGCGCTGAACGCGCAGACTTTCCTAGCGTTCGACAACGTCGAACGCTACTTTGGCGGAAGCGCAATCAACATGGCGCTTACAAGCGATACGATGGGCAACCGCGTTCTGGGCAAATCCGAAACTCGGACTATCAAGGTTTCGTTCACGCTTGCGATGAGCGCGAACGGACTGAAGCTGACGCCGGACTTCATGCGCCGCGCGGTGGCAATCAACATAGCCCGGCAGGTCGCGCGTCCTGACGGTTGGGCTCCGCCCGGCGGTTGGACGCATAAACTGCCGGGGGACGCTTGCGACCCCAAGTACCGCAACGCGCTGATTTCGCTGGTCGCCAATTGGATTCTAGCCGGGGCTCCGCCGGCGTCCCATGAAACCATCGGCTCGTATGAGGGCTGGTCTGACGCCATGGCGGGAATCCTAGCCCACGCGGGGATTCGCGGATTCCTGCGCGGGCGTTCGGATTGGTTGGGCGAAAACGATGACGAGCAGGGAAGCTGGGAAGAGATGATTGGCTACTGGCTTGAAACGAACGGAGGCGCGGCGATGTCCGCTTCCGAACTCGCCGCGCTGTTCGCGGTTGATTCCGCGCCCACGCCGCCTTTCAAGTTTGAGGACGGCGAATCCAAAGCGCGAACGCGGACTACGCAGATGGGACGCGCGCTCAGCGCGGCTGACAAGCGGACGTTCGCCATCGACGACAAGGGATTGTTCACTTTGCGCCGCATCCCGCTTCGCGGAAACAAGAAGGCGTACCAACTGGAGCCGGTCGAGAAGGACGGCTACACGTCGCTATCCGAACTCTAGGCGCAAGCGCGAACAGGCATGAGGTGAGATTCATGGAAGGCTATAAGCGCGAACTGCCGGACGTCGACGTCCGTCCCCCGATGACGGACGACTTCCGCGCCAAACTCGAGACGCCGCTGGTCGAGACCGCCGCCGAACTCGCGGCGCGTCTGACAGACGTCAAGCCCAACCCCCAATATCAGCCGAACGCGGCGAACGGCTACAATCACTGCGTTCTGAGCGCGTTGCCGCCTTGTCACGATTCCAAAAGCGGCGATTCGTTCGTGTTCGGCGACGACCCGAACGGCGGAATCATCATCAGGTGCATGTCCTGCACCGGCGGCGGAATCTACCGAACGGTGGAAGACCGGCTGGGCGTCAGAATCCAAATGCGGCGGTCGGATACGGGACAACTCAAGTGGCGGCGAACAAATGGGGACGGCATCGCCATGCCGAATCCCATCACGCGCAAGCGCAAACGTCCCGCGCCGCGTCCGCTTCACGCCAATCCGACACCCGAAGGCTATACGCTCGCGGACTTGTTCACGTCCCCCCGGTGGATACTCGCCAATGGCAAGCAGGGTGCGGGATTCAAGTGGCACGGTCGGTATAGCGGATTCCGGCAATCCAAGAAGGCAGAGGACGGAGGCGTGGCGGTTGCGCGATACGGCAAGCATGGCGCGATTGAAACCGATGGCGATGGGCGCGATTACGAGGTCGACGTCCTCGCTTGGGGGACGCTTGCACAGGTGAAAACCTTGCAAGGCAAACTGCTGAAGGGAAGCGCGTTCACCCCGGCAATCGTCCTTAGCGGCGATTTGGATACGCCAGCGGATTCCGCTATCGGGGTCGTCGACTTCGACTACAAGCCGCGCGATTCCAAAACCGGCGAGCCGAACGACCCCGAGGGGCGCGGAGCCGCATGGCGCGACAACGTCCTGCGCCTGTTGACGGACGCCGGGCTTCCGATATGGCGGTCGACTAGCGGCAACGGCTTTCACGCCGTCTTCTCCGCGCCGGCGACCGAACTAGGCGGCGGCGTATGGTTGCGCGAGCCCCAGCGATACCCGCCGCGCGGGACGTCCGTCGGAGGCGCGGCGGTCGACTTGTTCGCGCCCGGTTGCAAGCGACTGGTCGCCATCCGATTCGAGAAGCCGGAGGCGAACACGGACGACTCGACCGCGATTCCCGTGATTCCGTATCGCCATCTGATGGCGGCGATGGCGACCGGTGCACCGATACCGCCCAACGACGGCGATTCGGATACGCCAATGGTTGCGCCAGAATCGCGCCCTAGGCGGATAATCCAACCTGCGGATAGCGTATCGCAGGTTGCGCCCCAAACCGCGCCAGAATCGGATTCTGAGGCGAAGCCCGCGCCGCGCTACTTTGCGCTTGACGACTCGCTTGCCGCACCGTGGTGATTCCTAACGAATATCCCAATCCACGCCGGAATAATAACCTAATCCGCTTGACTTATTAAGCGGATTAGGTTAGAATGATGGCAGTGATTCACAAGAACGACGGAGGAGAACGAATGGCGAATGTTGTAGAGATGCGGACGGAGCCCGACCCGTTCGCGGAGAATCACCGCATCATCGTTCGGGCGGTCATCGCGGATTCCGACTTCCACGACGGCACGCTAGACCTGGACGCTATCGTCGAGCAGGCGAAGACGTGGGGAGCGCGGAGCGGATTCCCGCTGAACGTCGAGGGCGAGCTGACGCTGACCGTCAACGTCAAGCGCATGTAATCGCGGAGGCGAACGATGGCGAATCCGAACGAACTCAGGGCTTGGCGGGCGCTGGCGCGGGAATGGCGCGAACGCTACGAACGCCATGCGGCGGAAGGTCTGGATGACGCCGAAGCGCGGGGCGCGGCGGCGTACTACGAACGAAAGATAGCGGAGACGGTCGACTAGACCGCGCCGCCCAAGGAGATTGGCATGAAACTCATCATAGGGATGCCCGAAACGGGCGGCAGGGATTTCAACATCGTTCGCCGGCGGATTCGCCGCGAAGCGACAGAAACGCTGGTCGCGGACGGCTTGATAGCCGAGAGCGCGAAAGCGGACGCTGGATACACGCTGACGCCCAAAGGGTGGATGATGGTCGGACGCGCCAGCTGGGGCTACAACGTGGACGAGGACGGCGTCAGCCCCGAAATCGCCGCCGCCGCGAAAGTGGAAGTGGACGAGGACGGCGAAATCCCCACCTGGATGATTTGCCGCGCCGACCACGCCATCGGATGCACGGCGGGCGGCGAAATCCTAGCCTTCCTAGCCATCGCCGCGTTGGGCGCGGATACGCCCGAAAGCGTCCGCGAATGGCTAGAATCCGAAAACGAGAGGCTGGGCGATTGGACGGGGACAGAGGTCTATCACGGGCGCGTCTAGCGTTCGCAAGGAGGACAACGATGGCGAACTGGCAACCGACACACGACGGCGAAAAGGCTAGAGCGTTCGTGAACGGCTACACGCTCGTCGTCATGGACTCGGCTTACAGCGACGACTGCGGATTCCTGATTTTCAAGCCGGGCGAAAAGGGATTCCACGACAAGGAATTCGGCTTCGACGACTGGGACGAGGCGAAAGAGGTCGCGGAACTTGCGGCGGAGGAGCTGGAGCCCGTCGTCAAGATGCGGAGGGCGAACAAGCGCGTCCCGCCGCGCAATCCGATGCCGCGACCATCCCCAAACGTCATCGCCGCAAGAAAAGCGATGATGGCGGGACTAATGGAATCTGACGAAATCTAAACGCAAGGAGGTCAACGATGGGCAAGCGGAAGACGCGGAAGCAGGCGAAGGGCGCTCTGACCCGCCGCCATGCGGAAGCGGTGGGGGCGCGAATGGGGAGGCGAATCCGAACGGTCGGCTTTGGCTCCGCGAAGGCAATCGCGGACGAAAGACGGCGAGGCAATGGCAAGCCGCGACTGACGAACGAACAGCGGATAGCGCGGACGGACGCTATCCGCGAACGAACGCAGGAAGCGAGGCGGGCGGCGCATAGCCGAACCTAGCCAAAACGAACAAGGAGGACAACGATGACAACCGGCATGGGCGAAATCAAAGCCGCCGCCGCCGCCATCAGCGCGGACTGGCGGTCGAGCGCGGTGATGATGGGCGTGATGGACGGCAAGCGCGGCGTCCGCGCCGCCATCGGATTCCCCAACATCAGGGGCTGGAACGAGACGTACAACCACGCCTTCGCGTGGGGCGCGAACAGCCGCTAATCAACGAACAGGAGGCATCATCATGGAAAACACCCTGACCATACGCGGAGCCGCAACCATCCAAGAGGTCGGCGAAAACGGCGGCGCGATAATCGCCGACGGCGTCCGCGTCCGCATTGACGCCAACAACGAAGAGGGCATCTGGGTACACGTCGACCCCGACGGCGTCCGCGCCATCATGGACTCGCTCGCCATGCCGACGCCAATCGCGCCCACGCCGTCCGCTAAACCCATCAGCGAGGCGCAGGATTGGCGCGACTACATGCTGGACGGCGGCGACATCGGGGACGTCGCCGCCAGATGCCATGAAAACGGAGGCGAATCCGAATTCGCCGTCAACGAAGACGACGACTGCAACTGCATCGCGGTCATCATGTTCAGCGACGCATCCGTCCTGACCGCCGTCTACTACAAGGACGAGCCGCCGCTTCTGTTCGTATCGGAGGACAAAAACAACACCCCGCGAACGGAGGCGCAGAGCGAAAACAACCGCCCGCTTCACGACTTCCAAACCCCATAGATTCGCCACACCGCGCCACAGGGCTTGATTCTAGGCGCGTTACGAAGGCGAGATAGGGAATCACGCCACTCGCTTCCGAAACGCGCTTAGAATCCGATTCCGCTAAGACGGAGATGGCGGGGGAAGGGAATATCATGGAAGCCGATAAAAGGGAGGCGAAAATCCGCGAAAACGATGGTTACGGTTAGGATGGTTAGGATAGAATCCAATGCCCGTCGCGTGCGGGCGTGCATGCGCCCGCGCGTGAGGGGGGAGCCAAATCATCCTAACCATCCTAACCGTAACCAACCAAACCGCCGCCTAGTATTACTAGGGGCGATAATCCATTCTGGAGGCGAATCTCATGGCGAATCTCATAGCGGCTTCGGAAGCGGCGAAGCGAATAGGCGTATCGCCGTCGACGGTGAAGCGTTGGGCGAAGGACGGACGGTTGCCGGCGACGTCGTTGCAAACCGGCGGTCGCCGGCAGTGGCTGTTCGCGGAAGCGGACGTCGATGCGGCGGCGAACGAACAGGCGGCGCGGGTGGCGCGATGGGGTCATCCCGAACGGCGCGGACGCCCGAAAGGCGGTTAGCGCAGGCGCGGCTTTCTATGGCGGGTAAGGCTATCTTGCCACTAGCCCTAGAAAATCCGCTAGAAACGCGCCCAGTGCGCCACAGAATGGAATCTGGGACATGGACGACAAGGCTAGAATGGAATTGGCGGTCAAGACATACGCCGCCTTCGCGCATGGGATGACTGGGCTCGGCGCGAAAGGCGGCTTTGGCAAGCATCGGATTGGCGAACGAAACGAAATCCGGCGTCCGCGCCCGACGTCCATGTCGGTCAGCGCGGGACGGTTGGGGCTTGAAACCGAACGGGAGGCGAACGATGGCTATGCGATGCCCGCGTTGCGGGGCTAACCGCGCCATGCTAATCCGCGAGGACGACGAGACGCGTTGCGTCTCGTGCGGCTTCGCGGAATACCGTGAATCCGAACAGACGAGGCGCGAGCGCGCCGTGCTCGTCGATGCTTGGCGGCGCGAGGACGGGCGGTCGGAATCCGAACGGTTGGCGGCGTACAACCGTCTTGCGGAGAAGGAGCGCGGATACCGCGCGGCGTCCAGAGCGCGAAACCGCGCTAAACTGGCGGCGCAACTTGCGATGGCGATGGGAGGCTAGGATGGCTAGGCGCGAAACTAGGCAAGACATGGCGGTCGAGACCGCGTTGGCGTTGGGCTTGGGGGTGGAACGCGAAAGCGGATTCTGCGCTGTCGACTAATCGCCAGATGCCCGCGCGAAATGCCGCCCGCGCTGGTCTAGGGCGCAGAATCAAGGAGGCGAACGATGGCGACCGGGCGGACTAGGCAGGACATGGCGGTGGATTACTACCATCGGATGTCGCGCGGCGTAAACGCGGGCAACCGATACGCCGGCGGATGGTCTCATGACGTCCTGCCGCGCGAGGGGAAGCCGGGGGCGGCTGGCGAACGGGGGGGAATAGGGATAAGCGAATCGGATGATGACAAACGCCGCGCGGCGTGGTAGGATGGTAGGGCATAAAACCGTCAGGATTTAGATAGGATGCCAGCACCCAAGATTACGGACGAGGCGATTCGCGCAACCTTGATAGAGGCGGCGCGGCTGGGTCTCTACGAATACGAGATAGCGGCGGTCGGTCGGATACATGTCCATACGCTAGACCGTTGGCAGAAGCGCGGCGAGGAAGCCGACGCGATACTTGCGGACGGCGGGGCGATAACCGACCGCCAGGAGCAGTATCGTTCGTTCGCGCTGGACTTCCGCGCGGCAAGGACGTCGCCCAGCAGGAAGGCTAGGCGCGTGCTAATCAACCTTCTCGACTCGGAGGAGGAGATGGTTAGGCTCCGGGCGGCGCAGGAGCTTCTGAAGGCGGCTGATAGCGTTCGCATCACGGAAGAGGTGATGGCTCGGCTAGAGATGCTGGAGCGGGGAGGCAAGGCTAATGCGGACGCTTAGCGGGATAGAATCCCGTCTGGCTAGGCTGGAGAAGCGCGATGGGGCGTCCGTCCCGCCTATTCCCGCATGGCATCCCACGCCGGCGCAGGCTAGGTTTCTTGCGCTACAGGAGCAGTGGGCGCTATTCGGAGGGCAGGCGGCAGGCGGCAAGTCTGTCGCGCTTGCGTTCGCGCTTGCGGCGCATGTCGACGAGCCGCACTACCGCGCGCTGGGAATCGCCCAGACGGATAAGGTCTTGCGGGCGGCAGGCGGGCTTCTTGACGCGCTCGCCAGCATCTACCCGTCGCTAGACATATCCGCCGGCGCGGACGTCGTCCGCTTCCCCAGCGGCGCAAGAATCCACTTCGTAACGCTTCCCCATTCCAAAGCCCACGAGCGGATTCGCGGGACGACTTACCATACCATCGCCGTCGACGAGGCTGGTTTGGTTACGCCGTATCAACTCGGTTGGTTGCCGAGGTCTTTGCGGCGGGCTCCGGGCGACCCGATTCCGTTGCGCTATCGGCTATCCGCGAATCCAGGCGGCGTGGGACATACATGGCTACGCCGGATATTCGTGGAGGGCGACGTTGACGATTCCGCGCCTAGCGTTGCATTTCTGCCGGCGTCCGTTGACGACAACCCGCATATCGACTCGGACGAATATCGCCGCCAATTCGCGCACATGGACGCTCTGGAGCGGGCGCGAATGTTGGCGGGGGACTGGTACGCGGCTCCTTCCGCGCTCTTCCCGCTTGACGCCATGCAACCTTTCACGGGCGTGGTTGAATACGACCGCGCCGTTAGGTCGTGGGATTTGGCGGCTTCGGAAGGGGAATATGCGGATTACTCGGTGGGGACGTTGATAGGCGAACTGGACGGCGAATACTATCTAGACGACATGGCTAGATTCCGCGCCGCCCCTAGCGGCGTGGAGAATCTTGTTCGCGCAACCGCTGAGAAGGACGGCGCGGACGTCAACATCGTAATCGAGCAGGAGCCTGGCTCCGCGGGGGTTGCGTTGATAGAGCGATACCAATACGGTGTTCTGCCGGATTTCAACGTCAACGCATACCGTCCGACTGGCAACAAGATGGAGCGCGCC
>CBDESW010000026.1:0-35405 GCA_965242675.1 Dehalococcoidia bacterium
CGCGAACGCCTGCGGGTCGCGCATGGCGAGGTCGGCGAGCATCTTGCGGTTCACTTCCACGCCGGCGAGCTTCAGCCCGTGGATGAGCTTGCTGTACGTCAGCCCGTTGGCGCGGGCGGCGGCGTTTATCTTGATGTTCCACAGCTTCCGCATGTCGCCCTTGCGCTCTCGGCGGTGGGCGTAGGCGTATGCGTAGGCATGCAGCATGGACTCGTTCGCCTGCTTGAACAGCCGATGCCGTCCGCCCTGATGCCCTTTGGTCATCTTGAGGATTTTCTTATGGCGCCGCCGCTTGGTTACGCCGCGTTTTATCCGCGTCAATTGGGGTTCTCTCCCGCGATGTGGAATTCGCGCGCGGGCGGGGCGAGCCCCCCCGTCCGCGCGCGGCGAAATCGGGGGGATGCGCCTCGCCGTTCGGCGCGACTTTGGATTGTAGCAGTTAGTCCAAGCCGTAGGGAAGCGCCCGCTTGAGCATCTTGACGTCGGACGGGCTGACTTCGATCTTCTTGGCGAACAGGCGCTTGGCTTTGGCGGACTTCTTGCGCCGCAGGTGGCTGCGGTGTCCCTTCATGCGGACGAGTTTGCCCGATCCGGTTATCCGGAACCGCCGCTTGGCGCCTTTGTGGGTCTTCAGTTTAGGCACGCGCTCTCTCCGTTTGTCGTTCCGCGCGCCGCTCTCTGCCGGCGGGGGCGGGCGCGCCGTTTGGGGTGGGCGTCAGCACAATCGAAAGCATCCGGCGGCTCTCGAAGTTCGGTCCGCTTTCGAGCGCGGCGTCGTCCACCAGCGCCTCGGCGACCTTCCGCAAAAGCGCCATGCCGATTTCGGGATGCTCGCTCTCGCGCCCTCTGAACATTACCGAAACCTTGACTTTGGAACCCTGTCCGAGCAGGCGCTTGGCGAGGCGCGTCTTGGCGAGCCGGTCATGCTCGCCGATGCGCGTCTTCATCCGCACCTCGCGCAACTCGTTGGTCGGCCTGGCGCGGCGGGCGCGCCGCGCTTCCCGTTCTTTCCGAGTCGCCTCGTACTTGAACTTGCCGAAGTCCATCAGCTTGCAGACCGGCGGGCGCGCCGTGGGCGCGACTTCCACAAGGTCGAAGCCCCGCGAGTCGGCGATGTTCAGCGCCTCCCGCGTCGCCATGACCCCCAACTGGTTGCCCTCCTCGTCTATGACGCGGACCTGCGGAATTCGTATCTGCTCGTTGGCTCGATAGTCCCGGGGTGGTATCCTGACACCTCTACGCAATGAAAACTAGCCTGGGCAAGCCCAAGCCGCAAATGGAATATAGCACAGATTCGGCGAAAGGGCAAGACCGAGAATTCCCGCGAGATTGGCGAAAGGGCGAATCCGTCCCGCGCGGCGCTTGGAATTCGCCGCCCGCCGCCTATCCTCAGCCCGCCTTTTGCAGCCGCGCGCTTATCAGCCACGCGCCGCCCACGCCTGCGCCGGCGGCGAGCGCCAAACCAAGCGCGACGAATAGCGCGATAACCAAGACGGGCAAGCCGCCGCTTTCGGATTCTTCAACTTCAATGACGGGGGAGCCTGACGCGGACGCGGTCGGCGTCTGCTCTATGGACGTCGATGCGGCTGCTATCGCGGTCGCCGGCGGCAGGACGCGCGCGGACGCCGCAATCGCCGCCGGCGTCGCGGTTGGCGTTGGCGTCGCGGTTGGCGCTGGCGTCCGCTCCGTCGCGGTCGTCGGGATAGCGGTCGCGGTTGGCGCGAACGTCGGCGTCGCGGTTGCCGGCGGCTCCGGCGCGCGGACTGGCGCGGATTGCGGCGTCGCGGTGGTCGCCGGTTCCGGCGTCGGAATCGGCGTCGCGACAGGCGCGGGCGTCCGCTCCGGCGTGGGCGTCGCGGCGGGTTGCGGCGTGGGCGTCGCAGTGGCGATTGGCGCAGGCTCCGGCGTCGCGGCTGGCGCGGGCGTCGGCGTCTCCACCGGCGTGGCGGTCGGCGTCGGCATGGGCGTCGCGACGGGCGTCGTCACCGGCGCGGGCGTCGCAGTCGGCAAAGGCGTCGCGGAGGGCGTCGCCGTCGGCGTAACCTCAGCCCCCTGCGCCAGCGTCATCGCGTACTGGCTGAAGTTCGTGAGCGTCGTCACCGCCCACGCTCTGCCGGCGGCGTCCGTTTCGCAACGATGCTCAAGCAGCGTCCAAGCGTCCCCGGACACGCGATAGACGCTAACCATGCCGTCCGCGCAGGCGGTTTCCGCGCCGGCGGGCATGGCGAAGCGCAGGTCGACGCCGTCCGGATACTGCGTTTCGACGGGTTGCGACCCGCCGACTCTGTAAGCGTTCAGATCGACGACGACCGCCACGCGCTCATTCCCGGCGGGGGCGGAGAAGGCGTCTTCGTCCAGCTTCCGCATCTGGATTTCGGACCGTTCCGACGCCGCGCCGGGCGGCATGTAGAGGCGCACTGTGGCGTCCGGGCTTTCGACCGTCGCCGCCGACTGCGGGGACACCGCCGCCCGCGCCGAATCCGCGCCGGTCAGCGTGAGCGTCACCGACATGCTTTCGGACTCTTCATCGCCGCTCAGCTGGCTTATGGTAATCCGCGCCCTGTGCGAGCCGGGCTCCAAGCCGGCTATGTTCGCCGTCACGGATATGGTCACGCGGTCGCCGGGGCCGGTGGACACCTCGCGGCGCGGCGAGAACGACAGCCAACTCGCGTCGGACGACACCCCGAAGCCCATCTCGCCGCGCTCGGCGTTCCAAACCTCGATTCGGCGCGTGAGCGCATCGCCATCGCCATGCTGGGCGATGAACGACAGCGCGGACGGCGAGAAGGCGGTCACCGGGTCGGGCGCGCGCGGGGCGCCACCGCCGCCGCCTCCACCGCCGGAACCGCCGCCATTGCCGCCGCCCGAACCGGGGTCGTCCACCGACGGAGCGCTGGAGCCGCCGCCATCCGACCCAACGCCGGGCGCGGGCGAAGGCGACTGACCAGGCCCGGAGCCGAACGCGCTCGCGTCGGAATGTGGCAGAACCGGGCTGGGCAGAGGCGACGGCGCCCGCCGCTCGCCCGCCTTGAACACGTAAGCGCGCCCGGCGCTCCAACCCTCTCCGGGAGCGCCGACTGCGATGATATTTCCGCCTACGGACACCGCCGCCCCGAACTCGGACGCGGGCGAGCTCGTCCCCGGCGCGATTAGCTTGACGCCCGCCGTACTGTGGTCCCAGCCGTCCCCCGGATTGGAGAATACGTAGGCGGAGCCGGTTTCGACGTCGTAGAAACTGTCGCCGCCGGATCCCACGACTATCAGAGTGCCGTCGCCGTTGACGGATACGGAATTGCCGAAGCCGTCGCCGCGCTCGCCGTCATGCGGTTCAAGTTTCGCGGCGTTGGTCGTCGACGCCCAGCCGCCATCCGGCTTGGTGAATACGTACGCCGCTTCCAAATTGCCCGCGCCGACCGCGATGACGCCGCCGTCGCCGCTTATGTCCACGGAAGACCCGAATCTATCGGATTGCGCGCCATCGAACGCCGTTAGTTTGACGGCGGAGGACGCGCTCGCCCAACCGCCATCGGGCTTGGCGAACACGTAAACCGCGCCCTTGAGAGAGTCGTCTCTTCGCGCTCCGACCGCGATGATTCCGCCATCCGCGCTCACGGCTGCGCCGCTTCCGAACATGTCGCCTGTCTCGCCGTCGCTCGCCGCGAGTTTGGCGGTTTCGGTTATCGGATTCGTTCCCCAACCGCCATCCGGCTTGACGAACACATACGCCGCGCCTTTGCTGGAATCGTCTCCAGAAGCGCCGATGACGATTACTCCGCTATCCGCGCTTATAGCAACGGATTGTCCGAAGTAATCAATGTCCGCGCCGTCGCTCGCCGTTAGTTTGGCGGAGTTGGTTATGGATCCGCTCCCCCAGCCGGCGGCGGGTTTGGTGAACACATACGCCGCGCCTTTGAGCGTATCGTCTCCGGGCGCGCCGATGACGATGATTCCGCCATTTTCGCTTATGGCGACCGAATGTCCGAAGTTGTCAAGTTGCGCGCCGTCGCTCGCGGTGAACTTGGCGGCGGTCGACGTGGCGCTAGTCCATCCCGCCGTCGGCTTGGAGAATACGAACGCCGCGCCGGACCTGACCCCGTTGTCGTCCCGATAGGGAGCGCCCACTACGACAGCGCCCCCGCCTTCGCTCACGGACACCGCGTTGCCGAAATGGTCGCTGAAGTCGTTTCGAACGAACACCTCGTGTTCATATCTGTCGGCGACAGGTCTAGCCATCGCCACGCTTCCCGCGCCGTAACCGTCAGACGGCGCTCCAACCGCGAACGCGCTCCCATCCGAATTGAGCGATACCGCCCATCCGTAGCGTTTGGAGAATTCCTTTGCGGCGACCGGGTTTTCGGACGCGGACGCCCAGCCTGTGGTCGTCTTGGCGAACATGTACGCCGCGCCGTAGTTGTTGATGCCCCCATCCAGCAACGCCCCGACCAGTACCTTGCCGCCGTCCCCGCTTGCCGAGACCGAAATCCCGAACGCGCCGCCGTTGGCGCCGTTGGACGGGGTTAGCTTGGCGAGCGTGGACGTCGCGGACGTCGTCCAGCCGTTCGCCTGTTGCCCGAACACATACGCCGCGCCATGCCCGTAGGCGTTCATCGGCGCGCCGACCGCTATCAAGCCGCCGTCCGCGCTGATGGACACGGAGTCGCCGAATCTGTCGCCCGCCTTGCCGTCCGGCGCGCTGAATTTGGCTGTCGTGGAAGTGGCGCTAGTCCAAGACGCCGCCGGCTTGGCGAACACGAACGCCGCGCCCTTGCCGGAATCGCCCGAAGGCGCGCCCGCCGCGATGATGGAGCCGTCCGCGCTCACGGACACCGAATCGCCGAATCTATCGCCCGCCGCGCCGGAGCGCTCCGGCTCCGCGCCGAAGTCCGCCGCGAACTTGGCGACGGTGGAAGTGGCGCTAGTCCAGGACGCCGCCGGCTGTTTGGCGAAGACGAACGCCGCGCCCCTGCCGGAATCGCCCGAAGGCGCGCCCGCCGCGATTACGGAGCCGTCCGCGCTTATGGAAATGGACGCGCCCAGCCTATCGCCCGCCGCCCGCTCGGACGCGGGCAACTTGACGCCGGCGGACGAATTCGCCCACCCCGTCGCGGGCTTGGCGAAGACATACGCCGCGCCCTTGCCGGAGTCGTATCCGTCCGCGCCGACTGCGATTAGCCCGCCGTCCGCGCTTATCGCCACCGATTCGCCGAATCCGGCGCCGGCGCTCGCGTCCGGCGCGGTGAGCTTGGCTGCCTGCGTCCATGAGTCGTTGGCTTTCGTGAACACGAAAGCCGCGCCCGCGCCGAGCGCGTTGGCGGCGTCCGTCCCCGGCGCGCCCGCCACCGCCGTGTTGCCGTCCGCGCTCATGGCGATGGAGTAGCCGAGCGAGTCGCCGACGTCGGGCGCGCCGGCTATGGGCAGCCCGCGACCGGCGGATATTTCAATGTGCGAATTCGGCATCCGCGCGAAGCCGTAGCCCCACGAGTTGTTGACGCCCGCTTCGCCGTTCGCCGTTTCGGGCTTTCGGATAGCCTGGTCTTTCAGATACCGCGCCACTTGGACGTTCGTCATTCGCGGGTATCTGCCCTTGACCAGCGCCGCCATGCCCGCCACATGCGGGGCGGCTTGGCTTGCGCCGACGAACTCGCCGCCGTAAGTGAACGACGCGCCGCGGTCCGCCGCCACTAGATCGGGCTTGACCGCGCCTTCCATGCTGGGGCCCCTGTTGCTGAACGGCTCCAGCGTATTCGGGTCGTACCACGCCGCCGCGCCCACCGCCAGCATCGCCGGGTTCGCCATCTCGGCGGGGTTGCCGACGGAGCCGCCGCCCGCATGCTCCAATTCCACGTCGCCCGTGAAAGCCCTCACCTGCACCCAAGCCGGCGCGCTCCCGGATGCGTGGCGGACAACCGCGCGATGGGGTTCGAGTCTGGCGAAGACCCTGACGTATTCGTGCGGGACATGTCCCGGCAACCCCGTCTGGTGGTTGCGCGAGCTCGCCACTACGCGGTTGCGCGAGTCGAGTATGTAGAGGTCGAGGTCTGTGTCCGCGCCGCCCCATTCATCATCCCAGCGCATCTCGAATCTGAGCGCCCCAGCGCCGGACGCGACGTCGAACGAATTGGTTTCGTCGCCGGCGGCGAACTCAAGCAGTCCGTCGCCGTCCGCGTCCGTGTACGCCCCCGACCACGTCTTCAGCGCGTCGTTCCCCGCCGAGTTGACCCATGTCGCGCCGCCGCGAATCGCCCGGTCGACGGACTTGGCGACGCTGTTTTCGTACAGCGAAGACCCGTCCGGCGCGCCGTCCCAAGTCCAGACCAGCGACATGTTCACGATGTCGACGCCCTGCTCCATCATCCAGTCCGCGGACTTGCTCAGGTCGCCCCGCGTGTAGGCGGTGGATATGTGCAGGCTGGCGCCGGGCGCGATGTCGTGAATCGCCTCCGCGACCGCGGTTCCGTGTCCGCCGCTCTCGTCCCGATAGGGGCATTGTATCGGGTCGACGCCATCGTAGCTGGCATACGGCGACGGGTAGCAGCGCTCGGCGGCGGGCGCGGGAAGTTCCCCAATGCGCTGGATGTAGTTGTAGCCGTCGAATCTGTGGTCTATCACGCCCACCTTGACGCCCGCGCCCGTATGCCCCATCTTGTTCCATTCGGCGGAGTTGTGGACGGCGGGGGCGGCGGTCGACGGCGGCTTCTCCACCGCCATGAGCAGCGTGAAAGAGCCGGTCGGCGGCGGCGCGCCGTAGTCGCTTATGATGTCCAATTCATAGTTGCCCGCCGAAAGCGACTCCCAGCGGCGCAGGTTTTCGCGCTTCCGATTGTTGCGGATCTGCTGCTCGTGGCTGGCGTCGCGGATGTACTCGGACGCCCCGACGCGCTTCAGCGAATCGTACCAGTTGGCGCTCGCCGTCATGTCGTTGTAGAAGTAGGCGTCCTCCTCGAGCGTGAACGTGTAGCGGCGCAAGAGTCTGCTGACGTTCTCATATTCGCACTCCGAGGACCACGTGTTGGTTTGGACATGGAGGCCCGGGTCGAATCCGAGCGTTCCGAGCGCGATTGTGCAGCCGTCCGGGGACGCCTCAATGGGCGCGGCGGCGACAACGAGCTCGAAATGAGCGCGACGGCGACTTCCCCAACTCGCCGACTTCCACGACGTAAGTCCCCGCGTCCATGAACCGCCGGATGCGCGCCGCCCGCCCGAAGCCGTCGTCGTCATCGGTTTCAATGACGGTTTCGGGGGGCGCGCCGTTCGCGCTTAGCCAGAGGACGGGGTCCGCGCCCGCGCCCGCCGCGTCTATGGCGACGTACATTCTCCGGGCGAGCGTGAACGAGTAGTAGCGCGATTTTATCGCGTCGCCCGTCGTGAGCGAGCGGGCGGAAGATTCGCAGTTGTCCGACCACGCCCCGTCGCGCGTCTCGCGCCCGTTGACCGCGCCCAAATCCACCGTGTCGCAGAGCGTCCGCCGGGCGACCGGCGCGGCGTTTATCGATAGCGCGAACGCGCCGGTCTGGGCGAGCAGGTCGGTGGTCGCCTCGACCGTGTAAGTCGTTCCCGCCTCAAGCGTGGTCGCTATTCGGGAGTTCGTCCCCGCGCCGCCGTCGTCGTCGCGGGATATTATCGCGTTGGGGTTCTCAGCCGTCGCCGTCGTCAGATACAGATACGGATCGGCGGCGCTCGACGCTAGTCCGATTGCGACGTCGGAGCGCTGGGCGAGCGTGAACGAGTATCGCCGCGCGAACGTCCCTTTGGCGCGGAGCGCCGATTCGCAGTCCGCCGACCACGACCCGCTTCGCGCCGTGTCGCCGGACGCCAATTCGCCGAGCGCAATCGCCGCGCACACCGTCCGAGGCGCGGAGACGCGCAGGCGGATGCTGAACGCCCCGGTCGCGGCGGCGCTGTTGTGGAAGGACGGCGCAATCCGATAGGTTCCGGCTTCAAGCGAGCCGCTGTAATGCAGCGCCCCGGCGGCATCCTGCAACCAAGCGATTTCTTCCGAACTGCCGCCTTGACCCTGCTTGTACAGTCGCATATTTACGAGCCAACCATTGTCCAGCTTGTCGTGGAACATGTCAATGGAGACGACCGCGGGCGAAGCCAGCGTGAATGTGTTGCTGGCGTTCCCGCGACTGCATGAGGCGGTCAACTCATGCGAAACGTCCGTCCCCGCCGCCGCGGTTCCGAAGTCCGCCGCGCAGGCGCTCCCTTCCGTGACAGCGGGCTGAGCCGCGGCGGGCGTCACGCCGAGCGTGAACGCGCCCGCGAAGCCGGGCTTGGCGGTAGTCGCCTCTATGCTGTAAGTCCCCGCCTTCAGAATCCGCTCGATTCGCGCCGCGTTCGTCGTCGGCAGACCGTCCGCGCTTAGGACGCGGCTGCCGGCCATGAACTCGTCTCCGAGCGCGGAGTTTCCCCGCGTCAGGTAGAGCTGGGTTTCGGCGACCGCCGAGTCCAGGTCAATCTTCACCAGCCGGCTATCCGACAGCGTGAACGTGTAATGCTTGGCGTTCGCGCCGCCGACGCGGGCGGATGTCGCAGCCGTCCGTCCAGGATTGGTTGTCGGGCGAAGTCGTCGCGCCGTTGGTCAGCGCGAGCGCCGTCGCCGCGCAAAGCGTCGCGGGCGACGATGTGATAGTCAGCGTGAACTCGCCGAGCGTCTCTATTTCGGAGCGCGCCTCCACAATGTAAGACCCCGCGCGCAGGAAGCGGCTGATGCGCGGGTTGTAGTCCTGATGGGTGACGCTGGCAACTACTCCGCCGCCCCGCCGCAGGAACAGGGACGGGAGCGGAGTAGTGGATTCCAGGTCAATGTCAACCACGGCGTCCGCGCCGAGCGTGAACGTGTAGAAACGCGCGTATCCCCAGATTCCCACGTCTTCCCTTTCCGCGGGGCGGCAGGATTCCGCCCACGCGCCGACTACGGAGGCGTAAGCGTCGCCGACCAGCTCGCCGAACGGCGTCGCCGCGCAGGGCAACTCCGGCTCCGGCGCGGGCTGCGGCTCCGGCGTCGGTTCAGGCGTCGGCTCCGGCGTCGGATCCGGCTGCGGTTCGGGCGACGGCGACGGTTCAGGCGTCGGCGTCGGAGTTTGCGACGCCGGCGAGGGTCCGCGCAGGCGGAAGCCGAACTCGCTCTCATCCACCCCGTTGACGAATGAGACTTCAATCTTCGCCTTGTACGTTCCGGCACCGAGGTCGCCGGCGTATCGCAGCGTCGGCAGCCAATTGTGCGTGATGGGTCTCGATGAAACCGTTTCCCATTCGCCGTCGACCTGTTTGTAGAGATGGAATCCCGCATAGTACCAAGTATGCGGGAACAGGTCTATGGAGACGCGCATGGCAGACGCCAGCGTGAACGTGTACTCCGGCTTGGGACATTCCCAAGGCCTGCGGGGCAGATAGTCCTCTCCCTTCCACCAATCCATTATGTCGGACGTCGCCGAAACCGCGCCCATGTCTTTAATGCAGCGGGAGTCCGGCGGCGGGTTCGGCAGCGGCGTGAACGCTGTAGGCGCGATTTTGAGGGTGAACGCGCCTGCGGCGCCGGCGTCGGCGGCGCTCGCCTCGATGACGTAGTTTCCCGCCCCCAGAATCCGCTCGATTCTCGATGCGCTGTCGCCTTCAAGCCTGTGGCTCGTTGAGAGCGAGGATGTTCCCCTTGTCAGATAAAGGCGGTTTGCGCGGTCGGAGTCCAGGTCTATCTTCACCAGTTTCGGCGCGTCTAGGGTGAACGAGTAATGCTTGGCGTAGGCGCCGTAGGTCTCCCGCGAGCCGCACTCGGACGTCCAAGACTGGTTGGCGGTCGTAGTCTCCGCGCCGTCCGTCAGGGTCAGCGCGGTTGGGGCGCATATGGCGATGGGCGCGGAGAGGTTTAGCGTGAAGTCGCCGCCGCCCGACGCCTCTATCGTATAAGTCCCCGCGGGCAACTTATACCACCCTCTGAGCGTCTTCCGCGCGTCGTCCCAGGTTGGTGCATAGGGGTAAACCATCGACCTGTCGTGGCCTCTTAGTACCTCGCCCAGCGCTCCGTCGCCCTTTCTCACCTTCAGACCCGGTCGAGAATGAATCCCTCCGCCGCCGACGAGTTCCATTCTCACATTGGCGTCGGACGCGAGACTGAACGTGTAGTAGCGCGCGTGACTTGTGTTGACGCTCAGGCAATCCCGCGACCACGTTCCGCTTCGAGACGCCGCGGCGGTCAGGGTCCCAAGCGATTCCGCAACGCATGCGGGCGGAATGTCCACAGAGAGACTGAAGCGCTTGTCCGCGCCCGCGAACGCATGCAGCATAGTCGCTTCCACAGTGTAGGTTCCGGCGTCCAACTCGCGCCGTATCAGCGCCATGTCGCTTCTATATAGCGGGTTCGAGACCATGCCCGCCCCGGACGTCGATGTCCCGGAGCGCAGATACATGAGCGCTCTCACGGGGTCGGCGGACAGGGTCAAGTCCATGTATGTCCGCTCGCTCAGCGCGAACGTGTAGAAGCGCGCCTGCCTTCCCCTTCGCTGGGCGGATTCGCAGCCGGCGCTCCACGTTCCCTTGATTTTCTCGCTGGAGTCGAGCGTTCCCAAATGCACCCTGCAGGAGGACAGCAACGTCCCGAACAGGTGGAATTCCCCGCCGGAGTCGGTTTGGTTGACCGCCTCTATGATGTAAGACCCGGCGTCCAGCGTTTGGCGGATGAAGGCGGCTTTGCCGGTTCCGCCGTCGTCGTCCGACGCGATGGGCGTTCCGAAGGTTTTGTTTGCGCTCCGCAGATACAGGAACGGGTCCGCGCGCGACGAGGACGCCATCAGTTGTATCTCCACAGTCCCCGGCGCGTCCAGCGTGAATCTGTAGTGCGCAGCCTGTTTGCCGGCTTTGCCGGCGGAACTGCAGTCGGCGCGCCAAGTCACGATTGCGGGACCGAACTGACCGTCGTCGGTCGGGTCGTCGCTCGGCGTTGCGAGCGATTCGGGAACGCAGTTGGCGCGCGCGGCGGCGCTGGTCACGGTCAGCGTGAACGCCCCCGTCTTCTTCGGGTCGCGTGCGGTCGCCTCTATCGTGTATGTCCCGGCGTCGAGCGTCCGCTCGATGCGGGAATCCGTCTCAAGCGGCTCCTCGACGCGGTTGTCGTTCTCCGCCAAGAAATCGCCCGACGTGTTTTCCCCGGAGCGCAGATACAAGTATGAGTCCACCTTAGTCGCCGGCGAGACGGCGGCGGGGGTGGTCAGGTCCATGGTCACGTCCGACCGCGCGCTCAGCGTGAACGTGTAGAACCGCGCGCGTCCATGCGGGCGCGTTGCGGAGTCGCAGTCGTCCGACCAAGACGCGCTCTTGACCGTCGGAGACGATGGGAGCGCCAGCGTCTCGCGGCATGCGTTCACCAGGTCGGTCGTCAGCGTGAGCGTGAAATCCCTGTTGTGTCTGTTCCAGACGGACGCGGCTTCGACGGTGTACGTTCCCGCCTCGAGTATTTGGACGATGCGCGCGTCTTTCCCGTCGTCGCCGCTGTTGTCGTCTTGCGCGACGTAGTCCAAGCCGAACTTGTCCGTCCCCCTTCGCAGGTACAGAACTGGGTCGTTGTGGTCGCTGCTCCATGCGGTCGACGTGTACGCGGCGGTCGTCAGGTCGATGGTAATCGCGGTGGGAAGCAACAGGGTGAACGTGTAGTGCTTTCCGCTGCCATTGTTCCCGCCGGAGTCGCAGGGCGCGCCTCTGGGCCTAGTCCATCTGCCGTTCTTGACGATGGTTTTCGAAGTCGAAATCGTCCCTATGCTGTCGTCGGCGGAGCAGATGTTCGGTTCGTCGTACTTCAGCTCAAACGTGAGATTTCCGACGTATCCCTTGTGGATCGTCGCCGCTTCGACCGTGTAAGTCCCCGCGCTCAGCGGAAGGTCGCGGACGCCGTTTCTGACGCCGCCGTATCTGAGTTCTCCTAGAGTCGAAAACTCGTCGTCCGTGAATACGGCTTCCCCGGACGTCGCCGTTCCGCTCCGGACATAGTGGAATGAGCGACCGGCCGGCTTCGCGCGGAGGACGCGGAACATGGTGTCGTTGGCGACGGTGAACGTGTACCAGCGCGCGTTGGCGCCGGCGCGGTCCGTGGATACGCAGTCGCTCGTCCATCTGCCGCTTTCGCTCACGGTGTTCTCGCGCAAATCGTCGGTTACGGCGAGCGTTCCGAGATTGACCGGCGCGCAGGGGTCGGTGGAGATTCGCAAGACGTCCGTCCGGTTCGCCACTTTCAGCGTGAAGTTCCCCACGCCCTGCGCGGCGTACTGCGTCGCCTCCACCGTGTAAGTCCCCGCCGCCAGAGCCGTCCGCGTTATGCGCGAGTTGTTGCCGCCGCCGCCGTCGTCGTCTTTGGCGATGTACGCGCCGGAGGTCGTCCCGTTGCCCGCGCGCAGATACATGAACGGGTCTATGCTTGACGTCAGGTCTATGCGGACGTCGGATACGCCGCTGAGGCTGAATGTGTAGAACCGCGCCAGCCGCCCTTCGCGCGCGGTGGATTGGCAGGCGGTCGCCCACGTCCCCTTTTGCGTCACGCTGCCGAGGGCGGAGACCGCGCCGAGGCTTTCCGCTCGGCAGGCTTCCGCCGGCGGCGCGGCGGCGGCTTCCAGATTCTGCACGGTCAGCGTGAACTCGCCCGCGCCCTGCGCCGCGTAAGTGGTCGCCTCTATCGTGTAAGTCCCCGTCGACAAAGACCGCGTTATGCGCGCGTTGGTGCCGGAGCCGTCGTCGTCGTCCTTCTCGATGTAGTTGCCCGACAGCGTTCCGTTGCCCGCCCGCAGATACAGGAACGTGTCTCGGTTGGCGGAAGTCAAGTCTATCCGCGCGCGGGACGCGGACGGCGCGCTGACGCTGAATGTGTAGAACCGCGCCATCCGCCCGGAGCGCGCGGATGAGTGGCAAGAGGACGTCCACCCGCCGTTTCGCGCCACGCTCGCGCCCCCGACCACGGTTCCCAGATCGGTCGCGCGGCATGCGGTGGACGTCGTGTCAACCGATGCTTTGGAGGGCGCGGGGGGCGCGAACGGGGGGACTATCGGCTGAACGCCAATCACGCCCGCCCGCTCCGACAATTCGCCGAGCAGATGGGCGGGGACATAGGCTTCGAGCCAAGTGTCGCCGGCGTTGTCCACCGCGACGGCGTGATTTTCGAGAAAGCGCATGGCGTCCGCTATGTCGTTCTCGGCGTAAACCGAAACGGCGACGGCTGTCGCGCCGTCGTTGAGCGGGGTTTTGGATACGGCGTCGACGACCAAATCCGCCGCCTTGTCCGGGTTGACTGCGCCGATGCCGCCGCCCGCGCCCGCCGCCGCGAACACCGCCGCGTCCTCAAGGGACGACGACAGGTTTTCGTAAACCGCCGCGCGCTTCTTCCCGCCGCCGAGCAACTCCGGCGAAATATCGCCCGAATCAGGCGCGGCTTCGCCGTCCGACGACAAGTCATCGACAACCAGCTCGCCGCCCGCCGGCGGGATGTCCGGGGCGAAATCCGACTCGACGTCCGAGACGCCCTTATCGGCGGGAAGGGCGTTCGGATTGGCGACCGTCTCGCCCGCGCCGCCGCCGTTCGCCGCCGCGCGCGGGGCGTCCGGCATGGCGACGAGCGCCAGCAACGCGAAAGCGCCCAGCGCGAACGCCAGTTTGACAATCGTTTTTGCGGATGAGCGAATCATGTCGGAGCTGTCGATTTCAGCGTCGCGCCCGGCGAAGGGCGGCTTGCAACCTATGGCGAACGGAGTTCCCCCGCCGTCCAGGCAAGGATACAGCAATTATAGCGCACTTTCAACGCCCGCGCGCTTTTGGGAGGAGAAAAGTCGGAAAATCGCAAAATGCCGGATGAATTTGGAACGCAAAGGCGCAAAGGCGCAGAGGCGCAATGGGGTTTTCGCGCGCCTTTGACGCAGAGCGCATGAGCAATTGGATTTGACCGAACAGACATCCCATCCTCGCGCCCTTTGCGCCTTCGCGCCATTGCGTTTCCCATCCCCGCGCCCCTAAACATTGACACGCCAAAGCGCTTAGCATATACTTATTCCGCGAATTTCTATACGCAAACTTCCCCTTCCGAAAGGATTGCCCCCGACATGTCTCGCGCTCGCTCGGCGCTTTCGCGGTTCGCCGCGCTCGCCCTTCTCGCGCTGGCGCCCCTTCTCGCCGCCGCCTGCGGTTCGTTCGGCTCCGGCGACGCGGACGCCGGCTCGCTGGTCATCTACTCCGGGCGCAGCGAGTCGCTGGTCGCCCCCGTCATACAGCGGTTTCGGGACGCCAGCGGGTTGGATGTGCGCGTCAAATACGGCGGGTCGTCCGAAATCGCCGCCACTATAGAGGAAGAGGGCGCGGATTCCCCCGCCGACGTATTCTGGGCGCAGGATCCGGGCGCGCTCGGCGCCCTCGCGCCGCGCTTCAGGCCGCTTCCGGAAGACGTCGCCGCCGCCGTCCCCGATTGGGCGCGGCACGATGAAGGGCTTTGGGTCGGAATCTCCGGACGCGCCAGGGTCATCGTCTATAACGCCGAAATTCCGCAAGGCGAACTTCCCCAATCGCTCGAAGAGCTGACCGACCCCAAGTGGAAAGGGCGCGTGGGATGGCCGCCGTCCAACTCGTCCTTCCGCGTGATGATAACCGCCATGCGCCAAATGTGGGGCGAGGGCAAAACCCGCGAATGGCTGGAGGGGATGCTCGCCAACGACGTCAAAGTCTTCCCTAGAAACACCCCCCTAGCGGCGGCGACCGGCGCGGGGGAGGTGGATTTGGGGCTTGTCAACCACTACTACCTGCACCGATTTCTGGCGGAGGAAGGCGAAGAATTCGGCGCGCGCAACCTGTATCTGAACGACGGCGGGCCCGGCAGTCTCGTGATGGTCGCCGGCGCGGGCGTTCTCGACAGCGCCGACAACCCCGAAAACGCCGTCGGATTCATCCGATTCCTGCTGTCCGAAGTCGCCCAGCAGTACTTCGCCGCGTCCACTTTCGAGTATCCGCTGGTCGAGGGGGGGCGAATCCACTCCCCGCTTCCCCCGCTGGGCGAATTGTCGGGTCCCGACATAGACCTCGCTCTGCTCGGCGACCTCGCCGGCTCCGAAGCGCTGTTGCGCGAAACCGGCGTGATACCCTAGCCGGCGCGGGCGAACTCGGATGACCGCCGCCATATCCATCCCGTTTCTGCGTCCGCGCCGGCGCGACCGCGACCGTCCGCGACCGTCCGCCCTGGTCGTCGCGCCCGCCTTGCTGGTCGCGGTCGGCATGGCGCTGCCGCTGTGCTATCTCGCCATTCGCGGACTGGACGCCTCCGATGAGACTTGGCGGATTTTCTTCCGCGCGCGGACGGCGCAGATACTCTGGCGCACCGTCCAGCTGGTGTTCGTGTCCGCCGCCGGGTCGCTGCTGATAGGCGCGCCGATGGCTTGGCTCGCCGTCCGCTCCGACATCCCCGCGCGCCGCCTCGTATCCGCCCTCGCCGCCCTGCCGCTGGTCGTCCCCACCTACGTCGGCGCCTTTCTCGCCATATCCGCGTTCGGACCGCGCGGGCTGCTTCAGGATATGCTGGAGCCGCTGGGCGTCAACCGACTGCCCGAAATCTACGGCTTGCCCGGCGCGGCTGGGACGCTCATTCTGCTCAGCTACCCCTACGTCTATCTCACCGTCCGCGCCGCGCTGGTTCGGATGGATCCCGGACTAGAGGAATCCGCCCGCCTGCTCGGACACGGTCCTGTGTCCGCGTTCTTCCGCGTGACGCTTCCGCAGCTGCGCCCGGCGATGGTTTCGGGCGCGCTTTTGGTGGCGCTGTACGCCCTGAGCGACTTCGGGGCGGTTTCGCTGATGCGCTACGAATCGTTCACTTGGGCGATTTATCAGCAGTATCAATCTTCGTTCGACCGCTCCGCCGCCGCCGCGCTCTCGCTGGGATTGGTCGGACTGGCGACGGCGATTCTGATACTCGAAAACTTCGCGCGCGGACGGGGGCGCTACTACCGCTCGTCGTCCGGCGCGGCGCGGAGCCAGCGGACGGCGTCTTTGGGCGCGTTCCGCCTGCCCGCCGCCGCCTGCGCGTGGGCGGTGATTCTGCTCGCGCTCGGCGTCCCCGCCGCCGTTCTCGCCTACTGGCTAATCAACGGAATCGCGGTCGGCGAGACCTTCCCGCCGATGTGGGCGTCCGCCTCCAACGCCGTGACGGTATCCCTTCTCGCCGCCGCCGCCTGCGCCGCGCTCGCCGTGCCGGTCGCTGTCTTGTCCGTCCGCCATCCGGGCGCCATGTCGTCCGCGCTCTACAAACTGAGCCACGCCGGATACGCCATGCCCGGCGTCGTGGTCGCGCTGGCGCTGGTCTTCTTCGGCAGCCGCCTATTCGCGCCGGCGTATCAGACGATTTGGCTTTTGGCGTTCGGATACGTCATCCTGTTCCTGCCCGCCGCGCTAGGGGCGGCGCGCTCGTCGCTGCTCCAGATAAGCCCGCGATTGGAAGAGACGGCGCGGACGCTCGGCGCGAGCCGATTCCGAATCGCGCGGACTGTCACGGGCCCCCTCATGGCGCCCGGCTTGCTGATGGGCGGCGCGCTGGTGTTTCTGATAACCATGAAAGAGCTGCCGGCGACGCTCATCCTCGGACCGCTGGGCTTCGGGACGCTCGCCACCGCCGTCTGGTCGGCGTCCGAAGAGGCGTTTTTCGCCCGCGCCGCCGCCCCCGCGCTGGCGATAATCATGCTGTCGTCCATCCCCATGGCGATTCTATCCCCCCGCGAACGCGAGAGGCGCGAATGAGCGCGACGACGATGACGACGAACAACAACGCGCCGCCGCCGCCGCCCGCCGCCGCGCCCGTAATCCGCTGCCGCAATCTGAGCAAGCGCTTCGGCGACGTCTTGGCGGTGGATTCGGTCGATTTGGACGTCTGGCGCGGCGAGATAGTCGCCGTCCTGGGCGGGAGCGGATGCGGCAAGACGACCCTTCTGCGCCTCATCGCCGGCTTCGAGTTGCCCGCCGACGGCGAGATACTGATACGCGGCGAGCGGATGTCGAGCGCCGGATTCGCCGCCCCGCCCGATTCGCGCGGCGTCGGCATGGTCGTTCAGGAATACGCCCTGTTCCCCAACATGACCGTCGCGCGCAACGCGGCGTTCGGACTAGACCGCCTGCCCGCCGCCGAGCGAACCGAGCGCGCCCGCCAAGCGCTGGCGATGGTGAATCTGGAGGGCTTGGGCGAGCGCTATCCGCACGAGCTATCCGGCGGACAGCAGCAGCGCGCGGCGGTGGCGCGGGCGCTCGCCCCAAGCCCGGTCACGGTTCTGCTGGACGAGCCGTTCAGCAATCTTGATTCGGCGATGACCCAACGCCTGCGCCGCGAGGTCGAGAGCATCCTGCGCTCGCAGGGGGCGTCCGCCATATTCGTCACGCACGACCGCGAAGAGGCGTTCGCCATAGCCGACCGCGTGGGCGTGATGATGGACGGGCGGATGCCGCAAATAGACGCCCCTGAGCGCGTCTATCACCGCCCCGCCACGCCGGAGATAGCCCGCCTGACGGGGACTTGCGACTTCATCCCCGGCGAAGTCCGCGCGGACGGCGCGATAGAGACCGAACTAGGCGCCCTGCCCGCCGCCCGCCCGCTGCCCGCCGGCGCCCGCGTCCAAGTGATGCTGCGCCCGGACTACTTCGACCTGACGCCCGACCCCAACGGACGCGCCGCAATAACCGCCCGCGAATTCCGCGGCGACGAGACGCTGCTGAAAGTAAGACTGGAATCCGGCGTCCAAATCCGAATCCGCCGGCGTTCGTTCTCGACAATCCCCGCCGGCGCGCGCGCGGAGCTGAAGGCGGCGCGCGAGTCGGGGTTTATGGGGTATGGGATGGACTAGGCGGCGTCTGCATAAGGACGACAATTTGGACGATTATCGCGCCAAAATCCCCGCTTTGTACCCCCGTCATTCCCGCGAAGGCGGGAATCCAGAGGGTTGCGGACAGTCTAGAGACCGGAAACCAAACCCGAATCGCGAGCGACAAATCCCTTCTCCCTTGATGGGCTTGCAGGGGTATGTTTGGCGGATTTAGGCGCGAATTGAGCGATTTTCGCCGCTTCCGCGTCCCCGCACCGTCATTCCCGCGAAGGCGGGAATCCAGAGTTTGCCAACGGAGATAGCCACTAGCAACCAATCCCAAATCCCAGCCAACGTATCCATTCTCCCTTGATGGAAGAAGGCTAGGATGAGGGCGCCTGCGCCGCAAGGCGCAGTCCCGCGCGTATTGCCCGCCAGCCGCGAACATACCCCTATGAGCCCTTGATGGGAGAAGCTAGGATGAGGCGCCTGCGCCGCTAGGCGCAGTTTTGCGCGCGGACGCTCCGACTTTTTGCGAATTTCTCAGGGCGTCAAGAGTTGAAACTTGTCGCGCCAGAAACTATCATCTATTTGACGACCGTTCGCGGAATTCGGCAGTGAAAGCGTCAAGAGGCGTATCAATTGACCCCGGAAGAATACGGCGACAAATACCCCGACCACCTAATCGAGCAGTACAAGCTCTATGTCGAGATGGCGGACAGGGTAAGCCAGCGCAGAGACCAGTCCAACAGATTCTACGTCGCCCTGCTAGGCGCGCTCGCGGCGATTCTGGTAATCGCGGCGCGGTTCGTCCTGTCCGACGGCGGCGAAGCCGTCAAATTCATAACCGCCGCCTTCCTGATAAGCGGCGTGTTCGGCGCGGCTATCTCAATAATCTGGCTCGTGAACATCAGGTCGTACAGGACGCTCAACTCCGCCAAATTCCAGGTCATCCACGAGCTGGAAAAGGAAATCCCGTTCGACGGCTACGCCAAAGAGTGGGACATCCTGCGCCCTCCGGACGGTTCGCGCAAGTATCTTCAGCTGACCATAATCGAGCAGTTCGTCCCCGTTCTGGTGTGTATAACCTTCTTGGCGCTGGCGGGATACTCGGCGTTTCTGCTGTTCACATGAGGCGTCTAGCTTCGCGCCGCGCGCGAAATCGCTGGCGGTTTAGTCGCCCGCGATGCGGTCTAGTTCCGCGTTGATGGCAGCCCACTTCCAGGGGATGGGGGCGTCAAGGCGGGTCAACCCTCGGTAAGCCCGCCGATTTTTGGAGCTTACCTGAATGACGGGTTTCCCGAAGCTGCGCGCCATGTCCGTTTCCACGATTACGCCTTGAGCGTTGTGAGTGTCCTGCCCAACTAGGACAACCACGACGTCGCACTCCCGAATCGCGTTGTGCGCCCTGAGTTTCCACTCGTCGGTTTCGTATCGCTCGTTGAGCGAGCAGTTCACGACGCGATGTTGCGTGTTCTCCTTAGCCTGTTGGAGAAAACTGTTCTTCAGGTCGTTGTCTCTGTCGTACTCGAAGCTGACGAACACGCTGAGGGCGCTCATGTTTCGCTCCTGTCTGCTAGGCGGTGTCGGGATTATATTTGACTAGGCGATTGTAGCGCAACCCGCTCGCGATTTGCCGCCCCGCCGTTCCCGCGAAAGCGGCAATCCAGAAGGTTGCGGGCGCCGGCGGCGAGCCGAAAACCGCCGCGTCCTAGACGACGCTAACGGCGAAAAGACCCACATGGAGGGTCCGCTTAACCAGCGTAATTATCGCCCCCAGCATCTTGCCATACCATCCGCGCGCAACGCGCAGGTATGGAGTACGCCGGCGCTGATGGCAGTGAAGACCTCGTCGCTGGGCGGGGACGCTTGACTGGCTTCGTTCCATCCCCAGCATCTTGCCGTACCATCCGCGCGCAACGCGCAGGTATGGAGTACGCCGGCACTGATGGCAGTGAAGACCTCGTCGCTTGGCGGGGACGCTTGACTGGCTTCGTTCCATCCCCAGCATATCGCCGCGCCGTCCGCGCGCAACGCGCAAGTATGAGCACTGCCTGCGCTGATGGAAGTGAACGTCTCGCCACTAGGCGGGGACGCCTCGCCATTATCGTTATTTCCCCAACATGCCGCCGTTCCATTATCGCGCAACGCGCAGGTATGGAATACGCCGGCGCTGATGGATACAAATGTATCGTCGCTTGGCGGGGACGCCTGACCGTAATTGTCCCTGCCCCAACATGTTGCAGTTCCGTTCTCGCGCAACGCGCAGGTATGGATCCCGCCAGCGCTAATGGCTACGAATGTATCGTCGCTTGGCGGGGACGCCTGACCGTAATTGTCCCTGCCCCAACATGTTGCAGTTCCGTTCTCGCGCAACGCGCAGGTATGGATCCCGCCGGAACTGATGGCTATGAATGTATCGTCGCTTGGCGGGGATGCTTGACCCAAGTCATTCAACCCCCAACATGTTGCAGTTCCGTTCTCGCGCAACGCGCAAGTGTGGTATGTGTTGGCGCTGACGGTTGCGAATGTCTCACCGCTCGGCGGGGACACTCGACCGATTTCGTTCTGTCCCCAGCAACTCGCCAGGCCATCCTCAGTCAACGCGCAGGTATTATTATCGCCGGCACTGATGGTCGTAAATGTCGCGTCGCTTGGCGGGGACGCTTGACCGCTATCGTTCCAACCCCAGCATGTCGCCGCGCCATCCGCGCGCAACGCGCAGGTATGTCCGCCGCTGCTGGCGCTGATGGCAACAAATGTCTCACCGCTCGGCGGGGACGCTTGCCCGTATTCATTCCAGCCCCAGCATGTCGCCGCGCCGTCCGCGCGCAACGCGCAGGTATGTCCGCCACCCGCGCTGATGGTTGTGAATGTCTCGCCACTAGGCGGGGACGCCTCGCCGTCCCAGTTATGTCCCCAGCATGTCGCCGCTCCGTCCGCGCGCAACGCGCAAGTATGAGCACTGCCTGCGCTGATGTCTGTGAATGTCGCGCCATCAGGCGGGGACGCTTCACCATAACCGTTACTGCCCCAGCATGCCGCTGTTCCATTCTCGCGCAACGCGCAGGTATGGATACCGCCGGAACTGATGGCTATGAATGTCTCACCGCTCGGCGGGGACGCTTGCCCGTATTCATTCCAACCCCAGCATTTCGCCTCGCCGTCCGCGCGCAACGCGCAAGTGTGATAATTGCCGGCACTGATGGTTGCGAATGTCTCGCCGTCGGGCGGGGACGCCTGACCGTAATTGTTATGCCCCCAGCATGTCGCCGCGCCATCCTCGCTCAACACGCAAGTATGGCTTATGCCTGCGCTGACCGTTTTGGTTGTAGGCGCGAGCGGTAGCGTTGGCAAAGATAGGGCAACGGTTGCTGGTTCGGGCGCGGGCGTCGGAGTTGGTTCGGGCGCGGGCGTCTGGGTTGGTTCGGGCGTGGGCGTCTGGGTTGGTTCGGGCGTGGGCGTCTGGGTTGGTTCGGGCGTGGGCGTCTGGGTTGGTTCGGGCGTGGGCGTCTGGGTTGGGACGACTGCCAGACGCGGAGGTTCGGGCGCAACATCCGCTGTCGCTTCCACTATCACATCTGTCCGGGTCGGTTGTGGCGCGGGTTGTTCGCCGCCGCACACTGCTAGCAGGACAATGGCTATGACGGCTATGGCAAGCGTTGACGCTCCGAGCTTCATTCTATGGCTCCCTCATATTGGTTTGGCGAATGTGCGATATGATAAGCGCATCCCCCCCGACATATCAAGCGCCGGATCAAGCGCGCTTAGGCGTGATGCACCCGCTAGGCTAAGTAGCGCTTAAATAGCGATTTGACGGCGGTTTTTGGTTTGTGGTTGACATTCGCGACCCCTCTGGATTCCCGCTTTCGCGGGAATGACGGGGTAGAAATTGGAATCAGTGCCGCCCGCCGGAGTCGACGAAATACCCCCTCACCAAGTCGCCCGCTCGACGCGGTCAGTCATAAAGCGGTCTGCTAGCGACGTGACGGTTCCGGCGCCGTCGTCTATCCGAACCGCTTTGTACGAGCGCCGCGCCAGCGTTTCGGGGGTTCGCCCAAGGAAGAGCGGCTCCGGCGGGTCGTCTTGCGGCTTGTTCCAAGGGCGGGAGAAGCCGACGGTTATTATCCAGCAGTTTTCGGACTCGCTGAACCGCGCTTCTTCAAGCCCCAGATTGAAGATTTCCTCGTCCGCGTAAACGTCCGCCACGTAGTCTTTGGCGCGCCTAATCGCCTGCTTGACGTCCATGCCGAAACCTCCCGCTTTCGTTCGGTTTCTTCGCCGCGCCGCCCGTCCCCGAAAGCATCCGGAAGGCGGGCGGGGTTGCGCCTGCCGCTTACTCCCCGCCCTGCAGTCGGCGCAGCATTTCGCGCAGGTGGGCGTTCTCCACCTCAAGCGCGATGCGAGCGGCTTCCGACGCGGCGCGCTCGGCGTCCCAAGAATCGCGCTCCTCTTTCCAATTCTGTATGTACGCGCCAGACGACGGGGAGTAGAGGCGCGGCATGCCGTTGTCCCAGCACAGGCTTAGGCGCAGTATCTCGCTGTAGCCCTTGAGTATCCCGTCCGGCTCGTCGCTCAGGGCAATGGGGCGATATACGCCCGATTCCAGGCGGTAGCCGGCTAGGGGGAAGCCGTAAAGCTCGCCGCCCGACGGGTCGAACAGCCAGTATTCCGGGACGCCGATTCGCTGGTATATGAACACTTTGCGCCTGACGTCCACTCGCGCCGTGCTTGGGGACGCCACTTCCAGAACCCAGTCCGGCGGCTTGCCGGCTTCCCAAGGCAGATAGATTCTGCGGTTGGCGATGGAGTCCCTGTCGACTCCGAAGGCGACGCAAATGTCGGGGGCGACGCGGACGTTCAGGTCGTCCGGGTCGTAGCAGATTATCGCCGCCCCCGTGACCAGCGTATCCTTTCGCGCGTAGAAGTCGGTGAGCCGCTCGTGAAGGAGCATGCGGATTTCGCCAATCTCGTCGTCTTGCAACATTGCGTCCTCCGGCTTGGGCGGCTCGTCCGGATTGAAGTCCAGGCTTTCGTAGTCTATCTCGCCCCCCTTGCGGTACGGGGGAATCTTGGGGATTGACTCGGCGGCGGCGGTTGTTGTCATGTCTTTATTCCTCCGCGCGGCGGCGCTTGCATGGGTTTTTGGAGGTTGGCGGGCAATCCTCGCAAGCCTGCCCTTGCGGGCAGTCACCCTCACCCTAGCCCTCTCCCATCAAGGGAGAGGGGATTTGTCGCTCGCGATTCGCGCTCGGCTGCGTTGGCATGCCCCCGCAAGCCTCACCCGAACGGGTTGGGCATCATGCCGACGGGGACTTCTATCAGCGTCGGCTTTTCTATGGTTAGCGACTCGGCAAGTTTGGACTCCAGCTCGTCCGCGCCGTTGGCGCGGACGCCGCGGACTCCGTAGGCGTCCGCCAGCTTCATGAAGTCCGGGTTGTGGAGGTCCGCCCCTATCGTCCGCCCCTCGAATCGCGTCGTCTGGTCGCGCAGGACGTTGCCGTAGGCGTTGTCGTTGAACACAACGACCACCGCGTTGATGCCGTATTTCACGGCGGTGGACATTTCCTGAGAGGCGAACATGAAGCCGCCGTCGCCCGAAATCGCCACAACCGCCTTGTCAGGCTGCGCCACTTTCGCGCCGAGCGCCACCGGGTAGGCGTAGCCCAGATTGCCGTAGTACGAGCTGGTCAGGTAAGTGCGCGGCTCGTACACGGGATAGTTCACGCGGCTGTAGTAGCCCACCTGCGTCATGCCGGATATTACTATGCCGTCGTCGGGGACGGCGCTGCGAATCGCCTGCGTGAAGCCGTGCTGGGGCTGGATTTCGGGCAGCGCCGCCCGGCGCTCTTCGCGCAAGGCGCGCATCTCGGATTCGCGGCTTTCGCGCGCGCTCATTGCGCCGCCGAGCGCCGCCGCCAGCTTGTCCAGCGTGTGCTTGGCGTCCCCCACGAGCCCCGTCGTGTCGGCGTAGTTGCGCCCTATTTCTTCCGGGTCTATGTCTATCTGGAGCGCCGGCTGGGTGAGGAATCCGGGGTATGCGTTGCGCGTGCCGACCATGATGACCAGATCATGCTCCGACCAGCGCTTCATGTACGGGTCGCCGCGCAGGTTCAGCCCGCCGAGCGAGAGGTAGTGGCGGTCGGACAGCGCCCCGCGCCCCTCGGCGGTCATGGCGACGGGGACTTGCAAAAACTCCGCGAAACGGCGCAGGGATTCCGACGCGTCGGACGCCACCGCGCCGCCGCCGACCAGCATGACGGGGTTTTTGGCGTCCGCGATCATCCGCGCCGCCGCCGCGATGTCCGAATCTGGCGGGGTCTCCGGCGGATAGATGCCCGGCTCGAACAGATCGGCGTCCGTCTCGTCCTCAAGCGTTTCGGGGGGGATTTCTATTTCGACCGGTCGCGGCCTGCCCGTCTTGAGCTGGCGGAACGCCTCATGCACCGCCGCCGGAATCTGGGCGGGGTCGAGGACGCGCTCCGCCCACTTCGTGATCGGCTTGATGGTGTCCAGCTGGTCGTTGACTTCGTGGAGCATCCCCCTGTCGACGCCGATGAAGTCGCGCTGGATCTGCCCCGCGACGACCAGCACGGGGGAGGACGCGGAGTACGCCGTGCCGATGGCGGCGCTGGCGTTTTGCAGCCCCGGCCCCGGCACGACGAGCGCCGTGCCGATTCCCCCGGAGGCGCGCGCGTAGCCGTCCGCCATGTACGCCGTCGCCTGCTCGTGGCGCGTGGCGATGAACCGTATGCCCGGCTCCTGCGCCAGCCCGTCCAGAGCGTGATAGAGCTGCACGCCCGGCAGACCGAAAATAACCCGAACGCCCTCGCGGTAAAGAGACCGCGCGAGAGCCTGCCCGCCTGTCATTGTTGGCATTTTTCTGAACTTTCTCCCGTTGATTGTTTGTGTGGATGGGTGAGTGTTTGTTTAGACAATGTTGACATTATAGAGAAAAGAGAGCGGCGAACAGCGAGAAGCCGCCCGCCAACGGCGTTCGCAACCCTCTGGATTCCCGCTTTCGCGGGAATGACGGGGCGGGAATCAGCGATTTAGGCGCGATAACCGTCCTAGTCATCCTTGATGTCAACGCCGCCTAGTTTCCCTGCAGGTCGCGGAGGGCGGCGCGCAGCCTTTCGACTTCCGCTTCCGCCTCGGCGCGGGCGGCTTCTTCCGCGCGGGCGCGCTCTTCGGCTTGCCGTCGGGCGTCCGCTTCTTCCCTCGCTCGCTCTTCGATTTGCCGTCGGGCGTCCCTTTCGGAACGCATCAACTCCGCTTTCGCCCGCGCGCGCTCCGACGCCACTCGCGTTTGCGCTTCGGATTGCTCGCGGGCGGTTCGCTCCAAGCGCAGCCGCTCGGATTCCGCGCGCGCGCGTTCGGTCGCTTGCCGCGCTCGCTCACTCGCCTCGCGAGCGCGTTCGGCTTCGGCTTCGGCGCGCTCCTCGGTTTGCCGGCGGACGGCTTCCGACTGCGCCAGCGTCAACTCCGATTCTATGCGCGCCGCCTCGGACGCGGCTAGCGCGTTGTCGGTTCGCGCCCGCGCCGCCTCGGACGCGACAAGCGCCGCCTCGGATTGCGCCCGCGCCGCCGCCGCGCTCTCGGCTCTCTTGAGATATTCCATGTACGTGACGAATTCTTCGCCCGTATGCGGGTCGACGACGCGGAATTCGTTGCGCTCCGCGCTCCAGCGGAACGTCAAATCCAGAATCTCGCAGTAGCCCGCGACGTCGCCGGCGGGGGTTTCGTCCACGGGAATGGGCTTGAACTCGCCATCCACGTTGACGAATCCCATCAGCGGCTTGCCGTACAGGTCGCCGCCTGTCGGATCCATCATCCAGTACTCGCCGACGCCCAGCGATTCGTATGTTCGGTACTTGTCGCCCAAGTCGTTTTTCGCCGTGCTGGGGGACGCGATTTCCATGACGAAATCGAGCATCTTCCCCGCGCGCCAGACGAAATACGAGTCGTCCGCCAGCACCTCGTCCCTGTTCACGCCGATGGCGACGAAGCAGTCCGGAGCGAGGTTCGCCCGCTTGTCCTCGTATATGTAATATACGAAGTTGTCCCCGCCGACCACCACGTCGTCCCTGCCGTCGAACCACGCCGAGACGGCGTCTCGGACGTAGGAGAAATGCGGCAGTTGGAAGAAGGCGTCAGGCAAGGGTTCTCCGTCGTCCGAGGGGTACATCGCGCGCAGGAAGCGGCGGTCTTCTTTTCCGTAAAACGGCGGCGGCGACTTCTTCGCCTGCGCCGTCTCGCCGGTCGCTTTGACAACCATGCAATCCTCCGTTTCGCGCTCTAATCTCGGTCGGTCGGCGGGTTGGCGGGCTAGCCGCCGCCGTTGCCGCCGCGCTGGGCGTCGTAGTCGGACGTCGCCCGATTCATCGCCTGCGTCCGCAGCTCCGCCAGCTCGTCGCGGACGCCGCGCGACCACGCCTGCGACTGGTTCAGGCTGGCGATGGAGCCTTGGAAATGCGGCATCACATAGCGCGACATCAACTCGTAGCTCCGCAGATTCTGCTCGCGCGTCCCGAACTCCGTCGCCTGCACCAGCAAGCCGCCGAAGCCGCCGGTGGATTCGTCCAAGTCGCGGATGCGCTGAATCATGTCGTCCGGCGTCCCGACGCACCACGCGCCGCGCTCGACCATCAAGTCGACTATCTTGTCCTGCGGGCAATCGGTGGCGTCCGCGCCGAGCGTCTGCTCGAAGTACTCGCGCTGAAAGCGTCCCGCGCCCACCCGCGCCTGATCCAGCGCTTCCTTGCGCGAATCCGCCAGAAACGCGATTGTGACCAGCCGCCACTCGTCGCGGCTCACGGTGTTGCCGTAGCGCTCCGCCGTATCTTCGGCGATTTTCCAGAAATCCTTGAGGTCGCGCGCGTAGGAGCCGCCGCGGACGACGCTCACCGACAGCACGCCAAGCCCGTATTTGCCGGCGAGAACCATGCCGGAGGGCGACTGCGCCGCCGCCACCGCGATGGGGAAGTGCGGCTTGGTGTAGGGGCGCAGATGGCAGGTCGCGTCGCGCAACGTGAACCAAGACCCTTCGCAGGTGATGGGCTCGGTTTCGGTGAGCAGGCGCTTGATGACGCCCATGGATTCGTCCATGCGCCGCCGCTGCTCCACCGGGTCGATGCCGAGCATGTAGGCGTCCGTGGTCAGCGCGCCGGGGCCTACGCCGAGCATCGCCCGCCCGCGCGTCATGTGGTCGAGCTGCACCATGCGGTTGGCGACCATGAGCGGGTGGTGATAGGGCAGGCTGACGACGCCCGTTCCCAGCTTTATGTGCTTGGTGCGCTCCGCCGCCGCCGCCATGAACAGCTCCGGCGACGCGATGGTCTCCCACCCCGCGCTGTGATGCTCGCCTATCCACGCCTCGTCGAAGTCGAGATAGTCCAGCCACTCGATCAGCTCGAAGTCGCGCTCGTAGGCGACCGTCGGGTTTTCGTTCTGCCAATGAAACGGCGCCATGAAGATGCCGAACTTCATGCGTTCCGGTAGAGCCATGTCATCCCGCCCTTTGCGATTGGTTTTCCGCCGGCGCGCGCCGCGCCGGCGGTTTGCAGTCCGCCAAGCCGCCCCGCTGGGCGGTTGCGGAGATTCTATCACGCCCCGCCGCCCTTTGTCAGTCTTTCGGCGGCGGGCGGGTTTGAGTTCTCGCCGGATTCGGGTAAAATGCCGTCTAAAGTCACAGAACAAAAAAGGCTTGACCATGAAAATCAACCGAATCATAATTTGCGTCGCGGTCGCCATGTCCGGGTTGCTGCTCATAGGAGCGGTATCCGAGTGCGAAGCGAACAGGATACGCGAGTCCGCGCAAGACCCCAGGATGGAAAGTCCCCCGGTAAGTCCGCCAAGCATCTCCATGCCAAAACTCGCTTCGGGCGGGAAATATGTCCTGTTCGAACATCGAGGGCGCATCATCTCCGTTCAGTCGGATGGAGCGTTGCTTGGAGTTCCCAACGGCCCTTCCGCTCCCAGTCCTTTTCTGGGCGATTTTTCGCCAAGCGTATCGCCCGACGGGTCGAAAGTGGTTTACAACACTTACAGATACCACACTGGCGGTCCTTTTCGCTGGAACAGACTGTACAGCTATGAAATAGCTGTTTCAAAGCCGGACGGCAGCGAATTCAAAAGACTCACCAGCGACGAATACGACAATATAGATCCGGTTTGGTCGCCTGACGGCGCGCGAATCGCGTTCTTGTCTCGCCGAAGCGAACCTGGGTTCGGGGAGATGATGCTTCCTGGAATCTACACCATCAACCCCGACGGCTCCGATGAACGCTTGATTGCCTATGCAGGAAAGAATCGGGGAACGCCAACGCATCTGGTTTGGTCGCCGGACAGTCGACACATAGCCTTCAGCGACTACGACAGCTATTGGAGTGATGAGCAAGGCGCTAGGCAAGAGCATTTCATAGCCATTGTCGAACCGGACGGGTCGAATTTCAGGCGGGTTGTGGAATCGGAGCGAGAGATTAGCGCGCCTGCGTGGTCGCCCGACAGCCGGCGGATAGCGTTCCGCATATCGGAGTCGGAAGATTTCTCGGAGCCGGTCACGATCCACATGTTGGACATCCATGAAAATGACATGCGCGAGGTCTTTGTCAGGTCTGAAAATGGACTCATCCCGGACCAACACCCTGTGTCATGGACATCGGACGGCTCCGGGATTGTGTTCTATGACTACACTCCGTCCCCCGGATTTTACATAGTGGATTCAGACGGAACCGACTACCGAATGTTGCCCCTGCCGGGCGGATTTGACGACGTTGGCGGATGGACGCTTGACGGCTCGCGCCTTATTCTGCGCCACTTCCCGGCGCGGTACGAACACGGCGCTCCCGTGCTTCGCTCAATGAATCTGGATGGGACGGATGAAACCGTCTTGGCGAGATACGCCTACGATGAGATTGTGGCGGCGAAGGGTTGGGAAGACGAAGCGCCGGACTGCGAGTCCGGCATAGCGGTGACAGACCCGAAGTCCAACCCGGGGCTTGTTCGGGACTGCGAAATCCTCCTGAGCGTCCGGGACAGGCTAGGAGTGGACTTGCGCCTGAACTGGCAACCTTACCGCGACATCAGGACGTGGGACGGCATAAGAGTGGGCGGCTCTCCTTCGCGGGTGGAGAAGATCGAGTATGTTGGCACAAGATTAGGTGGGATCGTCCCCGCCGAGATCGGCGAGTTGACAGAGCTGAAAATCATCCGTCTTCCATCGCAAGGACTATCCGGCGAAATACCGTCTGAACTGGGCAATCTCGCCAAGTTGGAGAGACTGGTTCTTATTCGGAACCAACTTAGCGGAAACATCCCTCCGGAGTTGGGCAATCTAGTCAATCTAAGAGATCTGTATCTCGCAGAGAACCGGCTCAGCGGAAACATCCCGCCGGAGTTGGGGAACCTGAAAAACCTTGAATACTTGACGCTGGGCGGAAATGACCTTTCTGGCTGCATCCCCGCCTCGCTGGCGAACATCGAGAACATCCAGGGATTGGTCAGAACGACCGGGCTAGACCTGTGCTAAGTGAACGTCGCCGCCCCGCCCTAGCCATCCCCCGCCGCCATCATCTTCGCCGCGTCCGCCGCGCGCGTGAACTCCACGCCGTCGAAGCCGGCTATGAAATCCAGCAGGCGCTCCAGCATCCGCAACCTGCCGGGCCTGCCGATTATGTAGGGGTGCATCGTCAGCGTGTACGCCAAGCCGTAATGATACGCCCCCTCGAACGCCGCCGACCAGACGTCATAGACATGGCTGGGACTCGCCATCACCGGGCGCATGTCAAGGGACGGCGCGTAGTTGAAATAGGGCGCGTCGTCCAACTCCCACTGGACGGGGATTTCCACTATCGTCCGCTCATCCACGTGGACTATATAAGGAACGTCGTCCCCCATCAGGCTGGAGTCGTACAGGAATCCGCGGTCCGCCAGCAGCTCCAGCGAATGTTCGCTCAGCTCCCAGCTCGGCGACCTGTAGCCGATGGGACGCTCGCCGGTTAGCCGCTCCAGAATCTCGATTCCCCTGTCTAGGACGTCCGCCTCTTGCGCCCTGCTCAGCGTCGCCGGCGGCTCGTGCATGTAGCCGTGATGCGCGACCTCATGCCCTCCGGCGTGGATTTCGCGCACCAGCGCCTCGTGCGTCTCCGCGACGTAGCCGGGAATGTAGAAGCTGGCGGGAATCCCGCGCCGCTCCAGCAGGTCTAGGATGCGCGGAACGGCGACCGAAGGCCCGTATTCGCGCATGGACATCAGGCTGGGCAGGTTCGCCGTCGCCGGATTGCGGTTGATGGCGCTCGAGACGCCGTCGACGTCGAACCCCAGCATCACCGCGCACTTGGCGCCGCCGCCGTTCCATGTTCCGCTCATGTTCATATCCGAATCTCCTTCCGCGATGCCGCTTGTTCGCGCCTAAACCGTCGTTCCGAGAGCCGCGCCCGCCGCCGCGCGGACTAGCCGCCCGCCGCCGATATGCTCTATCATCATCCCCGCAGACCGCTTTTCAGGATGCCCGCCCTTGACCCGTTTTCGCAAGATACTCGCCGCGCTCGGCTTGGCGCTGGCGGTTTATGTGGGAATCGCCTACCGCATCGCCGCCGGCGTCACCGCCGCCGAGCGCGTGGAGCTGGAGGGCGACCCCTCCGATTTCGGACGCCACTTCGAGCATGTGCGCTTCCCCTCGCGCCGCGCCGATCTCTTTCTGGACGGCTGGTACATGCCCGGCAGGGCGCGCATGCCCGTCATCGTATTCGTTCACGGCATCAGCGCCAACCGGACGAGCGGCGGCATGACCGAGCTCGCCGCGATGCTCAATGAGCGCGGCTTCGGCGCCCCTGCTGTTCGATCTGCGCGGACACGGGCGCTCCGAGGGCGACCGCGTATCCGGCGGCTGGCACGAGCGCATGGACGTTCTCGGCGCGCGCGATTATCTTGTTCGGCGGGGCGCGCGCCCGTCGCAGATAGGCGTCATCGGCGTCTCGATGGGCGCCGCCTCCGCCGCCCTCGCCGTCGCCGAGCAGCCCGACATACGCGCCCTCGCGCTCGATTCGCCGTTCGCCCGCGCCGCCGAGCTGGTCAATCAGGAAGTCGCCCTAGTCACCCCCATTCCCGCTTGGCTTTCCGCCGTCTTCAAGCCGCTCGGCGTGGCAATCGCCCGCCTGCTCTACGGCATAAACCTTCACGCCATATCGCCCGAAAACGCCGTCAAGAAGTTGGATTATCCCATTTTCGTGATACACGGCTCCGAGGACGACCGCGTCCCCCCCGAACACAGCCGCCGCGTCTATCGCGCCTCCCCGCGCGGCAGCCGCCTTTGGGTTTTGGACGGCATAGACCACGCCGGCGCCTTCCGCGACGGCGAGCGCGAATACGCCGACCGGGTGTCCGACTACTTCCTGTCGCGCCTGGCGGACGGCGGCGGGTTGCGCGGCTAGGCAGTGTTGACATAAGGATAGTTTGGAAGATTCTCGCGCCAAAATCTCCAAATTCCGCTCGCAGGGGTATGTTCATGGAAAACAAGCCCCGAATCGCAACCAACGAATCCCCTCTCCCTTGATGGGCTTGCAAGGGTATGTTTGTCGGATATAGGCGCGGATTGGACGTTTTTTAGCCGCTTCCTCGCCCCGCCCCCGTCATTCCCGCGAAGGCGGGAATCCAGAGTGGAGCGACCAACTTAGCAACTGGAAACCAAGCCCGAACCGCAACCAACGAATCCCCTCTCCCTTGATGGGAGAGGGCTAGCGCGCGGGCGCCTGCGCCGCTAGGCGCAGTCCGCCAGCCAGAAACATACCCCTGCAAGCCCTTGTTGGGAGAGGGCTAGCGCGCGGGCGCCTGCGCCGCTAGGCGCAGTCCCGCGCGGTTTGCCATCCGACCCCGCCCGCTCTTCTCTCTAATGTCAGCGCTGCCTAACTTCCGAACGCCTCCAGCGCGTCCCGAACCGCCGCCGGCGCCTCGCCGAGCGCGACAGTCTCCGCCTCCGCCGAATCGCGCCGCTTGATTTCCGCCACGCCCCGCCGGACATTGCGGCGGCTCACCACCGCCCGAACCGGCAAGCCGATAAGGTCGGCGTCGTTGAACTTCACCCCGGCGGATTCGTTCCGGTCGTCGTACAGGACGGACAAGCCCGCCTCCGACAGCGACGCGTAAAGCGAATCCGCCGCCTCGCGCGCCTCGTCCACATTCGTATTCAGCGCGACTAGATGGACGTCGTAAGGCGCGATGGGCGGCGGGAAGATGATGCCGTTTTCGTCGTGGCTGCGCTCTATCGCCGCCGCCAGCAACCGCTCCACGCCGATGCCGTAGCAACCCATGATGATCGGATGCCGCGCGCCCGCCGAATCCAGATACTGCGCGTCCAGAACTTCGCTGTACCGCGTTCCGAGCTTGAAAATGTGGCCTATCTCGATTCCGCGCCTTTCGTCCATCGGCTCGCCGCACAGATTGCAGGCGCAACCCGCCCGCGCCAGGGCGATGTCCGCCATGACGTCCGCCGAGAAATCCCGCGGGAAGTTGACGCCGCTCAGATGGTAGCCGTCCAGGTTCGCCCCCGCGAGGAAGTTCGCGCCGAGCGCCGCCGAATCGTCCGCGATTGTTCGGACGCTCAAGCCGACGGGGGACGCCGACCCCGCCACGACGCCCGCCGCCGCGACTTCGCCGGCGCTCGCCAGGCGCAGCTCGGACGGGTTGCCGAGCGCGTTGCTGAGCTTGATTTCGTTCACGTCCAGATCGCCCCGAATGACCACGAACGACAACTCGCCGTCCACCATGTAGAACACCGCCTTGAGCGTCTTGGCGGCGGGGACGCCCATGAACTCCGCGAGCTCGTCTATGGTCTTGACGCCCGGCGTGCGGACTTCCGCGACCGCCCGCGGCTCTTCGGCGGGTTGCGGCGGCTTGGCGAACTCCGCCTTTTCCGCGTTCGCCGCGTAGCCGCAGCCGCCGCAGATGATGATGGTATCCTCGCCCGCGTCCGCGAGCAGGACGAATTCCTGCGAATCCTTGCCGCCTATCGCGCCGGAGTCCGCGTCCACCAGAACGGGATCCAGCCCGCAGCGCGCGAATATGCGGCGGTACGCCCGCGACATGGCGTCGTAGCTGGCGTCAAGCCCCTCTTGGTCGGCGTCGAAGGAATAGGCGTCCTTCATGTCGAACTCGCGCACGCGGATAAGCCCGCCGCGCGGTCGCGGCTCGTCGCGGAACTTGGTCTGGATCTGGTACAGAATCGCCGGCAGGTCGCGGTAGCTGTGGACGTTCGCCTTGACGATGGTCGTCACGAGCTCTTCGTGCGTCGGCGCCAGAACCAGCCCGCGCTCGCGCCGGTCGGCGAGGCGCATCATGTCGGGCCCGTAGGACTCGAACCGCCCGGAGCGCTCCCACAACTCGCGCGGCTGGAGCTTGGACATGTGCAATTCCTGCCCCCCGGCGGCGTCCATCTCCTCGCGGATGATTCCCTCTATCTTGCGGATGGAGCGCCAAGCCAGCGGCATATAGCTGTACACCCCCGCCGCCGCCTGATGAATCATCCCCGCGCGGAGCATGAGGCGGTGGCTGTCCAACTCCGCTTCCGCGGGCGTGTCCCTAAGCGTCTTGCCGAACGATTTAGAAAGGCGCATTTTCGTTTTACCTGCTTCGGTTTCGCTAGTCCAAGTATCCGGAGAATGATTATACCAGACCGCGAACGCGCCGCGTTCCGCCCATTTCAAGCGGATTGCCAGCGCCGGCGCGCCGCCGTCGATGAACGCCCGCCGGGCGATTTCCGCGCGCGCGTCCATGAGCGCGCCGCCGCTCCGATTGGCGATTTCATGGATGAGCGCGCCCGCCGCCGCCCAGCGCAGTCTTGCGCGCGCCCCGTCAAACCGCCGTATAGCCGCCGTCCACCGCCAGCGCCGCCCCCGTCACGTACTTCGCGTCTTCGGACGCCAGATAGAGCGCCGCGCGCGCCACTTCCTCCGGGCGCCCAAGGCGCCCCATCGGATGCAGTCTTTCGATGCGGGCGCGCATGTCCGGGTCGGCGGTCAAGCCGGCGGTCATGTTGGATTCGATGAATCCGGGGCAGATGCAATTCACCCGTATCTTTCTAGGCGCGAGGTCGATGGCGAGCGTCTTGGTGAACTGCACGACGCCGCCCTTCGATGGCGGATACGGGTTGAACCCCAACCCCCCGCCGAGCGCCGGCGGGTAGCCGACCATGCCCATGATGGACGCGAGGTTGACTATCGCCCCGCCCCCGCCCGCCTTTTCCATTTCGGGAACGGCGGCGGCGCACATGAGATAAGTCCCCTTGAGGTTGACTTCCATCACCCTGTCCCAGATGTCTTCCGCGTCCGCGCCGTCGGGCAGGGCGTTGCGCGAAGTCACGCCGGCGCTGTTGATGAGGATGTCCAGCCGTCCGTATTCTGCGACGGTTTCGGACACCGCCCGCCGCGCCGCCGCGCCGCTTGCGACGTCCCCCCGCAGGGCGAACGCCGTCCCGCCGCGCTCGGCGATGGACAGCGCCACGGCGCGCGCCGCGTCCGCATCGACGTCGCAAGCCGCCACGGACGCCCCTTCGTCCGCGAACAAATCGCAAACCGCCCGCCCGATTCCCGAACCGGCCCCCGTCACCAAAGCCGCCCTGCCTTCCAATCGCGCCATGATTCTCGCAACTCCGTCGCTATTCAATGGAAATCCGCGAAACCCGAAATTATCCCCGCGCCCCTTTGCGCCTTCGCGCCTCTGCGTCAAATTTTCTCTCGCCCCGCACCAGACGCTATAATGCCCGCCTTATGATGGCGAGACCGACCCGAAACGCCCTAATCCGCGCCGTCGTCGTCGGAACCTCCGGCGCCGGCAAGACGACGTTCGCCCGCGCCCTCGCCGAGCGCTTGGGCGTCCCCCACATCGAATTCGACGCCTACCGCCACGGCCCCGGCTGGACCGAAACCCCCGACGGCGTCTTCCGCCGCCGCGTCGCGGACGCCACTTCCGCCGCCGGCTGGGTCGCGGACGGCAATTACAGCCTCGCCCGCGACATAGTCTGGCCCCGCGCCGCCGCCGTCGTCTGGCTCGACTACCCCTTCCCGCTGGTCTTCTGGCGTCTCTTCCGGCGCACCATCCGCAGGGGCGTCCGGCGAACGGAGCTTTGGAACGGCAACCGCGAACAGCTGTGGCGGCACTTCCTCACCAAAGACTCGCTCTTTCTCTGGGCGCTCCGAACCCACCGCCGGCGCAAGCGGGGCTTGCTGGCGGCTTTCGGCTTGCCGGAGCACCGCCATTTGACGGTGTTCCGGCTGCGGACGCCCGCCCAAGCGCGGCGGCTGCTGGCGTCGCCGCGCCTGGCGGACGGCGGCTAGACGTCCATCAGCTTGTCGGGCGTCAGCAGCTCCAGAAACTCGATGCTGCTGCTCTCGACCAGCGGGCGCACCTGGGCGCCCACCTCCATCGCCGCCGCCGGGATGTCGTTGTCGGCGCGCATCGGCGACCGCAGCGCCTCGTCCGTCCAGTCCAAGACCACCACGTTCGTCTCCCCCGGCGTCGTGCCGCCGTTGAAGTAGATCCTGAACTCGCTCCGCTGCCCGACGTCCCGATACGCGCTCGCCGCCTTGTGGACGAGGCTAGCCACCCGCCGCG
>CBDESW010000027.1:0-176264 GCA_965242675.1 Dehalococcoidia bacterium
CTTCGGCCCGTTCGGGCGGACGATGCGGTTCACCGGCGACGGCAAAGCTCAGGTCGTTCTCAACATCGACAAGCCAAAGTCCAAAGCGTGGAACAAGGAGGTCTTCGACCTGCTGAAAGAGGATAGGGAGCTAATCGAAAGCGAGGTCGGCGGATGCGCTTGGGTCTGGTACCGACTCGACCGCGCCAACGTGTGCCGCATCGCCATATCCAGGGATGGAGAAATCACGGATTCCAAAGAATCCCTAGACGACATAAGGCGCTGGATGATTGAGTACTTCGTCAAATTACCCGCCATCTTCCGCCCGCATTTGGAGAGGGCTTTGGCGAACATGCAACGCCGATGACCCGTCGCATCTCCGGAACTTGCAGGGGCATGTTTGGGGTTGGCGGGCAATCCGCGCAAGACTGCGCCTGGCGGCGCAGACACCCTCACCCTAGCCCTCTCCCATCAAGGGAGAGGGGATATGTTGGTTGCACTCGACGCTTGTTTCCTGTGAACATACCCCTGCAAGCCCAAGAAAGGAATCCCCCCATGTCCCCATCCCGCCCAATCCCCCGCCGGTCTTGGCTCATCGTCCCCGCGCATGACGGCGAGCGGCTGTCCGAAGCGGCGGCGTCTGGGGCGGATGTCGCGGTTTTGGATTTGCAGGACGCCGTCCACGAAACCCGCAAGCGCGAGGCGCGAGGCAATGTCCGAGGCGCCGTCGGCAAGATGCGGGAGGCGGGGAGCGAGGTGTTCGTCCGCTCCGACGTCGAGTTGCTGTACGCGGATTTGGAGGCGTCGGTCTGGCGCGGGCTGTCGGGCGTCGTCCTGCCCGGCGTCGAGAGCGCGGATACGGTGCGCGAGGCGGACGCCCTTCTGACCGAGTTCGAAGCCGAGCGCGGGGTAGTCCGCCCGCCGCCCGTCGGGGAAGTGCGCGAGGCGGACGACCCGCGGGGGCCGGAGCAGGCGCTGGAGATTCATCTGGCGCTCGACACGGCGCGCGGCAATTGGGACGCCGAAGAGCTGGTCCGCGCGAGCCCGCGCGTGAAGTCCATAAGCCTGGGGCGCGCCGATTTGGTTATGGACTTGCGCCCGGAGCCGTCCGGCGAGCTGCATCTGATGCCCTATCTGATGCAGCGGCTAATCATCGTCGCCGCCGCGACGGGGGTTGTTCCGGTGGGGGCGTGGTGGCGGGCGACTTCGCGGGGGATGTCCGCCAGCCCGGAAGAAACCCTGCGCGCCGCCAAGACGGGGCGGCTAGCCGGCTTCAAGGGCGCGATGTGCATGAGGGCGGAGCAAGTGGCGGCGCTGAATGAAGGGTATGGATAGCGCCGCCCGCCCTTTTGCAAGGGCGCGTTCACCGAAACCAAGCCCGAATCGCGAGCGGCAAAATCCCTTAGCCCTTGATGGGGCTTATAGGGGCATGTTTGCGGCTGGCGGGCAATCCGCGCGGGACTGCGCCTAGCGGCGCAGGCGCCCTCAACCTAGCCTTCTCCCATCAAGGGAGAGGGGATACGTTGGCTTCAGTTCAAGCCTGATTTCGATAAACATACCCCTGCAAGCCCTTGATGGGAGAAGGGACACGTTGGCTTCAATTCAAGCCTGATTCCTAGTGGCTATCTTGTCCCCGCCTTCGCGAGGAAGACGTTGTTGGTCGACTCTGGATTCCCGCCTTCGCGGGAATGACGGGGGGACGCAGAGGGGAATGACGAGGCGGGGGCGCCGGGGAAGCGGCGGAAATCGTCCATTTCGCGCCTAAATCCGCTAAACATACCCCTGCAAGCCCTTGATGGGAGAAGGTTGGGATGAGGGTGTCCGCGCCGCCCGCCGCGTCAGCTTGACTTTCGCGCTTCGCCCGAAGACGCTTGCCAAGCGAGCGCGGAGCGCATAAAATCCCCATGCAGCCGCGTTGAACGGCGAATCGGCGAGCGCGAAGGCGCGGGAGGGATTGACGCCATGGGCGAAGAAAACAATTGGCGGAAGGGCTATCTTCCCCTGCCGCCGAATCACGGGTGGCGGACCACCAGCCCCAAAAACAGCCTGTTCGTCGCCGAAAGGGGCGCGGTGCAGTTCGAGTTCCCCAGGGAGTGGATGATCATACCGTCCCGCAAAGGGACGATAATGATTCAGGACAAGCCCTACCCGGAAGAGAACATGCGGTTCGACGTGGGCGTGGGGCAGCTGTTCAGAGGGGACGGCGTTCCGCTCCGGCGAATCGGGGTGTCGGTGGATTGGGAGCTGCCCATAGACGAGGCGTTCATGTCCAGCGTGGTCAAGCCGGAGGACGAGATGCTCGAAGTGGGCAAGCTGCGCTTCGCCAGCGGGCCGACATTCGAAGCGGCTTGGCGGCAGGTGTCGTTCATCGACAAGGAAGAGAACCGCAAGCTCGTTTCGCGGACTTGCATAGCGCGCGCCACTTCCACATGCGGCGTCATCACGCTCGATTTTTGGCCCGAATACGCATCCAAAGCCAACCGCGTGTGGCGGCTGATGCTGGCGACGCTCAAGATAGGCGAGTACATAGAAGACCCGACGCTGTCGCAGAAGATGAATTAGGGAGGGAGGGGCGGCGGCTCTGCTTTCTCCCGTCAAGGGCTTGTTGGGGCATGTTTGGGGTTGGCGGGCAATCCGCGCGGGACTGCGCCTAGCGGCGCAGGCGCCCTCACCCTAGCCCTCTCCCATCAAGGGAGAGGGGATTCATCGCTCGCGATTCGGGCTTGGCTCCGAGAGGCTTGCTTGTCCCCGCCTTCGCGAGGATGACGTTGTTGGGGGATTCTGGATTCCCGCCTTCGCGGGAATGACGGTTGCGGGGGGCGCGGCGAAGGGGATTTGCCGCTCGCGGTTCGGGCTTGGCTTCCAGTCGCTGAGTTGGTCGCTCCGCTCTGGATTCCCGCCTTCGCGGGAATGACGGCGGCGGGGCGGCGTGGAAAAGGGGATTTGCCGCTCGCGGTTCGGGATTGGTTTCCAGTTGCTGAGTTGGTCGCTCCGCTCTGGATTCCCGCCTTCGCGGGAATGACGGCGGCGGGGCGGCGAGAAGGGATTTGCCGCTCGCGGTTCGGGATTGGCTTCCAGTCGCTGAGTTGGTCGCTCCGCTCTGGATTCCCGCCTTCGCGGGAATGACGGGACGGGGCGGCGAGGGGGATTTGCCGCTCGCGGTTCGGGTTTGGTTTCCAGTTGCTGAGTTGACCGCTCCGATCTGGATTACCGCCTTCGCGGGAATGACGGCGGCGCGGCGGCGGAGGGGATTTGCCGCTCGCGGTTCGGGTTTGGTTTCGGTCGGACGCCGCTGTTAGGGGGCTTTTCCCGAATCCGCAATCCCATCGGCCCGCGAATTAGTGTATGATACGCGCAGACGAACGGCGCGGGGGCTTTCGCGCGCCGGCGAAAATCGCGGGGGGTGAATACGCCGAAATGCCAGTTATAGACCACAGCGAGCAGCCGATGCCCAAGTCCGCCGGCAAAGTCGTTTCGCGCGATATGGTGTCGGCGGCGCACGGGGCGCGGGCGCTGTCGATATCCGAGATAGTCGTCGAGCCCGGCTACGAAGGCAGGCTGCATATCCACGACGCCGACCAGGCGCTGATGGTGGTGGAGGGCTCCGCGCAGTTCATCGTGGGCGGCGAGACGCGCACGGCGCGCTCCGGCTACACGATGCTGGCGCCGCCGGGGGTGCCGCATCGCGTCGTCAACAACACTTGGGTCGCCGCTCGGATGCTGGCGATACAGTCCGCGAACGAAATCGAAACCGAATATCTGGATTAGTCCGCCGAACGGGAGGCGCTTGGAAATGACGACGACCGCGAACACCGACCCGCAGCCGCAGCTGATACCGACCAACGCCGGCGGACGCTCTTTCGCCGCGCCGCCGAAGGCGCTGCAGTCCGCCGTGACGCCCACCGACCTCTTCTATGTCCGCAACCACTGGAAAGGCGCGCCGGAGATGGACGCGGCGTCCTACCGGCTGGCGGTGGACGGCGAAGTGGCGCGCGAGCTGTCGCTGTCGCTGGACGAGCTCAAGAAGCTGCCGCGCCGCCGCTATCAGGCGACCTTCGAGTGCTGCGGCAACGGGCCGATACCCGAATACTGGGCGAAGCAGACGCGCTCGGTGATGGAGCGCGTCACCGGACACGGCATCATGGGAAACGCCGAATGGGTCGGCGTCTCGGTGTCGGACGTCCTGAACATGGCGGAGATAAGCCCCAAGGCGGTGGAAGTGATGTTCGAGGGGGCGGACCGCGGGGCGGACGAGGTGGTGGGCGACCCGGCGGAGGTGACTTACGAGCGCAGCCTGCCGATGAGCAAGGCGCTCCACCCGGACACGATGCTGGCTTGGGAGATGAACGGCGAGCCGCTCACGCCGCTGCACGGCTACCCCCTGCGGCTGGTCGTCCCCGGCTGGTACGGCATGTGTTCGATCAAGTGGCTGGTCGGAGTCCACGTCCTCGACCGCGAATTCGAGGGCTTTTACCAGATAGAGCGCTACCGCGTGATGAACGGGCCGGACGCGGACGAGTTCTACACCTATCTGACGGGCATGAAGGTGAAGTCCATCATCACCGACCCGGCGCCGGGGGATTTGACGCCGGTGGGGGATTGTACGGTGTCCGGCGCGGCGTGGTCGGGCGAGAGCGACATCGCGCGCATCGAGGTGAGCGACGACGGCGGCGAGACGTGGGCGGACGCCCGCGTGACCGTCCCGCGAAGCGGCTACTCGTGGACGCGCTGGGAGTTCGACTGGCACGCGCCGGCGGCGGGGCGATACGTCCTGATGTCCCGCGCGACGAACGACAAGGGCGAAACGCAGCCGATGGAGTTCCCGAACAAGTGGGACGGCATGGGCTACGGCAACAACATGGTGTTCCGGCACGAAGTGGAAGTCGGCTAGGCGGGGGAGTTTTCGACGCGGAGGCGCGGTGATTGCCGCGTCAGGCCCGCGCGATTTCCGCCCCGCCATTCCCGCGAACGCCCGCCCGCCCCATAGCGGCTAGCCACAGGAAAATGCCCCCGATGAACCCCGTAACGCTGGAAATCATACGCGGCGCGGTGAGCTCGACCATCCGCCAGATGGAGGCGCTCATCGAGCGAACGGCGATGTCGCCGGTCATCAAAGAGAAGATGGACTACTTCGTGGGCGTTTACGACCTGCGCGGGCGGGTGGTGGACGGATTCCTGTCCTCGTCGGGGCCGCGCATCGTGGACCCGGTTCTCGAAGCCTATCCGCTCTCGGACATGGTCGCCGGCGACCTGTACTGGTACAACGACCCGCACCGGTCGCGGGGGGCGATTCAGCACACGGGCGACATGTGCTTCGTCTCGCCGGTGTTCCACGCGGGGCGCGCCGTCGCCTTCGCGGTGAGCTACGGGCATTTCTGGGACATCGGCGGCAGCGTGGCGGGCAGCCTGTCGCCGCAGGCGTCCGAGATATTCCACGAAGGGACGCTCGTCCCGCCAATCCGCATCATGCGCGGCGGCGAGATGAACAGGGAAGCCTACGCGGTCATCCTGAACAACAGCCGCTTCCCAGACATGCTGGAAGGCGACACGCGGGCGCTGATGGCGGCTTGCCGACTCGCGGAAGAGCGCGTCGCCGAGCTGATGGAGCGCTACGGGCAAGACACGACGCTCGCCGCCTTCGACGAAATCATCGACCGCTCCGTCGCCGCCTATCGGAAGTTCGCGCGCGAAGTCATCCCCGAAGGCGAGTTGCGCTTCTTCGACTACGTCGACCGCGACCCGGTGGACGACCATCCGCGCCGCGTGGACGTGAAGATAATCCGGCAGGGCGACCGCGTCTCGGCGGACTTGACGGACAGCGGGCCGCAGGCGTCGGGGCCCGTCAACTTCATAACCAGCCCCGGCGCCTTCAACTTGATACTGGCGCGCCATCTGAGCTACATGAACCCGGATTTGCCGCTGAACGAGGGCGCGGTGGCGTTTTTGGACGAAGTGAGGACGCGCCCCGGAACGATTGTCAACCCCAACTTCCCCGCGCCGGTCGGGTTGCGGAGCCACACTGTGATAAGGCTGATGGACATTGTGGGCGGCATCCTGGCGCAGGCGAAAGAGGGCGCGGGGCCCGCCGCTTCGCCGGTGTACGTCATCTACAACCTGCGCGGGATGGACGAAAAGGGCGGCTACCGCTATTTCAGCGAGGGGATAGGCTCCGGGCAGGGCGCGCGCCCGACGGCGGACGGCTTGAACGTCATCTACTTCCGCGACCAGCGCAACTACCCGGTGGAGTTCGAGGAAGGGGAGTTCCCGCTGCGGGTGGAGCGCTACGCCGTCCGCGCGGACTCCGGCGGACCCGGCGAATATCGCGGCGGATGCGGCGTGACGCGAGACGTCCGCGTTCTGGTGGACTGCGCCCTGAGCGCGCGGATGGACAATGTCCGCTTCCCCTGCTTCGGGCTGAACGGCGGACGCGCGGGGCAGGCGGGGCGCATAAGGATAAACCCGGATGCGCCGTCGGAGCGCGAAGTCTCGCCGGTGGGCGAGAACATCCCCCTGCGCGCCGGCGACCTGCTCCGCGTGGAGACGCCGGGCGGCGGGGGATGGGGACACCCCTACGACCGCGACCCGGACGCCGTCCTGCGCGACGTCCGCGAGGGATTCGTTACCCGCGAAGCCGCAATCGCCGATTACGGAGTGGCGATAACGGAGGATATGGCGCTGGACGCCGCCCGCGCCGCCGCCCTGCGCGCCAGCCGCCCGCGAATCCCAAGCGTGGACAGAGGCGCGGACGCCGAGCGCCGCCTGCGCGAAATGGGCGCGGGGTAAACGGCGGGGGACGCGAGACGGCGGGGGGTTTCAGGGAAAAAGAGACGCCCCCCATGTTTTCGCCCGCTGGCTAGGCATTGCCCATCTCGCCGGGGATTCACTAGGGGGACGTCGGCCCGGAGACCTTCGTCGCCAGGGGGGTAATATAATTACTATAACAGCGCTTGGCGGGGTTGTCAAGGGATTTCGGCAAGCGCGAGAATCCCCAAGATACGATTCCCAAAGGGAGGGAACAAATGGGGCGAGTGATGTTCTACATAGACGGCTTCAACCTGTACTACGGACTCATGTCGAAATCGTGGAAACGTTGCTGCTGGCTTGACGAAATGGGCGAGGGCTAAGGCGCGAGCTGGGAACGGACAAGAGACGGGGTTTCGCAAAAAAGAGACGCCCCCCATGTTTTCGCCCGCTGGCATGATGCGGGGGGCGAGTTCGGGGGACGTCGGCCCGGAGACTTCCGTCATCGGGGTGGTATGATCTATTATAAACAGCGATGTCGGGGTTGTCAAGACATGACAAGCGAAAATCGCAAGCGAGGGAACAAATGGGGCGAGTGATATTCTACATAGACGGCTTCAACCTGTACTACGGGCTCAAATCGAAGTCGTGGAAGCGCTACTACTGGCTTGACGTCGAGCGCTTGGCGAATCGGTTGTTGCGCCCCGGCCAGACTCTGGCCGCGACGCGCTACTTCACGGCCAGGGTCGTGTCAAGCGAACCCCGAGACGCGGGCAAGAAAACGCGCCAAGACGCATACTTGGGCGCCCTCGCCACCCTGCCCGGCGTTTCCATCCACTACGGAGATTTCGCCAGAACGCGACGGCATTGCCGCGTCTGCGATTCGACTTGGTGGGTCTATGAGGAGAAGATGACGGACGTGAACATAGCCGTCAAAATCCTCAGCGACGCCAACGCCGACAGATTCGACACAGCGGTCATAGTCTCCGGAGACGGAGACCTGACCGGACCCGTCAAAGAAGTCCGGACGCTGTACCCGGACAAGCGGGTGGTAATCGCCTTCCCGCCTGGTCGCCACTCCGCCAATCTCCGAAACGCGGCGAACAGAAATTTCACCATCGGGAGAAGCGCGCTCCGGGACAGCCAGTTTCCCGACGTAATCATCAAGCCGGACGGCTACCCGCTATCGCGCCCCGTTGAGTGGGAGTGATAGGGGCGCAAGCCACCCTAGAGCCCTAGGTAGTGTTGACATTAGAGAGAAGAGTGAGCGGGGTCGAAGGGAAAACCGCGCGGGACTGCGCCTAGCGGCGCAGACACCCTCACCCTAGCCCTCTCCCATCAAGGGCTTATAGGGGTATGTTTGCGGTTGGCGGGCAATCCGCGCGGGACTGCGCCTTGCGGCGCAGGCACCCTCAACCTAGCCTTCTCCCATCAAGGGAGAAGGGACACGTCGGCTTCAATTCAAGCCTGATTCCTAGTGGCTATTATGGTTGGCAAACTCTGGATTCCCGCCTTCGCGGGAATGACGGGCGGGGGCGCGAGAAAGCGGCGAAAAGTGTCCATTTCGCGCCTAAATCCGTCAAACATACCCCTATAAGCCCTTGATGGGAGAGGGGATTCGTTGGTTGCGATTCGGGCTTTTTTCCATGAACATACCCCTGCAAGGGGGGAAATAGGAGGTTTTGGCGCGAGAATCTTCCAAACCGTCCTTATGTCAACACTACCTATCTATTTCGCCGCGCTTTTCGGCTCGCCGGCGGCGTCCGCGAACCTCTGGATTCCCGCCCCCGCTTCCGCGAGGGTGACGTTCTTTCGCGGGAATGACGGGGTGGCAATCCGGGGGATAGGCGCGGTAATCGTCCCAACCGCCCCTTTTAGCCAGCGCCCCTAGCGCTCTTTCGGCGGGCGGAGCATTGTCTCGCCGTTGATGGATTCGGGGCCGGGGTTGGCGCGGTACATGCTGAAGTCTATTTCCCTGTCCGGCGGCGTCTTGGTTTCCAGCCTGAACAATTCCCGCCCTTGCGCGTCCGCTTCTATGATGGCGGTTGGGATGGCGGGGTCGTCGGACGTGCCGAAGTTGATTAGGGTGTTGCCGTTGTCCAGGCGGTATGCGCTGCCGCGCGTCGGGGAGTATATCCGCGGCTCGGGGACGAACTCCCACGCTTTGACGGCGGTCATGGCGTCGAAATCCAGGCTAAGCTCGATGGCGCGCGAGTAGAAGCCTTCGCCGTCCGGCGGGACGGCTTCGTTGTCGAACAGCAGGACGTTGCCGTTGGGAAGCAGGGCGGGGGTGTGCTGTCTGCCGAACATGTCCGCCGAGTCGGGGAAGGCGAAATCGCTGTCAGGGCCCCCCAGACGCCAGCGGACGGTTTGGAAGTCTTGCGATACGGAAATCACTTCGCTGTTTCGGCGGTTGGACAGCAGCCAGCCGCCTTCGGGGGAGCGCTCCACGCCGTTCAGCCGCCACTCTTCGAGTTTGTCCCAGAGGTCTCTGGGGTCCCAGACGCGCTCGACAGTGGCGGGGGCGGCGGGCGACGACATGATGTTGACGGTGTCCACTCGCGGATTCGTCTCTTCTGTGTCGTTTCCGCAACCTTCCGGGTCGTTCGGATCCACGCAGGTCAGCCCAAGATAGAGGACGCGCCCGTCGTCCATGACTAGAAAATCGTGGTGCGGCGTGTCGCCGTCGATGCGCGCGTCGTCAACCACTTCGCCGAGCGGCGTTATGCGGCGCAGGCTTGATTCGCCGCCCCTTCCCATGTACAGAATGTCGCCGTTGGGCTGAACGCGCGCGACGGGAATCATGCGCTGGCGGTAGGTGGAGCCGTAGCGCCAGACGATTTCGCCGAGCTCGTCCCATATGTGGAGGTAGCGAATCGGCTGGTCGCGGACGCGGGTGTCGCCGAGAATGAGCGGCTGGGAGCTTCTGCCGCTCGCCGTCCGCGTCAGGTTGGCGAAGTCGTTGGGGGGGAGCGGCCTGGAGCGGAACTCGCCCCGCGCGGCGTATTCGAGCTCGCCGTCCGGCGTCTCAAGGGCGATGGCGTATTCGTAAACAGTGTCCGCCCGCAGGCGCGCGACGGGGATGAGATGCTCCGCCGCCCGCTCGCTCAGGGCGGTTCGGAACTTGCCGGCGTATTCGTTTTCGTACTCCACCGCCACGCGGGCGGGCGCGGACAGCGTTGCGCTCACGAACGCGATTAGCCCGTTGTCCTCGCTCGCGGCGGCGCTGTGGGAGATTACGGACAGCGCGGCGGGCGTGGGCGTGGCGGTCGGCTCCGGCGTGGAAGTGGGCGCGGGCGTGTGCGTCGGCGTGGCGGTCGGCTCCGGCGTCGGGATGGGCGTGGAAGTGGGCGCGGGCGTATGCGTGGGAATGGCGGTCGGCTCCGGCGTCGGCGTCGCGGCGGGCGTCGGCGCGGCGGCGAGCGGTTCGGCGGTTGAAGAATCCGAGCAGGCGAACGACAGCGCGGCGAGCGCGGCGACGCCCGCCAGGGCGAGCGTCCGTCCAAACCCGGAGCGGTTAATCAGGGCAAGCGCGGTTTTCATGCGATTTTTGTTCCCTCTGTTCCCCGACGAGCGGCGGGGCGGATTTCGGCGCGTTTTGGCGCGGGGAAATTTTACCCAAAACGCGCGGCGGGCGGCAAGACTCGGCGCCGGCGCGCCTAGATTGCAGGGGCATGTTCGCGGTTGGCGGGACCGCGCCTGGCGGCGCGGGCGCCCTCATCCTAGCCTTCTCCCATCAAGGGCTTGTTGGGGTATGTTTCTGGCTGGCAGACTGCGCCTGGCGGCGCGGGCACCCTCATCCTAGCCCTCTCCCATCAAGGGCTTGCAGGGGCATGTTTGGAGTTGGCGGGCAATCCGCGCAAGACTGCGCCTGGCGGCGCAGGCACCCTCACCCTAGCCCTCTCCCATCAAGGGAGAGGGGACACGTTGGCTTCAGTTCAAGCCTGATTCCTAGTGGCTATCTCGGTTGGTCGACTCTGGATTCCCGCCTTCGCGGGAATGACGGGGCGGGGCGCGGAAGTGGCGAAAATCGCTCAATTCGCGCCTAAATCCGCCAAACATACCCCTGCAAGCCCATCAAGGGAGAGGGGATTTGTCGCTCGCGATTCGGGCTTGGGTTCCAGTTGCTAAATCGGTCGCTCCACTCTGGATTCCCGCCTTCCCGGGAATGACGGCGGCGGAGGGCGTGGAAGCGGCTAAAAGCGTCCAATCCGCGCCTATATCCGCCCAACATACCCCTGCAAGCGGGAATGACGGGGAATCGGTGAACGCACCCCTTTTAACCAATCAAGGGAGCGCGCGCCCGCCCCATTGACATCGTTCGCAATTCCGCAATATCATTGGCGCATGTTCGCGCGGACGCCCATACATGAATAGCGGCGGCATGCCCCGCATGTCCGCCGCCGGGGGATTCGTCCTCTGCCGCGGACACGCCCTTCTCATCCGAAAGCATGGGCTTTGGGACATCCCCAAGGGCAAGCGGAAGAAGGGGGAAGACCCCGGGCTTTGCGCCGTCCGCGAAATCGCCGAGGAAACCGGGCTTGACCCCGGCCGCCTATCCGTTCGGCGGCGGCTGTTCAGCAGCGACTATGTCTCCTACTACTCCGGCAAGCCGTTTCATAAGACGGTGGATTGGTTCGCGTTGGACTACGGCGGCGCGCTGACCGACCCGCTCAGCCCGGATTTGTCCGAAGACATAGACCTCTGCCGCTGGGTGGCGGTGGACGACCTGCTCGAGACGCTCAAGACGGCGCGTTCGTATTTGCGCCCCGTCCGCGCCCGGCTCGCGCCGCTTTTGGACGCTCTTCGGAGCGGCGCGCCGGCGCGCCGAAATGCGCTATAATGCGGCGCGGCATGGCGAGACGCTTCTTCGGACAGACCATCGGCGTCGAGCGCGCCGACGACGAGACGCGCGCGCCGACGGCGTTTTCGTTCGGCGGCGAGCGGCACGAGATCGCGCTGGTGATGACGTCTTGGCAGGATTTCGGCTTCCCGAACGACGGGCGGCGGCACACCTGGCGCCAGCGGCGGCATCGGACTTACTACCGGGTCGAGACCGCCGACGGGCGGCGGTTCGAGATTTACTACGACAGAGGCGTATCGCTGAACAGCCCCAAGCATATGCGCTGGTACGTTTCGGAGGAGTTTTAGAGCGTTGAGGATTCTGGCGACGAACGACGACGGCATAAACGCGCCCGGCTTGTGGGCGATGGTCAGGGCGCTGAGCGAGCTGGGGGAAGTGTGCGTCGCCGCGCCGGACCGCGACAACAGCGGAATCGGCACGGCGCGGACTCTGCTGAACGCCCTGCGCGCCAACGAATCGGATTCGCCCGTCCCCGGCGTCCGCGCCTACTCGGTGAGCGGCACGCCGGCGGACTGCGTGATACTCGGCGCGGAGACGCTGTTCGGGGGGCGTTTCGACCTGGTGGCGTCCGGCATCAACGACGGCGCGAATCTGGGCATGGACACGCTGGACTCCGGCACCGTCGGCGGCGCGCTGAGGGGGTATTTCCGCAAGATTCCGTCCATCGCGGTGTCGGTGACGGACGTCGTGAACGTCCGCTACGATGCGGCGGCGCGGGCGGCGCTGAGCTTGGCGCGCGCCATAACGTCCGAGCGCGCCGGCGACAGCGCGCCGCGCCCGATGCTGTACAACGTCAACGTCCCCAACGCCGCGCCCGACAAAATCAAGGGCGTCAAGACGACTTTTCTCGGTCCGAAGGCGTGGCTTGAGAATGTGGCGAAGGGGAACGACGGACGGCGAACCCACTACTGGATACGCCACAACAAGCCGACGAGCGAGACGCCGCCGATAGGGAGCGACCTCTGGGCGACGCGCGCGGGCTGGATATCGGTGACGCCGATGGACCCCAGCGCGGCGCTGGCGGCGGACGGAGCCCGCCGCGCGCCCGCGGGCCTAGCGGAGCGAGTGGGGCGGGGGATTTCGGGGGACGGCGGCTAGGCGGACGGCGGCGGGCTTTTGCAAGACCCGCCCTCCGTCATTCCCGCGAAGGCGGGAATCCAGAATCCCTGCCGCCCGAAATCATGCGCGAATCACAACCAACGCATCCCTTCGCCCTTGACGGGCTTGTTAGGGCATGTTCGCGGCTGGCGAAACTGCGCCGGGGGCGCAGTCACCCTCACCCTAGCCCTCTCCCATCAAGGGAGAGGGGATACGTTGGCTTCATTTCAGGTTTGATTTCGAGTGGCTATCCCGGCTGGGCGACTCTGGATTCCCGCCTTCGCGGGAATGACGTGGGCGGGGCGCGCGGGGAAGGGATGCGTTGGTTGGAATTCAAGCCTGATTCCTAGTGGCTATCCCGGCTGGGCGACTCTGGATTCCCGCCTTCGCGGGAATGACGGGGGCGCGGGGGCACCGGGAAGCGGCGAAAAGCGTCCAATACGCGCCTAAATCCGCCGAACGCGCGCCGGCAAGCCCGTCAAGGGGTCGGGGATTTGCCGCTCGCGGTTCGCGCTTGGCTTCCACTCGCCAGGTTGGTCGCTCCGCTCTGGATTCCCGCCTTCGCGGGAATGACGGGGGACGGGGGGAGCGGGGAAGGGATGCGTTGGTTGGAATTCAAGCCTGATTCCTAGTGGCTATCCTGGTCGCTCCGCTCTGGATTCCCGCCTTCGCGGGAATGACGGGGGCGGGGGCGCGACGGAAGGAAGGCTAGGGCTAGGGGGCTTTGCGCCGCCGGGGGCGGGTTTGCGCGGTTGTCTTCCCCAAACCATTTCCCCCCGTTTGACGCCATGCGCGGCTTATGCTAACTTTTCGCCCACACACATAACGCGAACGCAAGGAGCCGATAACATGCCCCAAACCAGAGAGGCCGCCATAGTCGGAATTCACGAATACCCCCTCCGGGTCGCGCCCGGCGTGGGGGCGCTGCAGATAAAGGCGGCGTCCGCGTCGCGCGCGCTTGAGGACGCCGGGCTGAAGTGGAGCGACGTGGACGCCGTTTACGACACCGGCAGCCATCAGAGCATCGGCGGGCTGGGGATTTCCGAGTACTTCGGAATCAAGCCCAAGCTCATCGACAACACGTCTGTGGGCGGCACTTCCTACGAGTTCCACGCCAACCACGCGGCGGCGATGATAGCGGCGGGCAGGTGCGAGGTGGCGCTGATCACCTACGGCTCCACCGCCCACTCCGACCGGCGGCGCATCGGCACGGGCGGCGGGGTCGGCGAGGGAATCCCCAACCCGGCGTCCAACATGGAATCGTCTTGGGGGCAGACGCTCATCGCCAACTACGGCATGGTCAAGACGCGCCACATGCACCAGTACGGCACGACCAACGAGCAGTTCGCCCACATTTCGGTCGCCACGCGCAAGCACGCCATGCGGAACCCGGAGGCGGTCAAGGCGATGACCGACCTGGAGTTCGTGGGCGTGCGCGAGCTGACGGTGGAGGACGTGGTGGATTCGCGCATGATAGCGTGGCCGCTGCGCCTGCTGGAGTGCTGCATGATTTCGGACGGCGGCGGGGCGGTGATAATCGCGTCCAAAGAGGTAGCCGCCAACTGCGCCAAGCCGCCGGTGTGGATAATCGGCGGCGGCGAGGCGACGAAGTACCGCGAGAACGGCGGCGACATCACCGTGAGCGCGGGGGCGCAGTCCGGGCCGCGAGCGTTCGCGGACGCCGGGGTGTCGCCGAGCGAGATAGACGTCCTCATGGCTTACGATTCGTTCTCGATAACAGTCATGTGCATGATAGAAGACATCGGCTTCTGCGCGAAGGGCGAGGGGGGCGAGTACGTGGCGCAGGGGCATATGACGTTCGACGACCCGCGCAAGCCGGCGCTGAACACGGACGGCGGCGGGCTGTCGTCCAACCACCCCGGCGAGCGCGGGATTTACCTGCTCATCGAGGGCGCGCGGCAGTTGCGCGGCGAATCGACGTCGCAGGTGGATGGCGCGAAACTCGCCGTCGCGGTGGGCAACGGCGGGCAGCTCGGCTCCCGCCACGCCACCGGCGTGACCATCCTGGCGGCGGACTAGCGGGACGCCCCGAAATGACGACGACGACCGCGACGAACGCCGCCGCTGGCGGCAAGGCGCCGCGCCAAGCGCAAGCGACCGTTTCGGACGGGCTGAGCGCCGAGCGCGTCGAGGACGCCCTGCGCCTGTCTTACGACGCCTTCGAGCGCAAGTTCCGAATCGGCTTCCGGGACGCGGACGACCTCGTTCGACTGTTCGCGGATTCGGCGGACGGGACAAGTTGCCTGTCCGCCGAATCCGCCGAATCGGACGGCGGCGCCCTGCTGGGCGTCCTCGCGTTCCAGACGGACGGGCGCGAGTTCTACCGGATGAGCGCGATGGCGGCGTTCGGGCGCTTCTCGCCGATTCGGGCGGTTCGGGTTCTGCTGAACCTCGCCCTGCTGTACACTCCGCGCCCGGCGCCGGACGAGTTCATCGTGGATTCGCTGACGGTCGCCGGCTCCGCGCGCGGCTTGGGAATCGGAACGGCGCTGATGGGCGCGGCGGAAACGAAGGCGCGGCGCATGGGCAAGCGGTTCATGTCGCTGGGCGTAATCGGCGAAAACGCCGGCGCGATTCGGCTGTACGAACGGCTGGGATACAAAATCACCCAAACCCAACGCGGCTTCATCGTCCGCCTGATAGTCGGATGCGACGAAGTCCACCGAATGGAAAAGCCGCTGGAGCCGGAGAACGACGGGAGCGAATCGCCATGACGACGGCAATTCCTATAAACCCCGCGGACGCGGGCGGCGCGATGGACGGCGCGGGCGCGTTCATGGACGAATACGCCGAGCAGCATCGGCAAGCGGGGCGCGGTCGGATGGACGCGGCGGAGAACGCGCTGGAGCGCGGCGAGTGGGCGCGGGCGTCCGAGTGGGCTTGGGACGCGGCGGCGGCGTTCGTCAAGGCGGCGGCGTCCCAGCGCGGTCTGCCGGGCGAGGACTACGACCACATAGCGCAATCCGCCGGCGCGCTGGCGTCGGAGACGGCGAACAGCGAAATCCCAATCCTGTTCGCCCAAGTGCTCGCCCTGCGCCGCTACTTCGTCGACACGCGGCGCGCGGACGAAGACCATGTCCGCATGGGCGTGGCGGCGGCGGACAAGATCATGTCCATCATGGAATCCGTCCCGCCGCCGGAGGGGCGCCCGCTCTACCGGATTCAGCAGGCGAACGGAGACTGGATAATGACGTACATCCCCATAGGCGAACACGCGGAGCAGTACAAGCAAACGGGGCGCTGGATGATGGACAAGGCGGAGTGGGAGTTCCGTCAGGGCGACCTGATGCAGGCGTCCGAAAAGGCGTGGGGCGCGGCGGCGCATTTCCTGAAGGCGATGGCGGTTCTGCGCGGGCTTGACCACCACAGCCACAGCCATCTCGTCCAAATCGCGGGCAAACTGCGGAAAGAGACGGGGAACGACGACATCGTTCTGCTGTTCAACACGGCGGAGAGCCTTCACGTCAACTTTTACGAGGGACACATGGACGAAGACGACGTCCGGCTGTGCATAGACAAAGTGCAGAGCTTCCTGGACATCCTGGAAGCCATCCCAACGCCGCCGCTTCCCCGCATAACCCACGTCCCGCAGCGGACATTCCACCGGACGCGGGCGGACGGATAGCGCGGGGTTGGCGATGAACGGCGAATTGCTCGGCAAAGCCCAAGAGATGGGCGTCATATCCGTTGACGAACCCAACGGCAGGGTGTCGTATCGCCTTGGGCGCGAGAAATCCTATGACTGGGGCCACCCCGAAGAGAAGGTCAGGGCGGGAATCATCGCGGAGCTCGTCTTCGGCTACAACTACTCTCCCCAGCGCGTGGATACGGAGGTTTCCGTTCCCGGCAGGACGCCGACCAACCGGGCGGACGCGGTTGTGTTCAGGGACGACCGCCGCCGCGACCCGTATATCGTTGTGGAAACGGCGTCGCCGGACATTTCCGAAAGCGGGCGCGCGCAGAAGGCGGAGCAGTTGTTTGGATACGCCAACGCGCTGGGGGCGGAATACGCCGTTTATGAAGACTCGACGTCTCCGAGAAGGTTCTGGCGCGTCCGCGGATTCGGAGGGCTGGAGCGCGAAGACAACGCGGTTTCGGACATTCCGAGCAACTACGGCGACGCGCCGAAATACGCATACCATCGAGCGGGCGACGGCGATTTGGGGACGGTCGACGACGCCGAGCTCGCAAGGATTTTCAACCGATGCCACAACGCGCTCTGGGCGGGCGGCAGGTCGGATCCGACAGAATCGTTCGACGAGATGAGCAAGCTCATATTCGCCAAGCTCTACGACGAGCGCCGAACGCGCAACGGGGAAGCCTACGGCCTTCAGTGGGGCGAAAACGAAACGGACATCGTAGTCGCCCAGCGCGCGCTTGACAGGTATCAAAGCGCGCGGGAAGAAGACACGGGCATATTCGCGGAGGACATCCGCGCCGAGCCGAACAAGATAGCCCAAGTGGTTCGCCTTTTGCAGTCCGTATCGCTGTCGCGCACGGACCCGGACGCCAAAGGCAGGGCTTACGAGCAGTTTCTGGGCGACGTCTTCAGGGGAAGGCTTGGGCAGTACTTCACGCGGCGCGAGATTGTGGATTGCCTCGTGGACATTCTGCAGCCGACGAACGACGACATGATTCTCGACCCCGCTTGCGGAAGCGGCGGCTTCTTGGTTCACGCCATGAAGCGCGTCTTTCAGCGTATCGACGAAGACTACGCGGGGGATGACGCCGCGATATTCCGGCTCAAGACGGACTTCGCGCGGGGCAACATACACGGAATAGAAATCAACGCCAGAATCGCGCGGGTGGCGATGATGGATATGGTAATCAACGAAGACGGACACGCGAACATAGAGAATCACACGGCGCTCGACCGCGTCTTTCCGAGCGGGCGGATTAGAGACGGGGCGTACTCTCTGGCGCTCGCCAACCCGCCCTTCGGGGACAGCGTGAGGATGGACGAGCGCGACAAGTTGGGGCAGGCGGAGTTGAGCGATTACGCGCTGTCGCGCGGCAAGCGGTCGGCGAAATCCGAAACGCTGTTCGTGGAGCGTTGCGCGCGCTTTCTGCGCCCCGGCGGGCGGCTGGGAATAGTGGTTCCGGACGGCTTGCTGTCCAATCCGTCCGACCTGCATGTCCGTGAGTACATTTTGGACAACTTCCGAATCGACGCGATAATCACGCTTCCGCCGTTCGCCTTCCGAAAGGCGGGGTCGGGTATGAAGACCAGCCTGCTAATCGCGCGCAAGCGGGCGGAGGGCGAAGGCGCGGCGGCGGACTACCCCATATTCATGGCTATCGCCGACCATATCGGCTACGACTCCACCGGAAGGGGCGACGCGAACGACCTTCCCCGAATAGCGGCGCATTTCCGAAACGGGACGGGGGGCGCCGACGAGAAAATCATGCGCGCGCCGAAAAGCGCGGCGGTCAAAAGGCTAGACCCGCTTTACCACTACCTGGGCCCCATAATTGAAGACGGGTTTGGGGACGCGCCGTATCCAACCCACACGCTCGGCGCGGTCGCCGAAGGCGCCATACAAAGCGGGAAATCCCCGCCCGGCGGGGCGATGCACAGCGCCGGGGGACGTCCCCATCCTGCTGATAGGAAATATCAAGTCCGACGGGACTTTGACGCTGGACGGGCTGAATTACGCGGACGACGAATTCTTCGAGTCCGCCCAAAGCAGGTCGGCGGTAAGCCCGCTTGATATACTGATAGCCAAAGACGGCGCGACCACAGGGAAAATCGGGCTTGTCCCCCCCGATTTCGCTTTGGAGCGATGCCTTGTGAGCGAACACATCTTCAGGCTTTCAATCGGAGCGTCGCTTCCGGGCGACGGAGAACCTTCGGCTGACCAGATGAACGACCGCAAAGAGCTGAACGCCTACTACGTGTTCTTCTTCTTGAAATCTCGGCTGGGGCAACTGCAAATCGCGCGGGAAATATCGGGCGGCGCTCAGGGCGGAATCACCAAATCTTTCGTGGAAAGAATCAGAATCCCCGTCCCGCCCTTGCGCGAGCGCAGGGAATTCGTCCGGCGCACCCGCGATGAGTATGACGCTTACCTGGCGTCGGTCGCGCGCGCCGAAGAGCGGTACGGCATGTTCCAAGAGTCGCTTTCGCTGTGATAAAACTGTAACATGAAAACCCGCGCCGGCGCTTGGCGCGCGGAACATCCGCAACCAACCAACCCAAACCACAACCCAAAGGAGCGACGCAAATGACTCAACAGGCGCTTAGGCCGCAGCCGCGATTCCCGGAGCCGGACACACGGAGCCGTTCTGGGAAGCCACCAAGCGGCGCGAGCTGACTTATCAGACCTGCTGCGGCGGCGAGGTCGTCTTCTACCCCCGCGCGCACTGCCTGAACTGCCCCGACAGCGAGCCGACGTGGAACGTCTCGAAGGGCGAGGGCGGAGGTGTACACCTTCAGCGTCGTCATGCAGAACTACCACCCGGCGTTCAAGGACCTCGGGCCCTACGCGCTCGCCTACGTCGACCTCGACGAGGGCTTCCGCATGATGACCAACATCGTGGGCGTCGACAACCCCATCGAGGACGTCAAGTGCGGGATGCGCGTCAAGCTCGCCTGGATAGACCAGGGCGAGGCGAATCGCCATCCCGGTGTTCGAGCCGGCGTAGTTTCCGGCGGGAGGGAGTAGCGGACATGGATTTCAGGTTCACGCCCGAACAGGATGAGTGGCGGGCGGAAGTCCGCTCGACCATCGAATCGCTCATCACGCCGGAGTTGCGCGCGGAAATCGCGTCGGCGAGGACGTCGGCCCCGGACCCGCCGGCAAGCGCTTCATGCGCGAGCTGGGCGCGCGGGGTTGCTGGGCGTCTCCTGGCCCGCCGAGTACGGCGGGCCTGGGGCGCTCGCTGATGGATCAGTACATCCTCTCGGAAGAGATGGGCAGCTTCGGCGGGCTGTACAACAACGGCACGGCGACGACGATGGTGGGGCCGACCATAATGAACGTGGGGACGGACGAGCAGCGCGCCGAGTGGCTGCCGAAGATGCTGAGCGGCGAAGTGGAGTGCGCGCTGGGCTACACGGAGCCGGGCGCGGGAACCGACCTCGCGGGACTGCAGACGCGCGCCGTCGTGGACGGGGACGATTACGTCGTCAACGGCCAAAAGCTGTTCACCAGCGCGGCGCATTTCTCGTCCCACGTCCTGGCTGCTGGCGCGGACGGACACGGAGGCGCGGAAGCATCGCGGCTTGTCGGCGTTCCCTCGTGCCGACGGACGCCGACGGGGTGTCCGTCCGCCCGCTCTGGCGCATGGACGGCGGGCGCACCAACGAGGTGTTCTTCGACAACGTCCGCATCCCGCGCCCAGAATCTCATCGGCGAACCCAATCGGGGGTGGTATCATGTGGCGATGGCGCTGGATTTCGAGCGCGTGAGCATCGGCTCGCGCTACACGGGGCTTCTGCGCCGGCTGAACCGGCTCATCGAGTACGCCAACGAAACGGAGTGGGACGGCGCGCCGCTTTCGCGCGACCCGCATTTCCGAACGCGCTTCGCCGAAATCGGGATGAAGCTGGAGACCGTCCGCCTAATGTCGTACCGGACGGCGTGGATGATAGACAGCGGAAACCGTCCCCAACTACGAAAGCTCGGCGCTGAAGATAGTGGCGACCGACCTGATTCAGGAAGTGGCGGATTTCGGCTTCGAGCTGCTGGGCATGTACGGTCAGCTGACGCGGCGCTCGCCGTTCCGCTTGTTGGACGGCGAGATGGAGCAGGCGTACCGCGCGGGCATTTTCCTGCGCTTCGGCGGCGGCGCGAACGAGGTGCAGCGCGACATCATCGCGCGGCGCGGGCTGGGGGATGCCGCGGGAAGGGGGCGGGCAGTCGGCGTCGTCCCAAGACGTCCGCTCGCCGCAGGCGGCGACGGGGCGGAGCTAGGGGGCGCGCGGGCGAAAGACGCGAATCGTCCGCGCGCGAAACCGCGCCTGGCGGCGCGGACACCCTCACCCTAGCCCTCTCCCATCAAGGGAGAGGGGATTTGTTGGTTGCGCGCGGCGCTTGGTTTCATTTAGCATACCCTTGCAAAACCATCAAGGGAAGAGGAATCCCAAACTTGCCCACGCATCACAAACTGATACTAGGCGATTGCGGCAGCATGAGCGAGCTGGCGGACGGGAGCGTTCATCTGATGGTCACGTCGCCGCCGTATTTCAACGCGCCGTTCGATTACGAGGGGCTGTTCGGCGGCTATGACCAGTATCTCGACATGCTGCGGCGGTTCGCCGGCGAGACTTGCCGCGTGCTGCAGGACGGGCGCGTGGCGGTGTTGAACATAGACGACATGCTGGTGAAGGGCGAGAAGTTCCCCATAGTCGCAGACGCCACCAAGATATTCCAAGACGCGGGCTTTCGCTACCGCGACCGAATCGTGTGGAAGAAGCCGGAGGGCTATCTGAGAATCAGCCGGCGGAGCGGGGTTCTGCTGCAGAATCCCTATCCCATGTACTTCTACCCCGACAACCTGCTGGAAAGCGTGCTGATTTTCCAAAAGGGCAAGTTCAACTACAAGTCGATACCGCAAGAAGTCAGGGAGCGCTCCAAAGTCTCCAAAGACGAATTCCAAGAAAACAAGTGGTACATGACGCTCTGGGAGATGACGAACGTCCTGCCCGGCTCGCGGGCTTGAGAAGGATATAGCGGCCTTCCCTGACGAACTGCCGTACAGGGCGATAACGCTCTTCTCATACGCGGATGAAACCGTGCTTGACCCGTTCGCGGGGAGCGGAACGACCATGAAAATCGCCCGCGCATTGGGCAGAAACAGCGTGGGAATTGAGATAAAAGCATCTCTAATCCCAATCATCAGAACGAAAACCGGGTTTGAGGAAGGGCAGTCGCCAACGCTGCAGGGCGGCGACACTTTCGAAGCGGTCATCCGCGAGGATGGGGAATATGGACCTGTTCGCTGAAATCAAGGGGATAAGCTACAAGCCGTTCCTTTGCGCGGACTTGGAAACGTTTTCGTTCGGGGAACTTGAAAGGGCTTTCTCCAAATCCGCCTTCATCTTGGACTTGGGCGCGGGAAGCTCGGTCGCCGTCAGCTGGTGGGTGTCCGCCAAGCGCACGCGGTCGTACCCATACGCGAGGGTTTACGACACGCTCGGATTCGCGGGGAAGAAAATCGCAATAATACCGGCGTTCAAGGATGAGGGGCGGGACGGCGACAGGGATTTTCTGCAGTGGGATACGGTGTCGCTGATGAGTCTGCTGGGCGTTCACGTCATCATCGCCTACTACGCGGACGCCGAGATAAACCCGCGCTACCGCGACAAAATCACCAAACAAACCTTTGACATGCCCTATGTCCGCCGCAAAATCGAAGAGATGCTCCAATACCAGTCGGATGCGCTTCATTGGAATTTGGCGCAAGTCGACGAGATAGCCGAAATATCGGACGCGGCGCTGGCGAGTTACGACCGCATATCCGACCGATTGGGCGTGGAGATGCACTCGCGAGAGCATGCGGAGCGCAGAATCGCGCTTTTGGGCAAAGGCAGGGACGAATTCAGGCGCCACTCGCGCAATCTCGCCGAGATGGCGCAACGCAGGGAAACGATTACCGAGCAACCCAAAGAGAGGGTCGTTGGCGAGAAGGGCAATCTGACCATCCACAACTACTTGGGCGGATTTTACTATCTCACCGTTGACGAAGTGGAGACGGACGGCGGCGAAATCCGGCTCATCGAGGCGAAGCATGGGCGCGAGTCTATGCCGTCATCCAGCGACATAAAGGACGCCCTAGTCAAGATGGCGCTGTTCACGAATCTGGAGCGCGTGGCGGCGGGCGGCGCGGTGTATGTCCCCGTTCCCACGCTGAAGCTGACGGCGGGAAAGCCGTTCGACGCGGACGCGCTAAGCCGAAGGCGGCGGCTGTTTTGGGATGCGCTGATTAACCGCGAGGCGGCGCGGAACGGGTTTATCGTCCGGCGCGAATCTCGGCGATGAATTCCCGCCCGCGCGGCGCGCGATGCTATAATGCCGCGAGACGCCCGCCCCTATATAAAGAAGAGAGGATGAACCCCATGCCCAACGACGCTTCCCCGACGCTTGATTTGCCCCCGGATTACGCTCTTCCCGACCCGCCGGCGGTCGGCGGGGCGCGGCGGCGCAAGACGCTCTCGCGCATAGACGCCGCCCTGAGCGCGCGCTTCGCCCGCCAGCCGGACGTCCTGGTGTCGGGCGGCGGCTACATGCGGCGCGACCCGTTCGATGAAACCGAGCGCCTCGCGCCGGATTGCCTGGTCGCCTTCGGAGTGGAAGACCCGGACAAAGCCATCGACCGCAACGGCTACATAATGAGCGAAGTCGGCAAGCCGCCGGATTTCGTCTTGGACGTGGCGTCCGGCGGCGAGTCGCCCGGCGCGGACGCCTACGCCCAATACGGCGCGCGCGAGCGCTGGCGGATACTCGAAACCGCCGGACGCGACGACGACGCCCCCGACGACATCCCCCTAATCGGCGATAAACTTGTTCGCGGCGAATACGTCCCCATCCCCGTCCGCCGCGACCCGGACGGTTTTTTGTGGGGGTTCAGCGAGGCGCTGGGGCTGCGGGTGTGCTGGGACGGCGGCGGGTTGCGCTTCGCGGACCCGGATACCGGCTCGCATCTGCCGGACGCCGAGGGGCTTAGGCGGCGGGCGGACGCCGCCGAGGCGCTCGCCGCCGTCTCGCAAGCGGGGTTCGCCGATTCGCAGTCCATAGTGTCCGAAACCCGCGCGCGTCTCGCCGAGACGGAGGCGCGCATGGCGGACATTGAAGCGCGCATGGAAGCCGCCGAAGCGCGGCTCGCCGCCAGCGAAGCGGACATCGCCGAAATCAAAGCCAGAGTGCAAGCCGCCGAAGCGCGCGCGGACGCCCAAGCCGCCAGCGACCACATCCGCGAGATGATGCTCCGCCGCCCCTACGACTAGGTCGCGTTGACATGTCGCGCTCGCGGCGGTTTTCGATTCGGCGTCGGCGTCCGCCGACTTCCGGATTCCCGCCTTCGCGGGAATGACGGAAGGGAAAATCGCGCGGCGGCGGCGCGGTAATCGCACATTCCAGGTTGCGTTGACATTGGAGAAAAGAGCGAGCGGGGCAGGCGGGCAAACCGCGCGGGACCGCGCCTAGCGGCGCGGACGCCCTCACCCTAGCCCTCTCCTATCCAAGGGCTTGCAGGGGTATGTTTGTGGTTGGCGAGCAAACCGCGCGGGACTGCGCCTAGCGGCGCAGGCACCCTCACCCTAGCCCTCTCCCATCAAGGGCTTAATACACGACACTTTTTGAGAGTCGTTTAAAAAGGTTGACTCGCGGATGCGGAGGCTCCATGCTTAGGATGCCAACTCTGACGCGAAGGAGACGCATCCGTGAGCCAACTGTCCGCATTGTACCAGTGGACCGACGAAGTGCGAAAGCGAATGTCGCATCTGTCCAAGCCGCAATCCAAAGTCCTGGCCGCGGCCAGTTTCGGAATCGCCAAGGCTGAAAGGTGCTCGCTCAACGCCGTCGCCAAGAAACTCCCGCTCTTGGGGAATCCCGCGGCGGTCGAGCGCAGAATCCAGCGTTTCATGGCGAACGACGGGATAGACCGCGCCGAATCCTGCCGCGCCATGGCGCGATGGGTCATCGGGAGCTTGCCCGAAGACAAGCCCGTAGTCCTGCTGGTCGACGAAAGCAGCCTCAAAGACAGGCTCAAGGTCATGGCGGTGGCGGTCGCCTTCGAGGGAAGGGCCGTTCCCGTCGCTTGGTGGAACTATCCCAACAGGGAGTGGCCGATGGGGTTGGTGGACCTGATAGCCGAACTGCTCGGATGGGTTCAAGACGCCATGGACGACATAGGCGACGGCAGAAAGGCGATAGTGGTCGCCGACAGGGGAATCGGCAATTCGCCCAACCTGCTCAGGGCGGTGGAAGGCTTGGGGATGCGCTACTTGATGAGGGTGACGAAGAGGGTTCGCGTGATGATGGAGGACGGCGAAGTCGCGCCGTTCGAGGAGTTGGCGGACGCTCCGGGGGCGTCTTGGCGGCGCGCGGCGCGGGCGTTCAAGAAGTCGGGGTGGATAGAGTGTTGGGCGGAGTGCGTATGGGACTGCGACCACGCCGAGCCGTGGTTCCTTGTGACGAACTGCCCGGAATTGGACGGGCGGCAGTATGGGATTCGCATGTGGATAGAGCTTATGTTTAGGGATATGAAGAGCGCTGGGTGGGAATGGGAGAGAAGTCGGGTATGGCGTCCTGAGCGGGCGGACAGGCTGTGGCTGGCGATGTCGCTGTCGTACGCGCTGGCGCTGAGCTTGGGGGCGGCGGCAGTCGGTTCGAAGAAGGCGGCGAAAGAAGCCGCCGGCGGAGCGGCGAGGGCCGCCCGGTCAAGTCTGTTCAGGCTTGGGCTGGACATGTTCAACCTCTGTCTGGAGCTTGGCCGCGACATTTCCTGCTCGCTGCTGTTTCGCGCCGACTCGCGAAAGCCCGCGAAAAGTGTCGTGTATTAAGCCCTTGATGGGAGAGGGCTAGGGTGAGGGTGAGCCGCGCGCAAGCGCGGCTTTGCGCGCGGTTTGCCCGCCGGCCCCGACGAGTTTGGCGCTCGCATTTGATGAATATGGGACATGATGAAAGAGCGAATGACTACGACCGAATCGACGACCGCGTCCGCCCCGAAGGCGCGGGGGGGGGGGGGGGGGAGAAAATCGCGCCCCATCATTTCGGTTGTGGTGGAGATGGACACGCGCAACGTGACCGGGCGCATCCCCGTCACGGAGAGCGTCTTGGCCCAGCTCAACCAGGTCGGTTTCGAGAAGGGCGAAGTGGAGTACATCGTCGTGGGCGCGGATGAGGTGGACGCGGCGGAGTGGGGCGGCAACGTGTCGTCGGTCGCGGTTCCGGACGGCGGGTATTACGAATACAAGAACGTCGGCGCGCTTCACGCCGGCGGGAAGTATGTGGCGTTCTGGGACAGCGACTGCCGTCCGTCGCTCGATTATCTGTCGCGGGCGGTCGGGGTTTTGGAAGATTCGCCGGAGATTGCGGCGGTCGCCGGCGTGACGTCTTACGACGGGACGTCTTGGTTTACGACGATGAACACGATCCTCAGCTTCGGGTTTCTGCACGCCTACGAAAGCCGCCAGCCGCTCGCGGAGCGGGGGCAGACGCAGGCGCACAACGTCGTCGTCAGAAAAGACGCCTTCCGGGAAAAGCCCTTCGGCGGATGCACGGCGCGAGCGGCGGGCGACATGTTTCTGGAGTCTTGCGCGATGCGGAATGGGGGGATTGTCGTTGACCCCCGCCTGAGAATATGGCACGAGCCGCCGCTCTCGCTTTCGGCGCTGCTTGAACGCCATCTGCGCGAAGTGTTCTTTTTCGCGCTTTCGCGTCCTGAGCTCTCGAAGCCGCGCCTCATCCAACAGGGTTTCAAGTCGGTCTTGCGCCAGACTAAAAAGCGGTGGCTGCATCTGCGGCGCTACGGACGGCATTTTGGCTGGGGCAAGGGAGCGGTCTTCGCCGCCGCGCCGGTTCTGCTGATATACGCGGCGATAAACGCCTGCGCCGTAGCCGCCATGGCCGTCAAGCCAAGCCTGCTGGAGCGATGGCTCGATTACCAGTTCGGAAAAGACCTCGCGCCGGTTGACGCGGATTCGCAAGCGCCGCCGTCCGATTAGGCAGTGTTGACATTAGAGAGAAGAGTGAGCGGGGGCGGCGGGCAAAGCCGCGCTTGCGCGCGGCTCACCCTCACCCTAGCCCTCTCCCATCAAGGGAGAGGGGATTTGTTGGTTGCGATTCGGGGTTGGTTTCCAGTTGCTAAGTCGGTCGCTCCACTCTGGATTCCCGCCTTCGCGGGAATGACGGGGTGTAGGGAGCGGGAATGACGGGGTGTAGGAGCGGGAATGACGGGGCAAGACGGGGCGGGAATGACGGCGCGAAACAAGCCGCCGCCCGCCGCTCAATTCGCGCTATCCCGCCTCGCTCGAAACCGTGACCACAGTGTGCAAGCCGCCTCGCGTTTTGTAGTCCAGCGTCACGGTCATGCGGCGGGGGGCGCAGAGGGCGGCTAGGTCGCGCAGGATGCGGTTGGCGGCGTGTTCCTGCACGATTCCCACGCGGGCGTAGCTCATCAGGTAGTACTTGAGCGATTTCAGCTCGATGCACAGGCGGTCGGGGACGTAGGATATGACCAGCGTTCCGAAGTCCGGCAGGTTCGTCCAGGGGCAGACGGCGGTGAACTCGTCGGTGTCCACGACCACCTCCGCGCCGCTGTCGGGGTAGTCGTAGTCGAACGCCAGCAGGCGGTCGGCGGCTATCTCTTCCTCCGTGAGCGGGCGCGGTCCGCTGTCGTTCAGGTCTTCGTATCGGCGCTGCAGCTGGTCGATTGCGGGCATTTGGCGTTCTCCGTCGGCGGGGCGTCGGGTTGCCCCGCGGCTGTTGGCTATGGGATTATATCCGCGCGCAATGCGCGGAGGTCAATTTTCATATGGACGATTCGGCGGCGAATTACGCGGCGCGCGTTCGCGGCGCTAAAAAGGCGTTCGGACGCTCGGCGGTTCTGCGCGGGGTGGATTTCGACCTGGCTTGGGGCGAAGTCCTCTGCCTGGCGGGCGCGAACGGATCCGGCAAAACCACCCTGCTGAAGATAGTGGCGACCATCGCCAAGCCGGACGCGGGCGAGGTTTTCGTGGGCGGCGTGGACGTCCGGCGCGACGGCGCCCGCGCGCGGCGCATGATAGGCGCGGCGCTCCACGACCCGCTGCTGTACGACGACTTGACCGCGCGCGAAAACCTGCGCTTCTTCTGCCGCATGTACGGGCTCGGCGGCATCGATGAGCGCGCCGAGCGCGTCTCGGCGCTGATGGGCATGTCCGCGCATCTCGACAAGCGGATAAGCGCCATGTCGCACGGGATGAGAAAGCGCTTCGGAATCGCGCGCGCCCTTCTTCACGACCCGCCGCTGCTTCTGCTGGACGAGCCGGAGACCGGACTCGACCGGGATGCGGTGGCGCTTCTCGACAGGGCGATAACAAGCGCGGACGGCGGACGGCGGCGGGCGGTGATTATGACGACCCACGACCGCGAGCGCGCCCGCAGGCTGGGCGACAGGGTGGGGACGCTGGCGAACGGTCGCCTGAGCGTGTCCGAGAGCGCCGCGCCATGAGGGGCTACTTCGTCCCCATTTTCGCCATTGTCGCCAAGGACGTCCTGCTGGAGTTGCGGACGAAGGACGTTCTGGTGTCCACGCTGGTTTTCGCCCTGCTGGTGGTGGTGGTGTTCAACATCGCCATAGACCCGACGCCGAGCGCGGTGGCGATGGTCGCGCCGGGCATCCTGTGGGTTTCGTTCGTTTTCGGCGGCGTAATCGGGCTTGGCAAGTCGTTCGGCGCGGAGAAGGATAGGGGGAATCTGTACGGGCTGACGCTGGCGCCGGTGGGGCGGGACGCCATCTATTTCGGCAAGATGATAGGCGGCTTCGCCTTCATGCTGGCGGTGGAGGCGGCGGTCTTTCCGGCGTTCGCCATTCTGTTCAACCTGCCGCTGCTCGCCCCCGGCATGATTCCGGTGATAGTTCTGGCGACGCTCGGCATAGCGGCGGTGGGTTCGGTATTCAGCGCGATGGCGGTCAACACGCGCTCGCGCGAAGTGATGCTGCCCGCGCTGTTTCTGCCGGTGGTCGTCCCCGTCGTAATCGGCGCGGTGGAGGCGACGGGGCTGCTGCTGACGCCGGGCGACCGCTCGGAGCTGACTAGGTGGATTCCGTTTCTGGCGGCCTATGACGCCATATTCCTAGTGGCGTGTCCGGCGGCGTTCGCCTTCATCGTGGACGAATGAGCGCGCCAACCGATACTATTTCCGCCGCGGCGGCGAACGAACAGCGAAAGGGCATGCGCGAATGAACATACCGAACGACGTGCTGGCGGAAGTCTATCGCCACGCGCGGGACGAGTTCCCCAACGAATGTTGCGGCTGGCTCACGGGCCCGCGAGGCGGCGACGATGCGAACGCGGCGCGGCGGGCGACGAACGCTTACGCCCCCGCGTCCCATCCGACCGCGCCGGACAGAACGGCGGAGACGGCTTACGTGATAGACGGCGAAGACCTGCTCGCGCTGAACCGCGACTTGGACGAATCGGACAATCCGCCGCTGGTCATCTACCACTCGCACCCCAACGGACGGGCGTACTTTTCGCCCACCGACCGCAAAGTGGCGACCGACCCTTGGGACGGCTTGCCGGCGTATCCGGTGAAGCATCTGGTAGTCGGCATAGACGCCGAGCGCGTGGTTGAAGCGCGATTGTTCGATTGGAGCGAGTCGGATATGGACTTCGTGGAAGTCGCCGCCTACGCGGGGGAGCGGTGACTGTCGAAAACGGGCGAACGAACGCGGACGCGCGCGGGCTAGGGTTCCAGCGCGCCGCGCAGGGATTGGCGCAATTCCTCAAGCGTGGCGAAACCCTCGAATCGGTCGATTATGACGCCGCGCCGGTCTATTACGAACGTCCACTCCGGGCTTGGCAGATTCCATTCAAGCACGGTCGGCGACGCGACGGCGCGCGATAGGTCGCCCTGTATTTCGTCCGGGTTGTCGTAGAAATCGACGTGGATGAAGTTGGCTTCGCCGGCGAATTCGTCTTTCAGCTCGCTGAGGACTTCCACTTGCGGACCGCAAACGGCGCTTATGCAGAAGGCGGGGCTCGCCATTACCACTACTGCGGGCAACCCGCTTTGGACGGCGTCCGCGATGGACGCGCGGTACAAATCCGCGTCCGGCTCGGAGCCGGTGGTTAGTTGGGACAGGCTGTCGACATCCGCCGCCGTCTTGCTGTCGCTGGGCGGCGCGGGGCTTCCGGGCGCGGGCGCTAGCGTGCGCGCCGGGACGTCGAAATGGAGCCGCGCGCGCTTGGGCAAGCCGTCGTCTCCGAGAACCGTCGCCTGAATCGCCCATCGCCCCGGACGGTCGAACTCCATGCTGGTGGCGTACAATCCGCGCTCGACCAGCGGGAAGGGTCTGAACAGCGCCAGCGCGGTCTGAACCGGCTCGCCGAGCGCGTCATTGGCGGCGTCTTCGTTAGGCGCGTAGAATGATTGGACGGACGCGGAAGGGGCGTTCACGAGCGCCGTCCGCGACGTGAGCGCGAAGGCGACGCGGTGCCTTCCCACGCCGAGATCGGGCGTGGCGAAAATCGCCTGCAAGCCGTCTTCGGAAATGGGGCCCCGCACCGGCTCCAGCTCGGCGGGAAGCGCGCCGGCGGCGGGCGGCGGCGTATTCTCGCCGGCGTCCCCATTCGGCGGCGCGGCGCAGGCGGCGGCGAGGGCGACAACGGCGGCGGCTAGGATTATGGCGGCGATGGTTGCGGACATTCCGGCGTTCATGTTCGCGTTCATGCGCGAGCGGGTCAAAGCTCCGCCGCCAAATCCAGAACGCGCCCCAGCGTGTCCAGCTTCTCCGCCGCGCTCTCGCCCGCCAAGCCGACCCGCAGCGTGGTCACGCCGGCGTCTTTATAGACTCTGAGCCGTTCGGAAATCATCTCCGGAGTTCCGATGAGGTTGGCTTTCATCGCCAGCTCGACGGGGACGGCGTCTCGCGCTTTGTCGCGTTCGCGCGCCATCCAAAGGCGCTGGACTTCGTTCACTTCGTCCGCGAAGCCCTGTCTGGCGAAGGCGTTTTTGTAGAAGTTGTTTTCGAGCGAACCCATCGCGCCGAAGGTGAATCCGTATCCGCGCGCGTGGCGTTTGCCGGCTTCCTCGACGTCGTCCGTGAACTCCGCTGATAGGGGTATCTGCAGATCCAGGTCGTCGAGCGAGCGTCCGGCGCGCTCGGCGCCCGTCCGAATGTGGCGCAGAAACACGTCGGCGGTTTCGGGGATGAAGGAGCCGCCTATCCAACCGTCCGCGAGCTCGCCGGTCAGTTGCAGGTTGCGCGGTCCGAGCGCGGCGATGTAGATGGGGACGTGGACGGGCGCGGCGCTCGACCGTATCGCCCTGCCCTCGCCGCCCGGAAGGGGAAGGCGGTAAGTTTCGCCTTCGTAAGCGAGCCGCTCGCCCGCCGTCGCCATGCGGATTATCTCGATGGTCTCGCGCGTCCGCCGTATGGGGTTGGCGAACGCCGCGCCGTGCCAGCCCTCGACGACTTGAGGCCCGCTCGTCCCCAGCCCCAGCCGGAAGCGACCGTCCGACAGCGACTGCATCGCCATGCCGGTCATGGCGAGGTTGGCGGGCGACCGCGCGCCTATCTGCACGATGCCGGTTCCGAGCGCGATTCGGCGCGTCCGGGCGGCGAGATAGGCGAGCGGGGTGATGGCGTCGAAGCCCCAGGATTCGCCCGACCAGACGGATTCCGCGCCCAGCCGCTCGGCTTCCAGCGCGAAATCCGCCGCGCCTTCCCAGCCGGCGGCGGGGTCGTAAGCGGCGTTGACGGCGATTCTCATTGCGGGTATCCCTCCGCCGCCTTGTTTTTGGCGATCTGCCCGGCGTGGTCTAGGTCGTGGACGCGCTGGAATAGAAACCAAGCGCGGGCGTGCAGTTCGCCGAACATGGAGTGCGGCGCTGTGGGCGCTGTCGGCGGCGCGGGCGGCAGGCGGTGGACAAGCGCCGTCCACGCTATCGAATCGTCCCGCAGGCGCGTCCGCAACTCGTCTATCGTCAGCGACGTGTCTTCGCGCGGCGGGTCTATTCTGCCGGTGTCCAAGACTTCGCCCCGCGAAAGCGACTCCACGAGCTCCGCCACGCGCCCGGAGCTGGTGACCAGGTGATGCAGGACTTCCGAAACGCTCCACTCGTCGGGGTGGAAGCGGAAGTCCGCCTGCGCCTGCGTCACGCCTTCCGCCGCTTCGATTACCGACACCCGCGCTTTGACGAACCGAGTCCAAAGCTCGGCGAAGGTGTAGCGCTCGCCCTGCGACTGCAGGTAAGACCACACCCGCGCTTCTTCCGATTGCGTTGACATTGACGCTCTCCCGCGTTCGCTTGATTAGTCCGTCCGGCGACGGCGTTGTGGAAATGCCGTCCCCAAACTTAGCGCAGCGGCGCGGCGCAGTCAAGCGGTCGGCGAGATTTGGAAAGAATGGGGAACGCGAAGGCGCAAAGGGCGCGTCCGCAAAAAATCCCAACGGCGGCGCGGAATATGATAAAGTTGATTGCGGGGGGAAGGAAGGGACTCGCCCGCGCCCCCCGCTGATTTTCCGAAAGCCGTTCCGGAGCGCCGAACATGACGACTGAGCTTTTGCTGACCGAAGAAGAGAGCATGCTCCGCGCCGCCGCGCGGGAGTTCGCGGACGCCGAGCTGGCGCCGCGCGCCGCCCGTCTGGACGCAGCTTGCGAGTTCCCCTGGGACAACATGCGGGGCTTGGCGGACTTGGGGTTTCTCGGCTTGGGCATAGATGAAGAGTACGGCGGGGGCGGCGGGTCGACGCGGCAGTTGGTCGTCGCGGTCGAGGAAATCGCCCGCGCTTGCGCCGCCACCGCCACCGTCTTGGGCGCTCATCTGTCGCTCTGCTCGCAGTACATCCACATGTTCGGGACGGACGGGCAGAAGCGCCGGTTTCTGCCGCCGCTGGTCGCGGGCGAAACCATCGGAGCGTTCGCGCTCACCGAACCCGGCTCCGGCTCGGACGCCGCCGCCATGCGGACGATGGGCGTTCCGTCCAACGGCGGCTACATCCTGAACGGCTCCAAGACGTTCATCACCAACGCGCCGGAAGCGGGCGTGATGGTCGTCATGGCGAGCGCGGACAGAAGCAAGGGCGCGCGCGGAATCAACGCCTTCATCGTGGAGACGGATACGCCCGGCATGTCGGTCAACCCGATTCACGGCAAGATGGGGATAAGGGCGTCGTCCGCCGCCGAAGTGGTATTCGAAGATTGCGCCGTCCCCGCCGAGAACCGGCTTGGGGCGGAAGGCGACGGATTCCGCATGACGATGGAAGTCCTGAACGCCAGCCGCATGGCGATAGCCGCCCAATGCGTGGGAATCGCCCAAGCCGCCTACGACTCCGCGCTGTCGTACATAAAAGAGCGCGAGGCGTTCGGCAAGAAATTGGCGGAGTTCCAGGGGCTTCAGTGGTATCTGGTGGACATGGCGACGTCAATCGAAACGGCGCGCCTAATCACCCTGAAGGCGGCGACGCTGAAGGACGCCGGGCGCCCGTTCGTCACGGAAGCGTCGATGGCGAAGATGCACGCCTCGCGCGTGGCGGTGGAGTGCGCGGACAAAGCCGTCCAAATGCACGGCGGCGCGGGCTACTTCGCCCCGGCGGACGTCGAGCGCTACTACCGAGACGCCAAAGTGCAGGAAATATACGAAGGCACAACGGAAATCCAGCGCCTAATCATAGCCCGGAATTTGCTGGGGTAGGGGGGCGCGGAGGACGAAAATGATTAAGCGAGTCTTCATCAAGGGCTACAAATCCCTGCGGGACATAGACATGTCCCTCAAGCCGCTCACTGTGGTTGTGGGTCCGAACGCATCCGGCAAGAGCAACCTTCTGGACGCGCTCGGACTGCTGAGCGGAATCGTCGCGAGCCCGACGATTTCCGCCGCGTTCGACAAGCATCGCGGCTTCCCCGTAGAGGCTTTCTTCGTTCCGCCCGGCGGACTGGCAGAGTTGCTGGAGCGGGAAACCCTACGCTTCAGTCTCGGCGTGGACGTGGAGTTGTCGCCTGACGTCGTGGCGCATACCGAGAAAACGGTAAACGACATGCGCGCCGGCTTGCCGTCCGGCGACTCAGAGCCGGGCAGAGCCGCCAAGCGGATTCGAGAAACCTATCTGCGTTATCAGATAGAGGTCGAGTTCTACACGCCGACCGGCCAGCTCCGCGTATCCGACGAGCGCCTGCTTGCATTGAAGGGGGATGGAACGCCCAAAATTTCGCGCAAGCCGTTTCTCGACATGGACAACGAGAACCATCGGTTGGTGCTGAGAATGGAAGGACAGGGACATCCCAGTTACCACGACGTGGGGCTTGACCACGCATTGGCGTCAACCGCGCTGTATCCGCCGCATTACCCGCACATAACCGCGTTCCGGGAAGAGTTGAGACGGTGGCGTTTCTACTACTTCGATCCGGGCGTCATGCGCCAGGAATCGCCGCTGAAGGCGGTGGAGTCGGTGGACGCGGACGGGCGCGATTTGGCGGGGTTTTACCACACGCTGAAAACCCAAAGCCCGGAGCAGTTTCGGGGAATCTCCGACTCGTTGCCGTTTGCGATTCCGAGTGCCCAATCCATTGAAACCGAGCGCACCGCTGAAGGCTTCATAAGGCTTATCTACAAAGACGGCGACACCCAATACTCCGCCCGCGTCATATCGGACGGAACGTTGCGGGCTCTGGGGCTTTTCGCTATCCTGTCGCCTTTCAACGAAGCGTCCACCATCGGATTCGAAGAACCCGAAAACGGCGTCCATCCGAGGCGGCTGAGCGTCATCGCCCGTCTTTTGGAAATCGCCGCGCTAAGGGATTCGCATACGCAGATAATAGCGACCACGCACTCGCCGCGTCTGCCCGACTTCTTGCGCCCGGACTACTCCGCCCTTTCGGAGCGAGTCTTGCTAATCGGCTGCTCGAAAAGCGACAACGAAACCAAGCTAGAAAACATATTCGAAAAGCCTATGTTTCTGAAGGGCAAAATCGAGTCCGCTTTGGAGGACGCGGACGAATACGACGCGCCCACGCTTGAAGAAATCTTGATGAGGGGGGACTTCGGTGGCTAATCTGACCATTGGCATGTTCATGGAAGACATGGCGCACGAAAAATTCGTCACAAGCATCGTCGAGAAAGTGGCGGAGGATGCCGGAATCGCCGTGACGTTCGATATACGGAACGCCGCCGGCGGAGCGCCTAGAATGTTGACGGAACTGGACAGTTTCCTCAACCAATACGGGAAAGTGGGCTATGCCCCGTATGACATGCTGGTTGTAGTCCAGGATACCGACTGCAAAGGAGAGAACGCGATAAAAAACGGCGTGAAAACCATCATCGATAGAACCGGATATCCGGGCAAAACCATCGTGGCGGCGCCCGACCCGCACATTGAAATCTGGTATCTGGCGGATCCATTCACACTCCAGACAGTCAGCGACTCCGGCAGGCTCGTTCCGATTCCGTCGGGCGAGTGCGAAAAAGACATCTACAAAAGATTGTTGCTTGCCCAATTCCCAAACAAGCCGCTCGGCGGAATAGAGAGCGCGGCGAGCATCGCAGCCGAAATGGACCTGTACCGAGCGGGGAGGAACGTGAGGTCTCTCGGAAGTTTCGTTCAAGAAATCAGAGGCGCGCTGGCGACATTCTCAGCCCCCCATCATAACCATTAACCAACCCAACCCAAGCCCAAAACAAGGACAATCACATCATGCCCTCATCCCCATGCGTCGCGCGCCACATTAACCATGTCTGCATCGCCGTCAGCGACATTGACGACGCGCTCGCCTTCTACCGCGAGGTGTTCGGGACGGGCGCGGCGGAGGTGGAGGACATCGCCGACCAAGCCGTTCGCGCCGCCCTTGTGCGGGTCGGCGGGTCGCAGATAGAGTTCATTCAGCCCACCGACCCGAACGGCGGCGTGGCGCGGTTCATCGAGCGGCGCGGCGAGGGCGTGCATCACATCGCCTTCGAGGTCGACGACCTGCAGGCGAGCCTGGACGCGCTCGGCGCCCACGGCGTCCGCCTCATAGACAGCGCGCCGCGCGAGGGGCTGTCGGGCATGATAGGATTCATCCACCCGCGCTCCACTAGGGGCGTTCTCATCGAGCTGGTCGACCAGGATACGGCGCGGAGGTAGTCGGAATGATGACGCTCGCCAACCCCATCAGAGTGCTGGTAGCCAAGCCCGGCTTGGACGGACACGACCGCGGCGCGAAAATCATCGCCCGCGCGTTGCGGGACGCCGGCATGGAAGTGATTTACACCGGCATACGCCAGACCCCGCGCATGATTGTGGAGGCGGCGCTGCAAGAGGACGTGGACGTCATCGGGCTGAGCATCCTGTCCGGCGCGCATCTCGACCTGTTCCCGCAGATTTTCGACTTTCTGGCGGAGAACGAGATGGACGACGTGCCGGTGATGGCGGGCGGCATCATCCCGGAGTCCGACCGGGCGGCGCTGGCGGCGCTGGGCGTCCGCGCGGTCTATGGGCCGGGGACGCCGACCGCCGAAATCGTGGAGCGCGTCCGGCTACTCGCCGCCGAGCGCGAGGATTAAGGGCGCGCGCGGGGCTAGGGCGTTCCCGTGTCCGGCGCTTCTATGGACACCGCTTCGCCGAAGCGCGAAAGGCGCATGTCCAGCCGAATGTGGGCGTCGCCCGAAAGCCCGGCGTTCGACAAGCCAAGCCCAAGCGAATCCAGGCTCACGTCGCCCTCGGACGCTATCCTGTAAACCAGCCGGTCTTCCGCGCCTATCCAGACGTCCGCGCTGGGGAAGTCGCCCGACAGCCCGTCGATTCGCGCTTCGCCGCGCAGTTTGACCACGCGGACGCCGTCAAGCGTCTCTTCGCCCAGAACTTGGGCGTTCACCAGCGGCGCTTCGCCTTCGGTGAGCAGCAGCGCCAGATTGGGAACCGCCGCGCCGCCGAAGTCGACCGCCACTTCCCAAGCGCCGGAGGACGGGTTGGTTGTGTAGAGGACGCCGTCCGCCGAGATTATCCCCATCTGCAACGCGAACGCGCCGAGGTTCAGCGTCAGGTCGCCTTTCATGCGGTCGGGCGCGGCGGCTTCGCCGACGAATGTCGCCTGCGCGTTCATCGTGGAGTCGTCGGTATCCATGCTCAGGTCGCCGCTCACGTCGAATCGCAACGTCCCCTTCTCGACCATCGCGGCGATGGATTCGCGCAGAATCCGGAGCGCTTCCGGGTCGGATGGCGCGGGCGCGGGCGTTGTCGCGGGGGCGGCGTTCGTCTGCGCGGCGGGGGCGGCGGGCTGCGCGTTCGCCGCCGGAGCGTTTTCCACTGCGGCTTGGACGACGGGCGCGGGCGTCGCCGTCGGAACGGGCGTCGGGGTAGGCGTCGCCGTCGGCGCGGGCGTGGGAGTGGGAACGGGCGTGGGCGTCGCCGTCGGCTCCGGCGTGGCGGTCGGCAACATGACCACCCTGGGAGGCCGCGACGAGCGCGACGGCTGGGAGTTGTCGCAAGCCGCCGCCGCGACGACGACCGCGAGCGCCGCCGCCGCCCAAATCAGCGCGCCGAACGCGCTCTTGAATCTTCCGATATGAAACATGGACATGAAAACCCCAACCCGCGCAAAGCGGACTTCGCAACCTGTCCCCGAAGGGCGTTTTGGGCTATTATAGCGCTTGCGGCAAGATATTCGGGCGAAATTCGGACGGAACTTGAGCCAGGTTGAGCGTCCGGCGGACGCTCTTAATAGCAAAAGAGAGGGCGAAACCATGCCCGCAATCGAATCAATGCACTTCGCGCCGGTCAAATCGCTGGCGTTGCGGAGCGCCGAGAGCGTCTCGGTCACTTCGCGCGGAATCGAGGGCGACAGGCGGTTTATGATACTGGACGCCGCCGGGCGCGCGGTCACTCAGCGGCGTCTCGGAGCGCTGGCGCGCGTGTCGGCGGACTACGACCCCGAAACGGACGCGCTGACAATGATTTTCCCCAACGGCGAAACGGTGAGCGGACGCGCGGAGACGGGCGGCGAGACGGCGACAGTCCTCTGGGGCCGCGTGACGCGCGGGCGCGTCGTAGCCGGCGACTGGTCGGCGGCGCTGTCGGAGTTCTGCGGCGAAAGCCTGACGCTGATGAAGTCCGACGCCCCCGGCGCGTGTTTCGACGAGTATCCCATCTCGCTAATCTCGCGGGAAACCGTCGCCCATCTAAGCGGCATGACGGGCGGCGCAAAGACATTCGAGCCGGCGCGCTTCAGGCCGTCGCTGCTAATCTCCGGATGCGCCGCCCACGAAGAAGATTCGTGGCTGGGCAAGGGGTTGCTGATAGGCGAGCGCCTGCGCCTGCGGATAATCTCGCGCGACCCGCGATGCGCGATAACCACGCTAAACCCCGAAACCGGCGAGCGCGATTACGACACGTTGCGGCTAATCCTGAGCTACCGACCCAACCCCCGCGCGGCGTATCTGGGCGTTTACGCCATAGTGGAGCTGCCGGGGACGGTCAAGGTCGGCGACGAGTTGCGGGCGAGGCTGTGACGGACATGGCGCTTGACGCTTTCGACTTCGTCGAGATGGCATCGCTTGTACTTGAGTCCCTTGCCGCAGGGGCAGGGGTCGTTCCTGCCGGGATTTCCCGCCGCCAGCGCCAGCGTTTCGCGTTCGTACTGGCGATAGCCCTCCGCGCCGTGAGCGTACTCCCCCCACAAATCGCGGCGGGCGGACACCAAGCCGTATCTGTCCACATAGGACAGGCGGTAGAAGAATGGGATTATCAGGTCGTAAATCAGCGTCTCCGCCGTCAACCGCCGGTCGGGGGCGTACTGGATTCCGAGACAGCATCGCCCGTCAGGGTAGAAGTGCAAGTCGGCGAAGTCCACGCCTTCCCTAGCGGCGATTTCTCGGCATCTGCCGCCGATTTCGTACACGAGCGGCCAGCCGTTGGGGTCGGTTTCGCCGAAGTCCATCCTTATCAAGAAGGAGTCCGACAGCAACGAAGCCTGTTCCAAGCCCGCGATTTCCCATCCTATCCGCATCTTGCCGGAAGCGCCGTCATAAGCGGCGGAGAAGGCTAGGTTTCCTTCCACGATGCGCCCTTCCGAGTCGCATGCCAGACCGGGGAAGTTAGACTGTATCCGCTGAATGTCGGCTTGGCTCAGCCGCATCCCGCCGCGCCGCTTAGCGGACGGGGCGATGTCCGCGTAAGGCTTTCTCGGCGTGACTTCCCGAACGGCGGGAGCGGACGCGGTCGCCGCCGCCGCGCGGCTCCCCGACGGCGTCCCCTTCCCGAAATCGTCGCCGAACAAGTCGCGCCAAGCGCCGACGCTCCTCGCGTGGTCGCTTTCGGCGAAGGCGTTGTTTATGCGGGTCGTGTAGCCGTCGAATTTGTCGCGGAAGTTCCGGTACTTGGTCGGATCCCAGTCGCGCGAGAAATCTTCCTCCGGCAGGGCGGGGTTGGCTATCCTCGGCTTGAACGGGTTGGCTCGCAAGAAGTCGTTGATGCGGTTCGTGACGGTCTTGAGCGCGTCGGGCAGCGTCCTGAACTGCGAACCGTCATCGCTGTCCAAGACGGCGTTGCCGATGAGCGTCGTCAGCAGTATCGAGGGCGCGGTGAAGGTTCGCTTGTGGTCGCGCAGGTATTTCAGCAGGCGCGCCACGCGCTTCAGGTTGCCGTGAGTGACCGCGTTCTTGCCGTTGAACCAATCCCTGAAGCCCGTGCCGTCGGTGGGCTCGAATTCGTTGGTTTGCCGGTTGCAAATGTACAGCCCGCCGCGCCTCTCGACGCAGGGAACGATGTCCATGTGGAACTCGCCGGCGTAGTCGACTTCCACGCACCGCTTCCGCATCTTAACCTTGTCGGCGTAGGTCGCGTTCGCCTTCATGGCGCGGTGGACTTTTGCGATGTAGTCCCTCGGCGACATGTTCGCGCCTTCCTTCATGTACACCAGCATGTCCAGGTCGTACTCGCGCCCGTTGGTCGGCTTGATGGGGGTTTTGAGCGCGAACGACCCCTGCATTTCGGTTTTTCGGAATCCTGGCAGGTTCCGGCTGAGGTGTTCGGACACCCCCCGCCTTCCGCTCAGCAACCTTTCGCGCCGCGCCTCGTTCAGGTTCACGCGGTCGGTCATGAAGTCATTGAAGTCTTGGGTTCTCTTGGTCATTTGGGCCTCCTCATCATGTTCAGTATGGCTTGGGATTGTTTGGTGAAATCGCTGTTTGCCAGAGATTTCAAGTTTGGGATATGCGCCGTATCGTCCAGTCCCCAATCGCCTATTTTGGGGTCTAGCCGCAGATGCCTGTCCTCAAGAATCAGTTTGGACATGTTGGTGGAAGCCTGCGATTGCAGACTGAAGAAATATGATACCAGTTTTTGCAGTCCCCATCCTGTGAAAAGCCCCCAGTTTTTGCTTTGGGAGTAGAATTTGGTCGAGCGCCCGGTTCCGATTGATAGAATATGCACGCGCTCGATTTCGGCGCGGAACTTCGACAGCGCTTCTGCCAGCGCTATGATCGATGGGTTGTTAGCCCACAATCCGCCGTCCGCCACAAGGGAATCTCCGACCCGCGCCGGGTCGAAATACGACGGCGCGGCGCAGGAGGCGAGTATCGCTTCGCTCAGAAGCGTATCGCCGTCCCGAACGTATGGATAGCCCATGTCGCCCAAGTACGCGGACTTGAACACGTAAACGCCGCCGGTGGATATGTCGGAGCCGGTTATCATCAGCGGAGTTTCTATATCCCCCAATTTCACGCCGCCCGCGATGTTTTCAACCACGCTTTTCAAGTGGTCGCGCGAGTATTTGCTTTGGACATATCCGAACCGCCTAAACCATCTCTTCCGGAAGATGCGCTCGGATTCGGTCTCGAACAAGTCGACGATTTGCGACATGGGAACCCCAATCGCGGCGGCCCCGGCGGAAATCGCCCCCGCGCTCGTACCCGCTATCAGGTCGAAGCTGTCCCGAACAGGCGCGCATGCGGCCTCTTCGATTTTCGCCAGCATGAGCGCCGAGTAGATTCCCCGCGCGCCGCCGCCGTCCAAAGCGAGTATGTGAAATGTCTTGCCGCTGTTCTCCAAAATCTCACCTGGTTTTAGCCAGTTGACTATCAGCACTTCAGCCAGTAATATCGCATGCGATTTGGCGTTTCGCTTCCGATACATTCATAATAGCAGACGGCTTGTTTCACAGTCAACACGAATTTTTACGCGCGCAACGGAGAATCCCATGCCCAAAGTCACGCTGGAAAATCTCGGAGCGATTGTGCGCGAGAAGAGGGGTAGCAGAGGACTGCGCGCGGCGGCGGCGGATATAGGAACGAGCGCGCCGACGCTGTCCCGAATCGAGTCGGGAAAGACGCCGGACTTGCAGACGTTCATCAAACTGTGCCGCTGGCTGGAGATAGACCCGGCGTCCATCATGGGCGTATCGGTGACGCCGCGCCGCCGCGCCGTTGGCGATTCGCTCGCGGCGACGGCGCATCTGCGCGCCAAACGCGAGGTCGCGCCGGAGACCGCCAAAGCGCTCGCCAACGCGATTATCCACGCCCAACGCATGCTCGGCGAGATGGAGAGCGAGACGGATGGAGAGAGGGTTTAAGTCGCGGTGCGAAGAGATGGCGAAGTCGTTTCGAGCAAGGCTCGGACTGGAAACCGCCGCGCCGCTCCCGGCGGAAATGCTGGCGCGGCATCTCGGCGTTCTGGTGTGGCGCGTATCCGAAATCGGGCTGTCCGGCGCGGACCTGCGCCGCCTGACTGTGGAGGACGCCAATTCGTGGTCGGCAATCGCCGTTTCCGCGCATGGGCGCGAGGCGATAATGGTCAACCCAACCCACAGCCGCGCCAGACATTCGAGCGACGTGATGCACGAGCTGGCGCATCTGATTCTGAATCACGAACCCAGCTCCATGTACTTCGTGGGGGAGGGCGAACTCGCGCTCCGAAATTACAACCGGGCGGCGGAAGAGGAAGCGGACTGGCTCGCGGGCGCGCTGCTGCTTCCGAGGGACGCGCTTGTTCGCCTTTGCCGGCGGCGCGTTCCTATGGAAGCGGCTTGCGACGCCTATCAAGTCAGCCGGCGGATGATGGACTTCCGCATGAACGTCACGGGCGCGCGGCGGCAGTTTGGACCGCTGGCGGACTGATAGACCGCCTGACCGCCGTCTTGCGCGCCGCCGCCGTTTCTCACATAAGCGGAAGGCGGAACTGGCTCCCCAACCCGCCCGCGCCTTCCGGAGGCTTGGCGTATTCAAGGCGCGGGGTTCGGGCGGTTTGGACGACGGGGCGGATGTCGGACGCCGCCGTTCGCAGGGCGACGCGCGGCGGGGCGTCGCGGTCCGGGAGCGTCTCAAGAAATCCCTTTCGGCGAACGGCGAGCCAGCGGGGGAGCGATTCGCCCCACGCGGGGTTGGCGTCCGACAGCGACATTTGCGCCCAGTCCAACCTTCCCTGAACGCGCAGATGGCACGAGTCGCAAAGCGCGACGAGGTTCCACCATTCGCAGTTTTCGGGGCGCATGTCGAGATGATGCACGGCGAGCGAGCGCTTTTTGCCGTCGGCGGGGTGGACGCAGAGGGCGTCGCAGGCGTCTTTCGCGTTCCGCTTTTTGCGCGGATGCCGGCAACACTCGCACCGCCAGCCCGCGCTCTCTTTCACTTTGTTCGCCACGCCGAGCCAGTTGAGGGGGTATTTCCCCTTGCCGACCGCCCTCTGGCGCTGGGCGCGGCGGTTGCGGACTCTGGACAACTTGGCGCAGTCGCAAGAGGCGGATGCCGGCAAGCCGAACGGCAATTCGGTCTGAGCGTTCAAGTCATAATCCCCCCGCGCGATGTTGGGTTTATACTGCCATTCGCCCCAAGCGCGTGTCAACGCGGGTTTCCGGATTGCGAACAGCGGGTCTTTCCCGGAAGTCATCCGGGCTTTCGGCGGATTTCATCTTGGCGGGGATTCGGCGAGCTCCAGCATGCGGGTTGCGAAGGCTATGCCGAGCCGCATGTTCTCTTCCAGTTCGTCATCGGACAGGTTGCCCGTGTAGAAATGACAGTGCAGCCCGTTCGCCGCCGCCCTGAAGCCTCTGACAAGCCGGCTTTCCACTCCGTGCGCCCGCCCGATGCGCTGCAAGACGCGCCGCCTGTCGCGATTGTTGCTGGCGTGGCGCATCACGCCCATGCGGTGGTTGACGGCGTCTATCGCCTGATTCGCCGCGCCCCACACCATTTCGGCAGCTGCCATGCCCATGCCCAGACCCGAAAGGATTTCCGCCGCGCTCAGGAACATTCGCGCCGCCGCGATGTGGTCTTCGTAGTTCATGCTGGCGCGCCTTCCTTGCGGATCTGCTTCTTGAGCAGCTTTACGAAGTCCTTAACCGAGTCTTCGCCCAGCCTGAAGTCTTCAAGGTCCGTCCACTCGAATTCGCCGCCCGCCAGGATGTCGTATTCCTCCGCGTGTTCGCGCAGGATGTCGGCGGTGACGAAGTGGGCGAAGTGTTCGTTGGGGTAAAACCCCTTTCCGTAGGGTCCCTTGTCCAACTCGAATATCGCGCGCTTGAGGTCGTCCAGCGTTTCGCAGGGCCAGCCGCGGGATTGGGCTAGGGCGGCTATGTTGACGCGGGCGGCTTCCCACAGCAGGCGCGCGCCTTCCCGGAAGTCCCCCGCGTCGAGGGCGCAATCGGCGGCGGCGAACAGGGCGGCGGTCTCGCGGTCTAGGTCTTGCATTTGCATGGCGTTTCTCCCGATTCGGTTGCGCTTTTGGCGGATTTCATCTTGGCGGAGACTCGGCGAACTCCAGCATGCGGGTTGCGAAGAGCATGCCGTTTCGCATGTGTATTCCCAGGGCGTCGGGCGACAGGTTGCCCTTGTAGAAGTGGTTGTGCAAGTCGTTCACTACCGACATGAAGCTGTCGCGCAACGCGCCGTCCATTCCATGCGCGCGCTCCAAGCGTTCAAGGATTCGCCGCCGGTCGCGGTTGCTGCCGGCGTGGCGCGTTACCATCATGCGGTGGTTGACGGCGTCTATCGCCTGAACTGTCGCGCCCCACACCATTTCGGCGGCTGCCATTCCCATGCCCAGATCCGAAAGGACCTCCGCCGCGCTCAGGAACATTCGCGCAGACGCGATGTGGTCTTCGTGGTTCATGCCGTTGCGCCTTCCTTGCGGATCTGCTTCCTGAGCAGATTTACAAAGCGTTTGACCGAGTCTTCGCCCGACTTGAAGTCTTCAAGGTCGGTCCACTCGAACTCGCTGCCCTCCAGAACGTCGTACTCCTCCGCGTGTTCGCGCAGGATGTTGGCGTTGGAGAACGCGACGAGATGCTGGTAAGGGACGATGCGCCCCTGCGCGTACGGCCCCTTGTCCAACTTGAAAATCACCTGTTCGATGTCGTCCAGCGTGTCGCAGGGCCAGCCGCGGGATTGGGCTAGGGCGGCTATGTTGACGCGGGCGGCTTCCCACAGCAGGCGCGCGCCTTCCCGAAAGTCCCCCGCGTCGAGGGCGCAGTCGGCGGCGGCGAACAGGGCGGCGGTCTCGCGGTCTAGGTCTTGCATCTGCATGGCGTTTCTTTCTCCCGATTCGGTTGCGCTTTTGGCGGATTTCATCTTGGCGGAGACTCGGCGAACTCCAGCATGCGGGTTGCGAAGAGCATGCCGTTTCTCATTTCCTGCTCCAGTTGTTCGGAGGACAGGTTGCCCATGTAGAAGTGGTTGTGCAGCCTGCTCGACACAGTCCTGAATCCGTTGGCAAGCTCCCTCTCCACTCCGTGCGCCCGTCCGATGCGCTGCAAGACGCGCCGCCTGTCGCTGTTGCTGCTGGCGTGCCGGATTACGCCCATGCGGTGGTTGACGGCGTCTATCGCCTGATTCGCCGCCCCCCACACCATTTCGGCGGCGGCCATGCCCATGCCCAGACCCGAAAGGATTTCCGCCGCGCTCAGGAACATTCGCGCGGACGCGATGTGGTCTTCGTAGTTCATGCTGGCGCGCCGTCCTTGCGAATCTGCTTCCGGAGCAGTTTCACGAAGCCCTTTACCGAGTCTTCGCCCAGCCGGAAGTCTTCGAGTTCCGTCCACTCGAATTCGCCGCCCGCCAGGATGTCGTATTCCTCAGCGTGTTCGCGCAGGGCGTCGACTGTGGCGAAGTAGGCGAGATGCTCATAGGGGTAGAACCCCTTTCCGTACGGCCCCTTGTCCAACTCCACTATCGCCCGATTGATGTCGTCCAGCGTTTCGCAGGGCCAGCCGCGGGATTGGGCTAGGGCGGCTATGTTGACGCGGGCGGCTTCCCACAGCAGGCGCGCGCCTTCCCGGAAGTCCCCCGCGTCGAGGGCGCAGTCGGCGGCGGCGAACAGGGCGGCGGTCTCGCGGTCCAGGTCTTGCATCTGCATGGCGTTTCTTTCTCCTTCTGAGGATTGCCGGCGGGTTGTCGGCGGCGCGGGTTAGAACGGGGCGAACTCGCGTTGCTCTCCGAACACTTTTCTGAAGACGTCCGATATTTCGCCGAGCGTGGCGTAGGCTTCGACCGCTTCGAGGATGGCGGGCATGGTGTTGCCGTCGCCTCTCGCCACGCGCTCCAGGTTGGCTAGGGCGGTGGACGCGGCGGCTCCGTCCCGCTCGCTCTTGACGCGGGCTAGGCGCGCCAGCTGGCGCTCGGTTTCGGCGCGGTCTATGGTCTGCAGGCTTTCTATGGGCGGCGCGGGCGACTGGAATCGGTTCACGCCGACCACGACGCGCTCTTCCGTCTCGACCTGCCGCTGGTGGCGGAAGGCGCTTTCGTGTATCTCGCCTATCTGGTAGCCGCGGTCGAGCGCCGACAGCGCGCCGCCCATCTCGTCTATGCGCTCGATATGCTCGAACGCCAAACGCTCCACTTCGTCTGTCAGGCTTTCGACGTAGTAGGAGCCGGCGAGCGGGTCGACTGTGTCGGCGATTCCCGTTTCATACGCCAGCACCTGCTGGGTGCGGAGCGAGAGCTGGACGGATTCTTCGGTCGGCAACGCCAGCGCCTCGTCTTTGGAGTTGACGTGGAGCGATTGCGTGCCGCCCAGCACGGCGGCGAGCGCCTGCATGGTCGAGCGGATTACGTTGTTGTCGGGCTGCTGGGCGGTGAGCGTCACGCCGGCGGTCTGCGTGTGGAAGCGGCAAGTCCACGAACGCGGGTTGGCCGCGCCGAAGCGCTCGCGCATTATCTTCGCCCACATGCGGCGCGCGGCGCGGAACTTGGCGACTTCCTCGAACAGATGGCTCTGCGCCACGAAGAAGAAGCTCAGGCGCGGCGCGAAACTGTCCACTTCCAACCCGGAATCCACCGCCGCCTGGACGTAGGCGATGGCGTTGGAGAATGTGAACGCCAATTCCTGCGCCGCCGTCGCGCCCGCCTCCGCCATGTGGTAGCCGCTGATGCTGATGGTGTTCCAGCGCGGCGCGTTTCGGGCGCAGTACTCGAACGTGTCCGTCACCAGCCGCATGGACGGGCGCGGCGGGTAGATGTACGTCCCCCGCGCGATGTATTCCTTGAGGATGTCGTTCTGGATTGTGCCGTTGAGCGCCTTCGAATCCACGCCCTGCTTGCGCGCGACGGCGATGTAGAGCGCCAAGAGAATGGACGCGGTGGCGTTGATGGTCATGGATGTGCTTACGCGGTCGAGCGGTATGCCGTCGAACAGCGCTTCCATGTCCGAGAGGCTGCTTATGGGGACGCCGGTTCGCCCGATTTCGCCCTGCGCCATCGGATGGTCGGAGTCGTAACCCGTCTGCGTGGGCAGGTCGAAGGCGACGCTCAAGCCCGTCTGCCCCTGCTCGAGCAGGTATCGGTAGCGGCGGTTGGACTCTTCCGGCGACGCCAAGCCCGCGTACTGGCGCATCGTCCAGAGCCGCCCCCTGTACATGGTCGGCTGGACGCCGCGGGTGTACGGATATTCGCCGGGGTAGCCCAGATTGCGGGCGTAGTCGGAGCCGCCGCGCTCCTCCGGCGTGTAGAGGATGTCCTCGGCGATGCCGGAGGCGGTCTCGAAAGCGTCTTGCCGCTCTCCGAACCGCTTGAGAACGGGGTCTAGTGTGGATTCGCGCCACTCGCGCTTGCTCTCGCTGGGCATTTGGGAATCTCCGTGGGATGGCGTTTCGGTCGGTTTTGGAATTCGAGTGTAAAACGCGGGGGCGGGGGTGTCAATTCCGGAGGCGAAGTTCGCGTCTAGGGCGGTCCGCTCTCGCCGCGCCTTCCGAATCGCCCCGACGCGGACATAGGTTTAACGCACAAATTATTTGTGCGCTAAACCCATGACAAATCTTCAAGGCGGGCTAATAATACGATTCGGTCAACCGACCGACCGCAGTTGTTCGCGGCAACCCGTCGCGAGCGCGAGCGCCAAGCCAATTAAAAGGGAGGGTCGCCCCCATGGGGATGAGAGAGAAGATAGACGCCATGCCAATCGGAAAGCGCACGCTTAACGCGGCGGTCATCGCCGTCGCTTTGCTGGCGTTGCTTGGCGCAATCGCCCTGACGTTCGGCGTGTGTCAGGGAGGGCGGTCGGCGAAGACTACCATCAGCGCCGGCTGGGACTATACCTGCGCGCTGCGGGAAGACGGCTCCGCGCGGTGCTGGGGTGCCGATGCCGAGGGTCAGTCGTCGCCGCCTAGAAACGATGTGTTCACAACCGTCAGCGCCGGCGGCGCGCACGCCTGCGGGTTGCTGGAAGACGGCTCGGCGCGATGCTGGGGAGCGGAATCCGGCGACAGCGACTACGGCCAGGCGTCCCCGCCCAGAAACGAGACGTTCAAAGCCATCAGCGCCGGCAACGTTCACACCTGCGCGTTGCTGGAAGACGGCACGGCGCGATGCTGGGGAGCGGAATCCAACGACAGCGACGTTGGGCAGGCGTCCCCGCCCAGAAACGAGACTTTCAAAGCCATCAGCGCCGGAGGGACTCACACTTGCGGGTTGCGGGAAGACGGCACTGCGCTGTGCTGGGGCGCGGAGGACGACGAATTCGACTACGGCCAGGCGTTCCCGCCCAGAAACGACGCGTTCGTAGCCATCAGCGCCGGCTGGGTTCACACTTGCGGGTTGCGGGAAGACGGCACGGCGCGATGCTGGGGCGCGGAGTCCAACCGAGTCGACTACGGCCAAGCGTCCCCGCCCAGAGATGAGACGTTCACAGCCATCAGCGCCGGCGGCGAACACACTTGCGGGTTGCGGGAAGACGGCACGGCGCTGTGCTGGGGAAGAAATAATGACGAGCAAGCGTTCCCGCCCAGAAATGACGAGTTCGTAACCATCGCCGCCGGCGACGAGCATACCTGCGCGCTTCGCTCGGACGGCACGGCGCGGTGCTGGGGCGACGACGGTTACGGCCAGGCGTCCCCGCGCAGAAGCGACACGTTCGCTCTGCCCTGATTCGGTCGCGTTCAGCCAGCAATCCGTCAAGCGCGTTCGCCAAGCCAATAAAAGAGAGCCGCGGAATGAAGTTCGGAGCGTCAACCATAGCCATAACCATCGCCATCATCGCGGCGGGGCTTGCCGCGGCGTGCGCCGAACAGCCCGCGCCGCGACCGCCTCGACCGCCGCGCATAACGGTGGTCGAGCCGCCGACGGCGACTCCCGCCCTGGAGCGGACGGCGACAGCCGAAAGGCCGCTCTCGCCGATGCTCCGCAGGCGGACGCCCGCGCCCGAACCGGCGCGTCCCACGCCGACGCCCGCGCAGGCGCAACCCGCGCGTCCTGCCGCGCCCGCGCAGGCTCAGCCCGTTCAGCCGGCGGCGTCCGGCTCGACGGCGGCGCCCTCCCAGCCCGCGCCGGCGATGCCGACGGCGACGGCGATGCCCGAAGCCCACGCCCAGCCCGCGCCGGCGATGCCGACGGCGACGGCGATGCCCGAAGCCCCCGCCCAGCCCACGCCGGCGATGCCGACGGCGACGGCCATGCCCGAAGCCCCCGCCGGAACAGGCGCCCAAGCCCCCTCCGTGGCCGCGCTCAGGCCGGAGTTCCAGCCGATGGACGAAGACACGGGCGAAGCCAAGTACGGCGGCATGCTCAACTACGTCCCGCAGGGATCCATCAAAATCATAGACCCCATCGCCACAGGCGCGATTGTGACCGGCACGGTGGGGCGGCACGCCTACGACCAGCTCTTCTGGCGCGACCGCAACTACAACATCTTCCCCCAGATGCTCGACAGCTGGGAGATTAGCGACGACGGCACCGCCTACACATTCACGGTCCGCGCCGGGCAGAAGTTCCACAACGGCGACCCGCTCCGGATGATGGACATCGCCGAATCCCACAACCGCTTCGCCCGCGTCGACCCGCTCGGACGACAGCTGCTCGGCATCTCCGCCGGCAACGACGGCATGGAAACCAAAGACCAGCGCTTCAACCAGACGCTGGACGAGATGAACAACACCATCACCATGCAGTTCGGGCAGCCCACCGCGATGGTTCTGGAGTTCCTAGCGCAGCTCGACCCGCGCCAGCCGTCGGTTATGCACGAAGAAATCTGGCAACTCGCCCCCGGCGAGCCGGTGCAGGACACCATAGGCACCGGCGCCTACATGATGACGCGCTGGATTCCCCAAGAGCGCCTAGTGTTTGAGAAGTTCCCCGACTTCTCGTCCAACGTCGGCGAGCCCTGGGACTTCACCAAAGGCGAGATAACGCAGTATCTCGACGGCTTCATCGCCATCGACATACCCGACCACGCCATCCGCGTGGCGGCGCTCCAGACCGGCGAAGTGGACGTCCTCGACGACTTCCGCCTAGACCTCGCCTTCACCCTAGATGACAAACCCGGCATAGAGTGGTCGCCGATTCGGGACGGCAACTACGGCGTCCACGCCTTCAACTTCCGCCATCCGCCGTTCGACAACTCGGACGCCGGTCGCCTGGCGCGCCGAGCGGTTTACGCCGCCGCGCCCAACGACCAGATAATGCAGGCGGCGGTCGGCGAGCAGAAGTTCTGGACGGAGTGCTACATCGAAATCCACTGCGGCACGCCGTGGAAGACGCGGGTCGCCGAGGACATTCAGGAAGAAGGCATCAAGACCTTCGGCGGCAACCTGGATCTGGCGCGGAGCATCCTCGACGAAGCCGCCGCGCTCGACCCGATGATAAAGGATTACCCCGTCCGACTCATCGCCGCCTCCGACATGCCCTTCATGCCCGAAGCCGGGCTGGTGATGCACGAGGCGCTGAAAGACGTCGGCTTCACGCAAGTGGAGCTGGTGTCGCTCGACTGGGCGAGCCGCATCGCCCTGACCGGGAGCGAAGGACCCTGGGAGATAGCGACCTCGTGGTCGAACTTCGCCAACGGCTTGAACCCGCTCGCGCCCTCGATGGCGTCGGACGGCAGCGGCGGCTGGGAAGAGCCGCGCATCACCGAGCTGCGAAACCAGTTCCTGGTCGAAACCGACCCGGAGAAGCTGCAGACGCTGTTCGACGACATGAACCGCGTCCTCTACGACAACCCGGCGCGCGTCTGGCACTTCATGTTCTCGCCCCCGCGGGCGATTCGGTCGGACGTCAAAAACTTCTGCATCGACTGCCTGTTCCCCATACTCCACAACGTGTGGCTGGATAGGTAATCGGCGCGGACAAAACGGCGGACTAAAATAAGGGCGTTGCGAGCGGACGAAACGGCGCGATGCTGGGGGGATAACGAATATGACCAGTCGTCCCCGCCCAGCGGCGTGACGTTCGCTCTGCCCTGATTATCGGTCGCGTTCAGCCAACAATCCATCAAGCGCGTTAACCAAACCAACATGAGAGAGCAGCGGAATGAAGTTCGGAGCGTCAACCCTAGCCATAGCCATCATCATCGCGGCGGCGCTGGTCGCGGCGTGCGGCGATCAGCCCGCGCCGCGACCGCCTCGACCGCCGCGCATAACGGTGGTCGAGCCGCCGACGGCGACTCCCGCCCTGGAGCGGACGGCGACAACGGAAAGGCCGCTCTCGCCGATGCTCCGCAGGCGGACGCCCGCGCCCGAACCGGCGCGTCCCACGCCGACGACCGCGCCCACGCGCATCCAGCGCGTTCAGACGCGGACGCCGCCTCAGCCTATCCTTATTGAACAAGGCGGATACTTTCCAGCCTTGCTAGGCCCCGTGACCGCAGGCGAGAGTTTCGACATCAAAATCGTTATTGTCAACGGCGGCGGGGATGGCGAGCGCGGCGGAATCTCGGTGTCCTTCCCGACGCTGACGGGCGGCTCCGAGTCGTCTAGTGGATGGACGTCTTCGCTGGCGGACGTTCGCGTGGTCGACTACACGTCCGGGACGCGCAACGTCTCGATCTACAAAACCGGCGACTCGCTCAACCACGCGAACGGATCGAGGATGAGCGCGGAGCATCTGCTGATAGAGAGCGACGACGCGATGTGGCGCTCGGACACTGGCCGAGAGCTCACATTGCGCGTGACTCCCAAGCGCGCCGGGGACTTTCCAATCATGTATCGGGCTTGGATATGCGCCGACGGGTACTCTAACTGCGAGCGGCACGGAAATGGGACGGGCGACCAGCAGGGATACGCGGCGCATAGAGGCGTCGTCGAAGTCGCGGCGCCGCCCGCGGCGGACGACCACGGCGACGACCGCTCATCGGCGACCCGCGTATCCGTTGGCTCTAGCGCGTCCGGCGTCATCGGGACGGCGGGCGACGAGGATTTCTTCTCATTCCGAGCGCAAAGCGGTACGCAATACGCGATAGAGACGCGCGTCCGGGCGGATCTGGACACCGTAATCGAGCTCCACTCCGGGCAGGGCGGCATGCTGGCGCAAGACGATGACGACGGTTCCGGGCGCGGGTCTAGGATAGTGTGGACCGCGCCTTCGTCCGGGACTTACTACGTGAATGTGTACGGCTACGACGGAAGCGTCGGCGGCTACGACCTGTCGATGTCGAGAGTCGTCGTCAAAGAGGTAGTCATAGAGAAAGAGGTATTGCGCGAGGCGCCCATGCCCGCGCCGACCCAACCGACAGCTAAAACCATCAGCGCCGGCAGCGGTCACACCTGCGCGTTGCGCGCGGACGGGTCGGCGGTATGCTGGGGGCATAACGATTACGGTCAGGCGTCCCCACCCAGCGGCGTGGCGTTCGTTGCTATCAGCGCCAGTAGCGCTCACACCTGCGGATTGCGCGCGGACGGAACCGCGATATGCTGGGGCGCTGATGACCATGACTTTGGCCAGGCGTCCCCGCCGAGCGGCGAGACATTCGCCGCCATCAGCGCCGGACCATGGCACACCTGCGGATTGCGCGCGGACGGCGCGGCGGTATGCTGGGGCGCGGAAGGCGACGCTGACTACGGTCAGGCGTCCCCGCCGAGCGGCGTGACATTCGCCGCCATCAGCGCCGGACGGTATCATACCTGCGGATTGCGCGCGGACGGCGCGGCGGTATGCTGGGGCGCGGAAGGCGACGCTGACTACGGTCAGGCGTCCCCGCCCGGCGGCGAGACATTCGCCGCCATCAGCGCCGTATCGTTTCATACCTGCGCTCTGCGCGCGGACGGCGCGGCGATATGCTGGGGTGCTGATGACCATGACTTTGGCCAGGCGTCCCCGCCGAGCGGCGAGACATTCGCCGCCATCAGCGCCGGTTTATTTCACACCTGCGGGCTGCGCGCGGACGGCGCGGCGGTATGCTGGGGGAGTGATACATCAGGGCAGTCGTCCCCGCCCGGCGGCGAGACATTCGCCGCCATCAGCGCCGGCAGTTCTCATACTTGCGTGCTTCGGGAAGACGGTTCGGCGGTATGCTGGGGGTGGAACGACGACGGTCAGTCCTCCCCGCCGAGCGGCGTGACTTTCGCCCTGCCCTGATTATCGGTCGCGTCCAGACAACAATCCGCCAAGCCAACATGAGAGATAGAGAGAGCAAAATGAAGTTCGGAGCGTCAACGCTTGCCATAGCCATCATCCTCGTAGCGGCGCTGGGCGTCATCGCCTTCGAGCCGCGCGGCGCGCTGGCGCAGTCGGCGCCTTCGTTCACGCTGTCTTGGGACAGCCCGTCGAGCGCGACCGTGGGCGAGAGCTTCAACATCGAGGCGCGAATCCACAACGTCAGCGGAACGGGCGAGCGCGGCGGAATCACGTTCTCCTTCCCGTCGCTCACAGGCGGCGGGGTCCGCTCCAACCGCTACGAATCTTCGGCGGCGGACATTAGCGAGGTTCGCTCCAACGGAATGGACGTAGCCTTCTACGCGGAAGGCAGCTCGATCAACCACTCGAACGGGCGGCGAATAAGCGCCAGCCATCTGCTCGTCGAAAGCGACGGCTCCGGGTGGTCGTCGCGCTCCGACCGGACGCTGAGGTTGCGCGTGACGCCCAAGCGCGCGGGCAGATTCGAGTTCAGGGTCAGGGGCTGGCTTTGCGCCGACGGCTATCAAAACTGCGCGCGCTCGCCCTATCCCGGAGCGCGGCACGAGGACGGGCGCGATCAGCAGGGGTGGAGCGTGGGGGTCAGAAGCGTGAATGTGGCGGCGGCAACGCCGGCGGACGACCACGGCGACAGCCGCGCGTCCGCGACCGCGATGAACGTCGATTCCACAGTCCGCGGCAACATAGGAACGTCCGAAGACGAGGACTTCTTCTCGTTCCGAGCGCAATCCGGCGCGGAGTACACCATAGAGACGCGCGTCCGGTCTGGGCTGGACACAGTAATCGAGCTCCACTCCGGTCGCGGCGCGCGGCTGAGGGATGACGATGACGACGGCCCCGGTCGCGGCTCCAAGATAGTGTGGAGCGCGCCTTCGTCCGGGACTTACTACGTGAAGGTGTACGGCTACGACGGAAGCGAAGGCGGCTACTCGCTGTCGTTGTCGGAGCGCGTCCCGCCGACGCCCGCGCCGGCGCAGTCTCCCCCATCGTTCGGCTTGGCTTGGGACTACCCGGACGACCCGGTGACTGTGGGCGAGAGCTTCAACATAGAAGCGCGAATCTACAGCGTCAGCGGAACGGGCGAGCGCGGCGGAATCTCGTTCTCCTTCCCGTCGCTGACAGGCGGCGGGGTCCGCTCCAACCGCTACGAATCTTCGGCGGCGGACATCAGCGAGGTTCAATCCAACGGAATGGACGTAGCCTTCTACGCGGAAGGCAGCTCAATCAACCACGCGGACGGGCAGCGAATAAACGCCAGCCATCTGCTCGTCGAAAGCGAAGGCTCCGGGTGGTCGTCGTCCTCCGACCGGACGCTGAGGCTGCGCGTGACGCCCAAGCGCGCGGGAAGATTCGAGTTCAGGGTCAGGGGCTGGCTTTGCGCCGACGGCTACCAAATATGCGCCTACCAGCCCGCGCCCGGCGCCCGGCGCGACGACGGGCGCGACCAGCAGGGGCGGAGCGTGGTAATCAGAGGCGTGAACGTGGAAGCGGCGCCGGCGCCGGCGACGCCTAGCGGAAGCGGGCGCATCGCGTTCAAGTCCGAGCGCGACGGCAACGCCGAGATATACGCGATGAACGCCGACGGCTCCGGCTTGACGCGCATCACGAACAACTCCGCCCACGACCGGCTTCCCGATTGGTCTCCCGACGGGCGCAAGATAGCGTTCGCGTCCAACCGAGGCGGCGACGTCGAGATTTACGTGATGAACGCCGACGGCTCCAATGTCACGCGCATCACCAACACGTCCGGCGGCGAGTCGTGGTCGCCTTCTTGGTCTCCGGACGGACGGCGCATCGCGTTCGTATCCAACCGGAACGGCAATGAAAACATCTATGTAATGAACGCCGACGGCTCCAATGAGACGCGCGTCACGAACTCATCCATGTTCAAAGGCAAGCCGTCCTGGTCGCGGGACGGTCGGCGCCTGACATTCGACTCCTATCCCCGGGGGCGAATCTACGTTGTGAACGTCGACGGCTCCGGCTTGACAACCATAAGGACGAGCGCGAGTTGGAATCCGGCTTTCTCGCCTGCCAACAACTCGCTCATAGCGTTCGGCTCCGGCAGCGGCGGGATATACACAATGAACGCCGACGGCTCCAACGTCGCGCGGCTAACATCGCATGGCGGCGGGGCGGCGTGGTCGCCCGACGGACGGAGCATCTCGTTCACATCCCGGCGGGACGGCAATAACAATATCTATTCTGTGGACGCCGACGGCTCCAACGTCGCGCGGCTAACCAGCCACTCCGCCAATGATGAACATTCGTCTTGGGGCGCGGCGCCAGAGCGGGACGGGAGCGTCGCGCCGCCGCCGGCGCCCGCGGACGACCACGGCGACAGCCGCGCGTCCGCGACCGCGATGAACGTCGATTCCACCGTCCGCGGCAACATAGGAACGTCCGACGACGAGGATTTCTTCTCGTTCCAAGCGCGAGAAGGCGCGGAGTACACCATTGAGACGAGCGTCCGGTCGGGGTTGGACACCGTAATCGCGCTCTACTCAGGGCAGGGGACGCGGCTGGCGCTAGACGATGACAGCGGCTCCGGGAGCGCGTCCAAGATCACATGGACCGCGCCTTCGTCCGGGACTTACTACGTGAGGGTGTACAGCTACGACGGCGAAAGCGTCGGCGGCTACGACCTGTCGCTGTCGGAGCGCGTTCAGACGCGGACGCCTGAGCCTATCATTGTTGAACACGCCGGATACTTTCCAGCCTTGCCAGCAGGCTCTGTGACCGTAGGCGAGAGTTTCGACATCAAAATCGAACTCGCCAACGGCGGCGGGGACGGCGAGCGCGGCGGAATCTCGGTGTCCTTCCCGACGCTCACTGGCGGCTCCAAGTCGTCCAACGGATGGACGTCCTCGCTGGCGGACGTTCGCGTGGTCGACTACACGTCCGGAACGCGCAACGTCTCGATCTACAAAACCGGCGACTCTCTCAACCACGCGAACGGATCGAGGATGAGCGCGCGCCACCTGCTGATAGAGAGCGACGACGCGACGTGGCGCGAGGGCGCGAACCGCGCTCTCACCCTGCGCGTGACCCCCAAGCGCGCCGGGGACTTTCCAATCATGTATCGGGTTTGGATATGCGCCGACGGGTATTCGGACTGCGAGCGCTCGACATCGAGAGGGACGGAGGACCAGCAGGGATACATGGCGTATAGAGGCGTCGTCGAAGTCGCGGCGGCGGCGGCGGACGACCATGGCGACGACCGCTCATCGGCGACCCGCGTATCCATATCCAATTCCGGCATCTCGCTGGTCATGGGAAACATAGAGACGCCCGGCGACGAGGATTTCTTCTCGTTCCAAGCGCAAGGCGGCGCGGAATACACAATACGGACGCACATCGTCGCCGCCTCCGACGTGGACACCGTAATCGCGCTCTACTCCGGTCGGGGCGCCCAGCTGGCGCAAAACGATGACGGCGGCGAAGGTTTCGCGTCCAAACTGGAGTGGACCGCGCCTTCGTCCGGAACTTACTATGTGAATGTGTACGGCCACGGCGCAAGCGTCGGCGCTTACGACCTGTCATGGTCGGAGTCCGTCCCCGAGGCGGCGCCCACGCCGGCGCCCGTCCCGAACATCAGCAGATTCTCCGTGCCGAACGCGGCGACGGCAGGGCGCGGCTTCGACATTGAAATCACGCTTGCCAACGACGGCGGGAACGGCGAGCGCGGCGGAGTCTCGGTGTCCTTCCCGACGCTCACCGGCGGCTCCAAGTCGTCCGACGGATGGACGTCTTCGCTGGCGGACGTTCGCGTGGTCGAATACACGTCCGGGACGGGCAATGTCTCGATCCACAAAACAGGCGATTCGCTCAACCGCTCGAACGGATCTAGGATGGGCGCGGAGCATCTGCTGATAGAAAGCGACGACCCAACGTGGCGCTCCGGCGCGACTCGCGAGCTCACCCTGCGCGTGACGCCCAAGACCGCAGGGAACCTTCCCGTCCGTGTTCGGGGCTGGATATGCGCCGACGGGTATTCGGACTGCGCCCGCGCGCCCGCGTATGGGACGGACGACCAGCAGGGTTACAACGCGGCGGTGAGAAGCGTTCTTGTGGTCGCGGCGCCGACGCCGGAGCCCGCGCCACCCGCGGAGACCGGCGGGCGGAACGGGCGCATCGCGTTCTCATCCGACAGAGACGGAAACTGGGAGATATACGCGATGAACGCCGACGGCTCCGGCGCAACTCGCCTAACAAACAACTCCGCTAGCGACAGAGCTCCGTCTTGGTCGCCCGACGGCCGGCGCGTCGCGTTCAATTCCAACAGGGACGGCAACAACGAGATATACGCGATGAACGCCGACGGCTCCGGCGCAACTCGCCTAACGAACAACTCCGCCGACGACTGGGGACCGTCTTGGTCGCCCGACGGTCGGCGCATCGCGTTCTCATCCAACAGAAATGGCAATTACGAGATATACGCGATGAACGCCGACGGCTCCGGCGTCGCTCGTCTCACCAATCGCCCCAACGATGAGTACCGACCAAGATGGTCGCCCGACGGCGGGAAGATAACCTTCTACTCTTACCACGGCGATAACAACCGCGAGATTTACGCGATGGACGCCGACGGGTCAGACGTCGTCCGTCTCACCAATAACTCCGCTCACGATCTGCTCATGTCTTGGTCGCCGGACGGACGGCGAGTCGTATTCCTTTCCAACAGGGCGGGAAACTACGAGATATACACGATGAACCCCGACGGCTCCGGCGTCGTTCGCCTTACCAACAACTCCGCTAACGAATGGTACCCGTCTTGGTCGCCCGACGGCCGGCGCATCGCGTTCTCATCCAACAGGAGCGGCAACTGGGAGATATACGCGATGAACTCTGACGGCTCCGGCGTCGCGCGCCTCGCCGCCAACTCCGGTAGAGACTGGGATCCGTCTTGGGGGGCCGGCGTCCCGGATGCGGCGCCCGCGCCCGATGCGGGCGACGACCACGGCGACGACCGCGCGTCCGCGACCGCCATGAACGCCGGCTCCGCAGTCAGCGGCGACATAGAAACGTCCCGCGACCATGACTTCTTCTCGTTCCGAGCGCAAAGCGGCGCGGAGTACACGATAGAGACCCGCGTCCGGTCGGAACTAGATACCGTAATCGAGCTCCACTCCGGGCAGGGCGCGTCTCTGGCGCAAGACGATGACGGCGGACCCGGGTACGGGTCTAAGATAGTGTGGACCGCGCCTTCGTCCGGGACGTACTACGTGAATGTGTATGGCTACGGCGGCGCAAGCGTCGGCGGCTACGACCTTTCGTTGTCGGAGCGCGTCCCCGAGGCGGCGCCCGCGCCCGGTTCGGAGACTCACCTCGGCGAGCTCATCGTCTGCGATTCGTTCGCGGCGCGCCGCAACGAGATTCAGTGCGTTTACAACCACCCCGACCAGAGAAAGCCCAACCGCCACCGCATCTTCAGAATCCAAAACTTCCAAGACGCGGAATGGGGCGGATCCGGGGATGCGCCAGTCACCGAAGCCCACCTAGCCCAGTGGTTGCTTGAAGGGCAAGACAAGTTGGATGAGCTGGGGATGGTTTACAACCCAACCCTCGAAGTCAACATAAAAGACCTTGGCGACGTCCAAGGACAGGTGGGCAACAACGACTCCATAGACCTGAACTCGCAACCCCGCTACGACTCAATAGCCGAGATGCGCGCGACCGCGGTTCACGAGCTGTTCCACCATTCCCAAAGGAACGGCTCCAACCAGATACTCAACGCCTTCGGCGGCAACCCGCGCCTGTGGCTGGTTGAGGGAAGCGCACAGTGGTTCGTCGATGAGGTCTATGACAGGCAGGACTGGTACCAGGAAACTGGACTGGGCAGCAAGATGCGGGAAGCTCAGCTCGAAGGCGGGCTCGTGAACACCGATGACGCGCAAGATGCTTACGCTCGCGCCACGTTCTTCAAACTGATCGACAACGCCTGCCCAAGGGCGCAAGAACGCCACGTCGTCGCGTCCGTGTTCCAGAGGTTTCTCGCCCCTGCGATAAGCAGCGGCTTGTCCGACCTTGAAAACGCACTTGCCTTCCACAACTGCGACTTCGGCGGGCATCTCGGCGAAAACAAGGAGTCGTCTCTGGAAGCGGCGATGGCGTACTACAACTACGCGACCATGCTCTACGAGTCAGTCGTATCCAACGGCAGCGGCGGAACGGAATCCATGGGGACGGGAGGAAAAATATCGTTGCTGGACTCCGACGAAACGGACTGCCGCCACTGGGTGGAGAACAGAACCCAAGTCAAAGAAGAAGGGCTGTGCTTCGCGCGTCCGCAAACATACTTGGGCGCGGCCCCGACGCGGGCGTCCCTGAAACCGACGTCGGCGCACTCCTTCTTGATGCCCGCCCAAACTCTCTCCGCGGGGAAGGTTGCCAAGCTGACGGTCACGGCAACCCACCCGACGACGGTTTCGATAGTGGGGGACACGACCGGCGGCGAAGCGGACGTCTCGCCCAACGGAAGAAACACGATTGGGCCGGACAGAGACCCTCACTACTGGTTTGTGTCCGGTTCATCCGGGCGAGGAACCTCCGGCGGGAGTTTCACTTACGGAACGCCGGGGCAGGCTCTGCCGGAGTTGCTTGTGACGTTGGTCACCCCCGGCAGGGGTTTGTTCACCAATCAAGTGACGGTCAAGCTCGAAATCGTGGATGAGACGGACGACCACGGCGACAACCGCTCGTCCGCGACCGCGATGAACGTCGGCTCCGCCGTCGTCGGCAACATAGAGACGGCGGGCGACGAGGATTTCTTCTCGTTCCAAGCGCAATCCGGCGCGGAGTACACGATAGAGACGAGCGTCCGGACGGGGATGGACACCGTAATCGAGCTCCACTCCGGTCAGGGCGCCCAACTGGCGCGAAACGATGACGGCGGCGCCGGGTACGGGTACGGGTCTAAGATAGTGTGGACCGCGCCTTCGTCCGGGGCTTACTATGTGAAGGTGTTCGGCTACCGAGGCACAAGCGTCGGCGGCTACGACCTGTCGGTATCGGAGCGCGCTCCGAGCGTCGCAGAAAACGACCGAATCGTCTCCGAACCCGCGTCTATCAGCGCCGGCACCGGGCATGCCTGCGCGTTGCGCGAGAACGGAAGGGCGGAGTGTTGGGGGTGGAACAGATACGGTCAGGCGTCCCCGCCCACAGGGACCATATTCTCTCGCATTGCCTTCGCCGCCGTCAGCGCCGGCGGTCGCCATTCCTGCGGGCTGCGCGAGAACGGAACGGCGGAATGTTGGGGTGTGAACAGATACGGTCAGTCGTCCCCGCCCGACGACGGGATATTCACCGCCATCAGCGCCGGCGCGTTTCACACATGCGCGTTGCGTGAAGATGGAACGGCGATATGCTGGGGATGGGATGAGGAGGGTCAAGCGTCCCCGCCGAGCAACGACGAGAGATTTGTAGCCATCAGCGCCGGCGGGTACCACACCTGCGCGTTGCGCGAGGATGGGACCGCAGAGTGCTGGGGACGGAATGACCGCGGTCCATGGGGGCGGGGCAACGTCGGTCAAGCGTCCCCGCCCAGCGACGAGAGATTTATAGCCATCAGCGCCGGCATTTACCATACCTGCGCGTTGCGCGAGGATGGTTCAGCAAGATGCTGGGGGGAGCGAGGCCAGGCGTCCCCTCCGAGCAATGGCGAGACATTTGCAACCATCAGCGCCGGAGGGTACCACACCTGCGCGTTGCGCGAGGATGGGACTGCAGAATGTTGGGGAGCGGACTCAGGCTACTATAACCATGGTCAGTCGTCCCCTCCGAGCGACGGCGAGAGATTTGTAGCCATCAGCGCCGGACTCTACCACACCTGCGCTTTGCGCCCGGACGGAACGGCGGCATGCTGGGGGAGTGGCGAAAATGGCCGGTCGTCCCCGCCGGACGAGACGTTCGCGACGGGGGCGCGGCGGTGAAGTTCCGCGTCCGACGGGGCGCGTCGGACGCGCCGCGCTCCGTCCCGTCCGATTCAGTTTCAGCGCTTCCAGCGAAATTCCCGCCTTGACGCCTACCCAACGCGCGCGGTCTGTTGTATAATCCCGCGCAGATTCGCGTGAGATGGGAGCGCCGGCGCATGAATACGGTAGCGAAAGCGGTTAAGGGAGCGGTCAAGTCCGCCGCCATTTCCGCGCTTTTGGCTTGGGAGCGCGTGGAATCGGGCGTCTGCTACGACCCGACTTCGCCCAAAATCCGGGCGTATCCCTATGACGCCTATGAGAAGATTCGGCGCAAGGACCCGGTGCATCGGCTTCGGATGATCGACGGGTGGATTCTGACGGAGTACGCGGACGTCGACCGCGTCCTGCGCGACCATAAGCGGTTTTCCAACGAATCGCCCGGCAGCGTGGTGGATTACAAGAGCTTTCTGGGCATGGATCCGCCAGACCACACGCGGCTTCGGGGGCTTGTGTCGCGGGCGTTCACGCCGCGCTCGGTGTCGGCGCTCGCCCCGCGTATAGAGCGCGTCGCGAGGGAGTTGCTGGACGCGGTGGAAGACCGCGACAAGTTCGACCTCATCGAAAAGTTCGCCTATCCCCTGCCCATCACGGTGATAGCCGAGATGATGGGCGTGCCGCCGGACGACATGGGGCTGTTCGAGCGATGGTCGAACGACATATCGCTGGTAATCGAGCCGACCGTGACGGACGAGCAGCGGCGGCGCATCCGCGACTCCAGCCAGAGCCTGTTCGACTACTTCGAGGGCATCATGGAGCGGCGGCGGCGCGACCCGCGCGACGACATTATCAGCGCGCTGATGGCGGTCGAGGAAGACGGCGACAGGCTAACCCACGACGAGTTGCTGTCGACTTTGCTTCTGCTTCTCGTGGCGGGCAACGAGACCACGCGCAACCTGATAGGGAACGGGACGCTGGCGCTGATAAGGCATCCCGACCAGTTGGCGCGCCTGCGGAACGACCCGGCGCTGATGGATTCCGCAATCCACGAGCTGCTCCGTTACGACAGCCCCGTTCAGCTGGACGGCAGGGACGCGGTGGAAGACGTCGAGATAGGCGGCAAGAAGATCCGCGCGGGGCAGCGCGTCATATCCGTTTTGGGCGCGGCGAACCGCGACCCGTCCGCGTTCGCCAACCCGAACGCGCTGGACATATCGCGCGATGAGAAAAGCCACATATCGTTCGGGCGCGGCATACACCACTGCCTGGGCGCGCCGCTGGCGGTTTTGGAAGCGCGAATCGCGTTCTCGGCGCTGCTGGAGCGCTTCTCGTCGTTCACGTTGCTGGCGGAGCCGCGATACCGCGATCAGGTCGTGCTTAGGGGGGTGAGGGAGCTTTGGGTGGAGGTCAAGCGCGACCGCTCTTGAGTCTGTCCGAACGCGCGGCGCTTTTGCCGGCGCTCGCCGGGGCGCTTGTCGCCGGCTTGCTGATTGGCGATGGTTGGGACGCGCCGCGCGCCGCCGCCGCGCTGTTCGCCGTCGCCGCCGCTTTCGCGCTGGCGCTGTCGGCGTCTCTGAAAATATCGCTCATCCCCGCGCTGGCGGCGCTTGCGTTGGCGCTGGGAACGCTCCGCGCCGATTGGGTTGAAGAACCGGGCGCGGCGCTCATCCCGCACCATTCCGCCGGCGGAATCGAGCTGTCGGGGACGATTGCGGACTATCCCAGAGAGAGCGCCGGCGTCACGACTTTCACGCTCCGCGCCGAGAGCGTCCGGCGGGATTCCGAATCGGAGCGGACGCCCGCTTCCGGCTTGGTCCGCGTCACCGCCGCCGGGACTTCCGCGATAGCCCAAACCCGCGCGCCGCCGCTGTTTCGATACGGCGACCGGCTAATCCTGAGCGGACGCCTGCGCCCGCCGCCGGAGTTGGACGATTTCGACTTCCCCGCTTACTTGGAGCGGCAAGGAATCCGCTCCACAATGTCCTTCCCCGCCGTTCGGTTGGTTTCGGAAGGCGGGGGAAGCCGGTTCGTTCGCGGGCTGCATGCGGCGCGGCGCGGCATGGCGGACGCGCTCGCCAAAGCCGTCCCGGAGCCGCAGGCGGCGTTCGGGCAGGCGATTCTGCTGGGAATCCGCGACGGCTTGCCGGATTCGCTCACCGAAGATTTTAGGCGGAGCGGCGCGTCCCATCTGCTGGCGATTTCGGGATTGCACGTCGGCATACTGATGGCGCTGACGGTTTCGGCGGGGGCGGCGCTGTTCGGGCGGAGTCATCGCCTGTATCTGCTCGCGCCGTTCGCCGCCGTGTGGGGCTACGCGCTGCTGTCCGGCGCGTCGGCGTCCGCTGTCCGCGCGGCGGTGATGGGGACGGCGTATCTGCTGGCGATGGTCGTCGGCAGGCAGAGAAGCGTCGTCCCCGCGCTCGCGCTCGCCGCCGCGCTCATGGCGATGGAGAATCCGCGCGTCCTCTCCGACGTATCATTCCAGCTCAGTTTCGCCGCGATGATGGGCATAGCGGTCTATCGCGAATGGCTGTCCGACGCGGTTTTGGACTGGTTGAAAGCCGGGCCCGAAATCGGCGGCGTTCGGGCGGAGATTTTGCGCTCAGTCGTCGGCGCGACGGGAATCACGCTCGCCGCCACATTCGCCACCGTGCCGCTGGTGGGGTTCCACTTCGAGCGGGTTTCCACGATGAGTTTGCCGGCGACGCTTCTCGCCCTGCCCGCCGTTCCGCTGGCGCTCATGGCGCACGGCGCGGCGGCGGTTGTCGGAGTAGTTTCCGAAACGGCGTCCGCGCCGGTTGGCTGGCTCGCGTGGGGGCTTTCCGCCTATATCATCGAAGTCGCCGCGCTTCTCGCCCGCGTTCCGGCGGCGTCCGCGGATGTCGGCGAGATTGGCGCGGCGTCCGTTCGGCTCTACTACGGCGCGCTGGCGGCTGTCGTTCTCGCGGCGCATCTCGGCGCCGGGCGGCGGTTTCGGCGCGGCGTCCGATTGCCGAATCCGCGAGCGCTCGCGTCCGCGCCCTCGGACTGGCGGGCGGTCGCCGTCGTCCTAATCGCGGCGGCGCTGATATGGACGGCGGCGCTGGGGCGAATCGGCGGCGGCGAGGCGATGATAGTCGTGTTCGCGGACGTCGGACAAGGCGACATGGCGGCGATAATCACGCCGTCCGGGCATCGCATCGTAGTGGACGGGGGGCCTGACGCCGCCCGCGCCGCGCAAGCGCTGGGGGACGCCCTGCCGTTCTGGGCGCGGACTGTCGATCTGCTAATCCTAACCCATCCGCACGACGACCATATCGCGGGGGCGAATGAAATTCTGCGCCGATACCAAGTAGCCAACATTCTAAGCCGCGATTTGGATTTCGACAGCGCGGGATACGCGGTCTGGCGAAATCTGGCGGCGCTAGAGGGGGCGAACGTCGTGGACGCGCGACCGGGGACGGTTTTCGAGTTCGCGGACGGCGTTCGCATCGACGTGCTGTCGCCGCCGGACGCGCTCTTGTCCGGCACGGCGTCCGACGTGGACAACGCTTCCGTCGTCGTCCGCGTGGTTTACGGCGAGCGTTCATTTCTGCTGACGGGCGATCTGTTCGCGGAAGGCGAGCGGGCGCTGGTTGAATCCGGCCAGACTCTGCGGAGCGACGTGCTGAAAGTCGCCCATCACGGCAGCGATACGTCGTCGACCGGCGCGCTGCTCGATGCGGTCGCCCCAAGCGCGGCGGTCATATCGGCGGGCGCGGACAACCCCTTCGGACACCCAAGCGAGGAAGTTCGCGAACGGCTGAAGGATTACGTCCATCCGGAGCGCATATTCGTCACCGCCGAGCGCGGCGCGGCGATTTTCGAGACGGACGGCGAATCGCTGCGTGTCCGGACGGAGCGCTGAGCGGGCGTCCCCTCCGCCCTAGAAAATCGCTATCGGGTTCACCGGCGAGCCGGTGGTGTTGTGCAGGCGGAGCGGCCCTATGGACAGCATGAACTCCCAGCGGTTGCGCTCTTGGCAGGCTTGCGCCAGCTCTTCGAGGTTGGCGTTGTCGAGAATCCACATTCCCATGGCGACGATGCCGACTTGGTGAATCGGGTTGGTCATGCTGGGGTAGCCGGTGGGCATGACGTCGTTGCCGGTGTCGCTGCCGAGCATGGCGATTCGGCGCTCGTGGAACAGCGGCAGGCAGGCGGCTTGGCAGGCGGAGGATCCGAGCTCGCGCGGGTTCCAGGGACCTTCGACATTGCGCCGGCGCAGGTTGCCGGTGCGGACCAGCAGGACGTCGCCTTCCTCCACCTTGAATCCGCAGCGCTCTTCGGCGGCTAGGATGTCCTCCGGCAGGACGCCTTCGCCGCGCTCCAGCCAGTCGACGCCGCGAATCATGGGGGCGTCCACGAGGACGCCGCGCGTCACTATGCCCTCTTTGGCGAGCTCGATGGATTCGACCGTCGCGCCGAGTCCGGTGGCGACCAGATGCGCCGGCTGGTCGTTGTACATTTTGCCTTCCCAGAAGAAATGGGCGAGGCTGTCGACGTGGGTGATGGCGTAGCCGTGGAAGACCATGCCGAAGAAGTCGGTGGAGCCCTGCGCGGTTCGGGAGGTGACCTTCTCGCCGCTCGCCCAGCCTTCGCCGCTTTCGGTCATGAAGTGGATGGGCGGGATGGGGATGTCAGGCGCCGGCTCGAACATGACGGTGCGCGCGCAGGACACGGTCGCCCCCTCGCGGACGAGCGAGACGGCGCGCTTCACCTTGTCGGGTCCGAGGAAGTTGAGCGTCCCCATCTGGTCGTCCGCGCCCCACCTGCCCCAGTTGGAGAGCGAGTCGAAGTATCCCAGCACTTCCTGTTCGGACGGGGTGTTTCGAGCGGTCATGGGATTGCCTCCTGCGATGTTCGGCGAACGGGTTGGTTGGCGTACAGTATATCCCGCCGAGCGCGGGGCGTAAACGGGGCGCGGCGGGCGGTTCGGGCGCACGGCTGAAGACTAGGCGAGATACGCGGCGAAGAGCCGCCGGCGCAACGGGCGGGGGGCGGCGAGTGGCGGCGAACGGGGGGTAGGCAACCGGCGCTTTTCGCATCCCGCAATTCGGCTAGACGCTTTCAGCCGTTAGCGGGCGTTGGCGTGGGCGTCACGTTGCCCAAGCCCGCCGTCGTTTCCGCGATGATGCAGGAAACCCAGCCGGCGTCCAGCGCGGTTCGCGTCCCTTGCGCGACCGGCATTACGCAGATGCGATATTCGACGTCGACCGCCGGACGCCAGCCCGCCAGCGTGGTCGTCCAGCCGAGGCCGGCGGCTCCGCCCCCGACTTCCGCGCCGTTGCCCACTATGGGGAAGCGCGGCGGATTGCCCGCGCCGGGCAGGGTTTCGTAAGTCCAATCGGCGGGGGAACTGCCGGCGGTCTCGCGCTGAATCGTCATTCGCCAGACGACGGTTCGCCCGCTATGGGCGGCGCGGAAGGCGTCCCACTGCGGGAATCCGGCATGCCAGCGGATGCGGAAGCCGCTGGCGTTCAGGCGCGCCAGGGCGAGATTCGCTCGGTTCGGCGCGGGCGCGGGCGTCGCTGTGGGCGTAACCGGCGTTGGCGTCGGGGTAGGCGTCGCCGTCCCGGATTCCGGCGTGGGCGTGATCGTCGGCGTGGGCGTGGTCGTCGGCGTTGGCGTGATTGTCGGCGTGGGCGTCGCCGTCGGCGCGGGCGTTGGCGACGGCGTCGGCGTCACATTCCCCAAGCCCGCCCGCGTCTCGGCGACTATGCAAGAAACCCAGCCGGAATCCAGCGCCGCCTCCGTCCCGCGCGCCACCGGAAATACGCAGATGCGATACTGAACGCCGACCCGCGGACGCCAGTTCGCGTATGTCGACAGCCAGCCAAGTCCGGCGTGTCCCGCCCAGACTTCGACGCCCTTGCCCACTATGGGGAAGCGCGGCGGGTTGCCCGCGCCCGGCAGGGTTTCGTAAGCCCAATTCAGGGCGTCTCTGCCGGCGGTCTCGCGCTGAACCGTCACCCGCCAGACGACGGTTTGGCTACTATGGGCGGCGCGAAAAGCGTTCCACTGCGCCAGCCCCGCGTTCCACTTGATGCGAAGGTCGTTGGAGCTCATGCGCGCCAAGACGAGATTCGCGCGGTTGGGCGCGGGGGGCGGCGTGGGCGTGGCGGTTGGAGTAACCGGCGTTGGAGTGGCGGTCGGCGTGACCGGCGCCGGTGTGGGCGTCGGCGTGTATGTCGGGGGCGCGACCGTTGGAGAGGGCGTCGGCGTTGGCGAGGGCGTCGGTCTGGGCGTCGCCGTCGTCACTGTCGCGCAGTCCGCATCGACCGGCGAGCTGGGCGTGTATGGCGAGCTGGCTGATTCTTCGCGTATGCGGAGCATCAGCAGGTCGCCGTCTTGCCACGGCTGGCTGCAGGCTTTCCACTTCAGCGAGCGCGAATCGCCCGCGCCGGTTTCGGCGGCGTCTGCGAAACCAAGCCGCAAGGCGACCGTCCCGTCAAGGGCGATAAAGTCCGCGTAATGCCTTTTCATATTCGAGTTCGGCAACAGCCGCGTGTGCGGCGACAGGCGCATCTCCACCTTCCCGGACTCCCAGCGGATGGATTCAAGGTTAAAGGTCGCGCCATTGAACGTGAACGACGTCGGCTTGAGAACGCCGTTGGAAGCGTCCGCGCCAACCGCGCCGCCGCTTCCCATGCTCGCGGGGTCGAAGAAGGCTTCGTGGAGGGCGGTGTCGGGGGCGGTTACGCGGATTGTCATGTCGCGCCTGTTCTTAGTTGCTTCAGGGTTGTAGTCGCAGGGCACCCATGCTGAGGGTTGGTTATTGACAAACACCTTGTATTCGCCTTCGGGTATTGGGCGCAACGCCACATGCTCCGTTGCGTACCCCGTTGTGGGGTTATCGTCAGGATCATCGGTAATCCTGTGGGCGAACAAATGCGAATCGGGGCCTGTAGTCCACCACCTTCCATAGTGAATCCCAGGTCTGCCGCTTTGCGGGATTGGCCAAAGTCTATGCCCGGCGGGTTGTCCGGAGGGGATATGCCGCTCAAGGAAGGACATCTGGGGAGGATGCTCTTTGTACAGCGCGTCGAATTCGTGCATCTGCGAGACGCACTCCTCATAACCCGGAATGTTTCCGCCTTTCTCCATCATGCTCGCGCTGGCTTTGATGAGCGACTTGACCTTTGATAGTGAGATGGCGGACGATGCGGTTTGGGAGACTGTGTTCACAACCGCGTCCGATGCGACGTTTTGCGACTGCCCAACTGGCGCGCTGATGAGGTACTGCGGTTCCGATGAAGCGGTCGCGGCGTTCGTCACGACATCTCCGGGCGGAGCGCTGGCGGGAAGCCACGCCTTATTGTATTCGCTAGTGAACGAGTAATTGTACAGAGTGACCGAGCCCGGGCGCCTTCCCGTAAATTCGTAAACCCCACTTTCGCCCGGGACCGCGGACGCGCGCAGAAACACCAGCGCCTCTCGGTCGTCCCAGCGGGCGTCGCGCTCGGCGAATCTGTTTTTCGCCGTCCGCAATACGTCGCTCGCGTCAGGCGTGGGCGAGGGCGTCGTGCTATAGTGGGAATGAAAGACGGATCCGTAGGGGTTTTCGGCAAGCAGCTTGACAGTCAACTCGTCGTTCCCGCTCCCTTTCAGATATTCCACCACCCTGAAACGAAACGTAAACACGGGGTCCGGTGCGCCGCCGTCCATGTGCAGCCGCGTACCAGGCTCCGCAGAGACCAGACTGACGCGTGCTACGATGTCCGAGAGGAAGATCAGTTCCTCCGGAGATGTCGGACCCTCCGGCATTAGCGAAGCGTGCAATACGGTCGCGCCGGATGTGGCCGCGCCAGCGGTTGCGGTTGAAGAGGGTGAGGAGGTCTCATCGGTTGTCGCAACGCCGGATGTGGCGTCGGCAACGGTTGCGGTTGGGGACGACTCCTCATCGGTTGTCGCAACGTGGGGCGTGGTTGCGGCGGGTTCGGTTTTCGTTCCGCACGCCGCCAGCAGAGCGAAAATGAACGCGACGGCGAAAGCGCAAGCTATCCTCTGATTTCGGTTTAGCATGGAGTCACCTCTCAATTGCCTGCGTGGATTGGGTATAGGGACTTCATCGCGGATACGTCGTTTGGAGTCGGCGCATTGGTGACCACCCCCTTGTTCGTGAGCGTTGAAGTCTCGTGCATGAGGTCATTTGGACTGGCGCTATGTCTCAGCCCCGCCGTGTGTCCGAATTCGTGCATCATTACTCCAGGGAGGTAAGATTCCTGGTCTGTTATCATACCGTCCCCATCCGCGTCGCTCGACCATCGTACGTCGCCGTTGATGAAGACTGTCTGAGTGACATAATGGGGGTGAACTGGACTCACCCGCAAGACGCATCCCAAGATCCTGTAGCCTGGGCGTGCGGCAGCTCTACATGGGTCGTCAGGGGACGCATATCTTTCCACTGTGACCAATCCATTCCGGTCTTTCAAGGCGCACCCGTCTTGGAGCATTCTCGCCAATGAAAGACCGGAGCGACCGGCCCAACCAAACGCGCCTTTCTTTATGCCGTCTCGGTAGTTTAGATCCCCAGACGGAGCCGGCATGCAGTCGATTTGATAGATCACTCGTCCGTCCGCGTCATGCCAAGCCTGCTTGACTAGAACAGACATGGCGTCCCATGTGTAGTTGTCGTGAGCGGTGTTCCTGACCTTGACTATTATTGAAGATGTCCCGTTCCCAACACCGCAACTGACCAGTTGAACATCCGAGTTCCACTCCTTCCACGAGGAGGTCCTGTCTGGCCATGTCCCCCAGTCGCAAGCGGAATGTTGGTGAAGCGCGCCCGTTCCTATTTGCAAGTCCGTGGCTTGCGGGACATGAAAGGCGAATCGGTAGCGCTCCCTTTGGGTCTCGCGCCCCCAAGTCGTGGGTCCCAGTCTCGCGTGTACGGCATCAAGCACACCCCATTCAAAATCCTTAAGAAGTACCGCAGGATTGAAGGGTTCGGTTCCGTTTCTGCGAACCACTATCGGCTGGCTCAGAACCAGCGCGTTCATCGTGGTGGTCGTGAGCGGCGCGCTTTTGATTGTCACCTGCCGCCTGTTGATGGTAGCCTCCGCAGAGACAACGAATTCGTATTCGGTGTCCTGCAACAGCCCGCCGGCGCTGAGATTGATCCCCTTGAATATGTGCGAAGTGTCGTCGAGCGCGACGGACAAGATCCTTTTTTCGCATGCGTTGGGGGTCGCCGTTGGCGTTGGCGTCGGCGTGGCGGTTCCCCCCGACGTATCGCAGTCCGTTTTTTGGTACTCGATTCCCAGACTTGTCAGGCTCGGCTTTGCACCGCTCCACCGCCAGGTGAGTTTGGTCGTTCGGAAGCCGTGGTCAGGGTCACTTAGCGCGATGCTGGGCGTGGGCGTCGGGGTCGGCGACGGCGTCGGCCTGGGTGTCCGTGTGGCGGTAGCCGTCGGCCTGGGCGGCGGTGGCGGCGGCACGGGCGTGGACGTTGCTGGCAGCGGCGGCACAGGCGTGGACGTTGGCGGCACCGGCGTGGACGTTGGCGGCGGCACGGGCGTGGACGTTGGCGGCACCGGCGTGGACGTTGGCGGCGGCGGCACGGGCGTGGACGTTGGCGGCGGCACGGGCGTGGACGTTGGCGGCACGGGCGTGGACGTTGGCGGCACGGGCGTGGACGTTGGCGGCACGGGCGTGGACGTTGGCGGCACGGGTGTGGCGGTCGGCTTAGGCGTCCGCGTGGGTTTAGTAGTGGCGGTCGGCGTGGGCGACGAGTAGGGACCCCAATACGGCGCGCACTCTGGTGGACAATATGATGGCGTGGGGGTGGGTTCCGGAACGGGCGTGGGCGTTCGGGTGGGGAACCGCCACCACCAAGGCGGTCGGGGTACGACGTCCTCAGACGCGCCCTCGGTTGGCGTCGGCGTAGGTTCGGGCGGAGTTTGCCCCATTATCACAGGGATGGGCGAGAATATAGCGAACGCGAACACAACCGCTATGGCGAGCGGCGACAGTTGCAAGATTCCGCGTGTCGTAATTCTCATGCTGTCGGCTCCGAACAGGCGAATCCGATGGCTTCTATGGCGATCTTACCTCACAATCGCGGGGTTGTCAAACCGTTTTGCGGGGAATTCGCAATCCCGATTCTGGCAAATCCGCCCTAAGCCCCCGCCCCCGCCATCTCCGCCAGCGAATCTAGCATCTTCCCCGCCGCATCAACCCCGTTCGCGGCATAGTCCGCCGCCGCCAGCAACGACGGCGGAGCGCCGTCCGAGACGACCGCCACGCCCAGCGTATCCACGCCCGCGAGGGTTGGCAGGCGGCGCATCGCGTCCGTGTCGGTCGTGTCGTCGCCCGCGAATAGCAGGGCGTTTAGGCGGTGGTCCGCGACTAGGGCGGCTAGGGCGTCGCCTTTGTTCGGGGAATCGATGGGGCGCAGTTCGAGAATCATCTTGCCCCAGAACGTTTCCACGCCGGCGGCGTCCGCGTTCGGAATGGCGGCTAGGGCGTCGCTTAGGGCGCGGCGGGCGGCTTGCGGGTCGGCGGCGGCGCGGTAGTGTATGGAGGCGCTGAATCCCTTGTTTTCGTAAACCAATCCCGCGACGCCGGCGGTCGCGCGCTCGATGCGGGATAGGGCGGCGGCGACCGATTCCGCTCCGCCGTCCGCGCGCGCCGGTTCGTAAACCCCGCTCTCGGTTATCCGCTCCGCGCCGTGATTGCCCACGCAGACGATGCCGGGGATATTCACTTTGCGCGCCAAATCCCGCGCGCCGCGTCCCGATACGATGGCGACGACGGCGAATCTTTTGGCATCGACCGCCCGGCGCAACGCGGCGGCGCAACGCGGATGAAGGACGGCGGCTTCCGAAGTCGGCGCTATTTCCGAGATTGTGCCGTCGAAATCCAGCGCCAAGCCGGGGCGCGGCGATTGCGCGATTCGGCGCAAGGCGTCGGGATGGGCGAGAATGTCGGGAAGGTTCATCGCCGTCTCATCGCCGCCGCGTCATCGCGCCGCGAAATCCGCCGCCAGATTGGTCAACGCGCGCGCCGTCAGGTTCGCCGCCAGGCGGACTTTGTAGCCGTTGCCGCTCATCGGCTTGGCGTCTTGGACGGCTAGGCGTCCGATTTCGGCGGGGTTTCTATCGTCCATCCGCGCGCCGATTAGGGCGTCGGAGGCGGCGCGGGCAATGTATGGAACGGGCGCGACGCCGCCCAAGACGACGCGGGCGCGCGTTACGATGTCCGAATCCGCGTCCAGCTCAACGCGAACCGCCGCGCTCGCCAGGGCGAAGTCGTAGGCGCGGCGCTCTTTCGCCTTGAGAAAGATACTGCGGACGCGCTCCGACGTAGGCGGCAAGTCGACGCCGACGAGTATCTCGCCGTCTTCCAAAGCCGTCTCGGACAGCATGTTTTGGGACGGCGAAACGAAGAAATCCTCGATTGGGAGCGAGCGAACGCCGTCCGCGCCGTATATTCGGGCGGTCGCGCCGAGCGCGGCGAGCGCCGTCGCCGGGTCGGACGGGTGGACTATATGGCAGGCGTCCGCGCCCAGAATGGCGTGGTATTTGTTGTTGCCGGCGACCGCGAAACAGGCGCTGCCGCCCTTCTTCAGGCAGTCGAACAGCGGGCTGCGGTAGTACCAGCATCGCGGGCGCTGGCAGAGGTTGCCGCCGAGCGTCCCCGCGTTGCGAATCTGCGGGGTGGCGACGGACGCCGCCGCCTGCGAAAGCGCCGCGTGTCGCCGCGCCATCTCGCCGCTCGCCGCGATTCGCGCCAGCGTGACCATGCTGCCTATGGCGGTCGCGCCGTCCGCGCCGATGTCCATCGCGTCCATGCCCAGATTGCCGATGTCCACCAGAAGGGCGGGCGCGATTATTCCCTCTTTCATCTCGCAGAGCAAGTCCGCGCCGCCGGCGATGATGGTCGCGGAGCCGTCGGATGCGTCCAGCAGGGCGCGGCGGGCGTCCGCTAGGGTTCGGGCGGAGTCTATGCGAAACGGCTTCACGGCTGGGCGCGCTCCCTCTGTTCCAGAAGGTCGAGGATGCGTTGCGGCGTGGCGGGCAGGTCTTTGACTTCCACGCCTACGGCGTCCCGAATCGCGCTAATCACGGCGGGGGCGACGCCGATGCTGGGCGGCTCGCCGAGCGCCTTCGCGCCGTAGGGTCCCACCGGGTCGACCACGTCCGCGAAAATCACCTGAATGTCGGGGTATTCAAGGATTGTCGGGCTTTTGTGTTCGAGAAAGCTCGCGTTGAGCGCCGCGCCGCTGGGGGCGTCCGTCAGCATCTCTTCGCTCAGGGCGAAACCGAGCATCTGCGACACGCCGCCCTCGACCTGATTCAGCGCCAGAGTCGGGTTGACGATGCGCCCGGAGTCGTGCGCCGCCACATAGCGGACGACGCGGACTTCGCCGGTGTCTTCGTTCACCTCCACCTCCGCGAAATGCGCGCCGAAAGAGTTTACAATGTACTCGGACGAGCCGGGCGTCACCGCCGCCTCGACTTCAATGCCGCCGGACGCCGCCGCCAGTTCGCTCAGCGATACGGACGCGCCGCCGCGACGGGGGCGGACGTCCGCGCCGCTCATCTCAAGCTCGGACGCGGGGACGCCGAGCGCGCCGGACGCAGCGTCAAGTATCCGCGCCTTGAGGTCGGACGCCGCGCGCCGCGCCGCCAAGCCCGCCGAGAAAGTGGCGGTGGAGCCGGCGGTTATGGGCGAATCCGGCGTCAAGTCGGTGTCGGCGAAAGTGGTTCGGATGCGGTCGACGTCCACGCCCAGCGCCTCCGCGGCTATCTGCGAGAGCGCCGTGTAGCTGCCCTCTCCGACGTCCATGACGCCGGAGATTAGGCGAAACGCGCCGCCGGCTTCAAGGCGCATCCGCGCGATGGAGCGTCCGCCTGGCCCGCCGCGATAAATGAATATCGCCATGCCCTTGCCGCGCTTGAAAGGACCATCCGCGCTACGGCAGAAATCGCGCCAACCGAAGGCGTCCGCGCCCTTGAGTATGCACTCGCGCAGTCCGTTGCTGGAGAAGGGAACGCCGCCCTCCAGCGGCTGGGTGTCGATGATTGCGTTCGGCGGGGAAGTCCGCTCGCCGGGCTGTCCTTCCACGCCGACATGATTCTTGAGCCTGAAATCCAGCGCGTCCATGCCGACGGCTTTGGCGGCGCGGTCGGCGATGAGCTCAAGCGCGAAATGCCCCTGCGGAGCGCCCAGCGCGCGGTACGACCCGCCGGACGGCGTGTTGGTGTAGGCGAGCCAGCCGTCGTAGCGGACATTGGCGCAGCGATACAGATACAGCGCGCCCTGCCCCGCGCGCCGAATCACGCCGGGGCCGGAAGACAGATAAGCGCCGGTGTCCATGACGGTTTGGGCGTGAACGGCGGTGATTTCGCCGTCGCGCGTCACGCCCATCTTGACGGCGGTCGAGACGCCGTGCCGCCGCCTGCCGGCGACGAATTCCTCATGGCGCGACGCCTCTATCTTGACGGGCTTCCCCGCGCGGCGGGCGAGAATGGCGGCGAGAACGGACAGGCGGGTTTCGTCCTTGCCGCCGTAGCCCGCGCCCATGTGAACGCCGATTACGCGGACATTCTCGCGCGGGATTCCGAGCGCCAGCGCCAGCATCAGCCTATCCTGATGGACGCCGCGCGTGGATTTCCACACTGTGAGATTGTCGCCGTCCCAAGACGCCACCGCCGCGCGCGGCTCCAGCGCCGCGCCGGAGTGGGGCGGCGTGGTGAACGTATCCTCGATGATGAAATCCGCCCGCGCGAATCCGTCGCCCACGTCGCCGCGCTCAAGCGTGAGCGGCTCCCCGCCGGCGAGGTTGCCGCCTTCGTGGATATGGGGGGCGTCCGCCCGCAAAGCGGCGGCGGCGTCCGTGACGAACGGCAACGGCTCGTAGCGGACTTTTATCAGCGAAAGCGCGTATTCGGCGGCGTCCGCATCATCGGCGGCGACGGCGGCGACCTCGTCGCCTACGAACCGCGCTTTGACGTCGAGAATGGGAACATCCGGCGCGATTCTGCCGGGCGGGACGTCGAACGGAGTGACCGCCGCCCGAACGCCGGGGGCGTCCAGAGCGTCGGAGGCGTCCGCCGACAAAATCCGCGCGTGGGGATGCGGACTGCGGAGAATCTTGCCGACCAGCGTCGTCCCATCCAACCGAACATCGGCGGCGAACCGCGCCTCGCCGGTGAGCTTCTCGGCAAGGTCGCGGCGGATGGCGGATACGCCAACGGCGGATGGGGGGGGGCGTTCGTTCATGGGGCTGTTCATGTTGGGGGCGAGTATAGCAGTTTTAGGGGGAAGAGAACGCCGCGATACGCCTGCCGCGATATGACCGCCGCGAATTTCGCGCTACCCGCCGAACTGTCTGATGATAAAATCCCAAAGGTTTGTCGTATGGGATGCGAGTTGCGCCCCGAATGGGATTTTGTCCATTAGCGTCCGCAACCGCCCTTTGCCGCCGTTTTCGGATTCCGCATCCCCTTTGTCATCATTATCATCAGCCGCGAATTCCAACTCGGACTTGAGTATGTCCGCGACTTCGTTGGCTATCCGCTCCACCGGGGGACATTCCCCTTCCAGCGATAGGGCGAACAATCGCGTTTTCACTATCTCATGGCGGCGCGGCAGAAAGAGTTTGGGGGCGGATTTCATCTCGGACAGCAGTTTCAGCGCCCCTTCGCCATCATCCCGCCTTGCGCCTATGCGTATGTCCATCGGCATCACCGGCTTGCCGGCGTCGAGCATCATGTCGCCCGTGATGTACGTTCCCTTGCCGCCGCCTATGGCGATCATGCCGTCGCTCATTTCCACCTGACAATCCCGAAGGCTCCCGCCGACGTAGATGTCTTCGGGGATGGGGTGGATTTCGAGCGCCTTACTCTCTTGGAGTCGCCGAATCAGTTGGCGGTTTTGCTCGCTGAACCGTTTGTTGTCGCTGTCCGAGCTAGTCGCCGCGCGAACCAGTGCGCGCCCCGCGTTTCCGTCGGGTTGGCTCTGGATATATCGGTCAACCGTCCGCAGGATTTCCCAATCGAACGCGGTGGGAAGGCTGGCGTCGCCCTTCGCCCTGGTCGGTTCATTGGTCGCCAGGACGGATACGCCGTTGCCCGCGTTCAGGATGGCGACGGTCACATGCCTGACGAAATCCAGCGCGCGCTTGAGATTCACGACGTCGCAATTCGGGCTTGCGCTGCCGACTATGAGTATGTATGCGGGTTTCATGTCCACGCTCGGATTCGCTATCCGCCTCCGCTAGCCGAATAGCCTTTCCAAATGCCTCCGGTTTCTGCAGGCGCTGAAGCGGTTGAGCATCTTCTGGAAGTTCTTCGAAGCCCGCTTGCGTTTCGGGCTATTCGCGCCCTTCATGTACTCATCCGCGTTTATGGATTGTTCGGATGAGTCTTTGATAGGCTCCAGAACAATCTCGGACGCCGATTCGCAGAAGTGGATGAGTATGCTTCTCAGGTCGGTCTTCTTTTGGTAATTCCGAAACGCCTGGATAGCGATGGATTCCATGTGGTAGCCCTGGATTTTCTCGCCATCGTTCCGGATGACTTGCGCCGCAAGCCCCTTCGCCAGTTTGATGACGGGGATGACCCGCCCCCCGTTGGCTTTGTTGGCTTTCGTCAATTTCGCCGCGAACCTGTCGGGGAATATCACGTTGCTCCATTTGTTTCTCGTCGGGTCGGCTATGCGAACGCCGTCTTTCCGCCGTATCGCCGGCAGTATCTGGATTTCCATGCCGTCCGAGTACGTGACAGTTACGGCAAGGTCGCCAGATTTGATTTTCGTATGGGACACCCGCCGCCGAATCCGCGCCCGCATGTATTCAATGGCGTTCTTGGGGGATTGGCTTGTCAACTTGGAGTTGTTGATGACCATCAACACGTCGACGTCGCTCAGCCCGTCCACGTAAGTATGTCTGTGAACGGAGCCTCCGAACATCGGGCGCATCATGTCGCCTTCGTCTTTAAGCGCGTCTCTCAGCCCGTCAATGCGCCTGTTGACTGCTGCGCGGTCCCTGTCGTTGTACCCCTTCAGCTTGCCGCGCAACCATCCGTTTATCTCGTTGCTTTCGGCTTGCGTTATCGGCGCAGGCGCTCGGTTGGAACTCATGATGAACTTCCTATCGCGTTCGCGTTTGGTTTGGGACCGTTGAAACCGATTATATCATAAATAAGGCAACGTGTGTTTGGGTTTAGGAAGTCCGGAGAAAACCGCAAAAGTCCCTCGCTTAGCCGTGCTTGGGACGGTTTTGATGCGACATTCCCCCGCAAACCGCCTTTTGCTATTTTCTTCCCTGAAACCGCTTGCGTTTGCCGATTCGGGGGTACTATACTAGATACACAGAATAGAACATTTTAACTAATATAAGAAGTTTCCTAAAATTTGGGAGGACTTGAAGTGGCAACCGAAACCCCCGCCAATCCGAACGGCGCGTCCCGCCGAGCCGACGCTGTGGTTTACGAAGTCGTCAGCATGTTCTCCGGGTGCGGGGGCATGGATTTGGGGTTTCTGGGCGGGTTCGATTTCGGCGGGCGGCGGTACGCGCGCCTGCCGTTCGAGATAACGTGGGCGAACGACCTGAGCGCGGCGGCTTGCGCGACTTACGCGCGCAACCTGAAGGGGCCGATAATCGAGGGCGACGTCGCCGACGTGCTCGCCGACATACCCAAGTCCGCTGACGTCGTGATTGGCGGCTTCCCCTGCCAAGACGTTTCGATAAACGGCTCGCTGCAAGGTATGAACGGCGCGCGAACAATCCTGTATAAGGAGATGGTGAAGGCGATAAGGCGACTGCGCCCGCGCGCGTTCGTGGCGGAGAACGTCAAAGGCTTGTTGCAGGCGCGCGGCAAAGACATGTTCGCCCAGATGATGCGCGACTTCGCAATTCCGGGATACCGAGTCAGCTATAAGTTGTATTTGGCGTCCGACTACGGAGTGCCGCAGGCGCGCGAGCGGATATTCATTGTGGGCGCAAGGGGAGAACGCGATTTCGCGCATCCGCAACCGACGGGCAGGGCGATGACCGCCCGCGAAGCGTTGCGCGATTTGGAAAGCGAGCCGGAAAATCCGGACATCAAGCACATATGGAGCAAAGCCGCGCGCAGTCCGGACCAAGGCAATCGCAAACTCGTGGCGGACAAGCCCGCCACGACGATTCGCGCCGAGCATCACGGCAACGTACAATGGCATTACAATTTGGAGCGCCGGATTTCGCTGAGGGAAGCGGCGCGCCTTCAGTCGTTCCCAGACGATTTCAAGTTCCCTTCCGGGATGCGCGAAACCGAACGACAGATAGGCAACGCCGTTCCCCCCGTCTTGGCGTGGCGCGTAGCGAACGCAGTGAGGGATTGCATTGAACGCCGCTGAATTCGAAAATCTGCTTGACCAAACGGTCGCCATCCTGACCGGAAAAGTCAGGTCGAGCGAGGATTATCACAATCCGGAGGCGTTTGAGAAAGCCGTTCTGGACACGCTGAAAGACGCCGCGACGAACAGCGGCGTTCTGGTCGAGCCGACTTTCCGCCCCGACGCCTTCCCCGACATCAGAGTCAACGGATTCGGGATAGAGGTGAAACACACTAGCCGGGACACGTGGCTCGCGGTCGGCAACAGCATTTTCGAGGGGATGCGCGATCCGGATGTTGAGGACGTTTACGCCGTCCTCGGCAAGACGGGCGGCGTCCCGGAAGTCCGCTGGCGGAAATATCAAGACTGCATAACGCACATTCGCGTCTCCCACGCGCCGCGTTTCGTAATAGAAATGGAAGGAGAGCGCGAATCCTTGTTCAACCGCATGGGAGTCGCCTACAACGACTTCGCCAAGTTGGACGACGCTCGGAAGATGCGCCATGTGCGCGACTACTCGCGGGGGCGGCGGTTGAAACAGGGTGAGCGGCTGTGGTGGATAGAGCCGGCGCATTCCGTCCCAATCAAAGTGCGGACCTACATGAGCTTGACGCAGGATGAAAAGCGAATGTTGCGGGCAGAAGCAACGTTGCTGTGTCCGCAAGTATGCGGAGGACGCAACGCTCGCAACAAATATGTGGACGCCGCGCTGTACCTGCTGATTCATCACGGCTTTTTTTGCCCCCAAGCGCACGACCTGTTTTCAGCCGGAAGCGTAGCGCGCAAGAGAAACGCCCCGCGCGGCGGGATTTATGTTATGCAGGCTCTTCAGGACATACAAGACCTGATGAAAGACGCCGCCAAGCGTTTGGACGACGACCTGTTCGAAGAATACTGGGGAGAATCCTGTCCGCCCGACGAGCGCATATCCGAGTGGCTACGTCGAGCCGACGGCTTCGCCAGCGGGTGGATTCCGTCCGAAACCCTGTTTTTGGACTGACCGCCCCGCCTCGCACGGGAGAGGAACAATGCTCTGCGATAGGTCAAACTAATCAAGGGAAAGAAAGCCCAAACCCCCATGTTCAACAAAATCCTCATCGCCAATCGCGGCGAGATTGCCTGCCGCGTTGTTCGCGCCTGCCGGCGGCTTGGGGCGGAGACGGTCGCGGTCTATTCGGAATCGGAGGGGTTTCCCCTTCACGCCGAGATGGCGGATTCGGCCGTCGCTCTGCCGGCGGGGGCGAGTCCCGTCGCCGAGTATCTTAACAGCGAGGCGGTCATCGACGCCGCGCTGAAGGCGGGGGCGGGGGCGGTTCATCCCGGCTACGGATTCCTGTCCGAAAACGCGGCGTTCGCGGCGGATTGCGGGCGGGCGGGGCTTGTCTTCATAGGCCCGTCGGAGGAAATCATCGGCGGGTTGGGGAATAAGCGCGAGGCGAGGCGGCGGATGAGCGAAGTCGGCGTCCCCGTCCTGCCCGGCGTCGGGGTCGGGGCGGACGCGGACGCGCGGGCGCTGGCGGAGTCGGTCGGCTTCCCCCTCATGGTCAAGGCGAGCGAGGGCGGCGGCGGCATCGGGATGCAGCTGGTCGAGAGCGCGGACGGGCTGGCGCGGGCGCTCCGGCGAGCGCGGTCGGCGGCGCGGCGGTCGTTCGGCAGCGAGGACGTCTATCTCGAGAAATTCATCCCCCGCGCGCGCCACATCGAGGCGCAGATACTTGCGGACGGGCGCGGGAACGCCGTCCATCTCTGGGAGCGCGAATGTTCCGTCCAGCGGCGGCGGCAGAAGGTGATCGAGGAAGCGCCGTCGCCGTCCATATCGCCGGACGCGCGGCGGCGGCTGCTCGGCGCGGCGCTCAGCGCGGCGGAGCGTCTCGGCTACTCCAACGCCGGCACTTTCGAGTTCGTGGCGGACGAAAACGACGATTTCTACTTTCTGGAAATCAACACCCGCCTTCAGGTCGAGCATCCGACCACCGAGATGATCACCGGAGCGGACATCGTGGAGCGGCAAATCCGAATCGCGGCGGGGGAGCCTTTGGACACGCGGATTCCGCCGGTCAGCGGGCATGCAGTCCAATGCCGCCTGTACGCCGAAGACCCGCGGACGTTCATCCCGTCCCCCGGCAGGTTGGACGAGCTTCGCCTGCCGCAGATGGACAATCTGCGAGTCGATACCGGATTCCGCGAGGGGGACGAGGCGACGCCGTTTTTCGACCCGCTTCTCGCCAAGCTAATCGCGTGGGGCGAGACGCGGGCGGACGCCGTCGCGCTGATGGACGCGGCGCTGGCGGAATGTCGCATCGGCGGCGTTCGGACGAACATATCGGCATTGCGCCGCGTCCTCGCGCATCCGGATTTCGCGCGCGGAAGGTATGATACAGGGTTGCTGGAGCGGATACAGGCGGACGCCTAGAGCTTGCCGGGCATCCCGCCGTCCACGTTGATGATTTCGCCGGTCAGGAAGCGCGCCTCGTCGCTCACCAGAAACATCACGGTGTTGGCGACGTCCTCCGGGTATCCCTTCGCGTCCAGAATCTGGATGAAGTCGAACATCGCCTCAAGGCTGTGATGGCCGCCGCCGGTGTCCACGGCGGGCGTGATTATCTGACCGGGACGCACGCCGTTCACCCTAATGTTGTGCTGTCCGCCCATGCCCGCCATGTAGCGCGTGAGGGCGTCCACGCCGGCTTTGGCGGCGTAGTAGGACGCGGACGGGCCTCTGCCGACAAGGTCGTACATTTTCTTGCTGAACCCGCGCTGGGCGGCTACGGAGGACATGTTGACGATGCGCCCGCCGCCGCCCGCCGCCATATGCCCCCACACGGCGCGCGACATGTAGAAAGCGCCCGTGAGGTTGACGGCGATGACGCGGTTCCAGACGTCGTCGGCTTCGTCGGGGAAGTTGCCGGGGCCGCCCCCGCCGGCGTTGTTGAAGAGGACGTCCACGCGCCCCCACTCGTCGATGACGGCTTGGACGGCGGCGTCCACCCGCGCGCGGTCGGACACGTCGCATGGGACGAAAATCGCCTCGCCGCCGTCCGCGATGACGGAATCCCGAACCGCCGCGCCTTCGCGTTCGCGCCGCGCCATAATCGCCACCTTCGCGCCTTCGCGCGCGAAACGGCGAACGGTCGCCTCGCCGATTCCGCTGTTGCCGCCGGTGACAATCGCCACCTCGCCGTTCAATTTGCCGGGCATGGGATTATTCCTCCTGATGATATTGGGGTTGGGCGCTCCGCGCCTTTCGCCGATGGGGTGACGGCGCGCGCCTGTCCGTCTATAATAGCCGAAACGCGATAGGCGCGATAGACGCGCGATAGACGATGAACGACGATGGAGGTTTGTTCGCCGATGCTGTTTCTCGCCATAAGCAACCCGTTGCCGACGCGCCCTTCGGAAGTCCGCGAGCGGCGCAAGGAATACTGGCCCTGGGCGCAGGACAAGCTCGACCGCGGGCTTGCGCGGTTCATCTACGCGCGGACGGGGCGCGGCGCGGTCGCGGTGTTCGACGTGGATTCCAACGAGACGCTCCACCGCCTGCTCACCGAGTGGGCGGAGATGATTCCCGCCGAGTTCGACGTCTATCCGCTCATAGACCCGGACGCGGCGCAGTCGTTCCTGAACGAAGCGGATTAGGCGGCGGGACGACGCGGCGGCGCGGCGCACGGCGCTATCGCAAGGCGGCGGCGCGGACGGACGCGATTATGCGCCCGTAGGCGTTGCATCGGCAAATGTTGCCGGCGAGGGCGTCTTTTATCTCATCGTCCGTCGGGTCGGGGTTGTTCCGCAGAAGCGCCGCCGCGCTCATCAGGAATCCGGGCGAGCAGAAGCCGCACTGGGCGCCGTCGTTCTCCAGAAAGGCGCGCTGAAGGGGCGAGAGCGCGCCGCCGTCCGCCAGGCTTTCGACGGTCTCGACCGATTCGCCGTCCAGCAGCGCCGCCAGCGCCATGCAGGAATTGACGGGCAAGCCGTCCAGAAGGACGACGCAAGCGCCGCACTCCCCCCTGTCGCAGCCGCGCTTGGTCCCCGTCAACCCCAACTCATCGCGCAGGACGTCAAGCAGGGTGCGGCGGGTGTCGACGTCGAGCGAAAGGGGTTCGCCGTTCAGGGTGAAGTTGGCTTGGCGTCTGTAGCCGGCGGGCATGGGGCTTCCTCCGCGTTTGTTCGGTTGCGGGTTATGATAGGTTAAGATGGGGGGCGGCGTCCAAAGGCAAATGGAAATTTGGAAACGCAAAAGCGCGAAATCGTTGGCGAACAGGCTTGATTAGGCGGCGGGAAATGCTTTATACTGCTCAAAAGTTCGTTTAGGCGGAAGGCGGCGTTGATTGGAACTCCGCATACCCGGCTCAACGGGCGGATGCGGATGGCTTAGAACCAACCAACTGGGACACAAAATTGCGTTGGGATGGTCGCATAGGAATTTGTCCCGATAAATCAACATTAGGCAGGTGGAACCGTGGTTGACTTCGTTCCCGTCCCCATCAACGACAAAATCATAGAGGTAGGCGCTCAGTGGCTCGGAGACCATGGCAGGCAGTTCCTTGCCCCATATCTTGAAGGGCGGAGGGCGCGTATAGAAGGCGAAATCGCCATCATGCAGGCCGAGACAGCGGCTAGGCTAACCTCGGTTTTGAACCACCCCGACCCCCACGTAATGGCAATGAACTTTTACCTCTACGAGGAACTGCGGGGCAGGATGTCCAAGTCGCAGGTCAGCAACATAATAAGCGTCCTCCACGAAACCCGTGTTGAACACGGCGACAAAGCGGTTTCCAGTGAAAGCCCAGACCCCGACTGGATTAACCGCTTCTTCAACGAGGTCAAAGACGTCTCGTCGGAAGAAATGCGGAATATCTGGGCGAAACTACTCTCTGGAGAAATCGAAAGCCCCGGGAGAAGCTCACTTCGCACTTTGGACGTTCTTAGAAACATGACAGTGTCCGACGCAAAAATGTTCGCGGAAGTCTGCGGATTCGTCTTTGGAATCGGAAAACATCTTTGGATATGGAGGGACAAGGAAAACAAACACATACCATTTGATTCGCTCCTACATCTGGAAGACTGTGGGCTTGTAGAGTTGGGGGGCGGTTCGTTGACCGTCAACATTAACTGGATAACAGCGACTCAACAAGAATGGGGTGTCCGCCTTTACCATCAAGGCAAGTGGTTTCTGGCAACAAAGGACCCGCACCTCGACTCCACAGACAAACTGACACTCTCAGCAGTTCTCTTTACCTCGTCAGGTAGAGAACTATTCCAATTCGTTCAACAGACGGTGCCGCGGGAAGAATATCTGCGGTCATTTGCATCCTTCCTGAAAAGAACTCAAAAGGGGTGTCAACTGTTCCGATTGGAAGAGACAACAACACTTCCAGATGGAACGATTCTGACGAATCGCCGCGTCCCTGTCTTGTAGGTTGAGGAGGACATCGACACGCCCGCCCCAAATTGGAAAAACCGAACGCTGTTCAAGTCGGACAACCTGCCCATATCCTGCTCGGAATGGACTCCGGGACGGTTGACCTAATCGCCACCGCCCCGCCCAGTTGCGCGAATCCAACCAGCGGCACAAGAAAATGGTCAACGTTCGGAGAATCAAGAAGGGGCTGGCTGGCTAAGAAATCCACTACCCGATGACGTCCTCATAGGGGCATGTCGCCCGGTCGGCAAACTGCGCCTGGCGGCGCAGGCGCCCTCACCCTAGCCCTCTCCCATCAAGGGAGAGGGGATTCATCGCTCGCGATTCGGGCTTGGTTTCCAGTGGCTATCTTGATTGGGCGACTCTGGATTCCCGCCTTCGCGGGAATGACGGCGGCGGGGGGCGCGAGAAGGCCCCCTAATCCCACTCCACCCACCGCCCGTGCGCGTTGCGGCGCGCCGACAGCAGCGTTTCGGCGCGTCCGTTGATGATTTTGTCCACCGCCATGCGCTCGCCTTCGGATGGTATGTGATAGACCGTTCGGCACTCGGATTCGCGCGTTAGGATGCGGCGGAATTCTTCGCGCGCGTCCGTTGGGAATTGGTTTAGGGCGTGGCAGTGGAATACGCAGAGGGCGGCGTCCGCGTCCGGCGGGGCGGCGGTTAGCAGAAGATTGGGGAGCGTCTCGATGGCGTCGCCGGCGATTACTTTCGGCGGGTTTGATAGCCAGATTTCGCGCGCGGCGGTCAGCAGGGTTGCCCTGTCCGCGTGGTCGGGCCAAATTAGGGCGGTCATCCATCCGAAAGCGTCTTCGTCCGCCAAATCCACCGGCGAGAGGTCGACGCCGGCGCGGAACGATACGGCGGGGAAGGCGCGCGGGATTGGGGGCATGGGGGAGCGCAGTTCGCTCTCTATCAGGACGGCGGAGTTCGGATGACCGTACTCCGAGCCGTCCGAGTAGCGATAGCGGTACTCGTCCCAGAGCAGATGCAGCCCGGCGCTGGCGCCGACGTCTATGATGGCGAGCGGGCGCGCCCCGGCGTCCGCCGAGATTGTCCCGAACGCCGGCATGAGGTAGGCGCATCGGCGCAGTTCGTTCGTCTGCACGCGGCGCGTTCGGGCTAGGTCGGCTATCGCGTCCGCATGCTCGGCGCAGAATCGGGCGAAGGCGGCGGGCAGGGACGGGGCGGGCGGCTCGCCGTCCGCGATTTCGGCGTAATGCCGCGCCAGGTCGGAATCCGCGTTCAGCGCCGCCACGCGCTTGACGGCGGCGAAGAACAGGTTGGGGACGGGCTGACCGCGCCGGCACTGCGCCGCCAGCGCCAGAAGGCCGGCGTCCCGCGCGACGGCGCGCGATAGCATGGCGTAAGTCGGCGAGAAGACGTTTAGCCCGGATTCGCCCGAACATTCGACGTCGGCGAACAGCGCGAATCTGGCGGCGAGGGCGGCGGGCGTCCGCTCGGCGGGAGCGCGCGAATCCACCCGCTCCCGCCCCTGATGAGCGTCCGCTTGGCGAATGACCATCGTCTATTGCGCCGTCATGCCGCCGTCTATGACCAGCTCGGCGCCGGTCATGTAGGAAGATTCGTCGGACGCCAGGAAGAGCGCGCCGTAGGCGACGTCCATGACCGTGCCGATTCTGCCCAGCGGGATGCGGGATTCGGACAGCGCCCTGCCTTCCGGCGTGGATATGTTGCCGGCTATCATCTCGGTGTCTATGGGCCCGGGGTGAATGGAATTGGCGCGGATGCCGTCGGCGGCGTGCTGGACGGCGGTGAACTTGGTGAACAGGCGGACGCTGCCTTTGGACGCGCCGTAAGCGCCGCCGCGCGCGCTGCCCACAAGCCCGGCGGTGGACGATATGTTGACGATGGAGCCGCCGCCGGATTCGCGCATGGCGGGGATGGCGCGCTTAGTCCCCAGAAACACCCCCGTGCTGTTGACGTCCATGACGCTGTTCCACTCCGCGAGGTCGGTTTCCTCGATGGGGGTGCGCTTATAGACGCCGGCGTTGTTGATGAGTATGTCGAGCCTGCCGCAAGTCCGCATGGCAAAATCGACGGCGTTGCGCCAGTCGTCTTCGGATGTCACGTCGAGGCGGACGAACGACGCTTCGCCGCCGCGTTCGCCGATGGACGCCGTGACGGCGACGCCTTCGGCTTGCAGCACGTCGGCTAGGATGACTTTCGCGCCCTCCGCCGCGAACAGCCGCGCCTCTTCCGCGCCCTGCCCCCGCGCCGCGCCGGTTATCAGAGCCACTTTGCCTTTTAGTCTCATAGCGTCCTCTCCCACGCGAAACTCGCGCCCCCCGCCCGATTCGGACGGGAAGCCAGCGTTGTTTTCTTACATCATAATCCATTATATCTTATAATGGACGGCGGCGCTTGCGCCGAATTTTCATCCCAAAGCGAAAGGCGCGAAGAAAACATGAACACCCCGCCCGTTTCGGACCTCGCGCTCAAAGAGTGGGCGGTCGCCGTCAAAAATCTGGGCGGCGGCGGTCAGATAATCATTCTGAGAAAAGGCGGAATCCACCGCGACGACCGCGACTTCCGAATCGTCCACCCCGAATTCCTGCTGTATCCGACTTGCGAACACCAGAAGGCGGAGCTGGTCAAGCCCGCCTTCCGCGCCGATTTGGACGCGACGCTGAAGGACGCGGACGTCCCCGGCTTGGTCGAGCTCGGCTTCTTCTGCCAGGTCACCGACAAGTTCGAGTTGCGGGACGAAGCGTCTTTGGACGCGCTTTCGCGGCTGCACATTTGGACGGACGACTACGCGCGCAAGCGGTTGCGCTGGCGTCCGAAGCAGCCGCTCACGCTGGCGCTGTTGCGGGTTTACGCGCTCCGCCAGCCGCAGGCGCTCCCGGTTTTGGACGAATATCGGGGCTGCAAATCGTGGGTGGAGCTGGGGCAGGACGTCCCGCTGGGCGACCCCGCGCCGGTTTTGGACGATTCCGAGTACGCCCGCCGCCGCGATGAAGTGCGCGAGGCGCTGAGCGCCGCCGCCCCTGACTGCTGACAATGGCATGTTCGCTGAAATCAAAACCGAATCGCGAGTGACAAATCCCCTTCCCCTTGATGGGCTAACAAGGGTATGTTCGCGGAAAACAAGCCCGAATCTGACCCAACAAATCCCCTCTCCCTTGATGGGAGAGGGCTAGGGTGAGGGTGCCTGCGCCGCTAGGCGCAGTCCCGCCCGCCAACTCATAAGCCCCTGACCGAGAGGCATCCGCGCCATGAACTACAGGCGACTCTGCGAGACCGAGCTGACCGTATCCGAAATCGGATTCCCCCTGCGCCCGCTGGCGACGGACGACTACGGACACGTCACCGAGCAAGACGCGCTAAACCTGCTGTCGCGCGCGTTCGACATGGGAATCACTTACTACGACGCGGCGGATTCGCACTCGGAAGGCTACGCCGAGCGCGTTCTGGCGCGCGCGCTGGGGCGGAATCGCCACGACATCGCAATCTCGACCAAAGCGGGCTATGATTTCTACCGCCCGACGCCCGACCCTGACGCGCGCGGACGCTCCCAGCGGTGGACGCCCGGCTTCATCCAATACGCCTGCGAGCAAAGCCTGCGCCGGCTGGAGACCGACTACATAGACCTGCTCCAGCTGCATCATCCAACCCCCGACCAGATAGAGGACGACGAGCTTTTCGGACGCCTCGATGATTTGGTTCAAGCCGGCAAGATACGCTATTGGGGCGTGGCGCTGGATACGCGACCGGAATCGGAAGAGACGGGCGAAGGGGCGATAGACGACCGAAAAGCGGCGGCGCTTCAGACGTCGTTCGGAATCTTGGACCAGCAGCCCGCGCGCCGCCTGATAGCGCGCGCGCAAGGGACGGCGACCGCCATAATCGCATACGACCCGACGGCGTCCGGCGCGATGGAGAATCTTTCGGAATCGGAAACGGCGCGGAGCGCGAGCGGCAGGGCGCGGCGGGCGGCATACGAATCGCGGGCGTCCAAGCGCGCGGCGTTCATCGCCGCCCTGCGCGAATTCGGCGCGGACGTCGGAACATGGGCGATAAAGTTTGCCCTAGCGTCCCCGACCGTCGCCGCCGCCCTTCCGGTAATCACCGACTACGCCCAGCTAATTGAGCTGGAGCGCATAACCGAAAGCCCGCCGATGCCGAGAGAGTTTTATGAGCGCGCGTTCGCGGTTTACGACGAGGCGCGCGAATCCCGAAGATAGCCGCCGCGCAACCAACAAATCCCCTCTTCCTTGACGCGGTCGACGCGCGTCTGGGCTTGCGCGGATGCCGCCGCGCAACCAACAAATCCCCTCTCCCTTGACGCGGTCGGCGCGCGTCTGGGCTTGCGCGGATGCCACCGCGCAACCAACAAATCCCCTCTCCCTTGATGGGAGAGGGCTAGGGTGAAGGCGCCTGCGCCGCTAGGCGCAGTCTTGCGCGGATTGCCCGCCACCCCCCTATCCGGACGCCGCCGCCCCGCGTTTGCCCTTGATTCGCAGCATCTCGCCCTCTATCAGCCGAAAATCCTTCTGCGGGAGCAGGTGCAGGCGGTCGAAGAACGCCAGCGGCCAGTACTCCGGCGCCCAGCGGCGCAGGTAGTCTAGGCGCGGCGCGAGCAGGAGGGCGTCTATGTAGTCCGGCTCGTCCAGCTCTATCTCCGGGCTCAGGTTGACGCGGTAGGGGAACTTGTCGCCGGAGGCGGCGTCGGAGTCGGTTATCGGCGAGCGGTCTTCGAAGTAGGTCGAGGTTATGGTGGCGATGGCGGGCCACTTGCGGATGCCGGAGACGTAGAACAGCGCCTTGTCGTCCGGCGCCATGCGCTCGGCGCGGCGCTTGAACTTGCGCCCCATCCAGAACATCGAAATGCCGCGCTCGCGTATGAGAGCGTAATTCTCCGGCGTCTCGACGAACATCCAGTAGTTGCGCCCGCCGCCCTTGCGCCGTCCGCCCCCGCCTTTGCCGCTTTCTGCGCGTTGCTGTTTCTGTGCCATGATGCCATCCATTATAGCGCTTTCGCTCACGGCTCGATGACGACTATTTCCGGGAACATGCGCCCGCCGTCCACCGCAAGCCGCGCGATGGTGGCGGGAACCATGAACGATTTGTACGCCTGCCCCGGATTCAGAAACAGAACGCCGTCCCGCGTTTCGCAGATGGTCTCGTGAAGATGCCCGAACAGGATGGCGTCGACGCCGTCGGGGAAATCCGGCAACAGGTCTTCAAGCGGAAACTCAGGGCCCCCCCAAGCGGGATGGGTGACGCCGATTTTCAGCCCGTCGACCTCGATGGTTTCCGCGTAGGGCAGCGCGTCGCGCAGATCCGGCGGGTCGGAGTTGCCGTGAACGATGACGGTGCGCTTGGCGTCCCGCCGCATGCCGTCCACGACGTCCCGCCGAACAATGTCGCCGCAGTGGACGGCAATATCGGCGTCCGCCACCGCCGCGCGTATGTCGGGGTGGACTTCGTCCCAGCGGTGAAAGTGGGTATCCGAGATTATGACTATTCGGGTGGGCATGGGCGGCGGGTCTCCGTGAGGCTAGGGCGCGTGGGGATTATAGCAGAACGGCGGGCGTTGGCGTTGGCGATACGCAGTCCCCATCCCGCGAGACGCTATTCAGGTCGGCGGGGCTTTCGCTGATTCGGAGCATTAGCTGGTCGCCCGCTTGCCGCGGCTGGGCGCGGACCGTCCAAGACAGCGCGCGGGAGTCGCCTTCGCCCGTCTCCGTCGCGTCATCGAAATCGAGGAGCAGGGAGACCGACCCGTCAGCGCGATGAAGTCCGCGTGATGGTTCGCAAGGCGATTGCAGGGCGACATCCGCATCTCCACCGCCTGCGATTGCCACTTGACGGAACCGAGCGCCACGCCCGCGCCGCCGAATGTGAAACCCGTCGGCTTCAGAACGACGGTGGAAGCGTCCGCGCCAACCGCCGCCTCGCCGATGGACGCGGGGGCGAAGAAGGCTTCCTGTATGGTTCCGGCGGGGGCGGTTGCGGTGGTTGTCGCTCCGGTCCTGTTCATAAGCGCTTCGGGGTTGTAGTCGCAAGGCGCCCATTCCCAGATCTGAGAGTTGATAAGCAACCGGTCTCGGACTGGTTGGCTTTGTATCAGACCGTAGAGTTGGGAGGCGGGTTTGCCACTTGTTCACCTTATGTCGCCATTAGGGCTTTCAGGTATTCCCAATGAGGTTTGGAGTACCGGATTTCTTCATCTACGCGGTTTGGGGTGGAATCCCAGCCTTCATAGACATTCCAGAAGCGGACTGGAACGGAGATGTACGAGTTCTCGTCATCGTCCATTTTCTCAGGCGCGGCGAGTATTATTCGGCGCATGTCGCTCGAGTCGCTGGCAGGGGATCCAGTTTCGGGGTCCAACAGCGCCCAATCGCCGTATCGGATAAGGGCGTAGTGCCGACCGCAAAGCCCTAGCAGGTCGCCGAAGTGGTTGGTTCGGTAGTCCGCGCTGGGTTCCACGACATGGACGACGAATATCAGGGATTCGCCATTCCGCATCACGAACTTCGCGCCGCAAATCTGGCATCGCCTGCCGTATTCGGACTGCGCCATGATTTTGAATTTGTCCGCGATGTCTTTAGCCGCGTCTTCGGGTTCCCATCGCCTGACCGATTTCTGGACTTCCGCCCCCTGTCTGCCGTATTCGTTGGATTTCCGCGTGTCCGACGCGGCGGATTCTTTTGTCCGAGTCCCTCCTCCTGAAATGATTACGGGGCTGTCCGGAGCGACGCGGGGACCGGCGGTTTGGACGCCGAAGAGCTTATCCGCGAATGACTGCGGCGGCAGGTCTGATTTGCCGTCGCCGCCGGAGACAGTTTCGCCGACGGGCGCAACCGACGGCGCGCCGTCATCAGGTTGAGTCTCCAACAACTCGCGCAGTTTGCCGACGGTTATGCCGCGCTCTTTTATGAGGTCAATCACTTCCGGCTCAACGCCAGCCGCATCCGCAAGGGCGGTTACAACAGGTTGCCTCGCCGGTTCCGGCGGCTTGAAGCGTATATGGGATTGCAGAAGCGGATTCCCTTCCCAACCGAGCGCATTGAACCGCGCGTCCCTTGGGAGTCGCAATTCGCCGTTCGGGTCTGGGACCCAAGGTGTGTTGTTCAGCAATCCCACGAAACTAGCGGGGAAGCGCTGAAACTTTTTTGTGCGGTAGAACCATGTGTACGAACCATCGAACGCGTCGTTGCCCGGATGATGATTCGCGTACTCCGCAAGGGCGTCGTATAGCATCCCCGCCCGTTTCACGCGCTCGCTCTCGTTGAGCGTCGGGAGCGTTTCCAGCAGTTGGGCAAGCCCCGGTATAGCCCAATCGTGAGTATTCTCTTCGCTAGAGCGAGTGGAGCCTTCCCCGCGCCGCATTTCCCAGCGTTTCTCCTCTGTGAACCACTTGTACGCCGCAACGCGCTTGAGGCGAGAAGTCGCGCCACATTCGCCCAGCATCGCTTGCGCCCGCTCGCTCTGCAGGGATTCGCATAGACCGTTGACGAAACGAACGCCCGCTACGCCTTCAAACAGTTCAAGCAGACGCTCTGTCCGCAAGTACACATCGCCGGGCGTCGACCATGTTTCTTCGCCTGCCCCGGCGTCAATCGCCCTGACGAATCTGGACGCCCGCAAATTTTGGACGAGCGTTGCCCGTTGAGAGGTTGAATCCGTGTTGTAAGCGGACAAGACGCGCCCGACGTCGGACTCGTAATCCGCGGCAGCGACATCTATTGGACATTCCGCGTATTTCGGCAGAACATGGCGAATTACATCATCCACGAGGTCGGGTTCTATGAGTCCGAGAGATTTCAGGAACGCCAACGCTTCGGGGTCCTCGCAAATTGCCGAGCGCGCGGTTGGGAATTCCGTCTTGGTCTCGCTTGGCAAGCGAATTCGACTGCCAGCGGAAACGTGTCTGCCGTTTTCCAAACGTATTATCGGCACCCTGCGAGACGCCGGTCTAGTCGCAGGGCGTGCATTTAGGAAGCGGTACAGGTTGATAATCCACTCGTCCGGTTGCGATTCCAGAAACCCTTTCCCAAGCGACGGGATGATGGATTCCGGGGTGACTTCTGTGATGCCGAGTTCGCTCATCAAGTATCCGCGAAGAGTCGGAGCGCGGTCTTGCGTTATGTCGGCGCTTAGCCAATCTATCCCAGGCACTCCGTACAGAGCGGACAGCTGGTCGGACGAAAAGAGTTCGCGAAGCTCGTCCCCTCTGCCAAGCAACGCCTGTTTGACCGGTAGGTACCGGTCGCGCAATCCGGGAAGGAGAGCATCCGACTTGAACGCCTCTTTCGCGGCGTCAAACAGCGAATTGTAGAGAGCGTTATGGTCAGGCCTGTATTTGTGGTATGTGCCGCCCAATTGGATGTCAATTGCGTCTTCCGCAAGAGGCATGCACTGTAGTACGCTTGAATCCAGGATTTCGTTGTCCCTGAGCCATCCAAGCGCCTTGACCAGCAACGCCGATGTTTCGGTTATCAGGCGCTTGTTCCAAGGGTCATGCAATGGCACTGTGTCTCGGCTCGGCGTGGTGCGGTAGGGGCCTTGAACAAGGAACCCAACCTTGGCGTCGATTTTAGTTGGGAAAAACGCCGCCAACTTGGAGTCTTTGACCGCCTGAATCGCGCCGTTATCCCGGTTCTTCGAGAAGGCTATCTCAACATGCCCCGCAGGTGTTCCTTCGGCGCTCACATCATGGGAGAATACCAACCATTCTTCGTAGAATTCGTCGCCTAGCCCCCCGCGCCCGATAACGCTAACGTGGCGCACGCCGTCATCTACACGCTTGGACTCTCTGAGATACTGCCCCGATTCCCCGCCTTCGATTTCCCATGCGATTTCTTCGATTTGTCGCAGAAACAAAAGGGCGCGGACCCCGAGATTTTTCAACCCGTTGGCTATCGCGGATTCACCCGCCTTAAGCGGGAGTAGAATTACGGTCTCGTCCGGCGCCCTGCCCGCTATTTCCGACTCGGCGACCGGCCAGACGTAATTTTCTATGGCGAAGTCTTCGGGGCCTGAGTGAATCTCCGGGCGGTTTGTGAAGGCATAGACGGACTTGAAACCTATCCCAAACCGACCTATCTCCGTCAGGTTTTCGGATTTCGTGGATTGAGCTATTCCGCAAATCCCCCGAACGTCGTCTTCGTTGAAGGGGTCGCCGAAGTGACTGACTCGGAGTTCGCCTTGAGTCAGCCGGAAGGAAACCGCGCGGTCCCCGTCCCATTTAGGTACCCTTCTGTTAAGGGCGTCTTCGGCGTTTTGGAGCAACTCGAAGATGAAATGGGTTTGGTCGGCGTACATGTCTGTGAACAACAAGCGCCCGATGCGCCCGATGTCCGTACCGTACCGTTTTTCGTTTTCTGCCCTGATTATCTTGTAATCTAGAGCCACTTGTCCACGCCTCCCAGGACTCTCAAGTGTGCGATACTGCAACCATACATCAATACGTCGCTTCCTGTAAAGGCGATGCGTTTGGGAGTATTCACAGCGCGCGCCGGCGTTATGAATAATGGCTTCAAAGCCGCGGCTTGAGCCGTTTGATTCAAGTATGAAACGCCGGCGCCCGCGCCCACGCCGCGCCCAAGTTGGGCATGGGCTGACGCGAGGCGCCATCGCGCGCGCCCAATCTGTGCTACAATCGCGCCAAACATTCGGTTTCAGGGGGATTTGTCCGATGTTCGATAACGGAGCGAACGGCGTTACCGGCCCTCTCAAGGGCGTTCGGGTGCTGGATTGGACCATGTGGCAGTTCGGGCCCATGGCGGGCGCGATGATGGGGGACATGGGGGCGGACGTAATCAAGATAGAGGCGCTGGACGGGGACGCCGGGCGGGCGCTTTCGCGGGCGTCGACGCTCGCGCCGACCCTTCCCGGCGGGCGCAACGCCTATTTCGAGGCGAACAACCGCAACAAGCGCGGCATCGCCGTCAACCTGAAAGTCGACGAGGGGCGCGAGATTGTCCTCAAGCTCGCCGCGACGGCGGACGTCTTCATCGAGAACTTCCGGCAGGGCGTCGCCGAGCGGCTGGGCGTGGGCTACGACGATCTGAAGCGCGTCAACCCGATGCTGGTTTACGGCTCCGCGACGGGCTACGGGCCGAACGGGCCGGATTCCGCCCTGCCTTCGTTCGACGGCTGCGGGCAGGCGCGCGGCGGGCTGATGCTGTCGGCGACGCCGTCCTGGTCGGAGGAGCCGGTGCGCGTCTCGCAGGGCGTATCCGACCAGATGGGCGCGATAATGCTCTGCTCCGGCGTCCTCGCGGCGCTGGTGGCGCGGCACGTGCAGGGCGTGGGGCAGAAGGTCGAGGCGTCCCACCTCAGCGCCAACATGTGGCTTCAGGGCATGGGCATCAGCATGGGGCTGCTGCTGGGCGGCAACCGGTTCGGCTCTTACGACCGCAAATCGGCTTGGAACGTCCTCGCCAACCTGTACAAGTGCAAAGACGGACGCTGGCTTCAGCTCATGCACCTTCAGCCCGACCGCTACTGGGAGTCGTTCATGACGGCGCTCGGCTTGCCGCATCTGGTGGACGACCCCCGCTTCGCCGACACCCCCGCGCGGATGGACAACCGCGACGAGCTGGTGGCGCTGATGGACGAGCGCTTCATGGCGAAGACGTCGGACGAGTGGGACGCCCACTTCCGCGCGACGGGCGATTTCATCTACGCCCGCGTGCAGTCCACAGACGAGCTGGAACACGACCCGCAGGTGATAGCCAACGACTACATAACGCGGTTCGACCACCCGGCGATGGGCGCGGTGAAAATGTGCAACCATCCCAACATATACAGCGAAACGCCGTCCGGCATCTTCCGCGAAGCGCCGGAGCTGGGGCAGCACACCGAGCAGATACTGGTGGAAGAGCTGGGCTACACGTGGGACGACATATCAGCGCTGCAAGACAAGGGCGCTATACTGTAGTACGGACGACCCGCGCAGCCGACCGGACGCGCTCGGCTACGGGGACGCCCGCCTGGCGCGGCGAATTCAACGAGACGGCGCTCGGCGGACGCCGCCGCGTTTCGACGCGCGAGACAATCGGACGACCAGCCGAAATCGGCGCGATTATCGCATCGCAACCGCGCCGAATCGGGTTTTAGAGCGGCTTTGACTGGCGGCGATGCCCCCTATTGCGCGTCAAGCCCGCGTGAACGATAATGGCTCCGACAGTTTCGGGACGATTTTCGGGAGGGCGAAACCATTTCCTGCCCCGTCTGCCATATGGATACGGTCGCGGACGCCGCTTTCTGCAACCATTGCGGCGAGCGTCTGCCCGCGCGTTGCCGCGCTTGCGACACGCTGAATCCGCCCGGAAGCGCGTTCTGCTACTCGTGCGGCAGTCCGATAGCCGCCGCCGCGTCCGGCGCGCCCCCTTACGCGCCGCCGCCGCCGAGAATGAGCGCCGTCTGCCCGCGATGCTCCAAAGTCAGCGAGCCGGGGTCGGCGTACTGCTACTCATGCGGCTTGCCGTTCGACGAGACGCCGCCGGCTTACGCGCGATATGATTCGCGCCAAGCCTGGCGCGGGGACGCTTACGAGTGCGAGGGCGGCGAGCTAGAGCCGGTGGGGTTCTGGATTCGGCTGGCGGCTTTTTTAATAGACGCTGTTGTGGCGTTTGCCGTGGCGTTCATAATTGCGCTCGTCTTTAGCGTAGTCGAGTACAACGTCTTTGAACGGGTCTTTTTCGCTTTCCTTACCTTGTACCATACGATTGGATGGTCGCGCTGGTCGACGACCGTCGGAAAGCGCATCTTCAACCTGTACGTAGTGAGGACGGACGGCGCCAAAATCGGGTTCTGGCGCGCGTTTGGGCGTCTTCTCTCCTACTATGTGTCCGCCATGATATTCGGAATTGGCTTCTTGATGATAGCCTCCAGCGAAGACAAGCGTGGACTGCACGACCTCATGTGCGACACCGTCGTAATCAGGCGGCGGTAGGTTGGCGTGGAGTTCGCGGCGTTCGCGCTGATTGCCTTCGCGCCGGGGGCGTTTTGGCTTTGGTTCTTTCTGCGGAAGGACGTCTATCGTCCCGAACCCAAGCGGCTGCTGGCGGCGACGTTCTTTCTGGGCGTCGTCTCCGCCGTTCCCGCCGGATTGGTGGAGTACGCGTTCATCGCCGACTCCGATTTCGAGAGCATGGCTTTCGGCGCGATGGCGGCGAATATGCTGTTCATCGTGGGGCCGGTCGAGGAATTCTCGAAATTCCTCGCCGTCCGGCTGGGGGCGTACCGCTCGCTGCATTTCGATGAGCCGGGCGACGGTCTGGTTTACGCCGCCGCCGCCAGTTTGGGGTTCGCGTCCATCGAGAATCTGGGCTATGTCCTGGCGTTCGGGCCGGCGGTGATGATAGTCCGCGCGCCGATTTCCACCGCGGCGCATGTGGTTTTCGGCGGGTTCTGGGGATACGCGCTCGGTCGGCGCGCGGGCGGCGGCGGGCGCGGCGGGTTTTGGATTGTCGCCGGCGGGTTGCTGGCGGCGTCCGTCGCGCACGGGATGTTCAACATAACTGCCAGCGCGTTTCCGCTCGCCGCGATTGGGATGGCGGCGCTCGGCGTCTGGTGGACGCTCTCGCGCTTCGACTGGGCGCGGCGCGTTTCGCCGTTCCGCTACCGGCGCAACTACCCCCGAACCGCCTGCGCCGCCTGCGGGCGGCGCGTATCCGCCGCCAGCCGCTTCTGCCGATTTTGCGGGGCGCGTCTCGGACGCCCGCCCGCCGGCTCCGCGCTCATCTGCGGCGGATGCGATACGCCCAATCGACCGGACGCCGCCTACTGCGCCGCCTGCGGCGACAAGTTCATCATGTGAGAATCGCGGATACTCAGCCGAAACTGGCGCGATTATCGCATTGCAACCGCGCCGAAATGGGTTTAGAATGGCTTGGAATCGCCTTGACTGGCGGCAATCAAGCGCATCATCCAAGGAGGCGCGACATGGAAAACAACTCTAGCAACGCGGGCGACGCGCCCGCGCCGGTATTCTTGACGCGGTTCGCCGCCTTCCTCATAGACAGCGTTCTGCTGATGATCCTCGCCTACTTCTCCGGAACCCTCATGGCGACGGTCACCGTGCTTGTCTCGGCGAGCTTGCCCGACGGCGGGCTGGTCGACGAAATCGTGCGGGTGCTGCTCGGATACTACTCCTTCACGATAGCCGCAGTCAGCGTGCTCTACTTCGCGCTGGGGCTCGCGGTGTGGGAGGGGAGCGTCGGCAAGCGCATGGCGGGCTTGAAAGTGGTGTCGGAGGACGGCTCCCGCATCAGCGGCGGACGCTCCTTCGCCCGCGCGGTGGTGATGTTCCTGTCGATCATCTTCCCAATCGGGATAATCATCACCGGCATAATGGTGGCGGCGCGCGAAGACAATCGCGGGCTGAACGACGTCATCTGCGGCACGAAGGTGGTTAGCCGGTAGCCGCGTTCGCGGGCAAGACTGCGCCTAGCGGCGCAGACGCCCTCACCCTAGCCCTCTCCCATCAAGGGAGAGGGGATTCATTCGCCGTCCCCGTAGAACGGGGACGGCGTTTTTGCGATTCGCGCTTGGTTGCCAATCGCCATCTTGGTTGCGCCCCTCTGGATTCCCGCTTTCGCGGGAATGACGGGGGTGTGAACATGGGGATAGGGGATTCGCCGATTGCGATTCGCGCTTGGTTGCCAATCGCCGTCTTGGTTGCGCCCCTCTGGATTCCCGCTTTCGCGGGAATGACGGGGGCGGATTAACTGTTCTCGCCGGGCAGGTTGGCGGAGTACTCCGCGAACCGCTCGGCGATTCCTTTGTGGCTGGGGTTGGACAAATCTCGGTCGAGCGCCAGCAGGCGAACCGCCTCGCGCCGCGCCAGGGTGAGAATGTCCTGGTCGGTTATCTGCGCCACGCGGAAGGCGGGCAGGCCGCTTTGGCGCGTGCCGAGATAGTCGCCGGGCCCGCGCAACTTCAGGTCTTCCTCCGCCAGTTGGAAGCCGTCCGAGATTCGCTCTATCAGCTTCAGCCGGTTCAGCGCCTCCGCGCCGGGCGAATCTGACATCAGCAGGCAGTGGCTCTGATGCGCGCCGCGACCGACGCGCCCGCGGAACTGATGCAGCTGCGACAAGCCGAAACGCTCCGCGCCGTCTATGAGCATCACAGTCGCGTTGGGGACGTCTATGCCGACCTCGATTACCGGCGTGGACACCAAAATGTCCAGCTCGCCCGCCTTGAACCGCCCCATCACCGCGTCCTTTTCCGCAAGCGGCATGCGCCCGTGAAGCAAGCCGACGTTCAGGTCGGGATAGACTTCGGTCGACAGCCGCGCGTATTCCTCTTGCGCCGCGCGGGTTTGGACGGCTTCCGATTCGTCTATCAGCGGGCAGACCACGAACGCTTGGCGTCCGGCTTCTATCTCTTCTCGGACGAACAGATAGGCGGCGTCGCGACGCTCGCCCTCGACGAAGCGCGTTCGTATCGGCTGCCTGCCGGGGGGCATTTCGTCTATCACGGAGACATCCAAATCGCCGTAAACCGTGAGCGCGAGGGAGCGCGGGATGGGGGTGGCGCTCATCGCCAAGACGTGCGGGCGCTCGCCCTTGTCGCGGAGCGCCGCGCGCTGGGAGACGCCGAAACGATGCTGCTCGTCCACCACCGCCAGCGCCAGGTTGGGAATGTCCACGCCTTCCTGTATCAGCGCGTGGGTGCCTATGGCGATGTCTATCATGCCGGCGGACAGCATGGCGCGCAGGTCGTCCCGCTCGCGCTTGCGCTGGGCGCCGAGAAGCAGGGCGACGCGGACTTTGCGCCCGACTCCGGCGACGTCCAGGCTTTGGACGAATCCGGGCGACGGCTCGAAATCCGGGCTTAGCAGTCCGCGGACGGTCAGGAAGTGTTGCTCGGCGAGAATCTTCCGTGGGCGCCATCATCGCCGCCTGCTTGCCGTTGTGGACGGCGGCGAGCATGGCGGCGACGGCGACGACCGTCTTGCCGCTGCCGACGTCGCCCTGCAAAAGGCGGGCTCATCGGGCGGTCGGATTCCAAATCGCTCAGGACGTCTTTCAGCGATTCGGTTTGCGCGCGGGTCAGCTCGAACGGCAGGGAGTTCAAGAAGGCGTCCGTCTTTTCGGCGTCCACCGCCAGCGGGACGCCCGCGCCCTCTTCCTTCCATTCGCTGCGCCGTTGGAGAACGGTCATCTGGAGCAGGAGCAGCTCGTCGAACGCCAGCCGGCGGCGCGCGGCGCGGAAGGCGTCCCAATCGTCCGGATAGTGCATCTGGCGAACGGCGTCCGCGACTCCCATCATCCCCAGCCGGCGGCGGACGTCTTCCGGAAGATGATCTTCTATCTTGTCGGCGCATGCGGACACGGCGCGCTTGATGAGCGAGCGCAGCGCCGGCTGAGTCACCCCCTTCGTGGCGGGATAGACAGGAACCAAGCCGCCGACCCGCGCCCGGTCTTCTTCCGTCTCGATTATCTCGAACTCCGGCGCTTGGAAAACCAGACTGCCGCGAAAGACGTTCACTTTGCCGCTTAGAACGACCTCCGCCCCCGCCTTCAGCACATACGACAGGTTGGGGTTGCCGAACCAGACGGCGCGCACCGTCCCCGTGTCGTCGCGCAGAACCGCCTGGGTGGATTTCCGGTTGCCGAGCATGGTTTGGCTGGCTTCCCACACCGTGAGCAGAGCCGCGCGGCTGTCCCCCGGCGTCAACTGGGCGGCGGGGACGATGCCGCCATAGTCGTTGTGGCGGCTGGGGAAGGCGTAAACCAAATCCCCGACGTTCTCGATTCCGAGCGTTTTCAAGCGCGGCAGGATTCTGGCAGTCACGCCGCGCATCTTGGATACGGGGTCTGACAGTTCAAGCGGCTGTTCGGGAATCGGCGGCTTGGGCTTGGCCGGCGCGCGCCTAGCGTCCCGCGGCGGCGGCGGCGTTTTCGGTTGCGCGGACGTCGCCGGCGGACGCTCGCGCTCGCGCTCCCCCGACGACGGCGGCGCGGACGCCGGCATCTCGGCGAGCGCCCGCCGCATCCGCGCCACGACGCCGCCCGCCCACTCGGAGCGCTCGCCGGGCGTCATGTCGGCGTAGAGCTTGGAGCCGCTCAGCATCGGACGGAGCGCGGCGGCGTTGTTTCGCAAAAACCCGTCCAAGCCGCCGATGACGGCGGTATCGGCGAAACCCAGCTCGCGCTCGCGCCTGAGCATGTTGTAGAGGGCGCGGATGGTTTGTTGGTTGTTGTTCATTGGGGTTGCGTTTCTTTTGTCAGAATCAGAATTTATGGGATATAGGATTTTCAGGATTTAGACGGTGCTGGCATAAGGGCAATGCGGACTATTATCGCGTCAAATTTCTCGCTTTATGCCTGCCGTCATTCCCGCGAAAGCGGGAATCCAGAGTTTCCCAATCAAGATAGCCACCCGAAACCAACCTTGAATCGCAACCAGCGAATCCCCTCTCCCTTGATGGGAGAGGGCTAGGGTGAGGGTGACTGCGCCGCTAGGCGCAGTCTTGCGCACGGATTGCCCGCCGCCCCCGAACATGCCCCTATCCCCGCCGATGCGGGGGAACCGCGTCCGCATCGCCAACGGGATAAAGGGCGGGAGGTCTATCCCCGCCCACGCGGGGGAACCCGCTGTCCGCATAGCCCGCAGGCGTACACGTGAGGTCTATCCCCGCCCACGCGGGGGAATCCTGAGAATCCTTTAATCCCGCTAATCCTGGTTCTGACAAGATACTACACGCCCTTGCTATCCAATCAAGGGCTGGCGGGGATATGTTTTGCTTGGCGAAAACTGCGCCTGGCGGCGCAGTCACCCTCACCCTAGCCCTCTCCCATAAAGGGAGAGGGGATTTGTCCGCCCCCCGCAATCACTCCGCGCTCAGCAGGGTTATGCCGAGCGAATTCGGTCCCACGTAGGTCCCGAGCGCCGGTCCGAAGCGCGCCGTTATGGGGGCGTCCGCGCCTTCCGACATCAGGGGGGCGAGGTCGTTCGCCAGGGCGCGGGCTTCGTCCGGGTCGGTGCTGTACATGACGGCGGCGGCGGCGAGCGGGGGCGTACTCTTCGGCGGTTCGGCGCAGTCGCGCGATGGCGCGGACGTGGGTTCGCTCTTTGGCGAGGTCGTTCACTTCGCCGTCGCGCAGAATTATCATCGGCTTGATGCGGAGCAGCTTGCCTATGGCGCCGCGCGCCTTGCCGATTCTGCCGCCCTTGATTAGATACTCTAGGGTGTCGAGCAGGGCGAAGCACTGGCTGCGGGCTATGGCGGAGCGCGCCGCGTCCGCCGTCTCTTCCGCGCCCGCGCCGCCCTGGGCCGCCCGCGCCGCCGCAATCGCCGCCAAGCCGCTGCCCATGGACGCCTGGCGCGTGTCCAAAACCTCTATCGGGCAGTCGACCGCCGCCTGATTCGCGCCCTGCGTGGCGGAATTCATCGTCCCGCTCAACTTGCCGGACACATGAACGGACACGATGCCGTCCACCCCGTCCTGCGCCGCGATTCGCTCGTAGGCGGGTCCTTGAAACTCGCCTATGGAGGGCTGCGACGTGGTCGGGAAGTCCGGACCGTTGAGCAGCTTGTCGAAGAACTCGTCCGCGCTCAAGTCCACGCCGTCCTTGTAGTCGTCGTTGCCGAAGCGGACGTTGGCGGGGACGACCGTTATGCCCAGCTCGCTCACGATGTCGGACGGCAAGTCCGCCGTGCTGTCGGTGACTATTTTGACTGCCATTTCCAACTCCTAAATGCCATTGCGCGTTTCGCTTTCGGATTCCGTCGGGGTTGTTTCGGGGTTGCTCCGGGGGTTGTTCGCCTATTCTATGGATATGAGCAGGGGGTAGTGGGGCTGTCCGCCCTCGATGGGTCCGAAGGCGACGTCGGGGTATCGCTCGGCGCAGGCGTCTGCGAGCGCTTGCGCCCTGTCCGCGTCCAGGGATTCGCCCCAGTACAGGTCCGCGATTTCGACGTCGCCGTCTATCGCCGCGTCCAGCAGCCCGGCGAGCGTTTCCTCAAGCGTGTCGGACGAATAGACTATGTCGTCTTCGAGAACGGCGACGAACTGCCCGGCTTCCACGTTCACGCCCGGCTGCAGGTCGGAATCCCGCGACGCCGCGAAAATCGCCCCGCTCCGAATGTGGGAGATGCGCTCGCGCATGTCTTCGACCAGCCGGTCGAGCGACTTGCCTTCCGGGAACTCCATCGCGGCGGCGATGCCCTGCATGACGGTTCGGGTCGGAACCACGCGGACGGTTTTGGACGACCGCGCCGCCGCCTGCTCCGCCGCCAAGATTATGTTCTTGTTGTTCGGCAGGACGACCACGCCCTCGGCGGAGACGTCCTCTATGGCGTGGAGCAGGTCGCCCACGCTGGGGTTCATGGTGTCGCCGCCGCTGACCAGGCTCTCGACGCCGCAGTCGTCGCCTCTGAACACCGCCTCTATGCCCGCGCCCTGCGCCACGGCGATGACGGTCGGCGCTTCTTGGGCTATCTCCGCGCGGCGGTCGGCGGAGTAGCGCTCGCGCTGCTCGTCCATGTCCTGAATGTTGCGGTTGGACACTTCGCCCAGGCTTTCGCCATACGCCACGACCGCGTCCGGCTCCAGCGTGTGGACATGTATCCGAACCGCGTCCCCGCCGCCGATGACCACCGGCGAATCGCCCAGCTCTTTCAAGCGCGACATGATGGCGTCTTTGTCCAGCGCCGCGCCGCGCCCGTCCTGCCTAATGACGAACTGCGTGCAGAAGGCCGTATTCCTCTTCTTCGATTTCGTTGAGGAAGTCGGCGGATATGTTGCCGTCGTCCGCGACCGGGCTGGGCGCGTCCAGCTCTTCGTCCGCCGCGCCTTCGCCGGTCAGGCGGCGGCGCATCCCCTCCAGAATCACATAGAAGCCGTATCCGCCGGAATCCACCAAGCCGGCGCGGTAGAGGACGGCGAGCATGGTCGGCGTCCGCGCCACCGTGTCCAGGGGCGGCTGAGCGGGCGGCGGACAGCGTCCGCGCGATGTCGTCCGAATCGGCGGCGGCGGCGGCGTCCCCGCTCTCGCGCATCACTGTGAGGATTGTGCCTTCGCGCGGGTGTCCGATTCCGCCGTATGCGTGAACGGCGGCGGCGGCGAGGCATCGCGCCAGGTCGCGCCCGCCGAAATCGTCGCGCCCCTCCAGCGCCTCCGCCACGCCCATGAAGAACAGCGACAGCAGAACGCCGCTGTTCCCCCGCCCGCCGTCCAGGGCGGCGCGCGCCATGATTCGGGCGGTCTCGCCGACGGACGCCGGCGACGACGCCCGCGCGCCGTCCACCACGTCCAAAAGCGTCATGTACATGTTCGTGCCGGTGTCGCCGTCCGGGACGGGGAACACGTTGAGCCGGTTGACTTCGGGAACGTTCGCCTGAAGCAGCTCCAAGCCGCCCTCGAACATGTCGAGAAGCCCTGCGCCGTCGAGTCTGTCGCCTGTGTCGGTCATTTGGTCTTTCCGGTGTGGCTTTGGATTGTTTCTTGCCCGCGCGTTGGCGCCTTCTTCGCTCCGTCATTCCCGCGAAAGCGGGAAGCCGGAGTCCGCGAGCGCCGCCGCCCGCCCTGGCTTTGGATTGTTTCTTGCCCGCGCGCCGGCGCCTTCTTCCCCCGTCATTCCCGCGAAGGCGGGAATCCAGAGTCCGCGAGCGCCGCCGCCCGCCCTGGCTTGGGATTGTTTCTTGCCCGCGCGTTGGCGCCTTCTTCCCCCGTCATTCCCGCGAAGGCGGGAATCCAGAGTCCGCGAACGCCGCCGCCCCGCCCCGATTCGGATTGTTTCTTGCCCGCGCGTTGGCGCGTATGCTAAGGTTTTGTCCAAAGGGGCGGTCGAAAACCCGCCCCCTCGCTCGCAATTGTAATCAAGCGCCGAGAGGCAGTAAAGGCTTATTATGGCTAGATGTCAAATTTGCGGCAAAGCCGGGCAGTCCGGCAACAACGTCAGCCACTCCAACAAAAAGACGCGGACGCGCTGGTTCGCCAACGTCCAGCGGGCGACGGTCGAGCGCGACGGCAAGCCGCGCAAGATGCGCGTTTGCACCCGCTGCCTGCGAACGGAGTACAAGACGACGATGAAGGGCTAGGGCGCGGGACGGCGGCGGCGGGCAGTCCGAGTTGACGCCGCCGCTCGCCGAAGATACCATGCCCGAAACGAATGTCGGCGTCCCGCCCGCGCGGACCGCTCGCGGGAACGCGGACGCCGCAGCCAACTTTGGAGCGTGAGATGGCAGAGTACAGAAAAACCGAAGCGATGGACTGGGCGCGCGAAAACCTGCGCGGGCAGTGGACGACGCTGATGACCCCGTTCACGCCGGGACGACGAGCTGGACGAGGACGGACTGCGGCGCAACATCGCCCATGTCCGCGCGCTCGGCAGCCACGGCGGGGGCTGCTCCTGGGGCATGGGCGAATTCTGGAGCCTCGCCCACGAGGAGCGCCTGCGCCTCTACGAAGTGGTCGCCGAAGAAGCCGCCGGCGAGTGGCCCATCGCCGCCCACGTCTCCCACACCTCCGCCAAGAGCATGGTCGACCTGGCGCGCCGCGCCGAAGACGTCGGATTCGACCTGCTCATAGTCGGCGCCCCCTACTTCGTCACCAACACCGAAGACCAGATAGCCGAGTGGGTGCGCCTTCTCGCGGACGAAACCAATCTCGGAATCATGTACTACAACTCGCCGCAGTTCGGCACGCTGCTCAGTGCGCAGGGCATGAAGCGGGTTTGCGACATTCCGAACGTCGTCGGCGTCAAAGAAGCCAGCTTCAACCCGGAGCTGTCCATCGAAACCCATCGGCTGGTCGGCGGGAACGCCATCATCAGCACGCCGGACGAGTGGATACTGTTCAAGGGGCGCGAGCTGGGGTTCGAGCAGCAAGTCATGTTCGCCAACACGTCGGACTGGCGCTTCGATACGCCGGACAAAAACTACTACGTCCAGTTCATAGACAGGGCGATGCGCGGCGATTTGGACGATGATTTCTACGCCGAGCGCGTCAAGCCAATCAAGGCGGTGTCCGACAAGTGGTGGGCGTACACAGTGCAGAAGTTCGGCGGCGCGTTGCCGGCGTCCATGTGCAAATACTGGGGCGAGCTGATGGGCATGGCGGGCGGCTCCGTCCGTCCCCCGCTAGCCGACCTGGACGACGCCGAGAAAGCCGAGCTGAGCGCGGACGTCCAAGACGCCCTCGCGCGGCTCCCCTAAACCCAACGCGCCGACCGGCGGCGCGAACACACACTGAAACCAAGAGGTCGAAAACCCATGTTGCTCATGGTAAGCGTTCAGAATCTGGAAGAGGCGACGGAGGCGCTGGAAGGCGGCGCGGACATCGTGGACGTGAAGAATCTGCAGGAAGCGCTGGTCGGCTCCGCGCATCCGCTCACGGTGAAAGCCGTCCGCGACGCCGTCCCCGGCGCGCGCCACGCCAGCGTCACGCTCGGCGTCGTGCCGAATCAGGCGGGAACCGTCGCCATGGCGGTGTACGCCGCCGGCGTTCTGGACGCCACTTCCGTCAAAGTCGGATTCATGCGGACCGAGTACCCGGAAGCGGTCGAAACCCTGCTCGAGTGCCGCGAGGCGCTGAGCGGCTTCGACACCAAGCTCATCGGCTCGCTCTTCGCCGACAACCCGCTCTACGACGGCTTGGAAGCCGACCGCATGATTCAACTGGCGCGCGACGGCAAATGCGACGGCTGGCTCATCGACACGCTCACCAAAGACGGGCGCAACCTGTTCGACTTCATCCCGGAGCCGCAACTGCGCGAGATGGTCTTGGAAGGCAAGAACGACGGCATGTCCACCGCCCTATCGGGGCATCTGCGGATGGAGGATTTGGACGAGCTCGCCCGCATCAACCCCGACATCGTGGGCGTTCGCGGCGCGGTGTGCCAGAAGGGGGATAGGGTGGCCGCCGTCCACCGAGACGCCGTCGCCGAATTCAGCCGCCAACTCAACCTGCGCGAAACCGGTCAAATCAGCGTCCGCGAAGCGCATATCATGGCGGGCAACGGCGCCAACGGCGGCGCGGCGCGGGATTCCAACGGCTGGATAGTCATAGACGGAACCGGCAAAACCTGCGCGGGGATTCTAGCCGCCCTGAACGCCCAGATCGAGCTGGACGGCGATTCGTTCATCGAAGTGGTAATCCCCGACGTGCTGAACACCTACGACGTGGTGGTTTGGGCGGAAGAGCGCAGCCACAGCGTCCTAACCCAGCGCAAAGACGCCGCCGGCGCGACCCGGATGCTGATAAAGCCCTGACGCAACCAATAAATCCCCTTTCCCTTAATGGGATTGCGGGGGGCGGCGCGCCCTTGTCAGAATCAGGATTTGCGGGATTAAAGGATTTTCAGGATTCGCCCGGCGCGCGTTTTCTCCGGGAAAGCGCGGGTTTGGGGGACTAAATCCAGAAAATCCCGTCAATCCTATGAATCCTGATTCTGGCAAAGGCGCGCGCTAGATCGACGAAAAGCCAAACACATCCCAACAACCCCCTGGCATCGGAAGGCTAAGGCGAGGCTGACTGCCCGCTGGGGCAAGATTTCCCGCCCCAGCCTATTGCGAAACGCGGCTTGCGATGCTAGGATTAGTTTAGTAAAAGTCTTGGACTTCGGGAGGATTAGTGGACACGATTTCAGACATAGCCATCGTAGTCGCGCTGGTTAGGGACATCGTATTCCTGTTGCTTCTGGCGGTGGCGCTGACGCTCTTGCTGATCGTCCTGTTCGCGATGAGGCGTCTTCTCAACGCCGCCGAAGGCACAGCCGAGACCGTCCAAGAGGCGGTCAAGAAAGTGTCCGAGAACTTGGTCGAGCCCGCCGCGTCCGAGGCGGGAACGGCGCGCAAGGTCGGCAGGGCGGCGGGGTTTCTATGGGGCTTCATCGGCGGCAGGCGCCGAAAGGGCTCCGACAAAAGTTAGGAGAATGACATTATGGCATGCAACGGCGGCGGAGGGTTCGCCCTCGGCCTTCTGGTAGGCGGCGTTATCGGCGCGGCGGCGGGTCTGCTTCTCGCGCCGAAGCCGGGGGCGGAAACCCGCTCCGAACTAATCGAAATGGGCGAAACTTGGCGCACCCGCGCCGACTCAATGGCGGCGGACATGCGAAGCCGCGGGATGCAGGAAGTCGCGGACATGAGCCAGCGCGTGGGTCCGGCGGTGGACTCGCTCAAAGCGCGCGGCGCGTCCACAGTGGCAAACGCCCGCTCCCGAATGGGCGGCTCGGAAGACGGCGCTCAGCCGCAGACCGCCGTCGCGGAAGTGGACGGCGCGACGCCCGAAACCGACGGCGCGTCCCCCGAACCCAAAGCGCCCGAAACGGCGTAACGACCGCGATACGGCTTAGCGCCAACCCAAAAGGGCGGGGTCCCGAGCGGACTCCCGCCCTTTTTTCGCGCTCGCGCGGTTTTCTTTCCCCCTCGGCGCTTGCAAGGGCATGCCCGCTGAAATCAAAGCCAGAACCTCAAGCGGCGATTTTTCTTTCCTTCGCGCCCTTTTGCGCCTCTGCGCCTTTGCGTTTCCACTTTCCAACTTTTGGCAAATTTCTCCAATTCGCTAAGCCCCCCTTGACGCCGCCGCGCCAGCGTGTAAACTGAAACCGAGCGCGAAACGGAGCGGAAAAATCCCCCGCGCGCGTGCAACCAACGGTTGTTGCGAAACGGAGCGGGGGATGGGGCAAAAATCCCCCGCGCGCGCGCAGCCAACGGTTGTTGCGAAACGGAGCGGGGGATGGGGCAAAAATCCCCCGCGAGGACCGTCAACCGCCAGCCAACAAGGAGGCGCGAACATGCAAAAGGCTCTAGCGGGCGTGAGAGTCATAGACCTGACTCAGTTCGAGGCGGGGACGTCCTGCACCCAGATGCTGGCTTGGCTCGGCGCGGACGTCATCAAAATAGAGCAGCCCAACGTCGGCGACCCCGGTCGCGGCGTCGCGGCGGGGCAGGACGGCGCGGGTGACTCCGTTTACTTCATTCACTACAACTCCAACAAGCGCAGCGTGACGCTGAACTTGAAGACCGGCGAAGGCAGGCGCATGTTCTTCGACCTCGTCCGCGAGGGCGACATCGTCGCCGAGAACCTCGCGCCGGGGACGCTCGAACGGCTTGGGCTGGGCTACGAAGTCCTGTCGGATGCCAACCCGAAAATCATCCTCGCCCGCGTCAAGGGGTTCGGGACTTACGGGCCCTATAGCCGCTACAAGAGCTTTGACCCCGTGGCGCAGGCGGCGGGCGGCGGCTTTTGCGCCACAGGCGAGCCGGACGGGCCGCCGATGCGCCCCGGCACCACTTCCGGCGACTCCGCCACCGGCATGCACGCCGCGCTCGGCATACTCGCCGCCCTCTGGCAACGCGAAGCCACCGGGCGCGGGCAGGTCGTCGAAGTGTCCATGCAGGATGCCATAGTCAACTTGAGCCGCACTTGGATGGCGCGCGCCGAGCAGGGCGCGGTATCGCCCCCGCGCACCGGCAACGGCGCGCGCTCCAGCCCCGGCGTCGGAACGTTCCAATGCGCCCCCGGCGGCGCGGACGACTACGTATATATGATAGCGTCCCCAGCGCGAAAGCCCATGTGGAAGGCGCTGCTGGCGATAATAAAGCGCGAAGACCTGGCGGACGACCCGCGCCTGGACGACTCGGACAAGGCAATCGAAGCCGCCGACGAAATCAACGCCCTCATAAGCGACTGGACGGGCAAACGAACGAAGTTCGAGGCGATGCGGATACTCGGCGAAGCCGGCATCCCCGCCAGCGCCTGCTTCGACGCGGTGGACATCTACGCGGACGAGCATCTGCGTGAGCGCGAGATGATAGTCTCGGTAGAGCATCCCGACCGCGGCGACTTCACCCTGCCGGGATGCCCCGTCAAACTGTCGGATTCCCCCGTCGAATTCGCCGCCGCCCCCCTGCTCGGCCAGCACAACGCCGAAGTTTACTCCGAGTTCTTCGGCTACGGCGCGGACGAGCTGGCGGCGCTGAAAGAGCGGCGCGTAATCTAAGGCGCCGAAATCCGATTCCGAGGTCCCCGCGTGAAAATCCTAGCCGCCGTTCCGCTTGAGCGAGAGCTAACCCCGCTCGCCGCCGCCCTGCGCGAGCGGGGGTTGGTCGAAAGGCGCGTCCGAATCGGTCGCCTGCCCGCGCTGGCTTTCGGAGAGGACGCGCGCCTAATCGCGGCGATATGCGGATTGGGCAAAGCGCAGTTCGCAATCCAAACCCTGCATCTCGCGGAGCGAATCGAGGGCTTGGATTTGGTCGTCTGCGCCGGAACCGCCGGCGGCTTGGACCCCGCCTTGCGGGTCGGCGACGTGGTCGCCGCGACCGAAGTGGCGGAACACGATTTCAAGGGGGGAATGTACGACAAGCCGCAGCCGAGATTCGCCGGCGACGCGCGCGCCCTGTCCGCCCTGCGCGCCGCGCTGGCGTCCGCCGACCCGCCGCCGCCGTTCGCCGTCCGCTTCGGCGCGATAGCCGGCGGGGACGAGGACATAATCTCCGCCGCCCGCGCCCGCGAAATCCGCGAGCGGCACGGCGCGCTGGCGGTGGCGTGGGAAGGTCCCGGCGGAGCGAGGGCGGCGCGGTTCGCCGGCGTCCCCTTCCTGGAAATCAGAGGCGTATCCGACGGAGCGGACGAATCCGCCGTCGAGGAGTTCGAGCGGAACATCCCCTCGGCGATGCGGAACGTCGCCCTGGTTCTGGACGTTTTGTCCCGAACGCCTCTCGCCGCTCCCAAATGAGGGCGGCGGCGTCAATTCCAAGCCCGATTTCGCCGAATCGGGCGAATTTCCGGAGCGAAAGCGCATGCGAAGCCTCATTTGTGGTATAAGAAAGGGCTAAAACTAGGGCAAGTCAAATAATTGCGGATTTCTTGCGCTAGTCAAACGCTTGACATAGTTGCGCCAAGTGAATATGATTAACCCGCATTTGTGTGGCGCTGGCTTGTCTGGCGAAACAAACTATGTCCGAATGTCGTTGGTCCGCAAGATAAATTGGACTCCGATCCAAACACATCATCGAGAGGGGGTCAGATGAGAAGGCGTTTCCCCATGAAGGGCATGATACTTGCCCTGGTTTCTTCAATTCTAGCGTTCGCGCTGATAGCGTGCCAGGGGCCGCCGGGCGAGCCGGGTCTTCCGGGTCTTCCCGGCAACCCCGGCAACCCCGGCGAACCGGGCGCGCAGGGTCCGAAGGGCGACCCCGGCGAGCCGGGCCTGCCCGGCAACCCCGGCAATCCCGGCAACCCCGGACCTCCGGGCTCTCCGGGTCCGGAAGGGCCTCCGGGCCCCGCCGGCGTATCGCCGCAGGCGATGATCTCCGTCAACAAGACGCAGCTCGCCACTTCCGACGACCCGCTAACGGTAATGGGTTCCGGCTTCCTGCCCAACGAACCCGTGACCCTGAGTCTGATGATAAGCGGCGACACGTCCATCATCGTGGGCGGCTCCAGAGGCGCGCAGGTGACCGCGAACGAATCCGGCGCGTTCATGGCGTCCTTCGACGAGATTGGCGGCGCGACCGCCAGCCAGAACCAGGCGATGGGCGTGCGAACGCTCCTAGCCGAGGGCGCGGGCGAGAGCAGAGCAAGCGCTCCGCTCACAATCGTCTCCGACCCCGTGCCTGAAATGTCGGTCTCGACCTCGCTCCTAGCCGGAGCCGCCGAGCTCGGCAACGAAATCCAGGTCTGGGGCGCGGGCTTCATGCCCGGCGAAGCCGTCACGATGATCGCCGTCGGAGCCGCCGAAGGCTCCAACGACCGCATCCTCGCGGGCGCCACCGCCAACAACTCCGGCTCGTTCATGGTCGACTCGCCCAACCCGCTCGGCGCGGGCATCTACACCCTCCGAGCCGTCGGCAACCGAGGCTCCATGTCCACCGCTCCGCTGGTGGTAGTGGAAGAGAAGTAACCAACCCAACCGCCGAGAAAGTCCCGCCTGTCAAAAGGCGGGGCGACTAAAGCGAAAAAACGACGCCTCCGAGGGCTTCGGAGGCGTCGTTTTGCGTTCGCGGAATGACGCGCGGCGGCGGATTAGGGCTTGCCGCCCACCCGCCGGCGCGCGCCTAACCGACGTATGCCAGCTCGCCCCATCCCGCCGCGCGTTCATAAGCATGCGCCGCGCCCAGCAGAGCGCCTTCCGCGAACGGACGCCCGATTAGCTGCAAGCCGATGGGCAAGCCGCTTCGTGTGAATCCGCATGGGACGGATGCGGCGGGCAATCCGGCGAGCGCGGCGGGGCTTGTGTAGCGCCGCCGCTCCAAATCGCGCCGCCCTTCGTAGTAGCCGCCGGGGGAGCCGGTGGACTGCGCGATGGGAGGCGCGGGCGTCGGACTCGCGGGCATCGCCAACATGTCGCAACGCGAGAGCGCGTCCGCCAGCTCGCCGCGTATCAGCGCCCGCGCCCGCAAGCCGCGCAGATAGACGGCGCTTGGGATGAGCGCCGCCGCCGTCAGCCGCGTTCGCGTGTTGCGGTCGTACAGATGCGGGGATTCGCGCAGACGGTCGAGATGGAACTCCGCGCAGTCCGCGTCCGCCGTCGCCAGGAACGCCGCGCCGCTTCGCGCGGACATCGGCAGGCTGACTTCCCGAACTTCCGCGCCCAGCTCTTCCAAACGGCGAACCGCCGCCAGCGTCTTGTCGCGCGTCTCGGCGTCCAAGCCGTCGTAATCCAGCATCTCGCGGGGAAGCCCGACAGTCGTTCCGCGCAGGTCGTCGCGCATCGCCGCCAGGCAATCGGGTACGGGCGCGGGGGATGAGGTTCGGTCGCGCTCGTCGCGCCCCGCTATCGCCTGCAGGATGATGGCGCAGTCCGCCGCGCGCCGCGCCATGGGGCCGATGGTATCGAGGCTCCAGCTCATCGGAATCGCGCCATGCCGCGTGACGCGCCCGTAAGTGGGGCGCAAGCCGACGATTCCGCAGAAGGTGCTCGGACCGCGTATCGAGCCGCCGGTGTCCGACCCCAGCGCGCCCGCGCACAGCCCGCCCGCGACCGCGACCGCCGAGCCGCTGCTGGAGCCGCCCGCCGAGCGGTCGAGATTCCATGGGTTGCGAGGCGTCCCGTATGGATGGTCTATCGTGCCGCCCATGGCGAACTCGCTCAGGTTGAGCTTGCCGAGCAGAACCGCGCCGGCGTCCCGCAGCCGCTCGACGATGGTCGAATCAAAGGCGGGATAGCAGTCCGCCAGCGCGCGGGAGCCGCCTGTTGTCAGCGTCCCCTTCGTGTAGATTATGTCTTTCACCGCGACGGGGATTCCGTGCAGCGGACCCCGATGCGCGCCGGCGGCTATCTCCGATTCCGCCGCGCGCGCGTCCGCCAAAGCGCCGTCCGCCATGACGGTTATGTACGCGCCAAGCTCCGGGTTGAATCGCTCGATGGCGTCAAGATAGGCGCGGGCGGCTTCCACCGGCGACAGCTCGCGGCGTCCGATTAGGGCGGCGAGCTCGGTTATGGAGAGACGCCTGACGTCGCCGCGTTCCGACGGCGGCGGTTCGGACGGCGCGGGCGTCCCAGACGGCGCGCGGGCGGGCGCGGGCGCGTTCTCGGCGACATCCGCGGGCGGCGGGGCGACCGAGAAGATATGCGCCGGCTCAGCCGCCGACAGCGCCGCGTCCGGCATTTCGCTCAACTCGGACGCGACTCCCGACAGCCTTGCCGCGATTACGGGAGCCTGGCTTTCTTCGACTTCCAAGCCCATCGCGTCCGCTAGGCGAAAGACGCGGTCGGCGGTGAATTCGGTCATGGTCTTTTCCTTCCCGTCTTGCGTTCGTAAAGCTCCCAAGTGGCTTCGTTGAACGGATAGTATTTTCCGGGCGAGCATCGCTCGATTTCCAACTGCGCCTTGACGATTTCTTCCACCTCTTCGCGCTGGCGGGCGATGCGTATGACGTCCTCGACTTCGGATTTGGGGACGACGACCACGCCGTCATCGTCCCCGATTACGGCGTCGCCGGGGCGGACTAGAACGCCGCCGCATTGTATGGCGTCGTTGACCTGCCAGGGCCAGAACTCGGCGGGCCCCTGCTTGGCGGTTGTGGACGCGCTGAAGACGGGGAAGCCGTATTCCTTGAGCGCGGCGCTGTCGCGCACCGAACCGTCCGTCACAAGCCCTCCGACTTGCCGCTGCATGAGACGGAAGAACTTTATGTCGCCGCCGATGGAGGCGTAAGTCCAGCGCATCGCGTCCACGACCAGAACTTCGCCCGGCCCGCACAACTCAATGGCGACGTACTCGGCGGACTGGTCGCCCTTCGGCTTGTCGGCGGCTAGGTCGGGGCGATGCGGAACGAATCGCAGCGTCACCGCCCGCCCCGCCATCTTCTGCCCAAGACGCAGCGGGCGCGCGCCTTCCACGTAACTCTGGGGCCAACCCTTGACCCAGAGCGCGTCTATGAGCGTCTGCGTGGGAATCCGCTTCAGGGATTCGAGCGTTTCGTCTGAAATCGGGGTTGCGTCCGGCATATCGCGTTTTCCTCTCTTTCGCTCATCATCGCAATCATTCGCGCGCCCATTGTATGGCGCAATTCGCCGCCGCGCAATATAATCTTGGGGCAAACCAAAATTAGGAGAATGTCCCATGACGCCACGTTCGGCGGATGCGGTCGTAATAGGCGGCGGAGTGAACGGAACCAGCATAGCGATGCACTTGGCGCGGATGGGCGCGGGCAGGGTTGCGCTGTTGGAGAAGGGGCATCTGGCGGGCGGCGCCAGCGGACGCTCCGGCGCGATGGTGCGCGAGCATTACCTGCATCCCACTCTGGTCGAGATGGCGATGGAAGCCAGCCGCGTATTCCATAACTTCGCGGACGCCATAGGCGGCGACGCCCGCTTTTCGCAGACCGGGCGCGCGCTGGCGTTCCCGGAGATGCACCGCGAAGCGGTCGAAGCCAACTACGCCATGAACCGCGAGTTGGGCGTCAACATACACGCGCTCGCGCCCAGCGAGTTGGCGGAGCTAGTCCCCGCCATGAATGTGGAGGACGTCGCCATCGGGCTGTACGAACCCGAATCCGGCTACGCCGACCCGGTCGCCACAACCTACGCCTACGCGGACGCGGCGCGGCGGCATGGCGCGGAGATTTTCACGGAGACGCCCGTCGTGTCCATTGTGGAAGAGGGCGGGCGCGTTCGCGGCGTCCAAACCGCGGACGGCGTCATCGAAACGGACACGATAATCGCCGCCGTCGGTCCTTGGACGAACGCGCTCGCCGCCCCGCTCGGCGAACCGCTCCCGGTCACGCCCATACGGGTGCAGATGGTTCACCTGAGACGCCCGCCCGCGCTCGAATCGCTGAACGTGAACGTCATAGACTACACGACTGGCGCGTATTTCCGCGTGGACGCCGGCTTCGGAACCCTAGTCGGCGGCGAGGCTTGGGACGACTTGACCGAGATAGCCAACCCGGACGCCTTCGGGCTGAACGCCGACCACGATTCCATAGCCAAGTTCTGGCAGCGGGCGGTTCTGCGCTTCCCCGCCTTCGCCGCCGCCACTTGCAGGGGCGGCTACGGCTCGCTCTACGACATGACGCCCGACGGCAACCCCATCCTAGACCGCTCGCGCGCCGCGGACGGGCTTTACTGGGCGACCGGCTTCAGCGGACACGGATTCAAGCTCTCGCCCGTGGTCGGGCGCATGGTCGCCGAGCTGGTCATGCGCGGGGACGCCGCCGACCGCCGCGTCCGTCAATTCCGGTCAAGCCGATTCGCCGAAGGCGACCCGCTGGACGCCGAGCATCCCTATGAGGGCAGGCGGCATCAGTAGCGCGCGGGGCGCGTCAGCTTTCGGCGCGTCCCGGATTTCACACTTTGGAGTACTTGGGCTCCGCCACCCGCGCGCCGTCCGGCAGCTCCGAAATCTCAAAATCCCCGAACATGAGCGGCGATTCGGCGCGGAGAATCTCCAAGACGCGGATGGCTAGGCCGCGTATCTCGGCGTCCGCGAAGGGCGTGGCGCGCATCTCGATGAAATGCCGCCAAGCGCGGACATTGCCGGTGACGAATATCTTGGTTTCGGCGGCGTTGGGCAGAACGGCGCGCGCGGCTTGGCGAATCGCCTTGCGGCGGTCGGTCGCCTTCTCGAAGCGCTCTTTGGGAAGCGCCGAATCCAGCGCCGCCGCCAACTCGACGTAACTGTTCGCCGCCGCGTCCAGGGCGTCCTGCAAAATGGCGCGGGCGTCGTACGCCTCGCCGTTTTCCGCGACCAGGACGGGCGGCAGAACGAACGCGCCTTCCGTCTCGTCCACATAGCGCTGGGAGCGCTGGCTGTAGGCGAATCCGGCGCGGTGGCGAACCAACTCGTGCGTCAGACTGCGCGAGACGCCCGTGAAGACGAATCCGTAGTTGACATGCTCGAAAACCGAGCCGTCCTTCGAGCGGAGCAGGTTTCGGATGAAGTCGCCGATGTCGCGCCGCCCGCGCCCGAAGCTCATGTAGCACAGCCGCGCCGAGACTTCGATTATCGCCTCCGCCTCATCGTCCCCCGCGCGGATGCTGTCGGGAATGTCCGGCAAGCCCTCATCGGCGAGAAAACTCGCTATCTGCCCCCAGTCCACCTGCGGCTTGCTGACTAGATAGACCCTGGCGCTGGATTTGTAAATCATGTCGCCCCCGCCGTTCGGTTAGTTGTATCGGATGCGCTTTTTCGCGTTTCGCATTTTGACTAGGTTTAATTTTGTACAAATTCCAAAACTGGCGGCTAGGGTTTTAGGATACCGCGAACTGGCGAATCGCGATAACCGCCGCCCAATCCTACCCGCGCCCGCGCCCGCCGCATTACAATATCCGCATCTCCAAATCCACAAAATCAAAGGCGGAGGCGCATGGATTTTTCTTATCGCTATACGGACGAGCAGGAATCGTTCAGGGCGCGGGTTTCGGCGTGGTTGGACGCGAACGCTCCGGCGGACGCGGCGGCGCTTTTGGATTCGGCGGACGGCGCGGACGCCCTGTCGGACTTGGCGCGGCGGCTGGGCGCGATGGGCTGGCTCGCGCCGTCCGAATCGCCGGAATCGGGCGGCGGCGGGCTGGACGCCGACCGCGTCGTTCCCCTGCTGGAAGAGCTGAACCTCCGCGGTTTGCTGTTTCTGGTCGACGGCGAGTCGCAGGCGCTGAGGGCGGCGGTTGGGCGCTGGACGCCCGCGAACGCCGACGCCCGCCTTCCCGCGTCCATCGCGCGCGGCGAAACGACCGTCTGGCGGCAGCGCTTTCGCGTCTCGCCCGGCGCCGGCGGCGGAGCGGCGCCGGATTTGGATTCGGTTGGCGTATCCGCCACGCCGGACGCGGACGGCTATATCCTGAACGGCGAGGCGTCGTTCATCGGAATCGGACGCCGCCCCGACGTCTTGTGGACGCTCGCCCTGTCGCGGCGCGCCCCCGGCGAACGCGGAGAACCGATATGCCTGCTAATCCCCGGCGATGCGGACGGGACGGCTTATCAGACCGGGCGAACGCTCGCGCCGTCCGCGCCGAAAACCGTCCGATTCGAGGACGTCTGGGCGTTGCGTTCGGACGCGCTGGGCGCGGAGGGCGAGGGGCATCTGGCAATCGGCGAGACGGTTTCGTTGGACGCCCGCGCGGATCTGCCGAGTTGGGTCGAGACGGAAACAGACGCGCTCTTGGCATACGCCCGCGCAACCGAATCGGGCGGCGAGCCGCTAAGCGCTGACCCGATTCGCGCCCGGATTCTGGTAGAGGCGCACATAGCGAGCCGCGTGGCGCGCCTGCTTCGGATGCGCGCGGACTGGCTGGCGCAATCCGGCGCGGACGCGGAGACGGCGGACGCCATGTCGTCGCTGTGGCGCTCGCGGACGGCGGCGGAACTGGCGGACGCCGCCCGCCAAACCGTCGGCCCCCGCGCTCTGCTGTCCGCGGACGACCCCAGCGCCGCCGACGGAGGCAGATTCGACCGCCTGTCCCGCCGAGAGCTCGCCGAACGGGACGGCAACGCTTCGGCGGGCGGCGCGGAGCGGGAAGCCGTCGCCGCCAAACTGCGTCTGGGCGAAGCGCCTCCGAGCTGACGCCGCGAACGGACGCGCCGCCCACCCTTCTTAGGCGTCCCCGTACTCTTCCTTGAGTTGCCTTTTCAGCACCTTGCCCATCGGGTTGCGCGGAAGCTCGGCTACCACTACGACCGACTCCGGCTTCTTGAAACTGGCTAGGCGCTGGCGGCAATGCTCGATCAGGTCGTCGGCGTCCACCGCGCGCCCGGTCTTGGCGACTACGACGGCGCGGACGCGCTCGCCCCAGTCTATGTCGGGGACGCCGATTATCGCCGCCTCTTCTATGTCCGGGTGGGCGTGGAGAACCTGCTCCACCTCTTCCGGCGAAATCATCTCGCCGCCGCGCTTGATGAAATCGCGCGCGCGCCCGGCGAGAAATATGTAGCCGTCCTCGTCCCAGTAGCCCAAATCGCCGGTGTGCAGCCAGCCGCTCTTGATGGTCTCGGCGGTCGCCGAATCCTGATTCCAGTAGCCCTTCATCAGCCGCTGTCCGCGCGCCGCTATCTCGCCCACTTCGCCGATGGCGACGTCCTCGCCGTCTTCGTCGACTATGCGGACTTCCACGTCGTCGATGGGCTTGCCGATGGACGTGAGGCGCTTCAGTTTGCGCTCCACTTCCGAGTCGTCCCCGCTCAGGATGTGGTCGTCGGGCGGCAGCATGGTTATGGTCGCCGCCGTCTCGGTCTGTCCGAAGGCGTTGATGAACTGCGCGTTGGGGAATTCGACGATGGCGCGCCTAATCACTTCCAGCGGCATGGGCGCGGCGCCGTATGTGATTACGCGCAGGCTGCTCATGTCGCGGTCGCGGAAGCTTTCGTGGTCCATGAGCATCTTCAGCATCGTCGGAACCATCATCGCGCGGTCGACTCGCTCGGTTTCGACGAGATTCATCCACTGGTCGGCGTCGAACTGGCGCTGGATTATCAGCGTCCGCCCGCCGTAAACCGCGCTAATCATCGCCTGCATGCCGGCGATGTGGTAGAGCGGAACGGTGAGGATGTTGCGCTCGGCGCTGTCCGGGTCGGCGGGGGTTATCTGGCTTAGCACGTAGGACGAAAAGCTGTTGTGGCTCAGCATCACGCCCTTCGGGAAGCTGGTCGTGCCGGATGTGAACAGGATGACGGCGAGGTCGTCTTCGTCCGACTGGGGCCACATGTCTTCGTCCGGCGAGTTCGCGATGAGGTCGGAGTACGCCGTCCACCCTTCGCGCGGGTCGCCGTCCAGCGCTATGTAGCGCTCCACGCTGTCCAGCCCGTCCGCGATGGAGTCTATCATGTCCATGTAGCGCGCCCCGGCGAGCAGGATTTTCGGCGCGGAGTCCTGGATCATGAAAGCCATCTCGTCCGCGCGGGCGCGGAAGTTGAGCGGCACGAACACCGCGTCCGCGCGGGCGGCGGCGAAGTAAATCTCCACCACGGCGTCCGTGTTGACTTGCGCGACGGCGACGCGGTCGCCGGGGCCGACGCCGAGCGCGGCAAGCCCGTTCGCAAGACGGTTGACGCGCGACTGAAGCCCCTCGAAGGTCGTCCGCTTGCCCTCGAACACCACCGCGTCCCGCTCCGGGACAATCGCGGCGGCTATCGCCAGAAACTCCGATGTGTTCATTATGGACTGATTCCCCTTGTTTCGACTGCCCAAGGCGCGCGCGCCGAAGCGCGGCGCCCGATTCGTTATTCCGTCAGGGCTAAAAACGCCGCGTACAGGTTAGCATCATTGGGCGGCTAATTCTAGCGGTTGGCGGGAATTCCGCAAAAGTACCGAAAGCCCTTCTCCGCTCATCCTTGCGCCTCCGCGCCTTCGCGTTTCCCATTTTTCAACCTTTCGCAAAACGCCGCCGAGCGCAGTCCGCGTTGACGCGCTCCCGCTCCCGCCTTATCATTCGGGCGAATCCCAACCGGCGGAAAGTCCGGCGCCGGCGCTTTGAGACGCCGGTCGAACGCGGCGAGTCCAAGATGCCATCCCTCGCAATCCCCAGCACATTCGCCCGCTCGGCGCGGGGGCGGCTTCACGCGGTCGGATTGGCGGGCGCTCTCGCCGTAGCCGCCGCCCTCCGGCTTTACGCGCTGGGGGACGGACACCCCGGACTCGCCATCTACACGTCCATATCCGCCAACATGGCGCGGTCGCCGGGCGGCTGGCTTTATCCGAGCATGTTGGCGGACGGCTCCATTCTCGCGGACAAGCCGCCGGCGTTTTTCTGGCTTCAGGGCGTATTCTTCGCCCTCATGGGGACGTCGAACTTCGCCGCCCGCCTGCCGGTCGCGCTGGCGGGGGTGGCGTCCGTATTCTTGTTGTACCTCATCGTGCGGCGCTGTCACGGGGCGGCGCCGGCGCTGATTTCGGCGGCGGCGCTCGCCGTCATGCCGCTGGACGTCAACTACTCGCGCTCCACGTTCATCGAGCCGGTGGCGGTCTTCTTCATGCTGGTCGCGGCTTATTTCGCCGTCCGCGCCGTTCAGGAGCGGCGCGAGGGATTCTTCTACGCCGCCGCCGCCGTTCTCGGAATCGCCTTCCTCACGAAACTTTGGCAGGGGCTTCTGCCCGCGCCCGCCATATACGCGATGGCGCTCGCCTGCCGATGGACGTCTTGGGCGAGATTCGTCCGCGCCGCCGCCATTTCCGCCGCCGTCTTTTTGGCGACCGCCCTCTGGTGGCCCCTTCTGGTCTGGCTATTCCCCGCCTATGGCGCCGTGATGCACGCCGACAGCGTTTGGGACATGATTTTCGGATGGAATTTGACGCAGCGCTTCGGCGACCTGGAGTACGGCGCGAACCACAGGCGAGACATTCTCTGGTTTCTCACGGGTCCGATGAGCGTATTCTTGGGCGTATCGCTGTTGCCGTCCGCCGCCGTCGGCGCGGTATCGCTCGCCGCCGACATGTGGACGCGGGCGCGGACTGAAGCGGGGCGCGCTTTCGCCCGCCTGCGGACGCGATTCCCCGTCCTGCCCAATCTCGCCGAGCGCATCGCGCCGCGCCGCTCCAAATTCGCGGACGCCGCCGAATCGGACGCCGCGCCCGCTTACTCGCCGAACGTCGGCGTCGGGTTGCTGTGGGCGGTCTGGGCGCTGGCGGCGGTCGTCGCTTTCGGCGGGACGTCGGTGCGCTTGGCGACATATTGGACCGCCGCCGCCCCCGCCTTCGCCGCGCTGTCGGGAATCGGCATAGCGTCGCTGGCGCCGCGCCTAAGACGGGGGGACGGCTTGGCGTGGGCGCTGACGGGCGTCGTTTTCGCCGGCGCCGTTTATTGCGCGAGCGCGTATGGGAGCGCGGGGCATGTCGCGCCCCACTTGCGGCAGGCGTCCCTGCTGTGCTGGGCGCTGGCGGCGGTCGTCGCGGTCGCCGCCGTTCTCATGTATTTCGAGCTGAGGGCGTTCGGCGGCTGGCTGCCCGCGCGGATGATAACCGCCGCCTGCGCCGTAGCCGCGCTCGCCGGCGTCGCGGTCGCTCTTCACAACATAACCGCGCCGCGAGACGACACGCTCGGCAGAATCGGCTTCGACATGATAGACGTCCCCGCCCCGCCTCAACCGCCGGCGACGACGCTCGGCGAACGGCGCGAGCGGCTTCAGGGAACGCTCATAACCGCGATAGTCCGAACCGAACCGGACGACCTGCGGAAGGCGCTTGAATACGCCCGCCGACAGCGAGGCGGCTCCCCCTACCTGCTCGCCGCCGACACCTACAACACCGCCGCGATGGTCACGTTCATAACCGGCGAACCGGTCTTGCCGCTCTATTCCGAATACCGCATGAGTCCGCTGATTGACGCGGCGGAACTCCAGCGGATTCTCGCGGACGGCGAAACGCGGTTCGTATTGACCGCGAGCCACTTGCAGACGATGGACTGGCGGCTTTACGCGACCATCAGATCGGCGGCGACGGACGTCACTTCGGCGGCGGGCTTGCCCTATCGCGGCGAGATGCGGCTGTTCCGCGTCCGCGAGCGCCGATGAGCGCGCGAGGCGAGCGGTTGGGGAAGTGGGATTTTCGCGAACTTGGGGGACGTCCCCAATCCCCGAAACTCGGCGTCCCGGGGATTGGGGACATCGCGGTTGGCGCGGCGCGTTTTACGCCTTGAGCGCGCCTATCTTTTCGTATTCGCCCTTCACGATGGGGCGCGGGTCAACTTCCAGCCAATCCTCCAGGATTTCGGTGTACAGGCTGCGGAAGTCCAGGTTGAAGGCGAGGTCGCCTTCGACCAGCTTGTCCGGATCCAACGACGGATATTCGCCGTAATGCCCGCCGTTCACCCCATCGCCGATGAGGAACGACACGCCGCCGGAGCCGTGGTCGGTCCCGTTGCCGTTGTCTTTCACTCGGCGCCCGAATTCCGAGAACACCAGAATGAGGACGTCTTCGCTGGCGTCGTGTTCCTTCAGGTCGGCGTAGAGGTCATAGACGCCGCCGGCGACGTGTTCCCAGAGGGCGTTCAGCAACTTGACTTCGTTCGTGTGGGTGTCGAAGCTGCCGTGCTGGGTGTAGCAGATGCGCGTTCCGATGTCGGCGGTCAGCACTTGGGCGGCGTCCCGCGCGCGCTGGGCGAAGCCGTTGGCGGCGTACTCCACGCCGGACGAGTAGCGCTCCGGAACGGCGCTGAGTATGTCCGACCCCTTGAGGGCGTCAAGCCCGGTCTGGCTCAGGAAGTCCATCACCGGCCCGCTGCCGATGGCGTGGGTGTACATGTGCTTGAACGCCTCGAGCGCCTCGTCGCGCTGGGAGCCGCCCCCCATGTGGCTTAGCAGCCCGTAGGTGGACAGATCGGACACGGACGCCGCCGGCGCGTCCTTCGCCACAAGCGCGCGCGGCAGGGCGGCGCCGAAGTTGACGGCGGCGACTACGTTGTCGGGGTCGTCCGCCCGCATCTCGCGGACGGCTTGCCCAAGCCAGCCCTCATCGCCCACTTTGGTCGGCTCCGCCGTGTGCCAAATGTCCATCGAGCGGAAGTGCGAGCGGTTGGGAACCGGGTAGCCCACGCCGTGAACTATCGCCACCTTGCCGTCGTCCCAGAGGTCTTTGACGGGCCCCATGGAGGGGTTGAACCCGTATCGGTCGTCTATGGGGATGACGTCTTCGGTTTCGACGCGGACGTTCGGGCGGTTGTCAATGTACTCCGGGTTGGTGTACGGAACGACGCAGTTGAGGTAGTCGTTGCCGCCGGAGAGCTGGACTACGACGAGTTTTCTGTTCTTGGATTCGCTCATGGGGCGTATTCCTCCTTTTGCGGGTTTCGGGTTTGCGGGCGCCGGCTAGGCGATTCGTTGGAGAATGGCTATCAGCTCGCGCGCGTTGCGGACGCCGATTCTGACCTTGCTTTCGTCAAGGTTATCCTCGTAGAAGTTCGTGTGAAGCGTCCCGACGATTTTATACAGGCTGAGGATTTTAGCGGGGTCGTCGGATTCCGCCGCCAGTCGATCCTTGATTACGCCCAGCGCTTCATGAGTTCCAGACGGCCAGTTTCGGCGTTGGGCGATGGATTTTATGCAATGCGCCACCGCGCCCCACGCCTTTTCCGACGCCTGAAGCATGTCGCCGTCTTCCAGCAATTCCTCCGCGTGTTCCATGAACACCCCGCTTATCTCGGCGTGGCGTTCCGCGCTCGCCATTCGGGTATCTCCTTTTCGCTTTTCCTTATTCAGCCGGTCGCGCCGTTGAGACGTTCAAGAACGGTTACAAACTCCCTGGCTTCGTCTATTCCCAACTGAACAGTCATCTCGCTCTCTTCGTAATGGTCTTCTTGGGAGTGGACGTACAGCGCAATCGCGCTCATCACCAGTTCGTGGGCTTTATCGCAGTCGTCCGTTTCTTCGGCAAGAAAGCCGCCGATTTTGATTAGGTCGCCCACTTCGTCATGCGTTCCGGTCGCCGCGCGTTGCCAGCCCCGTTCGTCCCCGATGGTTCTGAGACTGCCGGCGACCGCTTCCCACGCCTTGCCGGACGCTCGGCGCATGTCGCCGATTCGGAGCATGCCGACCGCCTCGCGGAGCGCCGCCGCGCTGTCTTCGCTCCGGACGGTTTCGGCTATGGCTTTCATGGTCGCGTCTTTGGCGAACCAGGCGACTATCGGATGGACGGAGATTCGCTCAAGAAAGGCTATCAACTCCCCGGCGCCGTCTATTCCCATCCGAACCGTCGCCTCATCGTGCCAGTCCTCTAGGGAGTTGACGTACAGCGCCGCCGCGCGGATGCAGAGGTCGCGGATTTCTTTGGGGTTGTCCGATTCCTTCGCCAGACGGCTCGCCGCCCTTATCAGGTCGCCCGCTTCCTCATGCGTTCCCGTCGCCGCGCGATGCCAGCCGCGTTCGTCCGAGACGGCTCTGAGGTTGCGCGCGACCGCTTCCCACGCCTTGCCGGACGCCCCGCGCGCGTCGCCGGCGCGCAACAAGTCGCGGGCGTCTCGGAGCGCCGCCGCGCTCTCGGAGCCCGCGACGCCCGCCGGTCGGTTTTCGGTTGCGGCTGCCATCGGCTACGCCTTTTCGTAAACTTGGAAGCGGTGGCGGCTGGTTTCCAGTATGTAAACCCGCTCTTGGTCGTCCAGCGCCACGCGGGACGGATCCCAGAAGTACGGCTCGATTCGGGCGGACACTTCGTTGGGGTCGTCCGTGTCCGTATCGAACACGGGGACGAAGCGCGAGCGCGCGTCCAGCTCGTCCGCGTTGGCGTTCAGGTACTCCACCGCCCAATCGCCCAGCACGCCGTCCCCGCGCAGTTTCGTTAGGAAAGCGCCGTCGCGGTCGAGGACTTGGACGCGCTGGTTCATCCAGTCGGCTATGTACATGTTGCCGTCCGAATCCACGGCGAGCGCGGACGGGCGGTTGAACTCGCCGTCCCCGTCGCCGGACGAGCCGAACTTGGCGACGAACTCGCCGTCTTGCGTGAACTTCTGCACCCGGTCGTTGCGCCAGTCGGCTATGTACAGGAAGCCGTCCTTGTCGGCGGAAATGCCCCAGGGCAGATTCATCTCGCCGTCGCCGCTTCCGAACGTCCCCCACTTGGAGATGAACCGCCCGTCTTTGGCGAACTTCTGCACGCGGTGGTTGCGGTGGTCGACGACGAGCAGGTTGTCGTCCGGGTCGAACAGCATGCCGGAGACGCCGTCGAACTCGCCGTCCGCGTCGCCTTTCGTCCCCCAAGTGGCGGATGCGTTCCCGTCGCGGTCGTACACCGTGATTCTGTGGAGGAAGTCGTCCGCGAGATACAGGTTGTCCTCGCTGTCGAGCGCGAGCGCGGAGGGCCAAATCATCTGCCCGGCGTCTCTGCCGTAAGCGCCTATCTGTCCGTGGAACTCGTGGTCGATGGTGGCGACCTGTATGCCCACGATGTCGAGGGCGTTCATGTTGCTTCTGCTGGCGACGAACACGCGCCCGTCGCCGCGGATGGCGAAATCGGTCGGCAGGTGAAAGCCGCGCCCGCCCTGGTCGGCGACGAAGCCGACCGTGGCGACGGGCTTTAGGCGGAAGTCCGCTGTCGTTTGGGCTGTCATTTTCGGCTCTCCGGCGAGATTGTGTTTCGGGCGTCTTTTCGTGAACGGGGCGGCGCGCGGCGCGGCGGACGGCGGCGCTACGCCATCTGATACTCCTGCGCGGTCGCGATGAGCTGGATGAGGATGACGATTCGCCCGTCGGCGTCTGCGCTCGGCAACTCCGTGTCGCCCCACTTGGAAGCGTAGTCGATGAGGCCATCGCGGGTGGAATCCTGAACGGGGAGCGGTCCCAGCGCGTCCAGGCAGGCGTCCACTAGGGCGGTCGGCGACATTGGCAGCCCTCCGGCGCGGTCGGCGACGCGGTTTATGATGGAGCGCACGCCGGGCTTGTCCGGGTCGTTCAGAACGCGGCTGGCGAAGTTGACGCGCTGGACGTAGGCGCCGGTGTTTATCCACTCGTCGCCGCCCTGCCAGCCTTCCACGCTGGGCGGGGCGAGAAGGCTCTGCCCCATCGCCGCGCAGGCTCCGGCGGCGGCGTAGGTGTCGGTGGACGGCAGGTCAATGGGGCCCGCCAGCCGCATCGCGCCCACGACCATTTCCGCCGGGCTTTTGATGCGCGCGAAGCGCGACGCCTCCGACTTGAAGAAGTCCGAGTTGAAAATCGCGCGCAGCATGGCGGATATGTCGTATCCCGAATCGAAGTACGCTTGCGCGATGGCTTCAACGGCTTCGGGGTCTTTCGGAGGGAAGTGGGGCCACTGCGGGACGGGCAACTCGTCCGCCACGAAGAAGTGGTAGAGATGCCGCGCGATGAACCGCGCCGTCGCCGGCTGGCGGCAGATGATGTCCACCACGTCCTCGCCGTTGAAATCCCCCGTCTCGCCGAGGAAATGCTTGTCGCCGTGGTCGTGGTCGTCGTCGTCGTATTCGAACTGCCAGGCTATGTACCCGTAGGGGCGCGCGGTGTTGTTCCGCATCTTGATGGACATGTAGTCGGGGTTCACCACGCGCCAGCCGGTGAAGGCGCGCGAACACTCTTTGATGTCCTCTTCGGTGTAGTTGCCCACGCCCATCGAGAACAGCTCGAGGATTTCGCGCCCGTAGTTTTCGTTGATGGCGCCTTTGTGGTTGTCCTGGTTGTCCAGCCACATGAGCATCGCCGGGTCGCGCGAGAGGGCGACCAGCAACTCGCGGAAGTCGCCCATGCCCTTCTGCCGGAACATTTCCACCTGGTTGACCACCATGCGCGCCTGAATCAGCTTCGTGGCGGCGGTGGCGAAGACGCGGTGCCAGAACAGGCACATTTTCTCTTGGAGGACGGCGTCCGTGTTGACCATGCGATAGACCCACAGCGCCGCCGCCGCGCCGCCGTTCCGCAGGTCGGACTGGTCGACGTGGTAGCGCCGAACGAGGTCGTCCGGGGGGGCGTAGTCGGACGGCGGGTTGAGGAGCGTCTCGACCGCGTCTTCGTAGCTCATCTCCATGAATCGGTCGAGCTCGTCCGGCGTCGCGCCGAAGCCGGCGCGCCTGAGCAGATGCGCCCTGAGCGCGACATCCTGGTTCTGCAGGGTTGCGGTGGTCATTCTTGAAATCTCCTTGCCGTTATTTCCGCGTCGGGCAACGGGCGCCGCCGCGCGGAGCGTTCCGTTTCGCCGCCAAGTATAGCAAAGGTTGGCGGTTTTGGGCAGTATCGGCGGGCGACTCCGAGAAAACCGAGAAAGCGCGGGTTGCGGGCGCGGTTTCCGCCCCCTAGCGCTCTTTCGGCGGGCGCAGCATCGTCTCGCCGATGACGGATTCCGGCCCCGGCAAGGCGCGGTAGTGGTTGAATCTGAGTTCCCTCGGCACGGCGTCGGTCGCAAGCCTGAACAACTCGCGCCCGCGCGCGTCCACTTCCACCAGCGTCGTGGTCAGCTCGTCCGGCGTGGGGTGTCCGAAGTTGATTAGCGTATTGCCGTTGTCCAGGCGGTAGGCGCTGCCGGCGATTCGGGAGTGCAATCGCGGTTCGGGGCTGTACTCCCACGCTTTGACGGCGGTCATCGCGTCGAAATCCAAGCGAAGCTCCAGCGCGCGCGAGTAGTAGCCGTCGCCGTCGGGCGCGGGCAAGCCCGCTTGGTTGTCGAACAGCAATATGTTCCCGTTGGGCAACTGAGAGGCGGTGTGCTGTCGGCTGAACATGTCCGCCGGGTCGGGGAAGGCGAAATCGCCGTCCGACCCGCCGAGACGCCAGCGGACGGTCTGAAAATCCTCCGATATGGATATGATTTGGCTGGGGTTGCGAAGAGACGCTAGCCAGCCGCCATCCAGCGACGGCGAAATCGAGTTCAGGTGAACCCTCTCATTCAAGTTCATCCCGAAATCCCGTGCGTCCCAGACGCGCTCTGCCGCGATTCGTTCAACTTCCCCAACCGGCGCGGCGGGAAGGGGGGAAATGAGATTGATGGTGTCCACGTCCATGCCGCTCTTGTAAGCGCCCGCGTACAAGACGCTCTCGCCGTTCAAGACGATGAGATCGTGATGCGCCCTGTCGCCGTCAAAGGGGACCGCGTAAACCAAATCTCCGAGCGGCGTCGCTCGGACGACGCGCGGGGGGTTGTCGCCTCTCGCCAACCTTATGTAAATCAGATCGCTGTTGGGCTGAAAACGCGCGAACTGGCTTATCCCCTCGCCGACTTCCTGGAAACTCCAAACCACTTCGCCCAACTCGTCCCGCATGAACAGATGGCGTCCCATTTGCTCGCGGACGAGACTGTATGTGGAGAATATGAGTTTAAGCGAGCTTCTGCCCGTCGTTTCGGTCGGGACGGCGAGGGCGTCCGGAAGCGCGCCCGCGGCGAACTCGCCCCGCGCGCCGTAAGCCAGCGCGCCGTCCGCCGTCTCCACCCCGACGGCGTATTGATAAACCGCATCCGCCCGCAGGCGCGCGACGGGGACGCGATGCTCGACCGCCGCCCGCTCGCTCAGCGCCGTTCGGAACTTGCCGGCGTATTCGTTTTCATACTCCACCGCCACGCGAGCGGGCGCGGACAGCGCGACGGTTACGAACACGATTAGCGAGTTGTCATCGCTCACAGACGCGCTGTGGGAGATTACGGACGGGGCGGCGGGCGTTGGCGTCGGCGCGGGCGTCGGGGCATCGGCGGGTTCCGGCGTCGGCGTATGCGCGGCGGGCGGCGTCGGCGTATGCGTTGGAGCGGCGGACGCCGAAGCGGGCGGGGCGGGCGTCTGGGATTCGGAGCAGGCGAACGCGAGCGCGGCGAATCCCGCCGCCGCAAACGCCGCGCCTAGATTGAAAAGACGGCGAACGCGGAGAACGGTTTTCATTCGGAGCGGCGGACGGTTCGGGGGTATTCCCAGGCGGGCTACTCGCAGTCGCCGCATACGGTGAACACCTCAAGGCGATGCCCAACGATTTCGCCGGAGATTTCCTGCCCGATGACGCGCAGCAGGCGCTCGATGGTGGCGTGTCTGAACTCGCCCACCGCGCTGCAATTGACGCAGACGGTATGATGATGATGCTCCACCCGCGCGAGGCTGTATTTGGGCGACCCGTCGGGCATGGCGAGCTTGCAGATGACGCCCGCCTTCTGAAGCAGTTTGATTGTGCGATAGACGGTCGCGCGCCCGACGGCGGGCAACTCGCCGCAAAGCTCTTCGGCGGTGAAGCCTTCGCCCTTGCGGTCGAGCGCGGCGACGACGCTCCGCCTGGGCGCGGTTATGCGGTAGCCGCCGTCCTCGAGAACGGCGAGAAGGTCGGGGCGAACGGCTTGCCCGTCCGCGTTCGCTGCGGTCACGTGTCCTCCTTGTCGAACTCCGCCGGCGCGGCGCTGATGCTTGATACTACAGTATCAGCATGGCGCGGGGGCGTCAACCGAAAGCGGCGCGGACGGCTCCGGCATTTCGCGAATCTTCCCAAAATCTTATCTCTAACGGCGTCCAACCGAAATCAAGCGCCAATGGCAACCCGCAAATCCCTTCCTCCTCGCGCGCCTTTGCGCCTGCCGTTCTTTCGCCCATTCCCAACCCGCTTGACAGCGCATCTGCGTTCTTGCTATCGTTGTCGTTGAAATGAACAACGCGATTGCCAGCGGACTCACCTACGGGTATATCCATTGCTTCTCCGACGCCAGCGCGGTCGGCTAAGCGGGCATGTCCAAAGTCTGAACAAGGCGAGAGCTAAGACAGCGGAGACCCCAGCCGGCGCGGCTGGGGTTTTTTTGATTGTCCCGAATCCGGGACGGAAAACCGGAGGGAAACGGCCAAATGCAAAAGTCACCTGCGAGGGATGTGAACGTCGTGAGCGCGAATCAGCTGATAAGCCCGCTTGAGCTGGCGTCGCGGATTCCGCTCACCCCGGCGGCGGAGCGAACGGTTCTGGAAGGCAGAGAGCGGATACGCCGCGTCCTGTCCGGCGAGGACGGGCGCATGATGATGGTCGTCGGCCCCTGCTCCATACACGACGAGAAGGCGGCGGTGGAGTACGCCGGCAAACTGCTGGAGCTCCGCCGAGAGCTCGAAGACCGCCTGCTGATAGTCATGCGGGTTTACTTCGAGAAGCCGCGGACCACCGTCGGCTGGAAGGGGCTGATCTACGACCCGCGCCTCAACGACACCTTCGACATAGAGGAAGGGCTGGCGACGGCGCGCCGCCTGATGCGCTCCATCGCCGAGATGGGCGTGTTCACGGGGACGGAGTTCCTAGACCCCATCGTGCCGCAGTACCTGGCGGATTTGGTCTGCTGGTCGACCATCGGCGCGCGGACGACCGAAAGCCAGACGCACCGCCAGATGGCGAGCGGCCTTTCCATGCCGGTCGGCTTCAAGAACGGCACGGACGGCAGCGCCCAAACTGCCGTGGACGCGATGATTTCGGCGAAGTCCGAACACGCCTTCTTGGGCATCGACCACGACGGACGAACCGCCGTCATCAGCACGAAGGGCAATCCGGACGGCCATCTGGTTCTGCGCGGCGGGCGCGAGGGGCCCAACTTCGGCGCGGAATCCATCGCCGAGGCGCTCCGCCTGCTCAACGGCGCCGGCGTCCGCTCCGAGCTGCTCGTGGACTGCTCGCACGGCAACTCCGACAAAGACCACCGCCGACAGCAGATAGCGTTCAAGGACGTCGTCAACCAGCGCGCCGGCGGCAACGACAGCATCATCGGCTGCATGCTGGAGTCCAACCTCAAGCCCGGCGCCCAGAAGCTGAACGGCGGCGACCTCTCGACGCTGGAGTACGGCGTCTCGGTCACGGACGCCTGCATCGGCTGGGACGAGACGGAAGAGCTGCTCCGCTGGGCGGGCGACCGCTCCGAAGCGGCGGCGACGGCGGCGGCGGACTAACCCCCGCCCCGGCGCGCCGGTCGCGCCACCCAAATCATCTCGGTACTGGATTCGTCGAACTCTGAGAGGTCGAAGTCGCCGTACAGCGCTTCGACCTCGAACCCGCAGGCGGCCAGCAGATGATGAATTTCCCAGCGGTGGGCGTAGCGCAGACGGTAATCCCGATACAGCCGCCGGCGGACGGCGCGGGCGGCGTCCAATTCCTCTATCAGCATCCGAACGCTCGCAATCTGGTTGTGGAAGTCGTAAGCAGTCTGCTGATAGAGAACGCGCTCCGCGCCCGTTCGCGGGTCGGACACGTCCGCGAAATGGCGCATGGCGTCGCCCTGCTCGAACGCCATGTTGGGGTCGGGGACGAAGACGTTGAACGCCAGCCGCCCGTCCGGGCGCAGATGGCGCAGTACGCGCTCCAGCGCCCGCGTCTGGTCTTCCACGCTCATCAGCGACAGAAAGCCCCTGAAGGGAATCGCGACGAGCGCGAACTCGCGCCGCCGCCCGTCCGCGTCGCGCAGGTCGAAATCCCGCATGTCGGCGGACACGAACTCGACCGCCCCGGCGGGGTTCGCGGCGCTCAGCTTGCGGCGCGCGACGGCGAGCATGGCGTCCGAGCTATCGATCCCGACCACGTCGACGCCGCGCTCGGCGATTCGCAGCGCCACGCGCCCCGTTCCCGCTCCCAGCTCCAAAACCGCGCCCCCGCGCGCGAGCGCCAAATCGACGTAGAAGGGAATGTCGGAGCGGACGTATGAATAGACGGAATCGTATATCTCCGCCCAGTCGTCATATGGGTTCTCGGATGCGGGCATGGCGAAAAGAGCGTCTCCCCCCGATTCGGCGTCGGCTTTCGCGCCCATGTTAGCAGACGCGGCGAAAGATGCAAGCCCGCCGCGCGCCGAACCGCGAAAAAACCGCGATTTCGCGATTTCGCCCCAAATGGGACTGCCATAAACCCGCCCGCTAGCGTATAATGCAAGCGAAACGGATTCCGACAAACGACGCAAGCGCGCTTAGGCGGGGTGATATGGACTTCAGCTTCGATAGGGGGTCGGCGGAGAGTCCGCGAGGACACGCGCTGATCTATTTCCAGAATTCGCAGGACGCGGGCGAGGTCTTGGCGACCTATCTGGTCATTCTTCCGATACAGGTGGACGTGACCAAGTACGTGCCGCCGTTCCTGATGAATCAGTTTGGGGACGCGGGGCCCAGCGACCTGTCCGCGTTCGCCTTCCCGCCCGCCCCGGAGGCCGTCGACGGCGTCGAGCGCGTCCACGAACTCGCCAAAGCGCGGGACGACGACGTCATCTTCGGCGGCACAATCGCGACCTCGGACATCATGACCCTGCTCAGCGCCGTCAACGACGCCATAGGATGGTACTCCGAGCTCTGCTCCGACCATCCCGTCGAAAACGTCGTCGCCGAACAGCCGGACGACGCGGACGAAGGCGAAGACGACCTGAACGTGGACGACATCCTGTACGGGCTGATGAGCGACCAGAACAAGCTGAGCGAGTTGACGCAGCTCGTCGGACGGATGCGCGACGCCGTCTCCGGCGGCGACTTCGCCCTAGCCGGCGAAATCCGCGCCGAGATAATCACGCTGGGGCGGCATCTGCCCGAAAACCACCAAATCCCGCGCCTGGCGGAAGCGGCGTCCTCCGAAGGCGAAAACGCCGGACGCCTCGCCAACCTCTACCTCCAGCGCTGCTTCCACCTCATGGCGGAGGAGTACGTGATGCTGGGCAAGGTGGAGGACGAGATACGGGGAATAGAGGAAGAGCGGGGGTAGGGGACGGCGGGCAGTGTTTGGACGTTCCGCGCGCCGCCCCCGTCATTCCCGCGAAAGAACGTCACCCTCGCGGAAGCGGGGGCGGGAATCCAGAGCCGCCCAACAACGTCATCCTCGCGAAGGCGGGGACAAGATAGCCGACCGAAATCAACCTTGAATCGCAACCAACAAACCCCTTCTTCTTGATGGTCTTGCAGGGGCATGTTTGACGGATATAGGCGTGGATTGGCCGTCTTTCGCCACTTGCGCGCCCTTATCCCCGTCATTCCCGCGAAGGCGGGAATCCAGAGTCGCCCAACAACGTCATCCTCGCGAAGGCGGGGACAAGACAGCAACTAGAAACCAAGCCCGAACAGCGAGCGACAAATCCCTTCTCCCTTGATGGGAGAAGGCTAGGATGAGGGTGTGACTGCGCCGCTAGGCGCAGTCTTGCGGGCGAACGCTCCGAACTTTTGCGAATTTCTCGCATTGGAGCGCCCCGCTTAGACCGCCCCGCCCGCCGGTCTGCCCAGCAACGCCCTGATTCGTTGCAACGCTTGCCGCGCCGCCGCTCTCATCGCGCCGCGTCCGTCTCTATCGCGAGCTCGCCATCCGAGTTTTGCGATTCTTTCTCACGCAGGCATTGCGCCTTCTCCCGTCGGACGTCGGAACGCAGTTTCCGCTCCGAGCAGAAACGCTTTCTTGATTCGCCGTCCGTCGAAGGGAAAGCCAGGAACAGGAATCGGTTTAGCCCTCCTCTTATTGAGAACGCGCCGCTCCAAGAGGTTGTAATGGCGCTTCTTGCTCTCTTTTGCGCGGTCTTGAGCGTCATAGCGGACTCGCGCTTCGTACTCTATTTGGTCAATTGTCTGTTCGCCAGTTGCCTGGTTCATGTTTGGTCGCTCCATTTCCATGTCCGGTGCTCTTTCCGGCGGCGATTTTCTTATCTGGGACGGCGGCGGCGGGAATCGCCTAACCCCCCGACTTTCTTGCCGACCCATCCCGCGACCGCGAGGATGATTCCTGCGGTCAACCCATATTCAATGTTTTTCGCGGTTTCGCATGGATTCCAGAGGGCAACGGACGCCAACGACGAACCGAAAATCGCGGCGAAATCGCTATGTCAGCGCCGCCTAGTAAATCACCCCCGCATCCGTCAGCTCCCCCACCTCCCCCGCGCTTAGCCCCAGCAGCTCGCGGTACACGTAATCCGAATCGCGCCCCAGCGTCGGGGCGGCGCGGGCGGTTGTGGGGCGGGAGCCGTCGAAGCGCCAGGGGAGCGTGGGCAGAGTTGGGCGGCGTCCGTCCGGGTATTCGACGGGCGTCAGGTAGCCGCCTTCGTTTAGTTGGCGCTCGGAGTGCAGCCTTCCCATGTCCAGAGACGGCGCGCATGGGACGCCGGCGGATTGCAGAATCTCGAACGCTTCCCAATCCGTTCGCTCCGATGTCCACGCGCTTATGGCGGCGTCCAGCTCGTCCTCGCGCGATTTGCGTTCGGCGGGGGAATCAAGCGCCGCCAGGTCGCCGCGTCCGCCGATGATTTCACAGAGCGCCCGCCATTGGCCGTTGTCGCGGATTTCCACCGCCAGCCAGCGGTCTTCGTCGGCGCAGGGATAGACGCCGTTCGGGGCGGCGAATACGTCGCGGTTGCCGAGCGGCGTCGGCTCCGCGCCCGTCATCTGATACTCTATCAGCGCCTGCGAAAGGCTTGCCGACAGCGCCTCCGCCATGGAGAAATCCACATACTGCCCGGCGCCCGTTTCGGCGCGGTTGACCAGCGCCGCGAGGGTTATCATGGCGAGCTCCATGCCCACCCACGGATCCGCCCACAAGCCGCCCTTTATCGGCTCGCCGTCCGGGTAGCCCGATACGGAGTTCCACCCCGTATAGTGCTGAAGCAGGCTGCCGTAAGCCACGTAGTCGCGGTCGGGGCCTGAGTGTCCGGTTCCGGAGGACGCCACCATTATCAGGTCGGGGCGCGCGGCGGACAGCGTTTCGTAGCCCAAGCCGAGACGCTCGAACACGCCGGCGGCGTAGTTCTCCACGACCACGTCGCAGAGCGCCACAAGTTCCGCCGCCAATTCCTTCCCGCGCGGCTGCGACAGGTTCATCGCCGCGTACCGCTTGGACTGGTTATAGACATGGAACGCGGAGCCGTTGGTGGACGGGTCGGGACGGCGCGCGCTGCCCACTTTTATGACCTCCGCGCCCATGAGCGCGAGATGGCGGGTGGCGGTCGGGCCGGCGATTATCCACGAGAAATCCGCGACGCGGACGCCGGATAGGGGAAGGGAAGCGGTCATGTCAAAACCTCGTCGTTGTGCTGTCCGAGCGTGGGCGCGGCGCGGCGGTCAAGCGGCAGGGACGCCCCCGAAAGGCGATACGCCACCCCCGGATAGGCGAGTTCGCCGGCGGCGGGATGCTCCAGCGAGACGAAAAAGCGGCGCTCCGACAGATGGGCGTCCGAAAGCAGGTCGCTTATCGTGTTCACCGGGAAACATGGGATGCGCCGCCGCTGCCCCTCGCGCGCGATTTCGTATTTCGAGCGCCGGCGCGTCCAAGCAGCCAGAAGCCCCCACAGGCTTTCGGCGTTGCGCTGTCTCGCGGCGCGCGTGTCGTATTTCGGGTCGGTCGCCCAATCCGGGTCGCCCATCATGTTCAGCCAGCGCGCCCACTGCGCGTCCTCTCGCGGCGATATGGCGACGTGGCCGTCCGCGCAAGGCAGAACCCCGCCGATTGCGGCGACCTGCCCGCCGATGGACGCCTCTTTGACGTCCGCCGCCTGCCGCGTGGGGGCGTCGCCCCCGAAGGCGATGTTGGCGAGACCGGCTATCGCCTGCGTCGCCATAGCCTCGAAAGCGGACAGGACGACATGGCATCCGCGCCCGCGCATCCGCAACCGAAAGAGCGCCGCCAGCGTCGCCGCGACCGCCGCCATCCCCGCGACCTGCTCCGCCTGCCCGCCGCCGGCGCGGATGGGCGGCTCCGAATCCGGGTCCGCGACAGGCCCCAGCATCCCGTGAGCGTTGGCGCTCATGTGGAACAGCGACAAGTCGCCGGCGGAGTATTCGGCATACGGTCCCCAATCCCCGAACGGCGTTATCTGGGTCAGGATGACGTTCTCGCGCCGCGCCGCCAGGTCATCGTATCCCGCGCCGCGCTCATCAAGCCAGCCGAGCGGATGGTTGTCGAGGACGACGTCCGCGCCCGCCGCCAAGTCGAGCAGGCGCCGCCGCCCGTCCGCCGCGTCCAAATCCAAAACCGCCCCGCGCTTGCCGGCGTTCATGGCGAGAAAGAGGGCGGACTTCTCGGAATCGGGGACGCCGTCGGGGAAGGGTCCCGCGGCGCGCGAGAAGTCGCCGCCGGGCGGTTCGATTTTGACGACGTCCGCGCCCAGCCAGGCGAGCGTCCGCGCCGCGCAGGGGGCGGACACCCCCTCGCCCAAATCCAAAACCCGAACGCCGCTTAGAAGACCGTCTCGCCGCATGAATCGCCGCCTCAAGTGAAATCAGTCCACAGTGTACAGGGATTCGCAAGATATGTCAGCGCCCGCTCGCCAAGCCGCGCCGCCCTAGAACCCCGTCTGCCGCAGGCTGTTCCGCAGAGTCAGGCTCGCCGGCAGAATCGCGGCGGTGGCTATGCCCATGGCTATCATCGCCGCGTTCAGGCTGAGCGCGTCCGCCGCCGCGCCGTAGGCGAGCGGGGCGAGAACGGAGCCGATTTCGTTGGTCGTGTAAAACGACCCGTAAAAGCGCGCCCGCCTGCCGGGGGGCGTGAATGTGGCAACCGTGGCGTACAGCACGGACGAAGTGCCGTTAAGCCCGATTCCGATGAGAACGGCGAGCGGCAGAATCAGCGCGGCGGGGGCGTAGAGCGCCGCCACGAGAAGCGCCGCCGTCAGCCCTTTGGTCGTCCATATCAGGCTTAGGGCGCTCATGCGGTCGCCCAGCCAGCCGCAGACGAACTTGCCCGCCGCGCCGCCGGCGAACAGCAGAAACAGCGCCGCGCTTATCTCGGCGGCTCCCATGCCCTTGTCCGCCATTACGAAGGGCAGGAATACGAGGGCGGACGTCCGCGCCGCGCCGTCCAGCGCGCCGACCGCGCTTAGGGCGACGAACCCGCCCATTCGCGCTTCGCCTTCCCCGCCGCCGCCGTCTTCGGAGCGCCGTTCGCGCCGCGCCGGTCTGCCGACGTCCACCCACCGCCGCGACAGCGCCGCCGCCAGCATGAAGGCGAGTCCGCCCCATCCGACCCACCAGAAGGCGGTTCGCCATCTGGCGTTGACCGCGCCCGCCAGCAAGCCGGCGACGAGAGGGGCTATCATCTTGCCGAGGTCGCCGGCGAAGTTGACGAATCCGACCGCGCCCGCCCGTCCGCCGGCGTCATACGCCCGCGAGACCATGCTGGACGCCAGCGGATGCTGAGCGCCGCCGCCCAAGCCGCCAATCGCCGACATTATCAGCAAGACGACGAACGACCCCGACAGCGCCATCGCCAGCAGCCCCGCCGACACCCAGAGGTTGCCGAGAATCAGCAGCCAAAACTCGCCCGCCGACTCCGCCAGCAGACCGGCGGGTATCTGAAGAACCGCCGACGCGCCGGTGAACACCGAGCGCAACATGCCGACTTCCGTGAAAGTCAGCCCCAAGTCCTCTTTGATGAGCGGCAGAAGCGGGGCGAGCAGAGCGAAGAACAGATCGCTCCATATGTGCATCGCCGAGCCGAAAGCCAAAGTCCGCAGAGGCGCGGAGCGCGAGGGCTTGGGACGCGAAGGGCGGGGGACGCGAAAGGTGAAAGCGGGCAAAGCGCGATTCCTTTATGCGGCGGCTGGGGGGCGCGGGCGTCCGACGCCTATCGCCCCATCAGAAAGTCCCAGAACGACGAGCGCTCGCCGAAGCCGCGATAGAGCCGCCTTCTGCGATTCCGCATTATCATCACGCTGGCGACGATGCACCAGACCGCCGCCGCCAGCGTCGCCAAAGCGCCCAGAACCAGCAGCCAGCCCCAGCCGGCTATCGCGCCGATGGCGAACGCCAAAAGCGAAACCAGCAACGGCCCCCCCACGAACAGCCCCTGCTCCGGCTTCATCCGCGCGTTCACGGACGGTCGGACGCTCTTTTCGCCTTCTTCCATGACTTAACCTTCTCCCTTTCTTAAAATCCCTTCGCGCCGTCGCGACTTTGCGCCATTGCGTTAAGAACCGTTCCCCTCCGCGTTCCCCCTTCTTCCCGGCCTCACCCCAGCAACTCCGCCAGTATCGCTTTCTGGGCGTGCAGGCGGTTTTCGGCTTGGCTGAACACGATGGATTGCGGATGGTCGAGCATCCCTTCCGATATTTCCTCGCCTCTGTGGGCGGGCATGTCGTGCATGAAGACGGCGTTTTCGTCCGCCCGCTCCATCAGGCGCTCGTTCACTCGGTAGGCGGCGAAGACTTGGCGGCGCGCGTCCGCTTCGTGTTCGTCCCCCATGCTTATCCAGACGTCGGTGTAAACCACGTCCGCGCCTTCGACCGCCGCTTCCGGCGAATCCGTCCAAATCAGGCGCGACTCCGTTTCCGCCGCCCGCCGCTCGGCGACGCTCCACGCCACGCGCGGAACCGCGTACTCCGCCGGGGACGCCACCGCGAAGTTCGCCCCGACGGACGAGCAGGCAATCGCCAGACTGGACGCTATGTTGTTGCCGTCCCCCACATAGGCGACATTCAGCCCCGACAGCGCGCCTTTGCTTTCCGCCATGCTGAGCAGGTCGCCGACCGCCTGGCAGGGATGCGCCAAGTCCGACAGGGCGTTCACCACCGGAATCCTGGAGTATTCCGCCAGAATCTCCAAGTTGCGGTGGGAGAATACCCGCGCGATTATCACATCCACCAGCCTGTCGAGAACCCGCGCCGCGTCCTCCGCCGGCTCCCGCGTTCCGAGTCCCACGTCGCTCTGACTCAGGTAGATGCAGTCGCCGCCCATCTGCTTGACGCCGACTTCGAAGCTGACGCGCGTCCGCAAGGACGGCTTCTCGAACAGCAGGGCGGCGACCTTGCCGTCCATCGTTCGCGGGGTAATTCCTTCCTTCATCGCCCGCGCCTTGTTCACCATCCCCGCGATTTCGTCGGACTCCAAATCCGCCAGCCACAGAAAATCTTTGCCCTTCAAGCGCTCGCTCCTTTGCCGGCTCTCTTGCCGTTTGATATGCCGCGCCCCTATTCTACCTTATCGGCGCGCGTTTGTCTTTTCGGGATTTTCCAAATTCCCGCGATATTTCTTGACACTTGCGCCTGTCCGTTTTACACTTGCGTCAGACAAAAACCCAAACATGCTTTAGGAGCGGGCGGCATGACGCAAGAATCGGCTATCACCCCTGAGATGCGCGCGGCGGTCGGCGTGGAGTCGGAGCCGTACACGAACGACGTCGAGAAGGGGGCGATCATCAAGTTCGCCCGCGCCATCGGCGACCCCAACCCCATGTACAACGACGAGGAAGCGGCGCGGCGCTCGCGCTACGGCGGCTTGGTCGCCCCGCCGACCTTCTTCCGCTCCCTGCGCTCCGGGCGCAGCAAGGTCGACGTCCAAAGCCCCTACTCGGCGAACCTGGACGGCGGCAGCGAGTGGGAGTACTACGAGCCGGTTCGCCCCGGCGACCGCATCACGGTCACGACCAAAATATCCAACATGTTCGAGCGCCCCGGACGGCTCGGCAACATGCTGTTCATCCAGCGCGAAACCAAATACGCAAACCAGTTCGGGACGACTGTGGCGATTCAGCGCACCACGGGAATCAGCTACGAGCCGCCCGAAGGCGATTAGCCGGTCGCCCAAAGCCGGCGAGAAAAACCAAACACGGAGGTTAGAAATGGCGGATCAGCTCTATTTCGACGACGTGGAAGAGGGCGCGGAGGTGACTACGCTCCGCAAAGACCCCACCACCCAGCAGCTCGTCATGTACGCGGGCGCGTCCGGCGACTACTACCAGATCCACTACGACCTGGAGTACGCCAAGAACAACGGCCTGCCGGACGTCATACTCCACGGCGCGCTCAAAAACGCCTTCCTCGGCCAGGTGATGACCGACTGGATAGGCGAATACGGCACGCTGAGAAAGCTCAGCGTCCAGTACCGCGGCATGGACGTCCCCGGCACGCCCATCTACGGCAAGGGCGTGGTCAAGAAGAAGTACCGGCTCGACGGCGAGAACCTCGTGGAGTGCGAGATCTGGCTCGAAGACCACGAGGGCAAGCGCACGACGCCCGGCTACGCCGTCGCCGCCCTGCCGGAGCGCCCGGAGTAGCGGGGGACAACAACCCGCGCGACCCGTCCATCAAGCCAAGCGCGCGCCCCGAATCGCCTTGAATCGAATCAAGACGACCGTTCGGGGCGCGTTTCGCTTGCCGCCGCCCGCCCGCGCGATGAAACCCGCCGCCGCGTTGCTGTGGCGCGCCGCTCCGGTTTTGGCGCTGGCGGCGTTCGCCGCGGTCGGACTCGCCATTTTCGACGACTACGGGGTTGGAAGGGACGAGTGGACTCAGCGATATGTCGGCGAAACGGCGCTCGCCTTCTATTCCGGCGGCGAGTTCGAGGCGCGCTTCCACAACCAGCGCTTCTACGGCGCGGCGTTCGAGCTCCCCCTAGCGCTCGCCGAGCGCGCGCTTGGTTTGGAAGACGCGCGCGACATTCTGCTGTCGCGCCGTCTGCTGACACATCTATTCTTTCTAATCGGCGGCGCTTTCGTCTGGCTTCTGGCGCGGCGCATGTTCGACAGCCGCCCGCTGGCGCTCGCCGCCATGCTGATTTTCCTGCTCCAACCGCGCATCTACGCCCACTCTTTCTTCAACAGCAAAGACCCCGTTTTCCTCAGCATGTTCGCAATCGCGCTGTACGCGATTCATCGCGCGTTCCGCCGTGATTCGTTGGCGGCTTTCGCGGTTTGCGGCGCGGCGGTCGGGTTGCTGGTCGGCGTCCGCATACTCGGATTCGCGCTGTTCGCCGCCGTAATCGCCATGCGGGGCGCGGATTTCGTCTCGGCGGCGCTCCGGGGCGAGGGCAAGACCCGCGCCGCATTAAGCGCGGCGGCGTTCGCGCTGGCGGCGATTCCGACCGCCCTGCTGTCAATGCCCCTTCTGCTCGGCGAACCGCTGTCGTTCTTCGACGGATTCGGCGAACTCTCGCGGCACCCGACCATCCTGATAAACCAGCTGTTCATGGGCGAGATTGTTGACAGCGGCGACAACCCCCGCTTCTACACCCACGTCTGGATGGCGATAACCACGCCGCCGATTGCGCTGGCGCTCGCCGTCTTGGGCGTCGGCGCGGTTTTGTGGAGCGGCGCGCGGCGTCCGTTCGGCGGGCTGGCGAACTCGGAGCTGCGCTTCCGCCTTCTGCTCGCCGCCTGCCTGATTTTGACGCTCGCGGCGCTCGCGGCGATAAAGCCCGTCGCCATAGAGGACTGGCGCCACGCCTACTTTCTGCATGCGCCGATTTGCCTGCTGGCGGTTTGCGGACTGGACGCGCTGGCGCGCGCCGCTCGGCGTCTAGCCGGCGAACGTCGTCTCTTGGCGGGGATTCTCGGCAAGCGCGCCCCCGCGTCCGCCGCCGTCGCCGCCGCGTCCATAAGCGCAATCGCCGCGCTGGGAATCGGATTGACAGCGTTCGAGACGGCGTCCATCCACCCCTTCCAATACGTCTATTTCAACCGATTCGTCGACCGCGACGCGCCCGAATATCTGCGGACGCGATACGACATGTCCTATTGGGGAATCTCCAACCTGCAGGCGCTGGAGTTTCTACTCGACGAATACCCGGACGGACCCGTAAAAGTCAAAACCCACTGGTCGCCCACCGAACACAGCATGCGGATTCTGCCCAAAGAGGACAGGGAGCGCGTCATGCGTTACGAATTCCCCGATTTCTACGTCACGCATTACCGCGAGCATTTTCAGACGGGTGTTTTGTACAGCGAACCGTTCGCGCCCGCCCTGCTTGAGTTTCGGGTTTACGGCAATACGATAATGTCCGTTCTCGCCCTAAATCCGGCGCATGCGGGCGATGGGGCGCTGGCGGCGTACCGCGAGATTCGGCGCGAAACGCTCGCGGGCGGCGCCCCCGTCATCCGCTCGGAGTGGGACGTCTATTCGCGGGACGGCGCGCTGATTTATCTCAAAGACGCTTGCGGGGAATCGGACATCCAGGGCAGGTTTGAGCTAACCGTCAATCCGGCGTTTGGCGCGGAATCCAAGATGGCGCGACGCGGGGACGCGCCCGCCGACCTGTCTTTCATATTCGAGCAGTACGGGGTTCGGTTCGACGGCGTCTGCATGATGCGCCGCCCCATGCCCGATTACCCCGTCGCCGGCATCGAAACGGGACGGCGGATTTTGCATGTTCCGGGCGGAACGGTCTGGCGCGAGTCCGCCTTTCTGCCGCCGGACGACGCGGCGGCGGAGCGTTACGCGCGCGAGTACCGCCGCGTGTCCGAAAGCGGCGAGTTGTTGGCGCGCGCGGATTTCGACGTCTATCTGACGGACGGCGGCGCCGCGCTCCACTGGCTGAAATCCCCCTGCGGCCCGGAGGACGCGCGCGGGCGCTTTCTGCTGACATTCGCCCCGCGAGACGCCGCCGACATGCCCGCCGAACTCCGCGCTCTGGGACATGAGCGCGAAAGCCGCAACTTCACCTTCGTCGCGCATGGCGCGCGCTTCAACGGCATGTGCATGGCGCGGCGCGATTTGCCCGATTATCCGATACGCGAGATAGCGCTTGGCCAGTGGATTCCGGGCGGCGAAACGCGGTGGAGCGCCATCGCGTACATGCCGGACGCCTACCGCGAGCTGTACGCGGACGTGGAAGCGAACGGCGAGCCAATCGTCCGCTCGGATTTCGACGTCTATCTGCGAGACGGCGCGTTGCGCTGGCTAAAATCCCCATGCGACCCGGAAGACGCGCGCGGGCGTTTTCAACTAAGCGTCTTCCCGCGAAACGCCGCCGACTTGCCCGCCGAGCTCCGCGCTCTGGGGCGCGACCGCGAAAGCCTGGATTTCAATTTCGCCGAACAAGGCGCCTTCTTGGACGGGACTTGCATGGCGCGAGTTGACCTGCCGGACTATCCGATATGGGCGGCGGCGCTTGGACAATGGACGCCCGGAGGCGAAACCCTGTGGAGCGAGAAGGCGTACATGGCAGACGCCTATCGCGGCATGTACGCGGAAGCGGAAGCCGGCGGCGACCCGCTGATTCGCTCCGATTTCGACGTCTATCTGCGAGAGGACGACAACACGCTCCACTGGCTGAAATCCCCCTGCGCGGACGGCGATACGCGGGGGCGCTTTCTGCTAAGCGTCTTCCCCCAAGACGCCGCCGACCTGCCCGCCGAGTTGCGCGATTTGGGGCATGAAAGCCTGAATTTCACATTCGCCAATCAGGGCGCGCTCTTGGACGGGACTTGCATGGCGCGAGTCAATCTGCCGGATTACCCGATACGCGCGATAGCGGCGGGCCAGTGGATTCTAGGCGGCGAAACGCTGTGGTTCGCCAAAGCGGAGACGCCCGACGCCTATCGCGAGCGGTACGCGGCGGCGAAAGCGAACGGCGAAGCGGTCGTCCGCTCGGATTTCGACGTCTATCTGCTGGACAACGCGCTCCACTGGCTGAAATCCCCCTGCGCGGACGGCGACGCGCGGGGGCGCTTTCTGCTAAGCGTCTTCCCGCGAGACGCCGCCGACTTGCCCGCCGAGTTCCGCGATTTGGGACACGAAAGCCTGAATTTCGAGTTCGCCGCCCACGGCTCGCTCGCGGACGGCTCCTGCATGGCGCGGCGCGAGTTGCCGGATTACCCCATACGCGCCATAGAAGTCGGCCAGTGGATTCCGGGCGGCGAAACGCTGTGGAGCGCGAAAGTCAACATGCCAAACCGATGACGGGCGGGCGAATTCGCCTATTCCCACTATGAATTAGCCCATAGATAAACGGCGAGAATCCAACCTGCGATACCGACCGCGGCGGGAACTACGATTAGCAGATACAAGATCAGAAACGGCATTATGTAGGCATGGTCGGGCGGCATCCGGCGGCGCGCGCGTGGACTGTCCCATCCGTCCGCCATCTTCAAACCGTATAGGCTCAACGCGGCAACTTGGGCGAGCGCGAACGCCGTCCCGATCATCCACAATGGAATCGCTAAATACAATCTGCCGTCGAACTCCATGTAATCGAAAATCCCCCATGCGAATACGCCGGCAACTCCGAGCGCCCAGAATACGTGCATGGCGGCATAAGCGGTTCGCATCGGAACGCTCGGCGGGATGATGCGTTCATCTTCTCGCGGAGCGCCTTCGGACTCGGAACGCAGGCGCATGGTTCTCCGCAACGACGCGAACCACACCGCGCCGGCGAACAAGCCGGCGGATAAGGCGATGGAGTAGTCCGGACGGAGTCCGTCCGTTCCGAATCCCGCCGTCAAAAACGCGCCGGCGATTATCAGAAAGACGCAGGCAAGCAACCACAAGCCATAGAAAAGCGCGTAGCCGGCGCGCGTAATGATGGCGGGGATTGGAACGCCCGCCATTCTGAGAACGAGCCAGATCCACGGCAGGAAGAACGCCAGCGAGTAGAGCGCGCCGGCTTTCCCCCAACCATCGCCGTCAAGCCGCCGGACGCGGGCGACGGCGAGGCATATGAGGGCGGCGAACGGCGTCCAAATCAACCCGATGAAGGCTAGCCCTAAGATGACGCCCGCAAGCGCCAAGTACGTCGCCATTGCAACGCTTCCCGCGAAACTCGCGATGGTTTCCACGCCGAGCCTGCCCCCCGCGCGTCCGTATCCGCCCGCCCGCCGCTTGTCAGCCGGCGGCGGTTAGGGCGGTATCCACGCCTTTGGCTATTTTGCGATATTCGTCCAGTATGGCGTTGTTGCCGAGCGCCGCCGGTCGGGATGTGTCGCGGTAGTCCGCGCGCATCGCCACGCTGCCCAGGAAGGGGATTTCGAGACGCTCCGCCAACTCCGCGCCCGCGCCGGCGCCGAATATGTCGCCGGTGAAGTTCTCCACCACGCCCAGCACGTCTATCTGCAGTTTCTTGATCATGTTGATGGAGCGGATGGCGTCTATCTTAGCCAATTCCTGCGGCGTGGTCACGACCACGAACCCGTCCATGTCGAGCGTCTGCATCACCGTGAGCGGCGCGTCGGAAGTGCCGGGCGGCAGGTCTATGACGAGGTAATCCAGCTCGCCCCAGTCGGTGGACTGGAGCAGCTGGTTGATGGCGTTGTGAATCATCGGCCCGCGCCAGATGATGGCTTCCTCTTCGTCCTGCTGGAAGAAGCCCATGGACATGACCTTGACCCCGAAGCGGCGCGGGGGGATCATCTTGCGCTCGCCGCCCACTTCGGGCGCCTCCGCCACCTTCATGGCGCGGATGACGTTGGGGCAGTCGATGTCGACGTCCAGGATGCCGACCTTGGCGCCGTCGTTGGCGAGCGTCACGGCGAGGTTGACGGCGACGGTGGTCTTGCCGACGCCGCCCTTGCCGCTATAGACTCCGACCTTATGCCCGATGCGTCCGAGCGCGTCGGCGATGGCGCGCTTCTGCTCGAATTGGCGGCGCATCGCCTCGACTTTCGCCCGCGCCTGCGCCTGCTGCTGAGGGTTCATGTGGCGTCTCCCGCGTGGGCTTGTGGCTAGTCCAGTCCGAGCAGCTTCTTGCCGTCCTCGGTGATCATGTCCGGCGTCCACGGCGGCTCGAATGTGAGCTCGACGTTGACGTCCTCCACCTCGTCTATCTCGGCGATGCGCCACTCCGCCTGCTGGGCGATGTACGGGCCCATGCCGCAGCCGGCGAAGGTGAGGGTCATGGTGACGTCCACGTTGCCGTCGGCGACGGCGACGTCGTAAACCAGCCCCAAGTCGACGATGTTGACGGGGATTTCAGGGTCGTAGACGTCCCGCAGGGCGTCTTTGACGGATTCGGGGGTGAGGGTCTGGGCGGTGGTCATGGGGATGCTCCGTTTCTGTGATTGTTGGTTGGCGAATGAATTGGGCGCGCCGTTTAGGGTAGCGCGCGTATGAGGGCGCTATCGCTGTCCCCGCGCGGCGCCGACTGTCTAGCCGCTCCGACGGGCTCCGGGCTTTACGCCTTTTATGCGTTCCCGCAACCGCCGTTCGCGTATCTCATTCATGATCTGTCGGACGCGCTTTCTGGATTCGTCGTCGCGCCTGAAGCGCTGGCGGACGCCTGGATTGGCTTGTTTGGGTTGCGGCTTGCCCCGCGCGGTCAACAATTTCTGTCTCCTTCCGGCGCGGCGCGCGAGCGGGTTTGACCGCCCCGCGAACGCCGCCATCTGGGTTAGGGCATGTTGCGCTTCATTCGGCGTATTCCGCGCTGACGCCGCATCTCGTCCATTGCTTTGCGGACGCGCCTGTGGGATTCGCTATCCCTCTTGTATCGCCAAGGCCGGGCGTTCCGTGTGGGTTGTTTCGGTCGCTGATTCTGATACGGGGATGTCATTGTTTTTCTCCATTTGGGAAGTATCCGCGGGGTTTTCGGTTAGAGCATGCCGCTGAAACTTTACCGAATTTTCTGACATGGCGATTATGGTTTCGCAAATCATATCAGATTTGGCGTCCAGTCGCTCGGCTTTCAGTCCAATTTCTCGCGCCTCTGTCAAATCTATGACAAAGCCGTGGTCCGGGTAGCCCCAAATCAACCGCCGCGCCATCTCGGACCGGTCTGCGTAAGACCGATCCGCATACGCCCATCTTCTCATCGCGCGCTCGGCGTAATCTTCGCCGATGGATAGGTACCGCCCCATCTCGCCCAGTTCGTGCGGGTTTATCTGGCTGTACAGCGGAGACGCGATGGCGGCGAAAATCTGATGTGCGCTGTCCACCGCGCGCGGAACGTCCATGGGCGCGTCCCGCAGAAATTGGACGATTGCGTTTAGGGAGTCGATTGAGTAATTGAGAAGTCCCTCTAGAGTTTTGAACGTCTCCAGCGCCGATATTTGCGTCGCCTCTCCCGATGAGAGATCAACTATTTGCATGTCAAGCGGACCCAACTCGCCATGCCGCCCCATGCGTATTGAATCCGCGCCCAGACAGAAGAACGTCGCCGCGCTTTTCGCCCATTTCGGAACCAGCGCCTCTATGTCGTCCGCTTTGTCGCGCAGAACTAGCAACATGCGAAAGGCGCATCCCATGTCGCCGCCAGGCGAGTTTAGCAGGACAGTCAAGCCATCCGTGTCGCCTAGCCCGTCGGCTATGCCGCGCACTTTTTCCACGCAGTCCCAATCCATGTCGTGGTTTATGAGCAATACGGGACGCTGGCGCAGGTTGACCAACTCCGCAAGCGAATCTTCAAGGGTTGCGTTTGGGGTTGTTGTTGCGTCTCTATCCATCCCGCTCCTCCATCGCGTTCAGCATCAGCGTCTCCGCCCGCTCTTGGGTTCCCGCCAGGGTGGCGTACACCAGGCTGCCCTTGTTTTTGATTATCAGATGCGCCTCGTCTATCCGCAGATGGCGCGCGTTGTCGTTGGTTTCGCCCAGACGAATCGTGTCCATGCCGAGTTGACCGGCTATCGAGCGCACTAGGAACGCCACGGCGACGCCGGGATAATTCGCGCCGCTGACCATCACGACGCCCAAGCCGGTCTCGTCGAAAAACGCCGCGTCCAGCCCCGCCGCCGGCGTCTCTTCGGGCAGGTCGCCATAGACGCCGAACGCCACCGTCTCGACCTGCACTATGCCGAAGGCGGTGTCCAGCCCGCCGGATTCGACTCCGACTCGCGCCGCTACGCGCTGAACCAAATCGCCGTTCATGGACATGATGCCGGCGGCGAGCGGCGGCGTATTCTCCGACGCCGGCAGGTTGGTCAGCAGGCTCCAGCCCTGCGGATGCGCCTCTTTCAGCGTCACCAAAGATTCGTCCCGGAAGCCCTCGAGCGCGCCCGCCGTCCACAGCGAATCGCCCCTTATCAGATGGACGGCGTTTTCGTCCAGCTGCGTCAGCAGCGGCTCCTCCGCCGGGCGGCGCTGATAGAGACCGTAAGCGTCTTGCGCGTCTTCGTCCGTCGGGAAGCCGAGCGTGCCGGCGAACTCGTCGAAACTCGACACCACAAGCGCCACTTTCGAGAGCGGTATCCGGTCAGGCGCGCCGTCCGGGACGGCGGCGTCGGACGGCAGAAAACTCTCGCGCGCCACGTTCAGCGGCGTTTCCGAGTGGAAGTAGAGATACAGCGCGAACTCCGCGTTGGGTATCGTCTGGGTTTCCATCTCCGAAGGCAACGTGGCGTCGCCCTCTTCCACTTCGGAGGCGCAAGCCGCGCCGAGCAACGCGAGCGCCGTCAGCGCCGCGGCGCAGGCGGCGAGACGCCAAGAGCGGAACGGGCCGCGCCCGCCTTCGGCGAATCTCGCTTGTCGCAGTATCCTCATATCCCCGTGTGTGCGAACGCGGGACGGCTTTCGCACGCGCCCCGCGCCGCCGCCTAATCCCCCATCGCCTTTCTCAGGTCGATTATCTGGTCGCGCAGATGCGCCGCGTTCTCGAAGTCCAAGGCTTTGGACGCGCGCTTCATCTCCGATTCCAAATCCTTTATCAACCTTAGCATATCGTCTTTGGGCATTTCTGACGAATCCACCGCGCTTCCGTAGCTTTCGGGCGATTCCGCCACCGCCTTCACGCGCTCGGTTATGTCGTGAACCGTCTTTTGGATGCTCCGGGGCGTGATTCCGTTCTCTCTATTATAGACTTGTTGAATCTCGCGCCGCCTCTCGGTCTCGTCTATGGCGCGCTTCATCGAATCGGTCACGCGGTCGGCGTACATTATCACATGCCCGGAGACGTGCCGCGCCGCTCGCCCGATGGTCTGCACTAGCGATGTCGTAGAGCGCAGATAGCCTTCCTTGTCGGCGTCGAGTATGGCGACCAGGCTCACTTCCGGCAAGTCCAGCCCTTCCCGGAGCAGGTTTATGCCCACCACCACGTCATAGACGCCCAAGCGCAGGTCGCGCAGTATCTCGCTCCGCTCCAGCGTGTCTATCTCCGAGTGCATGTGATGGGTTCGGACGCCCATTTCGCGCAGGTAGTCCGCCAACTCCTCCGCCATGCGCTTGGTGAGCGTGGTCACGATGCAGCGCTCGCCCCTGTCCAGGCGCAACTTTATCTGATGCAGCAGATCGTCTATCTGCCCATCGGTCGGCTTGACGTCTATCAGCGGGTCGGTCAGCCCGGTCGGGCGTATCACCTGCTCTATCATCCGCTGGGAGTGTTCGTACTCATATGGGCCTGGCGTGGCGGAGACGTATATCGCCTGGTTGACGACTTCTTCGAACTCCCCGAACCGCAGCGGCCTGTTGTCGAGCGCGGACGGCAGGCGGAAGCCGTATTCCACCAGCGTCTCTTTGCGCGCCTTGTCGCCGTTGTACATGCCGCGAATCTGCGGCAGCGTCATGTGCGATTCGTCCACGAACAGCAGATAGTCCTCCGGGAAGTAGTCCATCAGCGTGTACGGCGTGCTGCCGGCGGCGCGCCCGGAGAGATGCCGCGAGTAGTTTTCCACGCCCGCGCAGTATCCCGTTTCGCGCATCATCTCCAGGTCGTAGCGCGTGCGCTGATCCAGCCGTTGCGCTTCCAGAATCTTGTCCCGCCCCTTGAGCATGTCGGTCTGCTCCGTCAGCTCTTCTTCGATGCTCCGGAGCGCGTCCGCCATCCTTTCCTGCGAAGTCACGAAGTGCTTGGCGGGGTAGATGTCTATGTCGTCGCGCTCGGCTAGTATCTCGCCGGTGAGCGGGTCCAGCTCGACGATGCGCTCCACTTCGTCGCCCCAGAACTCGATGCGGACGCCCACGCTTTCGTAAGAGGGCAGAATCTCCATCGTGTCGCCGCGAACGCGGAAGCGACCGCGCGCCAGGTCGAAGTCGTTGCGCTCGTACTGCATATCGACCAGCTGGCGCGACAGGCGCGACGGACTGCGGATCTCGCCCCGCCGGACGTTCGCCATGAAGCCCTGATATTCCTCCGGCGACCCAAGCCCGAAGATGCAGGACACCGACGCCACTATCAGCGTGTCGCGCCGCGTGAGCAGCGCGCGGGTGGCGGCGTGCCGCAACTTGTCCAGCTCTTCGTTGATGTCCGCGTCCTTCTCTATGTAGAGGTCCGTTCGCGGGACGTACGCTTCGGGCTGGTAGTAGTCGTAGTAGCTCACGAAGTACTCGACGGCGTTGTAGGGGAAGAATTCCTTGAACTCGGTGGCGAGCTGGGCGGCGAGCGTCTTGTTGTGTGCGATGACCAGCGTCGGGCGCTGGGCGCGCTCGATGACGTTCGCCATCGTGAACGTCTTGCCGCTGCCGGTGACGCCCATGAGGGTCTGGTGGCGCATGCGCTTTTCGAGGCCGTCGACGACCCGCTCCACCGCCTTCGGCTGGTCGCCGGTGGGCTGAAAGTCCGAAACTATCTGAAACTCTGGCAACTGGCTACCGCTCCGCGCGGCGGATTGCGCTCCGCGCCGCGCATCGCCATTATAGCATCCCGCGCAAGCCGGGCGGGATGCTTTTAGGCGGCGATTTAGGGCGGCGCGGCGGAAGTTTCGCGGATTCGGGCGAAGGTTTTGGGGTTTCGGCGGCCGGTCGAGTTTCGCGGGCGAGAAGGCGCGCCGCCCGAAATCGCCTCTTGTCCGCCCTAAATCGCCGCCGCCAGCTTCCGCCCGAACTCCGGCGGATTGGAGCGCTCGATGACCAGGTCGCGCGCGGCGTGAAAGCGCATGAAGTCGCGCATGGCGCGCGCGACGGACGCCGCCAGCCGCGCGCTTGGGCGGACGCCCGGCTCCAGATGCAAACTCTTGATTCGCAGGACGCCCGTCTTCCGCTCCATCTTCGGGTCGAACCTGCCCGCCAGCCTGCCGCCGTCCAGAATCGGCAGGCAGAAGTAGCCCCATATCCTATCCGGCTCGCGCTTGTAACACTCCAGAATCTGGTTGAACTTCCAAAAGCGCATATCCCTGCCGCGCGCCCAAAACAGGCTGTCGAACGGGCTTAGGAATGTGGTCCGCCGCGGCTCCGATGCGCCGTCCGCCGCCGCGTCGAGCGCGTCGCGGTCGTCGCGGTGAACCAGCGCCTCGCGCGCTTCGCCGTCCGCCGTCTCGGCGCGGACGCGGACGAATACGCCCTCGCCGATTAGCGATTCCACCAGCGGCTTCGCTTCCGTCCGCTTCATGTGGAAGTAGTCGCCGACTTGCGCCGGCTCGCATGCGCCGAGCGCGCGCATGGAGATTTCGAGAAGGCGGCGAAACGCCTCATCCTCGCTCGGCTCCGCCGTATCCACCCAGCGCGGCAGAACCCGCTCGCGCGCGTCGTAAACCCGCTGGAAGTTGACGCGGTTGGATATGGCGAGATCGCCGACGTCGTACAGATGCTCCAGCGCTATCTTGGGCGGAATCCCAGTTCCACCACGCGCCGGGCTTTTTCTTTTCCGTCCGAAAATCGGCGGGCTTGCCCGCGCCGTTCGCCCTGATTTCTTCGAGAACGGTTTGGAGCAGGCGCCGGTTGTCCGGGTCGGACGCCCATTTCCGATGCCATCCGCCGCGCCCCCCGCGCCGCCGCCGCATCATCGGCATGAAGTGGCGATACTCCGCGAGCGGGATGAGGCAGGCGGCATGCGCCCAGTACTCGAACAGCCGCCGTCCGTTGTCGGGCGAATCCGCGCCGCCGTCGAACGCCAGCCGGTCGAGCGTCTCCGGGTCGTAATCGCCGAGCCGGCTCCACAGCGTCACATACTGCGCGCGGTTGACCACTTGGAGCGTGTCTATCTGCGTCCACCCGACGCGGCGGACGGCGTCATAGACCTCATCCGCGCCCGCCCGAAAGCCGCGCGGAGTCGGCGCGTCCAACCCCTGAGCGCGAAGGGCGAGCGCGCGAACTGCTTTCAGCGGATAGGGAGCGGACAAGGCGAAAAAGCGTCCTTTCGCGAATTCGGCGGACAGCGGCGCGGATTGGGGATTCGCGCTGATTTTTAGCATACCGGCATAGGCGATTTCCAATTTCCGGCGCGCGGGGAAATCGCGAAAGGGCGCGATTCATGCGAAAAAGCCCGCTGCGCCAATCCCCCCCTCCGCGTTCCTTCGCGCCTTCGCGTGTCCCCATTCTTTGGCGATTTTCCCGAATTTCCCCAAAGTATGGCAAGCGCGCGATTTTGATGATATAATCGCCGCGACCATTACCCGAAAGGCGCGTCCGCGCCGCATGAAACCGAACGGAGGCAATTCGCCATGCCCAGCATATCCGTAACCGTCAACGGCGCTCAACATACAACGGACGTGGAATCTCGGCTGCTGCTGGTCGAGTTTCTGCGCGACGCGCTCGACCTCACCGGCACGCATCTCGGCTGCGACACGTCCGGCTGCGGGCGCCTGCACCGTCTTGCTCAACGGCTCGGCGGTCAAATCCTGCACCGTCTTCGCGGTTCAGGCGAACGGCGGCGAGATAACCACCATCGAAGGGCTCGCCCCCGACGGCGGCCTGCACCCGCTCCAGGAAGGCTTCTGGGAGATGCACGGCCTGCAGTGCGGCTTCTGCACCCCGGGCATGATAATGGCGTCCGCCGACCTGCTGGAGAAGAACCCGAACCCCAGCGAGGAAGAAATCCGCAAGGGGCTGTCCGGCAACTTCTGCCGCTGCACCGGATACCACAACATCGTCAAAGCGGTGCAGTACGCCGCCGAGAAAATGGCGTAGCGCCGCCCCGGACATCTCCGCGCCCCCGACGACAACGCGGGCGCGCCCCCCCAAACCACAGGAGGCAATGCTAGACATGGTAGCGGCAACATTCGATTACCACGCCCCGGCCACGCTGTCGGAGGCGCTCTCGCTTCTCGGCGACAACCCGAACTCCAAAATCCTCGCCGGCGGCCACCAGCCTCATCCCGATGATGAAGTTGCGCCTCGCCGAGCCGGACGCCCTGATAGACCTCGGCGGCGTGGACGGCTTGAGTTACGTCCGCGAATCCGCCGGCGGAATCGCCATAGGCGCGATGACGACCTACTACGACGTGATGACGTCGGGCGCGGTTCGGGCGAACGCGCCGGTCATCGCCGAAGCCGCCGCGCAGGTCGCGGATCCGCAAGTCCGCAACATGGGGACGATAGGCGGCAGGCCTATCGCACGCCGACCCCGCCGCCGACCTGCCGGCGGTGATGCTGGCGCTCGGCGCGGAGTTCACGGCGGCCTCCGCGAACGGCGCGCGAACCGTCTCGGCGGACGACTTCTTCATTGACCTGTTCACCACCGCGCTCGGCGCGGGCGAGATTCTCACCGAAATCCGCGTCCCCGCCGCCGCGAGCGGAAGCGGAGCCGCATACGCCAAGATGGCGAACAAGGCGTCCCACTTCGCCATAGTGGGCGCGGCGGCGTCCGTGAATGTGGCGAACGGCGTATGCACAGCCGCCCGAATCGGAATCACCGGCGCGGGCGCCAGCGCATACCGAGCGCGCGAATCCGAAAGCCGGCTAATCGGCAGCGACTTGGGCGATGGCGCGGTCTTCAGCGCCGCCGGCCACGCCGCCGACGGCGTCGAGATGAACGAAGACATACACGCATCCGCCGAATACCGCGAGCATCTGACAAAGGTGTTCGCGCTCCGCGCCATCAAAGCCGCCATAGAGCGGGCGGGCTAGGCTAGGCGAGACGCGCGCGAAAAGAAGCGAAAGAAATGTCGGCGGGCGCGGGCTTTCGCGTCCGCCGACCGACTTTCGCCGCCGCGCTAACCTTGGTCCAAAACCTGAAGATACATGAACGCCCCGGTGAAGGTGGTGGCGTCCTCGCAATGCCCGCCCACCACCTCGCCGGACGGACGCGCCGCCGCGAGATGAATGTGGACGCGCACGCCCTCGCCGCCGTCCGGGGGCGGCTGAATGTAGCCGTCCGCCGTGACCAGCTCAAGATTCTCGCGCAAATCGGAGCGCTCGAAAACGGGCGCGTTCTCGTCGTCGAACTCGCACAGATTCCGCAACCGAAGCCGCGTTAGGCTGCCGATGCAAGACACAATCGCCGCCTCGCGAATCCCCTCCGCCAGCGCGAACGCCTCCAGCTCATCGACAAGCGACACCCCGCCGGCGAACCGGCGATAGATGACGCGGGATGACGCGAAGGTTGATTTGGACATGGTTGTTTCGCCCCCGTTTGGGATTTTGGGCTATGGTACACTATTGGCGAGGTTGCGGGAATCTCAGTCAACATATACTCCCTTCTCCACGCTCGGCCCCGTCATTCCCGCGAAAGCGGGAATCCAGAAGGCGCGGGACATCAACGCCGAACCGAAAATCGGCGCGAACATGATAATGTCAGCGCGCCTTTGTCAGAATCAGGATTAACAGGATTTCGGGATTTGCAGGATTTCATCCGCCATCTCGATGATGCGCTATAATCTGGCGAAACTTAGGGAGGTCGTCCTGTGAATCAAGCGACTGTGGAAGCCGCGCCTGAGCGCGCGGTGTTTCTGTCTTGGCAAGTCCCCGGCGAATGGCAGTGGTTCCCCGTCGGGCGGCTTGACGCGCTTGGCGACCCGCTCCGAGATTCGCTCGAATACCGCTTCAGGTACATCCGAGGAGCCGAGCGCGCGCAAGAAGAAGCGGACTATCCCCTAACGCTGGGATTCCCCGACATTCGGGGGGATTACCATTCCCGGCGCATCTTCGCCGTCTTCCATAACCGAGTCATCTCGCCGAAGCGGGTGGACTTCCCCGATTACATGCGGAATCTCGACCTGCCCGCCAAGCCGCCCCCGGACCCCATCTCGATTCTGCAGGTCAGCGGCGGGCGCCGCGCCACAGATTCTTACGAAGTCTTCCCCAAAATCGCCAAGCGCGAAGACGGCGGCTTTACTTGCCGCTTCTTTCTGCGCGGGTTGCGGCATGTCAACAAGGCGGCGCAGGCGCGGATTAAAAGTCTCCAGAAGGGCGAAACGCTTTACATGACGCTGGAGCGGACAAACCCCGCGACCGGATTGGCGATTCAGATTCAGACGGAAGACTACCACATGGTCGGATGGACGCCGCGCTATATCGCGTTCGATCTGTTTCACGCGATGGCGGAATCCCCCGACGACTACCGCGCGCGGGTGGTTCGCCGCAACCCGCCGCCCGCGCCGCTCAGCCACAGGCTGCTGATAGAGATGGAAGGGCGCTGGGAAAACCACGAGCCCATGTCCGGCGCGGACTACCAGCCGCTGGTTTGATTCGGCGCTCATAACCGCGAATGGGGGGAACGCCGCCCGCGTCCCCCCGTCGCGCGCCGCGCTACTCCCCCGCCGGCTCTATTTTCACGCCCGCGCGCTCTTCTTGCGCCAGCGCCACCGCGCCGGCGGCCATGCGCCCGTAGCCGCGATTTTGCGCTTCCACATAGCGCTGCTGGGCTATGTTGGACATGTCCATCGGCACGCGCAGGTCGCGCCCCAGCTGGGTCGCCAAGCCGACGTCCTTCGCCGCGAGGTCTAGGGCGAAGCCCGGCTCGAAGTGGCGCGCGAAGATGCCGCTCGGAAAGCCGCGCATCGAATTGGTCGCGCCGGAGCTGCCCGAAACGGCGTCGTAAAGCGTCTGGGCGTCCACGCCCCACTTGACGCCCATGCTGAACGCCTCCGCCAGCAGCGCGCCCACGCTCAGCCCAATCAGGTTGTTGACGATTTTGCACACCGCGCCCGAACCCAATCCGCCGCAGTGCATCGCCTTGTCGCCGATGAGATCGAGAACGGGCTTGAAACGGTCGTAAGCCGCGCGGTCGCCGCCGACCATTACGCAGAGCGTCGCCGCTTCCGCGCCCGCCGTGCCGCCGGACACCGGCGCGTCCAGAACGTGGACGCCCGCGCGCTCGCCCCGCGCCGCGATGCGCTCTATGGTCGACGGGTCGGTCGTGCTGAGATCGAAATAGGCGCTTCCCGCGCTCATGCCGCTCAGGACGCCGCCCTCGCCGGACGCCACTTCTTCCACAACCTGCGGGGTGGGCAGCGAGGTGAATACGGCGTCGCATCCTTCCGCCGCCTCTCGCGGGCTGTTCGCCCAGACCGCGCCCAGCGAGATGAGCTCGTCCGCCGCCTCGCGCCGCGCGTCGAACACGCGCATCTCGTGGCCGCCGTTCAGCACGTTCCGCGCCATGTGCCGCCCCATGAATCCTACCCCGACAAATCCGATTTTCATGCTGAAACGCCTCCCAACTTGTTTTGCGGTGTTGAACTGTATCATAGCGGAAACGCGCCCGCTTGAATCATCCGGCGCTTGTTCCGCATCAAAACTTATCACAAAACCCGCCGCGGCTCGCCGCCGCCCAAACCGCAAGGATTGTTCTCATGCGCACCCACGCCTTCCGCGCCGCCGTTGTGATGACGCTCGGAGCGCTCGCAGTCATCGCCGCCGCCTGCGGGGCCGCGGAGACGCCGCAATCGTCGACGTCTTCGGACGAAAGCGCCGCCGCCGTCTCGCCGCCGCCCCAAGCCGCCGCGACGCCGATTCCGGAGCCGACCGCCGCGCCCGAACCGACGGCGACGCCCGCGCCCGCCGCCGAGTACAGAACCGCGCCGGAGCTGGACAAGACCGGCGGATGGATAAACTCCGAGCCGTTCACGCTCGCCGAGATGCGCGAACAAGGCAAAGTCGTCCTAGTGGATTTCTGGACGTACACCTGCATAAATTGCATCCGCACGTTGCCCTACGTCAAGTCTTGGCACGACAAATACGCCGACAGCGGCTTGGTCATTCTCGGCGTCCACACCCCCGAATTCGAGTTCGAGAAGCTCTACGAAAACGTGGTGGAGGCGTCCGGCGATTTCGGGCTGGAGTATCCCATCGTCCAAGACAACGACTTCGGCACTTGGCGCGCGTTCAACAACCGCTACTGGCCCGCCAAGTATCTGATAGACCGCAACGGCAAGATACGCTACTACCACTTCGGCGAAGGCAAGTACGAAGAAACCGAGCTGAAGATACGCGAGATTCTCGCCGAAGCGGGCTATGAAGTGTCCGGCGTATCCGCCGCCGTCCAGCCGCGCGGCGCGATGGCGGCGGAAGCGATGGCGTCCAACGTCGCGGAAGGGCAGACGCGCGAGCTGTACGCCGGCTTCGAGCGCAACATCGGAACGCTTAGGTCGATGACGGTTCCCCCGTACGTCGCCCATGTCGAATACTACGACGCGCCGGACGTCGACATACTCTACCAAGACCCCGGCGACCGCCAAAACCACTTCCTCTATCTCAACGGCTTTTGGACGAACGGACTCGAAAGCCTGACCCACGCCCGCGAAACCGCCGATTATGAGGATTACATGGCGCTCAAATTCTTCGGAACCAGCGCCAACGCCGTAATGTCGCCCGGCGAAGGCGGCGCGGGCTATGAAGTCCGCGTCTATCTCGACGGCGCCCCCGTCCCGGCGGAATCCGCCGGCGGCGATATAGAGTACGACGCGGACGGCAACAGCTATGTCGCGGTGGACGCCTCGCGCATGTACTATCTGATAGACAAAGACGCCTTCGGCGGCGGCGAGCTGCGCCTTTCGTCCAACTCCGCCGATTTCTCGGTGTTCGCCTTCACCTTCGGCGCATACGAAGGCGGGGAGCCGGTGAAGGGCTAGGGCGCGCTCTGGCGGCGGAACGCCAACGCGAACCCCCCCGCGCCCGCATAGCCGCTAATCCCCGACCGCTATCTCCGCGCTCCACAGCCGTTCGCCCCCCGGCACCCACTGCCCCGTTTCGATTTTGGATATGCCGTAATCCGGCAGTCGGCGCGTCGCCATGCACTTGCCGTTGAACGCCGCCCCCGCCGGCGGCGCGAAGTCGAAGTTTAGGCTTTCGTGTCCGCTCTCGCGTCTGTCGGCGGGCAGGTCGCGCGCGTCGGACGGGTAAACGCTCAGGAAGAAGCGCCCCCGCGCGTCGCTCTCATCGCACGGCTCCTTGAGGTAGATTAGCGCCCCATCGTCCAGATGCAGGTCGAAATCCGCCCGCGCGGCGGGTTCGCGCTCGGCGGCGGCTTGGTACGCTCTTTCGTAAATCGCCAGCGTCTCCGCGCTCGGCGGCGGGGCCGCGGACGCTTCCCAAAGCCGACCGCCGCCGGGGATGTACTGCCCCGTTCGCACAGCCGTTATCGGATAGGGCGGCAGATGCAGCGTCATCATGCAAGCGCCGTCGAAAGCCGCGCCCCTATCTTCAAGCCGAATCGCGCTCCACGGGTGAAAGCCGTCCGCTCTGTACTCCGGCGGCGCGTCGTCGGGGTCCGCCGGATAGAGATAGGCGAAGAAGGGCGCTTCGTAATCCGAAGGCGCGCAGGGCGCTTTCAGATAGCTCACGGCGTCGGGGCGCAGATAGACGTCGAACGCCGCCCGCGCCGCCGGCTCCGACGACTCCAGCCGCCGCCGCTCCGCTCGGCACAACTCCAGCGGGGACGTGTCTTCGTACAGAAACGCCATTCGGTTTTCGGGCGCGAGCGGCTTCAGCGCCTCATCCCGATAGCGGCTGACCAGCAAGCCCTCCGCGCCGTCCCCGCAGACGTCCGCCCGCGCCAGCGATATTCCAGCGCGGTAGTAGCTAATTTGGTTGCTCCAGTACCAGTTGGAGGCTTCCGCCCAAATCTCATGGTAGTTCGCGACGATGGCGACGCGATTCCCGCGCGCCGTCTCGCGGATTTCGCTCAGCTCCGCCATCGACGCCTTGTTCGGTTCGGCTTCGTTGGGGTCGCGCTGGAAGTGTCCGGCGTGGAACACTGACAGCGCGAATATGGGCGCGGCGAGCGCGGCGGCGGCGAGCGCCGTTCCTCCGCCGAGACGCCCGCCCAGAAGTCGGCGCGCTCCGACAAGCGCCGCCGCGAACAGCGCCAGCGCCAGCCCCATGTACGGCAGCCCCTCGAAAACATGCTCGTGGTACGCCGTGTTGTAGCGCATCGGGATTCCCCAGCAGAAGCCGAACAGGACGGCGGTCGCCGCCAGAATCCGGTATCGCCGGACGGCGGCGAGCGTCCCCAGCGCCGCGCAAGCCGCCGCCGCGCCCAAGACCGCCGGGGCGAGCGGCACTTCCGAAGGCAGCGGCTCCGGCATCCGAAAATCGTATCCCCCGGCGCGGACGAGCGCATACGGCGCGACCGATACGCCCACGCGGTAGAGCTGCCGCGTCAGGAAGTTGCCCCAATCCGTCCCCGCGTAGGGTTCGCCGCCGCCCTCGTCCCGACCGAGCTTTCTCATTATCGACTGGAACGACGGCGTCTCGGACAGCGCCCGCTCGCCGCCGTAAGCGGCGTATTCGTTGGCGAGATTGAACGCCAGCAACGCCGACCCGAACAGGATGGAGACGGCGGCGAGAGCGACGTAGCGGCTTCGCGCGAGCGTCGCCAAAGCGGAGCGCATCGCCTTCGCCCGTTCGCCGGAAGAAACCGCCGAGCGCAAAAGCGCGACCATCTCGCCGCCGAATCCGATTGCGATGAACGGCAGAAGCAGCCCATAGACGTGCCATCCGAAGAACAGCGCGGCGCAAGTCTTGGCGAGCAGCTGCCGAAAGCGCCCCTCTTGGATGAATACGGTCATGCCGTGAAACGCGAGCGCCGCGCCGAACAAGTCCATGACGCTTTCGTTGGAAACCTGGTCGGCGTAATAAACCGCGTAAAAGCCGGAAAAGGCGAGCAGGACGGCGGCGAAGGCTATCCGCCGGCTGCCGACGATTCGCGCCATCGAGAGATAGGCGAACAGCGCCGCGCCGCAGAACATGAGCAGCATCAGAACGCGCGCCGCCACTAGCCGCGCGCCCAGACCGTCCCCGAACGGCAGAACCGCCAGCCGCGTCAGAGCGAAGCCGCCGATGGGAAAGCGGCTATAGAGGTCGTACTCGAAGCCGCCGTCCTTATTCCGCCATACGCGCTCCGCCAGGCGAAAGTTGTGCGCCGGCGACAGGTTTTCGGCAATCGCCAGCGTTCGGGCGGTGTTGTAATCGTGAGCGGCGGCCTCGCGCCGGTAGAAGTAGCTCCTATCGCCGCCCAGCGCGATTAGCGCGGCGAACATGAACAGCGGAACCGCCAGCGGCAGCCAATCGCGCCATCGGGCGATGCGCGGGCGTATGAGCGCGAAAAGAGAAGAGTGCATTGCGGCGGCGGGCTTGCGGCTTGCGGGCGTTGAACTTGGCGGGCGGATTGCGGCGGCGGGATTTTTCAGGATTCCGTTTCGCGCGGCTTGCGCCTTAGCCATGATTGGCAATCCCGCCAACCCCAATGCGGGCGAGCGCTTGCCGGTTGAAGGCGCGCGCCGGCGGAATCCTGAAAATCCCATAATCCCGCGAATCCTGATTCTAACAGCGTATCAGGTTCGCGGCTAGTCGGATTTCCCTAAAACGGTATCCCCCAGAGCGCGTACCAGTTTTCCAGCTTGCGCTCCACCGGAATCTTTTCCTCGCGCATAATCTCGCCCATCCGCATCTCGGCGGCGTAGTCGCGTTCGCGCACGGCGGCGGGGATGAACGGGTAGAAGCGCCCCTGCTTGTAATTATAAATCCAATACGCCGGGCGCCCCCCGTACTCGAACTTGAACGCCGCCGCCAGCAGCCGGTCGGCGAAGCCGTGGTCGATGATGGTTTCGGTTATGGAGTGGATGACGCTCACCAGGTCTTCGAAATCCGGGTCGTCCAGCGCCGCCCAGCGCGTGCCGAACTCGTCGTCCTCGACGCGAAAGCGGACGCCCGTCGCCCTGCCGCTGATTTCCAGAAGCGTCTTTATCTCCGCGTTCAGGTTGTCGAAGTAGGTGGATTCGACCGGATTCACCACCACGCCGGCGAAGTTGGAACTGCGAATGTCCGTCCGCGCCTCAAGGCTGTGCGCCGCGCCGATGATGGAGAAAAACTCTTCCTTCTTCGGCGCTTTTATTTTGGAGTGGCCGAAAATGGCGCTGAAGATTCCCATTCCGCCTATCTCGCCCTGAACGTCGCCGGGCGCTCCATCTCGCGCTGCATGCTCTGGAGTCGCTCTATGCGCTTCTCGGTCGGCGGGTGGCTTGAGAACAGCCGCGCCGCCGCGCGCCCGGACGCCGCCGGCGCGAACATGAAGGCGTTGGCGTGCTGGACGTCCCGCAGGTCTTTGTCCGGTATGCGGTACATGTCGTTGTCTATCTTCGCCAGCGCGGACGCCAGTTGCATCGGCGCGCCGGTGGTCATCGCGCCGCCCCTGTCCGCCGCGTACTCGCGGTAGCGCGAAAGCGCCATCGTCAGCATCTGCGCCAAGAAGTAGATGACGATTGTGCCGACGTACACCGCCAGCATGACTAGCCAGAGGCCGCCGCCCCCCGCCCTCGTCGTCGTCCCCGCCGCCGAAGCCGAACCCGCCGAACAGGCTCATCCAAAAGAGCATCTGCATCAGGTAGCCGGCGGCTATCACAATCAGGCTCGCCCAAGTCATCACCGCCACGTCGCGGTTTTTCACATGCGCCAATTCGTGCGCCAGAACCGCCTCGACTTCGCGCTCGTTCAGCCGGCTCATCAGCCCGCGCGTGACCGCCACCACCGCGTTCTTCGGACTGCGCCCGGTGGCGAAGGCGTTGGGGACGTGCGTGTCCATCACCGCTATCTTCTTGGGCTTGGGAATGTCCGCCATCTGCGCCAGGCGCTCGACAGTGGCGTGCAGCCACGGCTCTTCTTGCGCCGACACCTCTTTCGCGCCGGTGGACAGCAAGACCAGCTTTTCCGACATGAAGTACTGGAACACCGCGCCGAAGACGGCGAGTCCGAGAACCATCCACGCCGCCACGCCCGCCGCGAACAGCACCCCCATGAACAAGACCCACAGACCGGCGAGCATGAACATGGTGAATACCATGCGGAACGTCAGCCCGGAATCGCGCCCGTAACTTCGCTGCCTCATCGTTTCGAGAAACCTCGCGCCGTCGGTTTGGCGACTGCGCCTTCCCAAGACCCGCGCGCGGACGCGGGGCAATCGCTCCATTATATACTGAAACGCCGCGAACGGCGGGAATGTTAGGAACTCCGCGCCGGCGGCTGAACCAGCTCGATGAGAACGTCGTCGGGCCCCTCTATATAGGACAGCTTAGCGCCGCCCGCCACTTCGGTGATTGGCAGGACGACGCGGACGCCCGCCGCCGCCAGCCGCGCCATGTCCGACTCGATGTCGTCGACGTCGAACCCGAAATGCTCCAGCCCCAGCCGGTTCAGCTCGGCGGAGGCGCGTTCGTCCGAAGACCCCGGCGCCTGCGAGGATATGTTCAGCCGAACGGGGCTTCCCATGTCCAAGCTGACGGTGACCGTGCCGGGCATCACCTCGCGCTCCGACACCTTCACCGCCCCGAAATGCTCGGCGTACCAATCCGCCGACGCGCCGGGGTCAGCCGAGCGTATGTGAACGTGGTTGATGAGATAAGGCATGGGGATACGCTCCATGATGCTCGCTTTGGGGTTCGCGGGGGATTATAGCAGTTTTGGGGCGGGCGCTGCGCTCGCGGACAATCTGCTATGCTTTATGGGCGACATATTCGGAGGGAGGATTTGGCGCGATGCGCCTAAACAAAATCGCGGTTCAGAGCTTCAAAAGCCTGCGCCATGCCGAAATAGAGATGAACGCGCTCAACGTGTTCATCGGCGCGAACGCATCCGGCAAGAGCGCGATACTTGACGCGCTCCGCTTTCTGAGCGAAGCCGTCAGAGAGCGCGATTTCCGAGGCCCCGTTCTTTCGCGCGGCGGGATGGTCAATCTGGCGTGGAAGGGGGAGCCTGCGGACCGAATCGGGCTTCGCGCGGAGTTCAACGACGGCGACGAGACCTTTGATTGGGACGTTCGCATAGACAGAATCGGATACGGCTTCGCAGTCGCCGAAACCGTACACAGACGCCGTTCGGATTCTGCGCCGGAGCGTCTTCTTGAATCGGAAGGCGGCGCGGGCTGGTGGCGGTCGGGCGAAGAAGGGCGGCAAGTCAATCTGAAACAGCCGCTGTCCGCCTGCGCCCTCGCCGCCGCTTCGGTGGACGGCTCCTTCCCCGCGCGCGCCATAGCGGATTTCGTGAGCGGATGGGGTTTCTTCGACCCCAGCCCCTTCCTGCTCCGCCGCGACTGGAGCAATTCGGAATCCGGCAAGCTAGACCCATACGGGCGCAACTTGGGCGAGACGCTGTACGCGCTGGAGCGGTCGTCGCCCCAAACGTTCGAGAAGATTCGCGCCGCGACCGAATCCATGCTTGGGCTTCCTACCAGCATAGAGCCGCGAGACGGCGAAGACCGTTTCTACTTTGTGCAAAACGAGCCTGGACTTGAGTATCCGGTGAACCAGATGGGCGTTTCGAGCGGGACGCTGCGAACGCTCGCGCTGATGACGGCGTTGCACGGCAAGCGCGACGCCTCGCTTGTGGGAATAGAGGAGCCGGAAAACTACATACACCCAACTGCCCTGCAGTCTTTCGTGGATTACGCGCTGGACAGCGGGGACCGAACCCAACTCGCGATAACCACCCACTCGCCGCTTCTGCTTGACTTCCTGGACGCTCCCGAGACGGTCAGGGTCGTAAGGATGGATGAGATTGACGGAACCACAGTCCACCAGCCGGGCGACCCGGACAGGATACGCAAGGCGCTGGAAGAGTCAGGCTTCGGGCTGGGCGAGTTCTACCAGACAACCGGGTTCGGAGCGTAGCGAATAGCGAAGCGCGTTGTAGTAATAGCGTCTGGCGAAACCGAGCGGCGGGCAAGACTGCGCCTAACGGCGCAGACACCCTCACCCTAGCCCTCTCCCATCAAGGGAGAGGGGATCCGTTGGTCGCGCTCGACGTTTGATTTCGGTGAACATATCCTTGCAAGCCCATCAAGGAAAAGGGATTTGTTGGCTGCTATTCAGGTTTGGTTTCAGTTGGACGCCATTGGATAGGGGACTTTCGCAAAGTTCTCACTTGGGCGCATAGACATCAGGTTTCGCCGAACAACCATCCATTCCTCGCGCCCTTTGCGCCTCTGCGCCTTTGCGTTTCCATTCTTTCGCCTTTTTGCGAATTTCCCCCACCCGCCCCGCCCTTTGTGCTATCATTGCCCCCGCACACCCTAATCACGGAGGCGATACGATGCCCTTTGGCGGAAACGACTGGCTGGCGCTGACACAAGAAGAAACCCTAGAGCCGGATTTGCCCATCTGCGACCCGCATCACCACTTCTGGGACATGCGGACGGAGCGGCTGCCTTATCAGCGATACCTGCTCCACGAGTTGGCGGACGACGTGAACAGCGGACACAACGTCCGCTCCACCGTGTTCGTCGAGGCGCGCGCCATGTATCGGGCGGGCGGGGCGGATGAGATGCGTCCGGTGGGCGAAGTGGAGTTCGTGCAGGGGCTCGCCGCCGCCAGCGCCAGCGGCTTGTACGGCGACACGCGCGCCGCCGCCGCAATCGTCGGACACGCCAACCTCAATCTGGGCGACGCCGTCCAGCCCGTCTTGGAAGCGCTCCAAACCGCCAGCCCCAACCGCTTCAGGGGGATACGCCACTCGGTGACTTGGGACCCGCATCCCGAAATCCAAAACACCGCCGCCCAGCAGAGGCAGGGGCAGCTGGCGGGCGACAACTTCCGCGCCGGCGCCCGCGTCCTGGCGAAGATGGGAATGTCGCTGGAGGCTTGGCTCTACTTCCCGCAGATGCCGGAGCTTGCCGACCTCGCCAAAGCCGTCCCCGACTTGACCATCATCCTGAACCACGTCGGCGGGTTGCTGAGAGTAGGCCCCTACGCCGCCAACCCGGACGAGACGCTTCAGACGTGGCGCGCCGGCATCGCCGCCGTCGCCGAATGTCCCAATGTGTTCGTCAAGCTCGGCGGACTCGGCATGCCGCAGACCGGGTTCGGATGGCACGAGCGCGACGTCCCCATCGGGTCGGAAGAGCTGGCGGAATCCATGTCGCCGTTCATGGAGTACTGCATCGAGCAGTTCGGCCCTGAGCGCGGCATGTTCGAGAGCAACTTCCCGGTGGACAAGGTCTCGTTCTCGTACAACGTCATGTACAACGCCTTCAAGCGCATGTCGCGGGGCTACTCCGATTCCGAGCGCGCGGACTTGTTCCACAACACGGCGGCGCGGGCGTATCGGATAGACTAGAGCGGCGAATTTCGCGAAAGGGCGCTTGCAAAGGCGCGTTCAACGAAACCAAGCGCGAATTGAGAGCGACGAATCCCCTCTCCCTTGATGGGAGAGGGCTAGGGTGAGGGTGACTGCGCCGCTAGGCGCAGGCTTTCCGGCGCGAAGCGTATCCCAATCAGCAACTAACAACTAGGAACAAAACCCATGCCGCTCCCGGACAGAATGAAATTCGGAATCTTCCTAGGACCGTTCCACCGCGTGGGCGAGAACCCGACGCTGGCGATGGAGCGCGACCTCGAGCTCATCCAGTGGCTTGACTATCTCGGCTTCGATGAGGCTTGGATAGGCGAACACCACAGCGCGGGGTGGGAGATAATCTCGTCGCCGGAAATTTTCATCGGCGTCGCCGCCGAGCGGACGCGGCACATAAAGCTGGGGACGGGCGTCGTCAGCCTGCCCTATCACCACCCGCTGATGGTCGCCAACCGCATGACGCAACTCGACCACATGACGCGCGGGCGCGTGATGTTCGGCGTCGGCCCCGGCGCGTTGCCCGGCGACGCCTACATGATGGGCATCGACCCGACAACCCAGCGCGAGAAGATGGACGAGGCGCTCGGAATCATCCTGCGGCTGTTCGCCGAAACGGAGCCGATAACCTACAAAGCCGACTGGTTCGAGTTGAACGAGGCGATGCTCCAGATACGTCCCTTTCAGCGCCCGCACATGCCGATAGCGGTGGCGTCCGTCCAATCGCCGGCGGGCGTGGCGCTGGCGGGGAAATACGGCGCGTCCGTCCTCACGATAACCGTCCCGCGCGACCCGTCCACGGGGCGCTCCAACCTGCGCGGGCTTTGGGAGATAGCCGAAAACTCCGCCGCCGAACACGGGCGGACGGTGGACAGATTCGACTGGCGTCTCACAATCCCCGTCCATCTCGCCGAAGACCGCGAGCTCGCCTTCGAGGAAGCGCGAATCGGCGCGGGGCGATTCCTGCGCGAATACACGGAAGGGACGAACGGACGCGCCGCCGCATACGAAGGCCCGCTTGAGAAAGTGATAGACCACATGGCGGAAACCGGCGCTTGGATAATCGGAACGCCGGACGACTGCGTGGAAGGCATACGCCGCCTTGAAGAGCAGAGCGGCGGGTTCGGCGGGCTGCTGGTCCAAACCATCGACTGGGCGGCGCGCGACCGGATGCTGAACAGCTACGAACTGCTGGCGCGATACGTCATGCCGCAATTCCAAGGTTCGCTCGACGGGATAATCGGCTCCAACGAATGGGCGAAATCGCGCGTGGAGCGCCTAGTGAGCGGGCGCGTCCGCGCCATAGACCGCGCGCATCAAGACTATGAGAGCGCCGCCGGACACAACCCGCTTTCGCCCGGCGGGGGCTAACGGGGATGTGTCAACCGAAAACGCGCGAACCGCGAGCGACAAATCCGCTCGCTGTTTCACCCCGTCATTCCCGCGAAGGCGGGAATCCAGAGTCGACAAACAACGTCATCCTCGCGAAAGCGGGGACAAGATAGCCACCCGAAATCAATCCCAAATCCCAACCAACAAATCCCCTCTCCCTTGATGGGAGAGGGCTAGGGTGAGGGCGCCTGCGCCGCCAGGCGCAGTCTCGCCAACCAACATTGCCGGACACAAGCGAGGACCAAAACCAATCATGGCGACCGAAACCGGCGCGAACGGCGCTCCGCCGTCCCATTCGCTCAGCATAGACATAGGCGGCACTTTCACGGATTTCGCGCTGCACAGCGCCGAAAGCGGCGAGATGCGCGTCCATAAAGTCCTCACCGACGCCGAAGACCCGACCCGCGCGCTCATTCGCGGGACGCGCGAGATTCTGCGCGACGCCGGGGCGTCCGCGTCCGACTTGAATCTGGTCGTCCACAGCACCACGCTCGCCACCAACGCCATAATCGAGCGCAAGGGCGCGAAAACGGCGCTGGTCACCACGCGCGGATTCCGCGACATTCTGGAGATGGGGCGCGAGAGCATCTACGACATGCACGACCTCCAAGCGCTCATGCCGGAGCCGCTGATTCCCCGTCGCCTGCGCGCCGAAGCGGATGAGCGCGTCGACAGGGAAGGCGGCGTCCTAACCCCGCTCGATCTTGAAGGATGCGCCCGCGTCGTGGACGAGCTGGCGGCGCTCGGCGTGGAATCCATCGCCGTGACGTTCCTCCACTCATACGCCAACCCCGCGCACGAGGCGCAGTTGAAAGCGCTCATCGCCGAGCGCCATCCGCGTATCCCCGTGTCGCTTTCATCCGATGCCGCGCCGGTGATAAACGAATACGAGCGCACTTCCACGACGGCGGCGGACAGCTACATAAAGCCCTCCGTCTCGCGCTACATTCGCGGCGTGGAGCGCGAGCTGGCGGCGGAGGGATACGCCGGACGCCTGCTCGTGATGCACTCCGCCGGCGGGGTGATGGACGCGGACGCCGCCGCCGAGCGCCCGGTTCGGCTGCTGGAATCAGGGCCCGCCGCCGGCGCGCTCGCCGCCGCGTTTTACAGCGGTCTGCTCGGCGAACCTGATCTGATTTCGCTCGACATGGGCGGCACGACCGCCAAAACCTGCGTCATCGAGGGCGGCGAGCCGAGCCGCGCCAACATGATAGAAGTGGCGCGCGTCCACCGGTTCAAGATAGGCAGCGGCTTGCCCATGCTGATACCCGTCCTCGATCTCATCGAGATAGGCTCCGGCGGCGGCAGCGTCGCTTGGCTGGACGGTCTTGGGCGTCTGCGCGTCGGCCCCCAGAGCGCGGGCGCGAACCCAGGCCCCGCCTGCTACGGACTAGGCGGCGATCAGCCGACCGTCACGGACGCCAATCTCGCGCTCGGCTATCTCAACCCGGACTACTTCCTGGGCGGTCGCATGCCGCTTGACGCGGACGCCGCGCGCCGCGCGCTCGCCGAGTTGGGCGAGCGCATGGGGATGGACGCGCTGGACGCGGCGCGCGGGGTTTACGACGTGGTCGCCGAGAACATGGCGGCGGCGGCGCGCATCCACATAATCGGCAGAAACAAAGACCCGCGAAACTACGCCATAGTCGCCTTCGGAGGCGCGGGCCCCGCGCATGCTTGCGCCGTCGCCCGCATACTCGGCGCGCGGCGCGTGGTCGTCCCGCTCGGCGCGGGCGTCACCTCCGCGCTCGGCTGCCTCGCCGCCCCGCTGTCGTTCGAAAGCGTCCGCTCCGCTCCCAACCTTCTCGAACGGACTGATTGGCGCTGGGTCGAAAACGCCTTCGCCGAAATGGAAACCCGCGCGCGGGACGCCCTGGCGAACGCCGGAGTGTCCGCCGCCGCCATAACCGCCGAGCGCAGCGCCGACATGCGCCTTTCGGGGCAGATTCACGAAATAGAAGTCCCCATCCCCGACGGACGCCTTTCGCAATCGTCCGCCGAGCGCGTCGAGTCGGATTTCCACGACATTTATCAGTCGCTCTACAGCCGCCGCAACCTGAGCTTGCCGATGGAAGTCCGCAACTGGCGGCTGGCGGTGAGCGGGCCCAAGCCCGACCTGCGCCTAGCCGAGCGCGAGCCGTCGGACGCGGACGCCGCCAAATCCGCGACCGCATCCGCGCTCAAGACGACGCGCCCGGCGTACTTCCCCGAAACCGGCGGCTTCGCCCCATGCCCGGTTTACGACCGCTACCGCCTGCCCCCCGGCGCGGAAATCCGCGGACCCGCCATAGTGGAAGAGGAAGAAGCCACGACGGTAATCCGCCCCGGCGACTCGGCGGCGGTGGACAGATGGCTGAACTTGGCGATACGATTGGGGGGATGATGATGACGCCGCCCGGCGTTTACGCCGTCATTCCCGCGAAAGCGGGAATCCAGAGACCCAAGCCAAGCCAGTCATCCGAAAACAAGCCCGAACAGCAACCAACGCATCCAATCTACCCGCGTTTACGCCGTCATTCCCGCGAAAGCGGGAATCCAGAGTCGCCCAACCAAACCCGCCATGCGAAATCAACCTTGAATCTCAACCAACGCATCCATTCTACCCGCGTTTACGCCGTCATTCCCGCGAAAGCGGGAATCCAGAGTCGCCCAACCACGCTAGCCACTCGAAATCAACCTTGAATCCCAACCAACGTATCCCCTCTCCCTTGATGGGAGAGGGCTAGGGTGAGGGTGTCTGCGCCGCCAACCGCAGACCATCCGCCGCCCTCTGGATTCCCGCCTTCGCGGGAATGACGGGGGACATTCACCAACCACTGGCAACTAACCGCTAACCACTAACCCCCAACAACTAGGAACTCCCCCCAAATGCCCAACCCCCAAAACTTCGACCCCGCGTCCCTTGAAATCATGTGGAGCCGCATGCTGAATGTGGCGGAAGAGATGTGGACGACCATCCTGCGGACGGCGGTTTCCACCATCATCGCCTCCGCCAACGACTTCGGCTGCGAGATTTTGGACGCGCAGGGGCGCTCGCTCGCCCACGCCTACCGCTCCATGCCCGTGTTCAACATGACCATGCCCAACGTGGCGAAGGAAATCCTCAAGAAGCACCCGCCGGAGACGATGCGCCCCGGCGACGTGTACATGACCAACGACCCGTGGATGTGCGCCGGGCACCTGCCGGACATAGCCATCGTCTCGCCGGTGTTCCATCACGGGCGGTTCGTGGGCTTCGCCGGCAATATCGCCAACACCTCCGACATTGGCGGCTCGCTGGACGCCAAGAGCGTGACCGACTCTTACGAAGAGGGCATCTTCTTCCCCCTGTGCAAACTCTACGACGCCGGGGAGCCGAACGAGCTGGTTTTCGACATGTTCCGCTGGAATGTGCGGGGGCCGGACATGGTTCTGACCGACATAGAGGCGCAGGTCGCCGCCAACGACGTGGGCGCGCGCCGCATCCGCGACTTTCTGGACGAGTACAAGCTCGAAGACCTGTCCGCCCTCTCGGACGCCATTCGCGGACGCTCCGAAGCCGCCATGCGGAAGGCGATAGCCGAGCTGCCGGACGGCGAGTACTCCAACGAGGTTTACACCGACGGCATGGGCGACCCGCTGAAAATCAGCGTCCGCATCGAGATACGCGGCGACGAGATGCTGGTGGACTACGCCGGCTCCGCCCCGCAAATAGACCGCGGCGGGCTGAATTGCACGCTGATTTACAGCAAGGGACACACCTACTATCCGCTCGCCTGCCTTCTGACGCCGGATGTCCCCGTCAACGAAGGCTGCTTCGAGCCGATAAGCGTATCCGCGCCGCAGGGGACGATAATCAACTGCGACTTCCCCGTGTCGGTGGGTTCGCGGACGAACACGGGGTGGTACATACACGGCTGCATCTTCGGCGCGCTGTCGAAGGCGGTTCCCGACCGGATACAGTCAGGCAACGGCTTGATGTCGTCCATTCACGCATACGGCGCGGAGGCGGACGGGCGCGTTTTCAACGCCCATCTCTTCTGCGGCGGCGGACGCGGCGCGACCAGCCAAGCGGACGGCATGGGGCTTAACATGTTCCCGTCCAGCGCCTCCAACGTCCCCGTGGAAGTGTTCGAAGTCAGCAGCCCGTCGCTGATAATCTCCAAAGAGTTGATAGCCGACTCCGCCGGCGCGGGCGAGCGGCGGGGAAGCCCCGGACAGCGCGTCGTGGTCGGCAAACTGCCGTCCCATCCCGCCCCGCTGAACATTTACCTGCACCCCAACCGCCTGTCGTTCGCCCCGCAGGGCATCTTCGGCGGGCAAGCGGGGACGAAGACGCGGGTGATACTAAACGGCGAATCCATCTCCGAAAACCCGTCCGAGATGACCAAAGGCGCCGTCGCCCTAGCCGACCCGGCGGACAGGCTGACGCTGGAATTCTCAAGCGGAGCCGGCGCCGGCGACCCGAAAGACCGCCCCAAAGAGCTGTTGGCGCGCGACGTGGCGAACGGGCTGGTGTCGGAAGACGCGGCTAGGGGGGAATACGGGGGCTAGGCGGCGGCGTATTTCCACCCCGTCATTCCCGCGAAAGAACGTCACCCTCGCGGAAGCGGGGGGGCGGGAATCCAGAATCCCCAAACAACGTCATCCTCGCGAAGGCGGGGACAAACAAGCCACTCGGAGCCAAGCCCGAATCGCGAGCGATGAATCCCCTCTCCCTTGATGGGAGAGGGCTAGGGTGAGGGGCGCCTGCGCCTCTAGGCGCAGTCCCGCGCGGATTGCCCGCCAACCACAAACATGCCCCTGCCAACCCTTGACGAGAAGGTTAGGATGAGGGCGTCCGCGCCGCCCGTCCCTACTCAAGCGTTATCCGCGCCCGCCACAGCTCGCCCTCGCCGGGCGCGGACTGCCCCATTTCGACGCCGCCTATCGGATAGTCCGGCAACTCGCGGATTATCACGCATCCGCCGTCCAAAACCGCGCCGTATTCGGGGAAGTCGAAATTGAGCGAGTCGTGTTCGAAGCCGGCGGCGCGCCTGTCGGGGTGCAGTACGGCGGGGTCGCTTGGGAACACCGACACCCAGAACCGTCCGCGCGCGTCCGATTCGGCGCAGCCTTCCTTTATATAGGTAAGCGTTTCGCCGTCCGCGTACACGCTCCACCCGCCGCCGCCCGCGCTTGGGGCGGACGCCCGCGCCGCCGCGTAAATCTCGCGGAAGAGCGCCTCCGATTCGGCGCGCGCGTCTATGATGGAGCCGAACGGCACGCCGTAAACCTCGCGCTTCCAAATGGCGCCGTCCCCGCCGTCCCCCGCCACGATGAGAAACGACGGGAAGTTGGGCGAGAGTACCAACCGGCTTCTCTCTTCCTCCGGAAAGAGCTTCATGTTGTGTTCCAACAAGAAACGATAGTAGCCGGGGGACATGACGGCGATTCGTCCGCTCGGCTGGATTTCCAGCAGCGCGTCCAGCGCTTCCTTGTGGAATATGCGCCAGTAGTTCATCGTCCATCGGTCGGCGATGTCGCTTTTGCCGACCAGCGGGTTGAAATAATCCTGCTGATACGGATGCAGCCGAACCATCTGAACGACGACTAGGGCGATTCCGAGCGCGACCAGACCGCAGGCGGCGGCGCGCAGGCGCGGCTTGGCGGCGACCAACTCCATGATGAGATTCAGCCCGAACGCCGCCAAAACGCACATTGGCGCGTAGAGAAAATACATCTGCCGCCAGTCGTTGTACAGGTTGGAATTCAGCGCGATTACCGCGGCGACGGGCAGGATGAGGAAGGCGACCGCCAGCAGCCCGAACCGCGCGGTCGCGTTGGCGAGCATGCCGCGCCAGTCGGCGGCGCAAAGACGGGCGACGGCCGCGATTCCGAGCGCGACGAGAATGAGCGCCGCCGGCGGCGTGGTTATCAGAATCCAAGTCGGGATGAAATCCCAAGGCACATTGGGATACCGAACCGGCTCCCCGCGAAACAGGCTGAGCGCATGCGTGGTGTGCCACGACATGACCTGAAAGGCGTCCACAAGCTCCGTCGGGTCGCGCCACAGCAGGGGCCAAGCGGCGTAGAGGACGGCGGCGAACGCTCCGGAGAAGGCGGCGGCGTTGGCGAGCGCGGGCTTCATCCCCGACCATCCATCGCGTCTCGTGGCGTGAAAAGCGTCCAGCGCCAGCAGTCCCAAGACGGCGGGAATCATCATCACGCCCACAATCCGCATATTCGCCAGCAGCCCCGCGCCCGCGCCGCACAGGGCGAACGCCCAGACCGAATCCCGCCGAAAAGCGCGGTGAGTGAGGTAGAGCGCGACCATGAACATGCTCAGGAAGGGCAAGTCTTTGGTGTTGAAGAAGGAATGGGCGTACAGCCGCGGATGCAGCAGAAACAGCAGCATGGCGAACAGCGCGACGAGTCGGCTGCCGAACAGGCGATAGGCAAGCAGCCACGCGAAGAAGCCGCCGATGAGAAAGAACAGATGGGTAATCAGCCGGCGGCTCAGGTCTATGCCGCGATGGATTCCCAGCCCGAAGGCGCGCTCGACCGCGATTAGCGGAACCTCGAAGGCGACGCCGTAATATCTGTCGACGTCTTCGGGCAGGGCGTCCAAGTCCCCAAGAATGTAATTGAACGACGCGATTCCGATTTCCCGCTGCACGCCCTCATCGTTGGCGATTCCGTAATCTTCAAGAACGGCGGCGCCGACGATGGCGAACAGCGCCAGCGCGATGAGATGGGCGCGGCGGGCGAGAAAGGCGGCGGCGGGCGCGAGCCGGTTTGCGAAATCATCCATTTGGAGCGGCGAATGAGGAATGAGGAATTGAGGTTTGGCGGGGTTGGAGCGGCGCTTAGGGGAAGGTTGGCTTGCGGGTATGTGTTTGGATTTTCGGAGTTTCGGCGGGCGCGCGCCTCTGTCAGAATCAGGATTTATGGGATTGGCGGGATTCCGTTCGCCCCAGCTCGCCGCTTGCCCGACGAGAACGCGCGCCGGGAGAATCCTGAGAATCCTATAATCCCGTAAATCCTGATTCTGACAAGAAACATGCCCCCGCAAGCCCGCGATGGGGTAGGACGACGCGGACGACGCGCTATCCCATCGCGCCTAGGCGCCCCTAGACCTTCGCCAGCTTCGTGAAACTCCGCAGCTCGCGCGGCGGGTCCATGCGGCTGCCGCGTATCGTGAACGACACTTCGCCCACGTAAATGTTGCCGCGGCTGTCCACTCCCATGCCGTGCGGGGCGATGAACTCGCCGGCGCCCTCGCCCTCGTCGTCCGCGCCGAGCAATGCCAGGCGCTTGCCGCTGGGGTCGTATATGGATACGCGGTGTCCGTGTCTCGGCGGCGTCGGCTCGGCTTGCGTCGCGCCCGGCAGCTCGCCCACGTAAATGTTGCCGTCCGGGCCTATCGTCATGCCGTTGGGCATGTGGATGTTGTTCCAGACGTCCGTCACGTTCCCGTCGCCGTCGAACACTTGGATGCGGTGCGCTTCGCGGTCGGCGACCAGGACGCGGTCGTCGTCGTCCACCGCTATGTTGTGCGGGCGCAGGAACTCGCCGGGGTCGATGCCGGGCCCGCCCCAGCTCTTGACGAACTCGCCGTCGCCCGTGTACTTGTGGACGCTGAAGTTGCCGTAGCCGTCCGATATGTAGATATGCCCCGTCTTGCGCGAGACCGCCGCGTGGGTGGGGCGGTTGAACGGCTTGCCGCTCCAAATCTCGGACGACTCGCCCGCCACGCCGATGGTCATCAGCAACTCGCCCTCGCGGGTGAACTTGGTGATGGTGTGGATGCCGTCGTCCACGCAGTAGATGGTGTCCTCCGGCCCGACGTAGATGCCATGCGTCCGGTTGCCGAAGATGCCCTTGCCGAAGCCGCGAACGAACTCGCCGCCCTGGTCGAAGACCATCACGGGGAAGTCCGGGTTGCGGCTGAAGGCGTAAACCTCATCCCGCGAATCCACCGCCACGCCCGGCGTCTCTATCAGGCGCGCCCCCTCCGGCAGCTTGTGCCAGTCTATGACGTGTTCGTACCTGAAATCGCCTTCTCCCAAAATCGTTCCCATGATTTCGCCTCCTAGAACGCTGTTGCCGTGTGCGCCCGCATGCTATTGCAGGCGCGAAGAAGTGTCAACCGCGCGGAATTCGCGAAAGCCCATTGCGCCATTCCCCCTCCGCGTTTCCATTCTTTCGCCGTTTCGCGCCCCAAATCGGACGGAAACCCCCTTGAAACCGAGCGCCGACATGGGCAAACTGTACGCGAAGCCCAAACGCGAGGTCAACCGCGCCGCATCGAACCGAGTCTCGACAGCCTGAACCGAACGCCGCCGGCGGACCGCCGCCGCGCGCCAATTTCGCCCCAGCCGCAAAATCGCCCGAAATTGCGGCGAATTCGTGTTGACTTTCGCCATAGCCGCGTGGTAACATGAAAACTGATTGCCTATGTCCGTTGACGCAACCTCTCTTCATCATTCAGCGTCCTCAGCGTTCCGTCGCTTGACCGTCCGAAATTCACGGCGTCCGTCGAGCGCGGGCGCGTCCATTCCCGCCGAACGGCGGCTTGATTCGTTCCGCCGCCTTTCATCCGATGATGCGTCAGCCGCCATCCCGTCCAACCGTTCACACAACCATTCACCCAACTCCGTCCGACATTCTCTAGCGTCAGGAGCGTGACAGCGTATGGTCTCAACCGATTTGCAGACGGCGAACGGCCAGAACGTCAGCCTGCCGACGCGCGAGTACTCGCGCGCGCCGGCGATAATCGACGTGCCGAACCTGATTCAGGTGCAGATCGACTCTTTCGAACACTTCAAGTCCGAGGGGCTTCGGGAGCTGTTCGACGAGATTTCGCCGATAGAAGACTTCCCCGGAGGGCGCTTCGAGCTCACGCTCGGCGACCACTACTTCGAGGATCCCAAGCTCTCGGAGGATGAGTGCCGCGAGCGCGAAACCACCTACGCCGCCGCCCTCTACGTCACAGTCCAGCTCAAAATCAAAGCCGGACTCGGCGGGGGCGAAATCAAAGAGCAGACCCTGTTCATCGGCGACATACCGATGATGACCAAAACCGGCACATTCATCATCAACGGCGCGGAGCGCGTGGTGGTGAGCCAGTTGGTGCGCTCGCCCGGCGTCTATTTCACCGCGCCCGCCGACCCCAACAGCGGCAGGCCGCTCGCCGCCGCCAAACTCATCCCGTACAGAGGCGCGTGGATGGAGTTCGAGACGTCCAACCGCGACGTCATGTCCGTGAAAGTCGACCGCAAGCGCAAGACGCCCGTCAGCACCCTGCTCCGCTGTCTCGGCTACTACTACGAAGCCGGCTACTACGACGGCGAAGACGCCGACGAGATGCGGCATGCGTTCGAGACGGACGAGGGGCTGATCTCCCTGTTCGCCGACGTGGACACGAACCCCGACCACCAGTTCATCGCGACGACCATCGAGAAGGACACCGCCGCGCGGACGCGGGACGAAGCGCTGCTGGAGTTCTACCGCCGCCTGCGACCGGGCGAGCCGCCCAACGTGGAGAACGCGAAGAACCTCATCGACAGCCTGTTCTTCAACCCGCGCCGCTACGACTTGGGGCGCGTCGGGCGATACAAGCTGAACCGCAAACTGCGCCCGGACGACGGAGACGCGGACGAGCGCGGCGAGAACGCCGAGAGCGTCCTCACGCTGACGCCGAACGACATCCTGCGCCTTCTGCGCCGCATGATCCGGATAAACAACCGGGAATTGGCTCCGGATGACATAGACCATCTCGGCAACCGCCGCGTGCGCGCCGTGGGCGAGCTGATACAGAATCAGGTGCGCGTCGGGCTTGTGCGGATGGAGCGCGTCATCAAAGAGCGCATGACCACCCAGCTCGACCCGGCGACCACCACGCCGGCGGCGCTCATCAACATACGCCCCGTCGTGGCGTCCGTGCGCGAGTTCTTCGGAGGCTCCCAGCTGTCGCAGTTCATGGACCAGACCAACCCGCTGTCGGAGCTGACGCACAAGCGGCGGCTGTCGGCGCTCGGCCCCGGCGGGCTGTCCAGAGAGCGCGCCGGCTTCGAAGTGCGCGACGTCCACCACTCCCACTACGGGCGCATCTGCCCCATAGAGACGCCGGAAGGACCCAACATCGGCTTGCTCGGCTCCCTCGCCGCCTACGCGCGGACGAACGAATACGGCTTCATCGAAACGCCCTACCGCAAAGTGCTGACCGAAATCCTCAACACCGACCCCGGCCTCGCCGGGCGCGAGTTGACGGAGGACGTCCGGGATGACAGCGGCACGACCCTGCTCAAAGCCGGCGGCAAGCCGTCCCGCAGCAACGGCAGGCTGGCGCAGATAGCCGCCCTGAGCGAGCGCCCTGTCGCCGTCCGCCCCTATGTGTCCGCCAGCGAAGACGACATAATCTATCTGGCGGCGGACGCCGAAGAGAGCGTCCACATAGCCCAAGCGCAGGCGGAGCTGGACGCGCTGGGGCAGTTCGCCGGCGACCGCGTCGAAACGCGGCTCGGCGAAGAAGTCGTCATGGTCGCGCCCGAAGAGGTGGAGTACATGGACGTCGCCCCCATTCAGTTGGTGAGCGTCTCCACCGCCCTCATCCCCTTCCTCGAGCACGACGACGCCAACCGCGCGCTGATGGGCTCGAACATGCAGCGCCAGGCAGTCCCCCTTCTGCGCCCGGAGCCGCCCCTAGTCGGAACCGGCGTCGAGGAGCGCGTGGCGAAAGACAGCGGACAAGTCGTCCTCTCCGACGTGAACGGCGTGGTCGCCTCCATCAACAAATTGGAATACGGCGACATCGGCTACAAAGTAGTCGTCGCGCTCAAGGACGGCGGGCGGCGCGAGTTCGACCTGCTGAAATTCGTCCGCTCCAATCAGGGGACTTGCCTCAACCAGCGCCCCATCGTGGAAGTGGGCGACGTGGTGAAAGTCGGCGACGTCATCGCCGACAGCTCCTCCACCGGCGGCGGCGAGCTGGCTCTCGGTCAGAACGTCCTAGTGGCGTTCATGAGCTGGGAAGGCTACAACTTCGAGGACGCCATCATCATCAGCCGGCGGCTGGTGAAAGACGACAAGTTCACCTCCATCCACATTGAAAAGCACGAAGTGGAATCGCGCGACACCAAGCTGGGCGCGGAGGAAATAACCCGCGACATCCCCAACGTGGGCGACGAAACCCTGCGGAATCTGGACGAAGAGGGCATCATCCGCGTGGGCGCGGAAATAAACCCCGGCGACATCCTCGTGGGCAAGATAACCCCGAAGGGCGAAACCGAGCTGAGCGCGGAAGAGAAACTCCTGCGCGCGATCTTCGGCGAGAAGGCGCGGGACGTCAAAGACTCGTCGTTGCGCGTCCCGCACGGCGAGCGCGGCAAAATAATAGACGTCAAAGCGCTCAGCCGCGAGAACGGGGACGAACTCCCCCCCGGCGTCAACAAGCTGGTTCGCCTCTGGGTGGCGCAGACGCGCAAAATCACCGAAGGCGACAAGATGGCCGGGCGGCACGGCAACAAGGGCGTCATAGCCCGCATCCTGCCGGAAGAGGACATGCCCTTCCTGCCGGACGGCACGCCGGTGGACATCATCCTCACCCCGCTCGGCGTCCCCTCGCGCATGAACCTCGGCCAGGTGCTGGAGACGCATCTCGGCTGGGCGGCGAGCATGCTCGGCTTCAAGGCGGTCACGCCCGTGTTCGACGGCGCGAAAGACGTCGAGATAGAAGACTCGCTCGGCTTGGCGTGGATGGTGGAGCAATCCGGCGCGGTCGACCCGCGAACCCGCGCGGAATACGACGCGCCCCCGGTCATAGACGATGGACAAGTCCGCGAATGGCTGGCGGAGCGCGGATACGACTACGACGCGCTTTTCGGACCCGACGCCCAGCAGGGCGCGGCGCGCAAGGCAAGCCTTGAACTCTGGTTCAAGCAGGAGCGCGGCGTTGACTTCGGCGCTTGCGAAGAAGACGACTTCCTGCGGCTGGAAGCCAACCGCTGGGAAGACATGCCGGAGACCGAGCGCGAAAACGCCCCCTTGGGCGACTTCCTCCGCGACTCCGCCGAGCGCTGGCGGGACGCCTCGCCCGACGAGCGCGCGAATCTCATCGAAGAAGGCATGCTCCAAGAGTCCATCCGCCTCAACCGCGAGCGCGTCGCCGCGCCCACGATGGGCAAGTCCATACTCTACGACGGCAGGAGCGGCGAGCCGTTCGACCAGCCCATCACTGTGGGGCAGATCTACATGATGAAGCTCGTCCACCTCGTGGAGGACAAGATACACGCGCGCTCCACGGGCCCCTACTCGCTCATCACCCAGCAGCCGCTGGGCGGCAAGGCGCAGTTCGGCGGACAGCGATTCGGCGAGATGGAAGTCTGGGCGCTCGAAGCCTACTCCGCCGCCTACAACCTGCAGGAAATGCTCACAGTCAAATCCGACGACGTGGTCGGGCGCGTCAAAACCTACGAAGCCATCGTCAAAGGCGAAGACGTGATACAGCCGGGCATCCCGGAATCCTTCCACGTGCTGCTCAAAGAGCTGCAAAGTCTCGCCCT
>CBDESW010000028.1:0-5575 GCA_965242675.1 Dehalococcoidia bacterium
GCCGATGCGCACTACTGGGACGAGGAGAACGGCGGCTACTTCTTCACGGCGGACGACGCGGAAGCGCTGATCATTCGCACCCGGACCGCCGCCGACAACGCGACGCCCGCGGGCAACGGCACGATGGCGCAGGTGCTGGCGCGTCTGCACTACATGACCGGCGAAGACGCCTACCGGGAGCGCGCGGACGCCGTCATCGCCGCATTCACCGGCGATCTGGCGAAGAACCTCCTGCCTTACGCAAGCCTGCTCTGCGCCAACGAATTCCTCCAATGCTGCACGCAGATCGTGATCGTCGGCGCCTCCGGCGATGCGGACGGCCTGGCCGAAGCGGCCTGGCGGACGCCCAACATGAACAAGCTGGTCTTGCGGACCGATGCGCAGCTTCCACGGAACCACCCTGCGGCCGGCAAGGGCGCCATCGACGGCAGGGCGGCGGCGTACGTCTGCTCCGGCGGCACGTGTTCCCTTCCGCTGACCAGCGCAGCCGACCTCAAAGCCGCGCTGCGGGGGAAATGAAATCGCGAAGCTTCGCACGGCTACGGCAGGCGTCTTCTCCTCGATGGTCGAAACATCGAGACGAAAGAACAGGATTTCATCATGTCAGAATATCCGTCTCACGGCTTCGTGATTGATCGGAAGGAAGCCAGCATGTTATTCAAGAATGTGCGCGAACCACGAAAAGCGGAAATTCTATTGGCGAAAAAGTCAAGAAATCCAGCTCGCTGGCCGACAAACTGGGATTAGGCGGCCAGCCACCGTTCAACTTTCTATCAACCGGGCCATCCACGGCCGAAAGCGAACACAGTCGAGAACAATCCGGGGAAGCCGATGATACGAGACTTGGAAATGCTGCGCGGGACGGACTTGGCGACGCTGCTGAAGCGACGCGAGAGCAGCCTACGGAAGGCAACGGGGAAAAAGACATTGTCACGAACCTTGATGCCGCCCGAGGAATATGTGGCGGTGGACGCAGCTCAAACTGAGCGAGCGCATGCCGGATCCAAACCGGCAGAATCCGACGCAACCCACGAGGACAACAGAAATTCCGAGTCCGCCTGAATTAATCAATTCCTTTTCTCAACTCAAAATGCAAGACGGGCGGTCAGCGATCTCTGTCGTGAGGACAGCATCAGAACAGGCCGGGCTGTGAGCTGGGTGCGCTGGTTATGCACGTCGATCCTCCGATCTTCCAGCCTGATACTTTCGGAACATTTGGAGCTGAACGGAAGAACCCTCAAACGATTGCAAAGACCGATCAGGGATATTCGCCTATTCGTCGCTCATAACGCGCTGAGATACCTCGAAATTAGCGCGGGAGAAACAGGCGGCAAACCGTCAACCATATTGTCGATCATCAGCTCGGCCGACACGGAGTGGACAACGTATCCGCCATATCCGGAGGGCAAGATCTTGGTAATCATGCCCTCCAATTTCGGTTCCTGACGTCGCCGCTGCGCTTCGCGATACGCTTCGTCACGAGTCTTGAAGTAGCTGTCAGCGATCATAGCAGCGCGTCTCCCATTACATCGCACTTGACAAACAAAAATTGCTCAACGGGCGATATATCGTCGAACGCTGCGGCTGACAAGACTCCGTGTCAAGTCCGAAGCGCAGCCATCGGCGGTCTCTATCGTAGAAGGCAGTATCGGGGTGGTTTGGTCGGCGAGTCAAGGCGGCGGGCGCGGCGCGCATGCGTCGCTGCCATTCGCCGAAACGGTCGCCCGCTCTGGGTTCTGGCGCTGGACGCCGACGCGCAAACCGGCTGACGAGTTGCCGGTGGCTTCCGAAGAAAAGAAAAGCGTTCGGCGGTCTGGCTGCGGCGCAAGAGCCGGAACGAACCTGCGAACCGGCGTCGAACGGAACCGTTGGGATCGGGCGATCGGGCAACGCACGATACCTGTTTCCGATCTCGTCCGACGGCGGCCGGATGTGCGAATCCGCCTTTCACCGTCACGCCGCGGGCCCGAACCGCCGACTACCGCAAACCCGAAAAAGCGCGTTTCGTTTCAAAGAGGAATCACGAAGCGGCGGAAAGCGCTTCGATCTCATGGTATCATTTTCGCTGCCGGGTCCAACGGGGCGACCCTCATGTCGGCAGACGGGAACTATCGGCCGTGAAAGCTTCGAGCGCGGAATGCAGCGGCAGGGCTGTCGCGGCCGCGATATCCAGCCGCCTGCGTCTGGCCGGAAAGAAACGGTGCGCGGGGAAACCTTCCGCGCTCGAAGAGTCGCCGCGGTCACGCCTGTCGATTGACGGACATTTCTGCCGCGCGATGAACATGACGCCCGAAACCGGCGGGAAGGCTTTCCGCGCCGGAACATGCTACCCGGGTGCTTCGTTCGGCGGCGCACGCCGAGCCGCTCGACGACGCCCGCATGGTTCCGAAACCTGCAGACCGCCCGCGCCGCGCTGGCGTACCTGCGCAAAAGAGACGGAGATCCGGCTTGCGACGCGGTTTCGACTCCTTGACATATGAATTCCCCCGCAAGGACTTGCGGCGGCCGACGCCCGCGGGCAACGCATCGCCGTCGGCTGCCGGGTTGCCGGGGCGCGGCCATGGCCGCGCGGCTCCGTTCGCGCGAGGACGACGGACAGCGCATCGTGAACGGCGATCGTTCGCGGACCCGCCGCGAATGCAAAACCGGACGTCCGCGTTCCCCGGACGAAATGCGGGCCGCCGAAACCGAAGCCCCGGCATGGCGGACATGCCTTGCCTTCCGGGGCGAGTTCCCCGCGCTTCCGGCAAACCCGACCGGACGCTTGCCCGGATCTGGCGAAGGGGCGGAATCGTGACCGCCAGCCGGGAAAGAGGCGCCGCCTGCGCCTTGGAGAACGAGGCGCCGCGCCTTCCGGCCGTGCGTTCCGCGGTTTGAACGAGATACTGCAAGGTCTGATCGAGGCCGCGCACCTGATCGTGACGTTCGACGGCGACCTGTTCGAGATCGCCGCTCGCTCTCTGGAAGTCACGGTAACGGCGGTGATCATCGCCTCCGCCATCGGCCTGCCGGTGGGCGCCTGGATCGCGGTCAACCGTTTCCGCTGGCGGCGCCACGCGATCGCCGTTCTCAACGCCCTGATGGGCCTGCCGCCAGTGGTGGTGGGCCTCGTCGTATATCTGTTGCTCAGCCGCTCCGGACCGTTCGGCGTCCTGGACCTTCTCTTCACGCCGGCGGCCATGATCGCCGCCCAAGTCATCATCGTCACGCCGCTCGTCGCCTCGGTTGCCCATCAGGCGATCCGCGACCTCTGGGCCGAATACCGCGACCTGCTGATCTCGATCCATACGACCAAACCGCAACGCATCCGCGCGCTTCTGTGGGACGCGCGGCGCGCGCTCCTGACCGCCGCGCTCGCGGGTTTCGGGCGCGCGATCGGCGAAGTGGGCGCGATCATGATCGTGGGCGGCAACATCGACCACGCGACCCGGGTCCTGACCACCGCCATCGCGCTCGAAACCAGCAAGGGAAACTTCGCCCTCGCCCTCGGCTTGGGTTTCGTGCTGATCGCGCTGGCGATCGCCGTCAACGTCCTCATCCATACGCTTTCGCGCACCGAGCGGGCCAGCCAGTGGTAGCTTTTCGCCGCGACGGCCGCGTTTGATCATGGGCGACGGCTTTTTTGACGGGTGACGCCAGACAACCGCAATTCTTGACATTCCCGCGCCGTTCAACGACGATTCCCGATCATGGCTTCTCCCGTTCCGCTGTTCTCGAATCCCCCCGGAGTTTCGCGGGGACCGGACGCATCCCCGCGAACGCGCACTTGGCCGACCGGCTCCTGACTTCCTCGATCCTCCCGCTCCGCTTGGAAGGCGCCGAACTGCGGCGGCGCGGCGTCCGGCTCTTCGGCCCGGTCGAACTCGAAATCGGGCGCGAGGGGGCGACCGTCGTGATCGGTCCGAACGGATCCGGCAAGACCTCGCTGCTGCGGCTAATGCACGGGCTCGAACGCGCGACGCGGGGCCGGGTGACCTGGGCAGCGCCGGCGAACGAGGCGCGAACCCGCCAAGCCTACGTATTCCAGACCCCGATCGCGATGCGCCGACGCGTCGTCGACAACATCGCCTACCCGTTGCTCGTCCACGGCGTCGGCCGCGCCGAAGCTCGCAGGCGGGCGGCGGAATGGGCGGCGAAAGTCGGCCTCGGCGACATGCTGGAACGGCCGGCGCCGGTTCTCTCGGGCGGCGAGAAACAGAAGCTGGCCCTTGCGCGGGCGCTGATCCGCGACCCGGAAATCCTGTTCCTCGACGAACCCTGCGCCAATCTCGACGGACGCGCGACCCGGGAGATAGAGGCGATCCTCGCGGCGGCGCGCGCCGCCGGCGCCCGCATCGTGATGGCGACGCACGACATGGGCCAGGCGCGGCGCATCGCCACCGAAGTCCTGTTCCTGCTTCACGGCCGGTTGCACGAGGCGGCGCGCGGCTCCGATCCGCTCGACCGGCTCGCGACCCCCGAAGCGCAGGCGTTCCTCAAGGGAGACATCGTCGAATGATCCGGATCCTCGCCGTCGCCGCGGCGCTCTTCGCCGCCGCGGACCTCCGCGCCGAGACGATGCGGATGGCGGTCACGACGTCGTTCCACAATTCTGGATTGTCCCGCGTCCTGCTGCCGGAGATAAGGCGCGACCTGGGAATCCAGGTGCAGCTTCTCGTCGTCGGAACCGGGCAGGCGCTGCGTCTCGGACAGGCCGGCGACGTCGACGCGGTCCTCGTCCACTCGCCCGCCGCCGAAGAGGACTTCGTGGCCGCGGGGTTCGCCGTCCGTCGCCGGGAAATCATGTACAACGACTTCGTGGTGATCGGGCCGTCCGGCGATCCGGCCGGAGTCGCGGACGCCGCCGGCGCCGCTGCGGCGCTCGCCAGGATCGCCCGCGCCCGGGCCGCGTTCGTGAGCCGCGGCGACGACAGCGGCACCCACAAGAAGGAACTCGCGCTGTGGCGATCGGCGAAGTTGAAGCCCGGCGGAAACTGGTACCGTTCGGTCGGCGCCGGCATGGGCGCGGCGCTCAACGCAGCCGCGGCGATGGAGGCGTACCTGATTTCGGACCGCGCCAGCTGGCTCGCTTTCGGAAGGAAGAAAAAACTGAAACTGCTTTACGCCGGCGATCCGGCCCTTTTCAATCAATACGCCTACCTGCCCGTAAACCCGGCGCGGCACCCGCACGTCAAGCGGGAGGCCGCGGCGCGGCTGGAAGCCTGGCTGGCCGGACCTCGCGCCAGGGACCTCATCGACGGCCACCGGCTGGGCGGCGAACGCCTTTTCACGCACAACGCCCGGGATCAATGAGGCGCGTCGGGATCCCCGTGAAGGGCGAACTGCTCGAGCCCGGCGTCCTGCGCATCGATGGTGCGGAAACTTTCTTTCACGCCGGCGTCCGTCAGTTCCCGGGAAACCGTCAGCAGCGTGTTCGGCGCCAGCCCGTCGCATAGCGCCGCCATCTGCTCCATCTCCTCGCGCGCGACGCCCGAAGCCGCCGCGGTCGACGGCGCACCGTAGATCTCCACGAAATGCCCCGCAAGGCGCTCCGCCAGGACGTCGAACTCCTGCGGTTCAATGCGGGTCACCGCGA
>CBDESW010000029.1:0-71208 GCA_965242675.1 Dehalococcoidia bacterium
GGACCACTCGGTGGGGTTGGCGCGGTAGCGCAGATAGACCGCCGACTCGACGACTTCCGGGCTTTCGATTTCGTACACGGCGAGATGCTTGGGGCCGCCGCTGACGGCTTCGTAGCGCGCGGCGCTCAGGAATCCGGGGATTTCGAGCCGCTCGGCGAGATGCTCTTCGTTGTACCAGCGGTTGAACTCGCCTTCGATGTCCGCCGGCACTTCGCACCAGACCATCATCAAGCCGCTTCCCTTCTTGTTGTCCGCCATGGTTTCGCTCCCTTCGCGCGGTTTTGCGGTTTACAGCCGTTCGTTATCAGTTTACAGTTATAGGCGGGGGTTGTCATCGCCATCCCCGCAACCATCATAAAGCATCGGAGGAATCGAGAGCATGTCGGATACCCAAGCGATAGCGGAGTTGGAAGAGCGGCGCCTGGCGGCTATGGTCGAGGCGGACGTGGAGACGCTGGACGGGATACTGGCGGACGACCTGAGTTACGTCCACACCACCGCCGCCATAGACACGAAAGAGAGCCTGACGGACGGGTTGGCGTCCGGCAGGCTGAACTACGAATCCATCGCGCCGACCGTGGACCGCCGCATACGCATCCACGGCGACTGCGCCATCGCGCGTGGGCAGGCGCGGGTGCATGTGAACGGCAACCAGTTCACGCTGGAGTACACGGTGGTTTACGTCAAGCCCGCCGGCGAATGGCGGATGACATCCTGGCACGCCACGCGGTTGCCGGAGTAGGGCGGAACGGAAAGCGGCGGGCGGGCGCGCCGACCAACCGCGCCCGCCCGCATGGAAACCGAAAGGAGCGGCGAAACGGAGGATAAGAACATGAATGGCATTTACGTCGATTTGGACATAGCCAGCGCCGCCGCGCCAAGCGCCGCGTCAAAGACCGTTCGCGCGCTGGTGGACGCCGGCGCGATGCTGAGCGTCTTCCCCGCCAGCGTGCTGGACGAGCTCGGCGTCGCGCGAATCGCCCGAAGGCGGTTTCTCGGATTCAACGGCCCGGTCGTCCGGCATACGGGCGGCGTGGTCATGCGCTACGAAGATTCGGTCGCCGGCGTCACCGTGATATTCGGCGCGGAGGACGACCCGGCGATAATGGGCGTGACCGCGCTGGAGTCGCTCGGCTACCAGGTGGATCCCGTCGCCGGACGCCTGAACCGCGTGGAGACGCTGATGCTGTGAGAGCGGAGCGCCCCAAGATGCCGCCGAGTTACGGGGTCGGCGACCCGCAACATGGCTTCGCGCCGATGGGGTGGGAGCGGGTTCGCCGGCGCTTGGAATCCGAGCGCAACTACTGGATAGCGACCGCGGGCGCCGACGGAACCCCCCGCCGCGTCCCCCGTTTGGGGCGTGTGGGCGGACGGCGGATTCCACTTCTTCACGGACGCCGATTCGCTGAAGGCGCGGAATCTGGCGCGGAACCCGCGCGCGGTCGTCCACGCCGAAAGCGGCGATGACGTTGTCATCCTAGAGGGGACGATGGAGCGCGCATCGCCGTCCGCCGAAGTCGTCCGCGCTTATGAAGAGAAGTACGGCGTATCGCCGTCTTCGGGCGCGCCGGGGGGCCGCCGCCTATCGGTTGCGCCCGGTCAAGGCGATGGCTTGGCTGGAGTCGGACTTCCCCAAGACGGCGACGCGCTGGCGCTTTCGGTAGGCTGCGTTGGCATGGCGTTTTCGTCGGGCGGCTTAGGGGATGAGGACGACGCGCCCGGTTATTTCGCGCGCCGCGACGCGGCGGACCGCTTCGCCGGCGTCTTCCAGCGGCATGGTTTCGTGGACGACGGGGCGGACTTCGCCGCGCCGCAGCATGCCGAGGGCCATGGCGAAGTCCGGCGCGTTGGCGCCGGTGGAGCCGCGGACGGAGGCGTCTCTGAACATCAGCTCCGCGAGGTTGATGGAGGCGCGCCCGCCGGTCACTTCGCCGACGATTACCATGCGTCCGCGCTGGGCAAGGCTGCGGACGGAGCTTCGGAAGGTCGCGGAGCCGACGGCGTCTATGACGACGTTCACGCCTTCGTCTTCGGTGAAGGCGAGGGCGAGTTCGGAGAAGTCGAATTCGCCGCCCAGAATGGCGCCGCCGGGGACTAGCGTTTCCAGCGCGTCCAGCTTTTCGGGGCTTGAGGTGACGCCGAAGACCATGCCGGCGCCCATGGCACGGGCGACTTGGACGGCGTGGGTTCCCAGCCCGCCGCCGGCGCCGGTCGCCAGAACGGTCTCGCCCGCCGCCAGGCGCGCGCCCTCTCGCAACGCGCGGACGCAGACGCCGACGGGACACGCCGCGAGCGCCGCCTGGGGCGCGTCGACGCCGTCGGGAATGGGCGATACGCAGCGCGCGGGCAGGCGGACGTATTCGGCGAAGCCGCCGTTTATTCCGTGTCCGAGGCCCTGCCCGGAGCGGCAGCGGTAATCCTGCCCGTTTCGGCAGCGGTCGCAGTCGCCGCAGAAGGCGGTTAGGGCGGCTACCACGTCGTCGCCGTTGGAAACTTCCGAAACGCCGGCGCCGGTGTCGACGACGCGCCCCGCCACTTCGTGGCCCGGGATGACGTCGTGTCGGACGCCGCGCCGGAGCAAGCCGGTCATGACGGCGACATCGTGTCCGCACAAGCCCGCCGCGCTGACTTTGAGGATGACGTCGTCGGCGCCGGCTTGGGGTGGTTCGACTTCGCGGATTTCCAGTTCGGGAATTTCGCCGGGGGGTCTTGACGAACAGCGCTCTCAATCCGCCGCCTCCCCGCGAGACGCTTGGGAGAGTCCCGCCGTCGCCGCGATTGTGTCGGCGAGAGTTCGATTTCGGTCGATGTTTTCGGGGCTTTCGTCCGCGAAGGGGGTGGAGGCGAGCAGGCGGAATATCTCCGCCGCGCCTTCGTGGAAGCGGGGGGTGACGCCCGCCGCTTCGAAGGTGGCGGCTATCTCGTCCATCTCGCCGATCCAGCGCCCGGCGTTGGCGGGAAGGCCCGGGACGGCGGACTCCATCGCCGACAGGGCGCCGCTTTGGCTGTGGGCGAGCTCGGCGACAAGCTCATCGTAAAGGCCGAGCGAGCGCGCCGCCGTGAGCATCGCCACGCGCAGGGCGGAGGTGCCTTTCGTCATGGATGCGTAGCACATTTTGATGCCGGACGCGCGCCCGATTTCTTGCCCCAAGTTGGGGACGCCGATGCCCTTGCCGTCCAGTTCGTCCATGACGGCGGCGCCGGGGCCGGACACGTAGATGTTGGGAACCGCGCCGCGCGCCGGGGAGCCGCCGATGATGCCGCCGTCTATGTAGTCGCCGCCGGCGGCGTTGATTGCGGACGCCATGCGCGCGGCGGTAGCGGGCGACACGGCGTTGCAGTCGGCGAAGGGGCGCGAGATTCCGGCGTTGCGGAGGGCGTCCGCGACGGAGCGGGCGACGCGCTCGGCTTCCGCCGGAACGAGGATGGACATGATGAGGTCGGCGCGGCGCGCCATGTCCTCTAGGGTGGGCGCGTCTCCGAAGCCGGCGGCTTGGGCGAGTTGGCGGGTCCGCTCGCTGCGCCCGGCTAGGCAGGTAATCACCTCATAGCCGCGCTGGGCGAGCGCCATGCCGACGCCGTGTCCCATGTCGCCAGGGCTTAGAATGGCTATTGTGTTGAGACTCATCGCGAGCGCCTCCTGGAGTTTTTTGTTGGGGGCATTATAGCGCATTTTTGACGCGGGGGGTTTTTGACGCAATGGCGCGATGACGCAATGGCGCAAAGGGTTTTGACGCGGAGGCGCGGGGGGCGCGGAGGGGCGCAGGGGGATATATAAAGAAGAAGGGCGGGGGATTTGGCGTCTCCCCCGCCCGGTTTGGGTTTTGGCGGTTGGGTTAGGTTTGGGGGATTGCTTCTATCAGCAACTCGCCGCCCTCTTGGGCGCTGAATGTGACTTTACTGCCCGCGAGGAAATTCATGCCGAGCAATGGCTGCTCATCCATGGCGATGACTTCCACTCTTCGATGTTGCCCAAACCATTTCACGCAGCCCTGATACACGGGCATCCGTATCTCTTGACCGTCCGCCAGAGTTATAGGAACCCGGTCCACGCGCTTCAGCCCAAGACGCTCGACCGCATCCGGACGAAGGGTCAAGTCTTGGGTGAATCCGGTGTCCAAGAGCGCCTCGACCGTGTGATACTGTCCGTCGCCATCCGCGATTTCCACGATGACCATCAGCTCTAGGCGCTCGTTTATCTCGCCCCTAATCATCGGCGGGACGCCTTGCGATGCGTATGCTGACCGCGCTGACCGGCGTCGCGTAGCCGACCCGCTCGGTGTGCATGACGGCGTCCGGGCGGCGACCCTCTAGGCGAGTCCGGGCGTCGGCGGCGCGCAAGTCCACTTCGTAGTCGCCGCTGGCTATGTCCATGACCACCATCATCCCCTTCTTTACGTGGGGGATGTTGGGCAGGACGTCGTTTTTGTACATTGCTCTGCCGATTTCGATGAGGTCGTCGGGGTTTTCTGTGGCCAGCATGTTGGACGCCTCCTGCGGGGTTGTTGGATTCTATTGTAGCAGATTATTTTGACGCGGAGGCGCGAAGGCGCGGAGATTCGCAGAGGGGGGTTATATAAATAATAAGGGCGGGGGAGAATTTTCGTCTTCCCCGCCCGGTTCGGGTTTTGGCGGTTGGGCTAGGTTTGGCGGATATCCTCTATCAGAATCTCGCCGGCGGTTTGGGCGCGGAAGGTGACTTTGCAGTTCTCAAGCATGGACATGCCGAGCAGGGGGGGCCGTCCATGGCGATGACGTATGCTCTTACGGGCTGTCCCAACCATTTCACCAAGCCCTCATACACGGATGCATGCAACTGTTGGTCGCCCGCCAGAGTCAAGGGAGTTCGGTCCACATACGTCAAGCCAAGGCGCGCGACCTCATACGGGGGAAGGGTCAAGTGTCCGCTAAACCCGGTGTCTAGGAGCGCTTCGACCGGGTGATACTGCCCGTCGCCGTCCGCGATTTCCACCGCGACCATCGGTTGGAGGCGCTCGTTGAACGCGCCCCTAATCATCGGCGGGACGCTCTGCGAGTCGGATGCTGACCGCGTGGTACGGCGTGGGGGAGCCGACCCGCTCAATGTGCAGAACGGCGTTCGGGCGGCGGCGCTTGAGGCGGCGTCCGGCGTCCGCGCCTCGGATGTCCACTTCGTAGTCGCCGCTGGCTATGTCCAGGACCACCATCATCCCCTTCTTTACGTGGGGGATGTTGGGCAGGACGTCGTTTTCGTAGATTGCTTTGCCGATTTCGATGAGGTCGTCGGGGTTCTCGATGTTGGGCATGTCGACTCCTCCTGCGGGGTTGTTGGATTCTATTGTAGCGTTTTTTTGACGCGGAGGCGCGGGGGCGCGGAGAGGGGGTATATAAAGAAGAAGGGCGGGGGAGATTTGGCGTCTCCCCCGCCCTTTTGGGTTTTGGCGGTTGGGCTAGGTTTGGGGGATTTCTTCTATCAGCAGCTCGTTGCCGGGTTGGGCGCTGAATGTGACTTTGCAGTCCTTGAGCATGGACATGCCGAGCAGGGGCAGTCCGCCGACGGCGATGACGTTCACTCTTCGGGATTTCCCAAACCAGTTCACCAAGCCCCTGTACATGGGCGCCTCTATCCTCTGGCCGTTCGCCAGAATCATGGGAAGGGGCTCCTTGTACTCCAAGCCGAGACGCGCTATGTCGTCCGGGGGAAGGGTCAAGTGCTGGGTGAATCCGGTGTCCATTAGCGCCTTGACCGGGTGAAGCCGCCCTTCGTCGTCCGCGATTTCTAGGACGATCATCGGCTGGAGGCGCTCGTTGAACGCGCCCCTAATCATCGGCGTTCCGCAGGCTGACCGCCCTGACTTCCGTCGGGGGGCCGACCGGGGTTATGTACACGACGGCGTCCGGGCGGCGCTGCTTGAGGCGGCGCTCGGCGGGGAGGTATCCGGAGTCTATCTCGTAGTCGCCGCTGACGACGTCTATGACCACCGTCATCTCGTTGTCCACGTGGGGGATGCGGGGGAGGATGTCGTTTTCGAATATCGCCTCGCCGATTTTGGCGGTTTCGACGATGTCGCCGGGGTTTACGGTGTCGGGCATGTTGACGCCTCCTGTGGGGTGTTGGAGCCCATTGTAGCATGTTTTTGACGCAATGGCGCGATGACGCTAAGGCGCAATGGTTTTTTGACGCGGAGGCGCGGAGGCGCGGGGGCGCAGGGGTTCGCAGAGGGTATATAAAGAAGAAGGGCGGGGGAGAGAATTTTTCGTCTCTCCCCCGCCCTTGGTTTTGGCGGTTGGTTGGCTATCCCTAGCCGCCGGCTAGCCTATCATCCCCCGCGCTCTTAGGGTGAAGTAGGCGCCGCCGCCTATGGCGGCTAGGACGGCTATGGCGATTATCGCTATCAGGGCGATGTTGGCTCCGCCGGCGTCCGGCTCCGGCGCGGGGGCCGGGGGCGGGGCGGCGGTTGGGGTCGGCTCCGGGACGGCGGTGGCGGTCGGAGGAACCGGCGTGGCGGTCGGCTCCGGGACGGCGGTGGCGGTCGCGGGCGCTTGCGCCACTATGGGCGGGGTCGCCGTCGCGGGCGGCTGCGGGGTCGATGTCGCTGTCGGCGGGGCCGGGGTCGCCGTGGGCGTCCAGGTCGCCACGGGCGCCGTTGGGGCGCGGGTGGGCGTGGGCGTCGGGATCCACGGCGTCGCCGTCGCGGTCGGCATGGGCGGCGCGGTGGGGACCGGGGTGGCGGTGGGCGCGGGCGTAGGAACGGGCGTCGCCGTGGGGGCGGGCGTCGGAACCGGGGTGGGCGTCGCCGTGGGCGGGGTCGCCTGGGCGATGGTCAGCACGTATTCGCTGAAGCGGTTCAGGCTGACGACGGCGAAGACCGCGCCGTTGGCGTCCGTTTCGCAGTGGTGGGCGACGCGCCGCCAGCCGTCGGCGGCGCTGACGCGGTAGATTCGCGCTCTGCCGTCGGCGCATGCCATGTCCAAGCCGCTGGGCATGGCGAAGCGCAGGTCGACGCGCTGGGAGTAGGTTATCTCCAGCGGGGTTTCGCCGCCGAGCGCGTAGGTGTCCAGGCTGACGGCGTTGGCGACGCTTTCGCCTTCGGGCGGGGCGCCCGCCAAGTCCGCGGCGGAGCGGCTGGCGACGGATATTTCCACCGGCTGGTCCGTGGCGCCCTGCGGGACTACCACATGGACCGTCCTATCCGGCGTGGTGAACACTTGCGGGGCGGGCGTGGCGGCGGGCGCGGGGGTCGTCGCGGCGGGCGGCGGGGCGACGACGACCGGCGGCGCGACGGGCTGGCGCTCGCTCTCGCTCCGCGTCACGTCCATCCGAACGCTTACGGTCTTGTCCGACGTCCCGCTCGCGCTCACGGTTATGTTCGCGCGGTATCTGCCTTCCGACAAGCCCGCGCCGTTGGCGGTCACCCGTATGCTCTCGCGGTCGTTCGGACCCGTCGACGTGTCGGAAGCGGGCGCGAACGAAAGCCATCTCTCGCTCGACCTGAGCGTGAACGCCATGCTGCCGCTTCTGCTGTTCCAGACGGTCAGGGTCTTGGACGCCCTGCTTTCGCCGTCCAGATCGATGGCGAAGGACAGCGAGGAAGCGCTGGTCGCTATCCGCGCCGCGCCTCCGCCGCCGCCGCCTCCGCCGCCAGTCGAGCCGCCGCCCGTTCCGGGCGCGGGCGTGGGCGTTCTCGGCGGTTGCGGAACCGTGCCGGTCGCCGTCGAGCGGCTGCCCAGCTCGGCGTTGGCGCTGGGCGAGCTGAGCGCTATCCGCACCGTTTCGCCGGGGCGGATGCCGTCCAGCAGGCGCGCGCGGGCGGTTTTGCGCGTTTCGCCGGGGGCGAACGACACCGTGCCGCCACCTTCGACGTAGTCGCCGCCCGCCTCCGCGCTGCCGCCGTCCGTTGTGCGGTATTCCACCGTGACGCGCTCTTCGGCGGCGGCGGACAAGCTCACGGGGAAGCTGAAGAATCTGCCGGTCGAGGCGGTTTCCACTCTGCTGGTCGACGCCACGCTGACGCTGGGCTTGGCGGGGGGCGCGTCGGGCTTGAATACGTAGCCCGCGCCGACGCCCCAGTTTTGGAAGCCGGAGCCGGAGACGGCGGCGCGTCCGTCGGCGCTGATGGAGACTTGGGCGCCGAATTGCCGGAAGTTGCCCGGCTCGCCCTCGCGCTTGGGCGGGATGAGCGGGGCGGTGGAGGTCGCCTGCGTCCCCGTCGTCGTCCAGTCGCCGGCGGGGGCGTCGAAGATGAACGCCGCGCCGTAGCCGCCGGAACTGGCGGGGACGCCCACTATGAGGCGCGAGCCGTCCGCGCTTATGTCCATGCGCTCGCCGAAGCGCGAGTTGGCGGCGAGGCCCGCCGGGGCTATCTTGCGCGAGTAGGTGTAGGACGACGTGACCAAGCCGCCGGTTCCCCAGCCGCCGTTGGCGTTTTTGTCGCCGTCTTGGTCGTAGTAGGGGTTGGGGCGGTCGAAGACGTAGATGGCGCCGCGCGAGCCGTTTTCGCGGGGCGCGCCGATGAACAGGCGGGAGCCGTCCGCGCTCAGCGCCAGACCGCCGCCCAGCCCGATTTGCGTGTTGAAGGTTATCTCCCCCCACTCGTTGCCGGCGTTGTACTGGGCGGTTCCCCAGCCGGTTTCGGGCTTGGTGAAGATGAGCACGTTGCCGATGTTGGCCGCGCCCTGGTTGTTCGACGACCTTCTCGCGCGGGGGGCGCCCACGGCGACGGTGTTGCCGTCCCCGCTGACCGCCACGACGTCGCCGAGGTAGCGGTTGCCGCCGGCGGGCTGGGTGCCGCGATGCAGGGACGCGCCGTGGTCCCACCATATCGCCTTGACGGGGCGTCCGGGGTAGTTGGGGGCGCAAGACCACTTGAACACGCCGTTCGGGTTGCCCTCGCCGTCCACGCACTCCGGAATGGTGTACACCTCCGCGCCGCCGCCGCGCCCGTAGGCGATGGGCGAGCCGGTGGCGTAGGCGTTGCCGAATACCAAGACGGTGCCGTCGGCGTTCATGTCGAAGGGGGGCGCGGCGTTGGCGTTGGCGGATTGGTTTTGGATTCGGTCGCCTACGATCATCGTGTAGCCGCTGTTGATGGGTTCGCTTCCCCAGCCGCCTTCGGGCTTTTCGAACATGTAAACGGCGGGCGAGTGGGTGTCGCCGGGACTGCTGGGGGACGCGGCTCCGACGGCGACGACGCCGCCGTCGTCGCTCACTTGGACCCTTATTCCGAACTGGTTGCGGTCCCTGTCCGCGTTCGCGCCGCTGTGGGTCGTGCTGAGCGACAGCTTCGCCGCCGGCTCGGAGTCTCCGAAGCCGCCGGATGTCGGGTTGGTGAACACGTAAGCCGCGCCGGGCTTGAGGACGGGGACGGGGTTGTGCGTTCGGAGGGCGCCGATTACGGCGACGCTCTTGTCGCCGCTGATGGCGGCGGAGTTTCCGAAGGATTCCGCCGGGCGGCTCGCGGCGGAGATGGTTCGGGTCGTGTCGGTGGAATCGACCACCCGCGCGCCGCCCTCGCGGACGTTGCGGTAGGGGTAGCCGTAGGCGAATTCCGCGCCGTCGTCGCTGTAGGCGACGGACCATCCGCGCCGTCCGTTGGCTTGGCTGACGGCGGTGGCGGCGACGGAGCGGTCGTTGGTTCCCCATGAGACGCCGCGTTCGGATTCGTAGATGGCGCCGTTTCCGCCGTTCGCCATGGGGGCGCCGATTATGACGGCGTTTCCGTTGGCGTTCATATCGACGGCGCGTCCGAACTGGTCGCCGTCCGCGCCGTCGGAGGGGCGGATGGAGAGTGTTGGGGCGTCTCGGTCGATCCACCCGGCGCCGCGGATATATATGTGGGCGGCGCCCGCGCCGCCGAAGACGTCCGAAGGCGCGCCGATGGCGAGTTCGTTGCCGTCGGCGGATGCGGAGACGGCGATGCCCATGCGGTCGCCGTCCGCGCCGTCGGCGTTGGTCAGGCTGGCGGTGGGGCTGGAGTCGTCCGCCCAGGTGGAGGACGTGACCACGTACACGTGGGCTTCGCCGTCGTCGCCGTCCGCGCCTGGAGCGCCGGCGACTAGGGTGTTGTCGTCTCCGCTGATGGAGACGGAAGTCCCGAAGGCGTCGCCCGCGGAGCCGTCGGCGTGGGTGATTTTGGCGGAGGTCGTGGAGTCCGCCCAGTTGCCGGAGGGTTTGGTGAAGACGTAGGCGGCGCCTTTGCCGTTTTCGTCGCCGGGGGCGCCGACGGCGATTTGGGAGCCGTCCGCGCTGACGGATACGGACGCGCCGAAGCGGTCGCCGGCGTCGGCGTCCGCGGCGTCGACAGACAGGATGGCGTCGTCCGCCGTGACGCTCGCCCAAGCGCCGGTGGGCTTGGTGAAGACGTACACTTTGCCTTTTCCGCCGTCGTGTCCGGGGGCGCCGACGGCGATTACGCTGGCGTCGCCGGCGATGGCGGCGGAGTAGCCGTATTCGTCGTCGTTGGCGGCGCTGGTCGGCTGGATTTTGGCGGCGGCGTCGGTCCAGTCGTTGGAGCTGCCGCTGATTTTGACGTAAGCCGCGCCCTGCTCTAGGCGGTCGGTGTAAACGGCGGTGAGTCCATCCGCGGCGATGTCGGTCGCCCAGCCGGCGAGTCCGCCCTCGGTGAGTCCGTCGGGCCTGAATTGGGTTCCGAGCGGGTCGAGTCCGCCGACGGCGGCGGGCAGTTTCGCCAGTCCGCTGCCCCATTCGTTGTTGACGTTGGGGGTTCCTGTGGCGTCCGTGGACAGCGCGCGGCGTTCGGCGAAGTCGCGCAGATGGTCGGCGAGCGTGACGGGGTCGGCGTTGGGGTATCGCTGTTTGATGAGCGCCGCCAAGCCCGCCGCGTATGGGGCGGCTTGGCTGGTGCCGGCGAAGGGCCTGCCGGTGGCGGCGGACAGGTCGGCGTCCGCGCCGACCACGTCGGGCTTGGTCCTGCCGTCGGAGGTGGGTCCGCGTCCGCTGAACCACTGGATGAAGGCGGTGTTGTAGTAGGGCGAGGCGCCGACGGCGACCAGGGCGGGGTTGGAGATTTCGCCGGGGTTGCCGATGGAGCCGGCGGCGGGGTTATGCTCCATGCCGATGACCGCGCCGCGGAATTTGCGGAGTTGGAGCCAGTCGGGGTCGTCGCCGGCGGCGTGTCGCGCCACTAGGCGGTAGTCGCCTGGGATCAGTCGGGCGGCGACGATTTCGTAGGGGACATGCCCCGCGCCGCCGTTCTGGAGGGTTTCGGAGCGCGCGACGACGCGGTTGAGCGCGTCGAGCAGATAGAGGTCGAGGTCGGAATCCGCGCCGCCCCAGGCGTCGTCCCAGCGCATTTCGAAGGTATAGACGTCGGGCGTCCGGACGCGGACGGCGTTGGTTTCGTCGCCCGTGTCGAACTCGATGAGGTCGTCCGAATCGGCGTCGGCGTAGTCGGCGCGCCATGTTTCCAGGGCGTCGTTGCCGGCGGAGTTTATCCAGGCGATTCCGCCGCGGGTCGCTCTGGAGATGGAGTGGGCGACGGCGTTTTCGTAGGGCGAATCGCCGTCCGGCGGTCCTTCCCAGGTGAAGCTGAGGGACATGTTCGCCACGTCCACTTCTTGCGTTAGCAGCCAATCGACCGCCGCGCTCAGCTCGCCGGGGGTGTCGACGTTGGTGAGGAAGAGATCTGCTTTGGGGGCGACGTCGTGAATCGCTTCGGAGACCGCCGTTCCGTGAGCGGAGCCGCTGGCGGCTGCGCTCAGGCAGTTGGTTGGGGCGGCGGCGGCGCAATGCTCGGCGGCGGGTTCGGGGACTTCCACGCCGATGAGGGCGTCGTAGCCTCGGAAGCCGGAGTCGACGACGCCGATTTTGACGCCTTGGCCGTCGTAGCCGCGCGCGCGCCATTGCGGGACGTTGTGTACGGCGAGGGCGCCGCCCTGCAGGGGGGCGTTGAAGGCGGCGGCGACGGTGAAGGCGCCGCGGGCGCCGGGGACGGCGGTAGCCGCTTCGAGTGTGTATTCGCCCTTGGGCAGATAGACGGCGTCGGACCAGTCGGGTTCGTCGGCGCCCGCCGCTCGGATGTAGGGGGCGATGGTTTTTTCGTTGCCGGGGTCGGCGAGCAGCCGCATGCTGGAGGGGACGGCGGCGGCGGCGGAGAAGCTGGCGCGCGCCGGCTCCGTGAGGGTGAATGCGTAGCGCTTGGCGAGGGCGCCGGAGACGTGGTCGGAGGCGGCGCGGCAGCTCGAGGACCACGTCCCGGAGCGCGCGAAGTTGCCGTCGAGGGCGCCGACGGAGCCGATGTCGGTTTCGCAACCGCGCGCGGAGGTTTCGACGTCCGTCGCGGCGATGGTTATTTCGTAGTTGTTGGCGTATAGGGCGTTGTCGGGGATTCCCGCTTCGATGGTGTATCGTCCGGCGTCCAGGGCGGCGCGGATTTGGACGGCGGCGCGGTTGGAGTCGGTGTTGCGGTCTTCGGCGATTTCGTCGCCTGTTCTGCCGCTGCTGGCGTCGGCGCGGCGCAGGAACAAAAACGGGTGCGAGCCGCCGGCGGTCAGGTCAATGCTGACGAAGGACCGGACCGGCAGATGGAAGCCGTAGTAGTCGGAGTGGAGTCGTTTGCCGGTCGCGCGCAGGATGAAATCCGACGATTCACATTCGCCGCTCCAGGCTCCGGAGCGCGCGATGCGGTTGTGGATGTCGCCGAGTTGATTCACGTTGCAGGCGTTGGTCAGCGTCTCTTCGGGCGGGGCGGTTATCGCCGTGGCGGTGGCGGTCAGGTCGAAGGAGCCGACGTCGCCGGCTTCGTCGGTGGTCGCTTCTATATAGTACGTCCCCGCCGGCAGGGTTCCGCTGATTAGGGCGTTGGAGCCGGTTCCGCCGTCGTCGTTCTGTCCCAGAACGCGGGGCGTCGTCGCGGACGACAGCAGGTAGAGGTAGGCGTCCACGTCGGTGGACGTCATGCTCAGGTTGATGAGGGAGTTGTCGGCGAGGGTGAACGAGTAGAGTTTGGCGTGGGCGCCGTCGCGCACTAGGGAGGTGCAGGTGGACGCGGCCAGGGAGACGCCGGTTTGGGCGGGGGTGAAGGCGCCGGTGGAGGACACCGTGAGGGCGGTGGCGCCGGCGGTGTCGCACTGCACGGGGGAGACGGTCACCCGCGTGCCGTAGTTGCCGACGTTGTCGTTCGAGGCGCCGTGGGACTGCGGGACGACGACGTTTTCGGAGGAGCCGCCGCCGTCGGGGTTGAGTATGTCGCTGTGGACGCTCTTGCCCACAGTCACCTCGCCCTCGCTGATGAGGTTGTTGGTGTTGTTGTAGAACGCCACTCTGGTGCTTCTGGCGCCGAGGTCGAACGGGAACAGCTCCACAGTCACCAGCGAGCGAACGGCGGGGTCAATGCCGAGATGCTCGGATGAGCCTGAAGCGCAGCCGGAATGCCAGCCGTAGCGGTCTAGCACCACGGAGCCTAGCGCCACGTTGTTGCCCAGGCTCTTGCGGCAATTCGAGCCTGTGGGGTTTATGTAGGTGTAGCTCTGGGGGGCGACGGTGAGTGTGAAGGAGCCGGTTTCGCCGGGTTTTTCGGTGGTCGCCGCGATGACGTAGTCGCGCTGCACCCCGGAGCCGGAGTTGTCCGCGATTCCGGAGAGGAACCATTCGATTTTGGATTCGGACGAGGTGCGCACGCCGCCTTCGTATTCATGGACGCTGGCGGTTTCGTGGTCTCCGGGGTTGTAGGGCGTCCCCGAGATTTGCCTGCCCAAGTAGAGGCGCGTGTCGGCGTCGTCCGAGTCGAGCGTGACGGTGGCGAAGGTGTGGGTGCCGCTCGCCATTCGGAACCAGTAGTATCGGGCGTATCTGCCGGCGAGGTGGGCGGAGTCGCAGCCCGCCGCCCAAGTGGTGCCGGTGGATGCGGTGAGGGTGGAGGAGCCGAGCGTCCCCAAGGCGGTGGGGGCGTTGTGGCAGCCGCCGTCCGTTTCGGTCAAATCGGGCGTGGAGTAGCCGAGCGAGAGGGTGAAGTCGCCCAATTCGTCCGCGTAAACGTTGGTTACTTCCGCCGTGTAGGTGCCGGCGTCGAGCAGTTTCCAGTGGACGGCGTCGCTTTCGGGCAGGCTGTCGACGTCGGATTCGAGGCGCGTCCCGGTCAAGCCGGTTAGGGAGGTCGAGCTCCCGGAGCGCAGCCGAATGAGGGGGGTGACGTCGTCGGAATCCGCCGCCAGTTTGATGGACGCGCGCGCCGAGGTGGTGAATGAGTAGTAGCGCGAGTTGGCGCCGGTTCTGATGACGGACGGGCAGCCGGTCTGCAGTTCGCCGGAGAAGGCGGCGACGGACGCGGAGACGGTTCCGAGGCTGCTGGAGTTCGCGCATGAGTCGGGCGTGAGGCTTATGCGGAGCGCGGCGCGGGTGTCCACCGCTCTTTCGCCGACGGTCGGTCGCGCCAGCTCGATGGTGTATGTGGAGCCGGACGAGACCTGGTAGAAGACGTTGTTGGAGGAGCCGGAGGCGACGTTGGCGTCGTCGTCGACTAGGATGGTTCCGGACTTCGTGGCGCCGTTCCGCAGGATGGCGGCCATGTTGTCTGTGGAATCCACTTCCACTCGCAAGACGCCGTCGTAAGCCGCGGAGAACGTGTAGAACCTGCCGAAGTCGGCGCTGTATTTCTCGCCAGCGCAGGAGTTGCCGTTGTAGAGTCCCGACGCGATCTGCGCGCGCCCGCCGCCGAGCGAGGCGAAGGAAGTGTGGCAGGCTTGGGACGGTTCGAGGACGGTGAGCGAGAAGGCGCCGGTTTCGGCGGCGGCGGCGGTGGTCGCTTCGACGGTGTAGGTTCCGGAGCTCAGGTCGATGAGCAGCTGGGCGTTCGTCTGGGTCGGCGCCGCGCCGATGTTGTCGCTTTCGGCGATGGCTGGGCCCGCGGTGCGCCCGCCCTCGCGCAGGATGAGATAGGCGTCCGCGTCGGAGGACGCCAGGCTTATCTTGTAGGGCTTGGCGGTGTTGAACGTCGGGTTGCCGTAGCCGGTCGTGTCCACCGTGAAGTTGTAGAAGCGCGAGTAGCTGCCATCGCGGGCGAGGGAGGCGCAGTCGCTCGCCCAGCTGCCGTCGGTGGTCGTGATGGACGTTCCGGGCGCCACGGACGACACGGTGGCGGCGGACACCGCGCAATCGCTGGCGGCGGTGTATTCGAGCGTTAGGGCGAAGTCGCCGGTTTCGCCTTCATCGGCTGTGGCGGCTTCTATGGTATAAGTCCCCGCGCCCAAGTCTTTGGATACGGACGCTTCGTAATCGCTTCCGCTCAGGGCGGCGGCGGCGTCCGCGAGGGCGGCTCCGGAAGTGGCGGAGCCGGCGCGGAGGTAGAGATGGCTGCCCGACGAGTCCGCGACCGAAGAGGTCAGGGAGATGTCGATTATCGCCTTCGCGGAAAGCGTGAACCGGTAGAAGCGGGCGTTGGAGCCGATTCGGGTGAGCGAGTCGCATCCTTCGACCCAGGAGCCGGACACCGTCGCGCCGTCCGCGCCCACGGTTCCGAGGGAGTTGTCGACGCAGGGGTTGGCGTTCGTCTGCGTCGTCGCCGCCGGCACGAGGGGGGCGACGCGGATGACGTCGGTCTGCTCCGACAACCGCGCCAGCAGGTCGGCGGGGACGTAGGCTTCCAACCACGCGCGCCCGCTGTAGTCGATGCGGACGCCGTTGGTTTCGAGGAAGCTCTTGGCGCTTGAGATGTCGGACGCGGCGTAAACGGAGACGGCGACGGCGTCGCCCGAACTGAGCGGGGCGCTGGCGACGGCGTTTCGGATGGCGGCGTCGCCCTTGCCGACGCTGTCGGCGACGGCGTTGAGGGCCGAGTCGAGGTTGGCGTTTGTCTGGGCGGTTTTGGCGCCGAGAATGGCGGGGTCGAGGTCGTCCGCCGACGCGGGCGGCGCGTCGGGGGGCGCGAAGGGGTCGAGACCGCCGCCGTCGTCGCGGTCGGGGACGTCGATGGGCGCGGCGCCGCCGTAGCCGTCGAGGCCCGAGTCGGCGATTGCCGTCGGGGCGTCCGCCATGGGCGCGCCGAAGAGCGCGCCGCCGAAGGCGACTAGGGCGAAAACGCCGACGGCGATAGAAACTTTTACCATACTCCGAAAGGACCGCATGATGAAAAATCCCCCCCCCCCCCCCCGCGGCAGGCGCGGAAAAGGCGAGCGCTGAATGATTTTGAGTGTGAACGCCAATAAAGCCGCGCGCTTTCGGACGGGCGCGGGAATGGCGATTATGCGAATTTATCGGCTAGATGATAAAGGGAAGCGGGGGATGATTGCAATAGTTTTAGGCGGAGTTGCGGGGGTTTGGGGATGATTTTTTAACGCAAAGGCGCGAGGGGGTTTTGACGCAGAGGCGCGGAGGGGCGGAGGGGCGCGGAGGGGTTTTGAGGCAGTGGGGCGATGGGGATGGCCCGCCGCGCTCATTCTATCGCCCCGCCAGACCCGACAGTTTGGGCATGACTTCTTGGGAGAGCAGGCGGACGGATTTTTCGTAGGCGGGGCGGTCTTCGGAGTGGTCGAATGTCAGCCAGAGCAGCGTTCCGAAGCCGCCGACGGTTTCGTAGAGGGCGGCGAGCTTTTGGGCGACGGTGTCCGGCGAGCCGACTATCCACAGGTTGTCGAGCATGTAGTCGAGGGTGACGTCTTCGTCCGCCATGGGCTCGTCGCCGCGCTTCATGTAGCGGACGAAGGGATAGGCGCCTTGCGAGAACAGCGGGCGCAGGTATTCGCGCCAGCAACGACCGAGCATGCCGTTCATGGCGCCTTCGCGGGCTTCTTCGTCGGTGTCGGCGACCCAGATGTCGCGGACGATGCGCCATTCGCTCCGGGACGGCGGCTTCCCGCCGGCGGCGCGGGCGCCCTCTTCCACCGCCTCCCAATGGCTGGCGACGTACACCGCGTTCAGCCCCAGGCTCATGGGGATGTAGCCCGCGCCGCGCTCGCCGACTATCTTGAGCGTCTCGGAGCGCGGACTGGCGCCCGCCACGCCGATGGGGGGATGCGGCTTCTGATACGGACGCAGAAAGGCGCGCAGATGGGCGTATTCGTAATCGCGCGGGTCGGGGATGTTGACGTTCCAAAACTTGCCCTCGTAGCGGAAGGGGGCGTCGTCCATGCGCCGCCAGAGCTTCAGGATGATGTCGAGGGATTCGCGCGTCCGCTCGCGGTGTTCGCCGGCGTCGAAGTCCACGTCGAACAGCTCGTGGTCGGACAGCAAGCCGCCGGAGCCTATGCCGAACATGTAGCGCCCGCGCGCGAGATGGTCTAGGTAGGCGACGCGGTGCGCCAGCTCGACCGGGTGGTGGAAGGGCAAGAGATGCGCGCCCGTCCCCAGTTTGATGCGCTTGGTTCGCATGAGCGCCTGGGCGATGAGCAGGTCGGGGGCGGGAACGGGCTCCCAGGGCGCGGTGAAATGCTCGCCAATCCACGCCTCGCTGAGGCCGTATTTGTCCGCCATTTCCAGGCAGTCCAAATCCCACTGATGGGCGTCCCACGCGGAGCGCTCCGGAGGGTGCGACGGCATTAGGAACAGTCCGAGTTTCATGGGGGGAACCTCCGGGGGTTGGGTTAGCGGGCAATCCGCGCGGGACTGCGCCTAGCGGCGCAGGCGCCCGCGCGCTAGCCCTCTCCCACCAAGGGAGAGGGGATTTGTTGGTTGCAATTCAAGGTTGGTTTCTAATGGCTATCGTTGTTGGGCGACTCTGGATTCCCGCCTTCGCGGGAATGACGGCGGGATGGGACAAGGGAGAAGGGATTTGTCGCTCGCGGTTCGGGCTTGGTTTCTAGTTGCTAAGTTGGTCGCTCCATTCTGGATTCCCGCCTTCGCGGGAATGACGGCGGGATGGGACAAGGGAGCGGGGATTTGTCGCTCGCGGTTCGGGCTTGGTTTCTATTGCTAAGTTGGTCGCTCCATTCTGGATTCCCGCCTTCGCGGGAATGACGGGGTAGAAATCGGGAATGGCGGGGTGGAAATCGGGAATGGCGGGATGGAAATCGGGAATGGCGGGGTGGAAATCGGGAATGACGGGGCGCCGCCGTCCATTCGGGTTTGACGCCGGCGCCGCCTAGCGGCTAATGGCTGACGGGCATCGCGGCGATTCCTTGCGCGACCGCTTTCGCCATGAGCGCGTAGTCGGGGCCGTATTGGATGAAGCGGCAGCCTTCGGCGAGGCGTTGGCGCAGTTCGTCGGGGTCGGACGCCGACAAGCCGATTTCGACGCCGAAGCGGCGTCCGACGGCCATCGCTTCCCGCGCGATGCGGTCTATTTCCGGATGCGGCAGGCGGCGCGGGTCCAAGCCCAGCTCCAGCGACAAGTCCCAGGGGCCTACGGTCAGGACGTCCACGCCGGGGACGGCGCATATCTCTTCGAGATTTTCGACCGCGTCTTTGGTTTCGAGTATCAGGCTGACCAGGATGTTGTCGGCGGCGCGTTCGAGATAGTCTTCGTTGTCGAATGTGTAGGCGGACGCCCGCAGGGGGCCCCAGCTGCGCGCGCCGTCGGGCGGGTAGCGGGTGTATGATACGATTGCGCGCGCTTCGTCCGCCGTTCGGACGGCGGGGACTAGAACGCCCATCGCGCCCATGTCGAGCGCGCGCTGGATGTGGACTTGGTCGCGGTTGGGGACGCGGACTATCGGCGCGGCGTCCGTTCCGGCTGCGTCTATCGCCATTGCCATGCGCTCCACTTCGGCGGAATCTAGCGCGTTGTGTTCGGTTTCGATGACGAGCCAATCCATGCCGGCGAGCGCCATCAGCTCGGCGACGTTCGGGCTTCCGAGTCCGAGAAAGCATCCTATGGCGGGCTTGCCCTCTCGCAGTTTTTGGAGCGTTCGGTTGGTTTTCACGGCGCATTTTCCCTAGTCGGATTCGGTTATGGTCACTGTCGCTATGGCGTCCCCCGGCGTTCGGGCGCTCATGGGGTCTCTGGTCGAGATGGCGTTCACGGCGTCCATGCCGTCGGCGATTTCGCCGAAGACGGCGTGCCTGCCGTCGAGATGCGGCGTGGGGACGAATGTGATGAAGAACTGGCTGCCGTTGGTGTTGGGCCCCGCGTTCGCCATGGAGAGGACGCCGGGCTTGTCGTGCTTGAGGTTCGGGTGGAACTCGTCCGCGAAGCGGTAGCCGGGGCCGCCGCGCCCGGTTCCCGTCGGGTCGCCGCCCTGCGCCATGAAGCCGGGGATGACGCGGTGGAAGGTGACGCCGTCGAAGTAGCCGTCCCGCGCCAGGAAGACGAAGTTGTTGACGGTGGCGGGCGCCTCCGCCGCGAACAGGCGGACGGTGAAGGAATCGCCGCCCTCCATCTCGAAGACGGCGGCGTAGGTCTTGTCCGGGTCGATGCTCATGGCGGGCGCGCTCGCGTACTGCTTAGGCAATTGGCTTTTCCTCTCTCTGTTCGTTCGGTTTCTTTCGCGGCTTGCCGTTTGGGAAGCCGCCGTCGCGGATGATTATACTGCGAACGGCGGCGCAAAGATACGCCTCACGGCGAGATTATGGGCGGCTTTATCGTTTCCGAGACGGCGTTGAAACCGCTCAGGGCGGCGGTCGAGCGGAACGAGATTCGCGGCTCCAGGGCGGCGCCGCGCTCCGGGATTCCGCCCGGGGCGGCCAATTCCGGCGAAAACTTGTTGCGCGCCAGCTCGCCGACCGCCTCGACGCGGCGCATGAGGGAATCCTCGACGCCGATTTCGATTTTCACCTCGACCTCGCCCAGTTTGGGATAGGGGTCGTTGAAGCCGTCTTCCGGCAGCTCGAACGATACGATGCGCGTCTGGACGCCGTCCGCCGAGCCGGTTCCGCGCAGGCGCAGATTCCTGAGTCCGTCGACGGCATCCGGCGAGATGGAGGCGGCGGGGTTCGCCAGAAACGCGATGAACTCCGGGTCGAAATAAGACAGGTCCTGCCCCGCGCCCATCCGCTGCCACTCGCCGAAATTGGGGTCTTGCAGATAAACGTCGCCGCCGATGGCGATGATGGGGATTTCGAATGTTCCGAAGAAGCCCGCATCGAGCTCCAAAACCGCGCTGTAGCTGTCGGGGGCGCGATAGACGCCCTCCGCGGCGATGGGCAGATTGGTTATCACGTCGTCCGATTGGGTGGTGACGTCCATGTTCATGGAGTAGCGGTAGGACTCGACCGCTCTCATCGCCTCAAGGGAGCGCGTCAAAACGGCGCGGGCGTCGGGCGCGGGGGTTGGGGTATGGGTCGCGGTGGGCGCGGGCGTGGGCGCGGGGGAAGGCGTGGGCGTTGGCGTCACGGTCGCTGTCGGCGTTGGCGTATGCGTTGGGGTTGGGGCGGGCGTATGGGTTGGCGCGGGCGACGGCGTCGCGGTGGGCGCGGGCGTGGGCGTATGCGTTGGCGTCGCTGAAGGCGTATGCGTTGGCGTCGCTGAAGACGTCTCCGTTGGCGCGGGCGACGGCGTCGCGGTGGGCGCGGGCGACGGCGTATGCGTCGCCTGCGACGGCGTCGCGGCGAGCGACAGCGGGCGGGGGGAAGGCGAAGGCGCGGGCGTCGGCGTCTCCGCGTCGGCGTCTCCGCAAGCCGCCGAAAGGGCGACGGCGAACATGACGGCGGCGGCTATCGCCAGGCGGGCTATGCCGCCGAGTTTCGCGTTTTGGGTCATTCGGAAAGCGTCTCCGGCAAGGGTTGGCTTATAGGGGCATGTTCGCGGTTGGCGAACTGCGCCTAGCGGCGCAGGCGCCCTCATCCTAGCCTTCTCCCATCAAGGGATTACAGGGGTATGTTCGCGGCTGGCAGACTACGCCTAGCGGCGCAGGCGCCCTCACCCTAGCCCTCTCCCATCAAGGGAGAGGGGATTCATCGCTCGCGATTCGGGCTTGGCTTCCGTGAACATACCTTTGTTAGCCCATCAAAGGAGAAGGGATTTGTCGCTTGCAATTCGGGCTTGGTTTCTAGTTGCTAAGTTGGTCGCTCCACTCTGGATTCCCGCCCCCGCTTCCGCGAGGGTGACGTTCCTTCGCGGGAATGACGGCGGCGGCGCGCGGAAGGGGCGAGAAGCGTCCAATCCGCGCGCCCGCCGGCGTCAATCCGGATAAAATCCGTCCCCTATCCCCGCTCCGTTTCCAGCGCCGGCTCTCGGCGGCGGCGGGCGGCGAACTTGGCTATCCACACGCTCGCTTCGTACAGGACGATGATGGGCGCGGCTACCAGCGTTTGGTTCAGCGGGTCGAATGTCGGCGTGATTATCGCGCCCAATATGAACGCCAGCACTAGGGCGTATCGCCGTTGGCGCGCCAGGAAGTCCCCCGTCAAGATGCCGATTCGCGCTAGGAAGAACGTCACGACGGGCATCTCGAAAATCAGCCCCATCCAGAACAGCAGGCGGAGCATCAAGTCCATGTAGCGCCCTATTCTTATCATCGGTATGGCGACGTCGCCGCCGAAGTTCAGCAGGAAGTTGACCATCGGGGGGAAGAGGACGCGGTATCCGAAGAACGCGCCGGCGGCGAAGGTGAGCAGGCTGACGGGAATCAGCGCGTAGAGGTATCTGCGCTCGTTCGCCTTCAGCCCCGGCGCGGCGAACATGACTATCTGATAAAGCACGAACGGCAGCGAGGCGAACAGCCCCGTCAGCAGCGACGTCTTGGCGGCGATGGACAGGTATTCGGTCAAGTCCGTATAGACGGGCTTTCCGAAGGGCAGGTCGACGAACTGCTCGGCGGGCTCCATCAGCAGGCGCAGTATCTCGCGGTGGAAGATGAAGGCGAGCGAGGCGCAGATGAGAACGGCGATCACCGAGTAGGTGAGTCGCCGCCGCAACTCCAGCAGATGCGCGCGGATCGGCAGAGGCTGGTCGTTCATCGCCCGCCGCGCTCCGCGCTTTCTTGGGACTCGGCTTCGGCTTCGGGCGCAGGGCGGCGCGAGAAGGCGACGGGGCCCGCGTCCGCGTCCATGTCCGCGTCGGATGCGGATGCGGCGGGCGGCGTCTTGGGCGCGTCCGCGTTCGCTTGCGTTTCGGAGGCGCGCGGGGCGGCGGGCGGCGGCGGCGTCTTGGGCGCGTCCTGCCCGGTCAGGCTGGTCTTCTCGCCGGCGCTGACGATTTTGATGTCGTCGTCCTCCACCACCACGCGGGGGACTTCGGCGGCGATGTTGCGCGCTTCCCGCACCATCTTGCCCAGCGTGCGGGCGGCGTCCGCCATGCGCTCCGGGCCCAGGAATATGAAGGCGATTATGAGGATGATGAGGATTTCCATTATCCCCATTCCCAGAAAGCTCACTCGTCACCCTCCGGCGCGGATGTTAGTTTGCAGTCGGCGCACCTGTCATAGTACGGGATGCGGGCGGGCGGGCGCAATCGCAGCCGCCGCCCCAAGCGCGCGGTTAGCGTCCGCAAAAGGCACAGCGGCAAGCCGACGACGTTCAGATAGCATCCCTCCGCGCGCTCGACGGGGGCGAAGCGGTCGTCCTGAACGGCGTAGCCGCCCGCCTTGTCGAACGGCTCGCCGAGCGCGATGCAGCGCTCGATGTCCGCGTCCGAGTACGCCCGCGTGAGGATGGACGACGTTTCGCAATCGGCGGCGGTGCGCCCGCGCTCGTCCGCGACGGCGACGCCCGTGACGACGCTGTGGCGGCGGTTCCGCAGGCGGCGGAGCATCGTCCGCGCTTCGGCGGCGTCTTTGGGCTTGCCGAAAATCTCGCCGTCGAGCGCGACGACCGTATCGGCGGCGGCGAGAACGGCGTTGACGGGCGCGCGGGCGGCGTCTCCGCCGAGTTTGGCAAGCGCGGAGCGGACAGCGTACTTTTCCGGCGGCTCGCCGGATTCCGGGCGCGGCTCTTCGCCGACCGCCGCGCGGATTTCAACCCGACCGACCGCCGCGCCGACAATCTCGCGCCTGCGCGGGGACGTCGAAGCCAGAATCAGCCTAAGCCCGCCGCCGCCGCAATCCGTTCGCATCGCCGCGCTCATGCGCCCGCGCGCTCCAAGACGGTCACGGATTCGACGTGATACGTCTGCGGGAACATGTCCACGGGCTGCGTCTCTTCCGCATGGTAGCCGCCCTTCGCCAGAATGTCCAAATCGCGCGCGAGGGACGGCGGGTCGCATGAGATATAGGCGACGCGGGGCGGCGCGAGCGCGATTAGGGACGCCAGGGCGTCCGGGTGGCAGCCCGCTCGCGGCGGGTCTAGGATTACGGCGTCCGGGGGGGCGTCCAGGTCGGCGAGCGCGCGCAGGTCGCCGAGCGCGTCTTCGGTCTTCATCTGGATGAACTCCACGTTGTCCAAGCCGTCCGCGTTGATGCGCGCGTCGGCGACGGCGGACGCCGATTCCTCTATGGCGATGGAGCGGCGGACGAACGGCGCGAGCAGGATGGCGAACACGCCCACGCCGGCGTATGCGTCCACTAGGACGCTGTCATCCGACAGGCGCAGCCCGCGCGCGGCGATGTCCAGCAGGTTCTCGGCTTGGGCGGTGTTGACTTGGAAGAAGGACGGCGACGCCACCAGCAAATCCCGCCCGCGCATCCGCTCCGTGTAACGCTTCTGTCCGGTCGGAATCGGTATGTCCGGGTTCTGAAAAGTCGGCTGTATGAGGACGTCGCCGGTGTTCGCGCCCACGCGGATGGACAGGTTGGAAGTCTCGCCCGCCCTATCCTGCAGTTGGGTAAGGGCGTCGTTGATTTTGGCGTCCATTATCATGCAGTGCTCGATTCGGACGAATCGGCGGGTGATTCGGTTGGAAAAGCCCAGCTGCCCGCCGCGCCGGACGGTGAAGCGCGCGTGGTTGCGGTAGTAGTATCTGCGCTCGGACGGCAACGTAGGCGGCACGCGGACTTGGGCGAGCGAGTCGTACTCCCGCAGGCTGCGGATTACCGCTTGGCGCTTGAGCTCCAATTGCGCGGGGTAGGCGATATGCTGCCACTGGCAGCCGGAGCAGGGCCCGCAGTAGCCGCATTTGGGGACGACGCGATCCGGCGACGGCGCCAAAACGCGCTCGACGATGGCGGCTACCACTTGCTTGCGCCGACGCCGGTAGCGGTGGACGCGGGCGACGACGCGCTCGCCGGGGATTCCGCCGGCGACGGCGATGGTTTCGCCTTCGAACTCGGCGGTGGCGTCGCCCAGGGCGTTCAGCTCGCCCAGCGCCAACTCGGCGAACTCCGGCGGCTGGTCGTCGCGGCGGCGGTCGCGCGTCTTGGTGTCTTTCATGCCTTCACCCGAATGGAAATCCGCGAAAGGGCGCGAGCGATGCGAAAAGCCCGTTGCCCCATTCCGTCATTCCCCCTTTGCGCTTCTTCGCGCCTTCGCGTTTTTGCGTCCCGTTCCGCGAATTTCTTAGTCGGTTGCCCATATCAAGAACCGAATGGGGAACGCGAAACGGGCGCGAATCTGCTATCCTGTCTATCGTATCTATCGTACAACAAAAGGGAGCGGATTAGCACATGCCCGTTCAGCGTCGTCTTCCGGAATGGTTCAAGGTCAAAATGCCCGGCGGGCCGAACTATCTTGACTTGCGCGACAAGCTCAGGTCGGAGCGGCTGCACACGGTGTGCGAAGAAGCCCGCTGCCCGAACATCGGCGAGTGTTGGGAGCGGGGGACGGCGACGTTCATGATTCTGGGCGACGTCTGCACCCGCGCCTGCGCCTACTGCGCGGTGACTTCCGGCGTCCCGCAGGGGCTGGATTTGGAAGAGCCGATAAGGCTCGCCGAGACGGTTCAGAGCATGGGGCTGCGCTACGCGGTGATAACCTCCGTGAACCGCGACGACCTGCCGGACGGCGGCGCGTTCATCTTCGCCCAATGCGTGGCGCAGATACGAAAGCGCGTCCGCGACTGCAAAATCGAGTTGCTGACGCCCGATTTCGAGGGGAATTGGGACGCGCTCGCCACCGTGATGCGCGCCAAGCCGGACACGCTGAACCACAACATAGAGACGGCGCGGCGGCTGTTCAAGCGGATGCGCCCCAGAGGGAGCTACGACCAGTCCCTAGAGCTGCTGGAGCGCGCCAAGCGGCTGGACGCGGACGCGGTGACGAAATCCGGCATGATGGTGGGCTTGGGCGAGACGCGGGACGAAATCCTGGACACGATGCGCGATTTGCGCTCCGCGGGCTGCGACCTGCTCACGATAGGCCAGTACCTGCGCCCGTCCGCCAAGCACGCCCGCGTAATCAAGTGGTATTCGCCCGACGAGTTCGACGAGCTGAGGCGCGCCGGGGAGTCTTTGGGCTTCAGCCACGTCGCGTCGGGGCCTCTAGTGCGAAGCTCATACCACGCGGACGCCCAGCACGCGGCGGCGGTCGGCTTCTAGGGGCGGGCGGCGCCAACCGCAAATGCCCCCACAAGCCCCTTGACGGGAAGGGGCTAAAATGGGGGCGTCTTGAGCGGTTCGGAGTCCCCGCCGCCTAGTCCGAAGACGGCAGCTTTCTCGGCTGCTGCACCGGCATTTCGGTTTCGCAGCAGAGCACCGCGCCCGCGCCGGGCTTGGTGCAGAGGACCATCGTCCCGCACGTTTCGCACTGGTAACGCCGTCCGAGCTGGTTGGGCATTTCGCTAACTCCTCTATTTCTTGCTCATCGGCCCGCCGCAGCAGAAGATGGTTCCCTGCTCGGAGCCGCGCGTGACGACGAACTCGGCGCCGCACTTGCCGCAGAAGTATCGCTTTCCAGTTTCAGTTGCCACCTGAAAACCTCGTTCCTGACATGTGATTAAACCATTATATCCGCGCGGGGGGAATCAGTCAATCGGCTGGGGGGAATTGGAAATTGGCGAAAGAGAAAATCCGCGCCAAACTCGGTTTCGCCAATCCCGAACATGCCCCTATAATCCCCACCAAAACCCGACGAGGCGCGAACCAATGCCCACTTGCCTGACCCGACTAGCCGAATTCGCATCCGAAATCCGATTCGAAGACCTGAGCGGCGACGCCGCAGGCGCGGCGCGGGATGTCGCGCTCGACACGCTCGGCGCGGTTGTTGCGGGGATGCGCGAACCGGAAAATCTCCGGCTGGCGGAGTGGGCGTCGACCAACGCCCCGCCGCCGGATTGCGCCATTCTCGGAACCGCCCATCGCGCCAACCCGATGTTCGCCGCGCTCGCCAACGCGACCGCCGGCGTGGCGCTGGAAATGGACGAGGGCAACCGCTTCGGCGGGGGACATCCCGCCGTCCACGTCCTGCCGCCGTTGCTGGCGGACGCGGAGCGCGGCGGGGCGAGCGGGGCGGATTTCATCGCCGCGCTCGTCGCCGGCTACGAAATCACGTCGCGGCTTGGCGGGGCGACGGAGGCGCGCGACAACGTCCACTCGCATGGACACTGGGGCGCGCCGGGCGCGGCGGCGGCTATCGCCCGTCTGCGCGGCATGGACGCGGAAGGCGTCGCCGGCGCCGTCAACCTAGCGGCCAGCATGAGCCCGGCGAATACGTGGACGGCGGCATTCGAGGGCGCGAACGCCCGCAATCTGTATCCGGGACGCTCCGCGATGATGGGCGTCCTCGCGGTCGATCTGTACGGTTGCGGCTTCAGAGGGACGCGCGACGCCCCCGCCGATGTCTATGGGACGATTCTCGGCGATTCGTTCGATTGGGAAAGCGCGACGCGCGGGCTTGGCGAATCCGGCGCGGAGTTCCGCATCCAGCGAAATTACTTCAAACTGCATGCCTGCTGCCGCTACAACCACGCATCTTTGGACACATTGGCGTCCGCCATGCCGAGCGGCGGCTTTGATTGGCGTGAGGTCGAGCGCGCGGAAGTGTCCGTCCCCTGGATGCTGGACGGAATGTTGGGCGGCTACCCCGAAAACCCGCTGTCGGCGAAGTTCAACCTGCGCTACGCCGTCGCCGCCATGATGGTCAGGGGGCGGGCGGATGTCTCCGCTTTCGTCCCGGACGCCATCGCGGACCCGCGAATCCGCGCCGTATTCGACCGCGTCCGAATCCGAGTGGGCAATACGCCGAGACGCCAAGCCGTCGAAAACCCGTCCGCCGTCGTGTCGCTGCTCATGCGGAACGGCGAGACGCTGACGGGCGAGACCGACGCCATACGCGGCGACTGCGGCAACCCCGTTCCGCGAGCCGAAATCGTCGACAAGTTCATGTCGCTGGCGTCCCCGACTCTGGGCGAAGACGGGGCGGCGCGGGCGGAGAAGGCGGTGGCGAATCTGGAGACGGTCGCGGACATGTGCGAAATCGCGCGGCTTTTCGCGGCGGCGTGAGGGAAAAGCCGCGCTTGGCGGTTTTCTAGGCGGGGTTGACATTAGAGAGAAGATTGAGCGGGGGCGGAGGGCAAACCGCGCGGGACTGCGCCTGGCGGCGCAGGCGCCCTCACCCTAGCCCTCTCCCATCAAGGGCTTATAGGGGCATGTTCGCGGCTGGCGGGCAATCCGCGCAAGACTGCGCCTATCGGCGCAGGCACCCTCACCCTAGCCCTCTCCCATCAAGGGAGAGGGGATGCGTTGGCTTCAGTTCAAGCCTGGTTCCTAGTGGCTATCTTGTCCCCGCTTTCGCGAGGATGACGTTGTTGGGCGACTCTGGATTCCCGCCTTCGCGGGAATGACGGGGGCGGGGGTAGCGAGAAGGGATTTCCCGCTCGCGATTCGGGTTTGGCTTCCGGTCGCCAGGGAGCGGCTCCTCTCTGGATTCCCGCCTTCACGGGAATGACGGGGGCGGGGGTAGCGAGAAGGGATTTGCCGCTCGCGATTCGGGTTTGGCTTCCGGTCGCCAGGGAGCGGCTCCTCTCTGGATTCCCGCTTTCGCGGGAATGACGGCGGCGGGGGTAGCGAGAAGGGATTTGCCGCTCGCGATTCGGGTTTGGCTTCCGGTCGCCAGGTTGGTACCGCGCCTATGGATTCCCGCCGGCGGGCTTGTGTCACGCTTCCGTTTCGCCCAGCCTTGACCCCGTGAAATCCCGCCCTCTGGCGAAATCCGCCGCTGTTGTTCGGTTCGCGCCTTCTAGTTGGATTTCCAACAACTCCAGCGCGCCTTCGCCGGCGGCGGCGGCTAGGTTGCCGTTGGGGGTCTTGAAAACCGTCCCCGGTTCGGCGGGCGCGTTTGGGATGTCCGCCGCGCGCGCGTCCCATATCTTCAGGTTCTTGCCGCGCCATGTTGTGAACGTTCCGGGCCAGGGGTGATGCGCCCTTAGTTCGCGTTCGAGAATCGCCGCCGGCTTCGTCCAATCCGCGCGCCCGTCCTCGCGGGTTAGGCGGCGCGTGACGGTCGCCAGCGCCTCGTCTTGCGGCGCGGGGGAGATTTCGCCGGCGCTCCAGTCGTCCAGGGCGTCCGCGAGCAGGGCGGAGCCCATTTCGAAAAGCCTGTCCGTGAGCGCGTCCGCCCGTTCGGACGGGAGAATCGGCGTCCGCTTTTGGGCTAGGATTGGGCCGGTGTCCATGCCTTCGTCCAGCAGCATCACGCTCACGCCGGCGGTTTGGTCGCCTTGCAGGATGGTCGCCGCGACGGGGGACGCGCCGCGATGCCTGGGCAGCAGCGACGGGTGAATGTTCAAGCATCCCAATCGGGGCGCTTCAAGGGCGGCTTTGGGCAGGAAGACGCCGTAGGCGGCGACAATCGCGGCGTCCGGCGCAAGTTCGGCGAGTTGCGCCGTTGCGTCCAGCGTCAGCGTTTCGGGCTGGAATACGGGGATGCCGCGTTCGATGGCGAAGGTTTTGACCGGCGGCGGAGCCGGGCGGCGTCCGCGTCCGGCGCGGCGGTCGGGGCGCGTATAGACGGCGGCGACGTCATGCCCGCGCTCGAGAAGCGCCGACAGGGTTTTGACCGCGAAAGCCGGCGTCCCCATGAATACGATTCTCAGGCGCGATTCGCTCATCGGCAGGTCGCCCCCTCTCCGGAGAATCCGCTGAACTTCACGGCGTCCCCGATTGCGATTCCGCGCTTGGCGGCTTCCCCGGCGGTTATTTCAAGATTGTATCGCGCGGGCGTTTCGGATTCGTACAGCGGCAGTTCGCCGAGCGGCGTATCCGGAGGCGGCGGGGGGACGTTCGCGTGGATGTCCACGACTTCGCAGTTGTCGCCTATCCACACGAAATCCAGGGCGAAGCGCATCTCGCGCATCCAAAACTTGGACGCAACGCCGCCGTCGAACACGAACAGCATCCCCGCGCCGTCCGGCAAGCCGTCTCTGCCCGACAATCCGCGCGTTCTGGCATCCGTCGTGAAGGCGATTTCGACCTCGAACGCCGCGCCGCCGACATGCGCCGTCGGGGGGGCGCCGCCGCCGTCGAATACGATTAGGGGCGGGCGCTCGGCGGCGGGCGTCGGCTCGTTGGTTGGCGTCGGCTCGTCGGTTGGCGTCGGCGCGTCGGTTGGCGTCGGCTCGTCGGGGGGGGCGGCGAGCGCGGTCGGGAGCAGCGCCAGCGACGGCTCATCCGGCGGGTTGCAAGCCGCCATGAGCGCCAGCGCGACGGCGAGCGACGCGGCGAGGGCGAGAATCGGAGCGGAGCGGAGCGGCATCTTAAGACAGCTCCACCCAAGTCGCTCCGTCGCCGCCGCGTTCGCGCGGCTCCGCGCCGAAGCCGCTCACGCCGCGATGGTAGCGCAGATGCTCGCGCGCGACGCTTCGCAAGACGCCCGCGCCGCGACCGTGAATCACCCGCAAGCGCGAGACGCCGTCCAGCGTGGCGCGGTCTATGAATTCGTCCAGGCGCGCCTGCGCTTCCGCCGCGCGCATGCCGCGCAAGTCAAGCTCGGCGGTTTCCGGCGGAGGGGCGATGTTCAGCGTCGTCGCCGGCGGGACGTCTTCGGCGGATTCGTCGCCGCCGTTTTCGCGCTCGATGCGGGAAAGGCGGTGAATGTCCACGCTGATTCTCGCGCGTCCGACGCTCACTTCGACGTCGCCGCCGCGCCCTTCCATGCTGGCGATTCGCCCGGTGAGGTTCATGCCCCTGATGAAAACGAAATCGCCCGCCGCCAGGGGGCGCGCCGTTGCCGGGTTCGCTCTGGGGGGACGGGCGGGGGCGGGGATGTCAACCGCCGCCAACTCGCGCCGGACGCGGGCGATGCGCTCCGGGGCGTCCGCCGCGTTTCCATCCGAAGCGCCGCCGGCGGCTGGGGACGCCCATTTCAGGGCGGCTTCCGCGCCCTCCAGACGGCGGCTGGCTTCGCGGAAGCGCGCCATCGCCTCGCGCCGCGCCGCGTCCAGCATGTCGTCCCGCCGCGTCACAAGGTAGTCGAGTTGGCGCTCTAGTTCGCTTCGGAGCGCCTCCGCGTCCGCCCGCGCGCGGGAGGCGCTTTCGGAGCTTTCCTGAATCTGCCGCCGTTCGCGCTGGAGTTCGTTCAGCCAATCCTCGAACAGCAGATGTCGCGGCTCCGTGAGCGAGCGGGCTTCTTCGAGAATCTCGGCGGGCAATCCCAGCCGCTCCGCCACCGCCATGGCGTAGCTTCTGCCGGGGACGCCGACGGTCATGCGGTAAGTGGGCTCCAGGGTATCGGGGTCTAGCTGAAAGCTGGCGTTCATGACGCCGCCGGACGATTCGGCGAAGGCGGCGACGTTGCGGTGATGGGTGGTGGCGATGGAGGCGATTCGGGCGCGGGCGAGACGGGCGATAATCGCCTTCGCCAGCGCGGAGCCTTCCTCCGGGTCGGTGCTGGCGCCCACTTCGTCCAGAAGAACCAGCGAGCGCGGGCCGGCGCGGCGCAGGATGCGGATGACGCTCCGCATGTGGGAGCCGAATGTGGACACGGATTCGGCGACGCTCTGCTGGTCTCCGATGTCGGCGAAGACGCCGTCAAAGACGGGCAGCCCGCAACCGGGATCCGCCGGAATCTGCAACCCCGACTGGTGCATGAGCGCCGCCAAGCCGACCGTTTTCATGGCGACGGTCTTGCCGCCGGTGTTGGGGCCGGTGATGACCAGCGCCGACCAATCTTCGCCCATGCTCAGAGTGAGCGGGACGGCGTCCGCGTCCAAAAGCGGGTGGCGCGCGCGGATGAGGCGGAGGCGGTCGGCGACGGACGGCGCGGCGGCGTCCATCCGGCGGGCGTAACGCGCGCGGGCGAGCGCGAAATCCATCTTGGCGACGGTGGCGTTCGCCGAGCGGATTTCCGCCGCCGCTTCGCCGACGGCGGACGACAAATCGCGCAGAACGCGCATCTCTTCACGCCGCTCTTCAAGCGTCAGCTCGCGCCATTCGTTGCACAGCTCGACCGTGGAGAGCGGCTCCACGAACACCGTCGCACCGGTGTTGGAGGCGTCGTGGACGATGCCCGGCACATGCCGCCGCCGGTCGGCGCGGACGGGGACGACTAGGCGGTCGCCGCGCGTGGCAATCACCTGGTCTTGGAGCGCGTCCCGAACGTCCGCCGACTGCATGAACCGATGGAGCGCCTCGTTGACGCGCTCATAGGCGAGCGCCGACTGCCGGCGCAAGGCGCGGAGCGTTGGGGTGGCGTCGTCCGCCACTCTGCCGCGCAGGTCTATTTTGGAGCGTATTTCGCGCTGAATCCCGCCCAAATCGGGGATTAGCGAGGCGTATTCCGCCATCATCGGCGCCACTCGGTCGGCGGCGGCGAGCGCCCCCCGCGCGCGGCGGTGGACTTCGAGGCTCTCGGACACCGCCAGCAACTCGTCCCCGCTCAAGACCCCGCCAAGCGCGGAGCGGGCGACGGATTCGGACGTGTCCGCGTTCGATTCGAGAACCAGGTCGTCTATCTCATCGAGCAGGGCGCGGGCGTCGGCGGTTTCGCGCTGTCGGCGCTCCACTTCATGCCGGTCGTCGGACGGCGCCAGTCCGAGCGCCAGCGTCCGCGCTTCGTAAAAGGTGGCGTGGGACGCCAGCCGGCGGCGTATCTCGTCGAAGTCCAAAAGGCGCATGGCGGACTCGCGCAGCTCGGCGGCTTCGCGCTCGGCGGCTTCGCGTTCGGATTCCGGCGGCGCGTCTTCGGCGATGGGGCGGTCGTCTTCCAAGTGGGCAGTCATCTCGCTTTTGATTGTAGCGAATCGCGGGCGGTTCGCGCGCCTGGCTGAGCGGGCGCGACTTTCACAAGCGGGATGGGGCCGACCCGCGCGAAAGCCGCCGGCGAGTCCGCCGCCAAGCGCGACGCCCCCGCGCCCCGGCGACGTCGCCGGCGCCTGCACCAACAACGACAAAGCCCGCGAACTGCTGGGCTGGCAGCCGGAACTGAGCCTGGAAGAGGCGTTTAGGGACGCGATGGGGTGGGCGGGGACGCGGATATGACTGCAACAATATCAAAAATTTGATTGCATTTAGCCGCCGCAATCTGTATCCTATCTGCATAATGGACGTTGAACGGAAAGGCAAGCGAGCGGACATGACGCCATGATATTCGTCGACCTTTTCGCTGGACTTGGGGGGTTCCACCTCGCGTTGCGGGGACTTGGGCACGAGTGCGTGTTCGCCTCTGAAATTGACGAGACTCTTCGTCAGACGTATCTGCTCAACTTCGGCATGACGCCAAGCGGCGACATCCGCTTGGTAGATGCGAGCGACGTCCCTGACCACGACATCCTTTGTGCCGGGTTTCCGTGTCAGCCCTTCTCGAAAGCCGGGCTTCAGAATGGGTTGAGTGACCCAATTCGTGGAACTCTGTTTGGCGATATCGTTAAGGTCGTGAAGGCGAAACGCCCGGAGTACCTCATCCTTGAAAACGTCCCCAACCTAGCGCGCCATGATGACGGCAAAACTTGGGCGACCATACGGTCCGCCTTTGAAGAACAGGGATATGACATGGACACGCGGCGGTACTCCCCCCATCAATTCGGCATCCCACAAATCAGAGACCGTTTGTACATTGTGGGTCAGCGTGGAGGACTTGACGGTTTCGCATGGCCCGAATTGCCGGCGCGTAAACCTGACGTGTCGGTTCGAAAAGTGCTAGACGTAAACCCGCCTGAAGCTCAGTCCATTCCTGACCGCGTGAGAATGTGCGTAGATGTGTGGCAAGAATTCTTAGACGAATTTCCCCGGGAAACGAAACTCCCCTCGTTCCCGATTTGGTCAATGGAGTTCGGGGCTACATACCCCTATGAGTCTCAGACGCCGCACTCGTCAGAAACGCATGACCTCCAGCAAGCCAAAGGCTCGTATGGGCAACCGCTGACGGGTTGGAGCCGAGAACAAATCTACAAATCTTTGCCTAGCCACGCTCGCACAGAGGTTGACGTCTTCCCCAAGTGGAAGATTCAATTCATCCAGTGGAACCGGGCGCTGTACGCGGAGCATCGGGCATGGATTGATAGATGGATTCCCAAGATACTGGAATTCCCCGCCAGTTTCCAAAAATTGGAGTGGAATTGTCAGGGGGGCGAGAGAAAACTCGGCGAGTACATACTCCAAATGAGAGCGTCAGGGTTGCGGGTCAAATGGCCTACCACGGCTCCGTCGCTGAACGCTGTGACAACCCAAGTCCCTATCATCGGGTGGGAACGGCGCTACATGACTCCAACGGAGTGTAAACGATTGCAAAGCATGGACGCCCTCGAGCATCTCCCTGAAACTCGAACGAAGGCTTACAGAGCTCTTGGAAATGCGGTGAACGTTGAAGTGGTAGAGAAACTCGCACGTTCCCTAGTGCATTCCTAACCAAGCGCACCACCGCCCTCCGAGTTAATCGGAGTTGACAACGCGCAGGAACCTATCCTTGAAGTCCCTGAACGTGTGGGCGGGAACGTTTTGCCCGCGCTTTCGGATGCCGCTTTCGACCAGCGCGTCGGCGAACAGGTCTAGCGCGTACAATTCGAGTTTCGCCGGCTCCCGCCTGATGACTCGTTCAACGAATGGGTGGTTGAGGTTGACGAACAGTCGTAGTTTGTCGTTTGTGGGCATGTCGAAAGTGGCGTGCATCTCCGACCGATGAGCATTGTCAAGCCAAAACACTTCCAACGTAGGCACGCCTTCGCTACCCACTTGGATGTAAGTGGGTTGCGTCCCGGAATTTTCGGCTGCTTGCTCTACTCGACGCAGGTCTTCCGCCGGCAACTCTCGCGGCGGCGGCGGACCGGTTTCTACTATCGCAAGCGTTGAATCCACGCTACTCCCACTGAGGGCTTCTTTGATGTTGTCCCCCACGACCTGCCCGTCGGAAGAGGTGGTTTTTTCGGAAGAGTCGGCATCAGCCCTGTAATCTTGGGCCTTCTTGCCGTACTCTGCTACTTCAGACAGCAATTTATCTATGAATCCATTTTCCAAGTCTCCGTCCCAGTCGAATGCGTCTTTCGTCTGGCTGACAGGCCAGTTATCTAGATCGAGTTCACCTACTAGCCTCTGGGAACGAAATGTGTTAGGCGCCCCGAACATCTCGCGCGGCTTGTAACCACGTCCTGGGCCGCCCACCACCAAACGGTTTCGCCTAAACAGGTGCATCCCAGCCCGACGTGCTTCTCCGGGCATCCTAATCCACACTCTTCCGCTCACTCCGTATCCATCTACGCTGAAGCGGACGTCCTTCTCCCAGCGAATCGTCTTTCCATTTGGGTCTGTCTCTTCAAAAACAGGGTCCCGCTCCCATTCAAAGGGTTCTCCATTCCAACGAATAGTGATGTCCCCCGAGTCAATGTCTCTTCTGTACATGCTCGCTATGTTTTCACGGATGCTGGGAACGGTTCGCCCCCTGAACGTCCTGTACAGACCCTCTATCTCTATCCGCGTGTAATGCTCCAGGGGGTTTCGCCCTATCTTCTGCTGAACTACGACGGCGTCGGGCTTATCCGCTTCCAAATTGGGAACGTCAATTGCCGCGGTGTACTCGGTGGTTTCCCCAAGCCGTTTGGTGACAACACGCCACCTACTCCCAAACCAGCAAGCGGCCATTTTCAAGCCCATGCCGAACTCCGACCTTCCGGTGGTGTCGGCAGGCGGCTTGTTCAACTGGATGGCTCGCTCCAGTTCCCCCCAGTTCATCCCATTGGCGTCGTCAACGACCGCCAAAGTCTTCGCCCTAGGGTCATAAATGACCCCAATTTCAAGTGCGGGGCTAGCACCCGTGATTTCGGCTATTTCCCGCTTGTGTTCGAAGTAGTTCTGGGTGGAGTTGTCTATGAACTCCGCAATCGCCGACCAGGGGCGATAGGAGATTCGGCGAAACGTCCCGTAAACGCCGGAATCCGGGCGAATGTCTATGCTGAGTTGCTCGTTGACGTTCATTGCCGTCCTCCATACTACTATGGTTCTTCCAGAACCAACTGCGCGATTCTTTTAGACGGACCTACGATTTCAATTTTAGCAGTGACGTGGTCGGGGATCAAATCCAGCGGCAACACCACGCCAAGGCTATCCGAGAAACGCTGAATCGGATATTCATCGGCGTCTGGTTCACTGGACACGCGAATCTTGTAGAACGAAGCCGGGAAATTTCGGGGCAACGTTAGCACTGTGCTGTTTCCCAACTTGTGCGACCGCCTCAAGACGTATGTGCTTGGAGCGATTTCTCTTGAGAATTCGCTTGGAAGTCGTTCCACAAGCACACCAGCGCCGCCCATGATTCCGACGTAAGGTTCCAGCACAACCAACTCGAAACCCGTATCCCGGCAGGTCCTCCAAATCCTGTCGGTGTACTCGTTGGCTATGCAAAGAAGCCCAGGGTCTCTTCCAACCATGCGAGTCAGGTCGCTGACGTCTTGGGAAGGAAAAGACCTTCGCAACGACCTCACGAGCGAACTGTCGTACACCCCGTTGCCGAGGGTTTCAAGTTGAGGGGCGATGTGGCCTCTAATCGAGTGGGAAGCCAACTCGACTTCGACTACATACCAACTCTCAAGGTCGTGGGAAACCATGGCGAGGTCCGGGCGCGCGCCACGACCGCGCCAATCCCTTATCAGCGGCTTCCAACGCGCTGTCTCGAAGTTGGGCATCAAGTCGCCGGCGACCCGAATGACCTGGTCTTCAAACTCCTTTTCCGAATTGGGCTCGCGCGGCTCGAACACCCTAGTCGGATTTTCTATCAAGAATGGCCTCATGATACATTGAACCACCGCGTCTTGGCAACGCCTTCAAGTTTTTCAGACTCCGCCCGCAGAACTTCCCCCTCGCCGGGCAGAGCGTACATCGTCGCGACAACGGCTTTCTCTTTGTTCGGGTGAGGGCGCAATACCCTGCCCAAGCGTTGAATTCGTTGTCGAACAGACGAAGTGGACGCGCTTATGATCCCGAACTCAGACTGCGGAACATCAAGCCCCTCGTCCAAAGCCCTGCAGGTCACGAGAACATCGATCTGCCCCTTGAGGTAAAGCAACAGGTTCAAGTAGCGCGTTGGCGCACCCAGTTGAGAGTGATATGCCCGAACCCTATGCCCTCGTTGAGCGAGGTCGTCAACTATTGCTTCAGCATACCGTATGGATTCGTGAAAGACAATGCCTCTGCGCTCCCTAAATTTTTCTACGAGCGCTACAGCGGCAGCGACCCTAGAACCGGCCTGTTGGCTATGCCTGCTTCTCCTCAAGAGCAGATTTCGCAGGCGAGGCGAAGTTGTCTCCCCGCTTCCGTGAAGCCGTTTGGATTCAACCGCTATCGCTCGGTTGTCCGCGTTGATTCGCTTTTGCTCCGATGAACTCAGAGGAATCTGGACATTCCACAACTCAAAATCGGAGAGTATGCCGTCAGCGGAAGCGTCTCTGTGGTCATAGCTGAAAATGATCCGACCGAGAGCGGGCGTCACGACGGATTCGAACAAATCGTCATACTGCCGCTCAGGGGTGGCGGACAAACCCAGTGTTGCGACGTAGTTGCCATTCAGCGCTTTTCGGTTAGCGCGGGACGCGATTCGATGACACTCGTCAACCACCAGAAACCACTTTCCTTCGGCGGTGAGGCCGTCGGCGATATTGCGCGCGCTGTTCATCACCGCGACTGTAACTAGCGCGTCGCCCGTTCGCGCCGCGCCGCCGCCGACTAGCCCGATGTTGGAATCGCCAATCCCCAACTCATCCTGGAGCGCCGCTCGCCACTGGTCTAGCAGGGCGACGGTCGGCACGATGATCAAGACTCTGGCTTCCGGGTATCGCTCCCACACCGATGTCATGCATTGCATCGCGAAGAAGGTTTTTCCCGCTCCGGTTACGACTTTCACCACCCCGCGCAATTCGGGCGACCATTCCGCGAGCGCGTCGCGTTGCCACTGCCTTGGCTCGTGTTTGAGACATATGGCGTTTGCGCTTATCAAGATTCACCTGCACTCAATCCTGGACTGGCTTTGTTCAATTGGAGCGGGGCCGCGCATGACCCACGCTCCAGATTGTCAACTGTCTAGGTTGCCGCCCCCTAGCGCCCCCCCAAATCCACCTCATACCCGTCCATCAGCGGGTCGAACTTGGTTGTGAAGGCGGCGTCCGCCTCCCACAGCGGCAGTCTTGGCTTGCCTATGTCGAAGCCGGAGCGGTTCACGGCGTGCTTTATCGGGATGGGGTTCGTGACCCAGAATATCGCCTTGAACAGCGGGAGCAGGCGGCGGTGCTCGGCGGCGGCGGATTCCAGTTCGCCCTCCAGAATCAAGCCCATCATGCGCTTGATTTGCATGCCCACTATGTGCGCCGCCACGCTCACTATGCCGTAGCCGCCCGCGCACATTATCGGGAAGGTCTCGTCGTCGTTGCCCGACCAGACGCGGAAGCCGTCCGGCGCGCCGTCTATGACGCGGGTTATCTGAACCAGGTCGCTCGACGCCTCCTTCACCCCCACTATGTTGTCTATGGCGGCTAGGCGCAATGTCGTCTCGACGTCCATGTTCAGCGAAGTGCGCGACGGGACGTTGTAGAGTACGCCCGGCAAGGATGTCGCCGCCGCAATCGCCTTGAAGTGCTGGTAAAGCCCCTCCATCGTGGGCTTGTTGTAGGCGGGGACGGTGAGCAGCAAGCCGTCCGCGCCGACTTTTTCGGCTTCCACCGACAGCTCGACGGACTTGCGGTGGTTGTTGTCGGTGGTTCCGGCTATCACCGCCGCGTCCTCGCCCACTTCCTCTTTGATTTCGGCGAACAGGCGGATCTTCTCGTCGTCGCTCATCGAGGGGGATTCGCCGGTGGTGCCGCCGATCACCAAGCCGTCGCTGCCGGAAGCCAGCAGGGCGCGCGCCAGGCGGCGGGCTTTTGGGTAGTCTATCTCGCCCTTCTCGTCGAAGGGGGTCACCATGGCGGTGAGCAGTCGTCCTATCTCTGCCATTGTCGTTCGTTCCTCCCGCGCCGGCGCTTGGGGCGGCGCTCGCTATTTCGCCAGCAGGTTGCGCTTGATCATCTCTTCGGCTATCTGGATGGAGTTCAGCGCCGCGCCCTTGCGGAGGTTGTCGCAAGAGAGCCACATCGCCACGCCGTTGTCCAGCGCCAAATCGGAGCGGATTCGCCCGACGAGGACGTCGTCCTCGCCGTCGGCGTCTAAGGGCATAGGATACACGTTGGATCGCGGGTCGTCCACCAGGCGCACGCCGGGGGCGGCGGCGAGCAGCTCGCGGACTTCGCCGGGGCTTATCGGCTCGGAGAATTCAATGTTCACCGCCTCGCTGTGGCTGACGGCGACGGGGACGCGGACGCAAGTCGCCGAGACGCGGATTTCGGGCGCGTCCATTATCTTGCGCGTCTCGTTCTGCATCTTCATCTCTTCGTTGGTGTATCCGTTGTCCCAGAACGGCTCGACGTGGGGCAGGACGTTGAAGGCGATGGGATGCGGATAGATTTCGGGCGCGGACGATTCGCCGTCCAGCGCCGCGCGGGACTGCTCTTCCATCTCGCGCCGCGCCGCCGCGCCGGTGCCAGTGACGGATTGATAGGTCGACGCGATGACGCGCCGAACGGGGTTCCGGTCGTGCAGCGGCTTGAGCGCCATGACCAGCGGGGTGGTGGTGCAGTTGGGAATCGCCACGATGCCGCGATGGCCGTTGAGGGCGTCGGCGTTCACTTCGGGGACGACTAGGGGGACGGTCGGCTCCATGCGGAAGGCGGAGCTGTCGTCGATGGCGACGGCCCCGCGCTCGGCGGCGAGCGGCGCCAGCTCGCGGCTGACGGCGGTCGAGGCGGCGATGAAGGCGAAATCGACCTCGCCGAGCAACTCCGGGGTGGCGAGTTCGACTTCCACTTCCTCGCCGCGAAAGGTCAGCCGCCTGCCGACGGAGCGCTCGGAGGCGCAAAGGCGGGCGGTCTTGACGGGGAATCCGCGCTCTTCGATGACGCGCAGGAATACCTGGCCGACGGCGCCGGTCGCGCCGACGATGGCTATGTCGCATTGGTTCATTGTTCGGCTCTCCCGCAAACGATTTTATCAGAATAATGATAGCGTTTGGGGGCGGGGGGGCGCTAGGCGGGGCAATGGATTCGGACGCGGATGCGGGAAGTCGGTTTTGACGCGGAGGCGCGAAGGCGCGGAGGGGCGCGGAGGGGCGCGGAGGATTTTTGCGTTGCTCGGCGGGCTTTCCGAATTTCCCGCCGCGAATTGACAATCCCGCCGCGCTTGGCTATGCTGAAATGCGCGGGCGGAGCGGACGGATCCGGGAGTTTGGGCGAAAGCCGGGCGAGAGGGCGGACGGCGGCTTCTTTCTCCGCATCCCCGACGCCGCCGGCGCAAGGGCGGCAGAGCGGCGTTTCTTCGCGTTACGGAGGATGAGCGAATATGGACGATAAACTGGTCATAGCGGGCAAGGAATTCGACTCGCGCCTGATGGTGGGGACGGGACGGCACCGGACGAACGAAGAGATGGTCGAATCCGTCGAGGCGTCCGGGGCGCAGATAATCACCGTGGCGATACGCCGGCTTGACCTCGACAATCTGGAAGAGAAGACGATTCTCGACTACTTCGACTGGGGTCGCTACACGATTCTGCCGAACACCGCCGGGTGCAAGACGGCGGATGAGGCGGTGTTCACGGCGCGGCTGGCGCGGGAAGTGACCGGCTCGGACTGGATCAAGCTGGAAGTGATACCCTACGCGGAGCATCTTCTGCCCGACCCCATCGGCACTTACCAAGCGGCGAAGCGGCTGGTGGGCGAGGGGTTCGACGTCCTGCCGTACATTCACGCCGACCCGGTGCTGGCGAAAAGCCTGGAGGAAATCGGCTGCGCGACGGTGATGCCGCTGGGGTCTGCGATAGGCTCCGGGCAAGGCGTCCAGACGCTTGAGGAAATCTCGCTGATAATCCGGCAGTCGTCCGTTCCGGTGGTGGTGGACGCGGGCTTGGCGGTTCCGTCGGACGCGGCGGTGGCGCTGGAGGCGGGCGCGGACGCGGTGCTGGTGAACACGGCGATAGCGCAGGCGGAAGACCCCGCCGGCATGGGGGCGGCGTTCAAGCTGGGCGTTCAAGCGGGCAGAATGGCGTACAACGCCGGGCGCATCGCTCGGCGGACGGCGGGCGTTCCGTCCAGCCCCGCCGAAGGGGTGGCGTCCGCCGCCGCCGCGTCCGCCGAGTAGCCGCCGAGCGGCAGCCGAGCGATGGGGCGTCCGAAGATTCCGCTCCCCTGCCTGTGCGCGGTGACGGACGGGTCGGACGGCGCCGAGGCGGTCGCCGCCGCCGTTCGCGGGGGCGCGGGGATGATTCAGCTTCGGCGCAAAGACGCGCCCGCCGGCGAGCTGCTCGGACTGGCGCGCGAGTTGCGGGCGGCCACGAAAGGGAAAGCGCTTCTGACAGTCAACGACCGCGCGGACATAGCCGCCCTGAGCGATGCGGACGGCGTTCATCTGGGCGAGAACTCGCTTGGCGTCGCGGACGCGCGCCGACTGCTGGGGGATGAGGCGCTCATCGGTCGCTCGGTTCATGACGTTGACGGCGCGGTTCGGGCGCAGGCGGCGGGCGCGGACTATCTCATCTTGGGGACGATATTCCCCACGCGGTCGCATCCCGGCGCGGCGGGCGCGGGGTTGAGCCTGGTGGAAGAGACGGCGCGCGCGGTGTCCATTCCGATATTCGGCATCGGGGGGATAGGCGAAGGGAACGCGGCGGGCGTTATCCGCGCCGGCGCGAGCGGGGCGGCGGCGATAAGCGCGGTGTTCGCCGCCGCGAATCCGCGAGACGCCGCCGAGCGCCTGAGCCGCCTGATGCGAAGCGCCGCCGACTCCGAGACGCGACGCCGAAAGCCCAACGAAACAGCCGCGCAGGATGGTGAGAGGCGATGATAAATCTGACCGTGAACGGCAAACCGAGACAGGCGTCCGGTCCGATGGCGATTCCCGACTATCTGGCGGAAATCGGCGTGACGCAGACGGCGATAGCGGTGGCGCGCAATGGCGAAGTGATCCCCCGCGCGCTGCTGGCGGAGGCGACTATCGAGGACGGCGACAGGCTGGAGATAGTGCGGGCGGTGGGAGGGGGGTAGAGACGCTTTCGGCGGTTGGTCTGACGCAGAGGCGCAAAGACGCTGAGGAGCGCAGAGGGGGATGGCGCTCGGACGTTGGATTTAGCCATATTCCCGTTGCGCTTTCGCGAATTCTCGGCGATTGACACAACTTCCCCCAGCGCATACACTGCCATGAGAGCGTTATCGGCAAATCCGAGAGGACGGCGAGCATGGCGAGAAGACGACTGGGATACACGGTGACCAGGCCGGGCAGGCAGGCGGAGGACCCGCCGGCGGAGATTCCGGTGGCGGCGGATCTTGAATCCGTCCCCGGAACGCCCACGCGGGACAACGAGGTGACTTACTACGCGCGCGAGTATCCGCTTGAGAGCGTGGCGGTGGAGCATAGCGCGTCCTCGCTTTGGGCGCTGGACGTGCGCGAAGAGGCGTCGCCGGAGACGGCGGAGCTTTATCGCCAGCATCAGGATGAGATAGCGCCGATAGTGGAGTGGCTGAAATCCACCGGCGACATGGAGCCTACGGGGGAGCCGAGCGGGGAAGACGCCACCGAATCCATACGCTCCAAAGCGCGGGCGCTGGGGTACGGCGAAGTCGGATTCACCAACTTCGACCGCCGATTCGTCTATCGGAGCAAGCGGCGGCATACGCGGGGCGACCTGCGGAACGCCATCTGCCTGGCGGTCGAGCAGGATTACGTCGCCACGCAGACGCTGCCGAGCGTGGAGGCGGAGGCGGCGCACGGCGAGGCGCATCTGCGGCAGGCGGAGATGGCGAAGGGGATGGTGGAGTTCATCCACGCGCTGGGATACCGCGCGCAGGTGTGGGGGCCGACCTGGCACTTCGGGGCGATGATTCCGCTGTTCGTGAAAGCCGGGCTGGGGCAGCTGGGAATCAACGGGCAGCTGCTTTCGCCGCATTTCGGCTCGCGGGCGCGGCTGCAGGTCATCGCCACGAACGCGCCGATTACGCACGACCGCCCGGTGGATTACGGCGTGACGAAGTTCTGCGAGATATGCCAAGTCTGCTTCATGCGCTGCCCGGGGCGGGCGATCAACCAGAACAAAATCTGGTATCGCGGCGTGGAGAAGAGCAAGCTGGACTTCCGCCGCTGCCGCCCGGTGATGACGCGCTACTCCGGCTGCGGGGTGTGCATGAAGGTCTGCCCGATTCAGCGCTACGGGATGCCCGAAGTGATGAAGCACTACATTGAGACGGGGAACGTTCTCGGCAAAGGGTCGGACAATCTGGAGGGCTACGAGCTGCCGGACAAGGGCTATTTCCGAGTCGGTCGGCTGCCGAAGTTCGAGCCGGGCTTTTTCGACATGCCGCTGGGCAGGTCGGAGGATTTGGCTGTGGACGAGTACCGCGAGCGCATCCGCGAGGCGCAGGAGGGCGGCGCTGGCGAGGATGAGCGCGAGCTGGTGTGGATGGAGTTCCGCGAGAAGCTCGACAAGGCGCTGGAGAAGCGCGACATGCCCGTGGACATGGGCATGGATTTGGGCGGCTAATCCGAACGGTGAGCGAACGGGAACCGCTAATCGATCTGAACGGACTGCGCCGCCGGCTCGACCCGCGAAAGGTTTTCTACGGCTGGTGGCTGGCGCTCGTCGCCGGCTCCGTGATGGTCATATCCACGACGCCGATGTTCCACGCGATGGGGCTGTGGTTCGTGGCGATGGAGAATGCCTTTGGATGGTCGCGGACGCAGCTTTCGCTGGCGTTCGCCTTCACGCGGGTGGAAGGCGGGATACTCGGACCGATAGAGGGCTACCTGACCGACAAGTTCGGCACGCGGCGGCTTGTGATGATAGGCATGGTCATCATGGGCTTCGGATGGATTCTGTTCAGCCAGGTTCGGGACGCGAAGGATGTTCCGATTCTGCGCGACATTCCGGTGGATTCGCTTCCCGCCTTGATTCAGCCGGTGATACCGCCGCTGACTTTCTACGTCATTTATCTCATCATCGCGCTGGGGCAGGGGCTGGGCAGCTGGCTGCCGCTGATGACGATGCTCAACAACTGGTTCGACCGCAAGCGGGCGACGGCGATGGGGCTGTCGAATTCGACAAGCCGTCTGGGGACGCTTGTGATGATTCCCGCAATCGCGTGGGCGATAGACCCGGAGTTCGAGCGCGTGGGATGGCGGACGACGGTTGTGATAATCGGCGTCGCCATACTGATAATCAACCTGCCGCTGGCGAGTCTGATACGCAACCGCCCGGAGGATCACGGGCTTCTGCCGGACGGCGACCGCCCGGCGCCGCGGACGGGGCGGGGCGCAGTCGGCTCTTCGCGCGCGTCCGGCGCGTCGACGACAGGGGACGCGCCGCCGTCGGGCGATTTCACCTGGAAGCAGGCGCTGAAGACGCCGGCGTTCTGGCTTATCAGCGTCGGACACGGCTTCACGTCGATGGTGCTGATAGCGATGATGGCGCATCTGGCGCCGATGATGACCGATCAGGGCTACGACCTGCAGACGGCGGCGTTCGTGATAACGGGCTACACGGTGGTCTCGATGGTGTTCCAAATAGTGGGCGGCTTCGTGGGCGACCGCGTCCCCAAGCGTCTGGCGCTGTTCGTGTTCACTTGGATACAGGCGTCCGGGGTGTTTCTGCTGACGTTCGGGCCGCCGTCGCTGGCAGTCGCCTACGGCTTCGCGCTGCTGTTCGGAATCGGCTTCGGCGGGCGCAACCCGCTCACGGTGTCCATACGCGGCGAGTATTTCGGGCGGTCGTCGTTCGGCAAGATAATGGGCTTGTCGCAGGTGCCGATGAACCTTCTTCTGCTCGCCGCGCCGGTGTTCGCGGGGGTGATGCGGGACGCGACGGGCGAATACACATTCGCGTTCGCGGTGCTGGCGAGCCTGAACATGGTCGGCGGGGCGATGTTTCTGCTGGCGAAGAAGCCGCGGCTGGCGGGGTCGGCGCCCTCATCCTAGCCTTCTCCCGTCAAGGGTTTGTCGGGGAATGTTCGCGGCTGGCGAAACTGCGCCTGGTGGGGTCGGCGCCCTCACCCTAGCCCTCTCCCATCAAGGGCTTGCAGGGGTATGTTTGTGGCTGGCAGACTGCGCCTAGCGGCGCAGGCACCCTCACCCTAGCCCTCTCCCATCAAGGGAGAGGGGATACGTTGGTTGCCCGCGACGCTTGTTTTCCGTAAACATACCCTTGCAAGCCCATCAAGGGAGAGGGGATACGTCGGCTTCAATTCAACCCTGATTTCAAGTGGAGGGCTTGGCTTGGCTTTCTGGATTCCCGCCTTCGCGAGAATGACGGGGGCGAACGGGGATAAGGGGATTCATCGCTCGCGATTCGGGTTTGGTTTCCAGCGGCTATCATGTTTGGCGATTCGGGATTACCGACTTCGCGGGAATGATGGGGCGTAAATCAAAATAGCGGCGCGATATGGAGATGAGAAGCATGGCGATGAACGAAGCGGATACGCGGGCGAAGCTGATAGACCCGGCGCTGCATGCGGCGGGGTGGACGGAGAATCTGATACGGCGCGAGGTCGCGGACGCGCCGGTGGAGATAGTCGGCGGCGGGGCGGGCAGGTTGGGGCGCGGACGGGCGGATTACACGTTCCGCGTTCAGGTCGCGCCCGGAACGCAGCCGGTGGCGGTCGCGCTCATCGAAGCCAAGTCGGAAAGCCACCCGCCGGCGCGCGGGCTTGAGCAGGCGAAGCAGTACGCGGCGAGCCGGCGGCTTAATGTGCCGTTCGTCTATTCGTCCAACGGGCATGGGTTCGTGGAGTTCGACGCGGCGACGGGGCTGACGTCAAGGGCGCGTCCGATGGGCGAGTTTCCGTCCCCGAAAGAGTTGCGGGCGCGGTATGAAGGGCGCAAGGGGTTCAGTTTGGAATCGGAGCGCGCCGCGCCGTTGCTTCGTCCGTATCGCGGCGGCGAGGCGCGGCGGCGGTATTATCAGGACGCGGCGATACGGGCGGCGCTGGAGAAAATCGCCGCGAACGGCGATAGGGCGCTGCTGAGCATGGCGACGGGCAGCGGCAAGACGTTCGTCGCCGTCAACATGCTTCGGAAAGTGGCGGACGCGGGGCAGCTTCGGCGGGCGCTGTTTCTGTGCGACCGGGACGAGCTGCGCGCGCAGGCGCTCGCCGCCCTTCAGCGTGATTTCGGCGCGGACGCCGCCATCGCCGAGGGCGGCAACCCGCAGAAGAACGCGCGAATCATCGTCGCCACTTACCAGACGCTGGGGGTGGACAAGGACGAATCCGACTCCACCTTCCTGCGCGAGAATTACCCGCCGGACTACTTCAGCCACATAGTCATAGACGAGGCGCACAGGTCGGCTTGGGGGAAGTGGTCGGAAGTGCTGACGCGCAATCCGCGCGCCGTTCAGGTCGGGCTTACCGCCACGCCGCGCGAGTTCAGGTACGCGGAAGACACGGCGGAATCGCGCGCCGACAGAAGCATCAGCGCGGACAACCTGCGCTATTTCGGCGAACCCGTCTATCAATACTCGATGGGGCAGGGAATCGAGGACGGCTATTTGGCGCGGATGGAGCTTCGCAAGCGCGACGTGTTCCTGAACCGCCACTTGGAATCGGAGAAAATCACGGGCGTCGCCAAATCGGACATGGCTGGCAAGCCGCTGACGGACGCGCTGACGGGGGCGGCGGTGAGCGTCGCGGAAGCGCGCGAGTTGTACGAGGCGGGCGCCTTCGAGACGGCGCTGATGATTCCCGACCGCGTGTCCGAAATGTGCGGAGACCTTTTCGCGCAACTGCTGGAAACTGGCGGTCCCAAGCAAAAGACGATAATCTTCTGCGCCGGCGACGCCCACGCGGACCAGGTCGCAATCGTCATGAACAACCTCTACGCGGCTTGGGCGCGCGCCAACGGCGAGACGGCGGCGGCGGATTACGCCTTCAAATGCACGGCGGCGAGCGGCGGCGCGGGGCTCGCCGAGCTACGCGGGAACGCGACCAATCACTTCATCGCGACCACCGTCGACCTGCTCGGCACGGGGGTGGATGTGCCGCGGGTCGTCAACGTGGCGTTCTTCCGATACGTCAACTCGCCCATCGCGTTCCATCAGATGATAGGCAGGGGAACGCGGCTGCATCCGGAGAGCGGCAAGATGATGTTCCGGGTCTATGACTACACGAACGCCTCGCGGCTGCTTGAAGAGGGTTTCGCGTCCAATCCGGCGACCAGGCGCGGCGGCAACGGCGGCGGCCCGTCGGAAGAATCGGAGCGCGCCATTGTGGTGGAGGGCATGCACGTCCGCGTCAACCCGGCGGGGACTTACATAATGACGGCGGACGACGCGGGCGAGCAGGTTGCGATGACGCTGGAGGAATACCGTGAGCGCATCGCCGCCAAGCTGGTTGAGGACATGCCGACGCTGGAGGATTTCCGCGAGACGTGGGCGGAGCGGGAGCCGAGGCGCGATATGATAAGCCGCCTGCCGGATTCGGGACGCTCGCCGAGCGTTCTGCGCCATCTCGCGGGCATGGACGAATATGACTTGTTCGACGTGCTGGCGGAAGTCGGCTACGGACAAGCCCCCAAGACGCGAACGGAGCGCGCCGACGCCTTCGCGTACAAAAACGTCGACTGGCTGGCGGGGATGCCCGAAAGGGCGTCCGGGGCGATACGGGCGCTGGCGTCCCAATTCGCGCTCGGCGGGACGGAGGAGTTGGAGCATATCTACATTTTCCGAACGCCGGCGCTGACAGACGCGGGCGGCATTGGCGCGCTGCGAGAGTTCGGCGGCGCCGGCGAGGCGCTGAGGGAGACGAAGCGGAGGATGTTCAGGGCGTGAATGAGGAGCCGGCGACGGAACAAGGGGGGCGCATCAAAATATGGGAATTATACCCCCAACTCCCTAAATCACTTGACAGCGGTGGGGTGACTGAGGTAGTATAGAGCATATATCCTATTTGGATGTATGCTACGGACAATTGCCAATGCAACTGGCTTAAATGAACGAGGCGTTGACATGAACAACTCAATCAAAAATGCCCACAGCATCTACATCACAGGCAAACCGCTAAATGTTCCAACTCCTCGGAACGTTTATGTGGCGCAGGAACACATAACGCTCGCGGCTTCCAGCGACGACCATCTAGTCAACCTCTTAAAGGTTGAAATTAGGAGGGGCGCGGATCTCACGCGCTTCCGCACTAACACATATCTTCAGTATGGAAAACCCGACTTTCTTTTGGAGTCTGTCGGGGTAGAGCATCTTCACGTCCCGCAATATCCGTCATCCGAAGTAATCCTCGTGCATATTTGCGATGCCTACATAAGCGAAACAGAAGTTCACAATCGTGCGCTTTTCTTGCGAAAGGTTCGGCATCCCAAAGATAGCGAATGGGTTACTCATGCGCGTGAAGTTGCCGACGACATCGAAGACTTTCACGAGAAAATGGGAGTTTGCTTCAATCCTGATTATCGTCCTGCATTCATAGATTTGCGTGGCGGCAGATTGCACAACCCTACAAACGACGAGGGTGTTTGGGCGTTGGTTCGGGCAGGAGCCTCAGTCTTTGCTTACACGCCAAGAGGACGTTGCGTGTGGCTAGGCAGACGAACATCAGGCGGCGTCCATCTAGGCAGTTTGGCAAGGCAAAACAAAATTGACCGTCAAATTCAAAAACTAACTTAAAAGGAAATGGGCGTCCCCGCAAGGGAACGCCCACCGATGGACATACGTCGACCCACCTTCGCCACAACGTGCGAATTGCATATATAATAGACATGCGCGAAACGGTTGTCAAGACCCAATTCGCCGAAATCGGGCGGGAAAAGAAAAAAGGGGCCTCTGAAAGGCCCCGCGATGGTTAAACCATCCCCCTTCGCCACAGCGTGCGAATTATGTATAGTATAACATACGCCGAAACCGATTGGGAGGGCGATTTTGACGGGCGACGCGAATGACAAGAAACTTCCGACTGGCTGGGAACGGGCTAGGTTGGGGGATGTGTGCGTCCAAGACAAAACGACCGTCGCGCCGAACGACCCGGTCGCGTCAACCCTCAAGTTCATAGGGCTTGAACATGTCGAAAGCGGCTCAGGCAGAATCCTGCCGAACGGGGACGGCGGCAAGCCGATTCTGAGCAACGCTTACAAGTTCGACTCCCGCCATGTGCTTTACGGGAAGCTCAGGCCGTATCTCAACAAAGTGGCGACGCCGGATTTCGCGGGGCGATGCACTACCGAGCTCGTTCCGCTTCTACCCGCAGAGTCGGTTGACAGGGATTGGCTGGCTTGGTATCTGCGAAGGCCGGAAACTGTGGATTTCGCCATGCGCGGCAAGACCGGTTCGCGCATGCCGCGCGCGAATATGCGGGAGTTCATGGGGATGGAAATCCCCCTCCCGCCCCTTGCCGAGCAGCGGCGCGTCGTGGCGCGGCTGAACGCGCGGATTGCGGTCGCGGAGCGCGCGAAGGCGGCGGCGCGGGAGATTCTGGAGGCGGCGGACGCTCTGAACGCGGCGATTGTCCGCGACTTGATAGGGCATCAGCTCGCGGATTTTGGGAAATGGGCGAAATTGGGGGAGGTGTCGGAAATCGTAAACGGTTCGGGATTTAGCCTAAAATACCAGGGGCATACTTCGTTGCCCATCCCGTTCCTGAAAGTCAGCGACATGAATACCGAGGGAAACGAGAGAGCGATTTCCAAATCCGCCAACACGGTTGACGCTCAGATGCTCAAAGACCTCAAGGCGAAAACATGTCCCGCCGGAAGCGTGATATTCCCCAAAGTCGGGGGCGCGCTTTTGACAAACAAGAAGCGAATCCTAGGACGCGAGTCCGCCTTTGACAACAACATCATGGGAGTGGTTCCGGTTGACGTTTCCACTGAATGGTTGTTTTACTGGCTTCAAACGATAGACCTTCCAGCGCTGGCGAACATACAAGCCTTGCCGTCTATCAGGTCTAGCGTTGTCAAGGAACTGAAAATCCCCATCCCGCCCCTAGCCGAGCAGAGGCGCATAGCCGCGCTTATAGACAATCAACTCGCCGCCGCGCGAAAGCTCCAGTCGGCGGCGCGGGGCGGGTTGGATGAGATAGAGGCGATGCCGTCCGCCCTGCTCAGGCGGGCGATGGGAGACGACGGAGGTTAAAGCGACATGCCGGAGACAATCAGGCGACCGTTCAGGGAAATCGCCTTCGTCGGCGGGCGTTTCGATGAGGCGCCGGGTCTGCTGGATTTGGTCGTCATGGGCGAGTTGCAGATTTACCGCAAGATAGTGGTTGAGACGGCTAAGGGCCGTCGGCTACGGCGCGACCCGAACAAAAAGAGCCTTCCGCAGGGGTTCGGCGACGACCTGCGGCTTGGAATATCGGGCGAGATAGGCGAAGGCTCCTGCCGAGTGCCCATAGCGCGGGCGGCGCGCGGGGAAAGCCGGCAGTCGGGTTTTGACATGCCCGACGAGTTCGATGAAGCCGCCGACCTCGTGGAGAAGTCTATCATCGCGATCCGCGACGATACGCTGTTCCCGGACGGCATGACTGTATCGGCGCTTCGGGAGTTGGAGAAGTGGGGCAAGTCGCTCGCGCCCGGAGAGCGCGTCGTCCTGAGCGCGCCGGGCAAGCGCGGCGGGGCGGTTTTCGACGCGGAAATCAGGGAGCGGCTGGCTGACAGGCTGCCCAAGCCTTACTACGACACGCTCGAACTGACCGGCGAGGTGCGCGGGGCGGACATTCGGAAGAAGGAAGGCGGCTCTTTCAGGATAAGGCTGGATTATCACGGCGGCACCGTATCCGGCGCGTTCACGGACGAACAGGAAGCGGCGGTTACCGAAGCGTTGCATCGTCACAACTCCGTTCGCCTGAAGATTCGGGCGCGGTGCGCGTACCACTCCAACGGCGATATGCGGCGCATAGATGAGGTGTACGACTGCGAGATAGTCCGCGATGAGGAAGATTCTTCCTCATCCGATACGCCGTCGATTCTGCGGATATTCAAGGACGCCCGCGACGCCGTGCCGGGGTTGACTTGGGACGACGTGCCGAAGGACTACGCGCGAAACTACAAGCATTACCTGTACGGACATCCCAAAGAGGGCGAAGAATGAGTCCTGTATTCGCGGACGCCGGGTACTTCCTGGCAATATCCAATCCCGACGACTCGCTGCACGAACAGGCGACCAGAGCCGCCGACAAAATAGTCGGTCGCAAGATAGTCACGACCGAAATGGCGCTGGTCGAGTTTCTAAACGGCATGTCCAAACTTGGGCGTCACAAGCGCGAGATGGCGCTAAACGCGCTAAAAGGGATCCAGGACGACCCCAACATAGAAGTCGTCCCTCAAACCCATGACCAGTTCGAAAAAGCCGTAAAGCGGTACGAAGAACGCCCCGATAAGTGCTGGGGTCTGACCGACTGCGCCAGCTTCTTGGAAATGGAAAAGCGCGACATACTTGAAGCGCTAGCCCACGACCACCATTTTCAGCAGGCGGGCTTCGTCGCGCTCATGCGGGACGCCTAGGGCGCGACGTTGCGTTGCAATCATCCATTCAAGCATCATATCCACATTCCCTAACATAACCAAACAACCCACCCCCAACGGAGCGCATCCCAATGACGACCAACGCCGCCGCCCTCGCCACACAATCATCCGTCAACTCGCGGATTTACGCCGTTTGCGACATTATGCGGCGGTCGAACTGCGCCTCCGCGCTCCAGTACATTCCGGAGCTGACCTGGATTCTGTTCCTGCGGATTTTGGACGAGCGCGAGACGCTGGAGGCGGAAGAGGCGGACGCGGTGGGCGATTCGTTCGCGCCATCGCTCGCCGCGCCGTTTCGGTGGCGAGACTGGGCGGATCCGAATGGCGGCAAGCGCGCCGAGCTTCGGGAAGGCATGCTCGGCGGGGTGTTCGGATTCGTCAACGAAACGCTCATCCCCCATCTGCGCGGGCTGAAGGACGCCCCAGGCGCGTCGCCGCGACAGAAAATCATCAGCCAAGTGATGCAGGCGGTGGACGGCGTCCGCATCGACGCGGAGCGCAACTTTCTGGACGTCCTCGACAAAATCCACGAGATACGGCTTGAGGCGACCGACCCGACCCACATGTTCCCGCTGTCGCAAGCGTATGAGGGGCTGCTGCTCCGCATGGGCGAGAAGAACAACGACGGCGGGCAGTTCTTCACGCCGCGCGAGGTGATTCGGGCGATGGTGGCGACGGTCAAGCCGACGGCGGGCGAGACGGTTTACGACCCGGCTTGCGGCACGGGGGGCTTTCTGGCGCAGGCGCATGAGTACATGAAAGGCAATCTCGGCGGCGACGCCACCGCCGAGCGGATGGACGCGCTGAGCGCCAAGACATTCTACGGGCGCGAGAAGGAAAACCTGATATACCCCGTCGCGCTTGCCAATCTGGTTCTGCACGGCATAGACCACCCCAACATTTGGCACGGCAACACGCTGAGCGGCTTGGAAACTTACGGCGAGCTGTTTCAAGGCGCGCCCGCCCTGTTCGACGTCATCCTGATGAACCCGCCGTTCGGGGGGAAGGAAGGCGCGGACGTCCAGACGCGATACGCTTACAAGACGTCCTCCACGCAAACGCTGTTTCTGCAAGAGGCGATAGACAGCCTGAAGCCGAACGGCAGGGCGGGCGTAGTGGTCGATGAGGGGCTGCTGTTTCGGACGAACGAAAAGGCTTTCGTCCAAACCAAGCGCAAGCTGCTCGATGAGTGCGATCTGCAGCGCGTGGTCAGCCTGCCGCCCGGCGTGTTCACCCAAGCCGGCGCGGGCGTCAAGACCAACCTGCTCTTTTTCACGAAAGGCAAGCGGACCGAAAGCGTCTGGTACTACGATTTGTCGGACGTCAAAGTGACCAAGCGGAAGCCGCTGGCGAGGGGCCATTTCGACGAGTACTTCCGACTGCTTCCCAAGCGCGAAGAGAGCGAGCGCAGTTGGACGGTTTCGCGGAGCGAGATCGAGGCGCGGGGCTACGACCTGAAGGCGGTGAATCCCAATCGAGCGGTGGAAGCGGATGCGCGGACGCCGGGGGAGATTGTGTCGCTCATCGAGGCGAAGAGCGGCGAGCTGTCGGAGGCGCTGGCGGAGCTGAGGCGGCTGATGGGGTAGGGGGCGTTGGCTTCATTCGAAGCTGGCTTCGGTCGGCTGTCCTGTCCCCGCTTCCGCGAGGATGACGTTGTTGGGGGACTCTGGATTCCCGCCTTCGCGGGAATGACGGGGGGCTTTCAGAGGGCAATCCGCGCGGGACTGCGCCTAGCCCATCAAGGGGGATGGGATACGCTGGCTTCATTTCAGGTTTGATTTCGGGTGGCTATCTTGTCCCCGCCTTCGCGAGGATGACGTTGTTGGGCGATTCTGGATTCCCGCCTTCGCGGGAATGACGGGGACGCCGCCAATCGTCCGCTGGCGCCAAATAGAAAAGAAGGCCCCGCCGCTCAAGCCCCCTTGGAGCGGACGGGACCTTCTGGAATGAGGGAAGTGTTCGGTTTTGGTTTCGCCGCCGGCGGTTGGGAGCGTTGCCAGTCCGCGGGCGGCGGTTCGGTTTGGGCGGGTTACGCCTGGCTCGCCAGTTCCGGGTAGGCGGACGCGCCGTGTTCGGGCTCGTCCAAGCCTTCCTCTTCCTCTTCGTCGGAGGCGCGCAAGCCCATGGTCACGTCGATGAGCTTGAACATGATGAATCCGACTCCGAAAGCCCAGGCGATGGCGACCGCTATGCCGACTATCTGCGGCAGGAGCTGGGCGGCGTTGCCGTAGAGCAAGCCCGTGACGCCGTTGTTGCCGGCGGCGAAGATGCCGACCGCCAAGACGCCCCACGCGCCGCAGATGCCGTGAACGGCAACGGCGCCGACGGGGTCGTCCGCCTTGATGACGTTTCTGACCAGCCACACGCCGCCGACCATGACGCCGCCGGCGATTAGGCCAATCACGACCGCCGCCCACGGGTCGACGTAGGCGCAGCCGGCGGTGATTCCGACCAAGCCGCCGAGCGCGCCGTTGCAAGCCATCTCGATGTCCGCCTTGCCGGTGCGAACCAGGGTGATTTCAAGCGCGACGACCGCGCCGGCGGCTCCGGCGAGCAGGGTGTTGACGGCGTTCAATCCAAGGCTGCCGGAGTTCACGTTGAATCCGAACCAGCCGAAGAACAGGATGAACGTGCCGATTACCACGTAGGGGAGGTTATGCCCCTTGAGGTTCGCGCCCTCGCGGAAGCCCTTGCGGGGGCCTACCACTATCGCGCCGGCGAGGGCGAGGAAGCCGCCCACCATGTGGACGACGGCGGAGCCGGCGTAGTCGGCGAGTCCGTCGCCTATCGACGTCAGCCAGCCGCTCTCGCTCCAAGCCCAGTGTCCGTAGATGGGATAGACCACCGCGCCCACTAGGAAGCTGTAGGCGAAGTAGGCGTTGATTTTGGTGCGCTCCGCCATCGCGCCGGCGATGATTGTGGCGGCGGTTCCGGCGAAGACCATCTGGAAGAACCAGCTGACCAGTTTGCCGTCGTCGAAGTCGGCGAGGAAGAAGCCCTCCAGTCCGATGAAGCCGGACGCCGCGCCGCCGCCCATCATCAGGGCGAATCCGAACGCCCAGAAGCCGAGCGAGGCGATGCAGAAGTCCAGGAAGGACTTGGTCATGTAGTTGATGGTGTTTTTGGAGCGTATCAGCCCCGCGCCGAGGAAGGCGAAGCCCGCCTGCATGAAGAACACCAGCGCGGCGGCGACCACGGTGATGAAGCTCTCTATCTTGGCGTCCACCGCCTCCAGCGCCTCGTGTCCGTCGGCGTAAGCCAACCCCACGCTGCCCAAGAAGATGCCGATTCCCAAGAGCGCCAGCGCCGCAAGCCGCAGCCTGAACGGCGAGGCGCTCAAGATTCCTGAGTTGGTCAAGTTCGTTCCTCCTAGCGTGTCTGGGGTCAACCCGCTCTGTTGGCGCGTTCGGGGGCAACCCGCTTGTCGTTTGACTGAAAACGATAGCGGGCGATTGTTTCCGATTGTTTTCTAGAGTGTAAAATGTTTGTTGCGGATTTGTTTCAATTGTGTTAACCGAATAGAGGGGGAGTTTTCCACGCGGGCGGTGGAGGGGTTGGGGACATCTAGGGGGATATGCATGCGGCTGGCAAACCGCGCCTAGCGGCGCAGGCGCCCTCATCCTAGCTTCTCCCATCAAGGGAGAGGGGATACGTTGGCTTCATTCAAGCCTGATTTCTAGTGGCTGTCTTGGTCGCTCCATTCTGGATTCCCGCCTTCGCGGGAATGACGGGGGCGAGGCGCGGGGAAGGGATTTGTCGCTCGCGATTCGCGCTTGGTTTCCAATTGCTATCTTGGTCGCTCCGTTCTGGATTCCCGCCTTCGCGGGAATGACGGGGGCTGGGGCGCGGGAACGGCGGGCGGGGCGCGGAAGGGGATTCGGCGCCTGCTATTCTCGCTCGGTTTCGGTTAGAATGGGATATGTCGGACATGACGATTCAAGGCAAAATCTCTGGAGGCGCTCAACATGGACATGGGACTGGACGGCAAGCTGGCGCTGGTGGCGGGCGGCAGTCGGGGCATCGGCAAGGCTATCGCGCTGGATTTGGCGCGGGAGGGGGCGGATGTGGCGGTCGCGGCGCGGAGCGCGGAGGCGCTGGAGCGGACGGCGGCGGAGATAGCCAATCTCACCGGAAGGCGCGCCTTTCCGCTCGCCTTCGACGCGATGGACACCGAGAGCGTCAACGGCATGGTCGAGGCGGCGGCGGAGGCGCTGGGCGGGCTGCATATCCTCGTCAACAGCGCGTCGCATCCAGGCGGCTCGGCGGCGGCGGTGGGGCCGGTGGAGACGGTGAGCGAAGAGGCGCTGATGGCGGATTTCGACGTCAAGTACGTCGGCGCCCTGCGTTGCGCCAAAGCCGCCATTCCGCATCTGAAGAGGGCGGGCTGGGGCAGGATAATCAACATAAGCGGCACGAACGCGCGGCGGGCGGGCAACCTGAGCGGCGGGGCGCGGAACGGCGCGATGGTTCATATGACCAAGACGCTGGCGCTTCAGCTGGGCGCGTTCGGGATAACGGTGAACTGCATCCATCCGGGGACGACGCGGACGGAGCGGACGCCGGGGCTGCTCGCCGAGCGCGGCGCGGAGCTGGGGTTGTCCGCCGACGAGGTCGAGCGGCGCGACTTCGCCCCGAACTCGCCGAGCGGCAACGCCATCGGCAGAATGGTGGACGCGGACGAGATAGCCTATCTGGCGACGTTCCTGGCGTCCGACAAGTCGTGGGCGGTGACGGGCGAGCTGCTGGTAGCCACCGGCGGCGCGGGGAATTTCGTGTACTACTAGGGGATTTTTCCGGCAGGACGGGGGCGGTCGCGCCGTTGGCATGGGGTTGGACGCGCGGCGGGCGGGCAATCCCAGCCCGCTCTTTTCGCTTCGCCAGCCGCGCGCCGCGCGCTAGACCGACGCGCCGACGGGGATAAAGCGCGGGTAGGACGCGCAAAATGCAGGGGTAGGGGTATCTCATACCCGTGAGCGCCGGAATCGCCGCCCGCGCGGGGATTCTGATAGACCCAATTACACTATGCGCGCGCGTTTCTGGCGGGCGAAGAGTATGAAAATGTTAGCCTTTTCTGGCAGGTCGCCGCCGCGCCCGCCGCCTTCCGGATTCCCGCCGCCGCTTCCTCAATAGAGACGTTCTTGACGGAGCGGGGCTTATGCGGGCATGCGTCTTTGTCAGAATCAGGATTTGCGGTATTATGGGATTTTTCAGGATTCCGCCGGCGCGCGTTTTTCTGGGGAAAGAGCGAGTTTGGGGAGACGGAATCTGAGAATCCCGCCAATCCTATAAATCCTGATTCTGACAAAGGCGCGCGAGACTGCCCTTGTGGGCAGACACCCTCACCCTAGCCCTCTCCCATCAAGGGAGAGGGGATACGTTGGTTGGGATTCGGGGTTGATTTCAAGCGTCTATCTTGGTTGGGCGACTCTGGATTCCCGCTTTCGCGGGAATGACGGGGCGGAACGAGGAAGTGGATATGTTGGTTGCGATTCAAGCCTGATTTTGCGCGGCTATCTTGGTCGCTCTACTCTGGATTCCCGCCTTCGCGGGAATGACGGCGGCGGGGGGCGCGGCGAAGGGGGGTTGCCGCTCGCGGTTCGGGCTTGGTTTCGGCGAAACAACGCGCAAACCTGACAACCGACCGCCCTAGCGGTTAGAATGGGCGGCAAAGTTGGGCGGTTCGCCGCCAGTTCATAAGGGAGAAGATACGCAGATGAGCAGAGTAGCCATTGTTACCGGAGCGGGAACGGGGATTGGGAAGGCGTCCGCGCTGGCGCTTTTGCGGGACGGGTTTTCGGTCGCGCTCGCCGGGCGCAGGGTCGCGCCGCTGGATGAGACGGTCGAGGAAGCGGGCGACGACGGCGAGCGGACGATTGTCGTCCCCACGGACGTCGGGGACCCCGATTCGGTCCGCAATCTCTTCGACAAGGCCGGCGAGGCGTTCGGCGGGCGGCTGGACGTCGTGTTCAGCAACGCCGGGACGGGCGCGCCGGCGGTTTTGCTCGAAGAGCTCACTTACGAGCAGTGGATGACCGTCGTCAACGCCAACCTGACGGGGACGTTCCTTTGCGCCCAGCAGGCGTTCCGCATGATGAAGAGCCAAGACCCGATGGGCGGGCGCATCATCAACAACGGGTCAATTTCGGCGTATGTGCCGCGTCCGAACTCGATACCCTACACCGCCACCAAGCACGCGGTGACGGGGATGACGCGGTCGCTGTCGCTGGACGGGCGCAAGTACAACATAGCCTGCAGCCAGATCGACGTGGGCAACGCCGCCACGCCGATGACGCAGCGCATGAGCGAAGGCGTGCCGCAGGCGCACGGCGAAACGCGAGTCGAGCCGACGATGGACGTCCAGCACGTGGCGGACGCGGTGGTTTATATCGCCAACTTGCCGCTGAACGCCAACGTCCAGTTCATGACGGTGATGGCGACCAAGATGCCGTACATAGGGCGCGGCTAGTTGTCGGCGTCCGCGAGCGCGAACGATGGGGATGAGCGCGGCGGGCGACCGCCGAGATTCTTCTACGGCTGGGTGATAGTCGGCGTCATGGCGGCGTCGGGCGCGGCGAGCATGGCGATGGGGTCGCTGAACTTCGGCTTGTTCATCAAGCCGATGGGGGACTCGCTCGGCATCGGGCGCGCCTCTTTCGGCTGGGCGCAGACGGCGCGGCAGGCGGCGGGGGCGATCACCAGCCCGCCGATAGGGTTGATTCTCGACCGATACGGCTCCCGCCTGATGCTCCCCGTCGCCGCGCTCGCCACCGCCGGGGCGATGGTCGGCTTGGCGAACATGCGCGAGGCGTGGCATCTGATAGCGCTGTTCGCGGCGATGGGGATGGTCGGCATGAGCGGGCCGGGCGCGCTTGTGACGTCCGTCCCCGTCCTCAAGTGGTTCGTGCGCGACAGGGGGAAGGCGATTTCGTTCGTCGGCTTGGGCATCCCCGTCGGGGCGTTGCTGTTCGTGCCGCTGACGCAGTTTCTGATAGACGGCGTCGGCTGGCGCATGGCGTGGGTTTGGCTGGCGCTGATAGGCGCGGGGGTGATAGTTCCGCTCGCCGCCGCGCTGGTTCGCCGCCAGCCGGAGGATATGGGGCTGGCGCCGGACGGAATCATCGCCGCGTCCGGCGAATCGGACGGCGAAGAAGGCGGGGCGCCCCGCGCGTCCGCCGCCGTTCCAAGCGAAACGGCGTGGACGGCGGGCGAGGCGATTCGGACTTCCACGATGTGGCGCCTGGTGGCGATGTTCTGCATCGTGCAGCTGGGAATCGGGACGGTGGCGCTGCATCGCATCGCGGCGTTCATGGACAGGGGGCTAGACCCGACGCTGATAGCGTTCGCGACCGCTTTCGACGCGGTTTGCGCGGGGGTTTCGACGTTCGCCTTCGGGATGCTGGCGAATCGGGGCGTTCCGGCGCGCTTTCTGGGGGCGGCGGGCTTCGCGGCGCTCGCCGGCGCGAGCGTGATGACCATCTACGCCAACGACCTGCCCGTTATGTTCGCGTCCATGGCGGTATTCGGGCTTGGCATCGGCGGGATGATGTTTCTAAACAATTTCATCTGGGCGGATTATTTCGGGCGCGAGAATGTGGGGGCGATTCGCGGTCTGGCGAATCCGATAAATCTGGCGGTGGGCGGCTTGGGCGCGCCGGCGGCGGGCTATGTGTACGACGTAATAAAATCATACGACCCGATGTGGTGGGCGGGGGTATTCCTAATGGCGGCGGGAACGGCGCTGGCGCTGCTGACGCCGGCGCCTAGGAAGAGGGGGTAGATGGGGCGGTTTTGTCAGATTGGGGGATTTTCAGGATTTCGTTTCGCGCGGCTGGCGCTTTTCGGCATAGCATGGGAGATGTTCGTGGCTGGCGAGACTGCGCCTAGCGGCGCAGGCACCCTCACCCTAGCCCTCTCCCATCAAGGGAGAGGGGATTCATCGCTCGCGATTCAGGCTTGGTTTCCGTGAACATACCCTTGTTAGCCCATCAAGGGAGAGGGGATTTGTCGGCTTCAGTTCAAAACTGATTTCAAGTGGCGGGCTTGTCCCCGCTTCCGCGAGGATGACGTTGTTGGTCGACTCTGGATTCCCGCCTTCGCGGGAATGACGGCGGCGGGGGGGCGTGGGCGAAAAGCGTCCAATCCACGCCTAAATCCGTCAAACATACCCTTGTTATCCCATCAAGGGAGAAGGGATGCGTTGGCTTAAGTTCAGGTTTGATTTCGGGCGGCTATTCCGGTTGGGCGACTCTGGATTCCCGCCTTCGCGGGAATGACGGGGTAGAAATCGGGAATGACGGGGTAGAAATCGGGAATGACGGGGTAGAAATCGGGAATGACGGGGTAGAAATCGGGAATGACGGGGGTAGAAATCGGGAATGGCGGGGGCAAAAGGCAGCGGCTCCATGCCCTTTCTAGTGGAGAGAAAATTCGCCGACCGCCGTTTCCAAGCGCTTTCTCAGGCGGCGGATCCAGGATTTCAGCGCGGCGTTGGACCATCCTAGCGCGGCGGATTTCGCCAGGGTTCGATAGACCCAGCGGCGGCTTACCCGCGTTCGTTCGGACGGGTTCAGCCAGTCGGGGTTTCGCGCTAGGGCGTCAAGGGTCGCCAAGCCCATGAGCAGGGGCAGGGCGGCGGCGAGGCGCAGGCGATGGCAGCGGCGCGGGGTGGATAGCAGATATGCCTCCGCCGCTTCGAATTGGCGCAGGGCGACGCGGATTCCCGACGCCAGCGCGGGGCGGGCGCGGGGCGCGTTGGCGGCGTCCAGCAGGTCGCGCGGGCGCAAGCCGGCTTCGTCCAGCCACTCGGACGGCAGATAGCAGCGTCCGGCGCGCAAGTCGGCGGGGACGTCGCGCAGGATGTTGACCATCTGGAGCGCCTTCCCGAACTCGATTCCGAGCGCGGCTTGGGCGTCCCTGTCCCAATGGCGCAGGGCGGGGGCGCGCGCCATCGCCACGTCCGTCCAGAACGCGCCCACGCAGCCGGCGACCATGTGGGCGTAGCGCTCCAGCTCCTCGGCGGAGTCGAGTTGCCCCATTTCGCCGCTTTCGGCGGTCGGGAAGCGCGCGAGGTCGAACGCGATTCCGTCGCACAACTCGGCGGCGATTGCGCGGACTAGGCGGCGGTCGGGCGGCGGCAGGGCGTTCAGGGCGCGCAAGATGGGCGGCGCGTCCGCGAGGTCCGGCGGGGCGAAGGCGTCCGCGTCGCCGGCGGCTATCGCGGCGCGGAATTGGGCTAGGCGCTCGGCGCGCTCGGCGGGCGGGATTGCGTCCGCGTCGGCGATGGAGTCCGCCGTCCGCGCGAGCAGATAGGCGATTCCGACGGGGGCGCGGATTGCGCTCGGCAAGACGCGGATGGACAGGTAGAAGGCGCGCGACGAGCGTTTGAGCAGTCGGCGCGAATGGGCGTCCAGGGCGTCCATCTCGGCGGCGGCGGGCGGGTTTAGGCTTGGGACGCCACCGCGTCCGCGAAGCGCTCCATCGTTCGGATGCAGTCGTCCGCGCCGGGCGTTCGGAAGTCGAAAGTGAGTTGTTCGATTCCGATTTCGCGGCAGGCTTGGACGTCTTCGATGACTTCGCCGGTCGATGCGATGAGCGCGCCGTTGGAGCGGTTGGAGTCGCCTTCTTCCAAGCCCAAGTCGGTGAAGTGGAGCGTTCGTTTGAGCGACACGGTTATCTCGGCGGGGTCGCGTCCGGCGCTTTCGGCATAGTCGCGCAGGTATGGCAGGTTGCGGGCGACGAACTCCGGCGTTTGTCGCGTGGGGTGCCAGGCGTCGCCGTATTTGACGGCGCGGCGGATGGCGCGGCGCGTGTGTCCGCCGACCCAAATGGGGATATGCCCGCCGCGGACGGGCTTGGGGGCGAAGTAAACGCCGCCGAAATCGTAATGCTCGCCGCGGAACTCCGGCTCGCGGTCTAGCCAGAGGGTTCGGAAGATTTGGAGGTATTCGTCCGTGACGGCGCCGCGGTCTTTGTAGGATGCGGCGAGGGCGTCGAATTCCTTTTCAAGCCAACCGACGCCCACTCCGCACACGGCGCGCCCGCCGGTGAGGACGTCCAGCGTGGCGAACATTTTAGCCTGAACGACGGGGTTGCGGTAAGGGACGATGGCGACGGTGGTGCCGATGTCGATTCGCTCGGTGGCGGACGCTATGTAGGCGAGGACGATGAAGGCGTCGAGCTGGGGGTCGTCGGGGCGCGCGACGAAGCGTCCGTCGGGGGTGTAGGGATACTGGTCGGTCTCTTCGGTCGGCAGGACGATGTGGTCGCCCGTCCAGACGGATTCAAAGCCGAGTTCTTCGACGGCGCGGGCGAATCGGAGCAGTTCGCCGCCGTCGGCGGTCTTGGGAAGGGCGAAGCCGTATCTCAAGGGGATGTTGCCTCCGGCGGAGCGCGCGCGCTTGGGGATTGGTGGTGACCCCCCTCGGACTCGAACCGAGAACCTGCTGATTAAGAGTCAGCTGCTCTGCCAATTGAGCTAGAGGGCCGCCATCGGGGGAATCGCCGCCGATGAGACGGCGACAATCCGATGATTCCATTTTAATTTTAGGCGGGGCTGGCAGTCAAGGGTTGGTCGGGCGGCGGGGGAAATTCGCGGAAGGGGCGGAGCGCAAAGCCGCGCTTGGGCGCGCCGCGCTCATCCTAGCCTTCCGCCGTCAAGGGAGAAGGGATACGTTGGCTGGGATTTGGGATTGGTTGCTAGTGGCTATCTCCGTTGGCAAACTCTGGATTCCCGCCTTCGCGGGAATGACGGGGTCAGGGGCGCGAAAGCGGCGAAAAGCGTCCAATCCGCGCCTAAATCCGGTAAACATACCCTTGTTAGCCCATCAAGGGAGAGGGGATTCATCGCTCGCGATTCGGGCTTGTTTTCCATGAACATGCCTTTGCAAGAGGGGAATTGGAGATTTTGGCGCGGGAATCTTCCAAACTATCCTTATGTCAACACTGCCTAGTGAATCTCCATGAACCGCCGCCAGTCGCGCGCCGATACCGCTTCGGATATGTCGTCCCAACTGCGGGCGAAGTGCGTTCCGATTACCAGGGCGGAGATAGCCAGGCACATGGCGGCTTCCCCCGCCGGGCGTCCCGCGCCTAGCGCGATTAGGCATATCGAGAGGAATAGCCAGCCGACCGACAGGACGGGCTTGCGCGTGGCGGCGAGCATGAGCGCGCCGGATATTATCGACAGCGCGGTTATGTCCCAGAGCGTGTAGGCGAACACGCCGAGCGCCGTCGCGGCGCCCTTGCCGCCCCGGAAGCGCAGGAAGGGCGAGAAGTTGTGCGCCGCCGTCGCGGTGAAGGCGGCGGCGTAAGCCCAAGCGTCGCCCGCCGCCAGCCACTGCGCGACGAGGACCGCCAAGGCACCCTTGCCGGCGTCCGCCAGCAGAACGGCGCCGCCGGTCAGCGCGCCGAGCTGGGCGCCGGCGTTGAAGGCGCCGGGGTTGCCGCTTCCGATTTCGCGTATGTCGCCCGCCCGCCGGACGCGCCCGGCGATGTAGGCGCTCGGAATCGCGCCCAGGGCGAACGCGGCGGCGAGCGCCAAGACGCCCGCCGCTATCCCGCTCACGCCGTCTCCAGAGACGCCAGCGCGCCGCTCATCCCCAGATAGTAGCCGTACAAGCCGAATCCGGTGATGACTCCCTTGCAGACGCCCGCGACCTGCGACTGCCCGCCGCGCGCCGCCGGGTTGGAGATGTGGATTTCGTACACGGGGAAGTCCACCTGCGCGATGGCGGCGACGATTCCGGGGTGGCCGGAGGAGTACGCCGCCGGGTTGAACAGCGCCGCCGCGATTTCGCCGCCCTCATGCGCCGCGTAGAGCTTGTTGATGACTTCGCCCTCGATGTTGGAGTGGAAAATCTCGACTTCCGCGCCGAGCTCGGCGGCGTAGGCGCGGATGCGCTCGTCGTACTCATCGAGCGTCTGCGTTCCGAAGATGTGGGTTTGGACTTTGCCGCGCATGTTCATGCCCAGCCCGTGCAATGCGAGGATTTTGGTCATTTGGGGACGCTCCTAGTTTTTGTATCGGTTCGCGGTTGGCAAGACCGCGCCTTGCGGCGCAGGCGCCCTCATCCTAGCCTTCCCCCATCAAGGGCTTACAGGGGTATGTTTATGGTTTGGCGGGCAATCCGCGCGAAACTGCGCCTTGCGGCGCAGGCACCCTCACCCTAGCCCTCTCCCATCAAGGGAGAGGGGATTCATCGCTCGCGATTCGGGCTTGGTTTCCGTGAACATACCCTTGTTAGCCCATCAAGGGAGAGGGAGATGCGTTGGTTGCGATTCAAGGTTGATTTCGGGTGGCTATCTTGTCCCCGCTTCCGCGAGGATGACGTTGTTGGGGGACTCTGGATTCCCGCCTTCGCGGGAATGACGGGGGTAGAATGTCGCTTATGACGCGAAACCGCCATCAGCCATCGCGCCTTTGCGTCTCCGCGCCTTTGCGTCAAAAAATGTCCGCGCCCGCTAAGCCATCTCAAGCGCCGCGTAGCAGGCGGCGGCTATGCTTTGGGCGTCCATGCGGTACTCTTTATAGAGGTCTTCGCGGGAGCCGGATTGGCCGAATTCGGCGACGCCGACGGGGATGACGGGGGCTCCGAGCGCGCCGCCTATCCACGCCAGGGAGCGCGGGTGTCCGTCCATTACGGTGACGATGGGCGCGGCGCGTTCGGACGGGGGGATGGAGTCCGACATGAACATGTCCCGCGCGCCCCTGCCGTCCATGCCGTCGTAAACGGACTGCTGGAAGGCGCGGTAGAGGGGGCCTTGGCCGGTGACGTTGATGACGTTGGCGAAGACGCCCTCGCGCGCCAGGGCGTTGCTGGCGGCGACGGCTTCCGGCACCATGGCGCCGCTCGCCATGACGTTCAGGACGTTTTCGCCGGGCGCGTAGCCCGGCGCGCCGCTTCGGTCGAGCAGCTTGTAGGCGCCGTTGAGAACCTGCTGGCGCATCCGCTCGCGCGCCGCCGGGTCTTGGGGGACGCGCATCAGCCCCTGATCGACGCGCTTGCTGGTGAGGCGCAGATAGGCGGAGCGGCGGCGCAGGCGAACCTGCTCGAGAGCGGACAGCATTATCCACTCCAATTCCTGCCCGAAACAGGGTTCGTAGAAATCCACGTCCGGGATTTCCGCGCCGATGGACGGGGTGACAAGCGACTGATGAGCGCCGCCCTCGGTGGACAGCGACACGCCGGAAGGCGTCCCCACGACGATGAACTTCGCGCCGGAATAGACGCTATAGACGAAGGCGTCCAAGCCGCGCCGCACGAACGGATCGTAGAGCGTGCCGATGGGGAACAGCATCTCGCCATCCGATTCGAACGACAAGCCGAGCTGCCCCAGCATCATAAACAGGTTGTTTTCGGATATGCCGAGCTGAATGTGCTGCCCTCTGGCGTGTTCTTCCCAACGCAGGGCGCGGATTGTGGGCTCGTCCGGCATCGGCTCTTTCTCGGCGTCGTTCCACACGCCGACGCGGTTTATCCAACCGCCCAGATTGGTGGAGCTGGCGACGTCCGGGCTGACGGTGGCGACGCGCTCGGCGACTTCCGGCAGGCTGCGCTCTAGGGCGGTGAGTATGTGGCCGAAAATCTGCTGAGTCGCCATGTTGCCGCTGTAGCGCTGTCCGAACTCCGGCGGAATCCGCATCTCCGGCGGCTGGAATCGGGGACGCCTGCCGACGCCCAGAATCCGGCTGGTGTCTATGCACAGCCGCCCGGCGGGGGTGGACGGATCCACGCGCTCCCACTCCTCGCCCTCCGGGACGCTCAGGTCGCGCCGCAGATATTCCATTTCGCGCTCGTTCAGAACGCGGGAGTGGTTCTGCGGGTCGCCGATGGACGGCAGCCGCCAACCCTTCAGCGTGTATGCGAAGACGATGTTGGGGCCCGCGTCCAGGTCGGTCTGCTCGAACGCTTCGCGCAGGGTTTCGAAATCGTGTCCGCCGAGATTGCGGAAGGACTGCTGCAGGTCGTCGTCGTCCCAGCGCCCGATTAGGCGCGCCATGTCGCGGGGGTAGCGCGTGTAGGTGGGCAGCCATTCGCGCAGCTCGCGCGGGGGGACGCGGAGCAGGCGCTGATAGACTTCGTTGGACATTTCGTCTATCGCCATGCGGAGCAGCTCGCCGTTCGGCTCGGCGAACTTCGCCTGAAGGCGCTTGCCGTACTTGGCGTCTATGACTTTCCAACCGTTGGCGTCGAACATTTCGCGCCAGGCGCGGACGCGGATGCCGGGTATGACCCGGTCGAGGCTCTGGCGGTTGAGGTCGACGACCCAGAGTATGTTCGGCAGCCCGTGCATCGCCGGCTCCGCGACGGCTTCCCAGACGGAGCCTTCGTCCAGCTCGGCGTCGCCGACGACGGCGATGTAGCGGCGCTCGGACGATTCGCGCGAGAACAGATGCGACGCGCTGTACTTCCCCACCAGCGCGGCGAAGTTGGGGGCGACGGGGCCCAAGCCGACGGAGCCGGTGGAGAAGTCCACGTCGTCCGGGTCTTTGGTCTGGCTGGGGTACGCCTGCAGTCCCTTGTACTCGCGCATCATCCGCAGGTACTTCTTGTCGAGGTTGCCGAGCAGGTACTGGAGGGCGTGATAGACGGGGGCGGCGTGGGGCTTGACCGAGATGCGGTCGCCGGCGCGCATGAAGTCGAAGTAGAGCGACGTCATCAGCGTGACCACGGAGGCGCTGGACGCCTGATGCCCGCCCACTTTGGCGTCGTCGCTGTTCGGGCGGACGTTGTTGGCGTGATGCACCATGTTCATGGAGAGCCAAAGGGCGCGGTCTTGGATTTGCTCCAAAATACGGTCTCTGGCTATGTACTCGTCTCCGCCGGCGGCGGTGGGCGCGGTAGTCATGTTGTCATGCCTCGCGGGGGTTTGTGTTCGCGGTTGGCGGGCGAGACTGCCCTTGCGGATATTCGCCATCGCCCATAAAGGGCTTGTTGGGGGGTATGTTTGCGGTTGGCGAAACTGCGCCTGGCGGCGCAGTCACCCTCACCCTAGCCCTCTCCCATCAAGGGAGAGGGGATACGTTGGCTGGGATTTGGGATTGGTTGCTAGTGGCTATCTCCGTTAGCAAACTCTGGATTCCCGCCTTCGCGGGAATGACGGGGGCGGGGGCGCGGAAGCGGCGAAAAGCGTCCAATCCTCGCCCGCTCTCAAGAAACCGATTTCAGCCACCCCAGCCCGTCGAGCGTGTTCGTCTTGGGGACGTACTCGCATCCTATCCAGCCCTCATAGCCCAGGCCGTCTATGAAGTCGAACAGGAACGGGTAGTTTATCTCGCCCGTTCCCGGCTCGTGGCGTCCGGGGTTGTCGGCTATCTGCATGTGGGCGATGACGTCCAGGTTGCGCTCTATCACGCGGGCTAGGTCGCCTTCCATTATCTGCATGTGATAGATGTCGTGCTGAATGTATATGTTGGACGACGCCGCTTCGCCGATTATCGAGCGCGCGTCCCGCGTTCGGCTGAGCAGGAAGCCGGGAATGTCTATCTGGTTGATGGGTTCGATGAGCAGGCGGATCCCCTCCGATTCCAGCGCGGGGGCGGCGAAGCGCAGGTTTTCGACGAAAGCGTCCCGCGCCGCGCGCGCCGAGACGCCGCGCGGGACGATTCCCGCCAGGCAGTTGACTTGAGGGCAGCCGAGCGCTTTGGCGTATTCGATGGCTTTGCCCACGCCGTCCTGGAACTCGCCCGTTCGGTCGGGGTGGCAGGCGATTCCGCGCTCGCCCGCCGCCCAGTCGCCGGCGGGCAGGTTGTGGAGGACTTGCGCCAAGCCATGCGCCTTCAGAAGCTCCGCCAGGCGCTCCGGTTCGTAGTCGTATGGGAAGAGATACTCCACGCCCGCGAAGCCGGCGTCCGCGGCGGCTTGGAACCTGTCTAGGAAGTCCACTTCTCCGAACATCATCGTCAAGTTGGCGGCGAACTTGGGCATGGGGGGAACCTCCGTCTGGCTGTCCGTGATTGCGCTTGAATTGATTATATTGCCGAAAGGCGAGTTTAACAAGACTGGATGCCGGACGGCGGCGGCGCGCTTTTGTCAGAACCAGGATTTGCGGGATTATGGGATTTTCAGGATTTCGTTTCTCCCAACTTGCGCCCTTTGCGCCTTCGCGCCTTTGCGTTGATTCCCCTGAATCCCCGAATTGCGTTATTGCCCCGCGCCGTTGGCATGATAGACTTATGAGCGAAGGGAGGGCGGATATTCCGCGATGATTCAGGCGTCCGCGAAAAACGTTGTCCGCATGGCGATTGCGCTGGGCGCTTTCGCTTTGGCGGCGCTTGTCGCCATGCCGAACGCGCCGCGCTCGGCGGCGGACGGTTTCGGCGGCGCGGGGACGTTTACCCCGACGCCTACCCCCGCGCCCGCCTTCTCGCCCCCGTTTCCGTTCGCGTTCACGCCGACGCCCACGATTAAAGACGCGCTCACGCCGACGCCCGCGCCCAAATCCGCGCTTACGCCGACGCCCAAAGCCATCTTGGATTTCGGCGCGAACGGCAAGTCCGCCGTCCCAAGCGCGACGCCCAAACCGTCCATCGACGGGAAAGAAAACCTTTCGCCCGACATTTTCGGCGGCGCGAAGATGCCGCCGGTTTACGCCAACCTTGAGGCGTCCCTTGAGAACGTCGCGGTTTTGGCGGCGAAGGGCGCGGGCGGGGCGATGGGGGCGGCGGACGCGGCGATGAACGCGGAGATGGTGGCGGACGCCGTCGCCCAAACCCCGCTGAACGACGGCGCGACAGCCGTCGCCGTCTCGGTTTACGCCCAGAGCGACATATCGGACGCCAAGCGCTTTCTGGAAAATCTCGGCGTCCGCATAGACTACTCCGGCCAAACTTGGCTTGAGGCGTATGTCCCCGCCCATTTTCTGGGGCCGCTTTCGGAGCGGGCGGGCGTGATTCGGGTGGAGCCGATTGTCCCGCCCGTAGTCGACCAAGCGCCGCCGCCCGCGTCCGTCCCCGACCAAGACCCGGACCCGTCGCCGTCGCCCACGCCGACGCCGGGGCCTTGCGATCCGATTGACCTCGGAACGCTGTCGGCAAACGTTTCGCGGGCGTCGTCGTGGGACGAGGACTGCCTATCATCGACGCGGACGGGCAGTTACGCGCGGTTTTACAAGTTCGCAATCGCCAGCGATTCCGTGTTCGAGTACGTCGAGGTCGAGACGTCCGACGACAGCGGGACGGGTAAGGCGGCTGAGCCTTTCGCGTATCTGCGGAAAGGAGATGCGACGTCCGGGGACGCCATCGCCGAGTACCGCGAAAGGGGAAGCAACCGCCGAATCGGAAATGTCGCGCTGGACGCGGGGACTTACACTGTCGAGGCGGCCACGCTCCAAGCGGGCAGCGACAGCAGTTTGGTATCCAAGTCGTTCACGCTCAAGATGCCGTACTCCGAGCCGACCATCTGCGCCGCCGACACTACCATCGGCACGATTTCGACGTCGACGACCACGACCAAGACGGGGACTTGGACCGATTCCTGCGACTCCGGCGGGAATAAAGGTAGCGCGAAACACTACGAATTCACGCTGTCGCAAGCGACGGCGCTGACCATCGACCTGACGACCGACACGGGCGCAGACCCGATTTTGTACGTGCGAAAGAACGATCCGGAGGACCCCGATTCCAACACATTCGGGCGCGGCTACATCGCGCGGGACGACAACAGCGGGTCGGGGACTAGCGCGCGCATCATCCAAGCGTTCGCGGCGGGGACTTATACGGTGGAAGCCGCCGCGCGCGGGAGCGTGAACAACAAGGCGTTCACGCTTTCGCTGACCAGCGAGCTGGCGACGATATGCCGCGACCCGCTGTCTGTCACTTCGTCCCCGACGACCGAAACGGCGTCTTGGGCGAGCGGCTGCGACTCGGCGACCAACCCGCGCCAGTTTCGCGCGCTTTTACACATTCAACCTGAGCGCCGACTCGGAAGTGACGATAGAGCTGACCACGCCGGACGCGGCGGCGGCGGATGAAGACTCGCCGATTGTGCCGAAAGTGGACGGGCGCCTGTATCTGCGCTCCGCCCAAAACACGGAGGGCGCTGTCGTCGCGGAAAACGACGACCGGAGCGAAATCCCACTGCGGACGGATTCGCGCATCGAGCGGACGCTTGCCGCGGGCGAGTACACGGTCGAGGCGACTACGCACATTCCGAGAACGGCGGGCGATTTCACGCTGACGATAACCCACTCCGCCGCGCGCGCCAACTGCGCCCCGACGGCGCTCGGAACGCTGACCAACGCCGCGCCCACGCTCACCGCGAACGGAACGGCCTGGCCCGCATCCCCCACTAACTGCGAATCCGCCGCCAAGACCGATAGCCAATCGGCTTACTACGGATTCACGCTGTCCGAGCCGGGGATGGTGGAGATAAGCCTGAGCTCGTCGTCGACGGGGGCGGATCCGTTCCTGTATCTGCGAAACGGCGCGCGGAACTTCGGGACGCATATCGCATCGGACGACGACGGCGGGACGGGAAACGCCGCGCTCATCAAGCGCTCGCTTGAGGCGGGGTCCTATACTGTGGAAGCGACAAGCCAGACCGCATCCGCCGGCGGGACTTTCGATCTATCCGTCGCGCTGCTCGCCGATTGCCGGGTCGATTTGGGGACGCTCAGCCCGTCCTCGCACATCGACGTCAGCGGAACGTGGCTAACCGCTTGCCAGTCCGCCGCGCGGGGGGGAAGATACGCGCGGTTCTACACTTTCAAGATGGCGAGATTCAACCGAGCGAACATATCGCTGTCGTCCGAATACGCGGACACTTACATGTATCTGCGGAAAGGAACGGCGACGTCCGGCGAATACATCGCCGGAAACGACAACATCGGATGGGGCTCCGAAAACTCGTTCATATCCGAAAGCCTGAGCCCCGGCGACGCGCACGGCGGAACTTACACGATTGAGGCGACCACGACCTACGGGCGGTACGGCGCGGACAGGCAATTTCGGATTTCGATAAACGTGCCGAACGACTGCCAGCCTCTGGTCGCGCTGGGCGTATTGGAGTCCGCGATAAGCGAAGGCGGCGAGTATCGGAACGACTGCAGCTCGCGCGACCGCGTCGCCCGCTCCGCGCGGTTCTACACGTTCAGCTTGAAAGAAAAGACCGAAGTGGAGCTGTTGCTGAGGGCGAGGCTCAACGAAGACCCGTACATGTATCTGCGCGCCGGCGACGGGACGCTGAGCGGCGGGTCGATAGCGGCAGACGACGACGGATACGCGGTCGGCAGTCTCCATTCCAAGATAAGGCGGGTTTTGGACGCGGGGACTTACACCGTGGAGGCGACGACGGCGTTCAGGTTTCAGGAAGGGGAATTCACGCTCACGCTCACGCCGTTCCCCATAGTCAGTTGCGTGGTCTCGCCGCTCGGCGCGCTGACCGCCGCGGCGACCCGCAACGGCAATTGGACGGACGGCTGCTATTCATCCGAGCGCGAGGGGCGCTTCGCGCGGTTCTACACGTTCAGCCTGGCAAGCAGAATGAAGGTGAGCGTTGATTTGGCTTCCACCGAGGCGGATTCATACTTGTATCTGCGCGACGGCGACGGAACGCAGAGAGGGGCGCAGATAGCGCGGGACGACGACGGGGGAACCGGCGACAACGCCAGAATAAGGCGGGCGCTGGCGGCGGGGACTTATACGGTGGAGGCGACCGCATACGGCGCGGCGGAGGCGGGCGCGTTCACGCTGACGGTCGCGCCCGACGGCGATAGTCCCCTGCGCCGCCCCCGCGTCGCTCGGAACGCTGTCCGCCGACATAGCCCAAACGGGAACGTGGTCGTCCGCATGCTTCTCATCGGCGCGCCCATTCAGCTACGCGCGCTACTACACATTCACGCTGAGCGCGGACGCCAATGTGGACGTTTCTTTGGAATCCGCGGCGGATTCATACGCGAATGTCCGCGCCGGCGACGGGGTTTTCGCGGGCTGGAGCGACGTTTGGGCGCGAAAAGGCGACGACCCGGCGACGGCGCTGGTTGCGCGGCGGGGACTTATACGGCGGAAGTGACGTCTGTCGCAGATGAGACGGCGGGCGATTTCACGCTGAAGATCGCCCCAGACGCCCATAACGGTGTGCGCCGCGACATCGCTCGCTCTCGCGGACGGCTCGACGACTGCGACATCCAACCAGTCTTGGACGAGCGCCTGCGACTCGGCGCGCGCCGCCGCCTCATACGCCAAGCATTACACGTTCACGCTGGACGCGCCCAGATTGGTGAAGATAGAGCTGGATTCGACGGTCGCCGACACGCGGTTTTACCTGACGCGGGGGACGTCCGCATCGGGTCCGGAGTACATCCGCGAAGACGCGCCCGCCGACCCCGGCGGCTTGCCGACGCGCGTTTCTAAAACCGAGCGCATCATGGGCGCGGGAACGTACATGGTCGAGGCGCTTCCCAAGAAACGCGGCGTCTTGGGCGCGTTCACGCTGTCCATAACCACATCCGCCGCGATAACGGCGCGGGCGGCGGACTCATCGGATTCCTGCCTAAAAGACTTCGGGGCGATAACCAACGCCACCGACATAAACCGACGCTTGGGAATGGAGCGCCGCATGCCAAGACGCCGACGGGAACGCGACCAACCGCGCC
>CBDESW010000030.1:0-40152 GCA_965242675.1 Dehalococcoidia bacterium
TCTGCACGATTTTGGTATGACCATTTCTAGCCGCGAGGTGCAACGGCGTGTGCATGCGGTATTGTGCGTTGACATTCACTCCGTCATCTATCAGTGCCTCCACCTCATCAATTCTGCCGTAGTATGCCGCCTTGTGCAAGGGCGGGAAGTCATGGATGCTTGGCATCCGGAATCTCGCGCTGTCCGAGCCTGGTTCTTGCGTCATTTCGCTATGTTCTCCTTGCTAAGCGCGATGGCGATTCTCGCGGGGAGTTGGGACGCCATCCGCGACCATCATACCGCCGCGCCGCGCTAGATGGCTAGGGCGGCGGACAATCCCGCGAGTTCTCGCGCCCATTCGCGGCGGGCTATGCGCTCACAAGTCTTCCGAGAAGTAGTTTTGGTCCGGCTTCTTGAGTTCGTAAGTCGTCTCAGTGATGACGCCTACGTTGTGCCTTATCATCAACTTCGCAAGTTCGCGACCGTCAATCAGGCGTATCGTTCTTCCGGACCTGGAAGCGGTTTCTCGGGCGGACGGACTAAACGTTGATGTAGTGATGAACACGCCCTTGTTCGCGTTCTCCACGTCTAGGCTACCCAAGAAATCTCGGATAGCCGACCCTCCAACCGTATTTTCCCCCCAGCGCTTGGCTTGAATGTACACATTTTCCAGACCTAGCGGGTCTTGGATGATTACGCCATCTATTCCCTGGTCGCCGCTGGCTCCTGTTTGTCTGCCTTCGCCGTAGCGCATGGCTACAAGCAAGTCGATTGCCAAGCGCTCGAAATTCGTAGGCGGCATTGTTTTCACGATGTCCAGCAAATCATCCGCGAGCGCGGCGTCCAACTCTTTATGGAGCGACTCCGCTTGTTCAGCGGGCGTGATGTCGTCGTCCGGTTCGACCGCGATGGTCTCCGACGATTGGTCATTGCTATCGGCGCGTTCCCTTTTCTCAATCAGGTCTTTGAGCTGCCTTATGGAAATGGTGTCGCCTTCGTACGTCGCAAGGAAGTTCTTTCCCGCCGGGACTATCATGTAATGCGAACGCGAGGGCGAGCCTATCAAGCCCGCGCGCTTCAGGTAGGAAATCGCCCATCTCGCGCGACCGTCGAATCTCTTGATTTGCCCGGAAGGCAATACTTCCGCCAACTCCGCCGCGGTCAAAGCGAAGCGCTCAACAAGCGCATCTTTTATGGTTATGACATGCTCGCCGCCGCCTTCCGCTTCGTTCAGCGTCTCTAGAATCGGCAGATGCAGTTCGCTCTGGGTAGGCACGGGCATGGTTCGTTTCTCCCATCTAAATACTTCGCGTGTAGTTTACAGCACCGGCAACCGATTGGTAAAGCCCGCGTTGGTCGGCGGGCGCGATTCGGCGCGCCGCGGACCGGCGTTTGCGGGCCGCGGCGCGGGTCTGACGGGAATCAGCCGCCGTTGCGGTCGTGGCCGTTGCGGAAGGTCAGGAGCGTGTGGAGCTGCTCCATGGTAATCTCGCCCCTGTCGTATCGGGCGAGGATGCCGTCGACCAGGTCGCGCTCTTGGGCGCGACCGGTCTGGATGCCTTCCTGGACGCCTCTGGAGTGCCCGGTCGCAATGCCCTCTTGGACGCCCTCGGCGCGTCCCTCCTCACGCCCTTCGGCGCGTCCCTCGTCCTTGAGTTTTTTGATTCTTCTCGGTATTAGCAGAACCATGTATCCCACCCCCTCGGCGATGATTGCGGACAGCAGAGCCGCGCCCGCCGACACCGCGAATATGGCGGCGGCGACGAACAAGGCTTCGGTTTCGGGCCAAGTCCTGAGCGGGGCGCGGAAGACCGCCGTGAGCAACGCGGTCATCAGCACGTACACGGCGTAGTATCCCGCCCAGTAGTTCGGCGCGAGTCGTTTTAGCATTTCCATTGTAGCGCTTCCTTTCGGTAGTGGGAATTGGGCGCGGAGGCGCGCAGAGATGATTTTAACGCAATGGCGCGTCGCCGCGCTCGCCGACGCGCCGTATTCCCCAAGCGCCATGTTCGCCGCCATGAGAATCTGTTGGCGGACGGCGTCAATGCGGCGCTTGTCGAATCGGATGGATTCGGCGTCCGAAGCGGGCATGCCGGCGAACAGGGCGCTGATGAACGGCGGCAGGGCGGCGAGCTCGTTCGCCAAGTCCTGAACGGTCACGGCGTCTTTCCGCGCCGCGTTGATAGCGAGCAACTTCTCGATGTTCGAGCGGTCGTCGCGGGTTAGCGAGAACCTCACCGCCACAGTCATCGAGCGAATAATCTCGCCGTTCGACGCCTCTATTTCGGGCAGATCGGGGACGTGAATCATCGCCGGCGGGCGGTTGCGCGGCGAGCGCGAGCAGTCGCCGAATCCGAACGCCATGTGATAATGGCGCAGCGAGGCGACCGCCACTTCCGCGTATGACGGCACGGTTTGGGAGCGTCCGCTGAACATGTCGACCACGCGCCCGCCGCTAATCACGAGGGCTTTTTCGTTCGCCGACGCCGCCAGCGCGCCGCCGACTTCTTGGGGCGGGATGACTTTGGCGGTTGTCTGAAAATCCCCCGCGCCTACGCGCTCAATGACTTGCGGAAGGTTCGTCACGGCGTCCGCTCCTGTCGCTCGGCTGCGTTGGTCGGGCTTACTGATTCGCCCGTTCCTTCCGCGTCCCCTAGCCGCCCGCCGCCGCCCCCTTTTCGCGGTTCATTTCGCGGATTGCGGGGAACACTTCTTTGCCGAACAACTCTATGGAGCTCATCACCTTGTCGTGGGGGATGGTTTCGGTCTGGATTATCATCATCACCTCGTCGACATTGATTCGGGCGTATTGTTCAATGGCGCGGACGCAGCTTTCGGGGTCGCCGGCGATGGTTACGGCGCGGTCGGCTAGGGTGTCGGCGTCCAGTTCGGCGATGGCGGCGCGGGCGGCGCCGGGGCCGGAATCCAGCGAGACGCCCGCCTCCGCCGCCTGCTCGCGGTGGGCGTCGTCCGACTGCCGCAGCCAGCGCCCGAAGTCCGCCTTCAGATGGTCGGGGACGCCGCCCCACGCCTCCAGCAACTCCTCGTAAGCGCCCACGCGACCGGCTATGTAGGGCTTGTCGGGACCGAAAAACGTCTTCATGGATTCGGCGGCGAGCTCGCGCGCCTCTCGGTTGTCGCGCCCGCAGAAGGCGTGGACGTTGTTCGCCCAATAATTTGTGGCGAAGGCGCCGACGGGGTCGGCATGCTGGACGTTCTTCTTGTAAGCCGCGACATGCTCGGCGAGAACGGAAGTGGCGTAGGAAGCGGACGACAATACGCCGATCCCCTTCCGCGCGGCTAGTTCGAAACTGGCGGCTTGGGTGCATGCCAGGTACATGTTCGGGTGCGGCTTTTGGACGAGCTTCGGCAGCACGCGGCGCGGCGGGACGCTCCAGAATTTGCCTTCCCACGAGAATTCGCCCTCGCTCTGCCAGATTCGGGGCAGCATCTCTATGGACTCCGCCCACATGTCGCGGGTGTCGCGCGGGTCGACTCCCAAGCCCATCTGCTCGTAGGCGTTGGAGCGCCCCGTGCCGAACTCCACGCGCCCGTCGGTGAGCTGGTCGACCATCGCCACGCGCTCGGCGATGCGGACGGGGTGGGCATGCGGCAGTATCGAGACGCCGAAGCCGATGCGGACGTTCTTGGTGCGCTGGCTGAGCGCCCCGAAGATGACCTCCGGGCAGGGCGAGCCGGAGAAGCCCAGCAGGAAGTGATGCTCGACGAACCAGAGCCTGTCGAACCCCACGCGGTCGGCGAGCTCGCACTGGTCGAGGGTTTCCTTGTAGAGCGTGTTCCAGTCGATTTCGTCGCCCTCGAAGGGGCGCTGCATTTCGAAAAGCAAGCCGAAGTTCATGGGAGGCTCCTATATTGGCAACGCCGGCGTTTGCGGGTCGCCGGAGAAGTAGTTTTCATCCAGTTTCTTGAGCGCGTAAGTCGTCTCAGTGATGACGCCGACGTTGTGTCGTATCATCAGTTCCGACAATTCGCCGCCGTCAATCAGGCGTATCGTTCTCACGGACCTGTCGGCGCTGATTTTGGCGGATTGGCTGAACATTGAGGTGGTAATGATCACGCCCTTGTTCGCGCCTCTCAAATCCAGGCTGCCGGCGAAGTTGCGGATTTCCGGCTCCCCGACCGCGTCCTGCCGGCGCTTGGCTTGAATGTACGCCATCTCAAGCCCAAGCGGGTTTTGGTTGATTACGCCGTCTATCCCCTGGTCGCCGCTGCCGCCAATCTGCCTGCCTTCGCCGTAGCCCATCGCTTCAAGCAGATTGACAACCAAGCGTTCGAAGCCGGACGGCGACATTGTTTTCATACTGGTCAGCAATTTGTCCGCGAGCGCTGCCCTCAGTTCTTTATGGAGCGCGCCCATCCGCTCGGCGGGCGAGATGTCGTCATCCGGGCGCGGGTCGGTTTTGGGATTCGTTGCCGACAGAAACTCGATTCCCTGGCCGGCAATCTCAAACCAGCCGCGCGACCGGCTTAGAACCAGTCCGTCCTTCTTCAGCGTTGAAAGCGCCCCGCGTATGCGCGTTCTGAACATCGGGGCGCCGCCCGGCGTCTTTTGCATCCGCTCGGATTCGGACAGCGAGAGGGCGTCGGCGACGGACGTTCCTATGTCTTTGACATGCATGCCGCCCGCCGCGCCGCTCAGCGCCTGCAGAATCGGCTTGTGCATCTGGCGCTGGGTTGGCACGGGCATGATTCGGGTTCTCCCATCCGAGGATTTCGCGCCTAGTTTACAGCGCGGCGGGCGATTTGGCAAAGCCCCTGCGATTCGGCGGGCGCGGTTTGGCGGGAATCAGCCGCCGTCCGCCTCCTCGACCGTCGCCGTCCACACCCGCTCGGAACTGCGATTCTCGCCCTTCCGAGCCTCGACGCGCCGCTGCGTCTCATCAAGGGAAGCCGCCTTCGCCTCCTGCCTTTCGGCGTCCATGCCCCCAACGCCGCGCGGACGCCGAGTTGACGCCTTCCGGATTATGTGCTAGGGTTGGAATTGACCGCCGATTGGACTCGCCCATTCGGAGACGACGCGACAGCATGATTGCGCCGACGCTCAGAAGAATATCGCCCTCGGCGCCATTGGCGATAGCGGCCATATTCGCGCTGAGGACGTTCTTTGCCCCGTCCCCCGCGATAATCGCGCAAACTCCGCCCGATTCCGAGGCGACGCCGGACGAAGGCGGCGGAGCGCCTGCTCGCAGGTTGGTCATTCGGAATCTGCTGAATTCCATCACGGCGGGAGAAAGCGACTCTTTCAACATCCGCGCTTTCGGCTTGGACAGCTCGCGCAATTACAAAGTGGTGATTGGCGTGGACAACTCAAACGCGGGCATGTCGCAATCTCGCGGGCTGTGTTCGATCACGCCAAGAACCCGATACTTCGCCAGGCGGACCATGAGTTGACATACGCCTTCGCGTCCCCGCTCGTCGAAGGCAACGCTTCTCTTCCGGCAAGCCAAGCATTGGTGTTTACCGGCTCAACGGACGACGCGGCCACGGAATGGAACGGCGCGAACGTCGGAGTCACTTTCAGAAAAGAGACGTCTGCCGCTTCTGCAGACATGACTGTCGGCGGGTATCCAACGCAAGGCGCCGGCGCCGTCAATCGTTGCGGCTTGGTCGAGGCGTTGGCGTGCGCCGTCAGCCCTACTTCAAACAACCCTCACTTGGTTGAACATACGGTTTACTTTGAGACCCCTCCCGACGGCGGAAGTTCGCAACCGCATAGGTGGACCAGACACGTTCATTTGATAGGGCGCCAACCGGGCGGGTGGATCAACTCATACATGCCAGTCGTGATGATGCGCGAAATCGGACGCGCGGGGGATTGGGACATTCCCAAAGGGCGAGCGACGTAATGGCAATCGACTCCGGAGGCTCGCGGAACACCACGAGCCTAACCGATAGCGATAAAGAAGCCATGAAAAGCATCTACGACAATCACGCCAAACATTGAGGAAGGCGATTCGATGAGGCATACGCGCGTATCCGCCAATCCTGAGTTGACAGTCGCCGCTCTGTTGACGTTGGCGCTGTGCGTCGTTTTCGCGTTCGCATGCGGACAGAATCGGCCATCGGATGAATACGCCGCGCCGGAACTTGGGACGACCGCGACCGCGACGGACTCCCAGCCGGTTTCGCGCGTCAAGCGAACCGACCAGGCGACTTCCGCCGCGCCCGCGCCTGAGAGCGCGGCAATCCTCCGCCCTGACATCGCCGCGTCCGCGGCGGAGCGTCCCGCAACGCTCTTGGTTCCCACGCCTACCCAAATCCCCGACGCGGTTATGCTTGCCCCATACTGGGACGCGAAGCCGTCTCTCGACCAACTCATATTCAAGGCGGACGCGATAGTTTGGGCGCGCCCGCCGTCCATATCCGGCAAAAGCAAGACGATTCCCGGCGAAGAAGGCGTCGCGCCCACATATCGCCCGTTCATTGAGTTCGAGTTCGAATTGGTCGAGTATCTCAAGGGAAGCGGAGGCGACTCCGTAAGGGTGGAATCCCCGCAAAGGCATACGCATCTAACCGAGAGCGAAGCGCTGACGGCTTCACAGGACGCGCTGTCGGAGCGCAACGCGACATACGACGACCGCGAAGCGGTGGTTTTCCTGCGAAACTCCGACGGCGGCGGCGCGCCCGCGCGGACATACTATTTCGAGTCCGCCAACCGAGAAGCCGCGTTTGACAAAACTTATTCAATAACCGACGGATACAACTCGTGGTTGCCAGCCTCCGAGCCTCGCGCCGCGAAAGCGGACGCGACTACCAACTTGCGAGCGGACGCCGCTTCCCGCAAGTTCCTCGCGAACCCTGAATCGGGCGCCTCCGATTTGACCGAGTTGACGCTTGCGGGTTTGCGCTCCCGCATCGCGGCGGTCGAGACTATGGTGAAGAAGGGAGAAGGCATTGAAGGGTATGAGGATTGTCTTGGGCTCAGGTTCGCGGTCGAAACCAGCATGCGGAGAGAGCGGCAAATCAACGGACCTTACGTTCCCAAGAGGATAGAAGAAGGCCCGTTCCCATCCGGTCTGCCCGCCGGAGGCGAATTCATGAATTTGTGGAGTACGGGCGGAGGCGGATACTCCAAACATTGGGCGGAGGGGCCTGACGCCGACATGTTCAGCCTGGCGATTGTCGCGGATAACGGAGAAGCAATAGTCCCGGACTTCGTGAAAACCCGCAATCAAGCGACCAGCTACGGCGTTTCATTCAGGGTCGCGCGTCCCCTGCCAAGCGGAAGGTACGAGATAAGGGAACAGAGCATTGCCGGGCTTGGGATGCCGTGCGATTTTTCCATACCGGAGCTCGCCCCGACTTGGATATTCACATTCGAGTCCCCCGCCGGAACCCTCCACGAAGCCTTCTTCGACCCCGCGTCCATCGGAAGCGGCGGCGATGCGGCGGTGGGCGCGGACGCTTCCAACGGCGTTCTGAAGCCGACGGATTTCACATTCGGCGGCGCGGGCGTCTCGCTTGACTCCATCAAGTGGCAATCGCAGACGGTGGAGATGCGGATGTCGCCCCACAACCGCCTGGCGAACCATTACGCGGACTTCATCGCGCTGGACGGGTCGGTGTCGTTGCGCCTCGACTTCGACGCCGCCGCCGAGATGGGCGAAGGCGACTCCCGCGCGCTGTCTTGGCCCGTCTGTGCCCAGCCGTGGCGGGACGGCGACCTGCTGATGCTCCGAATCAGCGAAAGCCCGTCCGACCTAAGCGGCGTCTCGCGGGATGGGGATTGCGTTTCGGGGACGGTGGCTCCAACGCCGACGGTTGCGCCCGTAGTGGATATGCCATCGCCAACCCCAAACCCCCGCGCCCGCCGGGTGAGGCGCGCGGGCGCGATGATTCCCGAAATCCGGCGGACCGGTTGGATATGGGCAGGCGACGCCCGCTTTTCCGCGCGGACCCTTGCCTAAGCCGCGTTTGTAATGTACAGTAGCCTTGCGAACGGCGCGGCGCTTTCGGGCGCGGCGTCTTCGAGCGACGATATACGGACATACGGGCGGACGCCGGCGGCTAAAAGCTCCGCGCTCCGCGAAAGCGTTGGCATAGAATAGAAGGAGGTCAGAACGTGACTACGCAATCCGCAATCGGCGAAAGCATCAAGCGGCGGGAAGACCCAAGGCTGATCACCGGCAGAGGCACCTATGTGGACGACGTCCGCATGGTCGGCATGCTCCACATGGCGCTCGTCCGTAGCCCGCACGCCCACGCGAACATCGTCTCGGTGGACATGTCCGCCGCGTCCGCGTCCGACGGCGTGGCGGCTGTGTTCTCAGGCGAGGATCTCGCGGAGCGGCTCGGCAGCCTCATCTGCGGGTGGGTGGTGCCGGACACGAAGGAAGTGCCGCATCCCCCGCTGGCGGTCGGCAAAGTCCGCTGCGTCGGGGACGCCGTGGCGGCGGTGGTCGCCGACAGCCCGCAGGCGGCGGCGGACGCGGCGGCGCTGGTCATAGTGGACTACGACGTTCTGGACGCCGTCGTCGACATGGAAGCCGGCGTCCAAGACGGCGCGCCGCAGGTTCACGAAGACGCCCCGAACAACATCGCCTTCGAGTGGGAAGTGGGCGGCGGCGATTTCGACGCGGCGGCGGCGGGCGCGGAAGTCCGAGTGACCGAGCGCATCGTCAACCAGCGCCTCATCCCCAACCCCATGGAGCCGCGCGGAGTCGTGGCGGACTTCAACCCCGGCACCAACCAGCTCACCGTTTACACCTCCACGCAAATCCCCCATCTGGTTCGCCTTCTGCTGGCGCTGGTCACGGGGCATCCGGAGCATCAGATACGGGTCATCGCCCCCGACGTCGGCGGCGGGTTCGGCTGCAAGCTCTATCTCTACGCCGAAGAGGTCATCGCCTCCGTCGTCGCCAAAGAGCTGGGCAAGCCCGTCAAGTGGATAGAGGGCAGGCAGGAAAACTACCTCGCCACCACGCACGGGCGCGACCATCTGGGCGAAGTGGAGATAGTCGGCGACCGCGACGGGAACGTGACGGGCCTGCGGACGGACGTTTACGCCAACATGGGCGCCTACCTCTCCACATTCGCGCCGGCGATTCCGACCTACCTGTTCGGGCTGATGCTGGTCGGTCCTTATACCATAGAAAACGTCCAGTGCAAAGTGACGGGGGTTTTCACGACCACGACGCCGGTGGACGCCTATCGCGGCGCGGGGCGGCCCGAGGCGACCTATCTGGTCGAGCGCATGATAGACCGCTACGCCGCCGAGATAGGCATGGACCCGGCGGAAGTGCGGCGCAAAAACCTCATCCCGCCGTTCGAGGACGGCGCGGAAGTGGCGACGGCGGTCGTTTACGACAGCGGCGACTACGAGAAGGCGCTCGACCGCGCCCTTGAGCTGGCGGGCTACGACGACTTCCGAGCCGAGCAGGCGGCGGCGCGCGGCGACGGACGCTATCTCGGAATCGGCCTGTCGACCTACGTCGAGATATGCGGCATGGCGCCGTCGGCGGTCGCCTACACGCTGGGCGCGCGCGCCGGAGTGTGGGAAAGTGCCCTGGTCCGCGTCCATCCGACGGGCAAGGTGACTGTGTTCACCGGCTCCTCCGGACACGGGCAGGGACACGACACGACCTTCGCGCAGCTGGCGGCGGGGGAGCTGGGCGTGCCGGTGGAGGACGTGGAAGTGATACACGGCGACACCGACAAGGTGCAGATGGGGACGGGGACGTTCGGCTCGCGCAGCGCGGTGTGCGGCGGCAACGCCATACACATGAGCGTCGAGAAGATACAGGACAAGGCGCGCCGCATCGCCGCCAACCTGCTGGAAGCCGCCCCCGAAGACGTCGTGAACGAAAACGGCCAGTACTTCGTGCAAGGCGCGCCCGCCAACGCCAAGACGTTCCAAGAAGTGGCGCTGGCGGCGTACTGGTACGAAAGCCTGCCGGAAGGGACGGAGCCGGGGCTGGAGGCGATGAGCATCTTCGACCCGCAGAACTTCACCTGGCCGTTCGGCACGCACATCGCGGTCGTCGAGGTGGACGGCGAGACCGGCGAGGTCGACCTCCAGAAGTACGTCGCCATAGACGACGTCGGCAACGTCATCAACCCGATGATAGTGGAGGGCATGGTCCACGGCGGCGTGGCGCAGGGCGTCGGCCAGGCGCTGAGCGAAGAAGCCGTCTATGACGAGACGGGGCAGCTGCTCACGGGCAGCATGATGGACTACGCGATACCGACGGCGGACTGGTTGCCGCCGATAATCACCGACCGGACGGTGACGCCCTCGCCGACCAACCCGCTGGGGGTCAAGGGCGCGGGCGAGACGGGAACGATAGCGGCGTCCCCCGCCGTGATGAACGCGGTGATAGACGCGCTCTCGCCCTTCGGCGTCAAGCACATGAACATGCCGGCGAAGCCGGAGAAGGTGTGGCGGGCGATGCGGGGGTAGGCAAGGGGCTAAGCCGCTTGGCATAGCCTAAATTCGGGGGCGCGGACGATGCGGTTCGCGCTCCCAATAAAAATCCATTCTCACTTGATGGGATAAGGCTAGGATGGAGGAAAGAACATCATGGCGACAGTAGAATTCCATCAAGAAACAAGCCGCCGGTTCATAGTCCAGGCGGAGGACGAGTTGCGCAAAGGCGACCTCATGCAGGCTTGCGAAAAAGCCTGGGGCGCGGCGGCTCATTCTCTGAAGTCCATAGCCGAACGGCGCGGATGGCGGCATGATACCCACGCGGCGCTGTTCAGGGTCGCGCGCAACATAGCTAGGGAGGCGGGCGACCCGGAGATACGGACGCAGTTCAACTCCGCGAACGGCATGCATAAAAACTTCTACGAAGGCTGGATGAGCGAAGAGTACATAGAGGGCGGCATAGAGGACGTCAAACTCCTGCTAGCCAAGTTGGACGCCTTCGCGCGCGATGAGGTCAACGGGGCGGCTCCGCTGAACGGCGACGTCAACGGCGCGGGCGACTGATTCCCGCGAATCGGGCGCGCGGGCGGCGCGGCGGTTGCCAAGCGCTGTATAATGGCGGGCGTCCGCAACCTTGTGGATTCGCGCCACAGCTTCCGTTAGGGCGTCGTTCTTTCGTGGGAATGAAGGGGTAAAGTAAAGGTCGGTGATAAGGATGGGCATCATGGCAACGGTAGAATTCCGCCAAGAAACAAGCCGCCGGCTCATAACCCAGGCGGAGGACGGGCTTCGCTCCGGCGACCTCGCGCAGGCTTGCGAAAAAGCCTGGGGCGCGGCGGCTCACTCGGCGAAGTCCATAGCCGAACGGCGCGGATGGGAGCATGACTCCCAAGCGGCGCTTTTCAGGGTGGTGGACAACATAGTCCGCTTGTCGGGCGACGCGGAGATACGCACTCTGTTCAGCTCCGCGAACAGCCTTTATTGGAATTTCCGCGAGGGCTGGCTCTACGCCGAGTACATCGCGGACTCGATGGAAGACGTCAAGCGCCTGCTAGCCAAGCTGGACGCCTTCGCGCGCGACGAGGTCAACGGCGCGGGCAATGTCTGATTCCCGCGAATCCGGCGGGCGGCGGGATGGCGGCTAGGCGCTGTATAATGGCGGGCGTCCGCGCAACATTCACCGAGCGGGAGAGACTGCCTTTGGCGACCTGGAACATGCCTGACTCCGACGACCCCATACGTGAAATCCTGAGCGAGCTGGATTCGCGCGACTACATCGCCGACCCGGCGATAGCCACTTCCATCCACATGGCGCGGGCGTTGGAGCGTCCGTTGCTCATCGAGGGGCGCGCGGGGGTTGGCAAGACCGAGATAGCCAACGTCATGGCGCGGCTGCTTGACGCGCGCCTCATCCGCCTGCAGTGCTACGAAGGGCTTGACGCCACGACGGCGCTCTACGAATGGAACTACGCCAAACAGCTGCTGTGGATTCGGATGGACGAGGGCAGCGGGCGCTCCGCCGAGCGGCGCGAGGAGCATGTCTTCAGCCGCGACTTCCTGCTGGAGCGCCCCCTGCTGTCCTCGCTCACGCAACCCGACAAGCCGCCCGTCCTTCTCATCGACGAAATCGACCGCGCCGATGAGGAATTCGAGGCGTTCCTGCTGGAAATCCTGTCCGAGTTCCAAGTGACCATCCCCGAAATCGGAACGGTGCGCGCGAATCATCGTCCGCTGGTCATCCTGACCTCCAACCGCACCCGCGACTTGTCGGACGCGCTCCGGCGGCGCTGCCTCTATCTGTGGATAGACTACCCCGATCTTGAGAAAGAACTCCGCATCGTGCGGCGCAAGGTGGCGGGGATAAGCGACAGCCTCTCGCGCCAAGTGTGCCGATTCGTCGAGCGGGCGCGCGGCGAGGGGCTTGAGAAAGTCCCCGGCGTCTCCGAAACGCTCGACTGGGCGAAGGCGATGGTGATTCTGCATTACGACAGTCTCGACAGAGAGGCGGCGGAGCGGACGCTCGGCGCGCTCGTCAAAGACGCGGACGATTTGGACAGGTTCCGAAACGAAACCATCGACAAAATCATGGGGATGATTTAGGCGCGCGAATCGTCAGAATCAGGATTCGCGGGATTGGCGGGATTGGCGGGATTTCGCTTCGCCCAATCCGCGCTTTTCGCCATAATCGGAAATCCCGCCAAGCCGATTGCGGACAACCGACTGTCCGCCAAAGACGCGCGCGGGGACAATCCTTGAAAATCCTATAATCCAGTGAATCCTGATTCTGACAAACGACAACGAATCCGAAAGCAGACCGCCAATCGCGGACAAGGAGTTTAGCCAATGCCAGCCATGACAGGAAAACGCGCGCTTATGGAAATGCTGAGAGCGGAGGGCGTCAAGTACATCTTCGGCAACCCCGGCACCAGCGAGAGCGCCATTTTGGACGCGCTTGAGGACTATCCCGACATCGAGTACGTCCTGACCACGCAGGAAGGGGCGGCGATGGGCATGGCGGACGCCTACGCGCGCTCCACGGGCGAGCCGTCCTTCGTCAACCTGCACATCGAGACGGGCTTGGCGAACGGCATCAGCCTGCTGAACAACGCCCACGAGGGCGGCACGCCGATGGTCGTCACCAGCGCCAACAAGGACGTCCGCAAGCTCGCCGAAGGGCGGACGCGGCTCGATGAGATGACGCGCCTGTTCACCAAGTGGAGCGCCGAAGTCACCCACCCGGAGCAGATGCCGTCCGTGATGCGGCGGGCGTTCACCGAAGCGAAGACGCCGCCGACGGGTCCGGTTTACGTCGGTTTCTCGGCGAACGCGCTGGACGGCGAGGCGGAGATGGACATAGCGCCGTCCGCGCGCGGCTACCACCGAACCGCCCCGGACGCCCGCGCCGTGGCGGACGCCGCCGATCTGCTGGCGGGCGCGGAGAACCCGACGATGATTGTGGGCGACCGCCTGGCGCAATCCGGCGGCGTGGCGGAGGCGGTCGCGGTCGCAGAGATGGTCGGCGCGCGGGTGTTTTCGTCCGCCTATTCCGAGATGAACTTCCCGACGCGGCATCCGCAATACATGGGGCGCTCCGCGCCGGTGTCGCCGGCGGGCAGGGCGCTGTTCGCGGATTCCGACGTCGTATTGGCGGTCGGCACCAACGTCTTCAGCGGCTTCTTCCACTACTCCGGGCGCGCCCTGGGCGCGGACGCCAAGCTCATCCACATCGATCAGGCGGCGGGCGAAATCGGCAAGAGCGAGCCGACCGACATCGGCATTGCCGCCGACCCCAAGACGGCGCTGGCGGCGCTTTCGGACGCGCTTTCGGCGTCCATGAGCGGCGCGGATTCCGAAGCCGCCAAGGGGCGGGCGGCGCGGCACGCCGAAACCAGCGCGGCGGCGCGGGCGGCGGCGGAGCGGCGCCTGCGCGAACGATGGGGCGACTCCCCCATGTCCGCCGAGCGCATGATGAGCGAAGTCGCGGGCGCCCTGCCGCCCGGCGTTCTCATCGCGGACGATTCGGTGACCACCCGCGACGCCATTCACGCGGCGGTGGCGTTCGACGAGCCGGGAACTGTGTTCGGCGAGCGCGGCGGCGCGCTCGGCTGGGGCATGGGCGGCGCGCTCGGCTTGAAGCTGGCGAACCCCGACAAGCCCGTCGTCGGAATCATCGGCGACGGCAGCTCGATGATGACCGTCCAAGCGCTCTGGACGGCGGCGGTTTACGAAATCCCCGTCGTCTATATCATCTGCAACAACCGCGCCTACCGCATCCTGAAGCTCAACATGGACGTCTATAAGCGCGACATCCTGGGCGAAACCGACCCGCGCAGCCGCTACATGGCGATGGATTTCCCCGTCCCCATGAACATAGCGGGCATGGCGCAGGCGATGGGGGTCTGCGGACGGCGCATCGAAGACCCGGACGAGATAGCCCCCGCCCTAGCCGCCGCGCTCGAATCGGGCAAGCCGGCGGTTTTGGACGTCTCGATAGACGGGGCGGTTTAGAACGCTCGGCGCGGCTTCCGCCAGCCGAAACCAAGCGCGAATCGGGCGCGGCGAATCCCCTTCCCGGTTCCGCCCCCGTCATTCCCGCGAAAGCGGGAATCCAGAGTCGCCCAGCCAAGATAGCCGCCCGAAATCAACCTTGAATCCCAACCAGCGAATCCCCTCTCCCTTGATGGGCTTGCAAGGGTATGTTTACGGAAAACAAGCGTCGCGCGCAACCAACGTATCCCCTCTCCCTTGATGGGAGAGGGCTAGGGTGAGGGTGCCTGCGCCGCCAGGCGCAGTCTGCCAGCCAGAAACATACCCCTGCAAGCCCTTGATGGGAGAGGGCTAGGGTGAGCGCGACGCGCGCAAGCGCGGCTTGTCAGAATCAGGATTCGCGGGATTAGAGGATTTTCAGGATTCCGCCGGCGCGCGTTTTCTCCGGGAAAGCGCGAGTCCGGCGAACGAAATCCTGAAAATCCCATAATCCTATAAATCCTGATTCTGACAAAAGCGCGCGACCGTCCACTAGCCGCTGGCAACTGGCAACCGCCCCCCAACTTGACCATCCCCCCGCCACGCTTTATAGTACGCCAAGAATCGGGGCGCGTCTTCGGAATTGCCCCCGGTTCGCCAAAACCACATTCTACGCATTGGAGGTCAGGCAATGGCGTATGGAAGCGGCGATTTTCAGTATGAGCTCGTGCCGGACTGGGGCGAGCTCCCGGACGGCTACGAGTGGCATCAGGTGGCGGGCGTGGCGGTGGACAGCGCGGACAACGTCTACGCCTACAACCGCAGCTCGCATCAGGTGATGGTGTTCGACGGCGAAGGCAAGTTCCTCAACGCCTGGGACGAGGCGTTCGCCGGCCCGCACGGCATCCACATCGGCCCGGACGACAGCGTCTATCTCGCCGACCGGGACGCGCATCTGGTCAAGAAGTACACGCTCGCCGGCGATGAGTTGCTCCGCATCGGCACCGGCGCGGCGTCCGACACGGGCTACTCGACCAACGCGGAGCCGGTTCCGCGCGCGGCGGGCCCGTTCAACCTGCCGACGGGGATAGCCGTCTCGAACGAAGGCGACATATTCATCTCGGACGGCTACGGCAACAGCCGCGTCCACCGATACGACGCCACCGGCTCCCTAATCCTATCGTGGGGGACGCCCGGCAAGACGAACCCCGGCGACTTCCACCTGCCGCACGGCGTCGGGCTGGATTTGGACGGCAGGGTGCTGGTGTGCGACCGCGAGAACGACCGCGTGCAGGTGTTCGACCAAGAGGGCGAGTTCCAAGAAATGTTCACCGGCTTCCGCCAGCCGACGGACATTCAAGCGGGCCCCGACGGCGAGTTGTACGTCCCTGAGCTTCAGGGGCGCATGACCATCATAGACGGCGACGGCGAGATTCTGGCGCGCTGGGGCGGCGACCGCTCCCGCGCCGCCGGCGAGTTCTGGGCGCCCCACGGCGTCGCGGTGGACTCGCGCGGCGACTTGTACATAGGCGAAGTGCTGGAGGGGATGCGCCTGCAGAAATTCGCCCGAATCCGCTAGGCGGCGCGGACGGCGGGCAATAGGCGGGGGACGCGCTCGGAGTTGCGGCTTGGGGCGCGTTCCCACGGCAAGCGGGCGCGAGAAAGGATTATCCGAATGACGACATCGTACACCACGCCCGAAGCGGTCGCGGATGAATACGCCACTACCTCGCGCCGCTTTCTGGGGCAGGCGGAAGCGGAGTTCGACAAGGGCGACTTGCTGCAAGCGTCCGAAAAGAGCTGGGGCGCGGTAGTGGAATCGGTCAAGGCGGCGGCGACCTTGCGTGGAATTCCGCATCGCAACCACCGCGAGCTGCGGCAAGCGGCGGACGACCTCGCGGAAGAAACCGGGAATTACAGAATCAGCGAGCTGTTCACCCTCTCAGAGGGGATGCATGCCAATTTCTACGAGGCTTGGATGCGCCCGAACGTGGTCAGAACCCACATGAACCGCATCCGGGAATTGGTGGAAATCCTAGAAAGCCTGCCCGCGCCCAACGGCGACACGCCGCTTCGCCCCATCCGGGCGCGCCAGTTCATCCGCGACAGGGAAGATTGGGTAGAATAGAGAATAGCGGCGATTCGGGCGCGTCCCCCTGACAAGCGAAAGGATTATCCAAATGACAACGGCAACCGCCGCAACCCGCGAAGAGCGGGCGAACGCGCGCAAGAAAGCCGCGCGCCGCCTTTTGCAGGACGCGGAAGCGGAGTTCGACAAGGGCGACATGGTTCGGGCGTCCGAAAACGGCTGGGAAGCCGGCGCGGAGGCGATAATCGCGGCGGGAATCCTGCGCGGGGTCGAGTGCGAAAACTACAGGGAGATGCGCTACGTCGCCTCCGACCTCGCGGAAGAGACGGGAAACCAGGCGCTTGACCTCATGTTCACCGCCATCGAATCCCTCTGCGTCAACACGACTCAGGATTGGATGCCGCCCGAAGAGGTGAGATTCTGGCTAGACCGCGCGCGGAAGTACGTGGAAATCATCGAAAACATCCCCGCGCCCGAAGGCGAGCCCAAGCCCCGCGCCAGCCGCGCGGCGCTGTTCATTCGGGACGCCAAGGATTGGGACGAGTGGAAGGAGGCGAACCCGATATGACGCCGCTATACCGCTCGCCCGAAGAAGTAGCGGACGAGTACATGCAGACCTCGCGCCGCTTTCTGTTGCAGGCGGAAACGGAGCTCGCCGTCGGCGACCTGATTCAGGCGTCCGAAAAGGGCTGGGGCGCGGTTGCCCAAGCGCTCAAGGCGGCGGCGACATTGCGCGGATTGGGACATTGGAGTCACAGAGAAATGCGCCGAGTCGTCAACGTCTTGGCGGATGAGACGGGGAACCCGCGAATCGTCGAGTTGTTCGGATTCGCCGAAGCGCTCCACGCCAACTTCTACGAAACGTGGATGGACGCGAGCCAGGTTGAAGTTCGCGTGAGCCTCATGCGCGAGTTCGTGGCAATCATCGCAAACGCTCCGCCGCCCGCCGGCTTGTCGCTTCGCCCGGTTCGGCGGCGCGCGTTCATCCGCGACAGGGAAGATTCGGTAGAATAGAATAGCGGCGGACGGCGAGAAATGAGCGCGTTCCCGCAAACGACGCGAAAGGAATACGAAATGACGACTACGGCAACAACTACATCCCGCGAAGAGCGGGCGGACGCGCGCAAGAAAGCCGCGCGCCGCCTTCTGCAAGACGCGGAAGCGGAGTTCGACAAGGGCGACATGGTTCGGGCGTCCGAAAACGGTTGGGAAGCCGGCGCGGAAGCGATAATCGCGGCGGGAATCCTGCGCGGCGTCGAGTGCGAAAACTACAGGGAGATGCACTTCATCGCCTGCGACCTCGTCGATGAGACGGGGAACATGGAGCTTTACAAACTGTTCATCGCCATCGAATCCCTCTGCGTCAACACGAGCCAGGATTGGATGCCCTCCCAAGAGGTAAGAGAGTGCCTAGACCGCGTGCGGAAGTACGTGGACGCTCTCGAAACCATCCCCGCGCCCGAAGGCGAGCCCAAGCCCCGCGCCAGCCGCGCGGCGTTGTTCATTCGGGACGCTAAAGACTGGGACGAGTGGAAGGAGGCGAACCCGATATGATGCCGTTGTACGTCGCGCCCGAAGAGGTGGCGAACGAATACATGCGCGCCGCGCGGCGGTTTCTACTGCAGGCGGAAACGGAGTTCGCCGTCGGCGACCTGATTCAGGCGTCCGAAAAGAGCTGGGGCGCAATTGCCCAAGCGCTCAAGGCGGCGGCTACCTTGCGCGGATTGGGACACTGGAGTCACAGAGAAATGCGGCAAGTCGTCAACGTCTTGGCGGATGAGACGGGGAACCCGCGAATCGTCGAGTTGTTCAAAGTCGCCGAGGGTCTCCACGCGAATTTCTACGAAGCGCGGATGCCTTCCAACATAGTTAGGTCGTGCATGGACGACATGCGGGAGTTCGTGGCAATCATCGCAAACGCTCCGCCGCCCGCCGGCTTGCCGGTTCGCCCCATCCGGCGGCGCGCGTTCATCCGCGACAGGGAAGATTCGGTAGAATAGAATAGCGGCGTCGCGCCAACGGATGGCGGAACAAAACCTAGTCGGCGATGACATATCGCGGTCGAGACGGTTTTCGGTTCGCCGCCGGCGTCCGCAACCCTCTGGATTCCCGCTTTCGCGGGAATGACGGGGCGGAAACAATCGGAAACAGCCAACCGCAACCAACCAACCTAAACACTAAGGAGACTACGCTTTGAACGGAGACCAGGCAGTAGCCAAAATACTGAAGAAAGAGGGCGTGGAGTGGATCGCCGCCTTCCCCGCGCAGAGTCTCATCGACGCCTGCGCGCGGGAGGGCATCCGCCCCATCCTCTCGCGGCAGGAGCGCGCCGGCGTCAACATGGCGGACGGCTTCAGCCGCATCAAGAACGGCAACGACATCGGCGTCTTCACCATGCAGACGGGGCCCGGCTCCGAAAACGCCTTCGGCGGCGTCGCGCAGGCGTTCGCCGATTCCGTCCCCCTGCTCTGCCTCCCCGGCGGGCAGCCGCTCGACCGGATGGACGTCCACCCCAACTTCGAGGCGACCAAGAATTACGCCGGCATCACCAAGTGGATGGCGCTCGTCACCGCCGTCGAGCGCGTGCCGGAGCTGATGGGCATGGCGTTCAGCCAGCTCAAGCACGGGCGTCTCGGACCCGTTCTGCTGGAGTTGCCGCGCGACGTGATGATGCAAGAGATACCGGACGCGCTGGTCGACGCCTACAAGCCCGTCAAGCCGTTCAAGTCTGGCGCGAGCGCGGAGGACGTCCGCGACCTCGTCGCCGCGCTGCTGGCGGCGGAGGCCCCCGTCGTCAACGCCGGGCAGGGCGTCATGTACGCGGAGGCGACGGACGCGCTGGTGGAGTTCGCCGAGCTGGTGAACGTCCCCGTCATGACCACGCTCGCCGGCAAGAGCGCCTTCCCCGAAGACCACCCGCTTTCGCTGGGGACGGGCGCGTCCTCCGGCACCCTCATGTGCCAGCGATTCCTCGAAAAGGCGGACTTCGTGCTGGGCGTGGGAACCAGCTTCACCATCTCCAACTTCAACGCCCCCATGCCGCGCGGCGTCACGCTGGCGCACTCGACCAACTGCGCCGAGGACGTCAACAAAGACTACCGCGCCGACTACGGAGCGGTCGGGGACGCCCAAGTCGTCCTGCGGCAGATGATCGAGGAAGCGAAGAGCCAGCTGGGGGAACACGGTCGCGGCGACGTCCATGGCGTCCGCGCCGAGATAGCCCGCGTCCGCGCCGAGTGGATGGCGGAGTGGACGCCCTCGCTCCAATCGGACGAAGTCCCCATCAGCCCCTACCGCGTGTTCACCGAGCTGATGAAGGCGGTGGACGTCCGCGAGACGATAATCACGCACGATTCGGGCTATCCGCGCGAGCAGATAGTCCCCTTCTGGCCCGCCGTGACGCCGCGCAACTACATCGGCTGGGGCAAGTCCACGCAGCTGGGCTACGGCTTGGGCTTGGCGCTCGGCGCGAAGATGGCGGCGCCCGAAAAGCAGGTCATCAACATAATGGGCGACGCCGCCTTCGGCATGGCGGGGCTGGACATTGAAACCGCCTCGCGCTCGGAAATCCCCATCCTCACGGTGGTGCTGAACAACGGCGTGATGACGCACTACTACGACCACATGCCCTACGCCACCGAGCGCTGGGGCAGCAACGCGCTGGGCGGCGAGTACGCGGAAGTGGCGCGCGGGCTGGGCGCTTACGGCGAGAAGGTCAGCGACCCGGACGAAATCGCGCCCGCGATACAGCGCGCCCTAGCCGCCAACCAAGAGGGCAAGCCCGCCCTGCTGGAGATGAAGACGAAAGAGGAGGAAAACATCTCGCGCTACTGGCGCTAGGGAAGGGCGGCGAAACGGGTTTCATAGAGGGCGGGCTTGGCGGCTCGCCCTCTTTCTTGACGTCGCGGCTTTTCGGGCGCGCGCGTTTTGTCAGAATTAGGATTTGCGGGATTAGAGGATTTTCAGGATTCTTCACGGCGCGCGTTTTCACCGGGGAAGCGCGAGTTGGGCGAAACGAAATCCTGTAAATCCTGACAATCCTATAAATCCTGATTCTGACAAAGGCGCGCGAACCTGCGCCTGGCGGCGCAGACACCCTCACCCTAGCCCTCTCCCATCAAGGGAGAGGGGATTTATCGCTCGCGATTCGCGCTTGTTTCCCAGTTGCTAAGTTGGTCGTTCCACTCTGGATTCCCGCCTTCGCGGGAATGACGGGGGCGGGGGGCGAGAGAGCGGGGAAAAGCGTCCAATCCGCGCCTAAATCCGCCGGACATGCCCCTATGCCAGTCAAGAGAAAATGGATACGCTGGCTGAAATTCGGGCTTGTTTTCTAGTTGCTAAGTTGGTCGCTTCATTCTGGATTCCCGCCTTCGCGGGAATGACGGGGGCGGGGCGAGAAATCGGCGAAAAGCGTCCAATCCGCGCCTAAATCCGCCGGACATGCCCCTATGCCAATCAAGAGAAAATGGATACGCTGGCTGAAATTCGGGCTTGTTTTCTAGTTGCTAAGTTGGTCGTTCCATTCTGGATTCCCGCCTTCGCGGGAATGACGGGGGTGCGGGGCGAGAAATCGGCGAAAAGCGTCCAATCCCGCGCTAAATCCGCCGGACATATTCGCGGGAATGACGGGGGCGGGGGGCGAGAGAGCGGTGAAAAGCGTCCAATCCGCGCCTAAATCCGCCGGATATATTCGCGGGAATTGCGGAATGGAAATCGCGCGCGGCGGCGCGATGATTGACCATTCCAGCCTATGTCAACACGTCCTAATTGCTCGCCGTCACCGCCGCTGTTGTGAATGGGGTCGCGCCGCGCGTCCAGACGCCGGCGGCGGTTTGGTAGTAGATGTAGGCGCGGATGTAGTGGCTGACGTCGTCGGAGCCGGGCGTGTAGCTCCGCGTCCACCAGCCGGCGTGTTCGCAGCCGGCGGGCGTCGCCGTGTTGTCGTCGCATCGCTGCCAGCGCCAGCCGGTGCTGAGAGTCGCGCCGGCGGGGATGTCGGTCGCCGTTATCGCCGTCCCCGCAACGGGGGCGGCGTGTCCGGACGACCAGGCGAGCGCGGCGGCGGTCGCGGACGATGATGACGTCTGCACCTTGCCCGCTATGGCGGTTACGGCGTCCCCGCCCGCCGCCAGTTCCACTTTGGCGCGGAAGTGGCGGCCCGCGTCTTCGGACTGCGGGATGAACGTGTATGTGCAGTTCGCGCCGCGCTCCGAGTCGGAGTCGGCCAGGTTCGTCCAAGTCGCGCCGCCGTTGGTCGAGTACTGCCATATCCAGGGTTGCTTCCACTCCGTCGCGGCGGGCGCGGGGCAGCCGTTGCCGGTGGTGGATTTGACCGCGCGCAAGTCCGGCCCGCCGGGCAGCCAAACGCGCAGGATTTCGCCCACGACCGGGAAGTCCCAATTGTCCGCTTGTATCCGCGCCTCGCCGCGCTGAATCTCCGGCGCCAACCCGCCGAAGTTCAGGACGGGGTACTCGTCGCGTCCGCCGAAATCCCACGGGTCGTCGTCGTTTGTTCCGACGGCGTCCACCGTCAGGTCGTCCCAATCGGCGAAGATGCCGGTCGCGGACGTGACGGACTGCAGCTCGCGCGTCGTCTTGCCTTCCGGCATGTCGCTGTTGGCGTCGTCCGCTATCCCGGTCGTTCCCGTGTCCCAGTAGCTGGCGTTTATCGTGTTGGCTTGGTAAGCCCTGCCGTACAGGGGGCCGGAGTTGGTTCCCGTTCCCGTCGCCGTTATCGGGCTTGTGGAGTAAGAGGCGGTTATGTCCGTTGTTTGGATGCTGCCCGACAAACCGCCGACGGTGTTGTTGGCGCCCGTCGCGGAGACGGGGCCGGTGGCGTAGGACGCGATTATGTCGTCGTCGGTTCTGCCCACTATTCCGCCGACTTCCATATTCGTCCCGCTCGCCGAGACGCTGACGCCGGACCAGCAGGCGTAAAAATTCGAGCTGATTGAGTAGCCGAGGATTCCGCCCGCCTGGTGGGATGCCCCCGTTCCGGTTTGCGAGACCGAGCCGGTGGCGTAAACGGAGCGCAACGTCGCGCCGTTGTTGACGCCGCCGAGCGCGCCTATGCGGGCGCTGTCGGCGGATGTGGTCACGTCAACGTCCAGCAACCCCAGATTGGATATGGCGCTTCTGGTAAAACCTTGAAACAGGCCGACGGCGGATGAGGAGCTGTTTATCGTCAGGTTGGATATGGTTCTGCCGTTGCCGTCGAACCGCGCGTCGACGTAATAACCCATCGGCGTCCAGTTGGGGTAGTCGTCGCTCATGTCGACGTCCCCGTCGCCGTCCGTGTCGAAATCCAGGTCGGCGATCAGCTCGTAGCCGACGCAGTCGTAATCGTCGGCGTCTGCGTCGGTTGTCGGGCACCAGCCCGCGCCGGTTTTGGCGTTGGGGAAGGGCGCGTAGTAGTTGTCGTCATTGCCGGCGGACGGGTTGCCGTCCCCGTCCAGGTCGTAGCGAACGGCGTTGAGCTGGTCTAGCGTGGATATTTCGATTAGCCCGTCGCCGTCCGCGTCGTGGCTGACGCGCTGGACGTCGGCGTCATGCCCGCCGTAGCTGAGGATGGGGTAGTAGGTGTTGTATCCGAAATCCCACGGGTCGTCTGTGGCGTTGGCGGTTCCGTCGTCCGTCAAGTCCATGTCGTCCCAATCGGCGTAGATGCCTGTGGCGGAAGTGGGGGAGCTGAGGTCGGCGGTCGTCTTGCCCTCCGGCATGTCGGTTCCGGAGTCGTCGGCTATGCCGGTGGTTTCGGTGTCCCAATAAGTGGCGACTACGTTCGAGTTCGGCGCTCCGACGCCGAAATTGCCGAGTACGCCTTGGGTCGTCACGGAGGATGTGACCGCGCCGATGGAGTAGGACGCTCGGATGTTGGCGTTGGTTCCCTGCAATGTGCCGACGAGTCCGCCGGTGGAGTAGTGAGTGGTTCCGACCACTCTGGCGGCGGAGTAGCAGGCGATGACGTCGCCCGCGCTGGCGGAGCCGGAGGTGATGTTGATGCCGACCAAGCCGCCGAGCGATTCGTTTCCCCGCGCCTCGCCGGTGGAGTAGGACGTGTGGATGACGCCGCGATTCGTGCCGGCGAGTATGCCCACGTAGTTGTTTCCGTTGACGAAGGCGTCGAGAATGGCGACCGATTCGACGCGCCCGCTTTCGCCTATCGCCCCGAACAGCCCGTAGTCGCTCGTGCCGGAGCTGTTCATGAACAGGTTGCTGATGGTGTGTCCGTTGCCCTTGAAAACGGCGTTGAATCGCGCGGCGGCGCTGTTGTCGTTGCCAAGCCTGCCGAAGCCCTGGTTGGAGTTGTAGTAATCGTCGCCGGAGTCGCCCGTGATGGTCTGGCGGTTCGCGCCGCTGATGGTCACCGTCGCGCCGTCGCCGTCCGTGTCGAAATCGAGGTCGGCGTCCAGCTCGTAGCCGAGGCAGTCGTTGTTGTCGGCGTCGTCCGCGTTGGTCGGGCAGCCCATGTCGGCGTTCCGGCTCAGAAAGGCGGCGGCGTAGTTGGCGGAGTCCGACGAGGATACCCCGCCGTCCCCGTCCAAATCCCAATGAATGGCGTTCAGATGGGCGAGCGTCGACACTTCGATGAGGCCGTCGTCGTCCTGGTCGTAATCGCCCAGATTCACGCGGTGGTCGCCTTGCGGGCTCGCCAGCGTATCCGGCAACGCCAGCGAAAAGGCGTGGGCGGGGTCCGACCCGTGCTGATGCGTGAGCGAAGTCGCCGAAAGGGCGTCCGGCGCGACGGTGATTCCGTTGGCGTCGTGGTCGCCCGCGACTACGGTGTAGCTGAAATCAAGCGTCGTCCCGCAACTCGCCGAGCAGTCGGACGCGGAAACGGCGCGGGCGTCGCTTCCGATTTGGACGGTCAAACTAGCCCCGCTCACGGCGGCGATGGTCTGCGGCAACGTGACGCGGACGGTTATCGTCTCGCCGGTCACGTACATTTTGTCCGTCCCGGCGCTGGTGGTTATGGCGATTGCGGTGGCGCCCGGCTCGTCGGCGTAAGCGGCATGCGGCGAGCCGAGCAGGGCAACGCAAAGCAACGCTATCGCGGCGAGGGCGAACGCGAGCGGGGCGGGCTTTCGGAGCGTCTTTAAAGCGGGCATCGCGGGGGGGGGGGTAGAAAAGAGCGCGGTTTTGCGAAGGGGCGTCATGCGGCGAATCCAACCATCATCTCGGACTGAGCGCTTGCGTTGTCGTTCGCAGGGGATAGTATAAGTTGGAAAAGGGGTTGTCAAGGGGGGATTCGGGGTTTGGGGAATTAGGCAAGACGCGGAGGCGCAAAGGCGCGGAGAGGGGGATTGGGGTTTTGGGGAAGTTGGGGGGAATTGACGCGGAGGCGCGGAGGGGATTTGTTACGCGCCGTCTCCGGACAGGCTGCGTTCGATGTTTTCGACTCTTTGGCTCAGTTCGTCGATGTCGTCGCGCAGGGCGCGGATTTCGGCGTTGGTCTCATCCCGCAAGGCGTTGATGTCGGCGCTGGACGTGGAGATCAGGGCGTCCACGCTGGCGCGCAGGGCGCGGATTTCGGCGTTGGTAGCGCGGATTTCCGCTCTGGTCTCCGCGCGCAAGGCGCGAATCTCATCGTTGGTTTCGGCGCGCAGGGCGTTGATGTCGGCGTTGGTCTCGGCGCGCAACGCGCGAATTTCCGCGTTGTTCTCGCGGATTGCCGCGTTGGTCTCATTGATGCTGTTGTTCAGAATGGCGAACAAGGCGACGTTGACCCCCATAAACGCCACCATGATTCCCAGCGCCGCCAGAAACAAGCCGATGACGGGGAGCCTTATCCCCCAAAGCGTCCGCTCTTCTTTTTCCGTTTCCGTCCGTTCCTCTTCCATTCGCTCTTCTTCCATTCGTTCCTCTTCCATCGCGCGTCCTCCTCATCGGGCTAAAGGCGCGAAACCGTCTGACAATCTGATTTTACGACAACGCGCAAGGCGGCGCAAGCGCTTCGCCAGTTGCCGGCGGCTGGCGTCCGCGCGCGAGACCGCGTCCTCATCCTAGGCTTGCCCAAACGGATTCCGATAGGCGGGCGTTTGACGGTTGGGCGGCTAAGGTTATAGGGTTGGGGGAATATGGCGGAATCTTCGACAGAGCCGCCCGCCGGCGGCGGGGGAAGAAGACGCGCCGAGACGCCTTCGGGCGGGCGGCGGCGGTCTCGCTACGCCACCAAAGACCTCACCAAAGGCAGCGTGGCGGGCAACCTGTGGTTTCTCGCCTGGCCGCAGATGGCGGAGAGCTTTCTGAGCGTCATCGACCAGCTGGCGGACCTCATCTGGGCGGGGCGCATCGGGTTCCGCGCCATGGCGGGGCTTGGCGTGGCGCAGACCTATCTGATGCTGATGATGACGGCGCGGATGGGGCTGGACGCGGGCATGCGCTCGATGATTTCGCGCGCGGTGGGCGCTCGGCGCGTCGGGCGCGCCAACCACGTCATGCTTCAGTCGCTCACGCTCACGCTGGCGTACTCGGCGGCGCTGGTGGCGGTCGGCCTGGCGCTGACGGAGCCCCTGCTGAGGGCGATGGGGCTGGATGAAGAAGTCGTCCGCCAGGCGGCGGGCTACATGCGGCTGCAATTCGTCGCCATGTCGCTGATGGGGCTTCAGCGCCTCACCGGCGGCGCGCTTCAGGCGGCGGGGGACTCCATGACGCCGCTCCGGTCGGCGACCGTCTCGCGCGTCTCGCATCTGGTCTTGACGCCGTTTCTGATATTCGGCTGGTGGATATTCCCCCGCATGGACTTGGCGGGCGCGGGCGCGGCGAACCTGCTGGCGCAAATCGCCGGCCTGGCGCTGAACATGGCGGCGCTGACGCGGGGGACGTCGCGCCTGAAACTGAGCTTTCGCGGCTACTTCATTGACTATCCGATGATATGGCGCGTCTTGAAAATCGGCTTGCCGGCGTCCGTCACGGGCGCTCAGCGGGCGGTTTCGCAGCTGCTCATGGTGTTCATTGTCGCGCCGTTCGGGGCGGGCGCGCTGGCGGCGTTCGCGCTCTCTCGGCGCGCGGAGAACGCCGTGAACCACGCCAGCAGAGGTCTGGGGCGCGCGGCGGGCGCGCTGGCGGCGCAGAATCTCGGCGCGGGGAATAAAGAACGGGCGCGGATGTCGCTGCTCTGGGCGCTGGTTTACGCCGGAATCGCCAGCGTCGCGGCGGCGGCGCTCTTCTGGCTTTTCTCGGAGCAAGTCGCGGCGTTCTTCAACGCGGACCCCGATTTCGTCGCGCGGGCGTCCGTCTGGCTCCAGATTCTGGCGGCGGGCTACGTCTCGATGAACGCCGTGCAAGTGTTCACGCAGGGCTTCAACACTTCCGGCGACACCTTCGCGCCAATGGTCATCATGCTGGCGACGATGTGGCTGGTGGAGCTGCCCCTGGCGTTCGCGCTGTCGCAATACACGCCGCTGGCGGAGTACGGCGCGCCGTGGGCTATCGTAATCGGCATGACGCTGCGGACAGCGGCGTTCTGCGTCCACTTCGCGCGCGGGACTTGGCTGAGGGTGGGGGTGGATTAGACAGCGGTTGACGTCGGTTAGAGTTTGACGCAGAGGCGCAAAGGCGCAAAGGAACGCAGAGGGGAAGGCGGCGCAGTCCCGCGCGTTTCACCCGACCCGCCGCGCTTGCAGGGAATCGGCGAGCTCCCAAACGCGATTCGGGGGGAATCCGACCGGCCCGACCGCCCCGCATTTCAGGGATGCGGCGGCGACCGCGAAGCGCAGGGCGCGCTCCAAGCCGTCCCCCGCCAGCCGCCGCGCGATGAAGCCCGCCGAGAATGTCGCGCCCGCTCCGCAGGCGTCCACGGCGTCCATCTTGGGCGCGGCGACGTGGACGGCGGCGCTTTCGCCCCGCCGAAGGGCGAGCGCCCCGCCCGCCGCGAGCGTCACCAGGGCGACTTCCGCGCCCTTTCGCGTCAGCGCATCCGCCAAGCCGAGCGCGCCGCCGCCCACCTGCGCCGCGTCCGTCACCGCCTGCACGACCGCCGCGCGCGACAGGGCGTCCGCCAAAACCGACACGGCGGCGGCGTCCGCGTGGGCGTGTTCCAGATTCAGCATGAGGGGAACGCCGCAATCCGCCGCCGCGCGCAGGGCGGGAAGGTTGCTGGGCGCGTCGTACCAGTCCGCGTAAACCAGCTCGGCGCTTGGGATGGACGACAAGTCCGCGTCCGCGAGCGTCGCCAGAACTTTCGCGTCCCGCCGCCAGAGATAGGTTCTGCCGCCTTTGGAGTCCGAGACGTTCACTTCGAACGGCGTTTCGACGTCCGCGCGCAGGACGAACTTCCCCGCCACGCCCATGCCGCGGAGGGCGGCGATGGTTCGCCGTCCGGCGTCGTCGTCCCCCAGCGCCGTCCCGACGAGCTCGACGCGGACGCCCCATCCCGCCAGCAGTCCGGCGACTATGGCGGCGTCGTCCGAAACGAACTCCGCGCCCGCGCGCCAGACCGCGCCGGTGTTCCAAGCCGGCAGGCTATCGACCGTCAGAACGCGCGCGGGGGTAATCATCCCCACGCAGACTACGCTCGGCGCTTGGTTTTCCAACGGCATGGCGCTCTACCAGAACACGTCGAAGAATTCGGACACTTTCACGCTGAACCCGTCCAAAACGGGCGCGGCGTCGAGAACGTCGTCCTCGCCGAGCGTCATGATTTCCCCATCTGACCGGTACGCCGTCACGGAGCGCGAATCGGGGAACAGCGTCCAGACTAGGGCGCTGCCCGCCTCAAGCCACATCAGCGCCCGTTCGCGCGCGTCCGCCGGCGTCTCGGACGGCGAAATCACTTCCACCGCTATATCCGGCGCGAAGGGGAAAAGCTTGTTTGGCAGGCGGTCGCCGGGGAGTTTGTCGACGGACACGAAAGCCACATCCGAAACCCGAACGGTATCCGGGTTTCTCGATATGAAGAATCCGGTTGCGATGAACGCCGCGCCCGCCCGTCTGGGGCGGGCGAATTCGCTCAGGATGCCGCCGGCGTTCGCCTGCGTCGCCCCATGCGTGAAATCGGGCGGCGGCGAAGTCATCAACTCCCCGTTCACGAGCTCGCGCCGCACATCTTCGCTCGGCATCACGGCGAACTCGGCGGCGGTGATTAGCCTGGGTATGGTCGCGGTCGTCATTATGAATCGATCTCCCTTTCGGTTTGCGACCTACCAGAACACGTCGAAGAATTCGGACACTTTCACGCTGAACCCGTCCAAAACGGGCGCGGCGTCGAGAATGTCGTCCTCGCCGAGCGTCATGATTTCCCCATCGGAGTGGTATGCCGTCACGGAGCGCGATTCGGGGAACAGCATCCAGACTAGGGCGCTTCCCGCCTCAAGCCACATCAGCGCCCGCGCGCGCGTCTCCGGGCCCGTCGCGGACGGCGACACGACTTCCACCGCTATATCCGGCGCGAAGGGCAGATAGCCGCGCGGACGGCTGCGCGGTTCAATGCGCCGCGCGGACACGAAAGACACATCCGGCGAGCGCACCGTGTCCGGGTCGATGGTTATGAGGTATCCCGCGTCCGTGGTCACCCGTCCCAACCTTCCGGGGCGGACGAAATCGCGCAGGATGCCGCCGACGGTCAACTGAATTTCCCCATGCGTAAAGTCGGGCGGCGGCAACTTTATCAACTCCCCGTTCACTAGCTCGTACTGCATGTCGTCGTCGGGCATCGCCAGAAGCTCGGCGGCGGTGATTAGCCTGGGTATGGTTGCGGTCGTCATTATGAAACCCTTTCGTCAAGGCTTTTGCGGTTTGATGATAGCGCATCCGGGCGAGCGGGCGCTCACCGCCGCCGCCGCCGTCGGGGATTGCGCGGGCGGAACAGCGCGGACGCCTTGACGCTGAACCCGTCCAAAACGGGCGCGGCGTCGAGAACGTCGTCCTCGCCGAGCGATATGATTTCCCCATCGGAGCGGTACGCCGTCACGGAGCGCGATTCTGGGAACAGCGTCCAGACTAGGGCGCTGCCCGCGTCAAGCCACATCAGCGCCCGCTCGCGCGTCTCCGGTCCAGTCTCGGACGGCGAAATCACTTCCACCGCAATATCCGGCGCGAAGGGGAAGTAGGCGCGCGGCAGGTCGCCGTCCGGCAGCCTGTCCGCCGAGACGAACGCCGCGTCCGGCGCGCGAACGGTGTCCGGGTTTTGCGAGATGAGGAAGCCAGTCCCGACAAATACTTCTCCATGCCCTCCGCGCGCGGCGAACCGTTCCAAGACATTCGCGGCTTTCCCTTGCGTTATCCCATGCGACGGCGACGTCGTCGGAGGCATTTCTACCAACTCCCCATTCACGAGCTCATGCCGCATATCGTCGCTCGGCATCATGGCGAACTCGGCGGCGGTGATTGGTTTCAGCATGGTCGCGGTGGTCATCCCCGAACCCTCCCATCGCGGTTTTGGAGATTATATGATAGCGCATCCCGCGAACTCTTGCCGCCTTGCGAAACGGAGAAATCCGCGAAAGTTATCCCTTTTCCGGCGGCGTCCAACCGAAAGAGGCGGCAAGCGCCCATCCGCGCTATAATCATCAACGACGAAGCCGAAAACCAAACCCGCGCCGAAAGCGTATCAAACGCCAATCACCTAGACACTGGCGACAACCATGACCAAACCCGCCGCCGCGCTCATCGCCGTTCTCATCGCGCTCGCCGCCGCGCTCGCCGTCGCGGGGGCGCGTTTCGCCGCCGCGTCCGCGACGACGGGCGACCGCGCCGCCCTAGCCGCCCTCTACGACGCCGCCGGCGGGGCCGATTGGACGAACTCCGACAACTGGCTAAGCGACCGTCCGCTGAACGAATGGCATGGCGTCCGAACGGACGCCGAGGGGCGCGTCACTTTTCTGCAACTCGCCGGCAACAACCTGAGCGGCGAAATCCCGCCCGCGCTCGGCAACCTATCCAACCTGCGCTTCCTGCAGTTGACCGGCAACGACTTGCGCGGCGCGATTCCGCCGGAACTCGGCAACCTAACCAACCTGCGCTATCTGGCGCTCGACCGCAACGACTTGACTGGCGAGATTCCGCCGTCGCTCGGGAACCTGGCGAATCTCACCGACATCTACCTGTCCGCGAACGACCTAATCGGCTGCGTTCCCGAATCTCTGCGAAGCGTCCGTTACGACGACTTGCCGGCGCTGGGGCTACTCTTCTGCGACGAGCCGCCGCCGCCCGCGCCAACCCCCGCGCCGCCGCCGCCCGCGACGACGCCCCAGCCGCCGGCGACGACGTCGGAATCCGACCGCGCCGCCCTAATCGCCCTCTACGACTCCGCCGGCGGGCCCGATTGGACGAACTCCGACAACTGGCTAAGCGACCGTCCACTGGACGAATGGCGCGGCGTCCAAACCGACCGCGCCGGGCGGGTGGAAACTCTGATCCTTCCCAACAACAATCTGAAGGGCGAATTGCCCGCCGCGTTGGGCGATTTGTCCAATCTTGAGACTCTGCGCCTTTCGGAGAACGAACTGACAGGCGCGGTTCCGCCGGCGCTGGGCGACTTGGGCAACCTCAAATACCTTGACCTTTCGTACAACGGCTTGACCGGCGCAGTCCCGCCCGAACTCGGAAAACTCGCCAACCTGCGCGGCTTGTCGCTCAACGACAACGGCTTGACCGGCGCGATTCCGCCCGAATTCGGAAAACTCGCCAACTTGCGCGATCTCGCCATGGCGTACAATCGTCTAAGCGGCGCGATACCGCCGGAGCTTGGAAACCTCGCCAACCTGCGCTCGCTGTGGATGAGCGACAACCGGCTAAGCGGCGCGATTCCGCCGGCGCTCGGCAATCTGTCCAATCTGCGCTACTTGGGCGTCGGATACAACGAACTAAGCGGCGCGATTCCGCCCGCGCTTGACGGGCTGTCCAATCTTGAAAACCTACTCCTCGCCAACAACGCATTGAGCGGCGCGATTCCGTCCGCGCTCGGCGACCTGTCCAACTTGCGCGACATGGACTTCGCCTACAACCGTCTAAGCGGCGCGATTCCGCCCGCGTTGGGGGATTTGTCGCGTCTTGGAATCCTCCATCTGCCCGGCAACGCCTTGACCGGCGAGATACCGCCCGAACTCGGCAACCTCGCCAACTTGTGGGAGCTGACGTTGGACGCCAACCTGTTGACCGGCGAGATTCCGCCGGCGCTGGGGGATTTGTCCAATCTCAGCTATTTATACTTGTCCAACAACGCATTGAGCGGCGAGATTCCGCCCGCGCTCGGCGACTTGCCCATTCTCGAAATTCTACACCTGCCCGGCAACGCATTGACCGGCGAGATTCCGCCCGCGCTCGGAAACCTCGCCAACCTGCGCGAATTGGCGTTGGACGCCAACTGGTTGACCGGCGAGATTCCGCCGGCGCTTGGCAATCTGTCCGGTCTTGAAAGGCTCCATCTATTCGACAACGCCCTAAGCGGCGCGATACCGCCGGCGCTTGGGAATCTGCCGCGTCTCGAAAGCCTCGATCTTTCCGACAACGCCCTGACCGGCGCGATTCCGCCGGCGCTCGGCAATTTGGCGAATCTAAAAAACCTGCGCCTGTCCGCGAACGCGCTGGGCGGCTGCGTCCCCGCGTCTCTGACGGGCGTCGCGGACAGCGATTTGGCGTCGCTGTCATTGCCGCTCTGCGAAGCGACCGAGCCGCCGCCGATTCCGACTCCGCGCGCCATTCCCAACGCGGACCGCGCCGCGCTCGCCGCGCTCCACGAATCAACCGGCGGCGCGAACTGGACGAACTCCGACAACTGGCTGACCGACTTGCCGCTAAGCCGCTGGCACGGCGTCGAGACGGACGCGGACGGGCGCGCGACCGCCCTGCGCCTGCCGCGCAACAACCTGCGGGGCGCGCCGCCCGCCGCGCTGGGCGACTTGTCCGAGTTGCGCGTCTTGGATTTTCAGGGCAACAATCTCATCGGCGCGTTGCCGCCCGAACTCGGAAAACTCGCCGACTTGCGCTATCTGAATCTGTCCGAGAACGACTTGAGCGGCGCGTTGCCGCCCGAACTCGGAAATCTCGCCAGATTGACGTGGTTGGAACTCCACCAAAACGGCTTCAGCGGCGCGATTCCGCCAGCGCTTGGCGGGTTGGCGCGTCTTGAATACATGGATCTCGCGGGCAACGGCTTCAGCGGCGCGATTCCGTCCGCGCTCGGCGAATTGCCGCGCCTCGCCCATCTCACACTGTCGCACAACCGCTTGAGCGGCGCGATTCCGTCCAAGATCGGCGGGTTGCGGAATCTCGCCCATCTGAACCTGTCCGAAAACCGCTTGAGCGGCGAAATCCAGCCCAGACTCGGCGGGCTGGCGAATCTTGAATATCTAAACCTGTCGCGCAACCGCTTGAGCGGCGAGATTCCCCCGGAACTCGGTGGGCTGGCGAACTTGGCGCAGCTGCTGATGCGCGAGAACCGCTTGGCGGGCGAAATCCCGTCCGCGCTGGGCGGACTGTCGCGCCTCGAGCATCTCGATCTAGCCTTCAACCGATTGAGCGGCGAAATCCCGCCGGAACTTGGGGCGCTCGCCAATGTAGAATCGTTCAACCTGTCCCGCAACGGCTTGCGGGGCGCAATCCCGCCCGAACTCGGCGGATTGCGGCGCGTGGAGTATCTTGACTTGTCGCGCAACGTCTTCAGCGGCGAAATCCCGTCCGAACTCGGCGGGCTGCCGCGCATCGTGAACCTAGACCTCTCTCGCAACGCCCTGACCGGCGCAATACCGCCCGCGCTGGGGGAGTCGCCTGGCTTGACCGACCTGCATCTGGGCGGAAACGCCATGACCGGCTGCATCCCGCGCGCTCTGCGCGACCTGCCGCGCAGCGACCTGCCGTCGCTGGATTTGCGGCTGTGCGAAGGCTAGGATGTGTCGGCATAGACTAGGTAGTGTTGACACAAGGGGTTTTCCTGTATAATAGGCGCATGTCAAACTTCACTCTAAAACCAGACCAATGGACGAAAATTCTCGGCTTTCTGAGGGATTGCCCCGATGTGAGAGTCGCGGACGAGGAAGACTGCAAGCGTTTCGTCAACGCTGTGTTGTGGATGGCGCGCGCGGGTGCGCCCTGGCGCATGCTCCCGGAATCCTACGGCAACTGGAACTCCATTTACAAGCGATTCGTCCGATGGGCGGACAAAGGCGTCTGGCGGCGGATGCAGGAGTCCTTCGCCGACGACCCCGACATGGAGTTCATCCTCATCGACAGCACGGTCGCAAGGGCGCATCACTCGGCGGCGGGAGCGCCGAGAAAAAGGGGGGGCAGTCGTCCCAAGCGCTCGGAAGGAGCAGAGGCGGATTCAGCACAAAAGTCCACGCGGCTGTTGACAAGCGTGGCAGACCGTTGCGGATAACGCTTACTGGAGGGGAAAGGCACGACATAACGCAGGCAGACGCGCTGATAGAGGGATTTGACGGCGAGTTCGTGATAGCGGACAAGGGGTACGACTCCAACAAATTCGTGGGCTTGATCGCTGAGATGGGGATGGTCGCGGTGATACCGCCAAGGTCGAATCGGAAGACGCCCAGGGCATACGACGCGGATCTGTACAAGGCTCGCAACGTTGTGGAGCGGTTCATCGGCAGAATCAAGCACTACCGCAGGGTGGCTACCAGATACGACAAACTGTCCCGCGTCTATCTGGGATTCCTGCAATTCGTCTCCGTTTTCATATGGATGTGAGTTGTGTCAACACTACCTAGAATGGGCGATTATCGCGCCGCCACGCGCGATTTCCATTCCGTCATTTCCGCGAAGGCGGGAAGCCAGAAGGCGGCGGACGCCAGCGTCGGACCGAAAATCGCCGCGAGCGCGATATGTCAACACAACCTAAAATCGGAGGCTTGCGGACATGAGTCGATGGATTGTTGCGCTGATGTGGATTTCGCTCGCGCCCGCCGCCTGCGGCAAGCCGGCGACGCCGGCGGCAATCTCGGCGTTGCCGTCGCCAACGGCGACGTCCGCGACCGCGCCGCCGACCGCGCCAATTATGACTCCGCCATCCACGCCGCCGCCTAACCCCGTCCCCACGCCGCCGGCAACCATCGCGCCGACGTCCACGCCGACGCCCGCGCCGTCCCCGGACCGCGCCGCCCTAATCGCCTTCCACCGCGCCACGGACGGGGCGAATTGGACCGCCGCCGCGAACTGGCTGAGCGATGCGCCAATCGGCAAGTGGCAGGGCGTCAAAACCGACGTCGGCGGGCGCGTGGTCAAACTAGACCTCCGCGACAACGGCTTGGGGGGCGAGCTGCCGCCCGAATTGGGCGAACTCGCCAATCTTGAATACCTAAACCTCTTTGCGAATGACTTGAGCGGCGAAATCCCGCCCGAATTGGGCGGTCTAGCCAACCTTGAATTCCTGAGCATCTCTTCGAACGACTTGAGCGGCGAAATCCCGCCCGAACTCGGCGGACTCGCCAATCTGAAAGTCCTGAGCGTCGCGAGCAACGGTTTGACGGGCGAAATCCCGCCCGAATTGGGCGGCTTGACCAATTTGGAAATTATGCGGCTACGCTACAACGAATTGACTGGTTGCGTTCCCGAAAATCTGTGGGGACTGACGAACGGCGATTCGTTCTCGCGGATTGGCTTGCCCTCATGTTGGGTTTCGCCCGCGACTGTCCATCCCGACGACAGGGCGGCGCTGGCGGCGCTCTACGATTCCGCAAGCGGCGCGACGTGGTACGACAGCGCCAACTGGCTAAACGACGCGCCAATCGGCGAATGGCGGGGCGTAGTCGCCAACCGCGACGGGCGCGTAGTCGCCTTGCATCTGTCGGACAACCGGCTGTACGGCGAAATCCCGCCCGAACTCGGCGGACTCGCACATCTCGAAGAGTTGCATCTGTCTGACAACCTGTTGAGCGGCGGATTGCCGCCGGCGCTCGGCGACCTCGCCAATCTGAAAATACTCGACCTCCATCGGAACGAGCTAAGCGGCGAAATCCCCCATGAACTGGGCGGTCTGGCAAACCTTGAACGACTCGGTCTCTCATGGAACGAGCTAAGCGGCGGATTGCCGCCTGAACTCGGCGGACTCGCCAAACTCAGACGGCTCGTTTTCTCAGCGAACGAATTGACTGGCGCTATCCCGCCCGAATTGGGCAGTCTGGCAAACCTGGAACAACTCGACCTCTACGCGAACGAATTGACCGGCGCAATCCCGCCCGAACTGAGCGGGCTGGCAAACCTTGAATTGCTTAGACTGTCCGGGAACCGTCTTGTCGGCGAAATACCGTCCTGGCTGTCCGAGCTTTCCAATCTTGAACATCTGCAGCTCGCCTACAATGAATTCGACGACAAGACGCCGTCCCATCTGGGCGAACTCGCCAACTTGAAAAGCCTTGAGTTGAACGGCGGCGGGTTTACGGGCGAGTTGCCGTCTTGGTTGGGCAACCTCGCCAATCTTGAAAGCCTGAACCTCTCTTCCAATGAATTCAGCGGCGCGATTCCGCGCGAATTGGGGAACCTCGCCAATTTGGAGATTCTGTGGCTTTCTGACAATCAGCTAAGCGGCGAATTGCCGCCCGAACTCGGCGCGCTGACCAATCTCAGGCTGCTGTTCATGTCGGACAACCAATTCAGCGGCGAGTTGCCGCCCGAACCCGGCGCGCTGGTCAATCTCAAGTCCTTGACGCTCCGGAACAACCGGCTAAGCGGCGAAATCCCGCCCGCGCTGGGGGCGTTGGTCAATCTGGAACGGCTTGAACTCCGCGCGAACGAATTGACCGGCGGAATCCCGCCCGAACTCGGCGCGCTAACCAAATTGGAAGGCATAGACCTGTCGGACAACCGTCTAAGCGGCGAAATCCCGCCCGAACTTGATGGCTTGGTCAACGCGAGAACTCTGGACTTCTCCGACAACCGCCTAACCGGCGACATCCCGTCCAGGTTGTTGGAAATGGACAGCTGGGTGCATCTACGCATCTCCGGCAACCTGCTGAACGGCGACCCGGAGGATATTGAGCGCCCGAATTGGGTACACTAAGCGGGAAAATCCACTAGCAACAGGCAACCAACATGACCATATCCCAGCGAATGGCGGCTTTCGCCTACGACTTGCGCCTTTCGGACGTTCCGCCCGCAATCGAGCGCGCCGCGCGGCGGCATCTCGCCGACTCGCTCGCCTGCGCCGTCGGAGCGCGGGGCTATCCGCCCGTCCGCGCCGTTGCGGATTACGCCCGCGCGTCCGGAGCCGGCGGACGCGCCCGAATCATCGCCTATGGCGAACGGACTTCCCCCGCGATGGCGGCGCTGGTCAACGGGACGATGATTCGCTATCTCGACGCCAACGACATATCGTCGTTCGGCGGCGGGCATTTCAGCGATGGCGTTCCGCCGCTTCTCGCCGTCGCCCAGCAGCGCGGCGCGAGCGCGAACGAACTGTTGGAAGCCGTCATCGCGCTCTACGAAACGCAGGGCGCGCTGGCGAGGGCGTTCGATTTCATGCGCGTCGGATACCACGCCCTGACGCAAATCCCTTGGACGGCGCCCATCCCCGCCGCGCGCCTCATGGGCGCGGACGAATCCGCCGCCGTCAGCGCCGCCGGGCTGTCCGGCTCCGTCGGCATGGCGCTCAACACGTGGCTCAAGCCCACCGGCGACATACCGTCCATCAAGGCGGTCGCGGTCGGCTTGGCGGGTCAGCGCGCGGTGGAATCCGCCGAGCTCGCCGCGCGCGGAATCGCCGCGCCGCCGGACGCGCTCGAATTCGCCCTCGAAAAACTGTCCCAAATCGGCGGGGCGCGCGCGCCGGACATATCCCAATTCGACCGTCTAGGCGCGGATTGGACGACGGACCGCCACATCATCAAATCCTATCCGTCGCAAATCTACACCCAAGCCGCCGTCCAAGCCGCGCTGATTTTGCGCGAGCGGGCGGGCGGCGCGGACGCGGTGGAGCGGATGGCGCTCTACGGACACCGCCACGTCTGCGGCGGCGTGCAGGGAAGCCCCGCCGCCTTCCGCCCGCGAAGCCGAGAAGCCGCCGACCACTCGACGCCGTTCGTAATGGCGTCCGCCCTGCTGAACGGCAAACTGACGCCCGCCGAGTTCGACGGCGATGCGTGGACATCGCCCGAAATCCGCGCCGTAATGGAGCGCCTGACGCTGATACTCGACCCCGACCGAGACCGCGCCTTCGCCGAGCGCGGGGTTTACGGCGTCCGCCTGGAAGCGCGCCTAAAAAACGGGCGGGAGGAAACCGTGGAAATCCGCCAGCCGAAGGGACACCCGGACGACCCGCTGACGGATTCCGAGCTGATAGACAAGATAGCCTGGCTAACGGAGCGCGCGCCCATCGCCGATTTCGCGCGAACTCTGTTCGACCACTGCATGACCATGTCGACCGAGCGCGACTTGGAGCGGCTGGGGGAGTTGTGCGGGGCGGCGGGATGAGGTTAGGGGGCGGAGGCGTCCTCGGCGTCCGCGCTTTCGCTAATCCGCTCGACAGGAAACTGCGGAAACGCCCTGTTCCACGCGGCGAGGTCAAGCACAGCCGCGTCTTTGACAATAGGGCGTTGCCAATCCAACCCGCTGGGAACCGTCACGGGAAGTTTGCGCCGCAATTCGTCCGTTCGAAGACTCAGGATGTCGCCGTCCAAATCGCCGTGGGCAATGAGAACGAAATAGTAGATGGGCTTGTCCGCCCGTCCGCGCGCCCATTCGTACAGAAACGAATCGCGATATTTTTGTTTCAAGTCTTCATCCAACCCGCCGACCCTGAAATTCTCCAAGAATTCCTGTCTGCCCATCTCTGACGAATTAGGGTCGTCGGGGTCTTTGACCTCTATGAACATGTAGCTTTCCGAGAGCTCCACTATGAAGTCCACCGCCTTCATGCAGTGGCTGAGTCCGTGATTTTCGTCGTCGAACTTTCGGGCGTTCAGCGCGTTTCCCCGTGTCAATCCGCAGGTCGCGCTCCTCAAGAATCGTGGTCATGTCAACCCCTCCAGCGACCGGGCTATCGTCCTGTCGTAAATGCTATCGAGCGTATCCCCAATCGCGTTGGGAAATGCCCCAAGATAGTAGTCCGCCGTCCGGCAAACCGCATCCCCGCTTTCGTCCCGGTGGAACGAATGAAACAGCGCTTTGTCGCACTCTTTCATCCGCAAGTCTATTTCCTTCAGAACGACGTAATCATGCGTGGCGAGGAATACTTGAACGCCCATGCGCTGGAGCTCCAGCAATGCGTCTATCGCCACGCCGAACATTTTGGGGTTCAGATTCGTTTCCGGCTCGTCCCAAAACAGCGTCGAACCGCTTTGCAGCGAGCCGTTTCGTATGAGAACCCATATCAGCGCCAGTTTGCGGATTCCCTCCGCGAGCAGGGAAAACTCCAGATCCCCCCGCTTGTTGCGGAGGAAGAATTCCTCGTTTTTGACGATGACCTTCCCGCCGATGGACTTTCCCAAAATGTCGAGAAGCCGTTGGCGTCTTTCATCCAACGGACCGCGCAGGGGCGGCAAGTAGGCGCGGTCTAGGATGTCGCGGTACACTTCCTCGAAATGGACTTCCCGATTGGCGTAGAGCGAGCGGAATCCGGGCGCGTTCGCCAGGGTTTCCTTGACGGGGATATAGACGCTCGCCATTTTCGGGTCGTTCCAATCCGCGGCGCCCGTTATCCGGACGGAATCCGCTTTCTCGGCGCCGTTTGAGAACGTCGCCCGCAACCTGCGCTCGCCGCGATGGATTTCCACAAATCCCTTATTGTTCCCCCGCCGCCGCTTGACCAGCTTTCCAATCCCCCGTCGGACGGCATGAACACGCCGACCAGCTTCTCGCCGAAACGCCCGCCAGTCCGCGCCACGTCGCAAGCGGCGTAGCAGACTTTCATGACGTGGGTCTTCCCCGTCCCGTTCTCGCCGAGCAGGACGTTCAAGCCCGGCGAAAGCTCCAAATCCAGCTCGGTGAACGCCGTGAACCGTTCCAGTCTGACCCTTGTCAGCGACATGATTCGCCTCTTGCGTCTTGGTTCGTTGTCCCGCATTGCGGAGACGGCGGCTCCCCTCTCCCAAAGCCGCCGTCCCCTATCGCGCCTAAGTCAGATTATAGGGGATGTCCAGCTCGCTTGTGATGTCCTGGAACCACTCGAGCCACTTCCGGATGGAACGGTATCCCGATTTCGGCGCGGATGGTTTCCTCTTCCGCCTCCGGCAGGCCCGGGAACAGCACGCGGGCGTGGCCCGGCGCGGGCGGCGTTTCGCGGAGCATGCGGAGGAAGTCGTCCATCGTCCGCTTGAATGTCGCCGTGTCCATGAACGCCTCGACGTTGTACGCCGCCACCATGTGGCCGAAATTGGGCCTGCCGGGAAACCATCCCGAAGCCGCCGCCGGATAGGGACGCCGCCGAGTATGTCCACCACGCAGGCGAGCCCGTAGCCCTTGTGCGACCCCGATTCGCGCGTGCCGCCGACGGGGAGCAGATAGGAAGACGCGCGCCCCTCGTAGCCCGGAACGGGCGGATCACCTCGTCCATGATGGGGACGCCTTCGGAGTCGCCCACCCAGCCGGGCAGAAGGCTGTTGCCGAGACGCCGCGCCAAGCCCAGCTTGTTGCCGGCGACCGTGCTGGTGGCGGCGTCGAACACGAACGGCGGCTCTTCGTCCGCCGGCGCGGCTAGGGCGATGGGGTTCGTCCCCAAGCGCGGCTCCGCCCCGAACGTCGGCAGCACCCCCGGCGGGCAGGACGTGACGCAAAAGCCTATCTGGTCGTGCTCCAGCGCCATCATCGCGTGGTAGGACGCCATTCCCAAGTGGCGCGAGTTGTG
>CBDESW010000031.1:0-11556 GCA_965242675.1 Dehalococcoidia bacterium
GCAAATGGCGCGGCGGCTCGCCCCATACGGCATTTATTGGTTCGAGGACGTCCTGACGCCGGACGACCTGGACGGTCAAGCCGCCCTTCGGGAGCCGGTCAAGCCGACGCTGATAGCGGGCGGCGAGCATGAGTTCACGCATATCGGCTTTCGGGAAGCGGCGCGCGCGGGGGCGATGGATTTGTGGCAGCCGGACATCACCTGGTGCGGCGGCTTGACGGCGGGCTTGCGGATTCTCGACGTGGCGCGCGAGCATGAAATCCCCGTCGCGCCCCATCGCGGCGGGGAAGTCTGGGGGCTGCATCTGGCGGCGGCGTCCGATTGCGCGGACTTGGCGGAAGTGCTGCCCGGAGCGCGCGGGGCGGCGAAGGACGCGCTCTGGCTGGGCGAGCCCTTCCCCGAAAACGGCTTCATCGAGCCGCCCGACGCGCCCGGATTCGGCGTCGCGCTGAACGACGACTTGATAGGGTAGCGGATGATAGCCGGCGCGCGGGAATTGTGGGCGCGGCGCCCGGTCAGCGGCGCGTCGCTGGCGGCGTTTCGGATAGCCTTCGGCGCGCTCGGACTGGCGGCGACCGTCCGATTCGCGGCGAACGGGTGGATAGCCGACCTCTATACGGAGCCGGAGCGTCATTTTTCCTACGCCGGCTTTTGGTGGGCGCAACCGTGGCCCGGATGGGGCATGCAAGCCCACTTCGCGGCGCTGGCGGCGGCGAGCGCGGGCGTTGCGTTGGGGTTCAAGTATCGCCTGTCCATCATCGCCTTCTTCCTGCTGTTCACCTACGCCCGAGCTGATAGACAAGACGGCGTATCTGAACCACTACTACCTAGTCAGCCTGCTGAGCCTGCTGATGATATTCCTGCCGATGAGCCGCGCGGCGTCTTTGGATTCGTTTCTGGCGTCTCGGCGGCGGCGGCGCGGGAACAAACCCGCTCGGCGGCGGCGCGGCGCGGCGACCGTCCCCGCGTGGACGGTTTGGACGCTCCGGGCGCAAGTCGGCGCGGTTATCTGTTCGGCGGAATCGCCAAGTTGAACGCGGACTGGCTGCTGAGCGCCCAGCCGCTCCGCGTGTGGCTACTGAACGGCTCGGACGCGCCGCTGGTCTGGAATCTGCTCGCGCAGACCTGGTTCGCTTACGCGATGAGCTGGGGCGGCGCGGCTTTCGACCTCGCCATAGTCGGCGCGCTGCTTTGGCGGCGCAGCAGGCCGTGGGCGTATGGCGCGCTGGTCGCGTTCCACGTCGCCACTTGGCTATTGTTCCCCCGCATCGGCATGTTCCCCTGGATAATGATTTGCGCGGCGGCGATTTTCTTTCCGCCGGACTGGCCCCGCGACGCGATGAGACGCGCGCGGCGCCTTCTGGGACTGCGCGAATCCGAAGGCGAACGCGAGACCGTCGGCGAAGGCGCGGGCGAAATCCCTTCCCCGCGAGACGCGCCGGGCGGGAAGGCGATTCGGCGTCTCGGATTCGCCGCCCTCGCCGTCTTCGCCGCCGTCCAAATCGCCGTCCCGATGCGCCACTTGGCTTATCCGGGCGACGTCTTGTGGAATGAGGACGGCTACCGCTTTTCGTGGCGGGTGATGCTCGCGGAGAAATCCGGCTACGCGCGCTTCAGAGTGACAGACCGCGCGACGGGGGAAGAGTGGTTCGCCTATCCGGAGGATTACTTGACGCCGCTTCAGGCGGAGCGCATGCCGTACAGCCGGACATGATACTAGCCGCCGCCCGCATGATAGCCGCCGAGTACGCCAAGCGCGGCGTCGATGTCGAAGTGCGCGCGGATTCGTTCGCGGCGCTGAACGGCAGGCGCGCGGCGCGGCTGGTCGACCCGGACGTCGACCTGGCGCGGGTGAAGCCGGGCATGGGGGGGAAGTGGTGGGTTTTGCCGGAGCGATAAGGGGCGAGGGCGGGGGCGTCCGTCCGCCGCTACCCCGCCGCTTCCGGCTCCGGCTCCGCCCGCCGCCGTCCGAGCAAGCGCGGAATGTCGCCGTACTCCCACGAGATGAGCGCCTGGCTCGCTATGGCTATCGAGCTGTAAGTCCCCGCGATTACGCCGATGAGCAGCACAAGCAGAAACTCGCGTATCGTGCTGCCGCCGAACAGCAACAGCGCCGACAGCGTTATCAGCAGCGTCAGGCTGGTGTTCAGCGACCTGCCGATGGTTTCGGAGATGCTCAGATTGACCACTTCGCTCAACTCGCGGTTCGGATGAATCGCCACATTCTCGCGGATGCGGTCGAACACCACGATGGTGTCGTTCACGCTGTAGCCGATGACCGTGAGCAGGGCGATGAGGAACATCGTTCCCACTTCAATGTCGAGCAGATAGCCCAGCATCGAAAAGACGCCGATGACGATGATCGTGTCGTGCAAAAGGGCGAATATGGCGGCGGCGCCGTATCGGAACGGGCTGGGGACGTTGCGGAACGCCCACCAGACATAGATGAAGATGCCGACCGCCGCCGCCAACACCGCGTACATGGCGTTGCGGACCGTCTCGGACGCCACGATGGGGGACACCAGGTCGAACGACAGCTCCGAGATTCCGTCCGGCGACAGGCGCGTTTCCAGGGCGTCCACAAGGCTGGACTTGTAATCGTCCGTCAGGGATTTGACGCGGATGAAATACGTCCGGTCGCCAAGCCGCTGGATAGTGGCGTCCGGGTGCCCTTCCGCCGCCAGCCGGTCGCGCAGGGCGGTCTGGGAGACGTCCGCCGAGAATTCCAAAGTCAGCGTCGAGCCGCCGGTGAAGTCAATCCCCGGCTTCAGCCCCGGCGTGATTATCAGAAATACCGCCCCCGGCAGTATGACCAGCAGCGAGACTAGGTAGAACCAGCCTCTCTTGCTTGCGAAGTTCAATTCAAGTTCTCCATGTTTCAGAGATTCGCGGAAGGTTGGGGTCCGCGCGCGCCTATCAAGGGCTTACGGGGGCGGCGGACCCGCGCCTGGCGGCGCAACCGCCCTCGCCCTAGCCCTCTCCCATCAAGGGAGAGGGGATTTGTCGGCTTCAATTCGGACTTGGTTTCGGTGGACATGCCCCCGTTAGCCTGTCGGGTTGGAATTCCGACGCCGCGTCAGTCGGTTGCCGCCGCTTGCTGGATTTCCGCGCCGCCCGAAGGCAGCCAGAGGCGGTTGGCGCGGGCGAAGCGCGCTGAGGCGGTGAAGCGGAGCAGCGTTCTGCTCACCGTTATCGCCGTGAACATGCTCACGCCGACGCCGATGGCGAGCGTCACCGCGAACCCCTGCACGATGCTCGCGCCCAACTGGTCGGCGAACCAGAAGAGTATGGCGCAGGTGATGAGCGTCGAGACGTTGCCGTCCCGTATGGCGGGCCAAGCGCGGTCGAAGCCGATGTTGATCGAAGAGAGCAGCGTCCGCCCCGCGCGCAACTCATCCTTCATCCGCTCGAAAATCAGTATGTTCGCGTCCACCGCCATGCCTATGGACAGTATCAGCGCCGCCACGCCGCTGAGCGTGAGCGTGACCGGCGTCAACTTGAATATGGCGAGAACCAGCGTGGCGTAAATCAGCAGGGCGAGCGACGCCATGAACCCCGGCAGGCGGTAGTACAGCGTCATGAACGCCAGAACCAAACCAAGCCCCACGAAGCCCGCCACCACGCTCTTGGCGAGCGAGTCCGCCCCTAGTATGGCGTCCACGTCCCGCTCTTGAATCAGCGTTATCGGCACGGGCAGACGCCCCGATTCCAGCAGAAGCGCCAAGTCGCGCACCCGCTCGATGGTGAAATCCGCCCCGCCCTCGATTATCGCGGTGCCGGCGGTTATCGGAGTGTTCACCTGCGGCGAAATCAGCTCTTCGCCGTCCAGGATTATCGCTATTTGGTCGCGCACGCCCGTCTCTTCCGCCTTGCGGACTATGTCGATGGTCAGCTCGCCGAAGACGCGCGTGCCGGTGTCGTCGAACTCCAGGTTGACTATCGGCAGCTGCGAAGTGGCGTGCTGTCCGGGGAAGGCGCGGGCGAGGTCGTCGCCGGTCAGCCCGGTGTCCTCGTCCACATAGCCCTGTATCTCCGTGAAGAAGATGGTCGGGTCGTCGCCCACGCGCGTCCGGGCGTCCGCCATGCTCTGCGCTTCGTTGTCCGCGTTCGGCGGCAGGTCTATGGCGAATGTGTTGCTGTCGGGAACGCGCGCGATGGCGAAGGCGCTGACCGTGAACCGCTGATACTCCGCGCCTTCCACAGTCACGTCCAGCGAGCTGGGCGGCGTCAGCCTAATGGCGTCTATGGGCGAACCGTCCGTCGGGAAGGACGGGAACGACTGTTGCAGGCGGTCGAGCAACGCCTGCATGTTTTCGGCGCCGGCGTCCGTGAACTCGATGAGCAACTTGGGCGGCCCGTCGTCCGCCAGCCCCTGCTCTTGGATGACGTTTTGGAGCGCCTCGAGCACTTCCGGCGGCGGGGGCGGCTGTTGCGCCGCCTCCTCGGACGCTTCCGGCGAAGGCGAAGCGCTCAGATCCGCGTCCGGCTCGTCGGACGGCATGGGCCCGACGGACGCGCTCAGGATGTCTTCCTGAGTTATCTCCGTCACGTCGCGCGCCACATTCAGCTCGCGCCGCTTGAATTCAAGTCTCGCGGTTTCGCCGATGAGCGACACCGCGCGGTCGCGGTCGCGCACGCCGGGCAACTGTATCAGCAGCCTATCCTCGCCGAGTATCTGGATGATGGGCTCGCCGAGTCCGGAGCTGTTGACGCGCCGCTCGATGGCGCGCTGGAGCGCTTCCATCTGGTCGGGGGACACCTCCACCGGCTCGCCCGTGTCGGGGTCGGCGAGGTCAGCCTGATAGACGAGGTGGATTCCGCCCTGCAGGTCGAGCCCCAGGCTCAGCCCCAGCGGGGTGTCTCCGCCGCGTTCGAAGTTGGCTAGCGATATTCGCTGGAATCCGAGCGCGAGCCCGGCGATTATGACGATGACGGCGATTAGGACCACCATCCGTCCGTATCTACCCACCTCCCCCTCCTGTCTGCAAATGAGTTTTGGCGAGCGCGAGCGCCTGTTCGCGGCTTGCGATTTCGCCGCCGGCTTCCGCTTCGGCGACCGCGCGGAGCAGTCCGCCGACGGCGGGGCCGGGGCTCAGGCGAAACTCGTTCATGATGTCGTGTCCGGTGAGAAGCCCGCTTTTGCGCGCCTTCGGCTCCCGCTTCTGCGGACCGACGCGCAGGATGCGGCGTATCGTCCGCGCTTGGCGCTCCATCTCCGGCGGCGCGAGAAGATGCCCGCGCGCCGCTAGAAAGTCTGCCATGTTCAGGCAGAGCGTGTCCAGAGCGGCATCCCCCAAGTCGCGGTAGTAGCGATGAATCGCCCGCGCCGTCGGCGCCTTGTCGCCGTTGGAAAGCTGCCGCGGCCTGAGATGATGCCGCACCATCGTCTCCACATGCCGAACGGCGCGCCCCCCCATCCGCAGCCGCCGCATGGCGTCGCCCGCCATCTCCTCGCCCACTTCCGAATGTTGGAAGAAGCGGACGCGCCCGGACGCCTCCACCGTCTTGGTCCGCGGCTTGGCGACGTCGTGCAGAAGGGCGGCGAGCTTGAGGAACGTCCCCCGCGTGTGGGCGTCCGACAGATGCCGGGCGAAGTGGGCGTCCATGCCGTCGAAGCGCGGCGTTTCGCGCGCCGCCAGCGGGTCGTCGTAGTCGTCGCGGAGCATCTGGTCCGCGTAATCCACCGCCGCCAGCAGATGCCCGAAGACGTCGTAAACGTGCTCTTTGGGCTGCGAAACGCCGCGCGCCTCGTCCAGCTCCGGGAACAGCGCCGAGAGAAGCCCCAGCGCGTCCATCGTCCGAACCCACAGCCCGGCGCGCGGCGCGGCGAGCGTCCGCAGCAGCTCTTCCCGCGCGCGTTCGGGCGAAGTGCGCGAAATCAGCGCCGCGTCCCGCCGGATGAGCGCCTGCGTGGGCGCGTCCACGCGGAGCCCGGTTTCGGCGCGCAGGCGGACCGCCCGGAGCAGCCGAACCGGGTCGCTGACGAACGCCGAATCGCTCGACGCCCGGATGATTCCCGCGCGCAAATCGCGCTCCCCGCCCAGCGGGTCGACGACGCGCCAGACGCCGCCGAGCGCGGACGAAAGCTCGACCGCCATCGCGTTGACCGTGAAATCGCGCCGCGCGAGGTCGTCCTCGATGCCGCCCGCGAGCGCCGAAATGTCGAGATGCGCCAGCGCGCCGTCCGCGGCGATGACCACGCGGGCGACGTCGCGCTTGGAATCGAGCGACACGAACCGCCCGCCGACGCTGTCGGCGAGCTCGCCGCCCAGCGCGTGGGGGGACGCGGCCACGGCGACGTCCACGTCCCGCGTGACGATTCCCAGCATGGCGTCCCGAACCGCCCCGCCGACCAGATAGGCGGCGGCTCCCTTTTGCGCGAACAGCCTGTTGGCGGCGGCTAGCAGGGCGTCCGCCGGCGGGCGCAGAGCGGCGGCGAGCGGCGGGGCGAACCCGTCCGCGGCGAGACGGGCTTCGGCAATCTCGGCAATCTCGCTCATCATCGGACCGCCATTGAGGACGGCGCTTCGCGCTCCGCGTCCGCCGCCGCGCCGCCGCCGACTTCGCCGTTGTCGCCGCCGTCCGCCTGGGCGGATTCGGCGTCTGGCGCTTCTTCGATGATTGGGTTGCCGTCCGCGTCCAGCCGCCTGCCCTCGTCGTCCACGCGGTAGGGCTTGGCGTGTTCGGCGAGATGGTCTAGGTAGAGAATCCCGTCCAGATGGTCGACTTCGTGTTCCATGGCTTGGGCGAGCAGTCCTTCGGCGTCTATTTGGACTTCCGCTTCGGTGTGGTCGAGCGCGCCGAAGCGGACGGTGAGCGAGCGGTTGACGCGCGCGCGGTATCCGGGGTGGCTCAGGCACCCCTCCTCGACTTCGCGCTCCCCCTTGCGCCGCGCGATTCGCGGGTTGATGTAGATGCGCGCCTCTTCCTCTTCGGGAATCTGAAGGACGATGAGGCGCCGCAGGTCGCCCACCTGGTTGGCGGCGAGCCCGACGCCGCCCGCCGCGCGCACGGTGTCAACCATGTCGTGGGCGAGCGCGATGAGTTTCTTGTCCACCCGCCGCACCCGCTTGGCGCGTTGCCTTAGAATGGGGTGCGGGATTTCAAGAATGTCAAGAACGGACACGGCGACACCTTTGCGCGCGGGGTTTGCGGTTGCGTATGAGATTATAGATGGATTTGGCGGTCAGTGGCTAGTGGGGGGCGCGAGGGCAATCGCCGCAGACGCGGTTGGGAAAATCGGGGCGGATTTCAGAGGGCGCGAACTGGCGGCGACGCCGGCTGACGAACTATCAGAGCGTCGGCGGCGGAACGCGGCGGGGCGGCGGATTAGGCGCATCCTGAGCGGCGCGTCTCAGGCGATTGCCAGGAAAGTCATCAAATGCGAAACGCGGGCGGCGAATCCGAAATCCGCGCGCCCGCGTCGGTTTGCGCCGCCGGGGTCACTCTCGCGGTCTGCAACCGGTTGGGTCATGGGCAACGTTAATGAATTGCGCGCCTCTGAAGCATACTGGGCCGAAACGCGACCGCGTATCCTGTCTGCCATCCACCGCAACCGCGCCGACCGCCATTGAATCCCTGATGATTCCTCCTCCCCCTCCTTCACTCAATCTGCGACCGGCGTTTACGCCAACGAATCCGCCAGCCCTGTTGTATTTTTCTCCGTCCGCGTAGCCTTCGGGGAAGGTGACGGCGACGTCGCCAGAGGCGAACGACGCCGTGATTGTCCCCCTGTTGTCGCCAACGAATCCGCCCGCTCGCGCTCCGCCTCCAACAACGGCGACGTCGACGCCAGCCCAACTGCCGTTTATCGTTCCGTAGTTTCTGCCGACTAGCCCGCCGACGTGGGCGTGAGGCACGCCGGTTTTGATTCCCGTGAATGTGAGGCTGCCTTCGGCTTTGCTGCCGCGTATCCTGCCTTCATTCATCCCCGCGAGAACGCCCACATTTCTGTACGGCGGCCGGACGCCGCTCATGACAAACGTCACGGTCGCATTTTTCAGCCAGACATCCCACACGTCTCCTTTTTCGCCGATGCTGCCGAACAGCCCCGCGCCGGACGTCGTCATGTTGGAGATGCTGTGGCGGTTGCCGTCAAACTCCGCTTCCCACGCGGGTATCGGCGTCCAGGGCGAGTACGCTCCGGCCAGATCGATGTCGTCAGCCAGTTCGTAGCCGTTGCATCCAGTCTCGGTCGGGTCGGTCGATTCGGGACACCCCATCCTAACAGCGGGGTTGGGAAATGCGGCGGTGTATTTGCTATGGGCGATATTCCCCCACCCGCGCGGGTCGTGGCGCATCGCGTCCAGCTGGTCAGGGTAGCTTATCTCTATCAACCCATCGTCGTCGGTGTCGTAGTCTGTGGGCGTGGGCGTGGCTGTGGGCGTGGGCGTCGCGGACTGCGCCATCGCGCTCGGCGGACTCGCTGAGCCGAATGTCAGCGCGAAAGCCAGCGCCAGCGCGAAGGCTATCGCCGTCAACGCGGTTTTGTTCATCAGTTTCTCCATGCGTTATTCATCCCTCCGCTTGTCCATCGTTGCCGCTGTTTGGCAACGGCGATTATCATAATCGCGCGGCGCGGTTTTGCCAAATTTTTTTTGCCATGTCGGGGAAAGTTGACTTTTCCCTATCTAATAGGCGCTTGAAAACCCGACGTTTTCGGAGCGTCAAAAGGGATACCCTGCCCCCTGACTTTCTAGGGGCGCAAATCGCATCCTGCGGCTTGCGATTCCCAGCATCTGGGCGCAAATCGGCGATTTAGCGGACGGCGCGTGGTTGGCGGAGCTGGCGCTGGCGCGGTCGTTGCGGCAGAGCCGGCTGTCGCTCGGCGTCGTTGCCAGCCGCCCAGAGAATCCCCGGCGCTTCGCATCCTCGCCGAGCGCATATCGCTATCGGCGGCGGCTCGACGTTTTCTTCGGGGTCGGGGTCGTTATCCGGCGGGTCGTCAATCAACGGCGCGTTCAGCGCGTCGCCTCACCGGCGCGGAAAAGCGCGCCTTCCCCGGAATTTTCCGCGCCGCCGCCGCTACCGTTCCCGCGCCGAATCTGATACGCTACGCCCGCGCCGATTTATCCGAACTGGCGATTGGCGCGCGCGAAACGAAAGAGGGAAGAAGGCGGGATTGCGATTATGAGCATAGGCATAGACCACTTCCAGCCGATAATCGGGATAGCGCTGTTGCTCGCCTTCGCTTGGGCGATAAGCGACAACCGCCGCGCCTTCCCAACGCGGCTCGCCGCCGTGGGGATTGTCATTCAGTTCGCGGCTGGCGGCGCTGTTCATCATGCTGCCCGGCTCGACGATAGTGTTCGAGTGGATAGCCACCGGCGTGGAATGGGTGGTCGATGCGACCGAGGCGGGAACGTCGTTCGTGTTCGGCTTCCTCGGCGGCGCGCCTGTTCCGTATGAGGAAACCATCCCCGGCGGGACAGTCACGTTCGCCTTCCGCGTTCTGCCGATGATAATAGTCGTCAGCGCGCTGTCGGCGGTCTTGTATCACTACCAGATACTGCCTTGGGCGGTTCGCGGCTTCGCGTGGGCGCTGGCGCGGACGCTCCGCATCAGCGGCGCGGCGAGCTTCGCCACCGCCGCCAACGTCTTCGTCGGCATGGTCGAGGCGCCCCTCATGGTGCGCCCCTATCTCGCCCGCATGAACCGCGCCGACCTGTTCATCGTCATGGTCGGCGGCATGGCGACTATCGCCGGCACGCTGTTCGCGGTATATACTTTCATGCTCGAGGGCATCATAGAGGGCGCGGCGGGGCATCTGCTCACCGCCTCCATAATCAGCGCGCCGGCGGCGATTGTGATAGCGCGAATCATGTCACCGCCCCCGGAGGACGCCGACGAGGACGACTCCCGCGTCGAACTGCCGCGCATCTACGAAAACGGCATTGACGCCCTCACGCGCGGCGCGCTGGACGGCTTGCGCCTGCTGGCGTACATCATCGGGATGCTCATAGTGTTCCTCGCCATAGTGGCGCTGATAAACATAATTCTGGGCGCGCTTCCGCTTCCCGACAGCTGGGGCGAGATCAGCTTCCAGCGGCTACTCGGACTGGCTCTAGCGCCTGTGGCGTGGGCGCTCGGCGCGACGACGTGGGCGGAAGCGAACACCGCCGGCCAGCTGCTCGGCGCGAAGATAGTGCTGAACGAATTCGTCGCCTACATCCAAATGTCGCAGTTGCCGGAAGGCGCGCTTAGAGAGCGAACCGGCGTCATAATGGCGTATGCCCTTTGCGGATTCGGCAACTTCGGCAGCGTCGGCATAATGATAGGCGGCATCGGCGCGGTCGTCCCGGAGCGGCGGCTTGAGATAGCGCGTCTCGGAATCCGCTCCATCATCGCCGGCTCCATAGCCACCGGCATGACGGGGGCGATAGCGGGTCTGCTGACTTGGGGCTAGGGACGGCGGGGGGCTTGCGGAATTGCGCCCATGCCCGCCGCGTTGGATGCGCTGGACACGCCAACCGCTTCAATTTGGGAATATGAGAAAACGCCATGAGATTCTTGATTTCCGGCTCCAACGGCCTAGTCGGAAGCGCAACGCGGGACGCCCTGGCGATTGCCGGGCATGAGACCGTCGCGCTCGTTCGCCCCGCGTCCGCGTCCTCATCCGGCGTCCGGTGGGATCCGGACGCGGGGACGATAGACGCCGACTCGCTCGAAGGCTTCGACGCCGTCGTCCATCTCGCGGGCGAGAACATCGTGTCGCGGCGGTGGACGGACGAGCAGAAGGCGCGGATCCGCGACAGCCGCGTTCGGGGGACGGCGCTTCTGGCGGACGCGCTCGCCGCGCTAGACAGCAAGCCGCGCGTCTTGATATGCGCGTCCGCCGCCGGCTACTACGGCGACAGGGGAAGCGAAATCCTGCGCGACGACTCCGCGCCCGGAACCGGCTTTCTCGCCGAAACCACCCGCGAATGGGAAGAGGCGGCAAGACCGGCGGCGGACGCCGGAATCAGGACGGTCAACCTGCGAATCGGAGTGGCGCTGTCGGCGCGCGGCGGCATTGCTGAAGCGCGTTCTGCCCATCTTCAAGCTCGGCTTGGGCGGCAGGCTTGGGAGCGGCGCGCAGCATATGAGCTGGATAGAGCTGGGCGACTTGGCGCGCGCCATCATGTGGGCGGCGGAGCGCGAAGAGCTCGCCGGCGGCGTCAACGTCTCGTCGCCGTCGCCCGTGACCAACGCGGAGTTCACCCGCGCGCTCGGCGCGGCGCTGGGGCGTCCCGCCGTGTTCGCCGTCCCCGAATTCGCGCTCCGACTGACGCAGGGCGAGGCGACGGACGCCATTCTGTCGAGCGTCCGCATGTCGCCCGACCGCCTGCTGGCGTCCGGCTTCGAGTTCCAATGCCCGGACATTGAAACGGCGCTGAGGCGGGCGGCGGCGGACGGGGGTTAGCGGCGTCTAGGGATTGTCGGCGCCGCCCGCGCCCAGCGATCTGCCGAGCAGGCCTATCGCCGCATGCGCCGCTTGGCGCTTGTTGCCGTCTCGGTCGTCCGCGTCCGCGTGGATGCGCTCGGCGGATTCCAACCCGTCGGGGTCCGGCGATTCCT
>CBDESW010000032.1:0-8641 GCA_965242675.1 Dehalococcoidia bacterium
CAATCCACATGGCGAGCGCGCCCAACGCGGCTATCAACGCGAGAACGGCTATGTACAGTTCCATTACATCCCCCCGTCGGTTTCCCGCCACGCCGCGTTCTTCACGTCCCACAGCGCGTTGGAAACATCGTTCTCCGCTTCCCGCTCGCTTCCAGCGCGCGGGAATGTTCGCCGGCGAGCCTCGCCGATTCCAGCCGCGTCTTGCGGTAATGCCGGATGCGGTCTTTCAAGACGTCCACGAGCGCCGCCGCTCCCCCCGCACCGTCCGCGTCCATGCAATCGGGCATGTCGGGGACTATGACGGGCGTCGGGGCTCCGCGAATCGGATGATGGACTCGCCATCGTACTCCGCCCGCTTATCCAACGCCGCGTTCATGGCGTCGTAAGCGGCGAAGTATTCGTCCGCCCCCTCCGGCTTCCCCGCCCGCGTCCACGCCATGCGAGCGTTCACGTAGGCGCTCACCTCGCGCAGGTATCCGGGCTGTCCGCCGTCCCTGTCCGCCGACCAGTTGTCCAGAATCGCGTCAACCGTGTCGCGCTCGATGGACAGCTCGCGGGCGATTTCGTCCCGCTCGAGGCCGTCGTCCGACAGCGCCCCCACCTCCGTCCGCGTCCGCTCGCGCCACTGCTCGACAGTCTCTCCGCGCTCGTAGGCGAGGACGTTTCCATCCTCGCCTATCTCGATGCGGTCGGGCATGACGCCGGGAGAACGAAGCCTCCGCGCCCGCGCTTTCGCCGGCGGGTTCGGGCATTACGCCGGAGAAGGACGCCTCGACACGAGCGCCCTCGTTGAGTTCTTCGGGAGCGAGTCCGTGCCGCTCCACCATGTCCCTATGCTGTCCCATGTCAAAATCCCCTTTCATTCCCGCCGTTCTTATGAAAGCGACGGCGCGTCTTTCTTTGTCCGGTACGCCACATGTCCGCAAAGCACGCATGCCCGCCCGCTGTCGTAGTCGGGGCGAAACGCCCATGCCGCTTTGCAACGCGGACAGGTTTTCGCCCCATACGCCATCTCAGGGCGCGGGATTTTCACCCGCCGGATTCTCTTCGGCATATTTCCCCCATCCCCGCGCTTTGGCGGTTCTTTGCAGGTCGTTCGCGGCGGCGCGGGCGGTGCGGAAGCGGTCGAGGGGATTCCATTACCCCCTCGCTCTCCGCGAACCACCTCCAGTAGCCGTCCGCCATGCGTTTGATTCCGGTTAGTTTCACGCCGTCCCCTCCTCCGCGCTCGACCACGCGAGCAGTACCCCGCACCGCTTCCGCTGGAGACATTCCCTGTACTCCATGCACACCAGTCTCCCCGACGCGCTTATCACCATCGGGCGCTTGCGCGTGAGAGGCGCGCCGCATCGTTCGCAGTTCTTAGTCATTCCGATTCCCCCTTCGCCGCCCATTCGCCGAGCGCGTAAGCGGCTTCGTAGGTGTCCCGCCAGCCTTTGATGCGGGGATAGGAATAAGCGCTCATCGGCTTCCCCCGCTTCCCGGCGTAGTAGCCTTCCGTAACGGCGCTCGAGCGCCAGTCGATTCCGAGTTCCTCGCCGGCGGCTTTGAGCTCGCCGACGCTTACGAAACGTCATGCTATCCCTCCTCGCCGTCTATGGCGTCCCGAAGGACGTCCAACGCAGTCCATTCGTCCCTGCTCGCCTCGCGGAAGCGTTGCAAGTTCGCCTTGCCCGGACGCTCCGAGTTGCGCTTGCGAGCGTCCTCAGCCGCCGGCGGGCGTGTACGTAATGCCCAACGGCGTCTATCAAGTCCGCGCTCATCTCTACGGTTGTCATCCTAGTTCTCCCTGTCAATTGTGGCGTCCAGCGCGCGTTGCGCCTTCCGAACGCCGTCCATCGCCCGTTCCATCTCCGCCCGCGTTATGGGCAGGTGAAGCGAATCCGCGAGAGCGTGGCGCTTGCGAGCCTCTTTCAAGGCGGCGCGGGCATCGCGGTACTCATGGAACGCTTCCATTTCATAGTCCGTCGGATACTTGGTCATCCTAGTCCTCCCGCCGGATACTCGTTAGGCAAATCCGGCATGTGATTCCGTCGACGTCGAAGGTTGTCCGAGCGCTCCGCCCGTCCGCCTTGCATGGTATCCACCACGAGCCGTCCGGGTCTATGATAAGCGCGTGGACGCTCTCGGCGGGAGCGGGGCGCGAGCGAAGGCAGTTCCGGCAGTCCACCAATCCCCAATCGTCCGCGAGAACGACGCCCTCGCGTCCGCAAATGGAATCGCCCGCGCTCGTCCAACGCTTATGGGTCTTGGGCTTAGCCATATGTCGCCTCCAGTTCCGCCCACGCCTCCGGGCGCGATGATTTGACGTTCTTCACGCATCTCGCGCAGGCGCTCTTCGGGTCGGTCAAGAACGCGATGACCAACTCGCTGAGGTAAACCGCTTTGCGCTTGACGCGCCATCTCCGCAACCCGCAAGCCGCGTCGCCCGTTCGTTGGTAATCCATGAAATGCAGTTTCGGCATGATTCCCCCTACGGGCGTGGATTCCGAAGAACCCGCGCCCCGCTATCCGGCTAGTGAATCGAGCAGAACCGGATGACATCCCGTTCCATCTCCCCCGTTCCGTAATCGTATCCCTCCTCGCGCTCCGCCCGGATGAGTTGATTGAAGATGACCAGAAGGACATGCCCGATTCGGGCGTCCATCTCGCTCCTATCCGCCGCCGGCGTATCCAACGCGAAATGGAAGCAGTAGTTCGCCAAAGCCCCGATTCGTCACGTCCTCGCCGAACAGCGCCCTGTATCCTCTCCGAACCGCCGCCGTCATCTCGACGGCGAACGTCTCGCGCCACTCCTCCGGCAGATTGTCGGGGATGGGGGTTCGGGGCGCGGGCGGGGGAAGGCGCTTCACCAATTCCGCATTTGCGGCGCGGAACGAAAAGTTGGCGTTGCTCGCCGCGCGCCGCTCCCGTTCGTAGAGGAACGCGCCGGCTATCAGCGCGATTCCGACGACCAACGCTATCAATCCAAGTTTCATGGTCGGTTCTCCTAATCGTATTCGTCTTTGAGTTCTTGGAGGGCGATTTCAACCATGCAAGGAGGTGCGCCAATGCCGTCCGCGTAGTCGTAAACCGCGAGTTGCGCCGCGAGGCTTATTGTATCCGTGTTGTACCCCGCGTCTATGAACTGGTTTACCGTATTCCGGTACACCCGTTTTATGTTCTGAACGGTTCGAGGGGTGTCCAGCATGTCATCGTGGCATCTGGCATACCGCGATTCGCGTATTTCTCTTTCTTCGGCTTGGTTCTGAGAAGCGATTATCACCGCGATGGTTACTATGGCAACCATGACCATGACCGCTATCCCCTTCCCCCAACGGATTTCCGCTCAGGGGATTCGCAGTCCGATGCTTCGGAGGGATTGCCGCCTTCGGCATCGGGGACGCGGGACGTCTTATCATCGTTCCCGATTCCTTTTCCCTCTCCCGCGCAATCCACGCGCCCATCCAGCGCATGAACTCTTCGGAGCGCGGAATCGGCTGGTTGAAAGACAACCCGCGCCGCTTGACCCACTCGCGTTTGCCCCTCGCGTGAAGGTCGGGGTATAGCGCTTTGTTCCGTTCGTACTCCTGTCTCAGTTCGTTCAAGACTGTCTCCTTTGGCTTGGGGCGCGGGGCGCTCGACCCCGCGCCGATTCGTTTAAGCGTCGAGCCGCTCGTTGTGCAGTATCACCGCCCGCGTGCAGGGGGCGACCGCGAGCGTCGCCATGCCGACTAGGACTAGCGCCCCGACGTTGGGGGAGGCGCGAACCGCATCCCTTCCGCCGCTCCCATCCCCCACGCCGCCGCTCCGAAGAAGAGCAGGGCGGGCAGAAGCGCGACGCCGAACATTCCGATGGCTTTCAAGGTTTTCATTCGGATTCCTCCTGCCGCTCTTTCAAGCGGGCTTCGACTATCGCCGTGATGCGGGCTTCCTCTTCCAAGCGCGCCTGCTCTTCGGCTATCCGCGCTTTGGATTCCGCGCGCTCGTTGTCTCGCCGCTCCCGCTCCGCCGCCTCCGCCGCTTTCACGACATGCGCGCGCCGTTCGTATGGCAGAGGGACGGCGGCTATCAAGCATCCAACGCCCTTGTTTTTGTGCCACAGCACGCAGTCTCCGACCTCGAGCAGGGGGTCATTCGCCTGCAGGCGCGTCACATTCTTGACGATGCCCGGCGCGGCGTTCCGACAGCGGTTGCAGTCCCCCGCCGGCTCGAAGCCGTGCGCCGCCGGGTTCGCCCACATCTGCGCCGCCTTCGCTCGTCCCTCCGGGCTTCGGTTGCGGTCATTCGTGTACAACCGCAATCCGACGAAGAGGACGACGGGTATCGCCACCCCAATCACCGCCCACATTATCAGCGTTCCGACGTCTATCATGTTCTGTCTCCTTTCTTGGGCGGACGAGCCTTAGCCCGTCCGCCCTTTTGACCGCTATTCGCCGACCGCTTCCCTATGCGCCTTGACGACGGCGGAGGCGTGGTCGAACAGCGCCTCGACGCTGGCTATCTCGACGCTTTCGCTGTCCGCCTTCCCGAAGGACACGCGCTTGACGTGGTTGTCGAAGTACATGCGGACGATGGTGTTCCGCACGCCGCCGACGTAAACGTTGAATTGGGTTTTGTAGTCCTTGTACTCGACCGCTTCGGCGTCCGCGCCTTCGCCCGGAGTATCTCGCGGACTATCTCCAGCCCTCGCAGTTCCTCCTCCGTCGTGAACACGTCCGAAGCCGGCGAGGGCGGGGGCGCTTCCTCCTCCGCCTCGACCTTCGGCTCGTCGAGCATCATGGCGTTCTGCAGGCGCTTGTTCACGAGGTCGGTTATCATCTCGCCGGACGCGCGCTTCACGAGCGGGCGGAGCGTTTCGATGGCGTTGCCGCGACGATGCCCGATTACGACCCCCGCGAGGTATCGCAGGTAATCGTCCGTCGGGTTGTTCATGTCCGCCTGAATCGTCTCCTTGATGGCGCGGACGTACTTCATGGCTTTGGCGACGTCGGCGATGCCCTCCGGGTCGAACCTGTCCTTCTTGAACATGGCGGCGTCGTGGGCGATGCGCTCCGGCTCGTCCTCGAGCAGGTTGTAGCGCAGGAACGGCGTCTCGTCCATGATATTGCGCTGGTCTATGTCCATGTAGAACACCCACTCCGCGCCGTTCGTGAGGATGCCGACCTTCGGATGGACGGCGGCGTAGTACCGCCCCAACTGGTTCGTCTCCTTCTCGCCCAGCGCCACGCCGAACGCCTTGCACTCGACCACGATGAGCGGCTCGGCGTCCCCGCTGAGTATGGCGTAGTCCACCGCCTCGCCCTTCCGCGAGCCGAAGTCGGCGGTGTACTCCGGCATCACCTCGTTCGGGTTGAACACGTTGTAGCCGAGCGCGTGGAGCGCGGGGGCTATCATGCCCATTTTGGTCGCCTCCTCGTTGCCCGCGCATCCCTCCGCGACGGACTGCGACCGCTTCTGCAAGCCCTTGATTTCCTCTATGAACATCGGGTGTCTCCTTCCCTTTCGACCTGTCATCATCGGCGCGAGGGGGTCAATCTCTCGCGGACGCCGGACGGGGGACGCCCGGCGTTTCGACTTGGCAATGGCTAGGCTCGCCTCCTCGCCTTATGCCCCAACGCCGTCTCCTATGAAACGCATGGGATGGAGGAGACAGCAGAACCCATCCCACGCGCCGTTGCGAAGGGGAGAGCCGCGACAGAACTCCCCTCCGCCCTTCGCAAGCCCTAGCCGGCGTAGTACGCCGCCAGCTCGCGCTCGCGCTCTTCTATCTTGACCGTCATCGATTCCGCCACGCGGACGCGCCGGTAAAAGTACGGATGCTCGTCCGCCGGCAACCGCCGCTTGACGCGGGCGCTGTCCACGCGGGTCTGCATGTGGCGACGGGCGAACGCTGAACCGCACGTCCGCGTCCACGAGTACGCTCTCGCCGTCCATGTCGTCCTTCGCCATGCCCTTCGCCTGCTCCGTGAGCGTCTTGCCTATGGCGGAGAGCGCCGCGCCCACGCGGGCGGTTTCACCGACGGACATTTCGATGCCGGGATTGTCGAGCATGTAGGCGATGCTTTTCACGCCGTCCGCGCCTATTGCGCCGACCAGTTCTTCCAACGGATTCTTCATGGTGCTGTCTCCTTTCTGCGACCTGCCATCATCAGCGCGAGTAGGTCATCCCTCGCGGACGCCCGGATTGCGAGTCCGGGCGTTTCGGCTATTCCTCTTCGTCCACCTCGCTCTCGATGAGCGCGCCGGCTATGAGGTGAATGGTCTTGCGGTCGGCGAGAAAGCCGTTCTCGTCGTTCTGCTCAGACTCGAGGACGGCGGCGATGCGCTTCGCCAGTTCCCAGACATCCGTGCAGTCGGTCTTGATTATCGTCATGTCGATTCCTCCTTTGGGGTTCTACGAGTTGATTACCGCGTCCTTCCAATGCGAGTAGAGCGTGTCCGCGATGCGCTCGAGACGGATGGACTCCGCGCTGTCCGACACTCTTTTCGCCCGCTTCCGCGTGTGGATTTCGAGCAGTCTCACGTCTTTGGACTCCAGTTCGATGGCGATTTTCATTACGCCCGACCCTCCTTCACGTCCTTGACGATGCTCCGAACGCGCTCGCGGACGGCTTCCCAAGTCTGGTCGCCCAGACCGTCGCCCGTCTGCTCCTCTATCACGAGCGCGATGCGCCGCGTGAACACGTCCAAGTCCCTGTCGCGGATGATGCTGTCTCTCATCTCCGTCCCTCCCAATTGAATGTACATGCAGTTTACATGTAGTCAATGAGAGCCGTCAAGGGCTTTCGGCGGCGATTTCGGGTTTTTCGGAATTGGTCGAAATCCGTTATTAGAACATAAAAACAGGCGAGTTGGATATAATATAACGTAATATCTCCAACTCGCCTGTTTTTATGTTCTAACGGGGGATTGGATGGGGGTTTAGAAAGCCCGATGGGATGGGGTATAATGCGAGGAGGAGGGGCGAGATGGCGCGATATAGAATACGGGCGGGCGACCGCTTCGACAGGCTCTGCGAGGAGCGCTACGACCGCTCGTCGGACGACGTCCTGCTCGCAGTCGTCCGGGGCGAATCAGGATTCGTGGACGGGGCGACTGCCCATGCCCGGCGAGTTCATGGAACTGCCCGACGACATCCCCCTCGCGCCCGCGACGCGCATACCCTCGCCATTCGCCGCGACGGCGCTGAATCCCGTCCCCGATTCGGCTTCGCAGTCCGTCGGCGTCCGCGCGGGCGAATACCTAACCACAACCTCCGCCATCGAAGAAGCCGCGCGCGCCCGCGTTCTCGCCTTCGCCGGCGATAGATGGTTCAATCCGGCGTTCGGGGGAAGGGTGGTCGCCGTCGCGTTGCGGACGGGGGACGATTACTCCGAACTCACGGCGGCTATTGAAACCGCTTTGCAACCGGATGAGGATTGGTATATGCTTGACGGCGTGGCGTATAGCCGCTCCGAGAGCGTCCTGCGCGTCCGCATCGCGCTAATCGCCAGTCGCGGACGCCACACCCGCCCAAGTCGAAATCGCCTTCGGGGTTTAACCCATGACCATGCAAGACATCTACAACCGGCTTCGGAACGACGTGCAGTCCGACTTGCCGACGTGGAGTCCCCGCGACACCGACCCCATCAGCGTTACGCTCGAGGCGACGGCTACGCAGTTGGCGCTGTCCTTTCTCTACTTCAACGCGAGGGAACGCGCCGCCTTCGTGCAGTACGCCACCGGCGTCGATCTCGACGCGCTTGGCTTGAGCAGGGACGTCGCCCGCATGATAGGCGAGACGGACACGCAGTACCGCCGGCGCATCATCGACGCCCTCGCGTCCATCCAGCCCGTCGGAAGCGTGGACTACATCCAAGCCCAAGCGCGGAACGCCATCCCGAACGTCGCGCAGGTCGTCGTACAGCCCGATTACAGCGCGGGGACTGTCGCCGTGTACGTGTCTGCCGGAGCATAGCGGCCCCTCGCCGACGACGGGCGACCTTGCCCGGAACTCCGTCGGCGGGGATGCTCACGACGATTCGGACATGGCTAACCGACCCTCGCCGACAGCTCGCCGTCGTAAGCGATACGACCACCCACGCGCCGATTCTCACGGAGTACGTCATAGGCGCGACTGTAACAGAAAACGGCACAAATGCAAGCGTCGAGGACGACGTTCGGGATGCTGTCTATGCGTTCGTGGACGCGAATCGGCGCATGGGAAGCGGGCATCCGCACAGGACTGCTCACAGGAACGATTTTCGGCGTGCAAGGGGTCGTCCGACGTCGACCTAACCCTCCTCGCGCTCGCGGGCGGAACGGGAACGCAGAATCTGGACGCGACGGGCGCGGCTTCTTTGGTCGCCCGAACCGCCTTCTCCTGCCGCAAGAACCCCACTAGCGTCGCGTTGACGTTCAATTTCCAAGCGGGGGTCTAACATGCCGACCGCTCCTTACATGCCCGAATCCGTTTTGCCGGACATCCCCGACATGCTGATAGCGCGGGCGATGGAGGACGCCGTTCGCCGAGCGATTGACGGCGCGGACTTGGAAGGCGTGGGCAACTTGCATCGCCCCCTGCTCATCCCGGACGATTTCGTTCAGGACGCCTTCGAGCATTGGAGCATCCTGCCGCTCTACACGACGGTTTACCCCGAAGCGCTGATGCGGAACATCT
>CBDESW010000033.1:0-24667 GCA_965242675.1 Dehalococcoidia bacterium
AAGCCGCGGCGCAACCCGCCGCCCCGCCGCCGATTATCGCCACTTCCGCGCTAGTCATCCGCTCTTTCTCCTCTTGCTTATGCCGCCCAAGTAGATAGCCAGAACCGCCCCGATGATGAGCAACAAGCCGACGGGGCCTATGGACACAACCATCATCCCAACGCGGGCGAACGGACCCGGCGGCTCCGGCGGGGGCGCGGCGTCGGTCGACGCGTCCGCCGGCGCGGTCGTCGGGACGGGTTCGCCGGCGTTCCCGCCCGCTTCCTCGCCGACCAGCGGCATGGCGGGGACTTCCAAATCGCAAGCCGCCGCCGCGAACAGAATGGGAATGGCGACTAGGGCGGTTGTCAAGCGTATCATGGCGCGCCTCCTGGGTTGAATTGTACAGCATGCGGGGGCGGAAAGCTTGGGGATTGCTGAAAGAATGAGAAACGCAAAGGCGCAGAGGCGCAAAGGGCGCAAGGGGGAAAAGATACGCTGGCTGTGATTCGGGCTTGGTCGCGGACTTCCGCAAATTCATATCCGCTCACCTATCCAACCGCGCCCGTCCATTCTTCCGCATCGGCCGTCGCGCGGCGAATATGAGGACTGCGGCGGCGGCGTAGGCGGCTAGGGAGTATATCCAAATCGCGCCGTAGCCGTCCGTGAATGTGTAGATGAGCGAGCCGAATGTGGGGCCCAAGCCCAGAAACAGCATCTGAAACGGGCCCGTAAGCCCCGCTATCGCGCCGTAGGAGCCGCGTCCGTAGTACTGCGCCAGCATCATGCTGCCCAGCACGTTCAGCCCGCCGGACGCCGTTCCCCACGCTATGGCGACGGCGAATCCGGCGGGGCCCCGTCCGAAGGGGATGAACAGCGCCGCGATTCCCAGCGTGAGAACGGTGGCGAACGCCGCCAATAGGCGGGGTTGGAACCTGTCCGCGAGCAAGCCCCATCCAGGGTTGACCGCCGCGCCCAGAAGGGAGCTTAGGCTGAGCGCCAAAGCCGCCGCTGTCTGCGACAAGCCGGAATCCTCCAAGAACGGGGCTATCTGGTATCCGACCGTGCCGGATGTGAGGATGGTCAGCATCTCGGCGGTGACGATTAGCCAGAAGGCGGAAGTCGCCACGGCTTCGCGGGCGCTCCAGCTGTCTTCGGCGTCCGCCGGCGGGGTTCGCGGGGCGCCGCCGCTCGCCGACAACGCGGATTGGGACGCCGCCGCGCGCGGCTCGTCGCCGTCGGGACGCAAGCCGATGTCCTCGGGCCGGCGGCGCATGATGAGAAAGAGCGGGACGGCGAGCAGAATCGAGAACGCGCCGAGCGCGCGGTACGCCGTCCGCCAACTAGACGCCGCCGCGACGAACGAAATCAGCTGAATGTTCACCGCGCCGCTGCCGGGGCGGAACGTCGACACCAGCCCAATCGCCAGATTGCGCCGGCGGCGAAAGAAGTTGACGGCGACCGTTCGGACGACCACGCCGACCAGAATCGGGTTGGCGACGGCGCGCGCGACGATGTAGGCGGCGTAGAAGTGCCAGACTTGGCTTATCCCCGCCAGCGCGAAGTAGCAGACGCCCACGACCAGCGCCGCCGCCGGCATGAGGCGGCGCGGTCCGTGGCGGTCCGCCAACCTGCCGATGAACGGCGTCAGCAAGCCCGAAGCCCAAGTGCCGGCGGTGACGGCGAAGGCGATTGTGGAGCGCTCCCATCCCATATCCTCAAAGATGAGGCTCTGCACCCCGCCGATGACAACTTGGGCGACGCCGGTGGCGGCGAAAGTCCCCAGCGCCGCCATGGCGAGCGCGACCCATCCGTAGAACACGGGGGTTCGCGGAGTCCAGTTCGCAATCGCCTTGAGCATCGCCGCCAATCATACAGGGATTGGGCGGGCGGGGAAATGGCGGGAGCGGGCTTTCGCGCCCGCGGCTAGGCGGGCGGCAATATGTCTGGAGCGAATACGGCTTGTCCGTCTTGAACGCGCCACTCGGTCACGCTCTTGGACGCGGCGTCCACAATCAAGCGGAATGTCATGGTGAAGACGTTTCGGAAGTCGCCGGGGACGACGGCGGTCGGCGCGGATTCGCCGGGCGCTTCGGTTTCGTATGAGATGGTCATGGGCATGACGTCGTTTATATGAAGCGTGGCGGTGGCGAACGCCTCATAGGAATCGGCGCCGGCGCTCGCGAACGGTCCGAAAGTCCAAGCCGCGCCGGAATCCAGGCGCGGCTTCAGATACTGCCGGAGCAGGTCGGGGGAATTCACCGTAGTGTTCGCCACGATGAATTCGACCAACTCATCGCCCGCCGCGCCGTCCATGCTGTCCGCCGTCCAAGCGCGGGCAATGTCGGCGAGTTCGGGTTCGGACAGAGAGGACGGTCCGGCGAGAATGTTGAGAATGTTGAACGCCGCGAACGCCGCCAAGACGATTATCAAGGCGAGGGACGCGACAAGGGCGATTTTTGTGAGGGTTTTCATTGTCGCCGCCTCCGCTTCTTGGGGTGTGTCGCTTAAGTATATGTTATCATAGCGGCTTCAATTGTCAAGGGGCGATTTCGCTTGCGCGAGACTGCGGCTGGCGGCGCAGGCGCCCGCGCGCTAGCCTTCTCCCATCAAGGGAGAAGGGACACGTGGCTTCAGTTCAAGCCTGATTCCTAGTGGCTATCTTGTCCCCGCTTTCGCGAGGATGACGTTGTTGGGCGACTCTGAATTCCCGCCTTCGCGGGAATGACGGGGGCGGGCGCAAGGGCGATGGGGGTTGCGGCTCGCGGTCCGGACTTGGTTTCCCGTCGCCTGATTAGCCGCGCCGCTCTGGATTCCCGCCCCCGCTTCCGCGAGGGTGACGTTCCTTCGCGGGAATGACGGGGACGGGGCGCAAGGGCAATGGGGGTTGTCGCGCCGCGATTCGCGCTTGGTTTCCCATCGCCTGATTGGCCGCGCCGCTCTGGATTCCCGCCTTCGCGGGAATGACGGGGGAACGAGGACGAGGGCGATGGGATTGTCGCTCTCGCCTCGTCTCATCCGACTTCTCGGCGGCGGTTTAGGACAGAACGCTCTCGGCGATTCGGTCCAGCTGGGCGTAGGTGGCGCCTTCGTCCGCCGTTTCCACTCTTATCATGGCGCGGTCGGCGCCGGCGGCGGTTAGGGCGTCCATCAGGGCGCGGTCGGCGGGTTGGCCGAACACCGATATGGTTATGGACGCCGGGTCGCGTCCGGCTTCGGCGGCTAGGGCGTTCAGGCGCTCGCGCCCGGCGCGGACGTCTTCGGGCGTCACGCGGTTGGGCATCCAGCCGTCCCCCCACTCCGCTACCCGCTCGAACACGCGGCGCGCCATGCCGCCTAGATAGACCGGCGGATGCGGGCGCTGGACGGAGCGCGGGAAGGAATAGACCGGCGGGAAGTCGTAATAGTCGCCGTGATATTCGCTTTTCACGTCCGTCCAGAGCGACTTCATGGCGAGGACGGCTTCGCGGGTTTGCGTCCATCGGCGGGGGAAGTCGCCGCCCATTATCTCGGTCTCTTCCTTGAGCCAGCCCGCGCCTACGCCGAAGAGGAATCTGCCGCCGGAGTACATGTCGAGGGTGGCGACTTCTTTGGCGAGCAGAAGCGGGTTGCGCTCCGGCACTAGGCAGATGCCCGTCCCCAGCTTGAGCGTCGTCGTGACCGCCGACGCCCTGCCGAGCGCCACGAAAGGGTCGACGATGTCGGCGTACACTTTGGGGATGATGCCGTCCGGGGAGCCGGGCCAGGGGCTGGAAGTCTCCGCCGGGATTATGGGATGCTCCGGAACCCAGAGGGACTCGAAGCCCAAGTCCTCGGCGCGCCTGGCGAGAAGGGCGATGTCGATGGAGTAGTCGGTGGGGAAGGTCGATATGCCGATTTTCATGCGGGCGCCTCCTAACGGCGTTTCGGGGTTTTGCGTTATTATACTTGAGAAGGGCGGCGGCGCGGGCGGCGGCTTCGAAATCGGAGTTGAAAAGAAGAAGGCTTTTGCGAAATGGAGATTTTGGACGGCGTCCACATGCTGCCGCGCGCGGGCTGGGCGCGGACGTATCTGATAGCGGGCGAGACGCTCACGCTGGTGGATTCGGGCTTGCCGTGGAACGACGGCGGCGTTCTGGAGTACATAGAATCGCTCGGCAGGCGTCCGCGCGAGCTGCGGCGCATCCTGATGACGCACGGACACCCCGACCACGCCGGCTCGGCGGCGCGCCTGAGCCGCGCGACGGGGGCGGAGATAATCGCCCACCGCGCCGACACGGTGGCGATGGGCGACGGACGGCGGGCGCTGGGCTACAAAGGCAGATTCGGGATGATGCGGGCGGCGTTTCCGTTCCAGCGCCCGGCGGTGGCGCGGCGGCTGGTGGAGGACGGCGACCGCCTGCCGATTCACGGCGGCATCCGCGTGCTGCACACCCCGGGGCATACGCCGGGCAGCCTGTGCTTTCTGATGGAGCGCTCCGGGGCGATGTTCACGGGGGACACGATTTTCAGCGACGGGAAGCGGATGAGCCGCTCCGTCCCCTTCCCCGGCTACGACGGGGACGCCTACGCGCGCTCGCTGGCGCGCCTGGCGGATACGCGGTTCGAGGCGGCGCTTGGCGGACACGGCAAGCCGCTGACCAGCGGGGCGAGCGACGTCCTGCGCGACCTGCTGAGAGCGCGCCCGGAGCCGCCGACTTGGGGAATGTTCTTCAAGAGCGTCCCGCGCCGCCTTTCGCTGTCGCTGCCGATGACGGGCGAATGGGGGGATTAGGGCGTCTTTCGCGGCGCGGCGGCTTTTCGGTTTGACACCCGCAAGCCGCATGCCGTATCATTCAACATAGCGGGCAGCGCCGGGCGGCAACGTAGCTCAGCGGTAGAGCGGGCGCTTCATAAGCGCTAGGTCACAGGTTCGAACCCTGTCGTTGCCACTTCCCCGCTTGCCCGACGGGGGATGGCGCGGTCGGACGCGCTCGAAAGCAGGGCGATTAGCTCAGTGGTTAGAGCGCTCGCCTCACACGCGAGAGGTCCGAGGTTCAAATCCTCGATCGCCCACCAGCGCGAGACGCGGCGGCGACAACTGAATACAGACAAGCCGAAGTGGCGGAACGGTAGACGCGCTACGTTCAGGACGTAGTATCCTTTCGGGTGTGTGGGTTCGACTCCCTCCTTCGGCACCAAAAACCCCCCAAATCGTCGGGGCGCCGCCAAACGGCGGACGCGCCCGACGCGACGCAAAAACGCGCGCTTGTAGCTCAGTGGATAGAGCGCAGCCCTGCGGAGGCTGAGGTCGTGGGTTCGAGTCCCGCCAAGCGCGCCATCCCGCCTTGCGTCCGTCCATCCCGCTCCCGCCGCCGAAAGCGCGGCGCCTTTCGGGCGGTTAGCTCAGTTGGTTAGAGCGTCTGTCTTACACACAGAAGGCCACAGGTTCGAGTCCTGTATCGCCCACCACGCGCGCCGCCGTTCTTCCGATTCCGCGACGCGAAGGCGTCCCCCCCGGAATCGGACGGAATTCCCCCATGCGCCGCCATCGCGAGTATCCCTATCCCAATTCCAAGATAGTCCTGGCGATTTTCTGGACGGCGATGGCGTTCGGAAGCTTCATCATCTTCCTGATTTTGGCGGCGGTCGTTTTGCTGATATGGCTTTCTCTCACCTATGACGACGATTCGCCGTCCTCCGGAGCGGGCCCGGTCACGGAGGCGGAGCGCCGCTTCTGCCACGCCTTCGCGCTGGGCTTCGGCGACGAGCGCGAGGCGGCGGCGCAGTACGGGCGGGCTATCGCGCTGTCGGCGGACGATGAGCGCCTTCCGCGTCCCAAACTCGGCGCGGACGCCGCCGATTCGCCATACGGCGAAGGCTGGCTAATCACAGCCGCGCTCAACAATCGGGGCGCGGCATGGATTTCGCTCGGCGAGACGGACAAGGCGCTGGCGGACTTTTCGGAGGCGCTGCGGATAGACCCCGGCATGAGAATGGCTTACGAAAACCGAGCGCTGGCGCATATCCGAACCGGCGACTACGCGGGGGCGATTGCGGATTTCGACTCGGCGGTCGCCTATTCGAGAAACATGGGGTTTTCGTCCAAAGCGCCGGCGTATCTGGGCAGGGTCGTCGCCCGCGCGCTGGCGGGGGACGAATCGGCGGCGGACGCCGATTTCCGACTGGCGCGGATGGCGGGGGCGCATCTCGCGGACGACCCGGAGCGGGCGAAAGAGAGCGTCCTGAACTCGCTGGGGTCAATCGGGCGCGGGGGGGCGATAGGGAATCTTTGCCCGGATGATTATTAGGGGGCGTCGCAGCCTTCTCGCGTCAAGGGGGTGTCGTGGGCGTGTTTGTGGCGGCGAACCTGCGCCTAGCGGCGCAGGCACCCTCACCCTAGCCCTCTCCCATCAAGGGAGAGGGGATGCGTTGGTTGCGGTTCGGGCTTGGTTTCTAGTTGCTAAGTTGGTCGCTCCACTCTGGATTCCCGCTTTCGCGGGAATGACGGCGGCGTGGGCAGCGCGAGGGAGATGGGGGATGCGTTGGTTGCGATTCAAGACTGATTTCGGGCGGCTGTCTTGTCCCCGCCTTCGCGAGGATGACGTTGTTGGGCGACTATGGCTTCCCGCCTTCGCGGGAATGACGGGGGCGGGGCGCGGGAGAAGGGATGCGTTGGTTGCGGTTCGGGCTTGGTTTCTAGTTGCTAAGTTGGTCGCTCCACTCTGGATTCCCGCCTTCGCGGGAATGACGGGGGGCGGGGGCGGCGTGCGGGCGGCGTTTTTTCGCGGGGATGGCGGGGGCGAATGAGGGGGGCGAAAAGCGCTATCATAGTTCTCGCATTTTCACCGCATAGGGATTGACCTCCGAGAATGAAAACCCTGTTGGATTCGCGCTTCGCAATCGCCGGTTTCCTCGCGCGCCATTTCCATCTCATCGCGCTGGGGTTGTTCGGCGTCGCGGGCTTGGCGGTTTTGGACGATTACGGAATCGCGGCGGACGAAGGGTCGCAGCGGGGAATCGGAAAAGCCTCTATCAAATACGCCCTGGGGGACGAGGACGCCCTGCCCACTCGACACGGCAACAGATGGTATCCCGTCGCATACGAGGCGCCGCTGGTCGGAATCGAGCTCGCTCTGGGGCTTGAGGATTTCCGGGACATATATCTGGTTCGGCATCTCGTCACCCACTTGTTCTTTCTCGCGGGCGGCTTTTTCGCTTGGCTGCTGACATATCGGCTGTTCGGAAGCCGGCTTGTCGCGCTGTTCGCCATGCTGATTTTCCTGCTGCATCCGCGATTGTACGCGCACTCTTTCTTCAACACGAAAGACCTGCCGTTTTTGAGCATGTTCATGGTCGCGCTGTATCTGGTTCACCGCGCTTTTCGGCGGGAATCGGTTTGGGCGTTCGCGCTTTGCGGGGCGGGGGCGGCGCTGCTGACGAATATGCGGATTATGGGGATTATGCTGTTCCCCGCCGTTTTGGGGATGCTGGCTTTGGACGGCTTTCGCGCGGCGCGGCGCGGCGATGGATGGGCGGACGCGAAGGGGGCGCTCGCCAACGCGGGGGCGTTCGCGGCGGTGTACGCGGCGGTTCTCTACGCCGCCTGGCCGCTGCTGTGGCGCGACCCGATGAATCTGTTCGAGGCGCTGGGGGCGCTGTCCAGCCCGCCCACGCGCAATCCGACGCTGTTTCGGGGCGAGTGGGTGCGGTGGCCCAACATACCGTGGGATTTCATCCCCTCTTGGATGGCGGTGACCACGCCGCCCGCCGCGCTGATTCTGGCGGCGCTGGGGGTCGTCCGCGTGGCGCGGCTGTGCTTGGAGCGCCCGCGCGACGCGCTGTTCAACTCCAACGCGCGCTTCGGGCTGCTGATGGTCGCCTGCCTGGTTTCGCCCGCGGCGGCGGCTTTGGCGCTGAACACCAATATGTACACCGACTGGCGGCAGGCGTATTTCATATACGCGCCGACTACGGTTTTGGCGGCGTTCGGCTTGCGGCGGCTATGGTCGCTCGGCAAGCCGCGCGTTCGGGCGGGGGCGATGGCGCTGGCGGCGCTGGGAATCGCCGCCGCCGGCGTTCAGATAGCCGCCCTGCACCCGTATCAAAACGAATACTTCAACCCGCTGGCGGACAAGGACGGACTCTTCGAGCGCTGGGAGATGGACTACTGGCGCGTTTCGTACAGGGAAGCGCTGGAGAAGGCGCTGGAGACGCAGCCAGAAGGGCGGGTTTTCCTGTCGTTCCCCACGCCGGAGCCGACGGAGGAGTGGCTTTACCGTCAGAACTTGTGGCTGATTCCGCCGGATGAGCGGCGGCGGCTGTCTTACAACGCGGGGTTTCCTTCGTTCCACATTGTTCGGTGGGACGGCGGGGACGCCGCGTTTTGGAAGCGGGAGGTTTACGGCGTCCCGCTCGTCTCGCTCGTCGACGTGCGCGCCGAATCGGAGTCCGCCTTTCGGGACGCTTACGAGGCGGCGCTGTCGGCGGGGCGCGCCGCCAGCGCCGGAGGGTTCGACATTTACCGCGTCGGCGATTCGCTGACTTATATAAATGAAGACTGCGGCGAAGAAGATGCGCTTGGGACATTCCAGCTCGTCACAGTCCCGTCGCATCGGAGCGACAGGACGGCGGAATCGCGCGAGCCGCTCAGGTTCGACTGGCGCGACGGGGCGACGTTCGGCGGCAAGTGCCTGATTTCGGCTCCCCTGCCCGACTATCCGATACACTCGGCGGCGACTGAGAAATGGATTGTTTTCGGCGAGGGGTCGCTGTGGCGGACGGTGATTCCGTTCGCGGATTCGCTGTCGGATTACGAATCGGCGCTGTCGGCGGCGTCCGGCGGCGCGCCGGACGCGATGGGCGGCGGGTTCGAGATGCGCGCGGACGGCGATACGCTCACATACGTCAAGCGGGGATGCTCCGAAGAGGATAGGCGCGGGCGGTTCTTTCTGTCGGTGTTCCCATCCGACCGCGCGGACTTGCCGGCGGCGGCGCGCGAGGCGGGGCGCGAGCATGAAGCGTTCAATTTCGATTTCGCCAGCTACGGCGCGGCGCTCGGCGGGGATTGCGCCATCATCCGCGCTCTGCCGGATTACGCGATAAGCCATGTGGAAACGGGGAAGTGGATTCCGGGGGGCGGCGATTTGTGGAAGGCGCGGATAGACATTGGGGATTAGGTCGGAGGGATGGGGAACGCTGGGGGCGAAAGATGGGAAACGCAAAGGCGCAATGGGCGCAATGGGAAGGGATTTTGTAGGTTGGGACTCAAGGTTGATTTCGGGTGGCTATCTTGTTGGTCGACTCTGGATTCCCGCCTTCGCGGGAATGACGGGGGGAACTGGCGGGAATGGCGGGGGTAGGGCGCGCGCGCTTATAGGGGTATGTTCGTGGTTGGCGGGCAATCCGCGGGACTGCGCCTAGCGGCGCAGGCACCCTCACCCTAGCCCTCTCCCATCAAGGGAGAGGGGATACGTTGGTTGCGATTCGGGCTTGATTTCGGGTGGCTATCGTGTTTGGGCGACTCTGGATTCCCGCCTTCGCGGGAATGACGGGGGTAGGGGGCGGGAATGACGCGGCAAGCGGGCGGGAATGACGAAGGGAACGGGCGGGAATGGCGAAGGGAACGGGCGGGAATGGCGAAGGAACGGGGCGTCGATGGCGTGGAACGGGCGCGAATAGTGGATATGGCGGGCGGGGGCGGTTATACTGTTGGGCGAAATGAATATCGGCTTGATTCGGGTTGGATTGCGCTAGGAGCGGGTTTGAGATGCTGAAGATTGTCGCGGCGGCGTTTGCGGGGGCGGTTTCGGTTTTGGCGGCGCTTGCCGCTTGCGGCGGCGGGGCGAGCAGGGCGTCCGATGCGACGTCGGCGGTCTTCGGCGAGAGCGACCCGGTTCGCGTCGGGACGGTCTTCTCGTTCTCCGGCGCGTCTCTCATGGGCGAGTCGCTGCATCGCTCGGTGGAGTTGGCGGCGGCGGATTTCGGGCTTGTGGCGGGGCGCGAGATTGTCGTGCAAGACGCGCTGGACACCAATTGCTCGGCGGAAGGCGGGCGGGCGGCGGCGCTTCAGACGGCGGCGAATCTGGACGTCATCGGCGTGGTCGGCACTTCCTGCTCAGTGGCGGCGGTGGCGGCGTCGCCGGTTCTGAGCGAAGCGGGCGTCCCGATGGTCTCGCCGTCCAACACCTCCCCCGCGCTCACTTCCGACCTGACGGGCAACGCGGGGACGGACTATCACCCCGGCTATTTCCGCGTCTCGAACAACGACCTCTACCAAGGCGAGGCGGTGGCGCGGTTCGCCTATGGGGATTTGGGTTTGCGGCGCATGGTCACGCTGGACGACGGCGACCCGTACACGCGCGGCCTGGCGGAGTCGTTCGCGGATTCGTTCAGGGCGCTGGGGGGCGAAATCGCGGCGGTCGAGCGCATCGCCAAGGGCGATAGGGACTTGTCGGAAACTGCGGCGCGCTTCGCGGCGGCGAGTCCGGACGGCGTTTTCTTCCCGATTTTCGTCACGGAGGGCGTCCCATTCATGCGCCAGGCGCGGGCGGAGGACGGCTTGTCGGACGCCGTCTTCATCGCGGGCGGCGCTCTGCTGGCGTCTGATTTCCTGGCGGTTCCGGAGACGCTGGGGGCGTATATCGCCGGTCCGCAGTCGGTCTATCCCGGACGCAATTCGGCGACGGGCAAGAGCGCGGACGAGATCCTGGCGGCGTATGAGGCGCGATACGGCGCCCCGCCGGCGTCGCCGTACTGGGGCCTCGCCTACGACGCGGCGACGCTTCTTCTGGCGGGCGCGGCGCGCTCGGCGCGAATGGAGCTGACGTCGCCCTTCCCCTGGGACGGCGGCGAAGTGCGGCTTAGAATAGTCCGCTCCGAGCTGCGCGAGGCGATTGGGGCGGCTTCCGCCGATTTCGACGGGCTTTCGGGGCGAATCGCCTGCGACGAGTTCGGCGACTGCGGCTCCGGGCGGGTGATCATCTACCGCCACGCCGACCCCGCCGTTACCGACCCCGCGCTGCTTGAAGTGGCGCATCGCTACGAATACGAAGGCAAGTAAGCGGGCGGCGATGAATCTCGCGGGCGGGCGGCTTTCGTTCATGGCGCGCTTTCCGGCGGCGCGGCGCGGGCGGCTGCGCGAATGGACGCCGTTCGCCATTCTGCTGGCGGCGATGCTGGCTTGGCTGGCGATGGGGCTTGACCGGGACTATTTCTATCGCCCGCTGGGACATTCCTCGCAGTCCGCCGAGACGCTGGCGATGGCGGACAATCTTTCGCCGAGCCTGGCTTTTCTGATATTCAGGCGCGCCTATCTTCGGGCGGACGGCGAAACGGGCTATGAGGTCTATCACCGCTTCCCTCTCGCCGGCTACGCGCTGGTGCGTCTCGCGACGTTGCCGTTCGATGGCGATTTGGCGGCGAAGATTCTGGCGGCGCGAACGCTCACGCTGCTGATGTTCGGCGCGGCGGCGGCGCTGTTTTATCTGGCGCTGGCGCGGACGCTGGCGAGCCGCTGGGCGGCGCTCGGCGGCGTCGCGCTGGCGTTTTCGGGCCACTATACGCTGTATTACAGCGATATGATTGACACCGAGCGCACGATGGGACTCTTCGGAATCGCGCTGGCTTTTCACGGCATGGCGGTTTTCGTCCGCGAGGGGCGCTTCCGCCAGCTGGCGCTCAAGGCGGGCGCGGCGGCGCTGTTGGATTGGCAAGTCCTGGCGCTGATTCTGCCGTTCGCGGCTTTCGGGGCGGCGCTGGCGGCGGTTCGGGCGGCGCGGACGGAGCGCGGAGGGGCGGGCGGCGGCTTGGCGTCGAAGGCGGCGGCGGCGGTTTTCGGGGCGATGCGGTCGCGCCACGCGGCGGTCGGCGCGATAACGCTGGCGGTCGCGTTCGCGGCGCTGGGATTCAACCTAGCCAACGAATACGCGGCGCTGGGGGGGCGGACGCCGCCGAGCGAAATCCCCACCGTCAAATCCATGACCGAGCGGTTGGCCGGCGAGGGCTATTTTTCGTGGGCGGGATTCGCGCGGACGGAGTTCCTCCGAACGGGGGCGGCGCACATGTCGCTCGCCCTGCCGGGCTACGGCGACCGGCTGGCGCGACCGGGAGATCCGCTAAGCGATTGGGCGGTCGCGGCGGGCGTCGCGGCGGTTGTCGCTTGCGCGGCGGCGCTGTTTCTAGCGCGGAAACGCGCGCCCATTCTCATCCCGCTGGCGCTCTCGGTGTTCATCTGGGATTTGACGATTCGGCAATACGCGGCGTCGCACAACTATCAGGGGATGTTCCACTTCGCGCCGGCGCTGGCGCTGTTTTCGCTGGCGCTTCTTTATGTCGGCGAGCGCTTCGGGCGGCGAATCGGCGCGGCGGCGGCGCTGGCGGCGGTCGGGGCGTTCATGCTGTGCGCCTTTCAGATGAACGCGCTGTCTCACGGCGATGAAGCGACCGAGAAGGCGTTGCTGGCGGATTACGAAGCGATGCGCGAAACGGCGCGCGGCAAGACGGTCTATTTCGACCAATCCATCCGCGCAAACCGGAGCGCGGGCTTCCCCCACGACGACGCCTTCTACCTGTCGGGCGCGGCGCTGCTGAGCTACAACCACGACGACCTGATTCCGGCGGACATGATGCAGCCGGTCATCGAGGCGGCGGATTTGGTTCTCTCGCGCGGGCGCATCGCGGGCGCGGAGACGCTCACGCCCGACAACCGAGAGGCGTTTCTGTACGACCCGCGCGACATATCCGCCCTGCGCCTGTCGGAGTATGAAGAAGCCGTCTCGTCGGGCGAGCCGGCGGCGCGGGGGGCTTTCGATTTGCGCGTCGCCGACGGCGGCGGGGCGCTCATATACGCCAAACGCCCCTGCGCGCCTTCGGATACGCGGGCGAGATTCTTCCTGCACGCCCACGCGGCGGATTTCGACGATCTGCCCCCGGAGCGCCGGCTTCTGAAATTCGAGGGGTTTGACTTCCTGTTCGGAAGGCACGGGGCGATTTTCGGCGGCGCCTGCATGGCGCGCGCGGAGCTGCCGGAATACGCCGTATCCCGAATAGACACCGGGCAGTTCGCGTCGGACGAGGGGCGGCTGTGGAGCGCCGAGCTGCGCTTCCCCATAGACGACTATCTGCGCGAAACCTACGAAGCGGCGGCGCGCCTGACGCCGGCGGTTCGCTCGGTTTTCGACGTCTATCTTGCGGACGGCGCGCTGATTTACGCGAAATCCCCTTGCGAAGCGGAAGACGCGCGCGGCAGATTCCTGCTGTCGGCGTATCCGTCGGACGACGGCGATTTGGAAGTCGGCAGAGAGGAGTTGGGGCATAACTCGCTGAATTTCAGTTTCGATGAGTACGGGGGGATAGTGGACGGCGTCTGCGCGGCGCGGCGCCCCCTGCCGGATTACGGTCTTGAGCGTCTGGAAGTGGGCCAGTGGATACCGGGCGGCGATACGCTGTGGGGGGCGGAGATTTTGGTGGGGGATTAGGCGGCGGGGCGAAAATCGCAAAAGGGAATTTAACGCAAAGGCGCGAAGGCGCAAGGGCGCAAAGGATATTGGTTTAGAGATTGGCGGGCGCGAAGGCTGTCCCCGCTCAGGACAATCGCCCGCTCAAGCGCGGATTTCTTGTACACTTTTACGCGATAGGGAGGTTTCAACATGGCGTCTTTCGAGAATCGGTCGGCGGCGGAAAGTTGGCGGCGGCGCGTGGAGCGGCATCACGCGCAGTCGCGGGCGGTGATGGATGAAGCCGCCCTAAGCGGGGATTTCTGGCGCAGTCTCGCGCCGTCATTCAGGGCGGATCCGCGGCGGACGGACGATGAGGCGCTGAATGTCATTTCCGAACTGGCGGAATCCTGCGACTCGCTGCTCGACGTGGGCGGCGGCGCGGGGCGGTTCGCCGTCGCCCTAGCGCTGGCGGGGAAGGCGGCGACGGTGGTCGATCCGTCCGAATCCATGCTGGAGCAGCTGCGCGAGGCGGCGGATGAGGCGGGGGCGACAGACAACGTCGCGGCGGTTTTCGCGGATTGGGAAGTCGCGGAAACGAACCCGACGGACGCCGTTTTGTGTTCGCATGTGGTTTACGGCGTGGCGGAAATCGAGCCGTTCGTCCGCAAGCTAATCGCCCACGCTCGGCGGCGGGTGATTATGCTGTCGTTCGTGGATTCGCCGCAAGCGTCCGTCGCGCCGCTGTGGGAGCCGGTTCACGGCGCGCGCCGCGTCAACTTGCCCGCCCTGCCGGAGCTGATGGGCGTCCTGTGGGAAATGGGCGTCTATCCCAACATTCGGATGCTGACGCCGAATCCCCCGCAAACTTTCGAGAGCGAGGACGCGGCGTTGGAAGAGCTGGCGCGGCGTCTGTTCGCGGGCGAGAATTCGGACGCGCGGGCGCGGCTTGAGGCGGCGGCGTCCGATTTCTTGGAGCGGACGGCGGACGGCGGTCTGCGAATCATCGGCGCGAAACCGTCGCGTCAGGGCGCGATCTGGTGGGACGCGGACGGCGGCGCGCAATCGCGGCGCGGAGACTGGAAATGAGAGAACAAGGCGCGGCTATTCCTGACGCGGACGCGCGGGCGGAGTCCATGATGCGCTCGGTTTTGGGATGCGCGTTCGCGGTCTCGGCTGAGATGAGCGGGCTGACGGCGGACGACCTCGCCGACCCGCTGGTGTCCATAGAGCTGGCGGCGAGTTGCGTCCGCCTTGTGGACCGCTATCAGTTCGACGACCACTGGCGGGCTTGGGACAGAATCCTGGCGCTGAGCGCGAACGAAAAGGCGCGGCGTCTGGCGCGGGAGATAGTCGCGCATCCCGGCGCGGCTTGGTGGTTCGAGGACGTGGACGTCCGGCGGCAGACGTGGCTTCAGGCGTTTTGGCAGGCGGACGAAACGGAGCGCGCGACATTCGGCGCGCCGCCCAATGCGATGGAGTGGCGCCGCCCCGCCAATCCGCCCGACAACTGGGAGCGCTACGCCCAAAAGCCGGGCGGACATGTGGACATGGTCACTTCCACCCTGTACGCGCCGCGCTTGACGTCCCTGCTAATGGCGTATGACGAGCGGGCGGGCGACATCATATGCGATTTTCCGCTGGCGTGGTGGATGATGCGTTTCGCGGACGACGTTCGCGTTTTCGAGGTTCACGGCGCGGAGGACTGGCTAGACCTTTGCGTCCGCTATCCGGCGCGCGGAACGGAGGATGATCGGCTGGTTCCGAATTGGGGCGCCGCGGCGGATGATTGGGACGGGGTTCATCTCAGCTTCGGCGGCTTGCTGAGCGCGGAGCTGGGCAGAATCGAATCCCCCAACGGCTGGGCGATGCTGGAGGCGTCGCACGCCGAGATGACTTACTGGCTGCGTCCGCAACGGACGGAATCCGAGCGCCTGCCGGACTATCAAGAGGGAACGGTCGCGCGGCGCGAGGGGTTCGTTCCTGTTTTTCCCGACGTGGCGGACCGGGGCGCGCCTTACGCGATGCTTTTGGAGCCGAGCGAAAAGCCAGTCTCGGAAGATGACATTATGGCGAAACTAGACGATTTTCGGGGCGGCGGAGAAGTTTAGGACGCGCATCTTGTCAGAATCAGGATTTAGCGGATTATATGATTTTCAGGATTCCTCCGGCGCGCGAATTTGGGGAAGCGAAACCCCGCGAATCCTGATTCCGGCAAACGCGCTCAGCCGCGCCCCTAGCCGGCGCCGTCCAACTTCAGCGCCCGCTTGGCGTTTTTGATGAGGATTTTCGGGCGGACTTCTTCGCGGATGTCCAGCGCATCGAAACCCGCCAGCCAGCGGTCGGGGGGAAGGTATGGGAAGTCGGAGCCGAACAGGATTTTGTCCTGCAGGCGCGTGTTGGCTTCCCGAATCAGCGCCTCCGGAATGTAGCGCGGCGCCCAGCCGGACAGGTCTATATAGACGTTGGGCTTGTGCAAGGCGACGGCGATTTGCTCTTCCACCCAAGGCCAGGCGGGGTGCGCCATGATGATTGTCAGGCCCGGGAAGTCGGCGGCGATGTCGTCCATGTGGGGGATGGGCGCGGAGTATTTGAGTTTCATCCCTCCCCCGCCGGGCATGCCCGCGCCGGCGGCGGCGAAGCCGGAGTGGAACAGCAGGGGGATGTCCAGCTCGACGCATTTTTCGTAGAGCGGATAGAAGCGGCGCTCGTCGGGGAAGAACGCCTGATGGATGGGGTGCAACTTCAGCCCCCGCAAGCCCAGCTCGGATACGGCGCGCTCAAGCTCGTTCACCGCCCAGCGGTCTTTCCACGGGTCGACGGTGGCGAACCCGATAAACTGTTCGGGATGGTCGCGGACGATTCCGGCGACGTAGTCGTTGGTGTCCGGTCGGTCGCCTGTGGCGGTCTGGGCGTCCACGGAGAACACGACGCCGAGAATGTCCCAATCGCGGTATCGCGCGGCGAGCTCGGCGCCGAGCTTGGGGGCGTCCCGCAGTCGGAAGTAGCGTCTCAGGCTGTCCTCGACGACCATGTCGGGCAGCCCCGGCTGTCGGGGGACGTGTACGTGCATGTCGATGGCGCGCATTGGGATGTCTGCCTTCCTTCTTCCCCGCCGTTTCGGGCGGCGCGGATGCGGTTTATTCGGTGAATTTCAGAATGGCGACGGCGACGCTGACCGCGCCGATGATTACGCCAATTATGGCGATTCCGATCTGGAGTATCCACCGGGCGATGTCGGCGCGGAAGCGCTCTACGTCGGCGCGGTAACGCTCTATGTCGGCGCGGTAGCGCTCTACGTCAACGCGGATGCGCTCTACGTCGGCTTTGGTGGCGAGATGCTCCTGTCCGCCTTCGAGCCGGCTTACTCTCTCTTCAGTGGTTGGGGACGCCATGTTTTATCTCCTGCGTTCGCGGGTTGGCGGGCAAGCCCGCGCCTTGCGGCGCGGGCGGCGGCGGTTCATTAGGTGAGTTTGATGATCGCGACGGCGACGCTGACCGCGCCGATGACCACGCCAATTATGGCGATGCCGATCTGGAGTAGCCATTTTGCGACGTCGGCGCGGAAGCGCTCTACGTCGGCGCGGTATCGCTCTATGTCAACGCGGAGAAGTTTCATGTCAGATTTGGCGGCGAGACTGTCTTGTCCGCCGTCGAGTCCTTCGGTGGTTGGGGACGCCATGCTTTATCTCCTGCGTTCGCGGGTTGGCCAACCTGCGCCTTGCGGCGCGGGCGGCGGTTCATTATGTGAATTTGATAATCGCGACGGCGACGCCGACCACGCCAACCATGGCGATGCCGAGCTGGAGTATCCACCGCGCGACGTCGGCGCGGAGACGTTCCAGGTCGGCTTTAGTGGCGAGATGCTCATACCCGCCTTCGATTCGGCTCACTCTCTCTTCAGTGGTTGGGGACGCCATGTTTTATCTCCTAAGCCCTCTCCCCATCCAGGGAGAGGGGATTTGTTGATTGCGATTCGCGCTTGGTTTCCGTGAACATACCCCATCAAGCCCATCAAGGGAGAGGGGATTTATTGGTTGGGATTCGCGCTTAGTTCGTCGTCACCGCGCCTAGCGAGGCGGACGATACCAGTTTGGCGTATTTGCCCAGCACGCCGGTTGTGTGGCGCGATTCGGGGGGCGTCCACTCGGCGCGGCGCTTCGCCATTTCTTCGTCGGATATGTCCACTTCCAGAGTTCGGGTTTCGACGTCCATGCGGATGATGTCGCCGTCGCGGACCAAGCCTATCGCGCCGCCGACGGCGGCTTCGGGGGCGACGTGGCCTATTATAGGCCCGCGCGACGCGCCGGAGAAGCGTCCGTCGGTCATCAGCAGAATGTCCTCGCCGATGCCGGTTCCCATCATCGCGCCGGTTACGGACAGCATTTCCTGCATGCCCGGCCCGCCCTTGGGACCTTCGTAGCGCAGTACCAGGACGTCGCCCGGCTGGATTTCGCCGCCGGTGACGGCTTCGAAGGCGGCGCGCTCGCCGTCGTAAACGCGGGCGGGGCCCTCGTGCTTGAGGCGCTGGGTGCCGGACACTTTCATCACGCAGCCCTCCGTCGCCAAGTTGCCCTTCAGTATCACCAATCCCCCCGTCGGGCTTTTGGCGTTGGGGACGGAGTAAATCACCTTGCCGTCCGCCGATTCTTCCACTTCCGCCAGGTTTTCGCCGATGGTTTTGCCGGTGACTGTCATGCAGTCTTCGTGAATCAGCCCGGCGGCGCTCAGCTCTTTCATCACGACGGGGACGCCGCCGGATTTGTCCATGTCGGACATGACGTATCGTCCGCCGGGGCGCAGGTCGGTTATGTAGGGGGTCGTTCGGCTGAGGGAGTCGAAGTCGTCCAGCGACAGCTCGACGCGGGCTTCGTGGGCGATGGCGAGCATGTGGAGCGCGGCGTTGGTGGAGCCGCCCATCGCCAAGACCACGCGAATGGCGTTCTCGAACGCCTCGCGCGTCATTATGTCGCGCGGCTTGATGTCGTTTTCGAGCAGGTTTCGGAGAACCGCGCCGGAGTCGTAGGCGATTGTTTCGTTGCGCGGGTCGACGGCGGGGACGGACGCGGCGCCGGGTATCGACATGCCCATCGCCTCAATGGCGGACGACATGGTGTTGGCGGTGAACATGCCGGCGCAGGCGCCTTCGCCGGGGCAGGCGACGCGCTCCATGCCGATGAGCTCGTCAAGGGTTATCTTGCCCTGCGCGTGCGCGCCTATGGCTTCGTACATGTCCTGAATGTTGATGTCTTCGCCGCGCCAGTTGCCGGGCAGTATCGCGCCGCCGTAAACGAATATGGACGGGACGTCGCAGCGGGCTATCGCCATCATCGCGCCGGGCATGTTCTTGTCGCAGGCGGCGACCACTATCAAGCCGTCCATGCTCTCGCCGAAGGTGACGGTTTCGATGGAGTCCGCGATGACTTCGCGGCTGACTAGGGACGCCTTCATGCCTTCCGTCCCCATGGAGATGCCGTCGCTGATGGTGATTGTGCCGAACAGGAAGGGGACGCTGTCGGCGGCGCGCAAGCCTTCCTTGACCTTCCGCGCCTGCCTGTCGAGGTGGACGTTGCAGGGGGTGACGTCGGAGGCGAGGTTGGCGATGGCGACGAAGGGCTTTTCCATGTCGGCGTCGTCAAGTCCGGTGGCGCGGAGCATGGCGCGGGCGCCGGCGCGGTCTGGCCCGTCGGTCACGGCGCGGCTTTTCTTCTTGAGGTCGGGGACGGTCTGGGTTGTCATGGGCGGTTTCCTCCGCATTGCTTTTGATTGGGATTATAACAAATGTCGGGGGCGCGGAATGGGAATCGGCGCGGAGGGGCGGAGGGGCAAAGAAACGCAGAGGAAAAATTGGGAACGCAAAGGCGCAGAGACGCAAAGGGCGCAAAGGGTTCTTTCGCGGAAGTCGCGCCTTTTCGGAAATTTCTCGGCGGCTATCGGTTGGAGTTTGCCCGCAGGCGCTCGGCTAGGCGGCGCTCCAGAGCCAAGCCGCGCGCCAGGGGAGCGTCCATGCCTTCGGAGACGGCGCGCTTGACGGCGGCGGCGGTTTCGGGGGGGATTTCCGCCAGGCGGCGGGCCATGCGCTCGGATTCGTCCGCCAGCTCGGAGCGGGGGACGACGCGGTGGACCAGCGCCAAATCAAGGGCGCGGGCGGCGTCCATCGGCTCGTTGGCGAGCAGCGCTTTCATGGAAGCGGCGCGTCCGATAACGCGCGGCAGGGTCTGGCTGCCGCCGGCGGCGGGAATCATCCCCAGGGCGGTTTCGGGCATCCTGAAGACGGCGTCTTGGGACGCGATTCGGATGTCGCAGAGGCAGGCTATTTCCACGCCGGAGCCTATGACGTGTCCGTGCAGGGCGGCGACGATGGGTTTGGGGATTGCCAGAAAGAGGCCCCAGAGGTCGCGCTCCCATCGGGTTTGGCGGGCTATCGCCTGGGACGGGGCGGTTCCGAACTCGGTCAAATCCGCTCCGGCGCAGAAGCCGCGCTCGCCGGCGCCGCGGATGATAACGGCGCGGATTTCGGGGTCGTCGCGGACGGCTTCGAGGGCGGCGTAGAGGTCGTCGCGCATCCGCGTGTCGAAGGCGTTTATGGCATGCGGGCGGTTCAGGGTGAGCGCCGCCAATGCGCCGCGCTTTTCGAGTAGAACGGTCGGGGCGTTGGACATTGGACGCTCGCTTTTCGTCTTGGGGCTGGGTGTTGGGGGAAAGAATGGGGTTGGCGCAAGACTGCGCCTGGCGGCGCGGGCGCCCTCAACCTAGCCTTCTCCCATCAAGCGCTTGCATGGGCATGTTTGAGGTTGGCGGGCAATCCGCGCAAAGCCGCGCTTGCGCGCGGCTCACCCTCACCCTAACCCTCTCCCATCAAGGGAGAGGGGATTCATCGCTCGCGATTCGGGCTTGGTTTCCGTAAACATGCCCCTGCAAGCCCATCAAGGAAGAATGGATGCGCTGGTTGCGATTCAAGGTTGATTTCGGGTGGCTATCTTGTCCCCGCCTTCGCGAGGATGACGTTGTTGGTCGACTCTGGATTCCCGCTTTCGCGGGAATGACGGGGACAGGGGCGCGGAAGTGGCGAAAAGCGTCCAATCCGAGCCTAAATCCGCCAAACATGCCCCTGCAAACCCATCAAGGGAGAAGGGATGCGCTGGTTGCGATTCAAGGTTGATTTCGGGTGGCTATCTTGTCCCCGCCTTCGCGAGGATGACGTTGTTGGTCGACTCTGGATTCCCGCTTTCGCGGGAATGACGGGAGAATTTGGAAGGAAACAGAATTCGCCCCGCCGGCTCACTCGCCCCGATATTCCGGGCGGCGGCGCTCTAGGAAGGACGCTATGCCTTCCCCCCTGTCGCTGGTGGTTTGGAGCAGGAAGCTCAGGTCGGCTTCCAGCCTTAGCCCGTCCGCGAGGGTTCCGTCCATGCCGGCGTTGACGGCTTCTTTGGCGTATCTTAGCGCGATGGGTCCGTGGCGGGCTATCTCTTGGGCGAGCTTCATGGCGCGGTCTAGGGCGTTTCCTTCTTCGACGACTTCGTTCGCCAGCCCCCATGAGAGGGCGGTTTGGGCGTCGATTTCTCTGCCGGTGAGCAGGGTTTCGAGGGCGCGGGAGCGTCCGATGAGGCGGGGGAGGCGTTGGGTGGCGCCGTCCCAGGGCATTTCGCCGTTGGCGGCGCGCGCCCAGCGGAATTTGGCGGTGGAGTCCGCCACGCGCAGGTCGCAGGCGAGGGCGATTTCCAATCCCTGCTCGAACGCCGCGCCCTGAATGGCGCAGACGACGGGGATTTCCATTTCGGCGACTCGGCGCGCGACGGCGAGGGCGTCCAGGGCGAAATCCCCCCCGCTCTCCGCCGCCTCTCGCAGGGCGTCCGGGTCGGTTCCGGCGCAGAAATCCGCGCCTTCGCCGTAGATGACCGCCGCCCGGACGCCGCCATCGCGCCGCGCCGACTCTATGCGGTCGGCGAGGGCGTAGGCGAGCGGGTAGTCCACGCGGTTGCCGGCGTCCGGGTTCGACAGGGCAATCGCGGCTACGGGGTTCGGCGGCGCCATGTTCTTGAATCCTCCGCTTGTTCTTCGCGCTATTCTTCTTCGTCCCACTCGCGCGGCATTATCACCACTTGGCGCGACGCGCCGTCGCCTTCGCTCTCGGTGACGACGTCCGGGCGGTCGGATAGGGCGATGTGGACGATTCTGCGCTCGAACGCCGGCATGGGCTCGAGGGCTATGGAGCGTCCGGTGTCGGATACGCGGCTGGCGACTCGGCGCGCCATGTTGCGGAGCGCGTCGTGGCGGCGCTCTTGGTAGCCTTCGACGTCTATCATCAGGTCGACGCGCTCATCGAGGCGCCGGCTGACGATGTAGCGCACTAGGAACTGGAGCGATTTCAGCGTCTCTCCCCTGCGCCCTATCAGCAGTCCGGCGTCCTCGCCTTCCAGGTCGAACACGGGGCCGTCGAACTCTTCGCCGCGCGGCTGGCTTATGGTCAGCCCGACGTCCACGTCCATGCGGCTGATGAGGGATTCTATCGTTTCGGCGGCGACGCCGGCGATGTCGGACGGCGGGGCGCCGTCTTCGGCGAGCGCCACGCGGACGACGGCGGGCTGGGCGCCTATGCCCAAGACGCCGGACTTGCCGGGGCTAACGACGTCTATTTCGACGTCGTTGCGGTCGGCGTCTAGCTCCTTTAGGGCGAGCTCTACCGCTTCGTCCACCGTTCTGGCGCTCATTTCTATCTCTGGCATCGTCGTTGGACTCCTCGATGGCGGGCGCGGGGGCGGGCGCGGATGAGACGGCGGCGGCGGCGATTGCCGCTTCGCGCTCGTCCTCGCGGGATTCGCGGCCCCGAAGCCGCCTGTAAAGATTCACGGTCGGGTTGATTATCGGGCCCCACCCGGTAACGAAGCCCTGTATGACCACGCCGACTATGTTGGACACCACCCAGTACAGCGCCAAGCCGCTGGGGAAGTTCAGCGTGAAGAAGCCGAACATGGCGGGCATCATCCAGAGCATCATGCGGTTGGTGGACGCCTGGCGCTCGTCCGCCGTCGGCATGGTGGTCATCTTCTGCATGATGAACATGGACGCGCCGACCAGCACGGGCATGACGAACGGCGACGGGTCGGGCAGCGCCAAGTCCATCCAAAGGAAGTTGCTGTCCAGCGGTATGACGCTGTGGACTTGCGGCAGCCAGTCGTAGAGGTGGCGCGACAGCCCGACCAGGCTTTCGGGGTTGGACGGGACGGTTTGGAGTATCGCCTGGTACAGCCCTATCCAAATCGGGAATTGGATGAACATGGGGCCGAGGCAGCCGAGCGGGTTGACGCCGCGCTCCTTGTACAGGCGCATGGTCTCTTGGGACGCCTTCTGACGGTCGCCCTTGTGCCGCTCTTGGATTTCTTTCATCAGCGGCTGCAGCTGGCCCATCGCCTTTATCTGCTTGCTCTGCTTGACGGTGAGCGGCACCATGATGAGCCGGACTATCATCGTGAACGCGATTATCGCCAAGCCGAAGCTGGAGAACGTCCACGAGTACAGCAGAACAAGCCCGTTTATCATCGGCTGGATGATGACGAGGTTCCAGATGTCGAAGAAGAAGCTGAGAGATTCCACGCTGTTTCCGTCTCGCTTGGGGGGCTTAGCAGGCTTTGGCGCGACCGGGGGGATAGGGGTCGTCCGCGTTGGTCACGTACACCCATTCCTCATCGGGGTTGCCGTTGGGCTTGATTCTGAGCGCCATTATCGTGTGGTTGACGGCTCCGAAGTATATCAGGTCGTCGGACGCGGCGAGAGAGGTTCGGATGTCCGCCCCGATTCTGCAAGCCTGCCGCTCGCTGCCGTTGGTCTCCAGCAGGGCTATTTTGGATTCGCCGCCGTTGGCGACGGGGACGGCGATGAGCTCGGCGTCTTCGGCGTCCGGGTCGTTCGGGGATGCGGGCAGCTTGACGACGGCGGGGGAGCCGACGAGTTCGCCGCCGGAGGCGAACGTCCAGCGCAACTGGCCCGTTTCGGCGTCCAGGGCGTAGAGGGTTCCGTCGAGCGACGCGGCGTAAACCACGCCGTCCGCCACCACGGGGGGCGCCCAGTACCAGCGGGTGGAGCCGTTGAACGTCCAGACCGGCTCGCCCGTTTCGATGTTCAGGGCGTACAGCCGGCTGTCGAATCCGCCGAAGATGACCAGGTTTTCGTGCAGGGCGACTTGGGAGACGACCGCGCCGCCGGATTCGTAGCGCCACTTCTCGCCGCCGTCCGCGACGTTCACGGCGTAAACGCTATGGTCCATGGAGCCGACGTAAGCCACGCCGTCCGCGACGACGGGGGACGCCCAGATGGGGCCGCCGGCTTCCACGCGCCAGATTTCATCGTTGCTGGCTATGTCGATGGCGCTGAGGGTTCCGGGCGAATCTTCTGATGATGATACGCCGCCGGAGCCGACTAGGGCGAGCCCTTCGTAGATGGCGGGCCCGCCGACGATGCGTCCGCCGAGCCGCTCCTGCCACGCCAAATCGCCGTTGGAGTCGTAGGCGTAGAGGCGTCCGTCGTAGCCGCCGACGAGTATCAAGCCGTTGTCTTCGGCGACGGCGGGCTTGCCGTAGATGGCGCGGTTGGCGTCCTCCGGCGTGGGCAGGGCGCGCTTCCAGATGGTGTCGCCGGCGGTCTTGTCGAGGGCGAGCAGCTCGCCTTCCATCGTGCCGATGTAAACGGCGTCTCCGCTGACCGCGCCGGAAGACCAGCCTTCCGGGGTTCGGACGGCGGAGCAGGCGACGAGGGCGGCGAAGCAGAGCGCCGCCAGCGCGGCGGACGCCCAGAGTCGGGCGCGGGCCGCCGGCGCGGGGCGGTTTCGGTTCGGATGCGCGAAGGCGGTCATGCGGGGGCGTTCCTTGTCGTGGCGGGCGGCGGCGCTATGGAACGGGGTCGTATCCGCGTCCGCCGAACGGTCGGCAGCGCGCCAGCCGCTTGGCGGCGAGCGCCGCGCCCCGCGCGAAGCCGCGCTTGGCTATCGCCTCGTATGCGTAGTTCGAGCATGTCGGCGAGTAGCGGCAGGCGCCGGGAAGATACGGCGAGACGGCGGCTTGGTACAGCCTGATGGCGGCGAGCGCCGGTCTGGTCATCATGTCGCGTCGCTCCGTTCAGTCCGCCGGCGCCGGGCGCGATGGGACGCCCGCCCTGCGGAGCAGACGCCTGACCGAGCGGCGCAGACGCCAGAAATCGGCGTCCCGCGCGCCCTGCCGGGCGATGAAGACGATGTCCCATCCGCGCTCCAAGTCCAACTCCGACGCGGCGGCTTTGAGCCGCCGGCGCGTCTTGTT
>CBDESW010000034.1:0-10652 GCA_965242675.1 Dehalococcoidia bacterium
GTTTGGGCGGTGCGGTCACGCGCTGTCATGCGTCCGGCCTCCGGTTACGGCATGTCGTGCGCCGCGGGTCCGTCCGGAGGGACGCGAATCGGGTCCGAATCGTTCCCACGCGCTCGAAGGCGCGATGACGAAGCCGGTTTCCCCGCCCCCGTCTCGATGACCGATTGCCCTTACCCGTTCCTCCGGCTTGCCTGCGCCTCCGGCGCTGTCCCGGCCTTGGCCGCCACGTCGGGCGACCGCTGCCGGAACGCGGCCTAACTCTTTCTTCACCGCCGCTGCCCACGCCATCCGCGCCATGCGGTTGGCGCGCGCGACAGCGACGAGCATCCCGGGCTTGCGCGCCAACATGCGCATGAGCCAGCGGTCTTCGCCGGCGCCGCGCAGCGCGGTGGACCGCTGTCATGGCTCCCCGACGAGCAGGCGGCGCAGGTCGCGCCGGTCCATCTTCGACACCCCGCCGAGCGGTGTTTCGCCCTCCGTCCCATGCTAGCACGGGACGGGGCCTAACCCGGATTTCTCATACGTCGAGACCTCTGCATAACCCGCCGTGGTTATGGTATGGTCGGTTCATGCAGAACCCGTTTCGGACGCAGCCTGCGTTGTTCGTATCGGCTGCGGAGCTGGATCATCCGGCGCTTCGCGCGCTCGATGATGCGGAGTCGCTTCTGGACTGGTCGGAGATCGAACGGCTGTTGTCGTCGATCTATGCGTCGCGGACGGGTCGTCCGAGTTACCCGCTTCTGACGCTGTTCCGGGGGCTGTTGCTCGGCGTGTGGTACGGGCTTTCGGACGTCCAGTTGTCGCAGTGCTTGTATCGTGACCTGCTGTTCCGGCGGTTCTGCCGCCTTGAGTTGGGCGGCGGGGTTCCGGACGCGACGACGCTGGGGCGGTTCCGGTCTCGCCTTGTGAAGCATGACCTGTGGGATCTGCTGTTGGGGGAAGTGAACCGCCAGCTGGAGGAGCAGCGCATCGTGATGACCGAGGGGCGGATTAACATCGTCGATGCGACGCCGGTGGAGGCGGCGCGTTCGGGCCGGGGCAAGGGGCAGGACGGGGCGGCGGTCCGGGATCCGGAGGCGGGGCTTCATGTGAAGCAGGACAGCCGGGGCCGCATGAAGAGCACCTATGGCTACTCGGTTCACACGGGGGTTGACGAGGATGGGTTTGTCCACCGCCAGACGGTGACGCCGGGCAACGTCCACGACAGCCGGGAGCGTGATCGTCTGCTGTTAGGCGACGAGACGGCGTTCTATGCGGACGCCGCCTATAGTTCGCGTGAGACACGGGACAAACTGGCGCGGTTCGGGATTGCGGACCAAGTGCAACGCAAGGGCTATCGCGGCCATCCGTTGAGCGAAGCGGACAAGGAGCGCAACGATGAGATCGCGGTCGTGCGGTCGGGAGTGGAGCGCGTGTTCGCCGTCTATAAGTGGTGTTACGGCCTCGGACGGACCCGCTTTCTGGGCTTGGCGAAGAACACGACCTTCTACGGCCTCGCCGCCATTGCGCTCAACATCCGCAAGGGCGCCATGTTTCTGCGCCTTTATGGCCTCGCCCAGCCCGCCGCCGAGGGATAACACGGGGCAAGTGCGTCCGAATGGCGACACAGCGGACCGAATCGGAGCGCTTGACCGCCGAATCGACGCCTCGCAACGCCAAATCGGCGCCCGAATGCGCAAACAACCCCTGCGGGCCGCAACCCAATCCCGGAAAACCAGCCCTTGTGCAGAGGTCTCACGTCCCTAGTTTGAGGGGCGGTGTGCGGTGTCCGCGGTAATTTTCGGGTGCGCGCGGTCGCCGCCGTTTTCGGGACGTGTTGAAGCGCCCGTCGGCTTGGCGATGTCTCCGTTACTGAAGGGAATGGTGGGTTGTGCGCCGCTTCATGCTGCGGCGGCGGATAATCGTCTTCGCGCGGCGCGGTATTCGTCCTGAAGGAAGGGTAGCTCTCGCCCGCAACCGCCTGGAATACCTATGTTTTCTCGCCTCACGAAAATTTCCGCCATCCGGTTTTCCATCCATGCGCGCCTTCGCCGAAACCGGGCTTCGCGGTTTGAAGCCGACGTGCTCGGCGAGAAAATCCGCGCGCCCCGCCCCGCATCCATGCGGGCTTCCATCCGCCCCGATTCGCCGAGTGATTCGCGGGCGCTGTGGGCGCGGCGCGGGCCGGGCCGGGCGCTAGGGGCACGCGGGCTTCGGGGCGCTGTAGGGGCGCGTGTGCGCGAACGGGCGGGTTGGGCATGGCACATGCGCCCCTCGTCGTTGCCATGCCACACGGGGCGCGTGTGGGCTTGCGCGGGCGCGCGAGGGGCGGAGGGGCGCGGCGGAGTCGTTCGGGGAGCGTGTGGGCCGCACTGGCGCGCGAACGACGCGGCGCGGGCGGAGGGTTGCGGGCGCAAGGCGGCGGAGCGTGAATCGGCGCAGGGTTGACAGCCGGGGCGCGGTCTCCTACATGTTTCGCGCGGCCCACTCGCAACGGGGAGAGTGACATGAAACCGATCATGTTCGCGTGCGCCATCATGATGGCGCACGCCGTTGCGTTGCCTAGCGACGCGCGGCGCAGACATCACTATGGCCCGCCATATTATCCGCAAGTGCAGACCGAAGATACGTTGTTCAAAATCTGCAATTCGGACTGTCGGACTAAAGCCGCCGAAGACGAAGCCAGACGCAATCAGAATCTTTCTGTTCGCGACCTGGGCGGCGAAGCTCCCCCTTTGACTTGGCAAGGACCTAGACGATTTCACTCCAGCCATAACGATTTCACTCCAGCCATAACGATTTCACTCCAGCCATAACGATTTCACTCCAGCCATAACGATTTCACTCCAGCCATAACGATTTCACTCCAGCCATAACGATTTCACTCCAGCCATAGAAGCACCCCTCGGACCCTGGGAGATTGCTATCAGACTCATCGGACTTGGCATCGTCGTACTCTTCGTATCATCTTTGCTCGTCTCTTTCGCTAAGTGGTTGCGCGATGAGCGCCGAAACTTGGGAGATCTTTCGTCAGACTCATCGGACTCGGCATCGTCGTACTCTTCGTATCATCTTTGCTCGTCTCTTTCGTTAGGTTTATCCGCGAAGTCTAGGTATCGGCGGATACGGGGCGCGTGTTGCAAGCGCGAGGGCGGAGCGCGCCTAGCGACATTCCCTCTCAATATAGTTTTCAATGTAGGGCTTTGCCTTCGAGTACATAGCTCTGACAGCACAATGACCGACAGGAAGATAAATACTCTGTGTGGCCCTCGTTTGGTTCTTATAGTGACCACCGGACCTTGCTGCTCGGTCGCAACCACTATTAGTATCAGACTTACTGTATACGTGAATCCACGGGCCGCCATTCGGTTTTTTTAGCGAGTCATCACGCACTTCCATACCGCCGAAGCAAAGATCAATACCGAGGAAATCGCTACAGGTCCACTCCGCCCGATCACCCACGGGGTCCAGTGTCACCAGCATGACGCGAATTCCGCCCTCAATATCATCATCCCACAAGCCGTCAGCAGCGAGATAGGCGGTATCTCCGCCGTAACTATAGCCGACGAGAACAGCAGGCGCCCCGCGTCCGTAGCGGCGCTTATGCATTTTCACCGCATCCTCAACCTCTTCTTCATTTGATCCCCACCAATCACCCCACCCCAATAACGTTGTCTTGGCCCCGCGCGCGTGCCAGCGGGGCGATTCCTCTCGGTAAAGCCGAGTCATAGACTTTACCGTTTCTTCGCTATCGCCATAACCCTTTACGAACACGATCAAAGGCGTGCACGCCCACGTCGGCGCTACGGCACCGAAAGACATGATCATGGCAACGATACCGAACGCGGCGGTCTGCATGATGGACTTCATGGCGTGCTCCCCGGACTCGGCGCACACGGCGCACCATTCGCCATGCCTATCGCATGGGGCGCGGGGCGCATACAAGGGGAGTCAATACGATTTATTCGCATAGCAGGGTTGCGGAATCCGCCGTGCTCCGGAAACCGAGCGTTCAAGCGCCGCAAGCCCATACGGCCGCACTGGCGCGTGTGTGGGCGCGGGCGCTAGCCCGGATTTCTCATAGTTTGTAGGCGCATCGGGGTCCTGCCTGTGATATAGTGTTCTTGGACAAGGACTTATATCAGGGCAGGGAGTTCCCCGATGCGAACGGAGTGTAGCGCGGCACCTGGCGCCTTTCAAGCGGTTTCCGGGCGGGCGGTTGTGGCGGATTTCGACGGCGGGTCGGTGACTTCGGACGCCGGCGCTCTGCTGCTCGGACAGGCGGATGCGGTTATTGGGCTTGTGGGCCGGTTTGCGGCCTGCTTCGAGGATCATCGCGATGGCCGGTTCGTGGAGCACTCGGTTCGGACGCTTGTGGGTCAGCGTGTGTTGGGGATTGCGCTGGGCTACGAGGATTTGCTCGACCACGACGCGTTGCGCGGCGATCCGGTTATGGCGGTGTTGGCGGGGAAGTTGCGCGCGAAGCGCCGGACCTGTGCCCCGGTTGCGGGGAAGTCGACGTTGAACCGGTTGGAGTTGGGCGGTTCGTCTCCGTCCGGGGACAGCAAGATCGTCCATGACGGGTCGGCGATTGCGGATGTGTTGGTGACGCTGTTCCTGGATGCGCATGAGGCGGCTCCGGATCGGGTGGTTCTGGATTTCGACGCGACGGACGATCCGGTTCACGGGTCGCAGGAGGGGCGGTTTTTCCACGGCTATTATGACTGCTACTGCTACTTGCCGCTTTATGCTTTGTGCGGTCGTCACCTTCTGGCGGCGCGGCTGCGTCCGGCGAACATCGATGGCGCGGCCGGGGCTGTGGAGGAGGCTGCGCGGATCGTGACCCTGTTGCGGGCGCGGTGGCCGGACACGCGGATCGTGTTGCGGGCCGATTCGGGGTTCGCACGCGAGGCGCCGATGGCGTGGTGCGAGGCCAACGGGGTGGATTACCTGTTCGGTCTGGCGCGCAACGAGCGTCTGGCGGCGCAGGTCGCGGATGCGCTGGCGGAGGCCGAGGCGGACAGTCGGGAGAGCGGCGCCCCGGCGCGGCGCTTCGCCGACTTCATGCGGTCCACGCGCGACAGTTGGAGCCGCGAACGCCGCGTCGTCGGCAAGGCCGAATGGACCCGCGGCAAGGCCAATCCGCGCTTCGTCGTCACCTCGCTCGCCGCCAGCGCGCATGACGCCCGGAGCCTCTACGAGGATCTCTACTGCCAGCGTGGCGAGATGGAGAACCGCATCAAGGAATGCCAACTCGACCTGTTCGCCGACCGCACCTCGGCGCATAGCATGCGCGCCAACCAACTCCGCTTGTGGTTCGCCTCGATGGCCTATGTGCTGCTCTGCGCCCTGCGCCGCCTCGGCCTCGCCCACACCCGCCTCGCCGCCGCTACGTGCGGAAGCCTGCGCCTCAAACTTCTCAAGATCGCCGCATGGGTTCGCATCGGCGTCCGCCGCATCAAGATTGCAATGGACACGAACCATCCTTTCCAGGACGAATTCCGCACCGCCCGAAGGCGACTATCCGCCGCCGCAGCCTGAAGCGGCGCACAACGCATCTTTCCCTTCAATAACGGAGACATCGCCAAACCGAACCACCCGTCGCCAGCCGACGGGCGCTTCAACACGCCTCGAAAGCAGCGCCGTCACCGCAAACCCGAAAATCACCGCCGACACCGCACGCCGCCCCTCAAACCGGAGACGTATGAGAAATCCGGGCTAACCCGCGTTGTCATAATCCTTGGGACCGTCGGCGTCCTCGCCGGCGGTCCCGGGTGTCCCGCGCCGAACCGTCCAGGGGTTCGGTCCGAGAAACCCGCGTCGCCGCGTTCGGCGGCTTGCGCCGGCTGCGCTGGCGGCGGTGGCGCGCGCGGCCTATTATCGCCGCCCCATCGCGCGGGGGAGACGCCATGAGCGGGGCGCGCCTGCCTTTCGACATCGGCCGGTATCCGGCCTACCGGCCGCGCCGCAACCGGCGCGACGACTGGTCGCGGCGGCTGGCCGCGGAAACGCGGCTCGCCGCGGACGACCTGATCTGGCCGGTCTTCGTCCACGACGGAGAGGACCCGGCGCCGATCCCGTCGATGCCGGGAATCGTCCGCCACTCGCTCGCCTCGCTCGCCGACGCGGCGGGGCGCGCGCGCGAGCTCGGTATCCCCGCCATCGCCGTCTTCCCCGCCGTCCCGGAGGCGCGCAAGACCGCCGACGGCGCGGAGGCGCAGAACCCGGACAACTTGGCGTGCCGCGCCGTGCGCGCGGCGGCGCGGGCGGCGCCCGGTATCGGGATCGTCTGCGACGTGGCTCTCGACCCCTACACGACGCACGGCCATGACGGACTGGTGCGCGGCGGCTACGTCGTCAACGACGAGACGGTGGAGGCGCTTACCGCCCAGGCGCTGGTCCAGGCGCGCGCCGGCTGCCACGTCGTCGCGCCGTCCGACATGATGGACGGGCGGGTGGGCGCGATCCGCGCCGCGCTCGACGCCGAGGGCTTCGAAGCGGTGCGGATCATGGCGTATTCGGCGAAATACGCCTCCGCCTTCTACGGCCCGTTCCGCGACGCCGTGGGCGCCGCGGGCGCGCTGGGGCCGGAGGGCAAGCGCACCTACCAGATGGACCCCGCCAACGGCGACGAGGCGCTGCGCGAGGCGGCGCTCGACATCGCCGAGGGCGCCGACATGGTCATGGTCAAACCCGGCTTGCCGTATCTCGACGTCGTCCACCGGGTGAAGGCTGCGTTCGGCCTGCCGACCTTCGCCTACCAGGTGAGCGGCGAATACGCGATGCTCCGGGCCGCCGCCGCGAACGGCTGGATCGACGGCGACGCGGCGATGATGGAGAGTCTGGCGGCGTTCAAACGCGCCGGGGCGGACGGCGTGCTGACCTATTTCGCGCCCGCCGCCGCCGAGCGCCTCGCCGCCGGCTAGCCCGGATTTCTCATAGTTTTGAGTGCACCGGGGTCCTGCCTGTGATATAGTGTTCTTTGCCAAGAGCTTATATCAGGGCAGGGGGTTCCCCGATGCGAACGGAGTGTAGCGCGGCGTCCGGCGCGGTTCAAGCGGTTTCGGGACGGGCGGTTGCGGTGGATTTCGATGGCGGGTCGGTGACTTCGGACGCCGGCGCTCTGCTGCTCGGACAGACGGACGCGGTTATTGGGCTTGTGGACCGCCTTGCGGCCTGCTTCGAGGATCATCGCGATGGTCGGTTCGTGGAGCACTCTGTTCGGACGCTTGTGGGTCAGCGTGTGTTCGGGATTGCGTTGGGCTACGAGGATTTGCTCGACCACGACGCGTTGCGCGGCGATCCGGTTATGGCGGTGTTGGCGGGGAAGTTGCGCGCGAAGCGGCGGACCTGTGCCCCGGTTGCGGGGAAGTCGACGTTGAACCGGTTGGAGTTGGGCGGTTTGTCTCCGTCCGGGGACAGCAAGATTGTCCATGACGGGTCGGCGATTGCGGATGTGTTGGTGACGCTGTTCCTGGATGCGTACGAGGCGGCTCCGGATCGGGTGGTTCTGGATTTCGACGCGACGGACGATCCGGTTCACGGTTCGCAGGAGGGGCGGTTTTTCCACGGCTATTATGACTGCTACTGCTACTTGCCGCTTTACGTTTTGTGCGGTCGTCACCTTCTGGCGGCGCGGCTGCGCCCGGCGAACATCGACGGGGCGGCCGGGGCGGTAGAGGAGGCGGCGCGGATCGTGGCCCTGTTGCGGGCGCGGTGGCCGGACACGCGGATCGTGTTGCGGGCCGATTCGGGGTTCGCGCGCGAGGCGCCGATGGCGTGGCGCGAAGCCAACGGGGTGGATTACCTGTTCGGTCTGGCGCGCAACGAGCGTCTGGCGGCGCAGGTCGCGGATGCGCTGGCGGAGGCCGAGGCGGACAGCCGGGAGAGCGGCGCGCCGACGCGGCGCTTCGCGGAACTTCATGCGGTCCACGCGCGACAGTCGGGGCCGCGAACGCCGCGTCGTTGGCAAGGCCGATCCGTGCTTCGTCATCGCCTCGCTCGCCGCCAGTGCGCATGGCGCCCGGAGCCTCTATGAGGACCTGTCCTGCCACCGCGGCGAGATGGAGAAACGTATCGAGGAGTGTCAACTCGACCTGTTCGCCAACCGCACATCGGCGCACAGCATGCGCGCCAACCGACTCCGCCTGTGGTTCGCCTCGACGGCCTATGCGTTGCTCTGCGTCCTGCGCCGCCTCGGCCCCTCGCCCACACCCACCTCGTCGTCGCCACTGGCGGAAATCTGCGCCTCGAACTTCTCAAGATCATCGCATGGATCCGCATCGGCGTCCGTCGCATCGAGATCGTAATGGACATGAAACCATCCCTTTCAGACGAGTTTCCGCACCGCGCGAAGGCGACTATCCGCCGTCGCAGCATGAAGCGGCGCACAACTCGCCTTTCCCTTCAATAACGGAGGCATCGCCGAACCGAACCACCCGTCGCCAGTCGACGGACGCTCCAACGCGCCCGGAAAACGGCGGTGACCCCGTAAACCCGAAAATTCCCGCCGACACCGCATACCGTCCCTCAAACCGGAGGCGTCCGAGAAATCCGCGCCAGGATAAATCCGCCATGCAAAACCGAAATCCGCGGCCAACGAACGACCGCCGCACCGAACCGGCAAACAATTCCATACAATCGTCGGGATTCCTGCGCACGCTCTTTCACGGGAACGGCGGAAAATAAAGGTACGTATAGATTTGCAATTGGACCGGTCTGACGCCCCGACCTACCCCAGTTTGAGCAGCGCGCGGACGACGCGCCGCGTCCGCGCGCCGAACAGGGCGTCGGAAAACCACGCGCCGCCGGCGCGCTTGCTCGCCTCCGACAGGGTCGGATAAGGCGCGATGACCGACGCCATCGCGCCGATCGTGAGCCGTTTGTGGACCGCGAGCGCCCAGGGCAGGATCGCCTCCCCGGCGCGCGCGCCGACGATGGAGGCGCCGAGAACCCGGCCCCGGCGCGTCGTCACCGCCTTCACCAGCCCTTCCGTCCGGCGCTCCGCCTGCGCCCGGTCGTTCTCGGCGAAGGGCCAGCGAACGACGCGGCAATCGGGAAACCGCGCGCGCGCCGCCGCCTCGGCCATGCCCACCTGCGCCACCTCCGGGTCGGTGTAGGTGCACCAGGGGACGGCGGAATAATTGACGCGCGCGGGCAGGCGGAACAGCGCGCGGCGGAGGACGATCCCCGCCTGGTAGCCCGCCATATGGGTGAACTGGAACGGCCCCGCCGCGTCGCCGATGGCGAACACCCGCCGGTTGGTCGTCCGCAGCCCGGCGTCGACCGAGATCGTCCGGCCCGCCTCTATCCCCGCCTCGGCGAGGCCCAGATCGTCGATGTTCGCGCGCCGCCCCGCCGCCACCAGCAGGTGCGAACCCGTGAACCGCAGCTGCTCTCCGCCGCGCTCGGCGCGGACGGCGGCGCCGCGCTCGGTCCGTTCGACCGCCATCGCGACGGCGCCGAGCGCGAACTCCACCCCCTCGGCGGCGATGCGCTCCAGCGCGACCGCCGCCGTCTCCGGGTCGTCCTTCGCGAACGGGCGCCCGCGCTCGACGACCGTCACCGCCGCGCCGAGGCGGCGATGCGCCTGCGCCATCTCCAGGCCGATGGGGCCGGCGCCGAGGACGACCAGGCGCTCCGGCCTCTCCGCATTGTCGAACACGGTCTCGTTGGTGAGAAACGGGACCTCGTCCAGGCCCGGTATCGGCGGGACGACAGGGGAGGACCCGGTGGCGATGACGTAGCGCCGGGCGCGGATCTCGAATTCCCCGGCAACGACGCGGTCGGGGCCGGCGAACCGCGCATGTGCGCGGACCACGCGGACGCCCAGGCCCTCGAAACGCTCCACCGAATCGTTCGGAGCGATGGCGGCGATGACGCCGCGCACGTGGCCGCGCACGCGCGCGAAGTCCACCTCGGGTTCGGCGGCGGCCACGCCGAACGGCGCGGCGTCGCGGAAGGTCTGCGCGACGTGGGCGGCGGCGAGCAGCGATTTCGACGGAACGCAGCCGTAATTCAGGCAGTCGCCGCCCATCCGCGCGCGCTCGACCAGCACGACGCGCGCGCCCATCTGCGCGGCGCCGGCGGCGACCGACAGGCCGCCCGACCCCGCGCCGATGACGCAAAGGTCGGTCTTCAGCGTTTGCGCCACGCCGCCCGGCCCACGGTCAGAAGACCCGCGATCAGAAGAAGATGCGCCGGGGACTCATGCCGGCGTAGAGATGCGCCACGTATTCTCCGTAGCCGTTGTAGAGGCGGGTGGGCACGGTCTCCTCGCCGCCGAGCAGGCGCTCCTCCTTCTGGCTCCAGTCGGGAAAGGGGACGTTGGGGTTCACGTTGGCCCAGAAGCCGTAGAGCCGGTCGTTGATCGTGTTCCAGAAGGTGGCGGGCCGTTCATCGGTGAAGGTGATCCGGCGGATCGATTTGATCGACTTGAAGCCGTATTTCCACGGGACGACGAGGCGGAGCGGCGCGCCGTTCTGCTTTTCCAGCGGCTTGCCGTAGAGGCCGGTGGCGACGAAGGCGAGTTCGTTGGCGGCCTCGGCCATCGTCAGGCCCTCGGTGTAGGGCCAGGGGAACCAGCCCTGCCGCTGGCCGGGGGCGATGTCGGGGTCGTGGAAACTCTCGAACCGGACGAAGGCGGCGCGCGAAAGGGGGCGGGCGAAGTCCAT
>CBDESW010000035.1:0-5260 GCA_965242675.1 Dehalococcoidia bacterium
GCGGCGGAGAAGTACGACCCGCATTTCTTCCCCGACCGGGCAGCGCTGGCGCGGGTTTACGATTTCATCGTCTGCACGGAGACTTTCGAGCATTTCCGCTCTCCGCGCGAAGCCCTGCGCGAGATGGACGGCGCTCTAAGGCGCGGCGGGCTGCTGGGGGCGATGACGGCGATTCTCGACGACCGCTCGGATTTCGCGGCGTGGCATTATCAGCGCGACCCGACTCATGTGGCGTTCTACTCGCATGAAACGATGCGCTGGATCGCGCGCTGGCGGGGGTGGCGCGTGGACTTTCCAACGGAAAACGCGGCGGTTTTCGCCAAGCCCGGCTGAGCGCCGCTTTGGGAAGGCGGCGGGGATAGTGGGATTATCACAGGGGGGCTTAGGGGCGGGGTTTGCGATTATCTCAGATTGCGGCGCGGACGCGATTTCGGGGCGATTTTGCGACTTTTCCTAAAAATCGTTCAATTTTGGGAATCCGCCGCCTAAGCGGGGGCGGGGGCTGTCCATTTACAATGGTTTCCGACTTGGCAATCCCGTCTCGAACGGCCCCAGCGCCCTTCGAGAAACAATCCCGAACAGCGGGGCGCCGCCGGGGGAAGTCCGCCGAGAGCGGACTGGGCGATGTCCGCGCTGACACTGACTTCGGCGCGCTCTGAGCGCGTCGGCGAAACAAATCACGGTCTCCGCCTTAGTTGAACTCGTCCAAAAAAACCCGCCGACCGCAATGGCGAGGCGTCGGCGAAACGGGTTTCGGACGGGCGCCGGGCCGCGGTTTTCAGAGAGGAGCGATTTCTTTATGGTGACGAATCCCACAATTCACGGCCCCGGATCGTTCGGCAGGCAGGAGTTGCTCTGCCCGCGCTGCGACGCGAACATGATAACCACTTACGACGACCCGCAGTGCATCATCTGCGGTTACGTCGATTACGGCTACACGCCGCCGACGCCGATAGCGAAGACCAGCCCGCTGAGCCGGGCGACGGAGTTCCGCTTCAGGTACGTCGGCGACTCGACGAGCCTGACGGAAACCCTGATTTACGCGCGCCTGCAGCGGGTTCGCAACCGCGTCATCTACGACGTCACATGCCCGTTTTGCAAGGCGAGCATGGAGCAGTCGTCGCTGAGCGGCAAGCGGCGCGAGCAGCGCGAAGAGCGATACCGATGCCACCTCGAGCACCGGGTGTCGCTGGTGCCGAAGCGCGACGGCACCATGGGCTGGAAGTAAAAGGGCTTTTTCGCGTCTTGGCGCGGAAACGACACGGGCCGGGGACGCGGCGCTCGCGTCCGCCGGCCCCTTTTTTTTGCGTCGCCTAATAGGGTTGTGGGCAATCCGCGCGAGACTGCGCCTAGCGGCGCAAGCGCCCTCACCCTAGCCCTCTCCCATCAAGAGAGAGGGGATTCGTTGGCTTCAATTTAGGTTTGATTTCTGGCAGCTGTCTTGTCCCCGCTTTCGCGAGGATGACGTTGTTGGGCGATTCTGTATTACCGCTTTCGCGGGAATGACGGGGCGGAAACCGCGAGCGACAAGTCGGAGGCTTTTCCATTGGCTGCGGATGCGCGGACAATCGCGGTGGCGGCGCGGCGGGTCGCGGACGGCGCGGCGGCGGCGCTGACGGTGTGCGACGTCTCCCCGCCCAGGGGCGCGAACGCCGACGCGCTGGCGGCGGCGGCGGAAGTCCGGGCGGATTTTCTTTGCGCGGCGCACAGCCCCGGACGCTCCGTCCGTCTCGGCTCCGCCCTGTCGGCGGGGATTCTGCTCCGGCGATATGGACGGCGCGCGGCGTTCACCATCGCGGCGCGGGACATGAACCGAATCGCCGTCCAAAGCGCCCTGCTGGACGCGGCGGCGCTGGGCGTTGAGAACGTCGTCGCGCTTCGCGGCGAACCGCTCACGGAACGCGATTCGCGCAGCGTCTCGGAAGTGAACGACTACACGACCACCGCGCTTCTGCGCGACATTGGCGGGATGAATCGCGGGCGCGATTTTCGCGGGCGGCGTCTCGACGCCCCGACGTCGTTCTGCGCGGGGGCGACGGCGGACTTGTCGAATCCCATAGAGCGCGAGGCGGCGCTGGCGGCGCGAAAGGCGGCGGCGGGCGCGGAGTTCATCCTCTGCCAAGCCGCCTTCACCCCTGCGCGGATGGCGGATTTCGCCCGCCGTCTGCGCCCGCGCCTAGCAGCCGCGCCCATGCCCAGCCTATTCGCGGGCGTCCAAATTCCGAGCGCGGAGGGGACGATTTTCGGGGACGCTTCGGGGCGCGTCCGCGCCGAGCTGCGCGCCGGCAGGTCGGGTTTGGACATGGCAACGGAGAACGCGGCGGCGCTACTGGACGCGGGCTTCAGACTCTTCTACATAATCCCGCCCATCCTGGCGAACGGCGCGCGCGATTACGAAGCGGCGAACCGGCTGTTGGAGCGGATTGGGGGATAGGCGGCGCCTCAGAGCGGCGTGGCGCGGTCCCGGAGCTGGGGGATTACGTTCTCGCCGAGAAGCCGAATGGACTTTCGGACGTCCCGGCTGTCCAATTCGCCTATGTTGACTTTCATCATCAGGTTGCGGACGCCCATATCGCCCAGTTCGGCGATGGCGTCCGCCACTTGATTCGGGGAGCCGGCGATGCAGGCTTGCTCAAAATCCTCGCCGGGCGGCAACGGCTTGTCCGGGTCCAGCGGCGGGAAGCCCTCCGGGTTGTAGCGCTCGCGGGCTTCCCGGAAGTGCTTTCGCTCGCGGTCGAAACCGTATTCGCACAACTCGCGCGCGATGTCGGACGCCTCGGCGACGAAGACGTTTTTGGAAAACCAGCAGTTGTCCAGCGCGCGCTCGACGGCGCGCTCATCGAATCCGGCGGCGAGCATCTCGTCGCGGTAAGCGTTCATGCGCGACGCGAAAACCTCCGGCTCCTGGACGCCGGTGAGAATCGGTCGCCCGATTCGCGCCATTCGCAGGACGGATTCTTCGCTGATGCAAGCGCGAACCAGCGGCGGATGCGGCTTTTGGACGGGCAACGGACGCAAGCCCGGAAAGGCGACTTTCCAGAAGCGCCCGTCGTGGTCGACGGGGTCGCCGCTCCACGCTTGGGTCAGGATGCTTTCGGCTTCTTCCAGACGCTCCGCGCCTTCCGCCATGGGGACGTCGAATCCGATGTATTCGTAAGTGTTGAAGGCGGAGCCGCGCCCGGTTCCGACGATGAGGCGCCCGCCGCTTAGCCGGTCGAGAAGGGCGGTCTGGGCGGCTAGGCGAACGGGGTGGTGGAACGCCATTTCGAGAACGGCGAATCCGATGCGGACGCGCTTGGTTCTGCCGGCGACGGCGGCGGCGAACACGACCGGGTCGGCGTAGGCGCAGGCGCCGTCGAAATGATGCTCGACCAGCCAGCAGGCGTCGAAGCCGAGACGGTCTTGGAGCTCGATTTCGCTGAGGGCGTCCTCGATGACCGCGCCGTCGCGCGCCGGGTCGTGGCTGACGGGAAAGACGAATGAGCCGAATCGCATGGGCGTCTCCGTAAAGGGCGTTCGGCTGTAGTATATTGGTTGTCGGCGGTCGGCGGCTAGGCGCAAGCCGCCGGCGGGCGGCGAAATCGCGCGGGTTGCCTATTCCAAAATCCGCGCCAATCCGATACACTGGCGGCGCTGGCTTGCACATTTCACCAAAATCGGGGAGTTTCGGCTATGGTCGCGCTTGGTTACGCGGAAGGTTTGCGGCGGGACGCCGTTCGGCATCTCTGGATGCACAACCGCGATTGGGTTCAGATGGCGGAAGAGGGCGAGCCGATGATAGCGGTTCGCGGCGAGGGCGTCCGCATCGAAGATTCCGAAGGCAACAGCTGGATAGACGTCAACGGCGGCTACAACTCCGTCAACGTCGGCTACGGACGGACGGAAATCGCCGACGCCGCCCATCAGCAGATGGCGCGCCTGTCGTACTTCCCCAACGGGACGACGACGGAGCCGACGGCGGCGCTCGCCCAAAAACTGGCGGAGATAACGCCGGGGACGCTCTCGCGCTCCTTCCCCGTGTCCGGCGGGTCCGAAGCGAACGAGACGGCGCTGAAAATCGCCCGCGCCTATCACAAGCGGCGCGGCGATTCCGGGCGCTACAAAGTCATCAGCCGAATCGGGTCTTATCACGGCACGACGGCGGGCGTCCTCTGGCTGGGCGGCGCTCCGCAAAGCCAGCGGGCGGATTTCGAGCCGGCCTACCCCGGCATGGTTTACGCGCCGGCTCCGTTGCCGTACCGCTCGCCGGTGGAGGGCGAAACGGCGTCCGAGTGCGCCGTCCGATGCGCGGAAGCGGTCGAGCGCCTCATCGTCGCGGAGGGCCCTGAGACGGTGGCGGCGGTCATCGGGGAGCCGGTGTCCGTCCCGCTCGGCGCGGTCGTCCCCGCCGATGAGTACTGGCCCATGCTGCGCGACATTTGCGACCGTTACGGCGTCTTGCTAATCGCCGACGAAGTGATAAACGGCTTCGGGCGAACGGGCAGGATGTTCGCCGTCGAGCATTGGGATGTCGTCCCCGACATTATGACGGTGGCGAAGGGCATTGTCAGCTCGTATCTGCCGATGGCGGCGGCGATTGCGACGGAAGAAATCGCCGGCGCGTTCGCGGGCGAAAACGACTATCTGCGCCACGTCCTCACCGCCAGCGGCCACCCCGTCGCGGCGGCGGCGTCCCTGCGGAACATTGAAATCATCGAAAGCGAGCGCCTCGTCGAGAACGCGGCGGAATCCGGCGCCTATTTCAAAGAACGGCTGCAGGATATGGCGGGCGACCATCCGTCCATCGGCGACGTTCGCGGAATCGGCTTGCTGGTCGCCATCGAACTGGTCCGCGAACGCGAAAGCAAGGCGGCGTTCAAGCCTGAAGACCGCGTCGCCGAGCGCCTCAACGCCAGCTTCCGCAAGCACGGCCTCATCCTGCGGACGGCGGGGCCCGTCATCAACATGGGCCCGCCGCTGTGTATAACGGAGTCGGAAGTGGATGAGATAGTCCACGCGCTGGACCTTAGCCTTTGGGAGCTGGAGGGCGAGATTGGGATTGGCGGATATGCGTAAGAAAACGGACGCGAACGGCGGCATTTCGGCGGCGGCGCGGTCGGCGCTCGACCATCTGTGGATGCACAACCGCAGCTGGGCGGCGGACGCCGAGCGCGGCGGCCCCCGCGTCATAACGGACGGGCGCGGCGTCCACGTGACCGATTCGGACGGGCGCGAGTGGATGGACGTCAACGGCGGCTACATGTGCGTCAACATTGGCTAC
>CBDESW010000036.1:0-8948 GCA_965242675.1 Dehalococcoidia bacterium
GGCTATGAAAGGCGGCGCGGCGGGCTAGTCTATATGCTCTCGTCCGCCGCGCCGCCTTTCATAGCCCCTAGGGGATAGCCGCGCCGCCGTTCGCGGGCGCAAGCGGCGCAAAAGATAGCCAATGGACGAAAATAACGCCGGAAAACCTTACAAAGATAGGGGCGAAATTTCTAGGCGGGCCTAGGCTATCAGGCGCGCGAAACGGCGGCGCACGGGCTATCAGCGCAAGCGTCAGGCTATGGTTCATGGCTATGATATGAAAATGGGTACGAAAACGCGCACTAACGCCCGAAAACCTTACAAATCCGACTCTAGGGGCGAAATTTCTAGGCTGGCGGGCTAGGCTAGGCTATCAGGCGCGCGAAACGGCGGCGCACGAGGGCTATCAGCGCAAGCGTCAGGCTATCCACGCCGCCGGAATTCAGCGAAACGAACGGCGAATCCGGGCGCGCGAATGTCGACATGGCTATCCGAGCTAGCCGCCGCGAAACCGCCGCGATTGCACTGGCGCGAACGCTATCCCCTAGCCGCCGCCGTCAAGTTACTATATGGCGCAATCGCGGGGATCGAGGCGGGGAATAGCCCGAAAAATCGCATGAAATTTCCAGGGCGCGAAGTTCAAGCGCGGGTTTCGCAACTGTACGCGAATAAACCGAACGCCCGTATTTATGGGATTTCCCTTATATGGGGATAGGCGAACCGTTACATGCGTTACACTTCCTTCCTCCAGGCGGAAAGGGGCGCACGCTTCGCCCATCCAAATAGGAAATTCAGGGTCTACCCCGCTTTGTAACGCAAGTAACGGATGCTCTATCCCCCTATAGGGGAAATCCCGAAAATGCGCCGCCGCCCGAATTGCGCCCGAATTACGCCATTAAACGCTTGACAAGCGTTAGACATTTGCGATATATTGAATGTACGCAAACCAGAGGAGGCGAACGAATGGAATATGTAACGCCGTCTGTGGCGGCGAATCGCATAGGCGTAGACCGCCGAACGATTGGACTGTGGGCGAAGTCGGGGAGGATTGACGCTATCCGCGTCAGCATGGGCGAGCGCGGGGACATGTTCGCAATCCCCGAACTGGCGATTGAAAACGAACTGTTGCGCCGCGAACTTGCGAAGGGCGCGGCGTAGCCGAACGGAGGCGAAAGCATGAAAGCGAAAGACGCGCTTGCGCGAATCCGCTTAGGGCAGGCGAAAGACCTAGCCTTTCGGCGGGCGGGCGTATGCCCTGACGCGCATTGCGATTGCTACGCGGACGGCGGCTATGCCCACGAAACGAACGCGGTTTCGGACGCTATGCTTGCGAGCGTCAAGCCTGGCGCAAGCGAGGGCGGCGCGATTGAAAGCGGCGGCTGGCGCAAAGTGATAGCGTTCGCGGACGGAAGCGCGATGCTGGCGTGGCGGCGCGAAAAGAACGGGCGCTGGGGCGCGTTCGGCTACAAAGCGTTCGCCCCGCGCCGCCGCCGCGCGGACCGCCGCCGCGAACTTGTAAACGAACGGAGGGAATGATGGGCGAAGCGAAAGCGGGCTACGAAGCCGAAGGCGGCGTGGATGAAGTGCTGAGCATCAGCGGCAACTTCCAGTTGCAAGCGGAGAGCGACGGCGGGCTTGCGCTGTTGGGGGAAGTCTGGGCAAGCGTCAACATATTCCAAGAGGAAAGCGGCGAGTTGGTTTACTGGCTCAACATAGACACGGACGACTTCTACAAGATAGTCCGCGAACAGGCGTAGACGAAAGAAACCCGCGCTGGGCAGGCGCGGGTTGGAATTGAAACAAGCCTTGGAACGGAGGACTTGCTATGTCCAGCATACCACATTCCGAAGAAGAGCGCGGGCGCGGACGCCCGGAATCCGAGGAGCCTTCGGCGAAGACGCGGGCGAATCGCGCGTCCGACGCGCGGGCGGCGGCTAGGGAAATCGGGGAAGAGCGCGGCTTGCCCGAACGGTTGCGAATCGACCGCTTGGTGGAAACGGACGCGGCGCGCGTCTTGCAATACATGCCTGACGACTTGCGCCGCTTTGATTCGCGGGGCGGCGACTTGCATTACTGCGACGAGCGCGGCGTCTGGCAAAGGGCGGCGCTTGGTTGGAACGCGAACGGCGCAAGCGGCTGGCGGCGATTCGTCCATGTCGCAATCAGGGCGGGGCGGACGGGCGCAATAGCCGAACTTGGAAAGAACGCGCCCGAAACGCTTTCGGAGGACGAAAAGCGCGACTACATAGCCGCTTTCGCAAGCGTTCGGACGGCGGGCGAGCGGCACGAAAAGGACGTCGCGGCGACGATCATAAACCACAGCGCGGCGGTCAAGCGGGTTGACGTCCGCGCCGAGCATGACTACCGCGACCGCCCTTTGATTCCCCTAGGCGGCGAGGACGGCGGCGCGTGGGACGTCGCGGCGGGCAAGGCTATAACCCGCGCCGAATTGCGCGATTGCCATTTCATAGGCGTTCAGTGGGCAATGCCCGCGCCGCGAATGGACGCATACGAAAATCCCCGCGCCGGCGTTCAGGAGATGGTCAAGCTCGTCTTGGACGAGCGCTACGAGTACGAGTTTCTACAGCGCGTCGCGCTTGGTTTGCTAGGCGCGGACAAGCGGATGGAAGTAGTCAAAGCCGAAACGCCGGACTTTGGCAAATCGACATACTGGGGAGGGGATGCGCCGCGCCTTCGGGGATGAAATCGTCAAACTGCAGGGCGAGCGCCTGTTGGAAAACCTAGGCGGGCGATTCACGCCGCTTCACGCGGATTTGACGGAATCGCTGTTCGTGGTGCTTGACGAGGCGGACAAGCCCGGCGCAATCCCATCGGGGAAACTGAACGAAATCATAGGGGATACGCTGAGCGTGGAGCGCAAGGGCGTTGATCCCTATATTGCGAAGCGGCTAGGCACGCTTTGGTTTCTAGGGAACGACTGGCCGGCAATCGACACTAGCGCGGCTGGGATAGCGGCGCGATTCGACTGGGCGTGGGATTTCGCCGAAAGCGAAAAGCGGAACGGCGTAATGGAGGGAATGGACGTCTGGGCTATGCGCCATCCTGACGGCGGCGCAGTAATCCAAGCGCGGATACTAGACCTTGCGAAAAGCCTAGCCGCGCTTGACGGGCGTTCAATAGTGGATTCCAACAGCCCGCCGCTTGCGATTGGAAAGCCGAAGACGCAAACAAGCCGTTCCAATGGCTACATGGAGGACTTCAAGTCAAGCGGCGAGCCGCTTGCGTTCCGCGCCCTGAAGCGCGCGCTAGTGGCGGACGAAAGCGGATTCGTGGCGAGCGCGGCGATTGACGATCATCTGAAGTCTTGCGGATTCATAGACGCGAAAGAACGCCCGAAAGGGCGCGTGCTAGGCGGCTATATGCGAAAGATAGCGCCGGGCGCGAAAAGCGAGGTCAGGCGGGCGGCGGGCAAAGTGACGCGCGGCTGGGCGGGCGTCAAGTGGACGAAAGAAGCTGAGGGCATGGCGGCGGCGAACGAAAAGGAGGCGGCGAAAATAGCCGAAATCCAAGCCGAAGCCGAAACGCTATTCGCGGGCGGCGAAAGCGCGAAAGGGGAGGACGGGGAATGATAGCGACATACTCGGATTTGCTGGGCGCGCGCCGCTACTACTTGCATGCGCCCGGAGGCAACGCCATCATCAAGGCGAACGGCGATTGGATAAGCCAGACGACGCCGGGCGGATGGCGAACATACGAAGAGTGCTACAACGACCCGCGCCGCGAAGCGGGCAAGGGCGGGATCGGGGTTGCGTTCGCGCATAGCGGCGTTGGCGCGGACGGCGGCGCGATTGCGTTCTTTGACGCGGATTACAAGCCGATTGCGCCCGATGGCGACACGCCCGAAAAGCGCGATTGGTTCGCCGCCGCCCTAGCGGACTTTCGGGCTATGCTTTCGCCGCCTGACGCGCCGATTCAGGTTTCGCGTTCGGGGGCGGGCAGGCATTTGATAGCCGCGATTGCGCCTGACGAAATGCAAGCGTTCGCCGAAACGCTTGCGAAAATAGGGAGGGGCAAGGCGGCGGTCAACTGCCCTTTGGATAGGCACGTGGACGCGGCGGGCAAAGAATCGCATGGCGTCAAAGTGGAATGGTGGAATTGGATTCGGGGGAACGGGCGGGCGCGCTTCCTGACGAATCGGTGGGAAGGCGAGCGCCCTAGCCTAGACGCGGCTTTGCCAGTCTTGCCATTGGATTCGTTCGTTGCGAATCCGCGAATCGCGGAATTGATACGGCGGGCGGACGCGCTTTCGGCGGCGATTCCAAAGGGATATAGCCGAACGCCTGACGCGCCGCCGGCGGGCGGCGGGCGGCGGGCGAGGACATTCCAATCGATCATACAGCCGTACTTGGCGGCGGGCGCGAACGCCGTCATAGGCGCTTTGCAAGCGGCGGGCGCGGCGTTTGACGGCGGGCGGTTCGACGCCGCCGCGATTGGTTGCCATGTTCCAAGCGGAAAGAACGCGCCGCATGTCACTATCAAAGACGACGCTAGGGCGGGCGTGCTGGCGCATTGTTTCGGCGGTTGCGATCAGGAGCGGCTGTGGGGCGCGATTCATGCGCGGCTAGGTTGGTTGCCCGCGGGTCTGAAGCCTTGCCCGAAATGCGGGGATCCGCATGACGCGCAATACGCCGTCTGCTATCTATGCAAGCCGAAGGCGGGCGGGCGGCGCGTTCGCGCAATCGGGGAATTCGGCACTGAGCAAAGCGAAGTTGACGCGATTCTAGCCGCCGCGAACGCCGCCCTGGCGGACGGTTTGTATGGAACGCCCGTCGCGCCGCCGCCCTTGCCCGAATACTCGCCGCCCTTGCCCGCAGGCTATTCGCCGTCCGCGCCCGAATACGCGCCCGCCGCCGCTTGGATAGGGAATGATAGCCCGCCGCCCGAAACAAGCGACATCGACTATCAGGGCTATCAGGAGGAGCCCGAACAAGCCGCCGCGCCCGCGCTGGACTTTCGCAACGCGGCGCACTGGGCTTTGCAATGGGGCGTGACGGCGAACGCCGCCCGCGAAACTTGCGAACGAATGGCGGCGAACGGGGAAATGGAAAGGCGGCGCAACGGCTTCGCGGACGAATACGCCGCGATTCCAAGCGGCGCATAGCCGAAAGAAAGCCGCCGCCGGGGAGAGTGGATAATCGCCGGCGGCGGGGAATCCAGGAGGGATTCATATGAGCATCATAGCATTGAATTGCCAGGCATGTTCGCCGTTCGCGCCTTGCGCGGATTGCGAAAAGGACGTCGATCAGGCAATCGCCGAAACGCGCGCCGCGCCGCGAACGCTGGCGCATACGCCCTTGACGGCGGCTGGAATCGCGTTCGCCGCTTTGCGCCCTAGCCCGCCCGACATAGACGCTGGGATAGCCGTTTGCCGGACTTGCAAAGAAGCGGTCTACGCGAATCGGCTGTCGGCGCATAGGGAAAAGAAGTGCAGGGGATTCCAAGTCGGGCGGCGCGAACAAGCGGCTTGGAACAGGCGAATCGCGGCGGCGAAGGCGGCGGCGAAGGAGGGGCGCAATGGCTAGGCTATGCTTGCACGACGCGCCGTTCGGGGCTTGCGATTACTGCGAAAGCGAGCGCGAACTGGGCTTGGAGCCTATGCTGGGCGAAAGCGCGGCGGGCAAAGACCCTAGCGGGGACTTCGGGCGCGCGCCCGCCATTCGGTGGGCTAGAAAGGGCGAGGGGCGCGGCGGCGGCGAGGCTATCCACGACTGGCGCAAGGCTAGCGTCCCGAAGCGCGAAAAGACGTTGCTGGGGGAAGTGATCGCATACAAGGGCGCGGCGTTCGCCGGCGCGGTTTGCGTTTCGCTGGGCAATGTCGATTACAAGTGCGCTTGCCAGTCTTGCGCTTGCGCCGCGCCTTTGGATTCGTTCGGGCGCAAGCCGCTTGACGCTTGCATAGCCGCCGCTTGCGAGTGTTGCGTTTTCGCCGCGCCGTCAATGCGCGAACTCTGGGAATCGGCGGAGGCGGCGCAATGAAACCCGAACTCGCTTGCCCGCGTTGCGCCGCCCGAATCGCAATGATCATTCGGGACGAAACGCCCGCCTTCGGGGTTGGTTGCGCCCACTGCGGCTTTCGCCGCTATCCCCAGCCCGCCTTGCTAGGCAAGGTTGGAATCCCCGCCGCCGACGAGGACATGGCGGCTATCATACGCCGCTGGGCGAAAGAAAGCGGGCTGGACTGGGAAGACCGCGCCGTCACTGTTGGAATAGGCGAGGGCGGCGCAAGCGTTTCGGTGGAGGGCGAACCCGAATTCGCCGAACGCTGGGCGGCGGCGTTCGCAATGGCAATGGAGGAATACAACGGCTAGGCGGCGGCTAGGGCTGGCGCACAGTCGGCGAAAATGTAACATGCCCGCTAGAAAAATGTAACATAGGCGGCGCGAAAGCGGCGCAAGGGATAGGCATGAATGGCAAGCGGATAGTCCACTGGGTTGACGCCGAAGGCTATCCCCGATGCGGCGAACGAACGGCGCAATGGGGAAGCCTGGACGGACGCGCCGTCACTTGCGCCGCTTGCGCCCTGAGAGGGTTGCGCTTGCGAAACGCTTTGGCTAGGCGCGAGGGATAGCCAGCGTTCGCGCCGCCGCCGGCGAAAATGTGGCATAGCCGCTATGAAAGTGTGGCATAGCCAGCCGTTCGCGCCGAAACCAGTTTCGCCTGACTTTGCGAATTGCCCGAAAATAGCGCCGAAAACCCTTGCGCTAGGGGTTTCATATCCGTTACACTTGTAGCATAGTAGTTACAGCGGAGGCGAAACGAATGGCAAGCGCGAACGAATTGAAAGCCTGGCGAACGCTGGCGCGCGAATGGCGGGCTAGGGCGGACGACATGGCGGCGGACGGATTCATAGACGGCGAGGCGATCAGCGCCTGCCGCTACTACGAACGAAAGATAGACGCCGCGCTGGGCGGCTAGGAGGCGAAACCAATGGCAACGAACGCAACGAAAGACCCCGCCGAAAGGGATTGCCCGCTTGACGCGCCATGCTACGCGCATAAGCCGCGCCGCCGCGTTCGGTGGCAAGGCGAAGCGTTTGACGGCGAGGGCAACGTCTTCGGAGGCGCGGCGCATCGGGCGGCTAGCGAACGGCGCATAGCCGAAGCGCGGCGGCTGGCGACAGCCTAGCCGAACGAACGGAGGACATGATGGGAAGGCAACTCACAGCCATGCAAATCGCCCTAGCCAACAGGCGGGCGGAGGCGAAAGAAGCGGAAGCGGAGGCGAAAGAACGGGCTTGCCCGATTTGCCAAGCGGCGGGCGAGTGGAAGGACGCCTTCGGGCAATGCGCGAATCGCGCGGCTTGCGACAGGCGATTCATGGAATCGCCGGCGGCGAAAGAATACCGAACGGCGGCGAGCCTAGCCGAACGCTGGCACGCCGCGAACAACGCCATCATAGACGCCCGCTACGAAAACGCGCGGGCGGCTATGGCATAGCCTAGGAGGATAGAATGGCGATTGAAAACGTCAACGGACGGATGCTCGCCCTTTCGGGCTTGCGCCGCGCCGAAGCCGACTTGCAAGACGCCGCCAGGGCGTTCGTATTCGCAAACCCGTCGACGCCGGAGATCGCGGCGGCTATGGGCGAGGGGTACGACAGGCAAATGGAACGGGCGCAAGCGCGCTTGGAAACCGCCGCCATAGCGTTCGCGCAAGCGCGATTGGAACTAGGGAAGGGCTAGGAGGCGAACCAATGGAAAGATGCCGCCGTTGCCAAAGGGCGCAAGCCCTTCTTGACGATCTAGGCTGTTGCGCCGCGCCCGAAGAGCGCGCGGCTTGCAACAAAGAAGCCGTCAACCGCTGGCGGCGAAAGGAGGGATAGCCAATGATAGCCGTCAACAAAGACTGGCTGGCGGGCGCGGCGGGCGAATGGCTTGCGAAAGTCAAAGCGCACTTGCAAGACGCGCCGGCGGATTGCAAATGCGCCGTCCACGCAAGCGCGCGGCTGGCGAACGAAGCCGAATAGCCGAAACCGAACGAACGAACAGGAGGCGAAAAGAATGGCGATCATCGACACTTTGCGCGAACGGCGCAACGAGGACGGCGTCTGGGAAGGCATGCTGGACTCGGAAATGGCTAGGCTCGGAATGGAAACGCTAGGCGCGGCGAGCTCGCCGTTCAGCCCCAGCGGGCTGATGTCGCTAGGCTGGTGCGCGGATTGCGACAGCTGGGCGGCGGAGTGCGCGGGCTTCAGCGGCGACGCCTGCGGCGGCGAAATAGTAGCGCCGCCCGCCGAAACGCTGGCGCGGATAGCCGAAACCGAAGCGCGGATAGCCAGGCTCCAGCCCGCCTAGCCGCGAACGAACAACCCGAAACCGAAACGGCGGGCTAGGGGATTCCCAGCCCGCCCTAGCGCAAAGGAGGCTTTGCAATGGCGAATACGAAGGTTTACTACACAACCGGCGGCGCAATCGCGCGCCTGCTGGAGGACGGCGTGGAGATCGACGGCAACGGCATGAACCGCGCGAAAAAGCGCGGCGAGCTGACGCCCGCGATTTGCGCGAAGGGCGCGAAGCGCGACACGCCGCTTTACGAGGAGCGCGACTTGATCGCGTTCGCGCAAGCGAAACAGGACGAAAAGATAGCCGCCGAAGAGCGCCTGATGGAGATCGACCGCCGGCGGGCGGCGATAGCCGAAATCCGCGCCGAACTCGCGCAAGCCGAATCCGCGCTCGCGGAACTGGAGGCGGGCGGCGAAATCGCCGAACTGGAAGGCGGGGAAGTCCCCTCGCCCGCCGCGCCCGCCAGCCAAGCGGCTTAGCCGTTAAGAAAACCGACACTTGCGAAAACGAACGGCGGCGCGGATAGCCATTCGCGCCGCCCTAGCATAGGAGGGAATCATGGACTACTACTACTACCCGAACAACCTAGGCGCAAGCCTGGAAACGGACGCCGGCACGCCCTCGCCGAAGGGAAGGCGGGCGCAAGTCCAGCCCGCCGGCGACTTGA
>CBDESW010000037.1:0-4338 GCA_965242675.1 Dehalococcoidia bacterium
TCGTCAGCGGGGAAATCCGGCGTGAGACCCCGCAACATCTCCCGCCAAACATCCTCGCTTTCGGCGAAGGCTGTTTCGCCCGCCGCGTGAAGCGCCATCGCGCCCAACTGGGTTAGAAACGCGCCAAGCGGATGGCGCTGATGCGGGCGCAATCCGCGAAACGATGTTATCTCGTCGCGAGCAAGCGCGGCGAAAGTTCCGGGAAGCGTCAAGCCGCCGCCGCCGTTGACGCGGATTATCGGCTCCGACATCAGATTCAGTTCAGTTGGCATCTTTTCCCCTTTCGCAAAGCGTATGCGTAAAGCATACAGACGCGATTAACGGATGTCAAGGGCTAAATCGCGCTATTTCGCCGCCTTAACCGATTCGCAATCGGCTAGGGCGGCGATTTGGCTAACGGTTCAGCATTGCCAACCGCGTCCGGGGACAATGCAAGGGTTGGCGGTCGGTTCGGGTGTTGGAATCGGGGTTGGGGTTTGGGAATCCGCCGGCGGCGCGGCGGGCATGATGATGCTGGCGTCTTGGTAGTACCAGCATATGGGCGCGACGGCGGGCGTGAAGGCTACATATTTCCACGCCGCGCCGATATAAAGTGCGTATGTATCGCTTGGGCTTCCGGGTTGCCTTGATTTCAACTGAGCACCTGTTTGAGTATTCAGCACTATTGCGCCATACACCTCATCTTGCGCGAAAGTAACGCGGCTTAGCGGTAGCGGAAACGACACCCTGTAACCACGTTTCCATCTTTCGTATCCATGCTGATTGTAGGCGCGGTTAGACCTACCCGCCGTTATCCAACCTTGCGCCACTTGGATGATGTTAGGCGAAAGACGCAGGTCTTTATTACTAGGATGCGGGTCTAGTTCATTCCATTCGGGCAAACCTGCGTCTAGCCCGTCAATCGCATTTGCGATTAAGTCCCGCGCCGCTTCGGGATTTTCAACTACTTCGCAGGCGGCGTCCAGCGCGGGGAATCCCTCCGCGGCACGCGGCGCGGATTCGGCGTTCGCGCTTACGTCGGCGGTGACGAATCTGAAGACGTCATATCCAGCTACCAACGCCATCGCGGCTATGATTGCAGTTATAAAGATTTTCATTTTCTAGCCTCCTTGACGCTAGATGATGTTTGCCCGCCGCCGATTCCCAGCGGCGGGCGTTTTGATTCGGGTTTAGTGTTCGTCGTCCTCGCCGGCGTCAGCGGCGGTAGGCGCGGTTTGGAACGTCTCCGCCCAATACGCCGCCATCAGGCGCGCGGCGGGAAGTTCGCGTTCGATTGCCAAGTAGATGTCCCGCCTTGCCCAATTGACGGCGGCGTTTAGGGTATCCGCCGTGTAAAGCAGGGTTGTAATCCCCTTGCAAGTCGGGCTGTTTGCCCTAACCTCGCCCGCGCGGATTTCCCCTTCCGCGTAGACATTCCATTTGGCGGGCGCGGTTTTGGTTGCGATTATGTATCGCGCCGTGGCGCTGACGTATCCCCGCGCTGGGCGTTCAGTCGAGCCGCCGCCTATCCGAATCCCCCTTTGCATTAGGGTACTTTGCGCGGCGGGCGGGATTACGCCGTACAACCCACGGTTCGCTTCGCAAGCGCCCTGGTAGCCCGGCGTCCCCGTCACGCCCGACTGGTAGTAAGTGATTCCCAGCCGCGCGGGCGTCTCCTCGCCCTCCGCGAAAGCGGTCTCGGACGACGGCGCGAACGCATACGCCCCGATTCCAGCCAGCGCAACCAGCGCGGCTATTGCGATTATTCCGATGTAGCGCATGATGATTCCTCCTCACTGCGTCTGTTTTCTATCGCGCCGCCCTAGCGGATTCGCAATTGGCGCGGTCGGCGCATTGCCCGAAGGCGTCCCTAGCGGCGGTGTCCCGCCCGCATATCGGGCAAGGCTCGGACGCCAACATGGACGCCGCCCCCGCGGCGCGAACCAGCGTCAACTGATAGCGCATCCCCGCCGCAACCCGCGGAAGCCGCTCTATCCGCAATTCCCCCACATCGTCCACTTCGTAAACGCGGTCGCGCACTTTGCCCACCGCCCTAGTAAAAGCGTCCCGACGCGCCCTATCCGTTCCGCCGCGAAGTTCCACCGGGCTATCGATAGCCTTGTCTTCCCCAACCGTCCATTCGTATAGCGTCCTTGTCAAGACCGGCTCCCCCGCAAGCCGATTCCACCACTCGGTTACAAACGCTTGCCAGCCGTCCGTCTCTTCGTCCTCCGGCTCCGCGCCCTGCAGAAAGCCCTTCACCCCGGCGCAAGCCAAAATCCCGCCAACCGTCCGCGCCCAAAGCGTGAACGCCATCTTGTCCTCTTTGCCGTCCGGCGCTCCTTCGGCAAGCCAATGGCGAACCAACGAAACCAGCGCGCCGCGATACTCCGGCGAACGGGCGGATTTAACCGGGTCAGGATGCTCCCAGCCGTTGGGCGGCTTCCACCCGGCGACGACCGCCCGCTTCCGATCCAAGCGGATTCTGACGCTACGCCGAACCAAATCCGGGCTGAGATAGGCGTTGTTCGCCGTCCCCACCATCACGCCGTTGAAAGTCACCCGAACGCGCTTCGTCGACCCCAAAAGCCTATCGCTGTAGCCGCCTTGCGTAAGCGTCTGCGCCAGCGACGTCGATGTTATCCTCCCGACAAGGTTGTCTAGGAAAAGGGTATCGGGCGCGTCCAGAAGTTCCGCCGTAAGCGCCTTTCGGCGCTCGTCTTCGGTTCCCGCCCAAGCCAGCGGCGCGGCGGGCGGCTGGTCTAGCGCCAAGCCCCTGAGCGTATCGCCCAGCAAGGACGCGCCGGTGCCTTGCGACGGCTTGTCGATTAGAAAAAGAGGAGCGCGCCCGGTGTACGGACGCGCTATGTGGGAAAGGGCTAGACCTAAGGCGAGGGCGTAATCCGCGTGCGAAACGAACGGGAAGTCAATCAGCAGGTTCGCCAATTTCTCTCGCGCTTCCGCGATTGTGTACGCCGCAGGGCGCGAACGCAAGGCGAGCAAAATGCCTGATTGGGCGTGATAGCCGTCTTCCGCCAGCAGGACTGGACGCCCGTTTTCGTCCTCGACAAGCGTTTCGGCGGCGCGAACGCCGATGAGTTCGGGTATCTCGTCCATCGCGGGCGCTTGCCAAATGGCGTCCACAACGCCCGTATTCGGATGGCAGGGCTTTTCGTCGCCGTTTCTATCGTATGTGTACCAATGCGCCGCGCGCCCTAGCGTAACCGCCAGAGTAGCCTTCGGGTGCGGCACCACGCGCTCGTTGTTGACGTCCACGTAGCCATCGGACGCCCGATAAACCGGCGGCGGCGAAAACGATTTGCTGTACGCCGCGAGCGCCGCCCGCGCTTCGTCCGTCTGTTGCTCCAGCGGCGCGTGCGCGCCGCCGTAAATGCGCGGGCGTTCGCCGTAACCGCCCACCAGCGTAAGGGGAAAGGGGGAGGACGGCGGCGGCGCGGATTCGCTAATGAACGCGCGGCGCGTAGCCAAAACCTCTAGCAGTTTCTCGTCGTCCAAATCGGCGGCGTCCGCGCCTTGCGGCAAGCCGTCGACGTCAACGGTGAACAGCGCCTTCACGCCGGCGTCCACCGCGCGCTTGGCGATTTCGCGCCTTGCCTTGTAGCCCGGCTCGTCGTTGTCCGGCCAGATCAGCAGTTCGCGCCCGCCGAGAAGGCTCCAATCCACGCTCTGGACGGAGCCGGATCCGTTCGGCGTTGAAATCGGGGTGTATCCGTCCAAGCCCGCCGCCAGCAAATGCGCCGCCGTCTTTTCGCCTTCCGACCAAAGAAGCGTCCGGGCGTCGTCGTCTTCGCCCCAAACCAACGGCTTCGCGCCGTTGATTTTGCCGCCGCGCTTTATCCAAACGTGCTTGTGCGGGGTTGTGGGGGTGTCGCAATCCCGCCAATTGCAACGCGCCGCGTCGTCGAAGTCCGCGGGGAAGTTCTTTCGGTAAGCGTCAAACGGCTTTCCGTCGCCGCCTATGTAAGTGGCTACGCGATAAGGACGGTTGTCTATCCCGCCGCGCTTTTCTAGCGCGATTCCAAGCGCGAGTGCGATTTCTTTGTACGCGCAACCGCGAGACCAGCAGTAGAGAGACCATCCGGACGCGGGGTCGAACCGCACGCTCAGATTCCGTTTGCGCCCGCCGTGAGCGGGGCAGGGTATCGCGTGATACTTGCCGTCAGCGAGTTCCTGAAGTGACATACGCGCCATCCATGTTGTCATCCGATTGGATTTTCGCTGGACGCGCCTGCCAAAGCGCGCCCAACGATGGCATGCAGAGAGGGATGACGAACTCTCTACGCCGCCATTTTAAGCGGATTCGGCTTTTGGCGTCAATAGCCGAAGGGCGGGCATTTC
>CBDESW010000038.1:0-27150 GCA_965242675.1 Dehalococcoidia bacterium
CAACGCGCGGCGGCGGGACAAGTCATGACGAAGCGCGCGGTCGGCAACGCAAAGCGGGACCCTGTCGCGGAACAGGGGGCGCACGAAAACCGAATAATGGGGGCAAGACCTTCCTACATTGCGCATGTTTCCGTTGCGGATGCGGCCGTCGATTGGATCGGCGGATTGAAGGTTCTGAACGGCGAACATGCGGGCGAAGACTTCACGGTTTTACCTTGGCAAAGGGACTTCATTTGCCGCGCATTGTCGCCCGACAACACGCGTTCCGTGTTCGGTTTGTCGGTTGCGCGGGGGGCCGGAAAGACTTCGCTTTGCGCGGCGCTTGCGGCTTGCTTCGTCCTGTCGCCGCTTGCGAAACCGCATTCGGAAGTGGTTATTGTTGCGGCAAGTTTCAGTCAGGGACGCATCCTTATGGCGTCAAATGGTTGCGTTCCTTCGCGAGGTCATCCAGATTGGAAATCTCGCGAATGGCAAATGACGGACAACAACCAGCAAATGGGCCTAAGCGCAATAAGCACAACTGGCGTTGCGGCAAAGGCAGTATAGCAAGTGATCCCAAGACGCGCGCATGGTCTTCAAGCGTCGCTGAATACTGGCAGATGAACCGGCGCAATGGCCAATACGGGTCAAGGGACCGGCCATGTGGGCCGCGCATTGACAACATCCCTAGGGCAAAATACCGGGTTCATCGCATGATTGCTCTTGGGACAAGACCGGCCAGTGCAAAGATCATTACTTTGAGAAACTGTTTGCTGAAGACCAGCAACAGTCATCGTATTTCGCTGCGAGCGAAAAAGATGATCCGTTTGATCCGAAGAGACTTGGAAAAAGGCTTGTCCATCGCTTGCGAATACTTTCCTGTCGCTATTGGAAACCGATTCGCGGGTGAAGCGGCAAGACGCCAAGGAATGATGAACAGGCTAAGGCGCAATTCCTTGCGTTGCGCTTGCAATTTGGGAGTGAGCGATACGGCGGAAAACTATGTGCTTGATCCCGCACACTTGGGAACAGCATGGCGGAAACGGCGACAATCCGCCCCGAAAAGCGAAGGTCCCTACGTATCCTAGGGCATTGATCTTGGCGGTTCGTGTCGCCATGTCTGCATGTGCTGCCTATTGGCCAAAAACCGGGCGGTTGGAGGCATTCGGCGCCGTTTAGTCGGAAACCGTCAATCGACTTCGCCGGGCGAAGCATGACGGCGCCGGAACCGCATATCAGGAAGCGATGCGGATGATGCGTCGAGAATTGATCATTTGCCGGCGAAGCGAACGGTTTCCGTGCCGGACAGGTGCTCGACTCAAGCCCGTATACGCGTTTCGGATCGGAAGCCCGTCGCGATTGCGGCGGATCGCTTCCGCAAAGCGGAATTGCTTGACGCGCTAGAGCAATCGCAAATTTGCCGATAACGAACGGTTGAATGGCGCGTCATTGGCTGGCGCGACGGCGGCAGAGGACATACGCGGCGTTTCGCCGGGCGATCTTGGACGGCGACGTGAAGAACGCGAACCGTCGCTGCTGCTGCGATCATGCATTGCCTATCGCGCGGGTTGCCTGCGATCGCGGCCGGCAACGAAAAATTGACGCGTGAACGAAGGAAAGCAAGGGCATGGCCAGGGATGATGCCCTAGCCGCGTCGATACTCGCTGTAGCCGACCGGAAAACGCCTTTGTTCCCGGCGCGTCAAGCGTTCGGCAAGGAAGCGCGCAAGCGCGTCTCACGTCGCAGGGAGCGATTGACATGCCGACAAATCCTATCTACCAGTCTGGCCAGTGGAATGCGCGCAAGGTTAGCGCGGCGGTTCGGAAGCCGCGATCAAAGGAAAGTGTCGGAAATGTGGCGCGCCGGGTCAGGAAGTGCATCATGTCAAACCGCTTCGCGATCCGGTGGCGAGCCCTACGCGATTGTCCAATCTCATGTCTTCCTGTGCCGAAACTGCCACTATGCGGATTACGAGAATGCGAAGCGTTCAAGCGACGACTAAGCCCGGCGCAACGGTTGCGCCGGGCACTGGTTCCAACAGTCGATCTTAGGGAGCTAGGAAAACATGCTACGCAGTCAGTCAATCCAATTGGCAGCTTTCGGAAAAGCGCGGAAGGCTTGGCGGAAATCGCGGCGATTGAAGGTCGCGATCTAACCGAACAGGAACGCGCGGAAGCGCAGGAATGCCGCGCGCGCGATACCGGATTTGGAAACGCAGTATCGGGCGGCAATCCAAGCGGAAGGCAGTCTGGATGCCGACACTCAAGCGCAGGAAGCAACGCGCGTATTGCCGACAATCTTTCGCTTCGCGAAACTACTCTGGAGGCAGTGAGAACCGGCCGGCCGCTTGGACGGCCGCGAGGCAGAATACAATGCAGTGAGCGAGTCGTTGCCGTCGGGAACACTGTTCCTTGGGTTGCAATCGCTCCCATCACAATTCCGGGCGGATGCGTTGTGTCGCCGATCGCCAGCAACCGGCAATCCGTGTAACGCAGCATTCGGCATTCTTGGATCGCGTTTTCGAGCAATCGGTTGCCGGTTTCATAGGCGTCGCCATGCCTTCCGTAGGTATTGGCGAGCAAGCCTATCCAGTGATTACCGCCGGAACAACGGCGGAAATCGTGGCCAAAGACGCGGCGAAGGAAGAGTCTACCGCGGCGACAATTGGCGTGAAGAGCGGTCAATCCGGCGAGACTGCAAGCGCGCTACAGTTTCCGCCGTGAAGACCTTGGCCATTACCGCCGGAATGGAAGAGGCACTAAGGCGCGATCTTGTCAAATGTTATGTCGGATCAATTGGGACTCACTAGCATTTTGAACGGTCAAGGCGGGCCAACCCGCCATAGTTCCGGGTTTCATGATCGCAAGCGCTTGCGAACGGCGGTTTGGCTGCGGCAACCGCCGCTACCGCGCAAGTCGACTTACGAGCAGCGGTTGCCGCGCAATGGGCAAGTCATTTGTCGAAGGCAAACATGCGAACGGTTTGCGCGACATTCGCTGCCTTATCGGAACGGAAACCTTCGCGAAGTTTCGCGTCGCTGTTTCAGGCTTCAACACGGCCGATAATGCGCTTACCTACGCGCAACGGGAAACCGGCGGTTTGCGCGTTTCGAGCAAGTTAGCGGCGAAAGCCGAACAAGAAACAGATCCGGACTTATCACTTCGGCGGAAATCGCGGAACGGAAGTCGTGGCGCCAGTATGGGAAGGCGTATCGCTTCATTCGCGACGAATTGAGCGGACGCGGCGAAGGGTTGGATACATGTTACCGCCGTTTCGCTGGTTGGCTTCCTGCGCATTCGCGACGACAGTTTTTCGCAAAGGTCGAGTTTCAATTAGATGCTTGATCTTCGGCTATGGCGAGCGTCGCTTTGACGTTCGCGCGGAACCGGAAGGCAATGTGCTTTCCGGAACCGCAATACGCTACGGCGATACGTTGCAACGCTCCCTTGGGGTAGGGAGCGTTTCCAACCCGGCGCGTTCGGCGACTATGTCGGCAGTGTTGATGTAATGCTCAACCGTGCAGCATCAACGCCATTCCGAATGCTTGCGCGAACCGGCGGTTCCGGGCTTGAATTTATTGACGGGCCAGGAAGCGCTTTCCTTCCGGGCGGAATTGCCTGATACGCGCGACGCGCAAGACGCCTTGACGCTGGTTAGGGCGAGGCGTTTTGCGCGGAGCTAGTGTCGAGTTCCGCGCGACTGAGGAACGCATTGAAGGGTGGCGTTATCGTCATTCAAAGCGCGCGGTTCTCACTCGGCTTGTCGATATGGTCGACAAACCGGCATATCCCGACAATCCACAATTGACAAGGCGCGCGCAAGGGCGCGCATCCAATTGCGGCAATGTCCGGACGCCGTTCGCTGTGGGCCATTGGAGGTATGGGCGCGATATGATAATAGGTGATAAGCAACATTCCGCGCGTTCCGGGAGAGGTCCTGTCTATCCATTGGAGGATAGGCCATTGCGGCCGTCGGAAAAAAGCCCAATCCTGAAGCTTCGTTCCGGCTGACCCTAACGCCAATCCGCCCGTCGAGCAAAGCGGCGAAAGCGGAAGTCGAAACGGAACTTCGGCGGAACGCGATGCTTGGGCGCGGAAGTGGCGCTTCAAGTCTTGGAACGATTGGGTTGCCTTCGTTCGAACCGCCGCGGAAGCTTTCCATTGCTTGGCGTCCCAACCGAACCGGTTCTGGTAAGCTGCGCTAGGAATGCGACGAATGAGATTGCGATTTCGGTTCGGTTTTGCGTCGGCGCGCTTGAGTGAAAGCCGTTTCCGATTGCAGAATGCGGATGCGCGCGCATGGGCCTTGGTTCAATGAAGCCTTCGTATCGGATTGTCGCTCGACTTACGCGCCTTCCGCGCCGGGCGACGCAAAGGCGACGGCAACAATTCAGGTTGCGCGCTATCTCGCCAATTCGCCGCACGGGATCAAGAACAAGTGCAATTGGTCAGGTTCCGGCGACGGCGATAGGAACGCAAACTACATGGTTACCGGCGACGCTGGCATACGAACGCCTTCCGCCGTTCCGGCGCAATGGCGTTGCTGGCGCAGCTACAAGCCGCCGTCGCGCGGCGGTAGTGGAGGCATAGAATGGGATTGTTCACGCCGCAGGAAACCCGCCGTTGCGCCGCAACAACGCGCGGCGGAAGGCGCCATTGAGGAACGGGCGGTTCCGGCTACGGACGCCATTGTGGACGCCATCCAAACCGCCGCAAACGGCAAGGCGACGGCGTGTAGGACTGGGCAATCCGGCGGCATTGCAGGCAGCAATCGCCATATGGACTAGGGCTTGCGACGCGATTGAAATTCACGGCGCCTCCCTTCCTTCCGGAATGGCTTTCGGAAACCGTTCGCTCGCTCTTGGAAACCGGCGAAAGCGTTCAAGTCATTGAAAGCGGTCGAGCCACTTGACATTGCTACCGGCCGCGACGCATGACATTTCCGGCGAACGCCAATCCGCGCATCATGGCGCTACCGCGATTGATCTTGCCTCGCCTTCCGGTTCGGTTGACGCGGAACATTGCCGCGTGAAGGCGTTCTGCATTTCCGTTGGGCTTGGCGGAAAAGCGAACCGTGGAAGGGTCTTGGGCCGTCCCAATTGGCGCCGTCATTCTGGCTGCGCATGCGCGAGCAATTCCGGAAGCGGCATTGCGCGCCGATATGCGCGCGGTTTCCGGCGCGCTAATTCCGCTTCCAAGTCGGAAGACGAAGCGAACGATCGAGGAAGGCGACGAAGGCGTGAACGATCAGTTGCGCCGGAAGTCTTTGGCGTCGCTGAACGGCAAGACGGCATTCGTCGAAACCACTTCCGGCGGTTGGTCAGGCTCGGGCGACAAACCGCAAGGCGATTGGATGCAGCGACGGATAGGGCCTTCGCCGGACGGCGAATTAATCCGCGCATGGCAGCAATCCGGCATTGAATTAGCGCAAGCGTTGCCGCGCGTTCCGGCGGCATTGCTTCGCAAACGTCGAAGGAAGCGGCCAGTCGCGCGAGGCATGGCGCCGATTTATTCATGCGTAGTGTGCAACCGCTATGTCGGCGCCTTGCGGCGGAATTGTCGGCGGGTTTGGACGGGCGAGAAATCACAATGGACGCATCCAATCTCGCGGCAAGCGACGTGCAGGGACGCGCGCGCGCGTTCCAGTCCATGGTTGGCGGCGGGATGGACATAGCGAAAGCGGCCGGGCTGGCCGGATTGCTGGTTCCGGCGGAATAGGCCGACTGCAAGGGGGGCTGGGCGCGCGTTCGGCGCGTCCCTAGGGCAATCACCCGCCGCGCTTGCCGTTGCGCCCCACGGTCGAAAAAAAGGCCTTCATGCGCCTTTCGACTTCGCGCCCGACCGTTTCCGCCACGTGATCATCGAAGCGCGCTTCCGCTTCGCAAAGGTCGATTTTCAGCGACGCGATTTGCGCCGCAAGGTCGGCATTCGTCAGGCGAAGCTTGTCGATTTCCGCCGGCAAATCGCGCATGGCTTTCCCTTGCGAAGGCGCCGCCCGGCGGACAGGACAAGGGAACCGCCGGGCGACTTGGGAGGTCGAACAGTCGGGGGGTATGACGTCCCGACGGCCGCAATCTGATTGCTGTTCGGCGGCGGGTCAAGCAAAAAAAAGCCCGGTCGGAACCGGGCTTGCGAAGGGTGGATAACGGGTCGCTACCGCTTCCGGTTCCGCGCGTCATTTCGGCGCTTTCGGCACCGTGCGCACCGGGCGGAAGTATCGGTATCCAGTGGCGCATCGCAATCCCGGCATAGGCCGTCGGCCTTGCGTTGCGCCCTACGTTCGGCCATCGACTGGCCGTAGTATCCCGGCCTGTCGTCTATGCCGGGCGGCAAGCGCCAGTGCGGGCGGCGGGTCATGACAGTACCCCTACGCATTCAATGCCGCGGTCGCTGGCATAGCGTTCCGCCAGTTCGATTGCCGCCGCGCGCTGGCGACTGGATGCGCATTTGCCGTGGGGATAGCTGGGCGCTTGGGGCACGTCGGCATAGCGGTAGTAGATTTCGATCACGCCGACCGCACGGGCGCCAATGAAGTTCGGGCGCGACAATCCCATTCCGTCCAGTGCGTCGCGGTCCACCTCCACTATGGCGTGATACCGGCGGCGCCACCGGCCGGGGGCGCCTGCGGTCAGTACGGCGATTTGCGGCTTCATTGTGCTTTCCTTTCGGGCGTCAGGTGGATGTTGTGGCCGGCCCAATCCGCCGGGTCGATAATGCCGCTATCCCATGCGGCGATCATGGCGGCGGTTTGCGCGTCCGGCACATAGTGCCGCGTCGGGCCGTGCCTGATAGGGATGCGGCAAAGGTCGGGCGCGACGTCAAGCAAGTCATGGTCGACTAGCGGGACAACCCGCTTGATCGCGCGCGCCACGGGGCAATCGTCGCCGCATTCGCGCGGCGCGTCTTGCGCGTCTGCAAGCGTCATGCGGATTTCCGTTGGAATGTTCATGCTGGTTCCTTTCGGGTTGTTCCTTTCGGGTTGTTTCCGCCCGGCCGGAACCGGGCGGAGTGTGTGAAGTCAGTGATCAACAACGTCGCAACCTGAGACAAGGAAGCGTTCCCAAACGTATGGGTCGCCGTCTTCCGGGTCTACGGAAACCTTGATTTGGTTGCCGTCTTCCATGGCATACATGATTGCCTTCTGGTAGCGCTTGGCTATCCGTAGCGGAACATGGACGCCATTCACTTCTAGATGCAGCTTCATTGTCCTGTCTCCCATGGCGTGATTGCCATATCTGCTAGGATATCTGTATGTGGGTCGGCATGGCAAGGCAAAATCTTGCGCAAGCAATCACAAATTGTTACAGGCGCCTTAGCCTGTTGACAACAAGGTAAGGCGTTGATTGCAAGATATATTTTTTGCGCAAGCCTGTTGACGTCCGGACGAATCTTGCTCATATCCATGGCGGAACAGCAAAGGAAGCCGGCCATGGCATGCGAAACGGGCCGCACGATCCGCGACCGGGGGCAAGGAAACGAACGGCTTAACGCATACGTTTCAACGGCTTGCCGCTTGCGACTGGAGCAAATGGCGAAGGCGGAAGCCGTATCCTATGCGCGCGTCATCGAACGCGCGATCAATGAGTTGTGGATGCGCGAATACCGCCCGCTTGGCGCGCATCCCGAACGCGACGAAGCCGATCCGGCAAGCTGACAAAGGAAGCCCGGCGCGGTCTTGGCAAACCGTTGCGCCGGGCTTGGGAGATAGTCCATGAAGGCGCCCGACATAGCACGATCCGTGCATCACGTCAAGCATCATTCCTTCTATGCGATGCTGGCCGTTTGGGGTTTCCGCTTCCTACGGCTTCCGCCCGGCACGAATGCCGTGCCGCGCAACGCGGAATACACGGGGTACAACAATCCCGAAAAGTGGGATGCGCACCCGCATGTAACGGCCGATCCCGACGAAGCAATCGCATGGCTTGATGCGGGCTTCAATGTCGGTTGCCTACCGGGGCCGGACACTTGCGTTGTCGATACCGATACCCCGGAAGCGACCGCTTTGTTCGACGAAGCCCGAACCCTTACCGTGCGGACGCCGCGCGGCAAGCACCGGTACTTCGCGGGCGACAATGCGGCGAAGGTGGTCCAAGCCAGCGACACAACCCCGGCGGCGAAGGGCGTGGATACGCGGGCTTCGCGCCTGAAGACGAAGGAAGGCTACAAGCCGTCGGGATACGTTATCGGGCCGGGTTCGAAGCGGTCGCTTGCCGACTATGAGAAACAGGAAAAGCAACCGCCGCCCGGAAGCGAACCGTGGCATTACGAAGTCGACGGGAAGGTTGTCGATCCGACCGACGTTCCCGACGAAATGATGAGGCACGTACCGGTTGCGGGGGCGCCGCGCAAGCGCAAGCGAACCGTCGATCCGATTGCCGAAATGCGGGCGGCGAAGGAAGGGTCGCGGAACGACACACTGAACCGCCTGGCCTACCTGTTTCCGTTGCTTGCGAATGATTTGATCCGGGCGGCGATCGAAGCCGGTTTGACGGAAGACGAAGCCCGCGCAACGACCGAAGGCGCGGCGAAGTCGCGTCAGGAAAGCGACGGCGGCGATCCCGAACAGGGCGGGTCGAACGGCGGGTCCGTCGCGGCGAAGCTGGTGCGCATGGCGCTTGACCGCACGGACCGCATCTTTCACGATCCGTCGCTTCCCGGAAGGCGCGCTTTCGCCGATATGAAAATCGAAGACCGGCGGGAAACTTGGGCCGTCGGGGGGCGCCCTTTCGCGGATTGGCTTCGCAACGAATGGCGGCGATGCGGCAACGAACCCCCGCCGGGCGACGCCTTGAAGACCGCGATTGCCGAAATCCAAGCCATCGGGCGCGGCGGCGATCCCGTCAAGGTTTGGATGCGCGTAGGAATGCACAACGGCAACATCTATCACGACTTGGGGCGCCCGGATTGGCTGGCCGTCGAAATCCGACCGGAAGGTTGGGGTATCGTGAAGTCGGTCGATCACGAATGCCGCTTCATGCGTACCGACGGCATGTTGCCGCTTCCCTTGCCGACCGGCGACGGCGACATCCAAGCCTTGCGGTTGTTGCTTCCCGACGGCTGTTCCGACGAAAGCTTCACGCTGATTGCCGGATGGCTGTTGGGCGCGTTCCATCCGCCGGTTATGCGCGAATACGAATACGCATTCCTTGCGCCGACCGGGCCGGCCGGTAGCGGCAAAACCGGGATCGGGTCGATTGTCCAGGCGATCATTGATCCGCACAACATCGGCGCGCAAAGCTGGCCACCGAAAAGCACGGATGACTATCAGGTTGCCGTGCAGACCGCGCATTTGTTGCTGTTCGACAACATTTCGCGAATGTCCCAGCCGTGGTCGGATGAACTGTGCCGACTGTCGACCGGATCGGCAAGCGTGAAGCGCGCGCTTTATACCGACGGCGACGTGTACTATCAGTTGCTGTTGAAGCCGGCCGTGCTTACCGGAATTGATCGCTTCATCGACCGTGAGGACTTGGCGGATCGGTGCATTTCGGTTGTGCTGGAACCCATGAAGGAACGGCGAAGCGCAACGGAACAGGCGCAACGCATCCGCGACGAAGCGCCTGTTGTGCGTGCGGCGATATATGATGCGGCCGCGCATGCCTTGCGGCATGCCGGCCTTCCGCCGGAACAACTTCCGCGCATGGCCAGCTTCGCGGCCTTCGTCGATGCGGGATCGGCCGCTTGGGGCAACGAATGGGACGGGGGACAATTCCTAGACGCCTACCGGGCGAACCATAGGCGGGAAGCGCGGGAAGTGGTCGACGCCGATCCGGTCGCGGATGCGATCCGGCGCATGATGACGGCGGATGCATACAGCGGCCGCACGTTCCGACAGTACGCGAAACAGGCGCTTGAGGAAATCGGCGCGTTCGTTCCCGAAGACGTGCGGAAGTCGGCCGCATGGCCGAAGTCTTCGGGGGGCCTTGGCAAAAGGTTCAACAAACTCAAAGGAATGCTGGCGCCCGTCGGCATATGCCTATCACGCACCATAGATATGAGGGGTACACTATACGAAATATCCACCATATCCACCATATCCACCATAAGCGGTAATGAAACAACGACTTAGGGCATGGTGGATGGAAAAGTCTACTACCATATCCACCATGCATCCACCATGCGCGGGGGGCGCGGTCGGCATGGTGGATGGAACGGCGCACATTCCATCCACCATGCATCCACCATGGAACAAGGCCTTGAAATGGCTTGAAAATGGTGGATATGGTGGATATGGTGGATTTCCGCCTTTTCTTGGGGGCCGAAAAAGATGCGTGAAGACGAAACGGACGACTGGGGCGACTTTTGGGACGAACATGATGCCGTCATGGAAAGCGGCGGCTTCGCGCCCGAACCGGAACGCAAGCGAACGAAGCCGCGCCCTATCCCGGCATACAGGCCGCGCCCGGCCGGGCGTCCGGCGAACAACGCGCGGCGGCGGGACAAGTCATGACGAAGCGCGCGGTCGGCAACGCAAAGCGGGACCCTGTCGCGGAACAGGGGGCGCACGAAAACCGAATAATGGGGGCAAGACCTTCCTACATTGCGCATGTTTCCGTTGCGGATGCGGCCGTCGATTGGATCGGCGGATTGAAGGTTCTGAACGGCGAACATGCGGGCGAAGACTTCACGGTTTTACCTTGGCAAAGGGACTTCATTTGCCGCGCATTGTCGCCCGACAACACGCGTTCCGTGTTCGGTTTGTCGGTTGCGCGGGGGGCCGGAAAGACTTCGCTTTGCGCGGCGCTTGCGGCTTGCTTCGTCCTGTCGCCGCTTGCGAAACCGCATTCGGAAGTGGTTATTGTTGCGGCAAGTTTCAGTCAGGGCCGTATCCTTTGGCGTCAGATGATGGCGTTTCTTGAAGGTCACCCGGATTGGCGTTCGCGCGACTGGCAAAAGACCGACAACAACCAGCAAATGGGCTTGCGCAACAAGCACAACGGCGTCGCGGCAAGGGCGATATCAAGCGATCCGAAAAGGGCCCACGGGCTTCAGGCGGCGCTGATTTTGGCCGACGAACCGTCGCAATGGCCTACGGGTCAGGGACCGGCAATGTGGGCCGCGCTGACGACTTCGCTGGGCAAGCTTCCGGGATCGCGCATGATCGCGCTTGGAACGCGCCCGGCAAGTGCCGACCACTATTTCGAACGTTTGCTGAAGACCCGGAACGCCATGGTTTTCGCGGCTTCCGACAATGATGATCCGTTCGATCCGAAGTCGTGGCACAAGGCTTGCCCTTCGCTTGCGCACTTTCCGTCGCTGTTGGCGACGATTGCGGGCGAAGCGGCGGATGCCAAGGAAGATGAACAGGCGAAGGCGCAATTTCTGGCCTTGCGATGCAACATGGGCGTCAGCGATACGGCGGAAGCCTATGTGCTCGATCCGGCGACTTGGGAACAACAGGCGGAAACCGACAATCCGCCCGACAAGCGCGGTCCCTACGTGTTGGGCATCGACCTTGGCGGTTCGGTCGCAATGTCGGCCTGTGCCGCGTACTGGCCCAGAACCGGGCGCCTGGAAGCGTTCGGCGCCTTTTCGGCGGTACCGTCCATCGACAAGCGGGCGAAGCACGACGGGGCGGGAAACGCGTACGAAGCGATGCGGATGAAGGGCGAATTGATCATTGCCGGGAACCGCACGGTATCGGTCGAACAGGTGATCACTCAGGCGCGGTCGCGTTTCGGATCGAAGCCGGCCGCAATCGCGGCGGACCGCTACCGGAAGGCGGAAATGATGGACGCGCTTGATCGGTCGCGCATCCCGGCAACAACGGTCGAATGGCGCGGCATGGGCTTCCGCGACGGCGGCGAAGACATACGGGCGTTCCGCCGCGCGGTATTGGACGGCGACGTGAAGACCGCGCCATCGCTGTTGTTGCGTTCGTGCATCGCGTTCGCCCGGGTCGCCAGCGATCCGGCGGGAAACGAAAAGCTGACGCTGGGAACGAAGGAACAAGGGCAAGGTCAGGGATGATGCGCTTGCGGCTTCCATTCTTGCGGTATCGACCGGCAAGCGTTTGTTCCCGGCGCGCAAGCGTTCGGGGGCGCGCAAGCGCGTTCATGTTGTGGGCGAAGACCTGTGACGAACCCGATCTATCAAACCCGCGAATGGCGCAAGGTTAGGGCGGCGGTTCGGCGCCGGGATCGCGGCAAGTGTCGGCGTTGCGGCGCGAAAGGTCAGGAGGTGCATCACGTCAAGCCGCTTCGATCCGGCGGCGAACCCTATGCGATTTCGAACCTTGTCTTGTTGTGTCGGAACTGCCATTATGCCGTTACGGAATGCGTTCGTTCCGCAAGACTAACCCCGGCGGAACGGTTCCGTCGGGACTGGTTCCAACAGTCGATCAAGGATTTGGGGAATGCTACGTAGTCAGGCGCTGCAGCTGCAGCTTTCCGAAAGGCGCGGAAGGCTTGCGGAAATCGCGGCGATCGAAGGCCGGGATTTGACGGAACAGGAACGCACGGATGCGCATGAAGCCGCCCGTGCGATCCCGGATTTGGAAGCCCAGTACCGCGCGGCGGTACAGGTGGAAGGAAGCCCGGACGGCGACAATCAGGCGCGGGAAGCAACCGCGATTGCCGACAACCTATCGCTTCGCGCCTATCTGGAAGCCGCGCGCACCGGGCGCCCGTTGGAAGGCCGGGAAGCCGAATACAATGCGGAACGGTCGCTACCGGCGGGAAGCGTACCGTGGGCGGCGATAGCGCCGATCGAAGCCCGTGCGGATGCGGTAACGGGATCGCCCGCGACCGGGAACAGTGTGACCCAGCACGGCATTCTTGATCGGGTTTTCGCGCAATCCGTCGCGGGCTTCCTTGGCGTCGCGATGCCGTCGGTCGGGATCGGCGAACAGGCCTACCCCGTGATCACGGCCGGCACGACGGCGGAAGTGGTTGCGAAGGATGCGGCGAAGGAAAGCACGGCGGCGACAATCGGCGTGAAGACGGTCAATCCGGCAAGACTGCAGGCGCGCTACAGCTTCCGGCGTGAAGACCTTGCGATCACGGCCGGGATGGAACAGGCGTTGCGGCGGGATTTGTCGAACGTCATGGCCGACAATTGGGACTCCCTAGTGCTGAACGGCCAAGCCGGGCCACCGGCCATAGGCGGCTTCCTTGCGACGGTTGCGAACGGCGGTTTGGCGGCGGCGACGGCGGCGACCGCGCAAGTCGCCTACGGCACGGTTGCCGCGCAATGGGCAAGCTTCGTCGAAGGCAAGTATGCGACCGGCCTGCGCGACATTCGGTGCCTGATAGGCACGGAAACCTTCGCAAGTTTCGCATCGCTGTTCCAAGCGAACACGGCCGACAATGCGCTTACCTATGCGCAACGGGAAACCGGCGGCTTGCGCGTATCAAGCAAGATCGCGGCGAAGGCCGGCAAGAAACAGACCGGCCTTATCACGCGGGGGCAACGCGGAACGGAAGTCGTTGCGCCGGTTTGGGAAGGCGTAACCTTGATCCGCGACGAACTGTCGGATGCGGCGAAGGGATGGATACACGTCACGGCGGTTTCGCTTGTGGGCTTCCTTCGCATCCGCGACGACAGCTTCGCAAAGGTGGAATTCCAGTTGGATGCGTGATTTCGGATATGCCGAACGGCGGTTCGAAATCCGGGCGGAACCGGAAGGCAACGTGCTTTCCGGTACCGCGATCCGCTACGGCGATACGGCAACCCTACCTTGGGGTAGGGAACGCTTCGAACCGGGGGCGTTCGGGGACTTGTCGGGCGCCGATGTCATTCTCAACCGTCAGCATCAAAGGCATTCCGTGCTTGCGCGCACGGGGGGCGCCGGGCTTGTCTTTGCCGACGGGCCGGAAGCGCTTTCCTTCCGTGCGGAAATGCCTGATACGCGCGACGCACGGGATACCATGACGCTTGTTCGTGCGGGCGTGTTGCGCGGCGCCAGCATCGAATTTCGGGCGACCCAGGAACGGATCGAAGCGGGCGCAATCGTGATCGCGCGCGCGGTACTTGTCGGCCTGGCGATATGCGATACCCCGGCCTATCCCGACAGTACGATAGCGGCCGCAAGGGCGCGCATCCATCCGGCAATGTGGACGCCCTTCACGGTCGGCAACCGGCTGTTGGGCGCGATATGAGCACAGGCGGCGGCATCATTCCGCGCGTTCCGGGCGCGGTCCTGTATCCATGGGACGAAAGGCTTGCGGCCGTCGGGCGCAAGACGGAAGCCGTTCCGGGAAGCGATCCGCCCGCGACAAGGGAAGCGGATGCGACGGCTTCCGAACGCAACGAATGGGCGCGTTCTTGGGGCTTCAAATCGTGGAACGATTGGGTCGCATTCGCGCGCACGGCCGCAAGCTTCCCGGCGCTTGGCGTTCCGACCGAACCCGTGCTGGTAAGCTACGTCGGCGCGTCGAACAGAATGGTGCGGCCGGATTTGGCGAAGGATAGCGTGATCGCCGTTTCCGATGCCAATGCGGATGCGCGCGCATGGGCATGGTTCAATGAAGGCTATCGGCTTGCGGTCGATTACGCGCGTTCGGCGCCGGGCGAAGTGAAGGCGACGGCGGCGATCCAGATAGCGCGCTATCTGGCAAATTCGCCGCACGGGATCGAACAGGTGAATTGGTCGGGCGGCGACGGCGATAGGAACGCCAGCTACATGATCACGGGCGACGCGGGAACGAATGCGTTCCGCCGGTCGGGCGCCATGGCGATGCTGGCCAGATACCGCCGCCGCCGCGCGGCGGTTGTGGGGGCATGATGCGATTTTTCCGCCGTAGGGAAGCCGCCGCACCGTCGGCGCAACACCGGGCCGCACCGGCGACGGATGCGGTTGTGGACGCCATCCAAGCCGCCGCAAACGGCACGGCAAGCGTGAAGGAATGGGCGTCCGGCGGCATTCAAACCGCAATCGCGATATGGACGCGGGCTTGCGATGCAATCGAAGTGAACGGGGCCGACCTTCCGCCGGATTGGCTTTCGGAAACGGTTCGGGCGATGATCGAAACCGGCGAAAGCGTACAGGTGATCGACGCGGTCGATCCGCTTGTCCTGTTGCCGTCCGCTTCGCACGACATTACCGGGAATGCCGATCCGCGCACGTGGCACTACCGCGTCGATCTTGCGTCGCCGTCCGGCACCGCGACGCGGAACCTTCCGCGCGAAGGCGTTCTTCATTTCCGTTGGGCATGGCGGCGATCCGAACCGTGGAAGGGTCTTGGTCCGGCACAATTGGCGCCGTCTTTGGGGGCGCTTGCGGGGGCTTCCGAAATCGCATTGCGGGCCGATATGCGGGCGGCTTCCGGCGCACTGATACCGCTTCCGTCGGAAGATGAGGAAATCGACGAAGGCGACGAAGGCGTGAACGATCAGTTGCGCCGGAACATAGCATCGCTGGACGGCAAGACCGCATTCGTCGAAACAACGGCCGGCGGTTGGGCCGGGTCGGGCGACAAGCCGCAAGCCGATTGGACGCAACGGCGGTTGGGGCCGTCGCCCGACGCCGATTTGATCCGCGCATGGCAACAGTCGGGAATTGAAATCGCCCAGGTTGCGGGCGTTCCGGCGGCGTTGCTTAGCAATGTCGAAGGCGCGGCCAGTCGGGAAGCATGGCGGCGCTTCATCCATTCGTCGGTGCAACCTTTGTGTCGGCGCATCGCGGCGGAATTGTCGGCGGGTTTGGACGGTCGCGAAATCGGGATGGACGCGTCAAATCTTGCCGCAAGCGACATTCAGGGTCGGGCGCGGGCGTTCCAGTCCATGGTTGGCGGCGGGATGGACATAGCGAAAGCGGCCGGGCTGGCCGGATTGCTGGTTCCGGCGGAATAGGCCGACTGCAAGGGGGGCTGGGCGCGCGTTCGGCGCGTCCCTAGGGCAATCACCCGCCGCGCTTGCCGTTGCGCCCCACGGTCGAAAAAAAGGCCTTCATGCGCCTTTCGACTTCGCGCCCGACCGTTTCCGCCACGTGATCATCGAAGCGCGCTTCCGCTTCGCAAAGGTCGATTTTCAGCGACGCGATTTGCGCCGCAAGGTCGGCATTCGTCAGGCGAAGCTTGTCGATTTCCGCCGGCAAATCGCGCATGGCTTTCCCTTGCGAAGGCGCCGCCCGGCGGACAGGACAAGGGAACCGCCGGGCGACTTGGGAGGTCGAACAGTCGGGGGGTATGACGTCCCGACGGCCGCAATCTGATTGCTGTTCGGCGGCGGGTCAAGCAAAAAAAAGCCCGGTCGGAACCGGGCTTGCGAAGGGTGGATAACGGGTCGCTACCGCTTCCGGTTCCGCGCGTCATTTCGGCGCTTTCGGCACCGTGCGCACCGGGCGGAAGTATCGGTATCCAGTGGCGCATCGCAATCCCGGCATAGGCCGTCGGCCTTGCGTTGCGCCCTACGTTCGGCCATCGACTGGCCGTAGTATCCCGGCCTGTCGTCTATGCCGGGCGGCAAGCGCCAGTGCGGGCGGCGGGTCATGACAGTACCCCTACGCATTCAATGCCGCGGTCGCTGGCATAGCGTTCCGCCAGTTCGATTGCCGCCGCGCGCTGGCGACTGGATGCGCATTTGCCGTGGGGATAGCTGGGCGCTTGGGGCACGTCGGCATAGCGGTAGTAGATTTCGATCACGCCGACCGCACGGGCGCCAATGAAGTTCGGGCGCGACAATCCCATTCCGTCCAGTGCGTCGCGGTCCACCTCCACTATGGCGTGATACCGGCGGCGCCACCGGCCGGGGGCGCCTGCGGTCAGTACGGCGATTTGCGGCTTCATTGTGCTTTCCTTTCGGGCGTCAGGTGGATGTTGTGGCCGGCCCAATCCGCCGGGTCGATAATGCCGCTATCCCATGCGGCGATCATGGCGGCGGTTTGCGCGTCCGGCACATAGTGCCGCGTCGGGCCGTGCCTGATAGGGATGCGGCAAAGGTCGGGCGCGACGTCAAGCAAGTCATGGTCGACTAGCGGGACAACCCGCTTGATCGCGCGCGCCACGGGGCAATCGTCGCCGCATTCGCGCGGCGCGTCTTGCGCGTCTGCAAGCGTCATGCGGATTTCCGTTGGAATGTTCATGCTGGTTCCTTTCGGGTTGTTCCTTTCGGGTTGTTTCCGCCCGGCCGGAACCGGGCGGAGTGTGTGAAGTCAGTGATCAACAACGTCGCAACCTGAGACAAGGAAGCGTTCCCAAACGTATGGGTCGCCGTCTTCCGGGTCTACGGAAACCTTGATTTGGTTGCCGTCTTCCATGGCATACATGATTGCCTTCTGGTAGCGCTTGGCTATCCGTAGCGGAACATGGACGCCATTCACTTCTAGATGCAGCTTCATTGTCCTGTCTCCCATGGCGTGATTGCCATATCTGCTAGGATATCTGTATGTGGGTCGGCATGGCAAGGCAAAATCTTGCGCAAGCAATCACAAATTGTTACAGGCGCCTTAGCCTGTTGACAACAAGGTAAGGCGTTGATTGCAAGATATATTTTTTGCGCAAGCCTGTTGACGTCCGGACGAATCTTGCTCATATCCATGGCGGAACAGCAAAGGAAGCCGGCCATGGCATGCGAAACGGGCCGCACGATCCGCGACCGGGGGCAAGGAAACGAACGGCTTAACGCATACGTTTCAACGGCTTGCCGCTTGCGACTGGAGCAAATGGCGAAGGCGGAAGCCGTATCCTATGCGCGCGTCATCGAACGCGCGATCAATGAGTTGTGGATGCGCGAATACCGCCCGCTTGGCGCGCATCCCGAACGCGACGAAGCCGATCCGGCAAGCTGACAAAGGAAGCCCGGCGCGGTCTTGGCAAACCGTTGCGCCGGGCTTGGGAGATAGTCCATGAAGGCGCCCGACATAGCACGATCCGTGCATCACGTCAAGCATCATTCCTTCTATGCGATGCTGGCCGTTTGGGGTTTCCGCTTCCTACGGCTTCCGCCCGGCACGAATGCCGTGCCGCGCAACGCGGAATACACGGGGTACAACAATCCCGAAAAGTGGGATGCGCACCCGCATGTAACGGCCGATCCCGACGAAGCAATCGCATGGCTTGATGCGGGCTTCAATGTCGGTTGCCTACCGGGGCCGGACACTTGCGTTGTCGATACCGATACCCCGGAAGCGACCGCTTTGTTCGACGAAGCCCGAACCCTTACCGTGCGGACGCCGCGCGGCAAGCACCGGTACTTCGCGGGCGACAATGCGGCGAAGGTGGTCCAAGCCAGCGACACAACCCCGGCGGCGAAGGGCGTGGATACGCGGGCTTCGCGCCTGAAGACGAAGGAAGGCTACAAGCCGTCGGGATACGTTATCGGGCCGGGTTCGAAGCGGTCGCTTGCCGACTATGAGAAACAGGAAAAGCAACCGCCGCCCGGAAGCGAACCGTGGCATTACGAAGTCGACGGGAAGGTTGTCGATCCGACCGACGTTCCCGACGAAATGATGAGGCACGTACCGGTTGCGGGGGCGCCGCGCAAGCGCAAGCGAACCGTCGATCCGATTGCCGAAATGCGGGCGGCGAAGGAAGGGTCGCGGAACGACACACTGAACCGCCTGGCCTACCTGTTTCCGTTGCTTGCGAATGATTTGATCCGGGCGGCGATCGAAGCCGGTTTGACGGAAGACGAAGCCCGCGCAACGACCGAAGGCGCGGCGAAGTCGCGTCAGGAAAGCGACGGCGGCGATCCCGAACAGGGCGGGTCGAACGGCGGGTCCGTCGCGGCGAAGCTGGTGCGCATGGCGCTTGACCGCACGGACCGCATCTTTCACGATCCGTCGCTTCCCGGAAGGCGCGCTTTCGCCGATATGAAAATCGAAGACCGGCGGGAAACTTGGGCCGTCGGGGGGCGCCCTTTCGCGGATTGGCTTCGCAACGAATGGCGGCGATGCGGCAACGAACCCCCGCCGGGCGACGCCTTGAAGACCGCGATTGCCGAAATCCAAGCCATCGGGCGCGGCGGCGATCCCGTCAAGGTTTGGATGCGCGTAGGAATGCACAACGGCAACATCTATCACGACTTGGGGCGCCCGGATTGGCTGGCCGTCGAAATCCGACCGGAAGGTTGGGGTATCGTGAAGTCGGTCGATCACGAATGCCGCTTCATGCGTACCGACGGCATGTTGCCGCTTCCCTTGCCGACCGGCGACGGCGACATCCAAGCCTTGCGGTTGTTGCTTCCCGACGGCTGTTCCGACGAAAGCTTCACGCTGATTGCCGGATGGCTGTTGGGCGCGTTCCATCCGCCGGTTATGCGCGAATACGAATACGCATTCCTTGCGCCGACCGGGCCGGCCGGTAGCGGCAAAACCGGGATCGGGTCGATTGTCCAGGCGATCATTGATCCGCACAACATCGGCGCGCAAAGCTGGCCACCGAAAAGCACGGATGACTATCAGGTTGCCGTGCAGACCGCGCATTTGTTGCTGTTCGACAACATTTCGCGAATGTCCCAGCCGTGGTCGGATGAACTGTGCCGACTGTCGACCGGATCGGCAAGCGTGAAGCGCGCGCTTTATACCGACGGCGACGTGTACTATCAGTTGCTGTTGAAGCCGGCCGTGCTTACCGGAATTGATCGCTTCATCGACCGTGAGGACTTGGCGGATCGGTGCATTTCGGTTGTGCTGGAACCCATGAAGGAACGGCGAAGCGCAACGGAACAGGCGCAACGCATCCGCGACGAAGCGCCTGTTGTGCGTGCGGCGATATATGATGCGGCCGCGCATGCCTTGCGGCATGCCGGCCTTCCGCCGGAACAACTTCCGCGCATGGCCAGCTTCGCGGCCTTCGTCGATGCGGGATCGGCCGCTTGGGGCAACGAATGGGACGGGGGACAATTCCTAGACGCCTACCGGGCGAACCATAGGCGGGAAGCGCGGGAAGTGGTCGACGCCGATCCGGTCGCGGATGCGATCCGGCGCATGATGACGGCGGATGCATACAGCGGCCGCACGTTCCGACAGTACGCGAAACAGGCGCTTGAGGAAATCGGCGCGTTCGTTCCCGAAGACGTGCGGAAGTCGGCCGCATGGCCGAAGTCTTCGGGGGGCCTTGGCAAAAGGTTCAACAAACTCAAAGGAATGCTGGCGCCCGTCGGCATATGCCTATCACGCACCATAGATATGAGGGGTACACTATACGAAATATCCACCATATCCACCATATCCACCATAAGCGGTAATGAAACAACGACTTAGGGCATGGTGGATGGAAAAGTCTACTACCATATCCACCATGCATCCACCATGCGCGGGGGGCGCGGTCGGCATGGTGGATGGAACGGCGCACATTCCATCCACCATGCATCCACCATGGAACAAGGCCTTGAAATGGCTTGAAAATGGTGGATATGGTGGATATGGTGGATTTCCGCCTTTTCTTGGGGGCCGAAAAAGATGCGTGAAGACGAAACGGACGACTGGGGCGACTTTTGGGACGAACATGATGCCGTCATGGAAAGCGGCGGCTTCGCGCCCGAACCGGAACGCAAGCGAACGAAGCCGCGCCCTATCCCGGCATACAGGCCGCGCCCGGCCGGGCGTCCGGCGAACAACGCGCGGCGGCGGGACAAGTCATGACGAAGCGCGCGGTCGGCAACGCAAAGCGGGACCCTGTCGCGGAACAGGGGGCGCACGAAAACCGAATAATGGGGGCAAGACCTTCCTACATTGCGCATGTTTCCGTTGCGGATGCGGCCGTCGATTGGATCGGCGGATTGAAGGTTCTGAACGGCGAACATGCGGGCGAAGACTTCACGGTTTTACCTTGGCAAAGGGACTTCATTTGCCGCGCATTGTCGCCCGACAACACGCGTTCCGTGTTCGGTTTGTCGGTTGCGCGGGGGGCCGGAAAGACTTCGCTTTGCGCGGCGCTTGCGGCTTGCTTCGTCCTGTCGCCGCTTGCGAAACCGCATTCGGAAGTGGTTATTGTTGCGGCAAGTTTCAGTCAGGGCCGTATCCTTTGGCGTCAGATGATGGCGTTTCTTGAAGGTCACCCGGATTGGCGTTCGCGCGACTGGCAAAAGACCGACAACAACCAGCAAATGGGCTTGCGCAACAAGCACAACGGCGTCGCGGCAAGGGCGATATCAAGCGATCCGAAAAGGGCCCACGGGCTTCAGGCGGCGCTGATTTTGGCCGACGAACCGTCGCAATGGCCTACGGGTCAGGGACCGGCAATGTGGGCCGCGCTGACGACTTCGCTGGGCAAGCTTCCGGGATCGCGCATGATCGCGCTTGGAACGCGCCCGGCAAGTGCCGACCACTATTTCGAACGTTTGCTGAAGACCCGGAACGCCATGGTTTTCGCGGCTTCCGACAATGATGATCCGTTCGATCCGAAGTCGTGGCACAAGGCTTGCCCTTCGCTTGCGCACTTTCCGTCGCTGTTGGCGACGATTGCGGGCGAAGCGGCGGATGCCAAGGAAGATGAACAGGCGAAGGCGCAATTTCTGGCCTTGCGATGCAACATGGGCGTCAGCGATACGGCGGAAGCCTATGTGCTCGATCCGGCGACTTGGGAACAACAGGCGGAAACCGACAATCCGCCCGACAAGCGCGGTCCCTACGTGTTGGGCATCGACCTTGGCGGTTCGGTCGCAATGTCGGCCTGTGCCGCGTACTGGCCCAGAACCGGGCGCCTGGAAGCGTTCGGCGCCTTTTCGGCGGTACCGTCCATCGACAAGCGGGCGAAGCACGACGGGGCGGGAAACGCGTACGAAGCGATGCGGATGAAGGGCGAATTGATCATTGCCGGGAACCGCACGGTATCGGTCGAACAGGTGATCACTCAGGCGCGGTCGCGTTTCGGATCGAAGCCGGCCGCAATCGCGGCGGACCGCTACCGGAAGGCGGAAATGATGGACGCGCTTGATCGGTCGCGCATCCCGGCAACAACGGTCGAATGGCGCGGCATGGGCTTCCGCGACGGCGGCGAAGACATACGGGCGTTCCGCCGCGCGGTATTGGACGGCGACGTGAAGACCGCGCCATCGCTGTTGTTGCGTTCGTGCATCGCGTTCGCCCGGGTCGCCAGCGATCCGGCGGGAAACGAAAAGCTGACGCTGGGAACGAAGGAACAAGGGCAAGGTCAGGGATGATGCGCTTGCGGCTTCCATTCTTGCGGTATCGACCGGCAAGCGTTTGTTCCCGGCGCGCAAGCGTTCGGGGGCGCGCAAGCGCGTTCATGTTGTGGGCGAAGACCTGTGACGAACCCGATCTATCAAACCCGCGAATGGCGCAAGGTTAGGGCGGCGGTTCGGCGCCGGGATCGCGGCAAGTGTCGGCGTTGCGGCGCGAAAGGTCAGGAGGTGCATCACGTCAAGCCGCTTCGATCCGGCGGCGAACCCTATGCGATTTCGAACCTTGTCTTGTTGTGTCGGAACTGCCATTATGCCGTTACGGAATGCGTTCGTTCCGCAAGACTAACCCCGGCGGAACGGTTCCGTCGGGACTGGTTCCAACAGTCGATCAAGGATTTGGGGAATGCTACGTAGTCAGGCGCTGCAGCTGCAGCTTTCCGAAAGGCGCGGAAGGCTTGCGGAAATCGCGGCGATCGAAGGCCGGGATTTGACGGAACAGGAACGCACGGATGCGCATGAAGCCGCCCGTGCGATCCCGGATTTGGAAGCCCAGTACCGCGCGGCGGTACAGGTGGAAGGAAGCCCGGACGGCGACAATCAGGCGCGGGAAGCAACCGCGATTGCCGACAACCTATCGCTTCGCGCCTATCTGGAAGCCGCGCGCACCGGGCGCCCGTTGGAAGGCCGGGAAGCCGAATACAATGCGGAACGGTCGCTACCGGCGGGAAGCGTACCGTGGGCGGCGATAGCGCCGATCGAAGCCCGTGCGGATGCGGTAACGGGATCGCCCGCGACCGGGAACAGTGTGACCCAGCACGGCATTCTTGATCGGGTTTTCGCGCAATCCGTCGCGGGCTTCCTTGGCGTCGCGATGCCGTCGGTCGGGATCGGCGAACAGGCCTACCCCGTGATCACGGCCGGCACGACGGCGGAAGTGGTTGCGAAGGATGCGGCGAAGGAAAGCACGGCGGCGACAATCGGCGTGAAGACGGTCAATCCGGCAAGACTGCAGGCGCGCTACAGCTTCCGGCGTGAAGACCTTGCGATCACGGCCGGGATGGAACAGGCGTTGCGGCGGGATTTGTCGAACGTCATGGCCGACAATTGGGACTCCCTAGTGCTGAACGGCCAAGCCGGGCCACCGGCCATAGGCGGCTTCCTTGCGACGGTTGCGAACGGCGGTTTGGCGGCGGCGACGGCGGCGACCGCGCAAGTCGCCTACGGCACGGTTGCCGCGCAATGGGCAAGCTTCGTCGAAGGCAAGTATGCGACCGGCCTGCGCGACATTCGGTGCCTGATAGGCACGGAAACCTTCGCAAGTTTCGCATCGCTGTTCCAAGCGAACACGGCCGACAATGCGCTTACCTATGCGCAACGGGAAACCGGCGGCTTGCGCGTATCAAGCAAGATCGCGGCGAAGGCCGGCAAGAAACAGACCGGCCTTATCACGCGGGGGCAACGCGGAACGGAAGTCGTTGCGCCGGTTTGGGAAGGCGTAACCTTGATCCGCGACGAACTGTCGGATGCGGCGAAGGGATGGATACACGTCACGGCGGTTTCGCTTGTGGGCTTCCTTCGCATCCGCGACGACAGCTTCGCAAAGGTGGAATTCCAGTTGGATGCGTGATTTCGGATATGCCGAACGGCGGTTCGAAATCCGGGCGGAACCGGAAGGCAACGTGCTTTCCGGTACCGCGATCCGCTACGGCGATACGGCAACCCTACCTTGGGGTAGGGAACGCTTCGAACCGGGGGCGTTCGGGGACTTGTCGGGCGCCGATGTCATTCTCAACCGTCAGCATCAAAGGCATTCCGTGCTTGCGCGCACGGGGGGCGCCGGGCTTGTCTTTGCCGACGGGCCGGAAGCGCTTTCCTTCCGTGCGGAAATGCCTGATACGCGCGACGCACGGGATACCATGACGCTTGTTCGTGCGGGCGTGTTGCGCGGCGCCAGCATCGAATTTCGGGCGACCCAGGAACGGATCGAAGCGGGCGCAATCGTGATCGCGCGCGCGGTACTTGTCGGCCTGGCGATATGCGATACCCCGGCCTATCCCGACAGTACGATAGCGGCCGCAAGGGCGCGCATCCATCCGGCAATGTGGACGCCCTTCACGGTCGGCAACCGGCTGTTGGGCGCGATATGAGCACAGGCGGCGGCATCATTCCGCGCGTTCCGGGCGCGGTCCTGTATCCATGGGACGAAAGGCTTGCGGCCGTCGGGCGCAAGACGGAAGCCGTTCCGGGAAGCGATCCGCCCGCGACAAGGGAAGCGGATGCGACGGCTTCCGAACGCAACGAATGGGCGCGTTCTTGGGGCTTCAAATCGTGGAACGATTGGGTCGCATTCGCGCGCACGGCCGCAAGCTTCCCGGCGCTTGGCGTTCCGACCGAACCCGTGCTGGTAAGCTACGTCGGCGCGTCGAACAGAATGGTGCGGCCGGATTTGGCGAAGGATAGCGTGATCGCCGTTTCCGATGCCAATGCGGATGCGCGCGCATGGGCATGGTTCAATGAAGGCTATCGGCTTGCGGTCGATTACGCGCGTTCGGCGCCGGGCGAAGTGAAGGCGACGGCGGCGATCCAGATAGCGCGCTATCTGGCAAATTCGCCGCACGGGATCGAACAGGTGAATTGGTCGGGCGGCGACGGCGATAGGAACGCCAGCTACATGATCACGGGCGACGCGGGAACGAATGCGTTCCGCCGGTCGGGCGCCATGGCGATGCTGGCCAGATACCGCCGCCGCCGCGCGGCGGTTGTGGGGGCATGATGCGATTTTTCCGCCGTAGGGAAGCCGCCGCACCGTCGGCGCAACACCGGGCCGCACCGGCGACGGATGCGGTTGTGGACGCCATCCAAGCCGCCGCAAACGGCACGGCAAGCGTGAAGGAATGGGCGTCCGGCGGCATTCAAACCGCAATCGCGATATGGACGCGGGCTTGCGATGCAATCGAAGTGAACGGGGCCGACCTTCCGCCGGATTGGCTTTCGGAAACGGTTCGGGCGATGATCGAAACCGGCGAAAGCGTACAGGTGATCGACGCGGTCGATCCGCTTGTCCTGTTGCCGTCCGCTTCGCACGACATTACCGGGAATGCCGATCCGCGCACGTGGCACTACCGCGTCGATCTTGCGTCGCCGTCCGGCACCGCGACGCGGAACCTTCCGCGCGAAGGCGTTCTTCATTTCCGTTGGGCATGGCGGCGATCCGAACCGTGGAAGGGTCTTGGTCCGGCACAATTGGCGCCGTCTTTGGGGGCGCTTGCGGGGGCTTCCGAAATCGCATTGCGGGCCGATATGCGGGCGGCTTCCGGCGCACTGATACCGCTTCCGTCGGAAGATGAGGAAATCGACGAAGGCGACGAAGGCGTGAACGATCAGTTGCGCCGGAACATAGCATCGCTGGACGGCAAGACCGCATTCGTCGAAACAACGGCCGGCGGTTGGGCCGGGTCGGGCGACAAGCCGCAAGCCGATTGGACGCAACGGCGGTTGGGGCCGTCGCCCGACGCCGATTTGATCCGCGCATGGCAACAGTCGGGAATTGAAATCGCCCAGGTTGCGGGCGTTCCGGCGGCGTTGCTTAGCAATGTCGAAGGCGCGGCCAGTCGGGAAGCATGGCGGCGCTTCATCCATTCGTCGGTGCAACCTTTGTGTCGGCGCATCGCGGCGGAATTGTCGGCGGGTTTGGACGGTCGCGAAATCGGGATGGACGCGTCAAATCTTGCCGCAAGCGACATTCAGGGTCGGGCGCGGGCGTTCCAGTCCATGGTTGGCGGCGGGATGGACATAGCGAAAGCGGCCGGGCTGGCCGGATTGCTGGTTCCGGCGGAATAGGCCGACTGCAAGGGGGGCTGGGCGCGCGTTCGGCGCGTCCCTAGGGCAATCACCCGCCGCGCTTGCCGTTGCGCCCCACGGTCGAAAAAAAGGCCTTCATGCGCCTTTCGACTTCGCGCCCGACCGTTTCCGCCACGTGATCATCGAAGCGCGCTTCCGCTTCGCAAAGGTCGATTTTCAGCGACGCGATTTGCGCCGCAAGGTCGGCATTCGTCAGGCGAAGCTTGTCGATTTCCGCCGGCAAATCGCGCATGGCTTTCCCTTGCGAAGGCGCCGCCCGGCGGACAGGACAAGGGAACCGCCGGGCGACTTGGGAGGTCGAACAGTCGGGGGGTATGACGTCCCGACGGCCGCAATCTGATTGCTGTTCGGCGGCGGGTCAAGCAAAAAAAAGCCCGGTCGGAACCGGGCTTGCGAAGGGTGGATAACGGGTCGCTACCGCTTCCGGTTCCGCGCGTCATTTCGGCGCTTTCGGCACCGTGCGCACCGGGCGGAAGTATCGGTATCCAGTGGCGCATCGCAATCCCGGCATAGGCCGTCGGCCTTGCGTTGCGCCCTACGTTCGGCCATCGACTGGCCGTAGTATCCCGGCCTGTCGTCTATGCCGGGCGGCAAGCGCCAGTGCGGGCGGCGGGTCATGACAGTACCCCTACGCATTCAATGCCGCGGTCGCTGGCATAGCGTTCCGCCAGTTCGATTGCCGCCGCGCGCTGGCGACTGGATGCGCATTTGCCGTGGGGATAGCTGGGCGCTTGGGGCACGTCGGCATAGCGGTAGTAGATTTCGATCACGCCGACCGCACGGGCGCCAATGAAGTTCGGGCGCGACAATCCCATTCCGTCCAGTGCGTCGCGGTCCACCTCCACTATGGCGTGATACCGGCGGCGCCACCGGCCGGGGGCGCCTGCGGTCAGTACGGCGATTTGCGGCTTCATTGTGCTTTCCTTTCGGGCGTCAGGTGGATGTTGTGGCCGGCCCAATCCGCCGGGTCGATAATGCCGCTATCCCATGCGGCGATCATGGCGGCGGTTTGCGCGTCCGGCACATAGTGCCGCGTCGGGCCGTGCCTGATAGGGATGCGGCAAAGGTCGGGCGCGACGTCAAGCAAGTCATGGTCGACTAGCGGGACAACCCGCTTGATCGCGCGCGCCACGGGGCAATCGTCGCCGCATTCGCGCGGCGCGTCTTGCGCGTCTGCAAGCGTCATGCGGATTTCCGTTGGAATGTTCATGCTGGTTCCTTTCGGGTTGTTCCTTTCGGGTTGTTTCCGCCCGGCCGGAACCGGGCGGAGTGTGTGAAGTCAGTG
>CBDESW010000039.1:0-89097 GCA_965242675.1 Dehalococcoidia bacterium
CGAGGGCGATTAGCCCCAGGGCGACATGGCGGCTGCGGAGCGCCGCGCCGCCGACCGCGCGCGCGAACCCCATCGCGCCCGAACGGACGCCGCCGATTCCGAGCGAAGAGCGCATCGCCGCCCGCGCGTCGCCGGCGAAGCCCAGCGCGATGAACGGCAGCAGAAGGGCGTAAACATGCCACCCCAGCAGAAGCGCCGCGCAGGTTTTGAGCGCCAGCTGGCGAAAGCGCCCGTCTTGGGAGAATACAATCATGCCGTGAAAGACGAGCGCCGCGCCGAAGACGTCCATGTTCGTCTCGTTGGAGACGTGGTCGCTGAAGTAGAGCGGATAGTACGCGGAGAACGCCAGCAGGGTCGCGCCGAGCGCCGCCCAGCGGTTGCCGACGGCGCGCGAAAGGGCGAGATAGGCGAAGACCGCCGCCGCGCCGAAGAAGCCGAGCATGAGAAGCCGCGCCGCCAGCAACTTGGCGGACAAGCCGTCCCCGAACGGCAACGCCGCCAACTTGACGAGGGCGGGTCCGCCGACGGGGAAGCGTCCGTACAGGACGGGTTCGACCGTTCCGTCCGCCCTTATCCGCTCGCCGATGAGCAGGCGAAAGCCGCGCGAGGGCGACAGGTTTTCCGCCAGCTGCAGGTTCTTCACGGAGTCCCAAGTGTGGTTGGCGGGACGGTGGAAGTAAGACCTGTCGCCGCCCAGCGGAATCAGCGCCGCCAGCGCGAGCGCCAACAGCGCCAGCGGCAGCCAATCGCGCCTCTCGCGGAGTGGGGTGAAATAGCCGCGCGCGCCTGAGAGCATAGCGGGGAAGATTATATTGGCTATCGGCGGTCGGTTGCCAGCGGCGCGGGGGATTTATGGGAAGGTCGGAAAATAGAAACGCAAAGGCGCAGTGGCGCAAAGGGCGCGAGGAAGGGATTTGTTGTCCACGTTTCCACGGTTTGTTAGGGGCATGTTTGTGGTTGGCGGGATTGCCCGCCAGTCGCAAACATGCCCCTATAAGCCAGGGAGAATGGGTGCGTTGGCTTCATTCCAAGCCTGATTTCAAGTGGCGGGCTTGGTTGGGGCGATTCTGGATTCCCGCCTTCGCGGGAATGACGGGGGCGGCGCTCGGAAGTGGCGAAAAGCGTCCAATCCGCGCCTAAATCCGCCAAACATGCCCCTGTAAGCCAATCAAGAGAGAGGGGATTCGCCGGTTGGGATTCAAGGTTGATTTCTAGCGGCTATCTTGTCCCCGCTTTCGCGAGGATGACGTTGTTGGGCGATTCTGGATTCCCGCCTTCGCGGGAATGACGGGGCGGCAATCGGGGATTTCGGGCGCGATTTGCCGTCCGCGCCGCCTTTATTTCGGCGCGCCCTAGAAACCGCGCCCTAGCCGCTGTACAATAGAACGCGAGGTTTCCGAAAGAATCGCTTTGACTTCCCGCAGCGCCGCTCTGACCATTGACAAAGCCGACATTGGGTCGGCGCTTCTTTGGTTGGTTCGCGCCGGGCTTGTCGCGGCGTTCGCCACGCCGCTCATCGTTTCGGCGGACACCTACTTCCCCTTCGTGGTGGGCAAGGCGGTCTATTCGCGCTCGGTCATCGAGGCGACTTTCGCGCTCTGGGTCGCCCTGATCATTTTCTATCCGCGCTACCGCCCCCGCTTCTCTTGGGTTCTCATCGCCTTCGCCGCTTGGCTGGCGGCGTCTTGGATTTCGGGCGCGCTGGGCGTCAGCTTCACGCGCAGCATGTGGTCGACTTTCGAGCGGATGCAGGGCGTGATGGATTTGGCGCACTGGGCCGCCTTCGCGATGATGGCGGCGTCCGCGCTCGATTCGGCGCGGGCGTGGCGGGCGTTCTTCTCTTGCAACCTGCTTGTCGGAATAGTCGTCTGCGCGCTGGGCTTGCTGTCGCTGTACGATTTCGTTCAGAACGAGGCGCTGGGCGTGGGCGGCGGCAGGCTGGAGGCGACGCTGGGCAACCCCACCTATCTCGCGGGATACGCCGCCGTGAACGCCCTCATCGGGCTGGCGCTGCTGGCGCGGTCGTTCGCGTCCGATTCCGGCGCGGACAATCCGGCGGCGGCTACGCGGCGCTCCAGCGGGCGGCGGCGCGGCGCGCAAGCCGGATTCGCCTTCAACATGGACGCCTATCTGCGCCCGCTGTGGGCGGTCGCCGTCGTGCTGAGCCTGTGGACTATCTGGGAAACGGCGTCTCGCGGCGCGGTCGCCGGGTTGGGGCTCGCCCTAGTCCTTCTCGCCGCCTTCTACGCTCGGCGCGGGGCGGCGCGGTCGCCGCTGGCGCGAAAAGCCGCCATAGCCATGCTCGCCGCCATAGCCGCCGGCTTGGCGCTGTTCGCAATCGCCCGAACGACGACCGCGCTCGACCCGATAATCCAGTCCAGCCGGATGCTGTCGCGCCTTTCCATCGTCGGCGAGGCGGCGGACAGAAGCCTGCGGGGGCGCGTCACCGCAATCGAAGCCGGAATCCAAGCCTTCCCCGAAAGGCCGCTGTTCGGCTGGGGAACGGACAACTTCCTGAGCGCCTGGGGACGCTATTTCGACTACGAAGAGACCGGAATCGAAACCAGATTCGACCGCGCCCACAGCAAGGTTGTGGAGGAATTGGTCACGAAAGGCGCTCTGGGCTTGGCGGCGTATCTGCTCATCTGGGCGGCGGCGGCGCGCGCCCTTGTGCGCTATTACAAGCGGGGGCCCGCGTCCGACCGGGAGCTCGTCGCCGTAATCGGCGCGGCGTTCATCGCGTATTTCACGCAGAATCTGTTTCTGTTCGACAACCCGTCTTCCACGATGCAGTTCGCGGCGCTGGCGGCGTTCGCGGCGGGTTTGGAGATGCGCCTGCGCGCCGTCGAAGGGCGCCAGTCCGAGGCGGAGCATCCAGTCCGCGCCGGAATCGGCCACCCCGCCGTCGGCTTGGCGCTGACGGCGATTTTCGCCGCGCTCATGCTCGCCATGATTCTGACGATGAACCTGCGGATGTACTCCGCCGCCGAGTCGGTTCGGAACGCCGAGTTGCAATCCCACTGGCTGGATAGGGCGGATGCGTACCTGGACGCCATAGAATCCTTCCCCGGCTTGGCGAATTACGTCCGCCGACTGATGGTTTACGACGTGTCGCTTCTGCTCCAAGACATGTCGGAGAGGGAGTTCGATCTAGCGGTGAGAATCGCGGACCTTGCGGCGAAGGGCGGCGACCTGGACGAGCCGACGGATTGGGTGTTCCAGGCGGGCTTGGCGTCCTTCTACCAGCGAGCCGCCGCGCGCGACCCGGACTTTCTCGATGACGCCGCCGCCTACGTCGACAGGGCAATCGAGCTGGCGCCGCGCGCCAAAGAATCGCTGGGCGTTCAGCGCGAGCAGGAACGGCTGGAGAAGTTCTTCAACCGCCCGTCCGCCGCGCCATGAGCGGCCCGCCGGCGCGATTCCGAGCGGCGACGCCGCGCCCTAGCGCTCGCCGCCCTGCCAGCGCGCCGCGACGGTTATCCAGACGGACGCGACCAGCAACTTGACGTCCAGCAGGGGCGACATTCGCCTTATGTACACCATGTCGTATCGCGCCTTGTCGCGCGGTCGGGTGGCGTATCTGCCGCGCACTTGCGCCAGGCCGGTCAAGCCGGGGCGGACGGCGAGGCGCTTGGCGAAGCCGGGATAAACGCGCTCGAATCGCTCGGTCAACTCCGGGCGCTCCGCCCTGGGGCCGACCAGGCTCATGTCGCCTTTCCACATGTTGATGACTTGCGGCAATTCGTCCAGCGCGCGGCTTCGCAGGATTTTGCCGATTGGGGTGACGCGCGGGTCGTCGTCCCCGGCGGACCAGACCGCGCCGGTTTCGCGCTCGGCGTCGGGAATCATCGAGCGGAACTTGTACACGCGAAACTCCTTCCCGCCCTTGCCGAGCCGCGTCTGGGTGTAGAAGACGGGGGCCGCGGTCGTGCAGCCAGATGGCGAGGGGGATGGCCGTCCAAAGCGCCAGCCAAAGCGGGGACAGCGCGATGTGCGCCGCTGTCAGAATCGCCAGGTCGAAGGGGCGCTTCCACCAGTCGTTGGGTTTCATAGGCGTGGGGGTGATGATGACGGAATCAGCGGGGTGATGGACGGACGGCGGACGGGCGGTCGCCGGCTGGCGCGCCTTGTTCGGGCGGCGCCGGCCCTGTGGTCGGGATGGGCGGGATCGAACCGCCGACCTCCTGTTCCCAAAACAGGCGCGCTGCCGCTGCGCCACACCCCGACTCGGTTTCGCATTTAAGATTACACCCTAAACGCGCGAACGGGCAACCGAAGGCTTGGCGGGAAGGGGGCGAAAGATTAGGCAGTGTTGACATTAGAGAGAAGAGCGGGCGGGGTCGGATGGCAAACCGCGCGGGACTGCGCCTAGCGGCGCAGACACCCTCACCCTAGCCCTCTCCCATCAAGGGAGAGGGGATTCGTTGGTTGCGATTCGGGCTTGTTTTCCATGAACATGCCCTTGCAAGTGGGAAATTGGAGATTTTGGCGCGAGAATCTTCCAAACTATCCTTATGTCAACACTACCTAGGGGTTCCGCCTCGCCTTGAGGCTGACGATGCGCCTGTTTTCGACTCTGTCCACTTCGATTTTCCAGCCGCCGTACTCCACCGCGTCCCCCACGACAGGGACTCTGCCCAGCAGGTGAATCGCCAAGCCGCCGATGGTGGCGATATTGTCGAATTCGTTGCCGACCGTCCCCGCGTCGACTTTCATCTCGCGGTTGAAATCGTCAAGGGGCATCATCGCGTCCACCTCTAGCTTCAAGTCGTCCATGAGACGATATTGAACCTCTTTCTCATCGAACTCGTCGTAGATGTCGCCCACTATTTCCTCAAGCAGGTCTTCGATTGTGACGATTCCCGACACGTCGCCGTACTCGTCCGCCACAATCGCCAGATGCGTTTGCGTTTTCTTGAACTCTGTCAGCATGTCTTCGAGCGTTTTGGTTTCGGGAACGGGCATCGGGTCGCGAAGCGGCATGTCGCCGGCGGTTTTGCCTTTCGCTTCGCCGTCCGCCAGAATCTCCAACAGGTCGCGCGCGTGCGCCACGCCGATTATGTCGTCCAGCCCGCCTTCCGCGAAAATCGGTATCCGGCTGTGTCCCGCCGTTATCATAATGTCCGCCAGTTCGGAGAGCGTGGCGTCCGCGCTCGCCGCCGCCACGTCCTCGCGCGGCGTCTTTATCTTCCACACCGGCGTCTTGTCCAGCTCGACGACGCCGCGAACCATATCCGCCTCATGCTTGTCGAGAGGCTTGAGGAACTCGTGAATCTCGAATGGGTCGGCGGATATGTCCAGCTCCCTGTTCTCGCCGGTTCCCGACCATTTGGGCAACAGGAGGCCGTAAACGAGCAGAACGGGGCTGAGGGGGTAGGAAAGCCACCGGGCGACGATGCAGGCGGCTGGCAGAGCCGCGTTGGAGAAGCGCGCGCCTAGGGCGCGGGCGGCGACGCTGACAGCCGCCAGCGCAACCGCGGCGAGCGCGACGACGGGCAGTATCAACTCCCATCGCAACCCCCATGCGGCGCCCGCCTCGGCGCTGGCGACTGTGAGCGCCGCCGCGCCCGCGATGACGCCCGCGACGCGAAACGAAGCGCCCGCGCCGCCCGGCAAATCTATTACCGTGGACAGCCACTTGTCGCGGAATCCCGCCCTTTCTCGGAGTTCCTCCGTCACCGCGCCCGAATCGAACGCCCTCTTTTCGCGGAGCGCCCGCGCCACCGCGCCCGCGCCCGCCTCGAACACTCCCATCAGAAGCGCCGAGATTCCGAAGATAACCGCCGATAATACGCTGTCGCTTTCCACTTTCTTAGCGCTCCGCAATCGGGCCGCTAGCCCGCGTGTTGTTGTTGCTGGACGACTCCGCCGGCGAATCATCGCCGCCGCCGCGCCTTCGTTTGGGCAAAATTCTCGCCGGCGCGCCCACCGCGCCGCTGTCGTCGGGGACGTCCCGCGTCACCACCGCCCCCGTTCCCGTGTAGGCGCGGTCGCCTATCTTGCGCGGCGCGACTATCATGGTGTCGGAGCCGATGAAGACGTCGTCCCCTATCTCCGTGCCGTGCTTTTCGCGCCCGTCGTAGTTGCAAGTCACCGAACCGGCGCCCACGTTGACGTTCGCGCCCAGAACCGCGTCCCCAATGTAGCTGAAATGCCCCGATTTGCTCCCCCGCCCGACGCGGCTGTTTTTGATTTCGCCGAAGTTGCCGACGCGGACCCCCGCCTCCAGATGCGTCCCCGCCCTGATTCGGCTGAAGGGGCCGACGTGGACGTCGTCCTCCAGCGTCGCGCCCTCAATTGCGGACGCCGTCACGCGGCAGAGGTCGCCCACGCGCGAGTCCTCCAGAATGGAATTGGGCCCTATTTCGCAGTCCTCGCCTATCTCGGTCGCGCCTTTGATATGCGTATTGGGCAGGATGGTCGTGTCCATCCCGACGCGGGCGCGGCGGTCTATATAGACGGACGCCGGGGCGGGCATGGAGACGCCTTCGCGCATCCACCGCCTTCGGATGCGGTCGCGCATGGCGGCTTCGGCGCGCGCCAGCTCTTCGCGGTTGTTGACGCCCAGCGCTTCGTCCGGGCATCCGACCGCCGCCGAATTCGCCGCTCTTCCCCCCCGCGCCGCCGCCGCCGCCAAGTCGGTCAGGTAGAACTCCCCGCCGGCGGACGGCGCGAGGCGCGCCAGACTGTCCCAAAGCCATTCGGCGTCGAAGAAGTAGGCGCCGACGTTCACTTCGCCCAGCGCGAGGGTTTCGGCGTCCGCGCCGCGCTCCTCCGCGATGGCTTGGACGCGCCCGCCGGCGCCGCGGACGACGCGCCCGAAGCCGTCCGCGCGGACGCCCGCCGCCGTCAGAATGGTCATCGGGGAATCGCCCCGCGCGTGGACGGCGCGAAGGCGCGACAGCGTTTCGCTCTCGATGAGCGGCATGTCGCAATTAAGGGCGAGAATCGCGCCGCGCTCGCCCGCCGCATCCCGCGCCTGCAGAAGGGCGTGTCCGGTGCCGAGTCGCTTGTCTTGGACGGCGTAGGCGCAACGCGCGCCGAGCGCCGCGCGCAGGCGGGCGGAGTCTTCGGGAACGACGGCGACCACTTGGGACGCGCCCGCCGCCCGCGCAGTGTCCGCCGCGACCGCCGCCATCGGCTCGCCGCAGACGGGATGCAACGCCTTCGGCAAGCGCGAGCGCATCCGCGCCCCCCTGCCGGCGGCTAGAATCACTGCCGTGAAAGTCGTCGTGGCACTCATCTTCCCCAAACCGAAACAAGCCTTGCCGGAAGGGGAACTTTCCCCAAGCAAAGCGCGAAACCGCTGGCGTTTCTATGTGGCGGGTCGTCCATCATCGGCGCATCCCATGCTAACAGAGGATGCGGGCGCTGTCAATCGCCGCGCGGGGGGATTTTGGAAACTTCTCTCTTTTCCAACGGCGTTCAGTTGAAACGGCGGCGAGACTGCGCCTAGAGGCGCAGGCGCCCTCAACCTAGCCTTCTCCCATCAAGGGAGAAGGGATTTGTCGCTCGCGATTCGGTCTTGGTTTCCAATTGCTAGGTTGGTCGCTCCACTCTGGATTCCCGCCTTCGCGGGAATGACGGGAGCCGCGGCGCGGGAACGACGGCGGCGGAAATCGGGGATTTCGGCGCGCCGCTCTCGCTACCCGCCGCTCGCGTCGCCGCCCATCTCCAGCGTCGCCGTCCACAGGCGTTCGCCGCCCGGCAGCCATTGGCCCGTTTCGATTCGGCGCATCGGGTACTCCGGCAGAGGGCGCAGGATGACGCAGGTTTCCCCGTCCAAAATCATGCCGTATCTGCCGAAGTCGAAATTCAGAGCGTTGTGGGGGCGCTCGGCGGCGATTGCGTCTTGGGACAAATCCGCTTCGCGGGCGGGGACGACCGACAGCAGGAAGCGCCCGCGAATGTCGTCCGCGCCGCAGGGGGCTTTGACGTATGTGAGCGCGCCGCCGCCGTTCAGATAGACGTCGAAGCTCGACCGAACCGCCGGCTCCGACGCGAGCGCCGCCGCCAGCGCGCGCCGAAAGACATCGGCGCGTTCCGGGTCGGTGTGCGCGGACGCCGTCCACAGCCGCCCGCCGCCGGGGGCGTGCTGGCCCGTTTCCAAGACGCTTATCGGATATTCCGGCAGCGGGCGCAGGATGACGCATTTGCCGTCGAAAACCGCGCCGTAGCGGTGGAAGGCGAAGTTCAGCGACTCATGCTCCAGCCCCCTGCGCCGCGCGCTTTCCGGCAGGTCGGACGGGTCGGACGGCGACGCCGAGAGCGAGAAGGGCGCGTCCGCGTCCGATTCGCCGCAGGGGTCTTTGACATAGGCGAGCGCGCCGCCGACCAGATGCAGGTTGAATACGGATTCCGCGATTGGCTCCGACGCCCGCGCCGTTTCGTAAGCCGCGATTTTCGCCGCCCGCGCTTCTTCCCGCCTGTCCAAAACCGCCGTCAGGACGCCGCCATGAATCTCGCGCGTCCAAACCGCGCCCGCGCCGCTTTCGGAGGCGATGATGAAATCGGGAAACGGCTCGTTCAACAGCAGCCTGTCCCTATCCGCTTTCGGCAGGATGAGGCGGTTTTGGGTTATCTCGTAATTCGGATCCGCGCTGTTCAGATAAATGGGACCGTCGGGATATTCCGCCAGCAGCCACTCCAGCGCTTCTCGGCGCGACGTGTTCCAATAGTCCATCTGATAGCGCGCCTTGATGGATTCCGAGCGCCCCGCCAGCGGGCTGAAGTAGTCCGCCTGATGGGGGTGCAGCGACGCCATCCGCGCCAAGACCAGCGCGCCGGAGACGGCGACGAGGGCGATGAGCGCCGCCCGCGCCGCGAACGGACGGAGCGCCGACAGCATCCACCGCAAGCCCAGCGCCGCCAGCAGGCACATCGGCGCCCAGATGAAATAGAGCTGCCGCCAATCGTTATAGACGTTGGAGTTCAGGGCGATTATGGCGGCTATGGGCAAAACGGCGCATCCGACCAGCAGCAGGGCGAAGCGCGCCGGGGTGTTCGCGAGGGCGTCCCGCCAGTGCCGCGCGCCCGCCCGGAGCGCCAGCGCCGCCCCCGCCAGCGCCAGCGCCAGCGCGAACGGCGGGGTGGTGACGGCTATCCAGACGGGAATGAAAGACGGCGGTATGTTGGGCCATCGGACTTGCGCCCCCTGAAAGAGCGTGGCGGCTTCGGCGTAGGTGAAGCGCGAGAACGCCGATAGCGACTCCGCGAGCGCCAGCGGGTCGTTCCAGAGCAGGGGCCAGGTGGCGTAGAGCGTCAAGAGCGCCGCCGCCGCGAACGCCGCGCCGTTGAGCGAGACGCGCCGCGCCCCATCGCCGCCGCGAAGGGCGCGGAGCAGGTCGAGCGCCAACATTCCCAAGACCGCCGCGAAAGGCAGCGCGCCCAGCGGGCGGATATTCGCCAGCAACCCCACGCCGACGCCCGCCAAGACGAACGCCTCCGCCGAATCCCGCCGAAACGCGCGGTGAATCAGATACAGCGATACCATGAACATGGCGAGGAAGGGGACGTCTTTCGTGTTGAAGAACGAGTGGGCGTAGATGCGCGGATGGAGCAGGAAGAGCAGCATGGCGAACAGCGCCAGCGCGCGGCTTCCGAACATGCGGAGCGCCAGCAGCCAGGCGAAGAAGCCGCCCGCGAGAAAGAAGAGATGCGCGAGCAGATGGCGCGACAGATAGACGGCGCGGCTGTCGTCGAGCCGCAAGACGCGCTCGACCGCCGCCAGCGGCATCTCGAACGCCACGCCGTAGAATCGGTTGCGGTCGTCCAAAAGCGCCTCGCGCTCGCCCAGAGCGTAAGCCAGCGAGACGGCGCCGATGTTGCGCTGAGTCGCCTCGTCGGTCGAGACGCCGTAATCGTCCAAGACGGCGGCGCCGGCGATGGCGAACAGGGCGAGGGCAATCAGGGCGGCATGGCGAAGGGCGAAGCGCGCGGCAGCCGACAGCGCGGGCGGCGTGGCGGGCGGGCGTCGGACGGGAAGGTTCATCTTGGGCGTTTCGCGCTCCGTTCTCGGCGTCTCGGCGGCGGGATGATGGTTCGCCGTTCCCGAAAATGGTAGCGCAACGGGGCGCGGGGGGGATAGCGGGGGATTATGGCGTTCGCTCTCTATATAGATATATGCCCCGTCTTTCCCGCGTTGGACGCCTTTCGCCACTTCCGCGCGCCGCCGGGGAAGCGGCGGAAATAGTCTAATTCGCGTCTAAATCCGTCAAACATACCCTGGCGCGCAGTCCGCCGGCGGGCTGAATCTTCGGGCGCGAAACGGAAGGCTGGTGGAGCCGAGGGGACTCGAACCCCTGACTTCCTCCGTGCAAAGGAGGCGCTCTCCCGGACTGAGCTACGGCCCCACGCTTGGGAAGAAGTTGGTTGGCGTTCGCCGCCCGCCGTCTTTCCGCGGGCAAAAAAACGCCTTAACAACTGGATAGTGGAAAGAGCCTCACCGTAGGTTGTTTTCAGTGTGTTGTGATGACGGCGGGCTTACGTTAGGAGCGGGGGCTTCGCTTTCGGGGAACTCCCCCCTGCCCGTTGCGTTTCGCGTTGGGCGGGGTCATGCTCGACCCTTGGCGTTTAGAACCCGCTCACCCGCCGATAGACCTGGACGCCCTCCGCCGTCGTGTCCGCGCGCGATTGCGCGCGGGGGATGTGTTGGCGGTTTAGGCGGTCCTGCTCCCTAGAAAGGAGGTGATCCAGCCGCACCTTCCGGTACAGCTACCTTGTTACGACTTAGTCCCAGTCACCAGCCCCACCCTCGGCGCCTGCCTCCTTGCGGTTAGCCCAGCGACTTCAAGTGTTGCCGACTTCCATGACTTGACGGGCGGTGTGTACAAGACCCGAGAACGTATTCACCGCAGTGTGCTGACCTGCGGTTACTAGCAACTCCGCGTTCATGCAGGCGGGTTGCAGCCTGCAATTCCAACTGGGGCCGCGTTTATGGGATTGGCTCCGGCTTGCGCCTTTGCGACCCTCTGTCACGGCCATTGTATCGTGTGTGTAGCCCAGGACGTAAGAGCCATGATGACTTGACCTCGACCCCACCTTCCTCACCCCAGTGGGGGCAGTCTCGCTAGACATCCTAACTAGCGACAGGGGTTGCGCTCGTTGCGGGACTTAACCCAACATCTCACGACACGAGCTGACGACAGCCATGCAACATCTGTGCGACCGTCCCGAGGGAAGGGCTGGTTTCCCAGCCTGTCGGACGCATTTCAAGCCCTGGTAAGGTTCTTCGCTTATCATCGAATTAAACCACACGATCCGCTGCTTGTGCGGGTCCCCGTCAATTCCTTTGAGTTTTAGCCTTGCGGCCGTACTCCTCAGGCGGGATGCTTAATGCGTTAGCTGCGACACGGAGGGGGTCTATACCCCCCATATCTAGCATCCATCGTTTAGGGCGTGGACTACCCGGGTATCTAATCCGGTTTGCTACCCACGCTTTCGCGCCTCAGCGTCAGACACAGCCCAGAGAGCCGCCTTCGCCTCTGGTGTTCCTCCCGGTATCTACGCATTCCACCACTACTCCGGGAATTCCGCTCTCCTCTGCTGCACTCAAGTCCGCCAGTTTCCCATGACCCCTCCCAGTTGAGCCGGGAGATTTCACATGAGACTTAACGGACCGCCTACGCGCACTTTACGCCCAGTAAATCCGGACAACGCTCGATTCCTACGTGTTACCGCGGCTGCTGGCACGTAGTTAGCCGAACCTTATTCCCCGGGTACTGTCCTTTCTCATCCCCGGGAAAAGGGGTTTACAACTCGAAAGCCTTCATCCCCCACGCGGTGTCGCTGCGTCAGGCTTTCGCCCATTGCGCAAGATTCCCTGCTGCTGCCTCCCGTAGGAGTGGGGGCCGTGTCTCAGTCCCCCTCTGACCGATCGTGCTCTCACACCGGTTACCCGTCTTCGGCTTGGCGGGCCGTTACCCCGCCAACTACCATGATAGGCCGCAAGCTCCTCCCAGAGCGCCGGAGCGTTTCCTCCCCCCGCCGTAACGAAGGGAGCGTACGGGGTATTAGACCGGATTTCTCCGGCTTGTCCCCCTCTCCGGGGTAGATAACTTACGTGTTACTCAGCCGTCTGCCACTAGCTAGGGGCCGAAGCCCTTCGCCCGTTCGACTTGCATGCATTAGGCGCACCGCCAGCGTTCGTCCTGAGCCAGGATCAAACTCTACGGATTTGTTTTGGGTTTTGGTTCTTTCCACTATCCAGTTGTTAAGGTGCTCCGCGCCCGCCTTCGCAGACGCTAGGAATTGATGATAGCCAACCCCGACAACCCCTGTCAAGGCATTTTCAAGGCAATTTGGAAATTGGCGCGAATTGGGTTTCGGAGCGCGCGCGGACGCCCTCGCCAGGATTATCCGCGCGGGACTGCGCCTTGCGGCGCGGGCGCCCTCACCCTAACCCTCTCCCATCAAGGGAGAGGGGATTCGCCGGTTGCTATTCAAGGTTTATTTCGGGTGGCTATCTTGTCCCCGCTTTCGCGAGGATGACGTTGTTGGTCGACTCTGGATTCCCGCCTTCGCGGGAATGACGGGGCGAAACGGGGCGGGGAATGACGGGGGCGGAGCGGGAAGATGGGATTTGCTGGTTGCTATTCGCGCTCGGTTTCGCCGACCGGATGTCGGCGGGATTATGGATTCCCGCCTTCGCGGGACTGACGGCGGCGAAACGGGGCGGGACTGACGGAGGCGGAACAGGGCGGGAATGAGACAGGACGCGAAACCGCGCGCCGCCCATTCGCCGCCCGCCTATTTCCCCCGCCGTCAGCGCCCTACCCTGCCGGGCGCGCCCAGCATGCGCCTTATGTCGTCCGCGTACTTCAGCTCGGAGTCGTCTTCCGGCTCGTAGCCGAGCGCGGCGCGGGCGGATGCGAGCGACCAGAAGGCGCGGGCGTTGTCGCTGATTCCGTAAACCACCTGCCAAGGGACGCCGTGCGCGTTTTCGATGCTCGGCGCCTCCAGCGCCTTCCTAAACAGCTGCGTGATGTCGCGCGGGCTGATGTAGGCGCCCAGGTCGCGCTTGTAGTTGGCGGAGTCGCCGGCGTAAGCCGCCGGGGCGAGGTCTCGCGGCGCGCCTATTCGCACCATGACGACGCCCATCTTGCGCCGCTCGGCGCGGGAGGCGCCGGTGTGGTCTTGCCCGCCGTCCGCCGTTCGGAAGTCCATCGCGCCGCAGGCGAACAGGAATCCCATATGCTCGTAAGTCGCCTTCGCCCAGCCGTAGAAGTTGTCGGAGAGCGGAAGCAGATAGGGGTCGAGCGATTCCATCTCGCGGGCGTGTATCAGGTTGTGTTCGTACCAGTCGGCGGCGTGGTTGGAGCTCGCCATCGCCACCCGCGCCGCGCCGGCGTCGTAGGCGGAGCGGAAGACGTTGTACGCCATCTCGACGTTCGCCTTCTCGTCGAAGAAGTGGTCGAGCGGCTCGTCGCCCGCCCGCCGCTTGTAGCCGAGATGAACCACGCCGTCCACGCCCTCGAAGAGATGGGCGTAGGATTCGCGGTTCGGGTCGATGAGGTCTTGGATTATCACCCCTTCGACCTTCTCGCCGCGCCGGTTGACGTCGGTGACGTCCACGAGGACGGTTTCGTACCGCTCCCTGAAAGTCGGCAGAATCTGGTCGGCGATGTAGCCCGCCGCGCCGGTGATCAGCACTTTGTCCATCGGTTGCCTTCCCCTTCTTATTCCTTTTCTTCGTTCCATTCGGTTATGTAGCGGAATTGCGCGGGCATCTGGGGGCTTGCCGTCCAAGCGGATTTGGGGTTGTTCGTCCAGAGTCGCCGCAACTCATCCAGCGCCGCCTGCCCGCCGTCCCCATGCCGCGCCAGCCAGCAGCCGATGATTACGCCCGTCCGACCGATGCCGCCCCAGCAGTGGACATAGGTCGGCTTGCCGTCCGCCATGTTGGCGTCTATCTGGTCTAGGATTTGTTTGGTCTGGTCGGGCGAGCCGGGAATGTCCAAATCCCTGATTGGGAATCTGCGGCGCTCGGTTGTTTCGCCCAGAAGATGCGAATACGGCTTCAGCCCATGCTCGCCCCGCTCGGTCAGGTCTATGAACGACGCTATGCCGGCGTCCGTCAGCGCCCTTATCTTGGCGGGCGAAGATTCGTCGTCCAGGTTTCTGGGGTATTCGCCGGCGAGCAGTTTGCCGGGGATGACCCAGTAGCAGAATTGCACCGGCTTTTCGGGCGGCGGCGGATAATGGCCGTTCAGCAACGCGTCCGCCAGCTCGACGAAATCCCAGGGCCAATACTCAGCCGGGCGTGGGTTGATTACGCCCTCGCGTCCGAATCCTGGGCGGCATTTTTGGAGCGTTCTTATCCAATGGTACGGCATTGCGGATACGCCGCGGACCGCTCCCAGCAACGCGCCGCAGATGGCGGCGTTGGTGTCCGTGTCTCCGCCGCGCGAAATGGTGTCCGCCAGGGCGTCCTCGACGCTGTCGGCGTGGAGCAGCTGCCACAGGGCGTTTTGGAAGGCGACCAAAACCCAGCCGGCGGTGGGCGGTCCATAGCTCGCCGGCGGCGCGCTTTGGGCGGCGCGGATGGCGTCCGCGAGCGTGGATTCCGCGCCCATCGCGTCCGCGCGCTTTCGGATGGATTCGTACAGCGCATCCGCGCCGCATCCCGTCCGCACGGCGCGCGAGATGGCGGCGGCGTAGAGGCGGTTCGCCTGCACGCAGACGCGGTTGGGATGGGTGATTTCGGCGTCCAACCGCGCCCATTCTTCCACTTCAGTGTCCGACCGCGCCGCGCCGAAGATGGCGAGGGGGCTTATACGCATCATCGCGCCGTTGGCTTGGCTGTCGTGCTTTAGCTCGTTGAACAGAAGGGCGGAGGCGACCGTGTTGCCTATGTCGAACGGGTCGGATTCCGCCCAGCGGACATAGCCTTCGCGCGCCGCGTCTTGGTCGTAGCCGCCGCGCCGCAGGATGCCGCGCGCGAGGGACAGAGCCATCTCGGAATCGTCCGTCGGCTGGCCGGCGATAGTGCGCCAGACGACGCTGTATTCCATCTCGCGGACGCCGTAAGGGTAGCGCCGGCTTATGTAACCGGGCGACTTGAACTCCACGAGGCTGCCGAGCGAATCGCCCGCCAGTTGCCCCGCCAAGCAGCCGCGAGCGCGGTCTAGGGCGGCGGGGTCTTGGGATAGGCTCATTTTGACGTCTCCGTTCGTTGGCGGTTAGCCGCCGCCTAAGCGTCCACCGCTATCCGCAGGCGCTTGTTGATGCGCCCTTTGGATTCGTGTCCGATTACGCGGATATGCCCCACTTCGCGGGTGTTGGCGACGTGGGTGCCGCCGTCCGCCTGCAGGTCAAGCCCGCGAATGTCGATTGTGCGGACTTCGGCTATCTGCGGGGGAAGCAGGTTGATTTTGGTGCGGATGAGGTCGGGAATCCGAAACGCCTCGTCGCGCGGCAGGACGTTCACGGCGACGTCGCGCTCGGCGGCGACTTCGGCGTTGACGAGTTCCTCGACGCGTTCGGCGAAGTCCGCCGACATGCTTTCGAGCTCGAAGTCCATCCGCGCGCGGAGCGGCTCCATGTTGCCGCCGGTGACTTGCGCGCCGTAATCGCGCCAGACCACGCCGCAGAGTATGTGCAGGGCGGTGTGCGTCCGCATGAGCTGGTAGCGCCGCTCCCAGTCGATGGAGCCGCGGAGGGGCGTTCCGACTTCCGGTCGTTCGCCGCCGCCTTCGAGTTCGTGGACGAGCTCGCCGGAGTCGCGCCGCAGGCGCTTGACGCGGTAGAAGGCGGAGCCGTCCGGCGGCGCGAGCGTCCCCGAATCCGCCGGCTGCCCGCCGCCGCCCGGATAGAACGCCGTCCGGTCCAAAACGACGCCGCGCTTGGCGACGGCGGTCACGACGGCGTCGAATTCCTGAAGGTAGCTGTCTTGGTAGCAGAGTATGTCGGTCAATGGGGTTATCCTGTTTAGCGTGTGATTGAGTCTAGGGCTTGTTGGTTTCCATGAGCGTCTCACGCAACTTCCCGCGCCTTGCCTTCCACCTTGTTCAGCAGATAGGCGAGGTCGTCGCAGGCGACAGCCCAGTCCATGAAATCGTTTTCGCAGGGCATGTCGCCGTTCTGGTATTTGACGAGGAAGCGCTTGGATTCCATCCCGTACTTGTTCTCGTACTCTCCCATCCGGCGCGCGACGTCTATCAGCGCGTCAATCGGAGTGGCGTAGGTGATGATTACTTTTTTCATGTCCGCTCGCTCTCTTCCTTTTCCATCCCTTCCACGACGACGCCCTGCAGGTAGCGGAAGTTGTCGTAGTCCATCGCCCACGCGATGAAGCGGTTTTCGCAGGGGACTTCCCCAGCCAAGTATCGGCTGTGGAAATCCGCGGACTTCATGCCGTTTCGGTTTTCGTGACCCCCAACGCGCGTCGCGAATTCTATCAGCGCGTCAATCGGAGTCGCGTAGGATATGCTGTTTCTCATGTCCGCTCGCTCCCTTCCTTGTCTCTCTTTCGCGCAGCCCCAACGCTAGGATTCCGCCGATTCCTCGCCCGCGTCCCAAATCTTCCTCACTTCGACGTACAGCCGAAGGAAGTCGCGGTAGGTTCGCGCCCAGTCCGCGAAGTCGCCTTCGGGCGGCAGTTCGCCGCCGTTGTATTTGTCGAAGAAGATTTCGGTTTTCATGCCGTGCTTGTCCTGATAGCGCCCCATTTGCTTGGCGGCTTCCACCAGCTCGTCCAGCATGGCGAGCGCGCCGGTTCGGGTTTCGGCGGTCATGTCGGGGTCGCTCCTTCGCGGCGGTCAACTCGTCTGGGGTTTGCGGTCGGTTGTTGCATCAACCCCGCCACCGCGTCCCGCAAGTATAGGAAGTGGCGGTAGTCGTTCGCCCACTCGATTGTCTCGGCGTCGTCGGACATTTCGCCCGACGAGTAGCGTTCGAAGAAGTCTTTGGACTTCATGCCGCGCTCGGTTTCGTAGCGTCCCAGACGCATCGCGACCGCTATCAGCGCCTCTAGCGGCGGCGGGCATGTTATGGGGTCTTTCATGTCGGAGTCCTCCCAAAGGGGCGCGAGCTCGAAGCCGAACGGCTTTCGCTCCGCGCGCTTGGACGCGCCGAGTATCTGGAAACCGAGGACGTTCCCGTCGGCGTCCACCTTGACGACGGACTTGCCGTCCCGCGTCGGCAGCATGTCGCCGTCGCCGTCCGCGAGATTCATCCAGAGGAAATCGCCCTCGCCATCCCACCATACGCTGATTCTAGCGTATCGCATGCCGCGCCCCCGTCGCTATCCGTGCGGCGCTTCGTTGGTCATTATCAGGCTGCCCGCCGCCATGAACATGCCGCCGACGCCCTGGCAGAAGGACGTTCGGACGCCCTCGACCTGATGCGCCGCTTCGCCGCGCAGCTGGCGGACGGATTCCTGCATGGCGAACATGCCGTACATGCCCGTGTGGGTGTAGGACAAGCCGCCGCCGTTCGTGTTCAGCGGCAGGCTGCCGCCGGGGGACGTGTTGCCCTCTTCGATGAACGCGCCCGCCTCGCCGCGCCCGACGAAGCCCAAGTCCTCCAAACCGTAAATCGGCAGGTGGGCGAAGGCGTCGTAGATTTGGATGTGGTCTATGTCTTCGCGCGAGACGCCCGCCTCTTGGAACGCCTTGGAGCTGGACGTCTTGAAGGCGGCGGAGCTGGTCATGTCGTGCATCTGGCTCACGATGGGCGTCTCGACCGATTCGCCCGTGCCGAGCAGGTAAACCGGCTTGGTGGGGTAGTCGTCCGCGCGGTCGGCGGCGGTGAGGATGAACGCGCCGCCGCCGTCCGTGACCGGGCAGCACATGAACAGGCGGTAGGGGTAGCAGACCATTCGGCTGTTCAGGACGTCCTCGACCGTGACGAGCTGGCGGAACATGGCGCGGGGGACTTCGCTCGACCACTTGCGCTGGGCGACGGCGACGGACGCCAGCTGCTCTATGGTCGTCCCCGTTTCCTTCATGTAGCGCAAGACGCCCATGCCGAACAGCGTGGTCGGCCCCATCGGCCCGTAGATGGACTCGAACTGTCCGGGGTAGGATATGTCGTAGTTGGGGCCGGAGCGTCCGGCGGCGGTTCCGATGCGGGGGGCGGAGACGCCGACGCGCGAGCGCCCGCTCTGCCCCATGCAGCAGAGAATGGTCGTGGCGAGCCCCGACGCTATCGCCGCCGCCGCGTGGCGCATGTGGAGCAGGAAGGACGTGCCGCCCACTTGGGTGTTGTCCACCCAGTCGGGGACGATTCCCAGATAATGCGCGAGCGCCGCCGGGTTCATCGTGGCGGAAATGCCGTCTATCTGGCTGGCGTCCATGTCGGCGTCGCGCATGGCGTTGATGGCGGCGTCTATGTGCAGCTGCGTCTCGGACATGTCGGGGATGACGCCGAGATGGGTCGTCTCGGAGGCGCCGACTATTGCGGTCTTGTAGCGAAGCGACATTTTTGCGAAGGCTCCTTGTTTGTTCGGAAGCGCGGACGCCCCGGCGCGGGGGCTTGTCCGCGCCCGTCGGTTTCGGACGGCGGCGGGAAGGCGGGCGGGCGGCTTAGGCGGGCCGCCAGTTGGGTATGGCGATGTCCTCCGTCGCCTGCGTGAACGTCACCTCCAGCGGCATGTCCAAAACCAGGTTTTCGGGCGTGTTTTCGATTCCGACGATGTTGCCCATCATGCGGGGGCCCTCCTCCAGCTGGATGACGGCGATGGCGTAGGGGGCGTCTTCCTCGAAGCCCGGCGCGGGGCGGTGGTTGATCATGTAGGTGTAGAGCGTTCCCCTGCCGGACGCCTGGAACCACTCGACGCGGTCGGACAGGCAGCCGGGGTCGGGGCAGTGCAGGCGCGGGTAGAAGAAGGGCTGGTCGCAGCCGATGCAGCGCTGTATCCACAGCTCGCGCTGCGCCGCCTTGCGCCAGAAGAACTCGGTCTCCGGCGTGGGATGCGGAATCGGCTTTCGGTACTCCGGGCGCTCTTCTTGGGTCATTGGGGTTTCCCTCCAGTTGGTTTGGGGTTCATTGTATGCGAATCGGGCGCGTTGGGCAATGCGCCCGCCGTCTAGGACGCGCCGGCGTCTTCCGCGATTCGCTCCGCGGCGTCCGCCACGGGCATCGCGCCCAGGTCTTCGCCGCTTCTCAGGCGGACGCCCACCGCGCCGGCGGCGATTTCGCGGTCGCCGACGATGAGCATGTACGGCGTCTTTTGCATCTGCGCTTCGCGTATCTTGAAGCCCATGCGCTCGTTCCGCAGGTCGGCTTGGGCGCGCAGGCCGGCGGACTCCAGCTCGGCGCGGACGCGCTCGGCGTATTCGCGGTGGCGGTCGGCGATGGGGATTATCAACGCCTGCGTGGGCGCGAGCCAAGTCGGGAACGCGCCGCCGAAATGCTCGATGAGAACGCCCATGAAGCGCTCCAAGGAGCCGAACAGCGCGCGGTGAACCATGTACGGCTGGCGCGCGGAGCCGTCCGCGTCTATGTAGGAAAGCCCGAAGCGGCGCGGCAGGTTGAAGTCGAACTGAACCGTGGTGCATTGCCACAGCCTGCCGATGGCGTCGCGGATGTGGATGTCTATTTTGGGCCCGTAGAACGCGCCGCCGCCCTCTTCGACGGCGTATTCCATCCCCCGCCCGCGCAGGGTGTCGGCGAGCGAATCGGTCGCCGTCGCCCACTCCTCTTCGGAGCCGACCGCCTTGTCGGGGCGCGTCGAGAGCATCACTTCGTAATCGCCGAATTCGAACATGTCCAGCAGATGGAAAGTCAGGTCGAGAACGCCGTTCACTTCGTCCGCAATCTGGTCGGGGCGGCAGAAGATATGGGCGTCGTCCTGCGTCATGCCGCGCACGCGGAGGGCGCCGTGGAGCGTCCCGCCGCGCTCGTAGCGATAGACCGACCCCAGCTCGCCGATTCGCATGGGCAAGTCGCGGTAGCTCCGCAAGCCGTTGCGGTAGTACATGATGTGAAACGGGCAGTTCATCGGCTTGAGGTAGTAGTCCTGCCCTTCCATGTCCATCGCCGCGAACATGTTTTCCTTGAAGTTTTCCAGATGCCCGCTGGTTTCCCACAGGGTGGCGCGCCCGATGTGGGGGGTGTAAACGAGGTCGTATCCAGCGCGGTAATGCTCGCGCTTCCAGACGTCCTCGACGATTCCCCGAACGCGGGCGCCCTTCGGGTGCCAGATTATCAGGCCGGGGCCGGTCTCTTCGTGGGTGGAGAAGAGGTCGAGCTCGCGCCCCAGCGTTCGGTGGTCGCGGCGGCGGGCTTCTTCGATGCGCGCCAGATGCTCGTCAAGCGCCTCTTGGGACTCGAACGCCGTTCCGTAGATGCGCTGGAGCATGGGGCGGCGCTCGTCCCCGCGCCAGTAGGCGCCGGCGACGTTGAGCAGCTTGAACGCCGGTATCGCGCCGGTGGATTCGACGTGGGGGCCCGCGCACAAGTCCTCGAACTCGCCGTGCGTGTAGGTGGAAATCGGCTCATCGTCCGGTATCTCGGCGATGACTTCCAACTTGAGCGGCTCCGCGGCGTTCATTTCGTTCATCGTCTCGCGGGGATATTCGGCGTACACGAAGGCGCAGTCGCGCGCGACGGTCGCCCTCATGCGCTTTTCGATGCGCTCCAGGTCTTCGGGCGTGAAGGGGCTTTCGACTAGGAAGTCGTAGTAGAAGCCGTCGTCGGTGGGGGGGCCTATGCCGAGCTTGGCGTCCGGGAACAGAGACGTCACCGCGTCCGCCATGACGTGGGCGGCGGAGTGTCTGATGCGCGTTCGCAGCTCGGCGAGTTCGGAGTCCGGCTTGAGGTTCATTTTCGGCGTTCTCTCTCTTGTGTCGGCGGCGGCGGCGCGGCGGGGAGGTTCGGACGCCGTCCTTAGTTGGGGGCGTCGCGGCTATTTTATGAAAGGGCGGCGCGGTCGGTCAAGGCGCGGGGGCGGGCGGCTAGACAACGCCGCGCGCCGCGTGTACACTGCAATGGCGAGAAAGGCGGGGATATGACCACAGTCAACACAGTCGAAGACATCATAGAGGCGCTGGACTCCGACCCGTTTCTGCTGGAGTCCCTGCGCGCGCGCCTGCTGACGCGCGACCTGATCGAGTTGCCGCAGGTCGCGGCGGAGATCGCCGCGTCCCAACTCCGCACGGAGGCTACGCTCCGTCAGTTCATGGAGACCACCAACGCGCGGTTCGACTCGGTGGAAGAAAACCAGAAAATCGCCGATGCGCGGTTCGACTCGGTGGAAGAAAACCAGAAGGCCGCCAACGCGCGGTTTGACTCGGTGGAAGAAAACCAGAAGGCCGCCAACGCGCGGTTCGACTCGGTGGAGGAAAACCAGAAAATCGCCAACGCGCGGTTTGACTCGGTGGAAGAAAACCAGAAAATCACCAATGCGCGGTTCGACTCGCTGGAAACGATAGTCGTCGCCATGAAGATTGACCTGGACATCATCAAAGGCGACCACATGGAGTTGCGACTTCAGGGCAAAGTCGAAAGCCTGCTCGCCGAGCGGATGAATCTGCGGCGCGTCCAGATAGTCAGGGCGCTGTTCCCGGCGGGGAACGACCCTAAATTCCTGGACGCCGTTTACGACGCCGAAGACGGAGGCGTCATCACGGAGCGGCTCTACATGCGAGTCATAAACACCGACTTGATAGTCAGCGCGCGACCGCGCGGGGGCGGCGAGACGGTTTACGTTGCCCTGGAAGTGTCGAACAAACTCGACCGGGAGGACGTCGACCGGGTTGCGCTGTCCGGCGAAGCGCTGGCGCTCATCTTCCCCGAAGCGGAGGTTCTAACCGCCGTGTACGGGTGGGAGATTTCCGACGGGGATAGGGCATACGCCGAAAGCAAGGGCGTGGCGACGCTTTTGGACGCGTCGCGCCGCTAATCCGCCGGGGCGTCAACGCGCCCTACCCGCCCGGCTCTTCTTCCGGGCTGTACAGGGGCCTGACCAGCTCGTAAACCTCGTCCGTTCGGCAGTACATGTTGCCGGCGAGGCGTCCGACGGGCTTCAGGCGGTCGTGGTTTACGCGATGTCCGTCGATGACGTCGTCGCGGACGCGCATCAGGGCTATCTCGCCGATTACCAGGGCGTTGCCCGTCCGCGGGTCGCCGAGCGAAATCACTTGGTTCAGACGACATTCCATGTTGACCGGCGATTCGGCGACGGCGGGAGCGCGGACGATGTCGGAGGGCGTCGGCGTCAGTCCGCTCACTTCGAACTCGTCCACGTCGGCGGGATACTCGGCGGCGGTGGCGTTCATCGCGGCGGCGATTCCGTCCGATACGACGTTGACGACGAACTCCCCCGTCGCCTCGATGTTCGCCAGCGTGTCCTTTTCCTTCCATCCCGCCTGGCGCGAGATGCCGAGAACGACCGTGGGCGGCGAGTAGGCGACGGCGTTGAAGAACGAAAACGGCGCGAGGTTCACGACGCCGCCCCGCGAGACGGTGGACACCAGCGCTATGGGGCGCGGAACGACCACGCCGGTGAGAACGCGGTTGAAGTTGGGGAATTCGGCGGGGATTATTTTCAATTCCATTCTCTCCGGATTGGGGTTTAGACGCAAGGCGGCGGACAGGGCGGCAATCCGAAACGGAAGCGTCCGGGGATTGCGCCGCGCGGCTGCGTATGTTAATCTGATTTCAGCGAGAGCCGGAAGTGACTCCCAGCGGGGGTTGCAGCCGGCTCTTTTCCGTCATGCGCCGCCGTCAACGCGCGCGGGCATGCGGTAGATGCCATATCTGTCAAACCCTTCCGGGGAAGCCAGGTTGACTGTCTTGCGCTCTATGATTCTATAGTAGCGCCGGATTGCCAGAAGGAAAAGGTCGCCCGCGGGGGGCTGACGATGATTCAACTCCGCTTCGTGGTAGTGGCGCGCGACGGACGCCGCCATATCCGCTATCTGTATTCCGACGGATGTCTTGGAATCCACGAAAAACGGGGCGTCGGTTATGCGGTTCCAGGACTGGCCCAAATTGCGACCTGTATAGGAACGAGTTGAATTTTTCGGAGAGGCCTCCGAACAGCCCGCCGTCTCCGTCGAACAGGATTGTCGCCATTTGGTCGCGTTCGTCCGCCAGCAGTTGAATTCGCTCCACCAAGAATTGGAACTGCCTGGGCAGAAACTCGCTCTCCGCCTCTTGGTCCGAATTCGGGCGCTCCATCACAATCGCGAAGATTGCTATGGGCATACCCAGCATCGCGCTGAAGAATTCCTCTACGAACAGCGCGTAATCGGGTTTCTTTCGGAACGTTCTGCGATTGAGCAGGCTTCTACCCTTCAATTCCATTCGCTCCCGTTGCAGAATGTCCCGCTTCAGAGCGTGGACCGCGCCGGCGATTTTGCGAGCGTCCGATTCCTCTATGCAGGTCGCGACGATGACCGACCTCTCGTTGGGGTCGTTTGGATGCGGATGGCCGCTTTCGTCGATGAACGCCAACATGCGATGACAACCTCGCTTCGCAATTTGTTCGCCGGATGCTCGGATGGGCTTCCTTACAACCCATTATACGCCAAAAATCACGTCTCGAAAAACCGCGCCAGCTCGTCCCGCTCGAATTTCGGAAAATCCGAATCCGGCGCGTCTCGGCGGCGCAGGATTACGCGGGAATGACGGTCTGTGGCGAACCCTATGGCGCGGGCGGCGATTCCGGCGTCGGCGAGCGCGGACACCGCCTTCGGCGCGTCGCCGGGCGCGACCGCCGCCAGCAGCGCGCCGGACGCTATCAAGCCCAGCGCGTCCAAGCCCAGCGCGGCGCATATCGCGCGGCACTCCGGCGCGACTGGGACGGATTCGGCGTCTATCTCCAAACCGGCGCCGGACGCCGCCGACAGCTCGTAGAGCGCGCCGGACAAGCCGCCTTCGGTCGGGTCGGTCATCGCGTGGACTTCGGCGGCGCGGACTAGGGCGCGGGCGTCCGGGACGACGCTGATTCCCGGATCGAACAGAAAGCCCGCCGCGCGCCGAATGTCCGCGCCGCCGACGCCCGCCGCCGACAGGCGCTCCGACGCCTCGCGCGCCAGTATGGACGCGCCTTCGAGCGCGATTCCCTTCGTGAGAATCAGCGCGTCGCCGGGGCGGACGCCGGCGCTTAGGACGGCGTCCGCCTTGCCGACTTCCCCCAGCATCGCGCCCGCCGCGATGGGCCTGTCCAAGCCGACGGTGATTTCGGTGTGGCCTCCGATGAGCGAGACGCCCAACTCGGCGCAGGCGGCGCGAATCTGCGCGAAGATGTCCGAAACCAGAGTTTCGTCCGCGCCCGGCGGCAGAAGCAACGTCGCCATCAGCCACTTGGGAACGCCGCCCATCGCGGCGATGTCGTTGGCGTTGACGTTGACCATGTACCATCCGATGAGGTCGGTGGCGAAGGTAATCGGGTCGGCTTTGGCGACTAGGTAGCGGTCGCCGAAGTCTATCAGCGCGGCGTCCTCGCCGACGGCGGGTCCGAGCGCCACGCGCGGGTCGGACGCGGGGGCGGCGGACAGCAGGCTTGCGAGCGCGTCCATCGGCAGCTTGCCGGGGCGGAACCCCGCTTGATTGCGAATCTTGTCCGTTTCCATAGCGTTCATTTCCGAATTAGGCGGATGGGGCGAAGGGGATGCGTTGGCTTCAATTCAGGTTTGATTTCGGTCGGCTATCATGTCCCCGCTTTCGCGAGGATGACGTTGTTGGGCGACTCTGGATTCCCGCTTTCGCGGGAATGACGGGGAGACAAACAAGGGAGAATGGGACGCGCCCTTCGCGCCTCTGCGCCTTTGCGTTTTGGATTTCTTGACCATTCGCGGATTTCCCGCCCGGACAATCCGCTGGCGGCCCGCGCCGTTTCATGCTATCATATCCGAGCCATGATTGAAGCGGTTTTCTTCGATTTGTACGGGACGCTCGCCGGGTTCAGCCCCGGTCGTTTCGAGGTGCAGTCCCAAGCCTGCGCCGAGTTCGGCATCGAGCTGACTCCGGAGGGGGTGTTGCGCGGCTACGCGCTGGCGGACGCCTTCATGTCCGCCCAGAACGCCGCGCGCCCGCTGCGCCTGCTGGGCGCGGACGAGCGCGACGGCTTCTTCGCGGAGTACGAGCGGCGCGTTCTGAGAGGTTGCGGCGTGGAAGTTTCGCCGGAAGAGGCGGCGCGGATCTGGGCGGCGGTGCGAAGAATCCCCTACCGCATGGAGCGTTTCGACGACGTCCTGCCGGCGATGGACATTCTCAAGCAACAAGGCTTCACGCTGGGGCTTGTGTCCAACATGAATACCCCGGCGGACGAGCTCGCGGACAGCATGGGCTTGACGCCCTATCTCGATTTGGCGGTGACTTCCGGCGAAGTGGGCGCGGAGAAGCCGCATCCGCCCATCTTCCGCGAGGCGCTGCGGCGGGCGGGCGTGGGCGCGGAAGCCGCCGTCCACGTGGGCGACCAGATTATGTCGGACGTGCGGGGCGCGGAGGGCGCCGGCGTGTCGCCCATTCTAATCGACCGGGACGGGATGCACCCGGACTTCGCCGACTGCCCGCGCATCGAGACGCTGATGGAGCTGCCCGCCCTGCTGTCGGCGGCGGCGGTCTAGGGCGGGCGCTTAGGCTTCCGCTTCCGCGCCGGCTTCGACCATCTCCGCCAGCATCATCTGGAGCGCCATTATGTGGGCGCAGGTGTCGCGCCCTATCAGGTAGTCGCAGTCGCAGTTCCACTTCCCCGCGTCGTAAGAAATGGCGTGGTCTCCGTTGTCGCCCCGAAAGAGCGCGGCGCAACTGACGAAGCTCACGCGCTCCCTCTGCAGGGCGTAGTCTTTGGCTTTCTCGACCTTTCGCTTTCTTATGAAGCTGGAGTCCATGTGCGGGAGCGCCTCTCTTTCGGGAATCTTCGGCTGAAATCCGCGGCTAAGGCGGTTGGGATGTTCGGGCGTCCGCGCCGACGCCCGAACGCGGCGAATTGTAGCGAGATTGGCGGTCGGCGGTCAACGATGGAATCGCCGCCGTCCGACCGCCGCCGCGCTCGCGCCGCCCTTATCCGCCCAGCGACATGAGCCGCGCCATGCGCGCCTTGTGGTAGACGTGGTCGCCCAGATAGTGCTGCAGCGTTCGGGCGCGCTTGGTGTACTGCGTCAAGCCGTATTCCAAATCCGCGCCGATGCCGGCGTGGACGTGGTGGGCGGCGTCGCATGCGCGGGGGAAGCCGAGGCTGGCGACCCGCCTTGGCGGTGGAGACGCCCACTTGCGCGTCCGACATGCCTTCGTCCAGTTGCCAGAGCGCCTCGAAGGCGGTCCACTTGGCGGAATCGGCGTCCGTGAGCGCGTCTATGACGTGGTTCTTGGACGCGCTGGAAGGTGCCGATGGGGACTCCGAAGGCGATGCGCGACTGGCTGTATTCGCGGGTCATGTCATAGACGCGCTGGGTGCCGCCCGCCATGAAGGCGCAGAGGACGGCGGTCGCCCTGTCCATGGCGGACTCGACCGCGCTCCACGCGCCCGCCGGGTCGCCGATGACGTCGGCGGCGCCCACGGAGACGTTGTTGAAGTTCACTTCGCAAGCCTTGGGCCCTATCCAGCCGTCCATGACGCGGACGGAGACGCCGGGGGCGACGCGGTCGACCGCGAACAGCCCAAGCCCGCCTTCCGCGCCCGCCGCCGTCCGCGCCACGACCAGGATGCGGTCGGCGATGTTGGCGTCCGGGATGAACAGCTTGGTGCCGTTCAGCGTGTAGCCGCCGTTTGTTCGCGGTCGCCCGGAGTTTCACCGCGCTAGGCGACCATGAGTAATCCGGCTCGGTGTAGGCGAGGGTGTAGATCTGCTGTCCGGCGGCGATGCCGGGGAGCATCGCCTGCTTCTGCTCTTCGGAGCCGGCGGCGAGAATCGCCTGCGCCGCCAGGACGGCGGACGACAGCAGCGGGCTGGGGCAGGCGTAGTTGCCCATCACTTCGGACACCACGCCCAAGTCCACCCATCCCTGCCCCAGTCCGCCGTACTCTTCCGGCACGGCGAGCGAGGGCCAGCCGAGGTCTGCCATCTGCCCCCACAGGTCGGGGTCGAAGCCGGATTCGCTGTCGTCTATCTCCAAGACGCGGGTCTTCGGCAGCTGGTCTTCCATGAACTCCCGCGCCGAAGTCTGGAGCATGGTCTGAATTTCGTTGAGGGTAAGGTCCATCGCGTATCAACCTCTGACAAATGAATTTCGCGCGGCGAACGCGGGAAGGCGCGCCGCTCGGATAAGATTATACTTTGCGCGGGCGATTCAGGGCAATTTTCCCGCGGCGCCGGAGAAATTCGCGGAAGTCCCCCTCGTCAATACCCCCGCCCGCCGGCGCGCGGGGTTCGGCGGGAATCAGCCGCCGTTGCGGTCGATGTGGTTGCGGAAGGTCAGGAGCGTGTGGAGCTGCTCCGCGGTGATTTCGCCCCTCTCGTAGCGGGCGAGGATGCCGTCGACCAGCTCGCGCTCTTGGGCGCGACCTTTCTCGACGCCCTCTTGGACGCCCTCGGCATATCCCTCGTCCTTGAGTTTTTTGATTCTTCTCGGTATTAGCAGAACCACGCATCCCACCCCCTCGGCGATGATTGCGGACAGCGGCGCGCGGGGTTCGGGGGGAATCAGCCGCCGTTGCGGTCGATGTGGTTGCGGAAGGTCAGGAGCATGTGGAGCTGCTCCGCGGTGATTTCGCCCCTTTCGTAGCGGGCGAGGATGCCGTTGACCAGTTCGCGCTCTTGGGCGCGGCCCTCGGCGCGTCCTTTCTCGACGCCCTCTTGGACGCCTTCGGCGCGCCCCTCGTCCTTGAGTTTTTTGATTCTTCTCGGTATTAGCAGAACCATGTATCCCACCCCCTCGGCGATGATTGCGGACAGCAACGCCATGCCCGCCGACACCGCGAATATGGCGGCGGCGACGAACAGGCTTTCGGTTTCGGGCCAAGTCCTGAGCGGGGCGCGGAAGACCGCCGTGAGCAACGCGGTCATCAGCACGTACACGGCGTAGTATCCCGCCCAGTAGTTCGGAGCCAGCCTTTTCAGCATTTCCATTATAGCGCTTCCTTTCCGCGACGGCGTAAATGGGGAATCAAACCCGTTTTTCAGCCTATTATGCAATTTCCGGCGGGCGTTATGAAGGCCGCCGCGCAGGTATTCATAGCACTCGCTGGTATTCATATCAGACCCTCCCTGAGCCACACCAAAGCCAGCGAATTTGCGAGCATCTCCAGCTTTTTTGCTGTACCCGCTCGTCGCCCGACCCAGACGATTCAGCCGAGTCCGCAACTTCGTGTGAAGCCCCTCGTTCCGGTTCACCTCGCTCCCCTTCCCCCGCTTATGGCGGTCATCGGGAAGATGCCCATACACCTCGTACCCGTCGCTCCTGTACTTCTCCGCCGCCGGCAGACGGCTCAGAAGCCGGTGGAACGTAAGCAAGTCCCGGTCCCCAACCTCGAAGTCGAACCACACGCTGCCGTCCGCCTCCTCGACCATCGCCGTCCACACCCACACCGAACGGCGCTTCTTCCCCTTCCGAACCCTGACGTACGACCACATCTCATCGAATGAGATCACTTTCGCCTTCGGCCTTTCGGCGTCCATGCCCCGAATCGCTCTCACCGAGTGGGGAACGTCCGCCGCGGACGGGTTGCGCCGCTCGCGCTCCATGTCCATTATCGCCATCGCCTCGCGGGCTTTTTTTGACCCAGCCGTACACGGTGACGTAGCTCACGCCCATGGCGCGGGCGATTGCGGACACGCTCATGCCCTCCTTGTAGCAGTCGAGAGCGCGGCTGACGGTTTTCTCCGGGTGGAAATGGCGGTTGCCGTCCGGGGTGTATCGGTATTTGCACTCCCCGCAACGGTAGGTCTGCTTGCCGTAGGAATGTCCGTCCTTGGGCATCCAGTTGGAGCCGCAGTGCGGGCACCGGATGTCGTGTCGGTATGAGCGAGGGCGAGGCATGTTCGGAGCTCCTAAAAACGGGGATTCAAGCCTGTTTTCAGACTATTATACGATTTCCAGCGAGTGCTATGAATACCGCCGCGCAAGCGCCTTGACCATAATCCAATCCCATATCTATAATTTCGGTTAACGCTAGACGGAAGGAACGGCATATCCAAGATGAGCGAAACGGCGGGCGCCTCGCGGGTCGATGAGTTGGCGGCGCGGGCGCTTTCGGAGTTGGATTCGGCGGCGGATTCGCGGGCGCTGGATGAGTGGCGCGCGGCGTTTCTCGGACGGCGCGGCGAGCTGACCGCCCTTCTGCGCGGGCTCGGCTCCCTGCCGCCGGCGGAGCGCCCCCAAGCCGGCGCCGCCGCCAACGCCGCCCGACGCGCCCTCGAGCGCGCGCTGGCGGAGCGCGAAGACGCCGTCCGCCGCGCCGAAGCGGACGCCGAGTCGGACGCGCTGGACGTCACCCTGCCCGGCTGGCCCGCCCCGCGCGGCGGACTGCACCCGACGACCCGCATCGTGCGCGAAATCTGCGCCGCCTTCGCGTCGATGGGCTTCGGCGTGGTGGAAGGGCCGGAAATCGAGCTCGACCGCTACAACTTCGAGATGCTGAACATCCCCAAAGACCACCCCGCGCGCGACATGTGGGATACGCTTTGGATAGACCAAGAAGGCGCGGACGGCGAGCGCTCGATGCTTCTGCGGACGCACACCTCGCCGATGCAGGCGCGGATTATGGAAAGTACGCGCCCGCCGGTGCGCGTGGTCGTCCCCGGCAAGTGCTACCGCTACGAAGCCACCGACCCGCGCCACGAATGGCACTTCTACCAGATAGAGGGCTTGGCGGTGGACCGCGGAATCACCATGGCGGACTTGAAAGGGACGCTCTACGAATTCGCGCGCCGAGTGTTCGGCGAAGACCGCCAAGTGCGATTCCGATGCGACTACTTCCCGTTCGTCGAGCCGGGGGTGGACATGTCCATAGACTGCTTCCTATGCGACGGCGGCGGCTGCCGCGTGTGCAGCCGGACGGGGTGGATAGAGATAATGGGCGCGGGCATGGTTCATCCCAAAGTGCTGTCGGGCGTGGGCTACGACCCGAACATCTACACCGGCTTCGCCTTCGGCATGGGGCCGGAGCGCATATCGATGCTCAAGCACGGCATAGACGACATCCGCCTGTTCTACGCCAACGACCTGCGCTTTTTGAGACAGTTCGGCTAAACGGCGGCGAATCGGCGAATCATCTAGGGAGCGAGAAAATGACCGACAGCGGAATCAAGTACGTGGGCGTGGACGGTTGCACAGGCGGCTGGGTCGCTGTGGGGTTGGGCGACGGCGATGAGTCTTGCGTCAAAGTGTTTGGGCGCGGGGAGTTCCCCGTGTTGCTCGACCACTTCAGCGGCGCTAGCGTCGTTCTCGTGGACATGCCGATTGGGTTGCGAGAGGACGGGCCTATGTGCTACCGCGCCTGCGACAACGAAGCGCGGTGTCTGTTGCGGGAGCGCAAAGGGTCGGTCTTCCAAGTCCCATCCAGACAATATCTGGATGAGGCGGAGCGCAACGGATGGTGGAGTCATAACGACTATGGCGACGCCAACAAATGGTCAAAGCGCGTGTTGGGGGGCGGGATTAGCAAACAATCGTTTGGCATAATTCCGAAAATAGACGAAGTGGACAAGGCGTTGTCGTCCGACGAAAATGCCTCTCCAAAAGTTCGGGAAGTCCATCCCGAAGTTTGCTTCTGGGCGTTGAATGGCAAAACGCCTATGCAACACGGAAAGCGCGATGCCCTAGGTTTCGATGAACGCATCGAGACTCTGCGCCGTTGCGCTCACGATGTCAACGGAATAGACGTCGATGCAATACACACAAAAGCGCGCCGCGAAGAGCCTAGGAAAACCAAATTGGCGGACGACGACATTCTCGACGCCCTAGCCCTCGCAATCACCGCCAAAATCGGCTGTCAGCGGGGCGGATTCAAGACGCTGCCCGAAAGCCCGCCGACCGATTCCAAAGGCTTGCCGATGGAAATGGTTTACGCAATCCCATAGGAGCGGAAAATGACCGACAGCGAAATCAAGTACGTGGGCGTGGACGGTTGCAAAGCCGGGTGGATTGGCGTGGGGCTTAGCGATAGCGGTTGCTGGGATGTCAAGGTCTGCGTGGACTTCCCCGACTTGCTGACGCATTTCGGGGACGCTTGCGTCGTCCTCGTGGACATGCCAATCGGGTTGCCCGAAGACGGAGCGCCGATACTTCGGGCTTGCGACAAGCAAGCTCAAGCCCTGCTTGGTGACCGCAAGCAGTCGGTGTTCCATGTGCCGTCCAGACCATTCGTGGACGAGGTGATAAACAACCCATGCTGGGAACATCACAAGGCTAACAAATGGTCAAAAGCCCGATACGACTGCGCCGGCATTAGCGTTCAGGCGTTTTCCATAACTAGGAAGATAGGCGAAGTGGGTAGGGCGCTGGCGTCCGAAAAAGGCGATTCTTCCAAAGTCAGGGAAGCCCATCCCGAAGTTTGCTTCTGGGCGCTGAATGGGAAGCAGTCCATGTCCAAAAACAAGGGTGGACATGCGGGTTACGATGAACGCCTTACAGTCTTGCGCGGTTGCGCTCACGCCGTTGCCGACATTGACGTCGACTCCATAGCCGGCGAAATACGTTGCAACTATACAAAAGGGCAAGTGGCGAACGACGACATCCTAGACGCCCTAGCCCTCGCAATCACCGCCAAACTCGGTTCGCAGGAAGGAAACGAACTTAAAACGCTCCCCAAAAACCCGCAACCCGGTAGCGTCGGAGAAATGGTTTACGCCCTCCATAAGGACAAAACAACCCAATGCTAATACCCCTCTCCTGGCTCAAAAAATACGTCCCCCTATCCGATTCCCCCGCCGCGCTTGCTCACAAGCTCACTATGGCGGGGACCGAAATCGGCGGCGTCCGCGTCATCGGCGCGGATTGGGACGCGGATAAGGTCGTCGTGGGCGAGGTTTTGCGCGTTGAGCCGCATCCGAACGCCGACCGCCTGCGGTTGCCGACGGTGGATTTCGGCGGCGGACGGACGGCGACCGTCGTCTGCGGCGCGCCGAATGTGGCGGCGGGGCAGAAAATCGCCTTCGCCCAAGAGGGCGCGGCGCTCTTCAGCCCGCGCTCCGGCAAGACCGAGACGCTCAAGCGCGCCCGGATTCGCGGCGTGGAATCGCGCGGGATGGTCTGCTCGTCGCTCGAATTGGGGCTTGGCGAAGACCACGACGGCATCCTCGTTCTCGACGCCGGCGCCCCCGTCGGCGCGCCGCTGGCGGACTATCTCGGCGACGCCGTTCTGGACGCCGAAGTGACGCCCAACCGCCCCGATTGCCTTTCCATCTTGGGAATCGCCCATGAAGCGGCGGCGATTGGCGGCGCGAGCGTCTCGGAGCCGGACATTTCCTACCCCGAAGAGGGCGAGCCGATAGAGAATCTGGCGACGGTCGAGATAGCCGACCCCGATCTCTGCTACCGCTACACCGCCAGCCTAATCGCGGGCGTCAAGATGGGCGATTCCCCCAAGTGGATGCAGGACGCGCTCATCAAGGCGGGCCAGCGCCCCATCAACAACGTGGTGGACATCACCAACTACGTGATGCTGGAGTACGGGCAGCCGCTGCACGCCTTCGACTTCGACAAGTGCCGCGACCGGACGATTATCGTCCGCCAGGCGCGCGCGGGCGAGACGCTGGTCACGCTCGACGGCGAACGGCGCGAGCTGCGCCCGCCGATGCTGGCGATAGCCGATTCGCAAGACGCCATCGGGCTGGCGGGAATCATGGGCGGCGCGAACTCGGAGATGGACGAAAACACGCGGACAGTGTTGCTGGAATCCGCCAGTTTCGCCCCGGTGAACACGCGCTTGACGCGGACGGCGCTCGAGTTGCGAACGGAGGCGTCCGACAGATTCGAGCGCGGCATACGCTCGGTGCTCGCCCCAATCGCGCTGCGGCGGGCGACCAAACTCATCGTGGAGCTGTGCGGCGGAGTGGCGGCGAAGGGCGTCATAGACCTCTACCCGACCAAGCGCGAGCCGCCCGCGCTGAGCCTGAGCCGCGCGCGAATCCGTCAGGTGCTTGGCGTGGATTACCCCATGCCGCAAGTGCGGCGCGTGCTGGAATCGCTCGGATTCGAGGAGACGGACGCGCCCGGCGGACTGATAGACCTGATAGAAGCGGTCGAAGCCGCGCCCGCGCCGGAGCGCGCCGATGCGCTGTGGGTGAAAGTCCCCTACTGGCGCTCGGACATCTCGATGGAAGACGACCTGGTGGAAGAAGTGGCGCGAATCATCGGCTACGACTCGTTGCCGGCGACGATGCTTTCGACGCCGATTCCGAACCGCCCGCCGCAGCCCGTCGCCGAGATTAAAGACGCATTGCGCGACATGCTCGCCGCCGCCGGGATGCAGGAAACCATATCGTACTCGCCGACCACGCTTGAAGATTTGCGGAAGATAGGCGCGCTGGACGAATCCAACCCGCCGCTCCGCATCGCCAACCCGCTCAGCAGCCGCTGGGAGTACATGCGGACGAGCCTGCGCTCCAGCGTCCTGAACACGCTCGCCTACAACCGCCGCCTCGCGCAGGGCGAGGGCATACGCATCTTCGAGGTCGGGCGCGTCTATATCCCCAAGCCGGATGCGGAAGGGGACGGTCTGCCGGACGAGCTGGAAATGGCGGTCGGCGCCTTCTCAGGGCCTCGCTTCCCCGCCTCATGGCTAGCGGACGAGGACGACATGGGCTTCTACGACGCCAAAGGCGCGCTGGAGTCGGTATTCGCCGCTCTGAATCTGGACGCGGCGTTCGAGCCGGCGGATGGCGACCCGGTTCTGCGCCCAGGACGGGCGGCGAGCGTAACCGCCGGCGGCGTCCATCTGGGCGTCGTGGGCGAAGTGCGGCGCGAAGTCCTGGCGGGCTTCGGCTTGGAATCGCGCCCGGTCGCATTGTTCGAGCTGAGCGCGGCGTCGCTGCTGGCGGCGCTCGGCGGCGCGGGCGTCTCATACGAAAGCGCCAGCCGCTACCCGGAGTCTTACCGCGACCTCGCCATCGTGGTGGACGCGGACGTGTCCGCCGCCCGCATGCGGCGGATAATCGAGCGCCACGCGCTGGCGGTCCGCAGCGCCCCGTTCGACATCTACGCCGGCGAGGGCGTGCCGGCGGGGAAGAAATCGGTCGCCTTCCGAGTGGCGTTCCAATCCGACAGGGGGACGCTCACATCCGAGCAGGTCGACCGCTTCCAGAACGACATACTGCGCCAACTGCGCCGAGAGCTGGGCGCGGAACTGCGGGGCTAACGGCGGCGCGCGTTCGCGTTCAGCGCCCGTCCGTCAAGGCTGGGCGGCGCTCGGCGCTTACCCGTCCGCCGCCTTTTCGCCCGCCAGCCCTTCGCGCTCCATCACTCGCGCGGCGCGCTCGTGGCTGTTTATCGCGCTTGTCCGCGCGTCGGCGGCGCGCTTCCAGGTCTCGCGGTTTTCGTTGACGAACTTGTACGACTCCAGATAGCCGTCCAGCATCCCGTTGACTTGCGGGACGACGTACCGCGCCGCCAAGTCCCAGCTTCTCAGGGTGTCTTCGCGGTTCGCCCAGTCGTGGACGAATCCGACCACGCAGCCGAAGCCGCCGGTCAGCTCCATCATCTCGCGGATGCGCGCCGTCAGGTCGTCCGGCGTGCCTATCACCGCCGTGCTTTCGTCCGAGAACGCCACGTCGTCCACCGCTTCATCCGGCGTCTTGTAGATAGGCCCTTCGCCCGCCGCCAGCGTGCCGACGGTGTATTCGTTGTTGTGGCGCATCAGTCCATCCCGCGCCTGCTTTCGCGCTTCCTCGCGGCTTTCGGCTATGTGCCAATTCATCACGATGCGCCAATTCCTGCGGTCAACAGTCTTGCCGTGTTTGGCGGCGGATTCTTCCGCGAAGCTCCACTGGAGCGGCAGCGAGCGCATCCCCGCCCGCGTCATCGAGCCGATGGACAGAACGCCCGCCTCGTGCTTGCCGGCGAGCGTCATGCCGGAGGGCGTCACGATGGACGCGACGGCGAATTCCATGCGCTCCTGAAGCGGCTTGAGCTGCAGGCGGGCGTCGCGCAGACGGAACCAGTCCGATTCGTAGCTGAAGCGCTCGTCCGACTCGAACAGTCGGCGGATTACCCCCATCGCCTCATCCTGCCGGTCGCGCAGGAGCATCGGATCCATGCCCAGCATGTGGGCGTCGGACGGCAGGGCGCCGGGGCCGGAGCCGAAAATGGCGCGCCCGCGCGACTGGTGGTCGAGTTGCGCCATGCGCTGGGCGACCATGAACGGGTGGTGATAGGGCAGCGAAACGACGCCCGTGCCGAGCATGATTCGCTGCGTCCGCTCGGCGGCGGCGGCGAGGAATACCTCCGGCGAGGCTATCACCTCCCAGCCGGTGGAGTGATGCTCGCCGCACCAGAACTCGTCGTAGCCGAGATAGTCCAGCCGGCGGACGAACTCCAGGTCGTTCTGGAGCTGCAGCGTCGGGTTTTCGCCAATCGGGTGATGCGGCGCGAGAAAAGCGCCGAAACGCAGTTTTGCCATTTTGGGGATACGCCTTTCGTCGGGTTGGTTGAAAATCGGTCAAGGCTATTCTAGGGGATTCGGGCGGTCGGGGGTTAGCCCCCCTTTCCATTCCGTCATTCCCGCGAAAGCGGGAATCCAGAAAGCGGCTGGATCCGCGAATCCGGAACGCCCCGCGCGCAAAGCCGCGCTTGCGCGCGGCTCACCCTCACCCTAGCCCTCTCCCATCAAGGGAGAGGGGATGCGTTGGCTTCAGTTCAAGCCTGATTTCAAGCGGCGGTCTTGTCCCCGCTTTCGCGAGGATGACGTTGTTGGTCGACTCTGGATTCCCGCCTTCGCGGGAATGACGGGGGGATGGAGAAGGAATTTGTCTCCCCATCCCCGCCTAAAACGCGCGCTTTCGCAACCGCCAATGTTGTGGTATATTGAAACCGCATCCCCAAACGAACAGGCGCGGAGGGCAGACCGATGGCGAACGACGCGATGACGACCGACAAGACCGATCTGAAGCTGATAGCCCACTTGACGCGGCGCGCCGGCTTCGGCGCGGACAGAGCGCGGCTGGAGCGATACGCCGAGAACGGCTACGAGGCGGCGGTGGACGAACTGCTGAACGCCCCCGACCGCTCCGAAATGCCCGACGACCTCATCCGCCGCTACCACCACGAGCAGTCGGGGATGATGGGGCAGATAGCCCCCGGCTCGAACTGGCTCTACAAGCTGTCGACCTCCGCCGACCCGCTGCGCGAGAAGATGGCGCTGTTCTGGCACGGCATCTTCGCCACGGGCTACCCGAAAATCACGCAGGGGAAGGTGCTGAGCGACCAGATCCGCATGTTCCGCCGCTACGGGATGGGGAACTTCCGCGATCTGCTCCTGCAGCTCGCCAAAGACCCGGCGATGATTGTCTGGCTGGACAACCACGACAACCGCAAGGGCGCCATCAACGAGAACTTCGGGCGGGAGCTGCTGGAGCTCTTCTCGATGGGCGTGGGCAACTACGATGAGGACGACATCAAAGAGGCGTCCCGCGCCTTCACCGGGTGGACGATTGACAACACCGAGTACATGGCGCTGCGGGCGATGCGCGATTCCATTTGGCCCTACGGCAGACTCGCCTGGCGATTCCGCTTCGACGAGGGCGACCACGACGGCGGCGAGAAGGAATTTCTGGGCGAGCGCGGCGATTTCGACGGCGATGCCATCGTGGACATCATCTGCCGCCAAGAGGCGACGGCGCGGTTCATCGCGCGGCACATGTACCACTTCTTCGTCGCGGACGAGCCGCCCGTGCCGCAGTGGCCCTACGCGGAGCCGCGCGACCCGGACGCCATCGAGACGCTCGCCGCCGCCTACTTCGAGAGCGAAGGCGACATATCCCAGATGCTCCGCGTTCTGTTCACTTCGGACTTCTTCAAGTCCGAAGACTGCCGCTACGCCCGCGTCAAAAGCCCGGCGGAGTTGGTCGCCGGCGTCCTGCGCCTCACCGGCGAATTCGACCGCCCCAGGCGGCAGATAATCGACCGCCAGCAGCAGATGACTTGGATGGGGCAGTTCCTCATCAACCCGCCGTCGGTGGAGGGTTGGACGGAAGGGCTGAATTGGATAGACACCGGCGCGCTGGTGGAGCGCGTCAACTTCGCGTCCGAGCAGATGGGCAACGCCGAGCGCCCCGGAATCCGCGCCATCATCGAGCGCGTGGCGACCGACGGCGGAGCCGCCATCGCCCCCGACAGCCTAGTCGACCGCTGCCTGGACGAGATGGGCATGATGGAGGTGTCCGCCGAGACGCGCGACCGCCTAATCGCCTTCGCCGCCCAAGAGGGCGACCTGACGGCGGGCGCGGAAGTGACGCCGGAATCGGAGCGCCGCGTGTCGGGCTTGCTCCGCATAATAGCCGCGACGCACGAATTCCAGCGGGCTTAGCGCGAACGCCGCCGGACGCCAAGCGAGACGGGGCGCGGGCTTTCGTAGTAGAATGTCCGCGCCGCCGCCGCGCCGTCGAGCGAAAGACATGAGAGGCGAAACCGAATGACGGAAGAGACCACTGAAGAGCGAACCGAGCGAACCGAGCGCCCCGCCGCGCCGAGATTCTCGGAATCCGAATCGCCCCCCGCCTGGCTAATCGCCACGCGCGGGGACTTGCGCGAGCTGGAATTCCGCGTCAACACGCGCATTGACGACGCGAAAGCGGATGTCATCGCGCGCATAGACGACGCAAAGGCGAATACGCGGTCGCGCGCAGACGTCTCGAAGCCGGACGTCATCGCTGGGCTAGACGACATTATCGCTGGGCTAGACGAACTGAAAGAGCAAGGCAGGGCGGAGGACGCCAAGTTGGCCGTCATTTCGGAAGCGCTCGCCCGCATAGAGGCGCGACAGAAATACCGAGATCCCCGCGAATACGTCCCGATATGGATTGGAATCGCGGTCGCGGCGGCGGCGATAATCGCCGGAATCATCCTGAGAATCGCGGCGGGCTAGGAAGCGCTGGCGTCCGCGACATTCTGGATTCCCGCTTTCGCGGGAATGACGGGGCGGGAATCAGGCGGCGTCCGCAGACCGCGAAACCATCGACCTAAGCGCCTTCCCGCCCTAGCCGCGCCCCAACCCCATACCACCGCGACTACCCGAACCCAGCGACACCCGAACGGAGGCGAGCGAAAACATGACCACCCAAACCATCGAAAAGACCGCGACCGGCAGGCTGGTTTACAGCCACTCCATCGGCTTGTCCACCATGGAGGGGCGCGGATTCTACTACCCCTCCGACACGCTCTGCGGCGCGGACGGCAGGCTTTACACCGTCAGCCGCTCGCTGGAGGGCGATACGCGCGGCGTCCGCGTCACCGTTTACGACATAGACAGCGAATACTACGGCGCGTTCGCCTCGTTCGGCGAAGCCGCCGGGCAGTTCATCTGGCCCGTCGCCATCGCCCAAAGCCGCGCGGGGCTGATCTACGTCAGCGACGAGGACAAAAACGACGTCACGGCGCTCGACTCGGACGGAAACGTCGTCCACCATTGGGGCGAGACGGGGAGCGCGCCGGGCGAGCTTGACGGGCCAGCCGGTCTCGCCTTCGACTCCGACGACCGCCTCTACGTCGCCGACCAGCGCAACCACCGCGTGCAGATTTTCAGCGCGGCGGGCGACTATCTCGGCGGATTCGGATCGCGCGGAGACGGCGACGGCGAGTTCGCGCTCCCCTGGGGCGCGACGATAGCGCCGGACAGCGACCTCTACGTCGCCGACTGGGGCAACGACCGCGTCCAGCGGCTCACGGCGGACGGCGAGTTCGTCGCGCAATACGGCGCGTCTGGGCGTGGCGAGGGGCAGTTGCGCCGACCGTCCGCCGTCGCGGTGGACGAAGACGGCTTCGTGTACGCATCCGACTGGGGCAACGAGCGCGTCGTGGTGTTCGACGCGGACGGCGGCCACGTCCAAACCCTGCGCGGCGAGGCGACCGATTCCAAGTGGGCGGAGGCGTTCCTGTCGATCAACCTAGAGGAAGCCGCCGCCAGAAGCCGCGCGGACATGGAGCCGAAACTGGACGGCTTCTTCGCGGACGACCCGCACGAAGAATCGTCCCACATAGAAAAATACTTCTGGGCGCCCACGTCGGTGAAGCTGGACGCCGAAGGCAGGCTGTACGTCACCGAAAGCAACCGCCACCGGGTGCAGATATACCGGCGGAACGGCGGGGCGTAGGGGGGGCGGCGAATTCTTGCGGACTCCGCGTTTCCCCGTTCATTCGCCCTGTTGCAACTTTCCGCTCAGGCGCTACAATACTCTTGAACGACCCAAAGCCCGCGACACACGCCGCTCGGACGCATCGCCATGCCGACTCTGGACGCTCCCAGCATATCCACGCTCATCATCTCCGCCGCGCTCGCCTATCTCATCGGGGCGTTGCCGGTCGCCGACCGCGTCAGCCGGCGGCGGGGGGTCAACATTTTCGAGTCCGGCACCGGGCTCGCCGGGGCGACCAACGTCCTCAAAAGCGTCGGCAAGCTGCCCGCCATCGTCGTGTTCATCTGCGACATGGCGAAGGGCGTCATCGTGGTGTTCGCCGCCCAGCGTTTGTTCGGCATGGACGGCGCCTGGATAGTCGTCCCCGTCGCCGCCGCCGTCGTGGGGCAGTGGAACTCGGTGTTCAACCGATTCAAGGGCGGGGACGGGCTGGTCGTTCTCGGCGGCGCGACCATCATCGCCTTCCCCGAATACGCCATCGGCTTCATCGGCGTGGCTTGCGCCGCCGCCATCGCCCTCGTCGCCCAGCGGATGCCATTCAGCTCGCTGTTCAACGTTCCCATAGGCTACGGCGTCATCATCGCCCTGTCCAACGCCGTGGGGAATGACATCAACGCGCCGATTGCGATGGGCTGCCTAGGGGTAGCCGTGTTCGGACACGCCCTGCTGGGACACGCCCGCCGGCGGCGGTCGTCCGAAGACGAGGAAGAGGATTCAGACGACGTCTTCGAGAGCGAAGTCGAACGGCGGTGAGCGGGGGCGCCGGGATTCGGCGCTTTGGGGCATGTTTGGATTGGCGGGCAATCCGCGCGGGACTGCGCCTGGCGGCGCAGGCGCCCTCACCCTAGCCCTCTCCCATCAAGGGAGAGGGGATTCGTTGGCTTCTTCATTTCAAGACTGGTTGTCAGCGGCTGTCTTGTCCCCGCTTTCGCGAGAATGACGTTGTTGGGCGACTCTGGATTCCCGCCCCCGCTTCCGCGAGGGTGACGTTCCTTCGCGGGAATGGCGGGGGAATGGAAATCAGGGCGCGAAACCGCTCTATCCCCCGCCCGCCGGCGGCTCCTCCGCCACTTCCGCGAGCCTTAGCAGCAAGCCCGCCGCCGCTCGGTTGTCCACTATGTAAACCGTCTGCGTGGACGGAATCGAGAGATACATGCTTTGGGCGTCCCGCCGCAGGAAGCGCAGGCGGGTTCCGGGGGTTTGGGAGTCTTCGCGCGTCCGGACGCGGACCATGGCGTCCGGGACGGCGAAATTCAGCGCGTCCGCCTCTTCTTCGTCGGCGAAGCCGGACGCCACCACCAGTTGAATCGCCGAGAATACGCTCCCCAGCGCGAACTGGTTGACCGCCAGATCGCCGCCGTCCGGCGTCAGGGCGCGCCATTCGCCGTCCTCGTTCTGGCGCAGGGCGAACTGCTCGTCCAGATACGCGAACTGAATCTCGCTTATCTCATTCGGCGGGATGGACGCGGCGACAGGGTTCTTCCAAGTGTCCGGGTCCGGGTCGAATATGTTGCCGGCGGGGCAGGGGATGCCGTAAGTTTCGTCCTGCCCGGAGCGGCGGAAGTAGCACAGGCGGACATTCTGCTTCCAAGTCCCCACTATGAACTTTTCCTGAAGCGAGCGCCCGCCCTGGAAGTAGGAAACCTCTATCGCGTCGCCGTCGACCACGCCCATGCGGGGGTGGTTGTTCGGGTTTATCGAGACCAGCTGGGCGTCGTAGAGGTCGGAAGTCGCCTGCCAGAACTGCGCCATGCGCGGCTCGAACACCGGCTGATTGTCCACGAACCAGGTGAACTCTTCCGCCGAGCCGAGACGCCTTATCTCCGTGCTGAACTCGCCGCCTTCCACTAGGATGCGGTCGCTCGCCTGCGGGCCCACTTGCACAAGCCCCTCAAGCACGACTTCATCGCCGCCGGAGGCGATTACGCGGAAGGCGATTCCCGCCAAGCCGACGGCGATTAGGGCTATGAGGACGTATCCGAGTTGTCTGCTTTTCATTCGGAGTCATTCTCCTCGCCGCGTTCGCGCCGTTCGCGCCGCCGCCGTCCGCGCAAGCCGCTGATTCCCGACGACCGAACCGATTGCCCGTAGCGGAAGAATCCGAACCGCCGCCGCCGCAGGGCGCGCGCCAAGCCAATCGCAATCAGCAACGCGGGGACGCCCGCGACGTTCGCCCAGCGCGCGACGTTCTCATGCGTCGGCGACGTGAACAGCAGCGCGCGGGACGTCACGACCTTCTTGCGGACGTCCGCCAGAATATCCTCTTGCGCCAGCCAATCGACCATGTTCAAGCCGAGAAATATGTTCCCCTGCGCGCGCGCGACTATGGAATCCGAAAGCCACTCGGCGTCGCCGGCGACGAACAGGCGGTATCCGCGCTCCCCCTCGCCGCGCTCGCTTTCGGAAATGGCGACTCCCATGAGGCTCTGAACCATGTTGCCGGGTTGGATTTCGTTGAAAATCGGCGCGTTGGGGCTGACGTCTCCGTACTGGAAATCAATGGCGGCGAACTCGGTGCTTTCGATGATGGGCAGGACTTCCACGCGCCCGCGCGCCGATTCCGCCACGCCGATGGAGCTCGCCCACGGCATGAGCGCCGACTGTATGCCGCCGGCGACAGTGGCGTCCACAACCCGCGCGCGCGCCCAGAAGGGGTAGGGGATGAACACGCTTCCCTGCTGGCTGTTGAAGGACAGCGTTTCGTTGGACTGCAGGTCGAAAATCAGGTCGTCCTCCACAATCACGCCGAACTCGGCGGGCAGGCGCGCGAAGCTGTTTCTGTTCGGAACCGCCACAAGCCGCGACTGGTCAATGACGACCGATTCAATGAGAATCATCGCCTTGCCGCCCGCCAGAATGTACTCGCGGACGGCGTCCGCCGTCTCGTCCGGAATCGCCGCGTTGGGGCCCGCGATTACCAGAACGTCCACCCCGCCCAAGTCAATGGCGGCGGTTTCGGATGCGTCTATTTCCGTCACGTCGTAAGTGTCCGAAAGCAGTCCGGCGAAGGCGGCGTAGCCGGCGGACGGTCCCAACTCGCCGTGTCCGGTGAGGAACGCCACGGTCTTCTTCTCGCTCTCGAGCATCCGATACGCCAGCGACGCCAGGCGATACTCGAAGCCGTCGAATCCGGCGATGAACGGCAATGTCAGGCGCTGGTCGACGTAAGTCATCGCCATGCCGGAGTAGCCGCTGGTGATTTCCAAGCGCCCCTGGCTTTGGACATTGAACTGCCTGGGCGCGACGCCGGCGTTTTGCGCCTTGCGGGTTTCGTCCGGGTCGTCTTCGGGGTAGCGGCGAACTAGGTTCACTCTGCCGTCGGACGCGGCTTCGAAATCCGCCAGAAAGTCCCCGACGTCGCGCGCCGTCGCCGCTATCTGCACCGGCGGCTCGCGCGATTCGAAGAATTCGACCGTGAGGACGTCGTCCAGGCGCTCCAGTATGCTAGCCGTCGCCGGGCTTAGGGTGAAGAGCCGGTCTTCGGTCAAATCGAGCCGCCCCGCGATGGAGCTGCCCGACCATCCGATGAGCAGGCTGAAGACGATTAGCCCGACCGTCCCCAGTTGCAGGTTGCGGTACTGCGCCGATTTGCGGCTGAGCGTGCGCCCGCGAATTATCAGGAATGTGGCGCTCAGGAAGGTCGAAACCAGCGCCGCGAAGTACAGCACGTCGCGCAGATGAACCACGCCGCGCGCGATGCTGGAGAAGTGCGTCACCGGGCTTAGCGCCTGCAACAATGCCGCCACATTCTGCGGCAATGTCACCGCCACAATGTCGAGACCCATCACCATCAGCAGCATCGTCGTGAGCAGCCCCAGAATGAACGCCACTATCTGGTTGCGCGTGAGGCTTGAGGTGAACAGTCCGATGGAGACGAACGCCGCCGCCAGCAGCAGGGCGCTCAGATACTGCCCGACCGCCGCGCCGACGTCCAAATCGCCCGCCGTCATGACCGCTATGGGCAGCCCCAGCGTGGCGATGATGGCGAACGCCACGAAGGCGAACCCGGACAGGAACTTGGAGAACAGCACCGTCCAGCCGCGTATCGGATGCGTGAGGAGCAGCTCCAGCGTTCCGTCGCGGTTCTCTTCCGCCAGCAGGCGCATGGTCGCCGCCGGGACGAAAATCGCCAGCAACCAGGGGAGGGACGGGTTCTGGATTTGGAACTCGACCGTGAACAGCGGGCGGAGCGAGGCTTCGCCGGCGAGTATCGCCTGCCCGAAGAACACCAGCGACAGCGCCGCCACGAACGGCACGATGAGAATGTACGCCGCCGGCTGGTCGAAGTAGCCCTTGAGGTCTTTTTTGATGAGCGCGAAAAGGGGCGAGCGCATCGTTTAGGAATCGCCTCCGTCGTCTTCGGACGCCGCCGACGCGTCGGCGGTGAGATTGTGGAACACGTCTTCAAGGCGCGGACGCTCCTCGCGCAGCTCCCACAGCGTCCAACCGCGCGCCTTCGCCAGTCGGAAGATGTCGGCGCGCGGGTCGTCGTCGCCGGCGACCTTGAGGCGGTAGCGCTTGCGACCGCCGTCAACGCCCTCGCTGACCGCCTCCGCGACGGAGTCCAAAGTGGCGAGCGCCGCTTCCACGCCGTCGCCTTCCACTTCGATGTGGACGCTCCGCGACGCCAGCGCCTGCTTGAGCAAATCCTGAACCGGGCTGTTGGCGACCAGCTTGCCGCGGCTTATCACAAGAACGCGCTCGCAAGTGTTTTCCACTTCCTGCATGACGTGGGTGCTGAGAAGCACAGTCCGATTGCCGCCGAGCCGCCGTATCAAGTCGCGTATCGTGATGCGCTGGTTGGGGTCTAGCCCTTCGGTGGGCTCGTCCAAAACCAAGACGGAAGGGCGATGCAGAATCGCCTGCGCCAGCCCGACGCGCTGATGGTAGCCTTTGGACAGCTCGTGAATCGGGCGGTAGTAGTATTCCTGAAGCCCGGTTTCCTCGACTGTCAGATCGAGATTGCGCTTGCGCTCCGCGCCCGCAAGCCCGCGCAACTCGGCGACGAACGCCAGATACTCCGAGACAAGCATATCCTCATACAGCGGGTTGTTCTCCGGCAGATAGCCGATGGAGGCGCGGGTCTCGATGTCGTCCTCCTGCGTGTCGCGCCCGTTGATGGCGATGGCGCCGATGTCGGGGGTGTAGTAGGACGTGAGCATCCGCATGGTGGTGGTTTTGCCGGAGCCGTTGGGCCCCAGAAACCCCACAATCTCGCCGCGCAGGACGTCGAACGACAAGTTGTCGACCGCCACCCGCGGCCCCGAACCGCTTGGTGACGCCCTTGACGCTGATAGTGGCGGCGGCGGATTCCGCGCCGTTTGATTTTTCTTTGGTTATGTCGTCTGCCATGAAACGCCTTTCTTCGTCAAGAAGATATACGCAGGGGGCGGGGTTAGCGGATTTATGGGGTTGTTGATTTGCTAAATCGGCTCACTTGTCAGAGTGAACCTTCCATCGCCGTGTCTATTCCCAAACCGGAAGTCCACGGCGTTACATGTCCGACAATGGAACGGCATTACCAGCGACCTATAATCCTTTTTATCTCGTCCATGATGTTCGTTATCCACATTTCCATAGGCGTGAGGAGACGAGACCGAACGACATACAGGTAGTATGGCGGCTTTGCCAACTGACCGCCGCCTCCGCCCTGCTTGTTGTCGGAATCTTGATGCTTGCTGACCAAGATGGCTTCTAGTTTCCGAATCGGATTAGACGTCTCCGTCTGACAGAGAACCACCATCTCCTGATACCTGTCCCCAGTATCATAGCAATACTCGTCAGCTCTTCTTCTGGGGTCGGAGGTGATGCCAATCTTGAATTTTCTGTTGCTCGTGAGTCGGGTTATCCTCCTGCTCGCGTTAGCGACTATTTTGTCGCTAAGCGGTCCTGATTTCACTTTCTTTACTTTCCAAGTAACAATCATCGCATCCCTCCCAGCGAAGCGAATTTTGCGTCTTGACGCCGAACTCGGATTTTACCCCCAACTCGAGCCTCATCACAACCTATCGAACTCATCCCGCGTCAAGCCGGCTTGTCGGATTATCGTTCTCAGCGTCCCCACAGCCACCTCTCTGTGACGCGGCACGATTGTGACGAAGGGGCGACTTCCATCGCTCCGTTTCACGAACTTCACGTGGCTGCCGTTTTGACTTTCTTCAACGAACCCCGCCGCCCGAAGTTTGCGGACGACGCGGCGATACGGCATGGGTCTAAGTGGCGGCAATCTCCACCTCGACCCGCCTGATTTTCGGCAACGCTTTCGCGACCGGCGGCTGAAAGTACAACTCCAGCGCCTCGCGCAGGTTGTCGAGCGCCTCGTCTTCCGAAAGCCCCTGACTCGCCACGTCCACCTCTAGCGCTTGCGCCACGTACCAATCGCCCTCTCGCGTGACGCTTGCGTTGAAAGACCGTTTCATTTTTTGCCGCCTCTCTGAATTCCGCTAAGCCAGCCCTTCCACCGGGACGAGCAACTTGTTCACCAGGTCTATTCCCAGACCGAAGTTTTCGAGCGTCACCGCCCCCAGCAACGGAGTGGCGCTGTCGTCGCTGAAAATCACCGGGGTGGTGCCGTTCATGCCATTCAACTTCGCCCAGGTGTATCCGATGTGGCGGACAATCCGGGAACCGTCCGCCAACCTGAAAGCCATTGTCCGGTCCGGCTTCACTCCCAACCCGTACAGCAACGTGGACGGGAGGAAAGTGTAAGTCGACCCCGAATCCACAAGCGCATTGACCGGTTCGAACCGCTTGCCGTCCGGGTCGCCTATTCCCAAATCGACTCTGAACGTTCCCATATTGCCCTCCTTACAACCGCGCTCTGATTGGAACAATCCTGCCGTTCGCTTCGTCTATCTCCCGGAAGACCGACGCCAGCGTCACATGCCCCAGCGTGGGAACGGCGCCGTCATCGCCGAAAACCACGGGGGCGATGCCCTCCGCGCCGTTCACCCTAACCCAAGTCTGGGCGAATCTGCGCTCGATGCGCGAGCCGTCCGGCAACTCGAAAGCGGCCATCCGATGGGATTTCATCCCCACCACCGGAATCGTCTTATGAGGCGAGAGCGAACGATGTACAGGTAGTATGGTCCACGCCTTCCTATGAGGCCGCCGCCGCCGCCCTGTTCGTTATCGGAGCCTTGCATGTGCTTTCTGACCAACATGGCTTCCATGTCCCGAACTCTCTGGCGGCCCCCCGTCTGATAGAGAACCACCATTTGGTGATACCTACCAGAGTCACGAGAGTCATACTCGCTGGCTCTTCTTTCGGGGTCGTTGGTGATGCCTATCTTGAAGTTTCTCCTGAAGTTTCTCTTGCCCCTCTTGTATTGAGCTATCCTCCTGTGCAAGGTCAAGAACTCGTCCGAGTTTTCGGTGAGCGGCCCAGACTTCCCTTTTTCTACCCTCCAAGTGACAATCATTGCATCCCTCCTTCGCCATGCAAACTTTGCGTCTTGATGCTGAACTCGGATTTTACCCTCGTCGCAGATAAAGCCGTCCATTCCGCTAAGGTTTACCCAAGTCTGGGCGAACCCTCACTTGATGCGTGAACCGTCCACCAACTTGAAAGTCACCGTCCGATGCGGTTTGACGCACAAATCGGCGAGTAGGGCGGACGGCAGGACAGCGTAAGGCGTCCAAGAACCCGCGAGCGCATCAACCCGCTTGCAGTCCGGTCGACTATCTCGATTTTGGCAACGGGACGCCTCTCAGCCAGTCGTTCACCCCTTTGATTCCGATTTTCTTAGCGGCTAGCAGGACGAGTTCAGCCGCCGCTCTAGCGTCTTCGCCAGCGTCGTGGGAGTCGTAGCGGATTCCCAATCTCGGCGCTATTTTCGGCAAACTATGGCTTGACCTGCGGGGCCAGACCTTCTTCGCTAGCGCCCAGCAACTGTCCCGCCACTCATTTCTGAGCATCGGCAATCTGTGACGCCTACAGGCTCGGCGAATGACGTCTTCGTCAGACAGCGTATGGCTCACTATTCTCCCGCCCGCGACGCTTCCCTTGATTTCGGGGTATACGTCCCTAAAGGACGGCTCGCCGCGCACATCAGCGGGGTGGATGCCATGTGTCTCGCTATTTTTCCACCACCACTCACTGGCGTCGATTTGCGGGTCTATCAACTGAGACCAGTTGTCCACAATTTCCCCTGATTTTACGACGGCGACTCCGACCTGACAGATGCTCCACTTCAGATCTCTAGTGGGGTTCGCAGTTTCAACATCTATCACCGCGAAGTTCAAGATTCTCGCCATTCCAGTCTCCGTTCGTTTAGTTAATCTAAAAGAGGCTTGTCGCCCAACGTACTTTATAGGATACCCCACTTCCTTTATCGTCCGCAAACAATTTAGGAAGGTTGGGAAATTCGCAATAGGTCAACCCGTCCGCGCGCAAACCTGCGCATAGCGGCGCAGTCACCCTCACCCTAGCCCTCTCCCATCAAGGGAGAGGTGATTTGTCGACCGATATTCGCGCTTGTTTTCGGTTTGACATCGCTGGAGGGAGACTTTGGCAAATTTTTCTCGTCGTAAATTCACCAACCGCCCAACCTTACAACCTCGCCTTGATTGGAACAATCCTGCCGTTCGCTTCGTCTATCTCCAGTCTGATCGCCGCCAGCGTCACATGCCCCAGCGCAGGAACGGCGTCATCATCGCCGAAAACCACGGGGGCGATGCCTTCCGCGCCGTTCACCCTGACCCAAGTCTGGGCGAATCCGAGTTCGATGCGCGAGCCGTCCGCCGTCTCGAAAGCCGCCATCCGATGCGGTTTGACGCCTAGACTTTCGAGCAGGGCGGACGGCAGGACGGCGTAAGGCGTCCGCGAATTGGCGAGCGCGTTGATTCGTATGAACTGTCTGCCGTCCGGGTCGCCTATTTGGATTTCGACGTTGAACGTTCCCATGTCGTCCGCGCTTAATTGGACTTGCGGGGGCAACTGCGCCTAGCGGCGCAGGCACCCTCACCCTAACCCTCTCCCATCAAGGGAGAGGGGATTTGTTGGTTGAGATTCGCGCCTGTTTTCGGCGGACACGCCTCCCGCAAGCCACTGACCACTAGCCACTAATCACTGACCACTAGCCACTGGCAACTAGCCACTGCCAACTGGCCGCTACCCCCTAATCGTCATACGGCGCGGGCAGTTTCATCGGGTTCAGCTCGGTGATTAGCGATTCGGTGGTCAGCACCATGCCGGCGACGCTGGCGGCGTTTTCCAGCGCCGCGCGCGTCACTTTCGCCGGGTCGACTATGCCCAGGTCGAACATGTCGCCGTAGCTTTCCGTCTCGGCGTCGAAGCCGAACTCGCCGCCGCCCGCTCGGACTCGGTGCAGGACGACCTCGCCCGACAAGCCCGCGTTGGAGGATATGACTTTCACCGGCTCTTCCGCCGCTCGGAGCGCCAGGTTGACGCCGGCGGCTTCGTCGCCTTGCGATTCTATCTTGGACACCGCCCGCTGCGCCGCGCGGAGCATCGCCGTGCCGCCGCCGGGGACTATGCCCTCTTCCATCGCCGCGCGGGACGCCGAGAGCGCGTCCTCGAGGCGCTGCTTCTTCTCGCGCAGCTCGATTTCGGTCGCCGCGCCCACGCGCAGAACCGAGACGCCGCCCGACAGCTTCGCCGCGCGCTCCTGCAACTTCTCGCGGTCGTAGTCCGACGTGGTGTCCTCCGCCTGCGCGAGTATCTGCGACACGCGGGACTGGATGGCGTCTTCCGCGCCGCCGCCGTCCACGAAGGTGGTGTTGTCCTTGTCGGCGATGACCCGCCGGCAGCGCCCCAGGTCGGCTACCGTGACGGACTGCAGGTCGCGCCCCGTTTCCTCGCTGATGACCTGGCAGCCGAACAGGATGGACATGTCCTCCAGAATCGCCTTGCGGCGGTCGCCGAACGCGGGCGCTTTCATGGCGACGCAGTTCAGAACCCCGCGCAACTTGTTCACCACCAGCGTGGCGAGCGCCTCGCCGTCCACATCCTCCGCTATCAGCACGAAGTCTTTGGACACCTGCGAAACCTGCTCCAAGACGGGCAGAAGGTCGCCCACCGCCGACACTTTGGCGGACGTCACCAGAATGTAGGGGTTCTCCACTTCCGCTATCATCCTGTCCTGATTCGTGGCGAAATAGGGCGACAGGTAGCCTCTGTCGACCTGCATCCCCTCGACGTAGTCCACTTCGTAGTCGAGCCCCTTGGACTCTTCCACCGTCACGACGCCGTTCGCCCCGACCTTGTCGAGGACGTCGGCGATGAGCTCGCCCATCTCCGGGTCGTGCGCCGAGAGGACGGCGACTTGGCGGATGCGGTCTTTGTCGCCGACGGGCTGGGACATGCCGCGGATTTCTTCGCGCATCCCCGAAACCGCCTTCTCGATGCCGCGCTTGACGGACATCGGATTGGCGCCCGCCGCGAGTATCCTGAAGCCGTCCCGAATCATCGCCTGCGCGACGACGGTGGACGTGGTGGTTCCGTCGCCCACGTCGTCGTTGGTCTTGCTGGACGCCTCTTTGAGCAGCTGCGCGCCCATGTTGGGGAAGGGCTCTTTGAGCTCGACCTCTTTGGCGATGGTCACGCCGTCGCTGCACACGTGGGGGGGTCCGAACTCTTTGTCCAGCACCACGTTTCTGCCGCCGGGGCCGAGCGTGACCCCGACCGCCGCCGCCAGCGTGTCTATGCCCGACATAAGTTGCTGCCGGGCGTCCGCGTCGAATTGAAACTGCTTAGCCATTTTTGCGCTCGCTCCGCTTTGATTTGCGCGTCCGAATGAACCGAACAATGCGTTTGGCTTTATTTTAGCGCATCGGGGCGGCGCTGTTACAGTGGGGGCGGGAAAGGCAATCGTGCGGGCGCGTCCGGGCGCGAAAAGACCGCCCTTCCGCATGTCGCGGGAAGGGCGGTCTGGGTTTGATTGGGGCGGGTTCGCTCGCCGCTCGGCTAATGGCCGCAGACGCGCTGGAACAGCCAAGGGTCCTGCCAGGGCCAAACGCCGTAGATGAGGGGGAAGGACTGGCGGCAGTCGTCGTCGAGGAAGTCCTCGCTCGCCTGCGCCTGCCCCGCGTCCATCGAATCCAACGCCATGAATGCCCAGCCGAGGGGTCCGAAGATTATGGGGTCCCTGATGTCGCCGTACCAGGGGCGATGCGGTCGCGGCTCCGACAGCCAGCCCTGCGCGGGCTCCGCCGCCTCAGTGACGGCGGGGACGGCAAAGGCGGCGATTCCGATGACTAGGGCGGCGGCTACGACGGCGAGTTTCGCGGCGCGGGCGCGGGCGGCTAGATTGAGCAGAGCGGTCACTGGTTTCGTCTCCTTGCGGCGGTTTCGCCGTTTGATATTTTGATTTGCATATAGAATATCATATATCAACGGACAAGCGCAACCCCTGTTTCAGGGAGATTCGGGGGGATTCTCAAATTCGCCGAAAATCGGCAGGGGCTTTGCCGGAATCAGGATTTTCTTTCCCCAGCGCGCGTTTTCGAGGGGAAGCCGTCGCCGCGCGAAACGAAATCCTGAAAATCCCGCCAATCCTATAAATCCTGATTCCGGCGAAGACGCGAAAAGACCGCCCGCCGCATGTCGCGGGGGGCGGTCTCGATTCGGTTGGGCGGGTTCATTCGCCGCGCGGCTAGCAGAGCGTCCTCTCAAGGGCGCCTCCGGTCATCAGGTCTATCAGCCAGCCGAAGAACCCCATGAAGATGATGGAGCAGACGGGGGTGTTTTCGGACGCTCCGGCGGCTGCCTGCCCCGCGCCCGCCGCCTCCGTTACGGCGGGGACGCCGAAGGCGACGATTCCGATTACGAGCGCGGCGGCTATGACGGCGAGCCTTCCAACGCGGACGCATGCGGCTAGATTGAGTAGAGCGGTCATTGTTTCATCTCCCTTTCCGGCGGTTTCGCGCCGTTTGATGTTTTGATTTCGGGTTTTCGAGCGTTTGGCTGTCGGTTCGGCGTTCGGCTTACATGACCGCGCCGGCGACTGCGCCGGCGGCGGCGGACGCCGCGAATATGATGCCGAACAGCAGGAGCAGGAAGGTGAAGAGTTCGTTTTCGGACGCTCCGGCGGTCTGCGCTCCGCTTCCGGCGGCTTCGGCGGCGGCGGGCGCGCCGAGGGCGATTATGCCGATGACGATGGCGGCGGCTATGACGGCGAGCCTTCCAACGCGGGGATCGGCGGCGGCTAGATTGAACATCGTGGTCATTGGTTTCGTCTCCTCGCGGCGGTTTCGCCGGTTGATATTTGTAACTTGGATATACAATATCATGCGCGAAGTATCGAGCGCAAGCCCTAAATCAGGGAATTCGGGGCGAATTTGGGACTGATTTGGGCGAATTCGCCGAATTCGGGGGCGATTTTCGGTTTCGGGGCTGTTTCCGCCCCGCGAGGGATGCGGGAAAGCCCACCCCCAACCGAGACCGAGCGCGAAAGCGGGAATCCGCGGGGGACGCCGCCGCCGGCTCTCATCGCTCGCTACTATCCGGCTTCGCGCCCCCTAGCCCCAACCCGCCGCGCCCACTATAATAAAAGACACGGCGGGGAAGTGTCGGAATTGGCAGACGAGCATGACTTAGGATCATGTGCCTTAGGGCGTCCGGGTTCGAATCCCGGCTTCCCCACCACCGCGCCTAGCCCGCCGCGCGCGGCATGATCGCGGCACGATATAGAGAGAGGATTCCGCCATGGCGACCGACCGAGCGCCCGCGCCCGCCGACCTGGACGAGCTGTATTCGCCGCCGGAGTACGTCGCCGCCGCGCGCGCCGCGATGGGCGGCATCGAGCTGGATCCGGCGTCCTGCGCCGCCGCCAACCGAGTGGTCCGCGCCGAGCGCTACTACGCCAAAGCGGACGCCGGCGAAACGCGCGACTGGCGCGCCGAAACCGTCTGGCTAAGCCCGCCGCGCAGGGAGGGGGTTATCGACAAATTCGTCTGGCGCATGGCGGCGGACTACGAAGCGGGCGTCTTCGGGCAGGGGATAGCGCTGGTGGACGCCTCCACAGGATCCGACTGGTTCCAAACGCTCGGCGCGAGCGCGGACGCCATCATCTTCCCGCCCAACCGCGCCCATTTCTGGCGCGCGGACGCCAACGGCGAAAAGACGCAATCCGAGACGCTCGGCGGACACGCCCTCATCTACTTCGGCGACGCCCCAGAGCGCTTTCTAGCCGTGATGCGAAATAACGTAGGCGGCTTCGGCTATCAAGGGAACCCGGCGACGTTGGGCGCGCCCGGACGCCTGCCCGCCGCGAATCGCGCCCCCAAAACCGCGCTGAAAGAGGGCGAGCAAACATTCGTCGAGTGCTGGCGCGGCAAGTTCAGCCCCGCCGAGCGCGACGACGACTCCAGATACCTCGCCCTAGCCCGAAAGTATCTGACATGATGCTTCTGGATACGGACGTCCTGATAGACGTCGCCCTAGACAGGCGCCCCCATTCCGACGCCTCGTCGGATATTCTTGAATGGGTTGAGAGCGGCGGCGAGAGCGCCTGCGTCGCGTGGCATACGGTTTCCAACTTCCACTACATGGTCAATCGAGAGCTCGGCGGAGATTCCGCGCTCGGATTCATACTTGACCTGACGCGCTTCGTGTCAGTGTCGGCGACTGATACCGAATCCGTCCGCTACGCCGCGCGGCTTCCCATGCCGGATTTCGAGGACGCCATGCAAGTCGCCGCCGCCCGCGCCTGCGGCGCTCGGCTTATAATCACGCGGAACATCGCCGACTACCGCCAATCGCCGATACCCGCCATCACGCCCGCCCAAGCGCTTGACGGAATCGCGGGATGAATCTATGAACGGAGAACAACCCAACCCCATGACCAAAAACCGCTTCCTCCCCGGCGTTCCCGCCCGTTTGGTTGAAGAGATGCTGAACGCGGGCGCCGGAAACGAAATAGCCAGCGGCAAGTTCGACAGCGCCGAATCGTCCGCCGCGCTGTCCGCCAACGCTTTCGGATTCTTCATGGAGCGCCCCGCCGACATGCCGCCGATTCCCGGACGCGCCGCGGAGACGGCTTCGCCCGCCGTCTCCGTCGCGCTCGAAAAGCAGGTCAACTTCCCGTGGCGCGGCGGACGGCATCCCGTCTTGGACGTCCTCATAACCGCGCCTTCCGCGCTCGTCGGCGTCGAATCCAAGCGTTTCGAGCCGTTCCGAGATACGCCCAAAGCCAAGTTCTCCGACGCCTTTTGGCGTCCCAAGTGGGGCGAGAGCATGGACGGTTTCCAATCCGTCCGCGACGCGCTGGCCGCCGACCCGGACATGTACGCCCATCTGAAAGCCGACCAGCTCGTGAAACACGCGCTCGCCCTGCGCGCGCAGGTCAACCGCCCAAGCCACTTGGGGCTGACGCCGGTTCTCGCGTATCTATACGCGGAGCCGGACATTCTGCCCAACTCCGGCAAGCCGGCGCTCGAAAGCGCCCGCGCCGCGCATCGGAGCGAAATCGCCGACTTCGCCAGCCGAACGGCGGACGACGAAGTTCGCTTCGTCCCATGCCCGTACCGCGCCCTGCTCGCCGCGTGGGGCGGACGCCGAGCGCCCGGCGTCCGCGACCACGCCGCCGCCGTCGCCCGGCGATTCAACCCGTAAACCCGCCGCCGGCAAACCGACCGCAACCCTTTATATAAGGAAGGAAAACCCTCCATGAAAATCACCGGCATCAAGACCAACATTTTCTCGTCCCAGCACCGCAACGCCAAGCGCAACTGGCTCATCCTGCGGTTGCAGACCGATGAGGGATTGGAGGGCATCGGCGAGGCGTCCATGCTCTCTTACGACCCGCTCGTGGCGCGGCTGCTGGAGGAGTGGACGGAGCGCTACCTAGTCGGCAAAGACCCGATGGCGCGCGAGCTGCATTGGATGCGGATGCACCAGGACAACCTCGGACGCGGCGGGCGGCTGTTCTCGACCGCCCTTTCGGGGGTGGACATCGCGCTGTGGGACCTCGCGGGGAAGGCGCTCGGCGTCCCCGTTCACGCGCTCTTGGGCGGGCCCATCCGCGACAAAATCCGCGTGTACGCCAACGGCTGGTACACGAATCCGGGAACGCCCGCCCAGAACGCGGAGGAAGCCCTGCGCGTGGTCGAGATGGGCTACGACGCCATGAAGTTCGACCCGTTCGGGCAGCATAACTACTACACGATTTCGCCGTCGGAGGCGCGGCTCGCCGAAGAGCGCGTCGCCGCCGTGCGCGAAGCGGTGGGGCCCGACGTCGAGATTCTGGTGGAAGTCCACGCCAAATTCAGCGTCGCCGCCGCCGTCCACTTGGGCAGGCGTCTCGAACAGTACCGCCCGTTCTGGTTCGAGGAGCCGACTTCGCAGGAAAACGTCTCCGAAATGGCGCAGGTTCGCCAGAAGGTGAACATACCCATCGCCACCGGCGAGCGCCTGTATCTCAAGTTCCCCTTCTACGAGCTGGTGGCGGCGGACGCGGTGGACATACTCCAGCCGGACATGTGCAACGCGGGCGGCATCACCGAGTTGCGGAAAATCGCCGCCATAGCGGAGCCGAGGCATGTCCTCATGGCGCCGCACAACACCAACTCCGCCGTCGGCACGGTCGCCAGCATGCATCTGGACGCCGCCACGCCCAACTTCCTAATCCAGGAATACCACGCCGAGTTTTACGAGCCGCACTACTTCGACATATTCCCCGGCTTCCCCCGCCAGCGGAACGGATACGTCGACCTGCCGCAAGGGCCGGGGCTGGGCGTGGAGTTCGACGAAGTCCTGGCGAACAAGCATCCCTACCTGCCGCTGGGACATTCGGAGCGGGGGATTTAGCGGGCGTTCGGCGGCGCCCCGCCTTGAATTTCGTCCGCGCCTATCCCTTAGAATAAGCGCGGACATTTTCAGACAATCGTCCGCGCTAACCCAACCGCCTTCCGACGCCTAGGAGACTCCATATCTTGAACAGCCAAACCGCCGCGCGCGGGTCCGGGATACTGACCGTCATAACCGCCGCGGCGATCATCGTCGGCTTGTTCGCCCGCGTCGCGGCGGGCGCGGACGGCCACGAAACCATGCGCGAAACCATGCAAGCCATCGCCGACAACCGCGCGCCCTACGCCATCTACGGCGCGCTCACCCTGCTGTCGGGAATCGCCATGATGGGCGCGGCTTGGCTCATCGCCTCCGCCGCCGCCTTCCGAGCGCTGACCGCGCTCCCCATAGTCCCGCTCATCTTCGGAGTCGCGGGCGCGATATACATTCTGTCCGGCGCGTCCGCCGTATTCTTGGCGTCCATCGCCCCGGACATGGCTCAAGGCGGCATGGCGTCCCAAATCAGGGAAATATCCGCCACGCTCGCCTTCATCGTCTCCGGCTGGGGGCTGATGGCGTCCGGGTTCCACCAGTGGAAAGCGGGGCGGCCCCTGCGGTTCATAGCCCCCGCCTCGGTCGCAATCGGCGCGCTGATGCAGATAATGTTCATCCGCCTGCTGACCGGCGACGGGATAGCCTTCTACGACCAGATAGTCGGGTTGCTGTTCGTGATATGGCTGTTCATCGCGGGCTTCACGCTGGCGTTCGTTTCGACCGACCGGCTGAGCGGCGGGGATAGGTAGAGACTGCGCCTAGCGTCCTTGCCGTTTCCGCGCCGCCATTCCCCTGTTTCTACCCCGTCATTCCCGCGAAGGCGGGAATCCAGAAGGGCGCGACGACCACTCGCCGACATCTGATAAAATTGATACAGGTAGCTGGCGCGGGGCCGTCCGCGCGCGGAAAATGGGAGTTGATGAAATGGCAAACCGCTCATTCGATGAAGTGGTATGCAAGATGCCTGAATACTTGCAAACCTTGAAAAGCCGAGAGTTCTCGCCCGACATCAGTGGGAACCTCCCTTTAGGGTTGCGCAACGCGCCGGGCATCTACTGTTTCTACGAAAACGGCAAGCCGCTCTACGTGGGCAGGTCGCAGACCGTTAGGAGCAGAGTCCTAGAGCATCGCAGACTAAGCGGCGACCACTACACGTCGTCTTTCGCCTTCAACATCGCCAAGAAAGAGTTTGGCTTGGACAGGGCGCGCGGCATGATGAGGCGCGAGTTGGAAAAGGACCCTGAATTCGCCGCGCTCTTTGACGCCGCCAAAGCGCGCGTCCGAAGAATGTCCGTCCGATTCGTAGAGATTCACGACCCCATTGAGCAGACCATCTTTGAGGTGTGCGCCCATGTGGAGTTGGGGACGGAGTTCAACGACTTCGACACTCACTAGGGCGCGCCGGCATGTCGAGGTCTGGCGAAACTGCGCCTAGCGGCGCAGACACCCTCAACCCAGCCTTCTCCCATCAAGGGAGAAGGGACACGTTGGCTGGGATTTGGGATTGGTTGCTAGTGGCTATCTTGTCCCCGCTTTCGCGAGGATGACGTTGTTGGTCGACTCTGGATTCCCGCCTTCGCGGGAATGACGGGGGCGGGGCACGTAAGCGGCGAAAAGCGTCCAATCCGCGCCTAAATCCGCCGAACATGCCCCTGTTGTTAGACCATCAATGGAGACGGGACACGTTGGCTGGGATTGGTTGCTAATGGCTATCTCGGTTGTCAAACTCTGGATTCCCGCCTTCGCGGGAATGACGGGGCGGGACGACGGGGAAGTGGCGGAAATAGTCCAATCCGCGCCTAAATCCGCCGAACATATCCCTGCAAGCCCATCAAGAGAGAAGGGATTTATCGTTCGCGATTCGGGCTTGGTTCCGAGCGGCTGGCTTGTCCCCGCTTTCGCGAGGATGACGTTGTTGGTCGACTCTGGATTCCCGCCTTCGCGGGAATGACGGGGCGAACGCCCCATCGCGGATAAGCGCGTTCGCCCCCTAAACCCCCGCCGCCGCTTGCGGCAAGCCTTCGCGGTACGCCGTTTCCAAATCCGACACCGGGACGCTCAGCATGTCGCCGATTGCCAGGGCGTCCCCGCCGACGGTTCCGATTCGGGCGATTGGGACGCTTTCGCGCTCGCAGGCGGCGATGGCTTTGGGCAGGTCGTCCGGCGCGATTGTTGCGATTATGCGCGATTGCCCCTCTCCGAACAGCATGGCGTCCCATCTGGCGGCGTTCGGCGCGTTCACGTCCGCGCCGATTCCGCCGGATAGGCAACTCTCGGCGAGCGCGACGGCGATTCCGCCTTCCGCGCAGTCGTGGGCGCTTTTGGCGATTCCGCCGGCTATCAGCGCGCGGCAGACGCGCTGGACGGCGATTTCCAGGCCGATGTCTATGCGCGGCGCGCCGGCTACCGTTCCGTGAACGCGCTCTAGATACTCGGACGCCGCCAGGTCGGCGGGGTCGGCGTCCAGCGCCTCGCGCCCCAGCAGGATTATCAGGTCGCCGGCGTCGCGGAAGGCGGGCGTCGCGCGGATTCGGACGTCGTCCGACAAGCCCAGCGCGCCCACTATGGGCGTGGGATGGATGCTCTCGCCGCGTGTCTCGTTGTACAGGCTGGCGTTGCCGCTTATCACGGGGGCGGCGAAACGGCGCGCGGCTTCCGCCATCCCCGCCACGGCGCGCTCCAGTTGCCAGTAAACTTCCGGTCGCTCCGGGTTGCCGAAGTTCAGGCAGTCTGTGAGCGCTATCGGAAGCGCGCCTACGCAGGAGACGTTTCGGCAGGCTTCCGCAACGGCTATCATCCCGCCCGCGTAGGGGTCGAGAAAGCATATCCGCCCGTTGCCGTCCGTCGACAGCGCGATTCCCTTCTCCGCGCCGCGAATCCGCAACAGGGCGGCGTCCCCGCCGGGGGGGATTACCGTGTTGGTCTGAACCTGATGGTCGTACTGGCGATAGACCCATTCGCGGCTGGCGATGTTGGGCGACGCGAGCAAGTCCAAAAGAACGTCCGCCGGGGACGCCTGCGGAAGCGGAATCGCGGACAAGTCCGCATCGCGCAGGGCGGCGATTTCGGGGGATTCGGCGGACGGCGGGCGGTACAGCGGCGGGTCCGTGAGCAAGCCGACGGGGGCTTCGCCCACAATCTCGCCGTCTTGCAGAATCCGCGCCACGCTGTCCGACGTGGATTTCCCGATGACGTCCGCGCGCAGATCCCAGCGCTCGAACGCGGCGCGGACTTCGGCTTCCCGCCCCGCCTTGACGATTATCAGCATCCGCTCCTGCGACTCGCTCAGCATGACTTCGTAGGGCTGCATGCCGGATTCGCGGCGGGGGACTAGGGCGACGTCTATCTCGACTCCGGCGCCGGCGGCGCGGGCGGCTTCCACGGCGGCGCTGGTCAAGCCCGCCGCGCCCAAGTCTTGGATTCCGACCACGGCGTCGCTCTGGGCGGCTTCGAGACAGGCTTCGATGAGCGTCTTTTCCATGAAGGGGTTGCCCACTTGGACGGTGGGGCGCAGCTCGCGCTCGTCCTCGAAAGAGCGCGACGCCAAGCCGGACGCGCCGTGTATGCCGTCGCGCCCGGTGTCCGCGCCGACGAGCATCAGCAGGTTGCCCGGCTCCCCGACTGTGGCGCGGCGCAAATCGCCATGTCGCAGAATCCCCACGCACATGGCGTTGACCAGCGGGTTGCCGGCGTAGGACGGCGAGAATTGGATTTCGCCGCCCACGTTCGGCACGCCGATGCAATTTCCGTAGCCGGAGATGCCGGCGACCACGCCCCGAAACAGGCGGCGGTTGGCGGGGTCGTCCGGCGGCCCGAAGCGGAGCGAGTTCAGCAACGCCACCGGGCGCGCGCCCATAGCGAAAATGTCGCGGACGATTCCCCCGACGCCCGTCGCCGCGCCTTCGTAAGGCTCCACGGCGGACGGGTGGTTGTGCGACTCTATCTTCATCACCGCCGCCCAGCCGCCGCCGATGTCCACCGCGCCGGCGTTCTCGCTGCCCGGCTCCACCAGCAGGCGGTCGGATGAGGCGGCGAACATGGACAGCAGCGGCTTGGTGTGCTGGTAGCCGCAATGCTCGCTCCAGAGCGAGCCGAACAAGCCCAGCTCCAGCGCGTTCGGCTCGCGCCCCAGCCTTTCCACTATGGCTTCGTACTCGCCCTCCGTCAGGGCGAGGTCGTCCAGCGCTTGGCGCGTGTCGGCGTTCAATTCTCGCTCATCCTTCCCGAAACCGGCGCTTGCGTCAGGGATTGGACTATGGATTGGAATATCGCCAAGCCGTCCGTCCCGCCCAGCAGGGCGTCGCAGCATCGCTCCGGATGCGGCATCATGCCCAGCACGTTGCCGGCGCGGTTGGTCACGCCGGCGATGTTGCGTCGGGAGCCGTTGGGGTTGGATTCGGCGGTCGCCTCGCCGTCCGCGCCGCAGTAGCGGAATACGACCTGCCCGTTGGCGTCGAGGGCGTCCAGGGTGGCGTCGTCCGCGTAGTAGCAGCCTTCGCCGTGCGAGATGGGGACGGAGAGGACGTCGCCGCGCTCGCATCGGTTGGTGAAGGCGGTTCGGGCGTTCTCGACTCTCAGGTTCGTCCACTGGCAACGGAACTGCAGATGGGCGTTCCGCGTGAGCGCGCCGGGGAGCAGGCCGGCTTCGCAGAGTATCTGGAATCCGTTGCAGATGCCGATGACCGCGCCGCCGTCTTGGGCGAACTTCTCCACCGAGCGCATGATGGGCGAAAACCGCGCCAGCGCGCCCGCCCGCAGATAGTCCCCGTATGAGAAGCCCCCCGGCAGGATTACGCAGTCCACGCCGGACAAGTCCGCGTCCTTGTGCCAAAGGTATCGGGCGGACGCGCCCAGATTGTCGGTGACGGCGTGGAAGCAGTCCGCGTCGCTCCAAGTGCCGGGGAAGACTATGATTCCGAATCGCATGAGCGCTTTTCCCCTTTCTACCGCCCGTTCGCGCCGTTTTCGGACGCCAGCGCGGTGACGCGGCGGACGAACTCATGCACCAGAGGGCGGTCTATCTCTATCTGGTAGTCCTCCTTGTTGTTGTAGTAGAAGTTTATGTGGAACCCCTCGGCGAGGCCGAACCGCGCTTCGATGAGCGGGTCGTTCAGCTCCGTTGCGAGTCGGAGCGCCGCGTTCTTCAGCGCGCGGTGGCTGCCGTGGTTCCAGCCCCTGCTTTCGGCGACGGCTATCACGGCGTGGGACGCCGCCCACCACAGTTTTTCGGACGCCTGCAAGACGTCGCCGGCGGCGAATTCGCGGTCGGAGTCCTCTAGGAAGCAGAACGCGGTTCGGATGTGGTCTTGGATTGTCATCGGCTCCGTGGTCATGCGCTTTTCCCCCTTTCTTTACCGCCCGTTCGCGCCGTTCCCGGACGCCAGCGCGGTGACCTGGCGGACGAATTCGTGTACGTGAGGGCGGTCTAGCTCTATCTGGTAGTCCTCCATTGTGTTGTAGTAGAAGTTTATGTGAAACTTCTCGGCGGCGAGGAATCGCGTTTCGATGAGCGGGTCGTTCCGCTCGATGGCGAGACGTCTCACCGCGTTCTTCAGCGCGCGGTGGCTGCCGTGGTTCCAGCCCCTGCTTTCGGCGACGGCTATCACGGCGTGGGACGCCGCGCCCCACAGTTTTTCGGACGCCTGCAAGACGTCGCCGGCGGCGAATTCGCGGTCGGAGTCCTCTAGGAAGCCGAACGCGGTTCGGATGTGGTCTTGGATTGTCATCGGCTCCGTGGTCATGCGCTTTTCCCCTTTCTTTACCGCCCGTTCGCGCCGTTTTCGGACGCCAGGGCGGCGACTTGGCGGACGAATTCGTGTACGTGAGGGCGGTCTAGCTCTATCTGGTAGTCCTCCATCGTGTTGTAGTAGAAGTTTATGTGAAACTTCTCGGCGGCGAGGAACCGCGTTTCGATGAGCGGGTCGTTCCGCTCAATGGCGAGACGTCTCACCGCGTTCTTCAGCGCTCGGTGGCTGCCGTGATTCCAGCCCCTGCTTTCAGCGACGGCTATCACGGCGTGGGACGCCGCGCCCCAGAGCTTTTCGGACGCCTGCAGGACGTCGCCGGCGGCGAATTCGCGGTCGGAGTCCTCTAGGAAATCGAACGCGGTTCGGATGTGGTCTTGGATTGTCATCGGCTCCGTGGTCATGCGATTTCCCCTTTTCTTTACCGCCCGTTCGCGCCGTTTTCGGACGCCAGGGCGGTGACCTGGCGGACGAATTCGTGGATTTCGGGGCGGTCTTGCTCTATCTCGAAGTCCTCCATCGTGTTGTAGTAGAAGTTTATGTGAAACTTCTCGGCGAGGCCGAACCGCGTCTTGATGAGCGGGTCGTCCAGCTCGGTGGCGAGCCGGAACACGGCGTTTTTCAGCGCGCGGTGGCTGCCGTGATTCCAGCCTCTGCTTTCGGCGACCGCTATGACGGCGTGGGACGCCGCGCCCCAGAGCTTTTCGGACGCCTGCAGGACGTCGCCGGCGGCGAATTCGCGGTCGGAGTCCGCCAGGAAATCGAACGCGGTTCGGATGTGGTCTTGGATTGTCATCGGCGTTGGCGGCATGGCGCTCACAGGCTCCTGAGTTTTTCGGACACTAGGGCGCTGACGAGCTTGCCTTCGGCGCGCCCGCGCGCTTGGGGCATTATGGCGCTCATCACCTTGCCCATGTCGCGGGGGCCGGACGGCTGGACTTCCGCCACGGTTCGCTCGACCAGCTCGCGGAGCTCGTCCTCGCTCATCTGGCGCGGCAGGTACTCCGTTATCAGTTCCAGCTCCGCGCGCTCCTTCCGCGCCAGGTCTTCGCGCCCGGCGCCTTCGAACGCCTCGATGCTGTCGCGGCGCTGCTGGGCTTGGCGCGACAGCACCTGAACGGCGTCCGCGTCTTCGAGGTCGCGCTGGAGGCGAATCTCTTGGTTGCGGATTTCCGAGCGGATGTAGCGGATGACGTCGCGCCGCAGGGCGTCGCGCTCGCGCATCGCTTGCTTCAGGTCGTCTTCGAGTTTGGCTTTGATTTCAGACATTGTCCTCACTTCCTTATATCTATTGCGAAAGAACGAATCGCCCGCGCGAACCCGCCCTTGCGGGCGGGCGCCCTCACCCCAGCTCTATCCCATAAAGGGCTTGCAGGGGTATGTTCGTGGCTGGCGAGACTGCGCCTAGCGGCGCAGACACCCTCACCCTAGCCCTCTCCCATCAAGGGAGAGGGGATTCATAGCTCGCGATTCAGGCTTGGTTTCCGTGAACATACCCCTGTAAGCCCATCAGGGGAAAGGGGATACGCTGGCTTCAGTTCAGGTTTTGATTTCGGGTAGCTATCTTGTCCCCGCCTTCGCGAGGATGACGTTGTTGGTCGACTCTGGATTCCCGCCCCCGCTTCCGCGAGGGCGACGTTCTTGCGAGGGAATGACGGGGGCGGCGCGCGGAACGGGCAATCCGCGCCTAAATCCGTCAAATACACCTCTGAAAGCCCATCAAGGGAGAGGGGACGCCGTTCGCGCCCTCTAGGGCGGATATGGCGGCGCGGATGGATTTCAGCGCGCGGTCGCGCCCGACCGCTTCTATGGATTCGAATATCGGCGGCGAAACCTTTTGGGCGGTCACGGCGGCGCGCAATGTTCCGAGCAGCTGGCCGACTTTGATTTCCAACTCCGCCGCCAGCGCCCTGAGCAGCGTTTCGATGGTCGGGGCGTCGAACGGCGCGGCGTCCGCCAGGCAATCGCGGGCGGCGCGCAGGGCGCGGACGGTTTTCGGGGCGTCCATCCCGCGCTGAATCAGGCTGTCGGCGTCCGGCGGCGCGCCGCCTTCGGCGAACATGAAGCGGACCAGCGGCGCGGCGTCCCGGAGCGTCTTCAGGCGGTTTCGGACGAGCGGGACGACTTTGGGCATGTCGTTGGCGCGCGGCTCGGCGTCGAACTCCGGCGGCGGGTCGTCGCGCCAGGCGCGCGCGAGGGCGGCGGCTAGGCGGTCGTCCGAGGCGCGCCGGATGTGCTGGCCGTTCAGCCACATGAGCTTGTCGGAGTCGAAAACGGCGTCCGAGCGGCTCACGCGCGCCAGGTCGAAGGCGGCGATCAGCTCTTCCGGCGAGAAAATCTCCGTTTCGCCGTCCAGCGACCAGCCCAGCAGGGCGAGATAGTTCATAAGCGCCTCCGGCAGAATCCCCATGCGGCGGTAGTCCATGGCGGACGCCGCGCCGTGCCGTTTGCTCAGTTTGGAGCGGTCGGGCGCGAGTATCACGGGCAGATGCGCGAAGGCGGGCGGCTGCCAGCCGAAGGCGGCGTACAGGCTCAGGTGGCGCGGAAGGCTGGGCATCCATTCCTTGCCGCGCGCCACGTGGGTGACGCCCATGCGATGGTCGTCTATCACCGACGCCAGATGATATGTCGGGAAGCCGTCCGATTTCAGCGCGATGAAGTCGTCGTAGAGGCGGTTTTCGAACTCCAGCCTGCCGAAAACGACGTCGTCCACGACGGACGCGCCGCCGTCGGGCATGCGGAAGCGGACGGCGGGGCGCGCGCCGCGGGCGTCCAGGGCGGCGCGGCGGGACGGCGGCAAGTCGCGGCAACGCCCGTCGTAGCCGATGATTTCGTCCCCGCGCGCCTGCTGTTCGCGGCGGAGCGTCTCTAGGCGGTCGGGCGGGCAGTAGCAGGGATACGCCAAGCCCGCGTCCGCCAGCCGCTCGGTTTCGGCGCGGTAGAGCTCAAGGCGCTCGGACTGGACGTATGGCGCGCGGGGGCCGCCGATGTCGGGGCCTTCGTCCCAGTCGAGTCCGATCCATCGCAGGGATTCGAGCATCGTCTCGACCGCGCCTTCGGTCTTGCGCCGCTGGTCGGTGTCCTCCACGCGGATGATGAACGACCCGCCGCGCCGCCGCGCGTAGAGCCAGGCGAAAATGGCGGTCCTCACGTTGCCGACATGAGGGTCGCCGGTGGGGCTTGGGGCGAATCGGAGCGCGGTATGCGGTTTCATGCTGTTGATTCTAGCGCAATTCGGTCGTCTGGGGTTAGGGCGCGCTTTCGCAGCCGCGCCGCTTTGCCCCTTCGCCGACTTTCCCCCTATACTCAAGCCTGGAATGTCCCCAGCCATGAAAGCCGTTCTAAAACCGCCCGCGCCGGCAATCGCCGCCTTCTTCGCGCGCCATGCCCATCTCGTCGCGCTGGCGCTGTTCGCCGTTGTCGGAATCGCCGTCCTCGACGATTACGGAATCACGCTGGACGAGGACAATTTTCGAAAAATCGGCTACGCCGCTTTCAACTATGTTTTCGGCGACGCGGACAGTCTGACGGGCTACCAGCAGGGACATGAGATTTACTACGGCGTCGCCTTCGAGCTTCCCCTAGTCGCCGCCGAGCGCCTTTTGGGGCTGGAAGACCCGCGCGGCGCATTTCTGCTCCGCCGCCTGCTCACGCATCTCTTCTTCCTCGTCGGCGGATTCTTCGCGTGGCTGCTGACTTATCGGCTGTTCGGGAATCGGCTCGTCGCCCTGTTCGCCATGCTGGTTTTCCTGCTGCATCCGCGCGTTTACGGACATTCCTTCTTCAACTCGCGCGACGTGCCGTTCCTCAGCATGTTCATGGTTTCGCTGTATCTGATTCACCGCGCGTTTCGGCGGGATTCGCTCTGGGCGTTCGCCCTTTGCGGCGCGGGCGCCGCGATTCTGGCGAACATTCGGATTATGGGCGTCATGATTCCCCCCATCGTGTTGGGGACGCTGGCGCTTGACGCCTTTCACAGCATGAGACGCGGGGGGGGGGGGGGTAAAACACGCTCTCGCCAGCATGGGCGCGTTTTCAGCCGCGTTCGGCGCGATTTTCTACGCCGCCTGGCCGTTGCTGTGGAGCGAGCCGCTCGCGTGGATGGACGCGCTTCGGGTCTTGTCCGTTCACCCTACGCATGCAACCTCGATCTTTCGGGGCGGGATTGTTCAGTGGCCCCATATCCCCTGGGATTTCGTCCCGACGTGGATTCTGATAACCACTCCGCCGGTCTTTCTCGCGCTCGCCGCGATTGGGGCGGCTTGCGTCGCCGGTCTTTGCGCCGCCGACTGGCGCGGCGTGTTCGACAACTCGACCGCGCGGTTCGGACTGCTCGCCGCCGCCTGCCTGGTTCCGCCGGTCGCCGCCGCAATCGCGCTGAACTCCAACCTGTACGGCGACTGGCGGCACATGTTTTTTCTCTGGGCGCCGCTTTGCGTCTTGGCGGCTTTCGGATTGCGGGCGCTGGCGGATATTCCCAAGCCGCGCCTTCGCGCCGGGGCGTTCGCCATCGCCGCGCTCGGAATCGCCGCCGTCGTATTGCAAATGGCGGCTTTGCACCCATATCAAAGCGAATACTTCAGCCCGGCGCTCGACAAGACCGGCCTCGCCGAGCGCTGGGAGATGAACTATCACATGGCGTCTTACAAAGAGGCGCTCGGCGAACTGCTGAAAATCCAGCCCGCCGGACTCATCGCCGTATTCGACGACAGCAACTACCGGACGCGCCGCCACATCAGGAGACTTTTCCGGCGGGAGGACAGAGCGCGATTCGCCTTCGCCGAGGAATATCCGTCCTACCGCGCCGCCGTTCTCATCGGAGGCGTCGTCTGGGACGGCGTCCGAGACGGCGTCCCCGTCTGGCGGCGCGAGGTTTACGGGGTTCCGCTCGCCGAGATTTTCGACGTCCGCGCCGAATCGGAAGCCGCCTTCGATGTCGCCTACGCGGACGCGCGGGCGGCGAATATCGTGGCGTCCGCCGGCGGGTTCGACATCCGCGCGGACGGCGGTTCGCTCATCTATATAAAGGAAAACTGCGATGAATCCGATACGCGCGGACGGTTCCGCGCCCGCGTATTCCCGTCGCATCCCGCTCTTCTGCCCGCCGCCGCGCGGGATGCGGGGCGCGGCTATAAAGAGCTTGATTTCAACTTCTGGCGGAACGGGGGAATGTTCGGCGGCAGGTGCATGACGTCTGTGGCGCTTCCCGAATACCCCATCCGCGCCGTGGAGACTTATCAGACGGATGGCGGCTCCGAAGGCGATTCCGAGAGCGCCGTCTGGCGGGCATTCTGGACGCTGGCGGACGCGCCCGCCGCTTCCGCCGGCGGATTCGACATATACGTCAACGGCGGAACGCTCACATACATCAAGCGCGGATGCGGCGAAGGGGATAGGCGGGGGCGCTTCTTCCTATCCATATTCCCAGCCGACGCCGCCGACTTGCCGCAATCCGCGCGCGACGCCGGCAGGGGGCATGAGGCGCTGAATTTCAACTTCGAGGCATACGGCGAGACATCCGGCGGGGACTGCGTGATAAGCCGCGGGTTGCCGGATTACGCCATGGACCGCATCGAAACGGGGCAGTGGATCCCCGGCGAGGGGCATTTGTGGAGCGCGCGGATAGGGGTTGGGGAGTAGGGGGTTGGCGGACGGATCCGCGGATTCCCCGCGCATGCGCTTATGGGGCATGTTTGGGGCTGGCGGACCTGCGCCTAGCGGCGCGGACGCGCTTATACTAGCCTTCTCCCATCAAGGAAGAAGGGATTTGTCGCTCGCGGTTCGGGCTTGGTTTCCGGTTGCCAAGTTGGTCGCTCGAATCTGGATTCCCGCCTTCGCGGGAATGACGGCGGCGGGGGGCGCGAAAATGGATTTGTCGCTCGCGGTTCGGGCTTGCTTTCTAGGTTGCCAAGTTGGTCGCTCGAATCTGGATTCCCGCCTTCGCGGGAATGACAGCGGCGGGGGGCGCGAAAATGGATTTGTCGCTCGCGATTCGGGCTTGGTTTCTAGGTTGCCAAGTTGGTCGCTCGAATCTGGATTCCCGCCTTCGCGGGAATGACGGCGGCAGGGGGCGCGAAAATGGATTTGTCGCTCGCGGTTCGGGCTTGGTTTCCGGTTGCCAAGTTGGTCGCTCGAATCTGGATTCCCGCCTTCGCGGGAATGACGGCGGCGGGGGGCGCGAAAATGGATTTGTCGCTCGCGGTTCGGGCTTGGTTTCCGGTTGCCAAGTTGGTCGCTCGAATCTGGATTCCCGCCTTCGCGGGAATGACGGCGGCGGGGGGACGCGAAAATGGATTTGTCGCTCGCGGTTCGGGCTTGGTTTCTAAGTTGCCAAGTTGGTCGCTCGAATCTGGATTCCCGCCTTCGCGGGAATGACGGGGGCGGCGGGCGCGAAAATGGATTTGTCGCTCGCGGTTCAGGCTTGGTTTCCGGTTGCCAAGTTGGTCGCTCGAATCTGGATTCCCGCCTTCGCGGGAATGACGGGGGCGGCGGGCGCGAAAGCGGCGAAAAGCGTCCAAGCCGCGCATGGGGGAATACGCGGGGGCGAGAAGGGGAAAAGCCGCCAGCGCCCGCCGTCCGCGCCCAAAACTTGATTCGCGCCTATGCGCCGCTTTATTCTCTAATGGCGGCTTTCATCGTCGCCAAACATTCACTTCCGCGAGGGGTTACGGTGGAGCATACAGCGTCAGAAGTAGAGTTGGAGAGCGTCGTGTCGCTTTGCAAGCGGCGCGGGTTCATCTTTCAGAGCAGCGAGATTTACGGCGGCTTGGCTAGCACGTGGGATTACGGGCCGCTGGGCGTCGAGATGAAGAAGAACGTCAAGGATTCGTGGTGGCGGACGTTCGTCTGGCGGCGGGATGACATCGTGGGGCTGGACGCGGCTATCATCATGCGCCCGGAGGTCTGGCGCGCGAGCGGGCATGTCGCGGGGTTCCACGACCCGCTGGTGCAGTGCGCCGCGTGCCGGCGGCGCTTCCGGGAAGACCACGTCGAGGGCGAGGGCTGCCCGGATTGCGGCGGCGCGCTGGGGGAGCCGCGGCAGTTCAACCTCATGTTCAAGACGTCCATCGGGCCCGCGGAGGACAGCTCGTCCGAAGCCTATCTGCGCCCGGAGACCGCGCAGGGGATATTCGTCAACTTCCCCAACGTCCTCACGGCGTCCCGCAAGCGCCCGCCGTTCGGAATCGCCCAAATCGGCAAGGCGTTCAGAAACGAAATCACCACCGGCAACTTCATCTTCCGAACGCGCGAGTTCGAGATGATGGAGATAGAGTACTTCGTCATGCCCGGCGAGGATGAGGAAGCGCATGAGAAGTGGATAGAGGACTGCCTGGCGTGGTACGCCGGTCTGGGGGTGGATCCGTCCCGCCTGCGCGTCCGCCAGCACGGGGCGGAAGAGCTTTCGCACTACGCCAAAGCCACTTACGACATTGAGTACCGCTACCCCTGGGGCTGGGGCGAGATACAGGGGATAGCCAATCGGACGGATTACGACCTGAAGGCGCACGCGGAGGCGAGCGGGCAGAATCTGAGTTACTACGACCAGCAGACCGATCGGCACATCGTCCCCTATGTCATAGAGCCGTCCGCCGGCGTGGATAGGGCGGTGATGACTTTTCTGGTGGACGCCTATACCCAAGAAGAGGTCGTCTCGGCGTCCGGCAAAGCGGAGAAGCGCGTTGTGCTGAAGTTGCATCCGGAGATAGCGCCGGTGAAGGTGGCGATTCTGCCGCTTTCGCGCAATGAGCGTCTGGCGCCGACGGCGCGGGAGGTGTTTCGCCGCGTCCAAAGCTCCGGGCTGATTCCGGGCTTCGTGCAGTACGACGACACGCAAAGCATCGGCAGGCGCTACCGGCGGCAGGACGAAGTGGGGACGCCGCTTTGCGTGACGGTGGATTTCGATACGCTGGACGACCAAGCGGCGACCATCCGCGACCGCGACACGATGCGGCAGACGCGGGTTCCGATAGAGCGCCTGCCGGCTGAGCTGGCGGGGATGCTGTCGGGCTGAGCGGCGGCGTGGCGCCCAAGACCAAGACGGCGGCGCTTTCGTCCGCGCCCAAGACGGCGTTGGCGGCGGCGCTCGCCGTTCTGATTGCCGTCTTGTTCGCCATGCTCGCCGCAGCCTGCGGGGTCGTCGACGTCGTCGGGGGCGGCGAAGGGGGCGAGTCCGCGCCGGATTTCGAGCTGGCGCTGTTCGGGAACGACGATTACCAAGCCGGCGAAACCCTGCGGCTGTCGGATTTGGAAGGGCGCCCCGTCGTGCTGAACTTCTGGTTTCCGTCCTGCCCGCCCTGCGTGGCGGAGATGCCGCATTTCGAGGAAGCCTATCAGCGTTTCAAGCCGGAAGGCGTGGCGTTCGTGGGCGTTCAGCTGCTGGGATTGGATTCGGCGGAAGACGGGCAGCGCTTCGTGGAGCGCCTCATGGTAAACTACGCGGTGGGCGCGGACGAGCGCGACGGCGTCTTCGGCGAAATCGTGAAGGATTACGGCGTGGCGGGCTTCCCGACGACGGTGTTCATAGACCGCGACCATCGCATCCGCCGAACGTGGACGGGCTCGCTGGACGCGGATACGCTGGACGCGCTGATTCGCGAGACGCTCTAGGGAAGGGGCGAAAGAATGGGAAACGCAAGGGCGCGACGGGAAGGGATTGGCGGGTTGCGAGTCGCGCTTGGTTTCGATTGGACGCCGCTAGAGACGGGGCTTCGGCGAATTTCCGCTAGGGAGAGGCTTTCGCTTGATTCTGTTCGGGCTTACTGAAAACGATCTGTTTCTGGCGGCGGTCAGATGGGTTCACGCGGCGGCGTCTGCCGTTTGGGTGGGCGGCGGGTTGTTCTATCTGATAGTTCTGCGCCCGGCGCTTCGCAAATCCGGCGAATCGGGGGGGCGGGTGAACGCGCTCGCCGCCGCCGAGTTCAGAACGCTGGTGGACGTGTGCTTCTTCCTGCTGGTAATCACCGGGATAAGCCTGACGCTCGACCGGCTGACTTCGGGCGCGGCGGGGGTGGCTTACGCGGCGGTTTTGGGAATCAAAGTCGCCCTGAGCTTGTGGATGTTTGTCCTAGCCCGCCGCCGCCGCGCGCGAACCGCCCTGTTGGAACGATACCGAGACCAACCCCAACCGCCCGGCGGAAGGCTGGCGAAAACGCTCCGCGCCATATCCGGCTACAATCTGGTGATGATGCTGGGGCTTGTCATAATCCTGCTGGCGGAGCTGCTCAACGCGCTGTACGAATCGGCGCTGAGATGATGACTGCGAGGCGAAACGCGCATGAGAATGGAATTGTTGGAAATCCTAGTCTGCCCGCTGTGCAGGGGCGAGCTGGAGCTTGCCGCGACCAAGCGGGACGGCGATGAGATAGTGGAAGGCAGCCTGACTTGCCAAGCGCAAGATTGCGGGGAGCGCTATCCGATAGAGGATACGATTCCCAACATGCTGCCGCCGGGTCTTCGGGGGGACTAGGGGGCGCGGTCAGCGGATTGCCGCCCGCGCCGACAAATCCCCTCTGCCTTGATGGGCTTACAGGGGTATGTTTGGAGTTGGCGGGCAATCCGCGCGGGACTGCCCTTGCGGGCAGACACCCTCACCCTAGCCCTCTCCCATCAAGGGAGAGGGGATTCGTTGGCTTCAGTTCAAGCATGATTTCGGGTGGCGGGCTTGGTCGGTCTTTCTGGATTCCCGCCTTCGCGGGAATGACGGGGGCGGGGGCGTGAAAGCACTTACTGCCGACCGCCCTATCCCCCGTTCGCCGCCCCCGGCGTCGGCGCGCTCACCGTTCGGAATTCCCCCGTTGCGTCGGGGACGCGGGCGTATGATGTCCCCCCGTCCGAGTCGCCGTCTTCCCAGTCCACCGAATCCACCGGCGCGCCGTCCGCCGTCCATACGCCCAGCTCTTCGTCGGAGCCTAGGGCGAAGCCGGGCCAGGCGTCTTTGTCCAGCTCGATTCGCAGATATTCCCCCGGCGCGATAGCCATGTCGGGCGGGAAGGGGACGCGCTTGGACGCGTCGGCGAGGTCGTCCGCGAATACGAAATCGGCTAGGGCGATATGCGAATCCGTGTAGTTATGCAGCTCGAACCAGTCCAGCGGGTCGCCTTTGGCGGCGATTTCGTTGATTGCCAAGCCGATGGCGGGCGCGTCGGCGTCGCCAGTCGTCGCGGACGGCGGCGGCGATGATGACGACGTCTGAGCGGGCGGCGGCGCGACGTAGCCCACGGCGCCGATGAATTGGGCGGAAATCGGCGCGCCCGGTTCGGCGGACGCTTCCGAGAGGGTGAGCGCGCCCGTCGATACTGGCAGGAACTCGCTCGGCTCCGCCGCGCCGGGGGGGATGCGCCAGACGCCGCCGCCGATTTCGTCCGCGCCGAAGGCGAGCGTCTCGCCGTCCGCCAGGCGCGGCGCGGGGAATGTGAGCGTCAAGCCCTGAATCGCGCCGTCCGCCGCGTATCCCAAAACGGTGAGCGAGACGGCGTTGTCGATTCTGAACGCCTCGCGCTCATCCTCGCCCGCCTCGCCGGCGATTGCGCCGATGCCGTCCGCGGGCAGCTCCGCGCCGTTGAAGGCGAAGCGGGTTATTTCGCCTTCCGCGAACGGGTTGGGGCTGTCGCTCGTCCCCCAGACGGCGCTGAAGCTCAGCTCCATCTCGCCGGGCGCCAGCTCGCCCCAGGCGGCGACCGCCTGCCCGCCGCCGTCGGGCCACTCCGGCGGCTGGGGGCGCAAGTCGGCTAGAATCGCCGCGCGCCGTCCGCGTATGAACTCGCGGACGCGCTCCGCGCCCTTCTCGGCGGCGGCGCGGTTTTTCGGCAGGGCGCGGCTTTGGACAATCGCCGCCATTTCGTCCGCCAGCGCGATGAGCGCGTCTTCGTCCCAGACCGCATCGAGAAGCGCGTTCAGGCGCGCGACGTAGGCGGCGCGCGATTGCGGGTCGTTGTACAGCCGGTTGGCGAGCGCCCCGTTGGCGAGAACGGACAGCGGCGGCTCCGTCACGTCGTCAAATGGGTTGGGGTCTTTCTCGTCGTCCGAAAACACTTGGTCGACGCCCCAGGGGATGAAAATGAACGCGCCATCCGGCTCGCGATAAAACCAGTAGTTGTTGCGGTTGCCGGCGTATCCGTCCCAGTGGGCGATGATTACTTCCAGCGCCCAGAAAGTGAGGAAGCGGTCTAGGTCGACGGCGTCTTTCACGGCGTCCAAGCCGGCGGCGGACGGGTCGGCGAGAGCGGCGGCCAGGGCGTCTATGTCCGACCAGTCGTCCGCGCCCGAATTGGTTTTCTTCTCGAAAGTGCCGCGATAAGTCGGGTTGAAATCGCTCACCGTGCCTTCGTAGAGATTGCCGTCCGGGTCTGCGAATACGCGCGCCAGCATGGAGTGTTCGATGTCCTCGACATTGGCGTACACGCCCAGATTTTCGCCGTTGACGGATACTGTGGCGAAGTTGCATCGCGGCGCGGGATAGTCGGCGGCGGCGAAGGCGGCGAACGACATGCAAGTCGCGATGAGCGAATCGTCCTGAACGCCGTTGTTGAGCGTCATGCGCTCCAAAACGCCGCCGAGCGCCTTGCCGTCCGCGTACTTGTCGAAGCGTATCTTGAGCGACGGCTTGACGTCGCTCTGCGAGCCGACGAACCCTTTTTTGCGGACGCCGACGCCGGAATGGGTTTCGCCGTCGACGGTCACGTCGGCTTGGAACCAGGTGTAGATGTCCGCGAACGGCTGCGAGAGGCGGTTCTCGGCAATCTCGGCGAAGACGTCCTCCAGAGTGCGGCTTTGGCTGCGGAGCGCGTCCCAATCCTCCGGCGCGATTCTTATGGATATGTCCAGAACCCGGTCTAGGGCGTAGTAGTCGCCGGCGGGGGCGGTTGAAGCCGGCGGCGGCGGCGTATTCGGCGCGGCGGCGTCGGGGCGTCCGCAGGCGGCGGACATGGCGGCGAGCGCGAGGGCGGCGAGCGCCGTCCAAAAAATCGGGCGCGCGTTTAGGGGACGGGCGATGATGATGGGCTCCTTATTCGGCGTCGGGGGCGTCAACCCGCCTATTTTGCCAAAGGGGGCATGGCGAAAACCAGCGGCGAAAAGCGCGCGTCCAAGCTGGCGGCGGACGGGGCCGCGTCCTCAAGATTCCCACGCAAGCCGCCGTCGGGGGGTTATGCGGGGAACTTTCAAGTTGCAATGGGGCCAACACCTTTCAGCGTTGAATACAGATTACGCCGCTACCATCAAAGGCGCGATGCTCCAACTGCAATGGGGCCAACGCCTTTCAGCGTTGGATACTCATCTTGGCGGGGGTAATCGGGTCGCAGATAACGACGCTTCAATGGGGCCAACGCCTTTCAGCGTTGGATTCAATTTCATGGAACAAGAGGTGTACCAGATTCGCTACGGACTGCAATGGGGCCAACGCCTTTCAGCGTTGGATACTTCCAGTGCACTCAGTGCGACCTGCCGATGGGCGACGGGTGGTTGCAATGGGGCCAACGCTTTTCAGCGTTGGATACCCTGGGGCTGGCGACGGTCGGGACGGTCATGGAAGGGCTGCAATGGGGCCAACGCCTTTCAGCGTTGGATACACATTCGCAAGAGAGTCGACCGCGCTGTCTCCTCGGGTCTGCAATGGGGCCAACTCCTTTCAGCGTTGGATACTCAGCATGTACAAAATCCGACAGGTCCGCGGATTCACGCTGCAATGGGGCCAACGCCTTTCAGCGTTGGATACGTGGAGGGCGAGCTGGAATTCTGGCGCACGAACAGCGAGCTGCAATGGGGCCAACGCCTTTCAGCGTTGGATACGCCCTGGACTTGGACGGCGAAGCGCATAGCATCGTCCGCCATTCAGGTGCTGCAATGGGGCCAACGCCTTTCAGCGTTGGATACGAGAGCGCAGCTGCACATCGCGGGGATAACCGAAAAGCTGCAATGGGGCCAACGCCTTTCAGCGTTGGATACGCCACTACGAGGCGCAATTCCGCGTCGGGTCGACTGCCGCTGCAATGGGGCCAACGCCTTTCAGCGTTGGATACTCCTCGGGGATGGACAGGGCCCAAGCCGAATCCGCCGTGCTGCAATGGGGCCAACGCCTTTCAGCGTTGGATACTTTCAGCGTCAATCTCGAAGGCGGGCGGTGGGCGACGCTGCAATGGGGCCAACGCCTTTCAGCGTTGGATACGCATCGAGCGGGTGTGGAGCCGATTCGCCCGCCGATACATGCTGCAATGGGGCCAACGCCTTTCAGCGTTGGATACTCCACTTCGTCCGCGAACCCCACCGCGGCGGTGGTCGCTGCAATGGGGCCAACGCCTTTCAGCGTTGGATACTTATGGAAGGCGACGCGCGGCAGCTGGCAGGGGCGGTGCTGCAATGGGGCCAACGCCTTTCAGCGTTGGATACGGGACGCGATCAGACCCATCATTGGCGCGGTCGCGGCGCTGCAATGGGGCCAACGCCTTTCAGCGTTGGATACAGTGTTTTCGCCGCGCTTTTCGCTCATTATAGCGCTTTGGGGCGGACGAATTTCGCCATTTGACGCTCGGCGGCTGGTTTTCGGACCGAATCAAGGCATTTTTTCGCCGCCCGGAGACCGTTTTCGCCCTCTTTTTTGCGAACGCGAACGCTTGGGATGTTCACCGCCGGAGCGTTCGCATCGCTGTTTTGGCGATTGCGTGGGTTTCCCGCGCGCTTGGCGCGGCGGGGGATATTCGGCTGTGAAATCTGCGTCCGGCGGCTGTCGCATCACAGGGTTAGCGTCATCGGGGGCCAGCGGGGGATTTCGGATTCCTCGACGTCCAGAACCTCCAGCGCGGCTTGCCGGAAATTTTCGAACGTTCTTTGGGACACCGGTATCAAGCCGTGCGCCAGCAACGATTCGTTTCGCGCGGTCAGATGCTTCTTGAGCAGGTCGTATTTCGCGCCCTGTTCGCGCAGGCTTTCGTATTCGCTGAACTGCAGGGCGGCGTAGAGGTTTTGGACGCCGAGCAGGAAGATTCCGTTTTCGTCCGGGTCGCCGAACATGGCTTTGGCGTCCGCGCGGCGGTTGGCGGGGAAGTCGTCCGGGCTTATCTTGCCCAGCTCCGCGCCGAAGGCGGCGCGCGCCAGTTGCTGGCCTCTCAGCTCCACCGCTCGGTACAGCCTGCCGGTGGCGTCGTCGTAGCGCGACTGCGCGGCGCGGCGCTCGGCGTTCGCCAGCAACTCCAGCAACGTCTCGCGCCCCGGCGTCTTGGGCGTCTTGACGTTCGCGTTTATTTGGTCGGCGGCTTTGAGCCATCCGCCGGACAACTCCGCCAGGCTTTCGAACGCGGCGCGGTCGAGCGTGTACTCCAGCACGGTGCGGGCGCGACCGAATGTGTTGACCGCGTCCCGAAAACTGAACGAGTCCGCTTTGCCGAGCGCTTCGGCTAGGCGCGCGAATCCCCTTATCTTGTTCTTATGCTCCGGGTCGCACTTGTTCGCCGCTTCGTCCAGAATGTCGGCGGCGGCGTCCGCGTGATAGCCGGACAGCAGGTCGTTGGCGCGCTCCAAGTCGCGGGCGGCGTACTGGTTCCACGGGTTTTGAGACGGTATCACCGCTTCCGTTCCGTCCAAGACGACCCCAAGCCCGCCCTTGTCTCGCCGCTCGCCGCCCACGTAGGTGAACGCGCTGAACCGCTCCACGCCCGCCAAGACGAGCGCCGCCGACATGGTTTTCGTGCCGCCGGTGTAGTCGACATAGACCGATTCCGCCGCCATCCCGACGCTGCCGAGCCACTCGCGCATCGCGTCCCGCATCTCGCGGTAGCAGTCGCCGATGCTCTCGTAGTCGGTCAACGTCAGCGTCTGGCACTGCGGGATGTAGTCCAGGGCGGGCAGAATCTCGTTCTCGATCAGCGGTTTCGTGCCTTCCGACGCCGCGAACAGGATGAAGTCCGGCTTCCGCCGCGCTATGGCTTTGATGACGGGCGCGGGCGTTCCCCCGACGCTAATCACCAGCCCTCTTTTCAGTCCGTCGGTCATGAGTATTTTTCCTTTTCCCAAATCATCGGCAGGGCGAGCGCGAAGGCGGGTTGGAGCGGGCGGACGTCCATTTCGGCGAGGCGGCGGCGGTCGCCCTCGCTCAGCAACCGTTCGGGTTCGATGGCGGTTCCGTAGAACGGTCGCGGAGCGCCGCCGACGTGGAAGCAGGCGCCGGGTTCGAGCATCGCCTGCGGACGCTTGAAAATCGCAGCCGATTGGAACTCCGGCGCCATCTTGCCGTACTTGACGAACGTGCGCCAGCAGCCTTCGGTGGGGTCGGAAGGCGCGGGCTGGTAGGTCGAGAGCGAAACGAAGGCGTCCGCGCCGGGGACGTCGTCCAAATCCGGGCGCGGCTTCGGGTCGCCGTCCAAATCGAACGCGCCGTATCCGCTGGTCGCCCGCGCGCCGTATCCGGTTCGCCCCAGCGTCTCGAGCGCCTCAAGCAAGACCGCCAAGCCGTCGGAGGCGGCGCGGGCGTAAACCGTCAGCCGCCCGTCCGCGTCGTCCAGCTCCGAGTAGCGGACTTCGAACAAGCCGTCCGATTCGGCGGCGGAGTCGGTGAGGCGCGAGATCGAGTTTCGCATCCGAACGCCGTCGCGCGTGGACGCTATCGGCGCGTCGCCGTTCTTGGGCAACGGCGGCTTGCGTCCGCTCTGCGTCTCGCGGAAGGCGCCGGCGGAGAGCAGGCGCGTCTTCTTCACCGCCTTGCGCGCGCTCGGCTGCCAGTCCATGAGCGGCAGAATGGCGGGCGCGGGCAGGGCGTCGCCGGGGAAGGCGTCCGAGAGGACGAACGGCGGCTCGCCGGCGCGCCACGGGTCGAGGAAGTCGCGCCGCAGGGCGTCCGCGCCGCGCGAGCGCGCCCAAGTCGCCGCCAGCGCGCCGAGCAGCGAATCCGCCCGCCACGCCGTGACCCACGCCCCGACCGGCTTCAGCGCTATTGCGACCAGATTGTCCACGTTTCGCCATCCATCTTGAAGTCATGGAAGCTGATTTCGCCCGACCCGCGGCTGATTCCACCGCCGAGTCCGGTGCTTTGGACGAGCAGCAACCCGTCCGCGACGACCGCCTGCAGCGCCTCGCCGCCCTCGCGGGACGCGCCGCTCATGTCGTCGTACTTGAACTTGGCGTCGTATTCGAACACCTGGAGCGCGATTTTCATGCGGAACTCCGCGCCCGCCGCCACGCGCTCATTCGAGCGCGGATGCTGTGCGGAGCCTGCGCCGGTCGATGACGTTCTCCGTCTTGTTTTCTATGCGGAAACCGCCCGCCATGCTGCCGTCGCGGACGATTATGCGGGACGGGCCGAGCTCGCTCCGCGTATTCATGTGAGCGCCGAACACGCGGCATATGGGGCAGTCCGCGCCGGCGCATCCGCACGGTCTGTCGCCCTCGCTTTCCCCATTGCGCCCGAACTTTCCTAGCTTCTTTTCGAGCTCGCCGCGCATCTTGCCCTTCAGCGAGGAGCCGGGGATGTACGGTTCGCCGTTCGCGGGGTTTTTGATTACGGGGTTGTCCGCGCCGCCGATGGCGAGCTCGTCTTGGGAGCCGCCGATGTGCAAGCCGCTCTCGCAGCGCGCGGTGAAGGTTATGTCGTGGATGCCCGTTCTTATCATCGTTCGCGGACCTCCTTTCTATCCTCTGTCTCTCATGTAAGCCGCGCCGAAGCCGATGAGCGCCTCGAAGTGCGGCAGGAAGCCGCGCAGGAAGGCGTCGCCGGGGTCGTCCGACGACGCGACTCGCCGGACGTTGTCATCGATGAAGGTTTGGAACTCCGCCGGTATCTTGCCGCCGCTTTCGGCGTATTGGGCGTGATACCGAAGGCCGTCGAACTCCGCCGCCACGCTCTGCCAGCTTTCGCCCTCCACTTGCATCCGCCGCTCGATTTCGCGGCAGTGGTTGAAGAACCGCCGCGCCTGCCCGGTGGTGAGGTTGGGATAGGCGTCCCTAGCCAGCGCCCGCGCCAAGCCGTCCATGTTCTCTTTGGACACGAAATCGGTTCGCAGGCAGAGTTTGCCGCCGTCGTCCGGCGCGAAATAGGCGTCCGGGAGTTTCGGCATGTTCACGGGTCGGCGCTCCCGCCCGCCGCCGCGATTGCCGCCGCCGCGATTGCCGCCGCGATTGCCCCGATTGGGCGGTCTAGCCATGTCGTCTCTCCTTTCCGGTTCTTCCGACTCTTCCGGCGGCACGTCGATCCCCGCCCTGCGAAAGGCGTCTCTCATCGCCATTGTTCTACCCTCTCCAGTGTATCATCTTGTCCGATTGTCCGCTTATCCGCGCGTCGCCAGAAGCGCGTATCGGAGGCTTGCGGATATTTCGTTCGCGCGAATCGCGTCGCGCTCCAAAGCGAGCGCCGCTTCGGTTGACCAGCCGCGGAACTCGGCGGTTCGGCGGTTTCGGGGGACATTGCGATTCGTCTGATACGTCCATCGCGCCGCCCGCGTCGGCTCGTCGCTTTCGGCGAGGCGCAGAAGGCGGTGCAGCAGCGAGCGCGACATTCCGTCCAGTTCGCGCGTCCACCGCGCCAGTTTCTTGCCCTCGCCAATCACCAAGCCGTGATACTCCCAACTCCAGATGGATTCCAGCGCCGCGCAGCCGTTCTTGCCATCCCGCGCCTTCGCCTTCGTCTCCAGCGCGTCCGCCCGCTCCGCGGCGTGGCGAACGGGCAGGCGGTACGGGAACAGCGCGATTCCGGCGCTCAGGGTCAGCGGGGCGCTGATGGTCGGGGGCGCGTATTTGCGCGCCGGACCGTCCTCGAACGCGCTCGCCAGTTCCCCCGCGAAATCAAGCGTCTTGTCCCAGGGACCTATCAGAAGCAGGTCGTCGCCGCCCGCGTAGATGGTGTAGATGGAGCGCCAAGATTCGGCGAGCATGTCCTGAACCGTCTCGGCGAAGAACGCATGCAGGTCGCGGCTGAACGCCTTGAGCGTCGCGAGGGACGGGTCGGCGGCGGCGATTTCGCCGACTCGGACGCCCATGTCGTCCACATCCGCCTTGAGGGCGGCTAGGCGCTTGTCGCCGGCGGCTTGCTGGGCGATTTCCTCGAAAGTCAGCGGTTCGCGTCCATTGTCGGAGCGCGGTATCCATCGCCCGGCGCGGAAGGCGTCGGGCGTCCCCGCGTCCGCCGCGCCGAAAGTCGCGCCCAGCGCCTCGATGCGGAATCCGCCGCCGCGCGCGCCGCCGCCGGATGGTTCGCCGCCGGGTTCCAGGACGCGCATCCACTCCAAGCCCGTCAGCCGCTCGCCCAGGTCGCGCGCCTTTAGGCAGGCGGCGCAGTGCAACTCGCCGCTATCCGCGTCGCCGTCCGCGTCTTGGACGCGCCGCTGACCGGGGGCTTGTCCGCAGACTTCGCATGGGTCTCCGAGCGGGGGCAGGCTCATGCGCTCGGCGCTCCACGCGCCGCCGTTTTGGAGCGAGGAGAGCGCGGGGCGCCGCTTGCGCCTCTCCAGCCGCGCGCGGGCGTCTTCCGGCGTCTCGCCCCAGACCAGCGACGCCTGAACGCCGCCGCCCGTCTCGTCCCAGACCATGCGCTGCAGGTCGGCGTTCAGCTCATCGACGGCGCGCCTGTCCGCGTCGCCGTCCGCCCGCGCCAGAAAGCCGCCGCCGCCTCGGATGAGAACGTCGTCCTCCGAAATCGCCAGCCGCTCTTTCGCTTTGGCGAGCGCGGCGCACTCGAACAGTTCAAGCAGAAAAGACCTCGCGCGCAACCGCTTCGCCTGCGCGCCGCCGGCGCTTTTGACGCCCAGCACATAATCCTGTATGCCCGAAAAGTCGCCCGCGAGATAGATGGGTTCGCTCATGCTTCTTCCTTTTCCCGGATTCCGCAGGCTGACTGCGGCGAAACTTCTTTTTGCCGGTCGTCGTCCGTCTGAGGCGTGAACAAGCCAAGCCCGTAGTGGCAGGCGAAGCCGAGCGCGACGGGTCCGGCGACGGGTTTATCGAATTCCACGCTGAAATTGAACGCGCCGCCGCCGTTGGAGCCTTTGCGCCGGTATCGGAAGAAGTCGAACGGTCGGAATCCCGCGAAATCGCCCGCCGGCGCGATGGGGGCGATGGGCTTGCGGACGTCGGCGAACTCGGCGCTTATCAGCCGCGCGTCGGGGAATCGGCGGTTGGCTTCGCGCGTTATCTGCTCTTTCGCGCCGTCCACCAATTGGCGGCGTCCGTCGGCGTCTTTCGGACCGCGCAACTTGGCGTGGCGCGGGGGGACGTAAGGGGACGCCGACCGCCAGCGCGCGGCGCGTCCGAACGGCGGGGATTCCGCCGCGAAATCCTCCGCCCGCCCGCTCGCCAGATGCGTCAGCCGCGCCGGTTCGCGCCCGCGTCCGGGGTTCAGCTCGCGCAGGGATTCCACCGCCGCCAGATCGTCCGCCTCGAAGCCGAACGGCGTCCAGACGGTCAGACGGTCAATATCGCCGTCGCCGTCCTCGTCGGTGGGCAGATAGAAGGCGTGTCTGTGTCCGGTCAACGGCTTGCCGTCGGCGTCTTTGCCGGAGAGGGTCGGGGAAGGCGCGCCGCCGTTCATGCGTCCGAAGCGCGCCATCGCCGCCGTCCGCGCCAGGTCGCCCCACCGCGCCGCGTCCGCCAACGCGGGCGGGACGCCGCTCCGCAAAGCGAACCGAACCGCCGTCGGCTTGGCGCGGTCGTTGGGAACGTCCATCGCGGAACCTCTCTTTATATATATGCGGCGCTTCGCGGAATTAGCCTATCAAGGGCATTGTATGATGGATTGGCGGAAGGCGCAAGTTTTGGAGCAAATCAAGCGCGGCTTGTCGCATAACGCCGCCCCAATCCGCTATCATTCACGGCGAACGCATATCACAGGAAAGACACTCACATGACCACTGCGACAACCCTGCCGGACGCGCGGGGCAGATTCGGCGAGTTCGGCGGGATGTTCGTCCCCGAGACGCTCATGGGGGCGATTGGCGAGCTGGAATCCGAGTACCGCGCGGCAAGGGCGGACGGCGGGTTCCGAGACGCGCTCGAATCGCTGGCGCGGGACTACGTCGGGCGTCCGACGGCGCTCTACTACGCCGAGAACCTGACGCGCGAGCTGGGCGGGGCGCGCATCTTCATCAAGCGCGAAGACTTGGCGCACACGGGGGCGCATAAAATCAACAACGCGCTGGGGCAGGGGCTGCTCGCCCAGCGCATGGGCAAGCGCCGCGTCATCGCCGAAACCGGCGCGGGGCAGCACGGCGTCGCAACCGCCACCGTCTGCTCCACGCTGGGGCAGGATTGCGTGGTTTACATGGGCGAAGAGGATATAAAGCGCCAGTCGCTCAATGTGTTCAGGATGCGGTTGCTGGGCGCGGAAGTGCGCTCGGTGACCAGCGGCAGCCGAACGCTCAAAGACGCCATCAACGAAGCGATACGCGACTGGGTGACGAACGTCGAGACCACGCATTACCTCATCGGCAGCGTCGTGGGCCCCCATCCGTATCCGATGATTGTGCGCGATTTCCAGGCGGTGATAGGGCGCGAGGCGCGGGCGCAGATTCTGGCGGCGACGGGGCGGCTTCCCGATTACGCCGTCGCCTGCGTGGGCGGCGGGTCTAACGCCATGGGGCTGTTCTACGAATTCATCGGCGACCCGGATGTGAAGCTGGTCGGCGTGGAAGCCGGCGGGCGCGGCATCGAAAGCGGCGAACATTCCTCCACCCTGACCGCCGGCGACGTCGGCGTCCTTCACGGTAGCATGTCGTATCTTCTGCAGGATGAAGACGGGCAAATCCGCGAGGCGCACAGCATATCAGCCGGTTTGGACTACCCCGGCGTAGGCCCTGAACACAGCTGGCTCAAGGACACCGAGCGCGCCGAGTACGCCAGCGTGACGGACGAGCAGGCGCTGGCGGGCTTCGAGCTGCTCTGCCGGACGGAGGGCATCATCCCCGCGCTGGAGCCCGCCCACGCCGTCCACTACATATCGCAGCTCGCGCCGCGATTGGGCGGCGACAAGACGATTCTGCTGTGCCTGAGCGGGCGCGGGGACAAGGATATAGACACTGTGGCGCAGGCGCTGGGGGTGGGGACATGACGCGCCTGCCGCCGCTGCCGCCGCTCGACCCCGACGGCGAGCGCGTCTTGTACCTTCCGATGCAGCCGAGCATGGAAATCAGCGCGGAGCGGGCGCGCCGCATGCCCGCCGCGCCCGTCCGCGACGGCTTCGACCTGCGCGGGTGCCGCCCCGGCGACGAGGAATCCTGGATAGAGCTGATAAACACCGGCGGCTTCGGCATCCCCTGGGACAGGGCGAAGTTGGACGAATATCTGGAAGGCGCGGAGCGTCGCGAGGGCTCCCGCCTAGCCGTCTCGCGCGCGGACGGACGCATCCTAGCCGCCACATTCGCGTCGCGGGAAGAGCCGGACGGCGGCGGGGACGCCGTCGGGCGGCTGGATTTCGTCGTGGCGCATCCGGAAGTTCGCGGAACGGGTCTGGGACGCGCCGTCTGCTCGGCGGTCGTCCGCTGGCTCATCGACGAGCGCGGCTACGAAAGCGTGATCTTGTACACGGACGACTGGCGTCTGCCGGCGATAGGGCTGTATCTATCGATGGGATTCGAGCCGCGCCTGAACCGCCCGGACATGGTTGGGCGATGGGCGGCGGCGCGGGCGAAGTTGGCGGAGGGCGGTCGGTAAATCGCCGCCCGCTAAGCGCAGTCCCCGTCATTCCCGCGAAGGAACGTCACCCTCGCGGAATCGGGGGCGGGAATCCAGAGTCGCCCAACGAATATAGCCGCCCGAAACCAAGCCCGAATCGCAAACCCCTCTCCCTTGATGGGCTAACAGGGGTATGTTTGCGGTTGGCGGGCAATCCGCGCGGAACTGCGCCTGGGGGCGCAGGCACCCTCACCCTAGCCCTCTCCCATAAAGGGAGAGGGGATGCGTTGGTTGGGATTCAAGGTTGATTTCGGGTGGCTATCTTGTCCCCGCTTTCGCGAGGATGACGTTGTTGGGCGACTCTGGATTCCCGCTTTCGCGGGAATGACGGGGTGAAATGCGCCCTAAGCCCCCACAGTCAGCGCAGCTTCTCCCAATCCTTCTATATATACTGAAGCGGAGTCCCCCGCGTTCAGCGTGAACGGCGGGGCGAAACTTCCGGTCAAGACAATCATCCCCGCCCTCAGCGACTCGCCGCGCTTGGCGAGATTGTTCGCCAGCCACGCCAGCGGCTCCAGCGGATGCCCCATGACGTCCGCGCCGACGCCTTCGCCGACCGTCTCGCCGTTGACGCGCATCGCGCCGCGCGACGCCGCCAAATCCGCGTTGCGCCAGTCCGCCGCGCGCTCGCCCAAGACGGCGCCGGCGTTGCTGATGTTGGTCGCAATCGCGCGGAGGGCGGGGTTTGGCGCGCCGCCGTCCGCCGCGGGGCGTCCGTCCACCAGCTCGAAAGACGCCGCCAGCCAGGCGACGGCGTCCGACGCCGATTCCCGCGTATAGGGCGCGCCGTCCGCCGGCAGATCCGCCCCCAATCCGACGGCGACTTCGCACTCGATGCCCAGCCGGACGTAATCCGCCGCCGACAGCGCCGCCGGGGATTCGCGGACATTCGCCGCCAGCATCAGCCCGGAGCAGGGCGCGGATATGCCGGAGCGCTCGCGCATCACGGCGTTGGTGTAGGCGATTTTATAGCCGGCGAATCCGCCGCCCGCGTCGTCCGCGAGCCGACTGATGAAGACGCGCTGAACGGCGTAAGCCTCCGCCTCGTCCACCGGCGCGAAGGGTTGCGCCATGACGTCCAGCGGCAGGCGCGCGGCGTGTCGCCCCGCCAGAAACTCGCCGGCGGCTTGGATGCGCGGTTTGGTTGGCATGGTTTTAGTCCTCTCTATATAGCGTTGACACAGCGATTTCGCCGCGTTTTTCGGTTCGCCATTGGCGTTCGCAACCCTCTGGATTCCCGCCTTCGCGGGAATGACGGGGGCGAGATTCGGGGTATAACGCCGCCTATTCTAAAACTCATTCCGCACGACCGCCGGCTTGCCCGTCCGCAGGGAATCCCAGCAGGATAGGCAGGTTGACACGACCTTCGCGCCTTCCCGCGCGCCCACCCACGGCGACGCGCCGTTCAGAACGCAGTCCGCCATGTGCCGAAGCATCACCATCATCTCGCCGCTATGTCCGCGCTGGGATGGGAATTCGGCGGAGTAAGTCCGCTGGGGAAGCCAGTCATCCGCGTCCAGGCGAACGGCGCCGTCGCGGATTGTCCCCTTCGTTCCGTACACCGTGAGCGAATTCATCGGGACGCCCGGCGGATGGACTACGCCGAGAAAGTTGGCGACGCGCCCAATCGCGCCGCTGGCGAACTTGACGTTGATTACGAAGGTGTCCTCTCGCGGATAGTCCGGCGAGACGCCGCTTTTCAGCCCGTAGCAGTGGACTTCGGCGATGTCGCCCATGAACCAGCGCAGAAGGTCTATCGGGTGGCAGGCGCCGCCGAGAAGCAGGTCTTGCGGCATTTGGACGCGCCAGGGCGTCTTTTCATAGACGGGGCGCAGGTCGTGGACGTAATGCGATTCCGCCATGAACGGCTCGCCGACGGCGCCGGAGTCGCATAATCGCTTGGCGTCCATGAAATCGTGGCGTCCGCGCATCGTCTGTGTGACGAGCAGAACCTTGCCGGACTTGTCCGCCGCCTCGATGACGCGCTCGGCTTCCTCAAGTGAGTAAACCATCGACTTGGTGACCATCACATGCTTGCCGGCGTCCAAAGCCGCCAGTATCTGCGGCGCGTGGAGCGGGCCGGGCGTGTAGATGCAGATGACGTCCAAATCCGGCATGGCGACCAGCTCGTCGAAACTAGCCGTCGCCGCTCTGATTCCATGCTCGCGCGAGACGGATTCCAACAGCGCCTCGTCCGAGTCGCAGACGGCGGCGACTTCAATGGGAATATCCGCCGCCCCATTCGCGCCCAAGACGGTTGCGCCGTGTCCAAGACCGGCCAAGCCGAGTTTGAGTTGTTTCGTCATTGGCAATCTTCCCCCGCGAGGGTTAGGTTAGCAGAAATTCCTGCCCCTCGGATCGACCTTATGAAGGGCGGCGGGGATGCAGCCGGTCAGGTCGTTGTTGTGCAAAGTCAACTCCACCAGACGCGAGAGGTTGCCAAGCTCCGGGGGAATCTCGCCGGTCAGGTTGTTTGAGGACAACGTCAACTCCACCAGGTTGGACAGGTTGCCGATTTCCGGGGGAATCCCGCCGCTTAGCCGGTTGTTGTACAGGGACAACTCCACCAAGTCGGACAGGTTTCCGATTTCCGGCGGAATCTCCCCGCTCAAGTGGTTATGGGACATCCCCAGCCATCTCAAACGGGACAAGTTGCCGATTTCAGACGGAATCTCGCCAGTCAAGTGGTTGCTGTTCAGATACAGCTCCACCAAATGGGACAAGTCTCCGATTTCCGGCGGAATTTCGCCGACAAGTCCGTTGTGGGTAATGCGCAACTTGATGACCCGATGGTTTTCGTCGACATAAACGCCATGCCAAGCGTCAATTGGCGCGTCGCTTAGCCAGCCGCCGTTGCTTTTCCAATTCGCGCCGTCGGTGGATTCGTAGAGCGCGACAAGGGCTTCTCTGTCCGGGGACGGGCAGAACGAATCGCTGTGCATCCTGTTCCGCAATGCGCTGGAGACGCAGCCAGTCAGTCGGTTGCCCGATAGACGCAATTCCGAAAGGTTGGGAATGTTGGCGACCTCCGTCGGAATTGCGCCAGTCAACCGGTTGTCGCTCAGACCCAAGTGTCTGAGATTCGAGAGATTGCCAAGTTCGGGCGGAATCTCGCCGCTCAGTTGGTTTCCATAGAGACTGAGCCGGTCCAGTTTGGCAAGATCGCCGATTTCCGGCGGAATCTCGCCGCTCAATTGATTCTCCGATAGGTACAGTCCCGTCAAGTTGGACATGCCGCCGATTTCCGGCGGAATCTCCCCGCTTAGACCATTTTCGTCAAGGCGCAGACTAACAATGCGCCCATCGCCGTCCGTTTCCACTCCGAACCACTCGCTGATTGGCTTTGCGCTTAGCCATTTGTCGTTGTTCGTCCAGTTCTCGCCGTCGGTGGCGTTGTAGAAGGCGATGAGGGCGTCTCTGTCGGCGGCGAGCGCGGCGGAAAATTCGGCGGCGGCTTCAGGGAAGCCGGGCAGAACGGCAAACCGAACTCGCGGAGGTCGTTGAATTCAACGTCCCGAAATACGTCGGGGACGCAACCGGTTAGTTGATTGCCCAATATGGACAAACTCCCAAGGTTGATTAGATTTCCGAGATTCAGCGGAATCGCGCCGCTCAGCCGGTTGCCCGATAGCCACAATATCTCAAGGTTGGCGAGGTTGCCGAGCTCCGGCGGAATCTCGCCGCTCAGTTGGTTATCGATTAGGCTCAATACCGCAAGGTTGACCAGGTCTCCGACCTCAAGCGGAATTTCGCCGCTCAGTTGGTTATCCTCTAGATCCAATTCGATGAGATTGGCGAGGTTGCCGAGTTCCGGCGGAATCGCGCCGCTTAGTTGGTTCTTATAGAGGCTGAGTTCCTCCAGTTTGGCTAGGTTGCCCAACTCCGACGGAATTTCCCCGCTCAGTTGGTTTTCATCGAGAATGAGCGATTCCAGGTTGGAGAGGTTGCCGATCTCGGGCGGAATCTCGCCGCTCAGTTGGTTGCCGTACAGATGCAAGTCGGCCAGATTCAAGAGACTGCCCACCTCCGGCGGAATCTCCCCGCTCAGCTGGTTTCTGGCAAGTTCCAAAAAGACAACGCGCCCGTCGCCGTCTGTCTCGACGCGATGCCACTCGCCGATTGGACGGTCGCTTAGCCAGTTTTCGCTGTTCAACCAATTCGCGCCGCCGGTGGCGTTGTAGAACGCGATGAGGGCGTCTCTGTCCGGGCTTGACGAGATTGGCGTTGGCGCAGGCGTGGAAGTCGGCGCGGCGTCGGCGTTGGGCTGGCGACCGGCTCCGGCGTCGGCGAATTTTCGCAGAAACCGAAGCCGCTCGGCTCCACCCTGTGAAGCGCAGCCGGTATGCACCCGCTCAAATTGTTGCCATAAAGGGACAGTTCTCCACCAATTTGGACAGATTGCCGATTTCCGGCGGAATTTCCCCGCTCAAATTGTTGCCGTCTAGCGTCAGCTCCACCAAGTTGGATAGGTCGCCAATTTCCGGCGGAATCTCCCCGCTCAGCCGGTTATTGTATATGGACATTTCCACCAAGTTGGATAGGTCGCCAATCTCCGTCGGAATTTCGCCGCTCACGTGGTTGCCGGACATCAACAGCCATCTCAACCGAGAGAGGTTGCCGATTTCCGGCGGAATCTCACCGGTCAAGTGGTTGTTGTACAGGTATAGTGCCACTAGGTGGGACAGGTCGCCGATTTCCGCCGGAATCTCGCCGACAAGACCGTTCCCGGTAAGACTCAATTCAATGACCCGATAATTTTCGTCGACGTAAACGCCAAACCATTCGCTGATTGGCGCGTCGCTTAGCCAGCCGCCGTTGCTTTTCCAATTCGCGCCGTCGGTGGATTCGTAAAGCGCGACGAGGGCTTCTCTGTCCGGGGACGGGCAGAACGAATCGCTGTACATCCTGTTTCGCAACTCGCTGGGGACGCAATCGGTCAGTTGGTTGCCCGATAGTTCCAGGTGCGAAAGGATGGACAAGTCGCCAAGTTCCGGGGGAATCTCGCCGCTCAATTCGTTCTCAGCAAGACTAAGTCCATCCAGATTGGCGAGGTCGCCCAGTTCGGGCGGAATCTCGCCGCTCAACTGGTTGTCGTTCAGATACAAGATGACCAGATTCGAGAGGTTGCCGAAAGTCGGCGGAATCGCGCCGCTCAACTGATTTCCAGAGAGGTCGAGCCCTCCCAGATGAGCGAAGTCGCCAATCTCCGGCGGAATTTCTCCGCTTAGACCGTTCTCGACAAGTCCGAGTTCGACAACGCGCCCGTCGCCGTCGGTGTAAACGCCATGCCATTCGCCGATTGGCTTGTCGCTTAGCCAGTTGTCGTTGTTCAACCAATTCTCGCCGTCGGTGGATTCGTAGAAGGCGATGAGGGCGTCTCTGTCGGCGGCGGCTTCGGGGGAAGCCGGGCAGGTCGGCAAATCGCTGTATGTTCTGCTCGGCAAGGCATCGGGTAGGCAACCGGTCAGCCGGTTGTTCGCCAGATGCAGATAGTCCAAATTCGGGAGATTGATGAGTCCGCCGGAATTTCGCCGATAAGTTGGTTGTCGTGGAGACTGAGCGAGTTCAGATTGGCGAGGCTGCCGAGTTCCGACGGAATCTCGCCGCTCAGATGGTTTTCATCCAAATCCAAGCCAACTAGATTCGCGAGGTCTCCAATTTCCGGCGGAATCTCGCCGCTCAATTGGTTGCCAGAGAGCCGGAGCCCTCTTATGTTGACGAGTCCACCGATTTCCGGCGGAATCTCCCCTCAGCTGGTTGTCGCCCAAATTCAAGTTGGTCAAATCGAGAGATTGCCGATTTCCGGCGGAATCGCGCCGCTCAACTGGTTGGTCCACAGTTCCAGAAATTCCAAATTGGCTAGGTTGCCAATCTCCGCCGGAACCGCGCCGCTCAACTGATTCTCGGATAGGTCCAGTTCCGACAATTTGGACAGGCCGCCAAGTTCCGGCGGAATCGCGCCGCTCAACTGGTTGCCCATCAAACCCAAGGCAGTCAGATTCGAAAGGTCGCCCAACTCCGGCGGAATCTCGCCACTCAGTTGGTTGCCGAACAGCGCCAGAAATTCCAGATGAGCGAAGTCGCCAATCTCCGGCGGAATCGCGCCGCTTAGACCGGTTTCGCCAAGGCCGAGTTCGACAACGCGACCGTCGCCGTCCGTTCCCACTCCAAACCATTCGCCGATTGGCGCGTCGCTTAGCCAGTTGTCGTTGTTCAGCCAATTCGCGCCGTCTGTGGATTCGTAGAGGGCGATGAGGGCTTCCCTGTCGACGGAAAACTCGGCGGCGGCTTCGGGGGAAGCCGAGCAGAGCGGCAAATCGCTGTATATCCTGTTTGACAAGGGCACCGGGGACGCCAGCCGGTCAGTTGGTTGCCGGATAGATCCAATCCCTCAAGGTTGACCAGACCTCCGGTCTCTGAGGGAATCTCGCCGCTCAAGCGGTTGTACTGCAGTTCTATTATGTGAAGGTTGGAAAGGTTGCCAATCTCTGGCGGAATCTCACCGCTCAATTGGTTCTCAGCCAAAGCCAATTCAACGAGATTGATAAGGTTGCCTAGTTCTGGCGGAATCTCTCCACTCAACCGGTTGCCCCACAGCGCCAGAAATTCCAGATGAGAGAAGTCGCCAATCTCCGGCGGAATTTCGCCGCTTAGACCGTTCTCGACAAGGCCGAGTTCGACGACGCGCCCGTCGCCATCCGTCTCGACGCCGTGCCATTCGCCGATTGGC
>CBDESW010000040.1:0-56057 GCA_965242675.1 Dehalococcoidia bacterium
ATATGAATGTGCCGGCGAAACCAAGCGCCAATCGCAACCGACAAATCCTTTCCCATTCCCCCCTCCGCGCCCCTTTGCGTCTCTGCGCCTTTGCGTCTCTCTTATTCTCTCAATCCCTTGCAATCGCTAGAACATTTGTTATATCATAGACGGCGCGGATTCCAAAAGCCAAACGGCGCGGCGGGGGTTCGGGTTTGGGGACGATTCCTGTATAATCGCGGCGCTAAGGGGGCGGGATTTTCCAATGGTCGCTAGAGAGCATGAGCATACCCTGAACGTCTGGCTAGCCGAGCTTTTGCGGAAGCGGGGGTTGGACGCTCGGCAGGAACGGGCGCAGGGCGGCAGGCGGCGGATTGACGTCGACATCCGCGTCGGGCCCGTGAAAATCGCGCTCGAAGCCGAGCAGGGGCAGTCCGCCGCCAAGATGCGCGAGGCGATTGGGGACGCGGACAGGCGGCTGACGCAGAATCTCGCCGATTGCGCGGTCGCCGTCTGCTACCCGGACGGAATCGGCGGGCGCGAGGATATTCTTCGCGCCGATCTGCTGTGGAATATCCGCGCGCCTTCCCCGTCGGGCGCAGCCTTCGGCGACGACGGCGTCTGGGGACGCGGCGATTTGGATGAGCTGGCGCGAATCGTCCGGCTCGCGCCGATGCAGTTGGGCAACCCCGACCATGTGGCGGCGTCGCTGTCGGCTAGTCTGGACGCCGCCGTCGAGCGGCTGAGCGACGGGCAGAAAGAGCTTCTCGCCCAAGACCTGGATTTGCCGGAAAGCAAGGGCAAAAGGGCGATATGGGACAAAGCCGCCAAGCGCGCCTTGCTGGTCGTCGCCACCGCCGTCATGTTCCACGCGCGGCTTGACGCGCATCTGAAGGCGTCCCCGCCGCTGCGAGACCGCCGAAAATCCCCGCCGGCAATGTTTTCGGGCGATTGGCCCCCCAAATCGGCGCGGGAGTGCGCGGACGCGGATGAGCCGACGGTTGCGTTCTCGGACGCCTGGAACCTGATTCTGGCGCTGGATTACCGTCCGATTTTCGAGACGGGTCGCGCGGCGTTGCGCGCCTGCGCGCCGGATCCGGCGTTCGCCAACGCAATCCGCGAAACGGCGAAGGCGGCGCTGGCGGCGGCGGGCAACATCGCCAGCTTGCGCCACGACCTGATGGGGCGCGTCTTCCACAAAGTGCTGGACACGGCGCGGTACGACGGGTCTTTCTACACGTCGACCGCCGCCGCCACCCTGCTGGCGTCGCTGGCGATTTCGGACGATACGCGCGATTGGAACGATCCGAACGCGCTGGACGACCTGCGAATCATCGACCCCGCATGCGGAACGGGGACGCTGCTCATGGCGGCGGCGGACCGCGTCCGCGAGCTTACGCAGTCGACGCAATCAGCGGCGGACGGCGAACGCGCGGCGCGGACGCTCATTGAAAGCGTCCTGAGCGGATACGACGTCAACCTCACCGCCACGCACATGGCGGCGACGGCGCTGGGGCTGCTGTCGCCCAGCGCGCAGTTCCAAGACATGAAAATCCACCGAACGCCGCTCGGAGTGTACGGCGGCAAAACATATTTGGGTTCGCTGGAGTTTCTTGAGCGCAGCCCCATGCTCATGCCCTGGCCGATGCGCGGCGCGGGCGGTGGTTCAGATAGACGGCGGCGGCGGCGAAGAGACGGAAACGGCGCGCCCGGAACTTGCGGATTTGGTGATTATGAACCCGCCGTTTACCCGCGACAGCCTTCGGCTATCGAGCAATTCAGCGAACCCGATGAAGCCAATGGATGATGAGATCGCGGGAGAAAGGCCCTATTCGCCGAAAGAACCCGTGCATCTGTCAAGCATACGGCAACGCCTTCATCTTGTCTTGGCGAATCGCCTGTCGCGCAAGCCCGAATCGCGGCGACGCTGGCGTCCGTGTTGCCCACCGCTATGGCTGACTTCCACGAACATATCGTCGCTTGAAATCAGGAAATTCCTAGCGAGATCATTACCACATCGAAACTCTTGGTGACGTCGCATGACCCTGACGAGCATTTACTTTTCGGAAAACACCAACATCGGCGAGATGCTTTTGGTCTGCTCGGCGCTGGGCGCGATTCCGAGAAGTTCCCAAGCCGCCCACCCGAATTGTGAATCTCGCCGTCAACCCCGCGACGCCGGCGGATGCGTTCTAGCTTGGCGGCGCAAGCCATTCAGAAAGCGGCAACGGTAGAAAATCGCGGACATTACGGAACTGTCCAGGAAGTGGTCGTCCAGACAGAATCGCGAAGAAGGCGATTGGGGCGGCGTTCAGTTTATGTCGCCATACCTGTGCAATCGCAATTCTCGAAATTGAGCGGATTCGGGGCGCTGTATTCGCGCGATTGCCCAACTAGGGCGAAATAGCGGTTATGAGTCCGGTCGGGCGTGAACATACGGGGCATGCTTTCGACCCGTTCGCAAGACGCCCGGCAAGGATGGCATGGTTGCGCTGTGGGACCATAAGACGGACGCAATCAAAACCATGTCCGCCACTAGTGGACAACGCATATCATCCCCAAGACTGGCAATGAGATCGGACGGCGCGCCGTCTTTGGAATCAGCGCGGATTTCTGATGCTTCCCGACGCGGGCGCGGTTGAACACCGTCCGCATGCTGAGCGTTCGTTTGGACAGGCGCGCGCTGGGGTCGGCGTGGGTTCCGTGCAAGCCGAGCGTGGAAATCAGCGCCGAGGGCGTTTCGCAAGATAGCTTGGAAAAGGCGCTGTGCGTCTATCTCAACTCGTCCGTAGGCGTCTTGGCGATGCTGGGGAATCGGTCGAACAAGGTTCCGTCCTATCCGCAGTTTTCGATGGACGACCTTCGCAAAGTATTCGTCCCGGATTTCAAGAGCGTTGGGGCGGAGTCGGTCAAGGCGCTGGCGGGGGCTTACGACAAGTTTTCCGATAGCGAAATCCTGCCCCTGCCGCGCATGGACGCCTGCGAAACGCGGCGCGCGCTGGATGGGGCGGTGTGCGATGCGCTGGGATTGGACGGGGAGGTTATGGGGAAATCAGGCGGTCGCTGGCGGCGGAGCCGTCGGTGACGGGGCGGCGGTATGGGTCTTGAGGCGCGGGGCGCGGAGGCGCGGAGGGGCGCGGAGAAGGGGGTAGCTATGGGGGCATGTTCTTCTTGCCAGAATCGGGATTTATAGGATTTGGGGATTTTCAGGATTTTGATTCGCCAAACTTGCGCTTGCCACTTCTCGCGCCCCGCCGAAATGGATATACTAAACGAAACTCGACCCGCCTGATAGAGAAAGAGTCAACGCATCATGCCGCCGCGCCTTGAGCTAACTTGGAATGACCGCTCGGAAGACCACATCGCCAGACATGGCGTAAGGGCGTGGGAAGTGAACCAAGCGACCGACGGCTGTCTTGATTTTAGGAGACACGGAGACCGCTACATAGCGATTGGACAGACGCACTCCGGCAGATACATCACCGCCATAGTCGCGCCCACGCCGGAAGGATTTTGGCGCGTCATAACCGCCAGGCCGTCCAGTCACCAAGAACTCCGGCGGGTCAGACGGCGGCGATAGCCCGAAAAACCCCCAAAACAGGAGAACGAACATGGTCACTCGCAGCGTCCAAGCCGAAGAGGTCGAGCTAATCGAAGACGACTCGCAAGCCCGGACACCGACGACATCGAGGAATTGCGAAGATACTGGGACACCCACGCCGTCACCGATTACAACTCCGAACCGGTGCCGGCGGAAGATTGGCCCATCGCGGCGGCGACCGCGGTCTATTCCGTCCGCATCGGGCGCGAAGACATGCGCAAACTCGCGGACTTGGCGAAAGCCGAGGGCGTCGGCAGCGTCCGCATGGCTGAAAATCTGCTCAAGCGCGCCATCTCCCAAGCCCACCGCGCGGCTGACTGCTAGCGGTCGGCGCTCAGGGGCTTATACGGGGAGAGGGATTTACCGCTGGACGGGTTGCCGATTTAGGCGGCGCGGGGGACCTTTTGACGCAGAGGCGCGAAGGCGTTTTTGACGCAGAGGCGCAAAGGCGCAGAGGGGCGCAGAGAGGGGGATATAGGATTTCGGGATTTTGTCGGCGCACGTCTTTGCGGGATTTCCGGTCGCGGCGGAAAGCGCGGGCTTGCGAAACGGAATCCTATAAATCCTGATTCTGACAAATGCGCGCAATCGCCCAACAACCCCAAAACCCTCTGCGTTTCTCCGCGCCTTCGCGTCTCCGCGTCAAAAACTCTCTCCCAAACCCTTCGGGATTCCCGCTTTTGGGATTTTGCCCTTGACAACCCCGTTCCCAATCCCGCATCATTGCCCAAGTTGAAAAAATCAAAACTGCACGGCGTCAGCGCCCCTCGCAGGGCTTAATTGAGGAAGCTGGTCGAAGTCCAGCGCTGTCCCGCAACGGTAGGCGTCTTGGGCGGTCTTTCGGAACCGCCCGCGAGCGCAAGCCCGGTCCACTGCTGTCGCCGCTGTCTTAGCCTTCGAGGAAAGGCGCCGGCGGCTTCGCGCCCGCATGCCCGCCATCATCGCGGCGGCGGCGCGTTTCAACCCCGCTCCATATGCCCCCTCGGACGCGGGGTTTCGTTTTGCGCGTTCCCCATCGCGTCCGTTCGGACGGCGGCGCGTCCTTCTCGGAAATCGCTGAGACGCTTTCGAGGAGACGCGAGTTGTTCGGAATCAGAAAGGCTTTGGCGGCGGCGGCAATCGCCGCGTTCGTTTTGGCGCTGGCTTTGGGGTGCGCGTCGCGGGCCGCGCCGGCGCAGCCCGCGACGCCGATTCCGGCGGCGGACGCCATGCCCGCCGCCGCCGTCGCGTCGGAGCCTGGAGTTCCGCGCCCGCCCGCCATACCCGCGCCCGCGGAGCCGGCGGCGCTAGCCGAGCCGCTTCCAACGGCGATGAACGGCGTCCCCACATTGGCGACGCCTACCCCGTCTTGGCAAGCCCCCGCGCCCACCCCCATCCCCATCCCCGCCGTCTTCCCCTACAGAGTCACGGACGCCAACGGCGACGAGGTGGTTTTCGAGGAGCCGGCGGAGCGAATCGTGGCGTTCAGCTCCGCCGCCGTGGAGACGCTGTTCGCCATGGGCGAAGGCGACCGCGTTGCCGCCACCCATTCCTTCGTATCATATCCGCCCGAAACCGAATCCATAGCCCGCGTGGGCGACGCCTTCAACATGGACATTGAAGCCGTCGTCGCGCTTGAGCCGGATTTGGTCTATATCTTCTTCGGCAGGTTCGAGGAAGATTTGGAGCGCGCCGGGCTGAAGACGCTGCATCTGTCCACAGTTTCGGACGATTTCCCCCAGATAGCCGACCGCGTCCGCATGTGGGGGCGCATAGTCGGCAATCCGGACGCCGCCGAGCGCGTGGCGTTGGATTTCGAACGGCGCGTCCGCGAAGTAGAGGACGCCATGCAACCCATCGCCGGCGGTCCGCTGGTGTTCCAAAACTCCGGCGGCTACTGGACGCCGGGGCGCGGCACGCTGATGCACGAGGTGTTCGAGCTGCTCAAGCTGGAGAACGCCGCCGACGACGTTGAAGGATACGCCCAGCTAAGCCCGGAGGTGATAGTGGAGAAAGACCCGACAATCATCATCGCGTCCGACCCGAACGAGTTTTACGACGACCCCGCCTTCGCCAACGTCCGCGCGGTCCGCAACCGCGCGATAATCTCGCTGCCGTCCGATGCGCTGTCCATAGCGGGGCCGCGCTTCATGGACGGCGTGGAAGAGCTGGCGCGGCTGGTCTATCCGGGGATTTTCAGGTAGGGGCGGAAGGATGGGACGCAAAGGCGCTTCGCGGGGGCGCGTGTTTGGGAGCCGGCGGGACTGCGCCTGGCGGCGCAGGCGCCCTCACCCTAGCCCTCTCCCATCAAGGGCTTACAGGGGTATGTTTGGAGTTGGCGGGCAATCCGCGCGGGACTGCCCTTGCGGGCAGACACCCTCACCCTAGCCCTCTCCCATCAAGGGAGAGGGGATACGTTGGCTTCAGTTCAAACCTGGTTCCTAGTGGCTATCTTGATTGGGAAACTCTGGATTCCCGCCTTCGCGGGAATGACGGAATTAAAATCGCGCGTGGCGGCGCGATAATCGCCCATTTTAGCCTATGTCAACATGTCCTAATGTCAGAGCCGCCTAGCAAACCATTGGAAACATGCCCCAGATGGCTTCCCAAAACCCGAATCATCCCCCGCCCGTCGGCGTCCGCTACCCTTGGTGGCGGCTGCTGTTCGGCGCGCTGGCTTTGGCGCTGGCGGCGGTGGCGGCGTCCGCTCGCGGGTCGGTGGACATACCGGTCCGCGCCACGCTCGACATACTCGCCGCCGGCGCGTTCGGGGGGGAGTACGCGGCGGACATCCCCGCGTCTTGGGAGACCATAGTCTGGCAGCTGCGCCTTCCGCGCGTGGCGCTCGCCGCCGTCGTGGGCGGGGCGCTGGCGGTGGCGGGGGCGGCTTATCAGGGGCTTTTCAAGAATCCGCTCGCCGACCCCTATCTGGTCGGCGTGGCGTCCGGGGCGGGTCTCGCCGCCGTAATCGTTTTGCTCACGGGCGTTCCGCTCTTTCTGGGCGGCGTGAGCGTCTTGCCCGTCGCCGCCTTCGGCGGGGGGCTGCTGTCAGTCGTCGCCGCCTACTCCATCGCCCGGAGTTCGCGGGGGACGCCCCTAACTACGCTGATACTTGCGGGCGTGGCTATATCCGCGCTCGCCGGTTCGGTCAGCAGCCTGCTGATGATCCGGAGCGACCCTGACCTGCGCCCCGTCATCAGTTGGCTGCTTGGCAGCTTCATCGCCGCCGAGTGGCGGGACAGCGCCATCGCCCTGCTCTACATAGCGCCGGCGACGGCCGTCGCGCTCGGATTCGCGCGGATACTCAACGTCATGCAGCTGAGCGAAGAACACGCTTCCATGCTGGGCGTGGAGGTCGAGAAAGTCAAGCTAATTCTCATCGCCGCCGCCACGCTCGCCACCGCCGCCGCCGTGTCGTTCAGCGGGCTGATCGGCTTCGTCGGCTTGGTCGCGCCGCATGTCGTCCGGCTGCTCTGGGGGGTGGATTACCGCTTCATCCTGCCCATGTCGGGCTTCGTGGGCGCGATATTCCTTGTGCTGGCGGATTTGCTGGCGCGGACGGTCGTAAGCCCCGGCGAGTTGCCTGTGGGCATCGTCACCGCCTTCTGCGGCGCGCCCTTCTTCATATACGTCCTGACGCGGCGGCGCGGGGGGGCGGCGCGATGAACGGCGCGGCTCCCCGGCTCCAAGCCGAAACCGAAGGCGAAGGCGGCGGCGGCGTCCGTCTGCGGAATCTGCGGGCGGCTTACGGCGCGCGCCAAGTCCTGCGCGGGGTGGATTTGGACGTCCCCGCCGGCGGGTTTCTGGCGGTGGTCGGCCCCAACGGCGCGGGGAAGTCGACGCTGCTGAAGGCGATAGCGGGCGCTCTGAAGCCGTCCGGCGGCGGCGTGTTCGCGGCGGGCGAGCGGGTGTCGGCGCTGTCGGCGCGGGAGCGCGCCAGGCTGGTCGCCCTCGTGCCGCAGGATCCGGAGCTGCCGGCGGGGGCGTCCGCGCTGGAAGTCGCCCTGCTGGGGCGCAACCCGCATCTAGGCTTGCTGTCTTGGGAGACGCGGGACGACGTGGGAATCGCGCTTGAATCCATGCGTATGGCGCAATGCGAGGATTTGGCGTCAAGGGCGGTCGAGACGCTCTCCGGCGGCGAGCGCCAGCGGGTGGCGATAGCGATGGCGCTCGCCCAGCGGACGCCCGTCATCCTGCTGGACGAGCCGACGGCGAACCTAGACCTCGCCTATCAGCCGGCGATGATGGGGCTGATGCGCCAACAGGCGGCGGACGGCGGCAAAACGATAGTGGCGGCGATGCACGACCTGACGCTGGCGGCGCAGTTCTGCGATTCGGTGGCGATGCTGAGCGGCGGCGAAATCCTGGCGCTGGGCGCCCCCGCCGAGGCGCTGACGCCCGCCAACATCCGCGCGGCATACGGCGCGGAGGCGCTGGTGCTGGCGCATCCGCGCACGGGGAAGCCGGTGGTGGTGGGGGCGTGAGTGGGGGCGTCTTGTCCGCTTGCGGCGGCGTTCGCCCGCGCTATGCCCTAGCCGCCTTCGCCGATTATCTTGCGGACGGGGTAGTTTATCTCTATGCCTTCGCGTCCGAACGCCGCGTGCAGGCGCTTGATGACTTCGTGCTTCACGGCGAACGAACCCAATCTGTCCGCCGCCTGCATGATCACGACCAGATCCACGTTGGATTCCCCGAACGCGGTGAAGCGGACGACGGGGTCGAAATCGTCCACCGCCTCATCCAAATCGTCCCGCGCGGCTAGGGCGGCTTGCAGGGCGGCGCGCTCGACGCGGGCGAGGTCGGATTCGTAGCTCACGCCGCAATCGACGACCACCGTGACCGCCGCGTTTTGGCTTTGGTAGTTGGTGACCACGCTTTCGATGAGCTTGGAGTTGGGTATGAGGATGATGTTGTTGAACCTGTCTTGAATCCGCGTGGCGCGCCATCCGACGTCCACTACGAAGCCGGCGGGTCCGCCGTCCATCTCTATGAAATCGCCTTCGTTCAGGTCGCCTTCGCTCGACAGATAGGCGCCGGCGAACAGGTTGGCGAGCGTCGGCTGAACGGCGAGCGCGACCGCCAGCCCGCCGATTCCAAGACCCGCCAGCAAGGGCGTTATGGACACCCCCACAGTCCCCAGCGCCGTCAACCCGCCCGCCAAGTATATGGCGGGACGCGCCACGCGCCTTATCTGCGGAATCAGCTTGTCGTCCAACTCCGTCTCGGTGCGCTTGGCGACATGCTCCAGATACCAAGCGAGAAAGGTCTCGGAGACGGCGGCGGCTATGTGGAACGCCTGGATTGCGACGGTGAACAGCCAAGCCCTGAAAATCCATTCCTCGCGCCCGGCTAGAAACGAAAGGGCGGGATGCGAGGACCGGGCGGCGAGCAGGCATGCCAGAGCCGCGCCGAGAACGACGAGAAACAGCGCCGACTGCGAGCGGGCTATCCGCAGCATGTCGGCGGACGGCGCGGGCGGGCGCGAAGGGGAATCCGTCCGCGCCTGACGCCGAATCAGCGGAGTGAAGGCGATATAGACGGCGAGGGCGAGCGCCAAGCAGAGCGCCGCCGCGAGCAACGCCAAGCCTAGACCGCCGCTGAAAAACTCTTGCGTCCCGTCGGGAATCATCGGACTTTTTCTCGTGGCTGGGGCGGGTTTCAGATGGGGCGGCGCGCGCGGGTCCGCGCGATCCCGCAAGTCGTTTCGGATATTCTAAACCGATTGGGCGAGCGCCGCGTTCATCGTTCCGACATGCCGCTTAGCCGCCGCGCTCGGCTTATTCCCCAATCCCCGCTTGGCGCAGGCGCTCTCTGAGGCGCGCGTTTTCGGCGGCGATTTCGTCGCGTTCGGCAACCGCATCGTCGCGTTCGGCAACCGCCGTATCGCGCTCCACCCTTGCGACATTCCGCTCCACCATCGCGGCGTCCCGCTCCCGTTTCGTCTCCGGCTGGTCGGGCAGGAACCTGTCCGATTCGGGGTCGAAGAAGCGCAGGACGCCGTCGTCCCAGCAGAGATACAGTTCCAAGACCTCGCTGTATCCCCAGTGTCTGCCGTCTTCGTCTTGGATGATTTCGATTGGGACGTATTCGCCATCCGCCAGCGCGTCGCCAGCCAGCGGAACGCCGTTTCGCGCGCCGCCGGTTTCGTCGAAGCGCCAGTACTCACCGACGCCGTATCGCCGATAGCCTTCGCGCTTGTCGGCGAAATCCGGCGTCGCGCTGAACCGAGTGGCTACCTCCATTATGAAATCGGGTGGCTTGCCCACTTCGCTTATGATGTAGCCGTTGCGCGAGATTATCGCCTTCGGGTCGACGCCGAATGCCACCACGACATTGGGCGCGAACCGCTCCGATTCGTCCATCGGGTCTTGCCGCAGATAGCCGAACCCCGCCACTAGGACGCCTTTTCGGCGTCCAAAATGGATCTTCAAGACGCTGGACATGGTCAACGTCAGGTCTGACCGCATCATGTCGACAATCCTAGGCGGGTCGGGCAGGATGAAATCCGGCGGCAAGGTCGCCGCTTCGACCGTTTGGATTCGCCGTTCGGCGGTCATGGTTTCCCTCCTCGTGGCTTTCAACGTCCGCATTGTATCACAGCGCGGCGCGGGTTTGGTTTGGGACAGGCGGCGCGGGCTTGCGGGCGGGCGCGCCCGCGCCCCCTAAGGGCATGTTTGCGGCTGGCGGGATGCGCCTAACGGCGCAGACACCCTCACCCTAGCCCTCTCCCATCAAGGGAGAGGGGATCCGTTGGTTGCGAGCGACGCTTGTTTTCCGTAAACATACCCCTGCGAGCCCATCAAGGGAGAGGGGATTTATCGCTCGCGATTCTCGCTTTCGCGGGAACGGCGGGGCGACGCTATCCCCCTATCCCCCCGCTTCCACTCGGAAGGCGTGGCGCGCCAGGCGGCCCATTTCCAGCTCTTCGGACGCTCGGATGATGATGTCCGCCGCCGCTTCCAGGTTCATCTCGCTGGTGTTGATTACCAGGTGGAAGTGGTCGGCGGCGTCCGGGTCGGCTATGTCGAAGAAGCGCTGGAAGTATTCCTGCCGCGCGGCGTCGCGCGTTCGGATTGCCTCTTCCGCCTGTTCCTGCTCCATGCGCTCGCGCACCATGATGCGCTCTACGCGGTCTTCGAATGTGGCTATCAAGCCCACGCGCAGCACTTTGGGGTTGTCCTTGAGGATGATGTGGGCGCCGCGCCCGACTATCACCACGTTGCCGCTCGCCGCCAGCTCCTCGATGACGGTTCGGATGGCGCGGATGTAGGCGTCGTCGTCTATCTCGTGTCCGCGCGTGGCTATGAGCGGGGGCAGCTCGTCGTATTCGGAGACGAGGAACTCCGGATAGACGGTTCCGAAGTAGGGGTCGGGCCCGCCGCCGGTGTAGGCGGTGCGCTCCATGATGCGCTGGATGAGGCGCGAGAAGCGCTCGGTTCGCGTGGCGGGGCGCTGCTCGCGCTGGTCGAGCGCCTCCACGGTCGCCTGCAGCTCGCGCGCCACGTTGGACAGGATCAGCCTGTCGACGTAGTCCGCGTCTATGCGCCGCGAAAGCTCGGGGCCCAGGAAGCGGCCCCCGCCTCCCGAAAGCCCGCCGGTTACGATGACTCCCATGATTTCAACCTCTCTGTCCGTTTTCCGCGAAAGCCGCTTTTGCGCTTTGCCCGTCAAAGGCGGGCTTTCGCCATTTTTCGGAAATTCCCCAAACCCTTGCGCTATCCATGGCGGACAAGTAATAATTTACGGAGAATCGTTCGCGTCCGCCGAGGGCGCCGCTTAGGGCGGCGCAGTGAAAGTTTAACCTTGCGGGCGGGCGCTGTCAACGAAAGGGGCGCGCTTTTCGGGAACGCCGGGCGCGCCGAAAGCCCGCCGAGAGAGCGCCGAGGGGGTCAAGGGAAACGTGATTAGCCAGCCAGCGGCGGAAGCGTCCGCCGAGCGCCAGTTGGCGGACGCGCGCGAGCGCATCGCCGAGTTGGAGTCCAACGAGCGCGCCCATCGGCGCGTGAGCGGCGTCTTGGCGCGGCTCGCCGCGCTCGCCGACCACAACCCCAGCGCCCTAGTCGAGATAGACTACGGCGGCGTGGTCACCTACCGCAACGACGCCGCGCGCGACATGTTCCCCACCCTGCAGGCGCTCGGCGCGCGCCACCCCCTTCTGGACGGGGCGCTGGAAGCCGCCGAGCGGATGAAGGCGGACGGCGCGGAGTCCGTCACACGCGAGGCGCGCGTGGGCGACCGCGTCTTCAACCAGAAGGTCGTCATCACCCCGGACGAGCCGCGCATCAGCGTTTACTCGGACGACGTGACGCAAGCCGCCGCCGCCTACCGCGCGCTGGAAGCCGCCACGTCCGAAGCCAAGCTGCTGGCGGACGAGAACGCCTTGCTCGCCGAAGTGGGCAGGATATTCTCGTCCTCGCTCGACATAGACGACGTCTATGAGAGCTTCGCCGCCGAAGTGCGGCGGCTGATACCCTTCGACCGCATCGCCATCAGCATGTACAACGCCGCATCGCGGACTTTCACCAACGCCTACGTTCTGGGCGTCCCCGCGCCGGGGCGCGAGCGCGGCAGCGTCATCCCCATGGACGGCTCCATGGTCGGACACTGCATCGAGCGGCGCGACGCCCTCATCCTGCAGGGCGAAATCGCCAAGCTCCATGTCCAGTTCCCGAACATGGTCCGCTCCGGGCTGAAGTCGGTCATAGTCGCCCCCATCATCTTCAAGGACGAAGTTCTGGGCGTTCTCAACCTGCGCTCGCTGGAGCCGGAGGCTTACAACGCCCATCACTTGGACTTGATGCGGAAGGTGTCGGCGCAGATAGCGCCGGCGATAGTCAACGCGCGCCTCTACGCCCAGCACACCGCCGCCGAAGCGGAAGCGGAGCGCCTCGCCGCCCAGAACGCCGCCCTCGCCGCCATCGGAAGGGTCATCTCGGCGTCGCTGGAGATAGAGGACGTTTACGCCGGCTTCGCCGCCCAAGCCCGCAGCCTGATACCCTTCGACCGCATCTCCGTCAACCTGATTCACGAAGGGTCGGACGAGTTCCACACCGCCTACTCCATCGGAACGCGGGTGAAGGGGCGGCGCGCGGGCGACTCCACGCCGCTGGCGGGGACTTTCACCGAGCAGGTTCACCGCCAGCGGCGCGCGGCGTTCTTCCACTGCGAATCCCGCGAGGAGACGCTCGGCAGATTCCCCGGCCTGGTCGCGGAGTACGAAACCGGGCTGCGGTCGTTCCTGAGCGCCCCGCTGGTTTACAAGGACGTTGTGATAGGGACGCTGAATTTCCGCTCGCTGGCGCGCGGCGCCTATTCGGCGCGCGACGTGGAAGTGGCGGAGATGATAGGGGCGCAGGTGGCGGGGGCGCTCGCCAACTCCCTGCTCCACGCCGAGACGATAGACGCCGACCGCGCCCTGAAGCGCCAAGCGGAAGAGCTGACGCGCTCCAACGTGGAGCTGGAGCAGTTCGCCTACATCGCCTCTCACGACCTGCAGGAGCCGCTCCGGGTGATTTCCGGCTACGTCCATCTGATAGAAGAGCGCTACTCCGACAGCCTCGACCAGGACGCGCGCGAGTTCATCGGATTCGTCACGGACGCCACCCAGCGGATGCGGATTCTGATTCGCGGACTGCTGGACTACTCGCGGGTGGAATCCCACGGGCAGCGCTTCCAGCTCACGGACTGCGGCGGGGCGCTGGCGGACGCCATGTCCGACCTGAGCGTCTATATCGGCGAGACGGACGCCACGGTGGAGCATGGCGAGCTGCCGACCGTGATGGGCGACTCCGTTCAGCTGTCGCACGTGTTCGAGAACCTGATAGCGAACGCGATAAAGTTCCGAAAAGACGACGTTCCGCCGGTGATAAAGATTTCTTCGTTCCTGGACGAGGAAGAGGACGCCTGGCGGTTTTCGGTGACCGACAACGGCGTGGGCATCCGTCCGCGCTACCAGGACCGCATCTTCGGCATGTTCAAGCGCGCCCACAGGCGCAGCAAGTACCCCGGAGCCGGCATCGGCTTGGCGCTGTGCGCGAAGATAGTCGACCGCCACGGCGGACACATCTGGGTGGAATCCGAAGTCGACAAAGGCTCCACGTTCCACTTCACCATCCCCACTGCGGAGGAGGCAATCGAATGACGACTTTGGGCGACACTTTGGGCAGCCGGGAGCGGCCCGTTCAGATTCTGCTGGTGGAGGACAACCCCGCCGACGCCCGGCTGACCCAAGAGGCGATACGCGACACGGAGTTCCTCCACGAGCTGCACCACGTCGAGGAAGGCGAGGAGGCGATGGACTTCCTCTATCAGGAAGGGGAGTACTCGGACGCGCCGCGCCCCGACCTGATACTGCTCGACCTGAACCTGCCGGGCATGGACGGGCGCGAAGTGCTGGCGGAAGTCAAAGCGGACAAAAGCCTGGGGATGATACCCGTGGTCGTCCTCACCACCTCGACCGCCCAGCAGGATCTTCTCTACTCATACGGGCTGCGCGCCAACAGCTACGTGAACAAGCCCATAGACAGGTCGTACTTCAACAGCATGATAAAGAGCGTGCTGGACTACTGGATCAACATATCCATCCTGCCGCAGGAAGACCGCTGAGGTGAGCGCAAATGGCTGAGCGCAGATTCTGGCTGATGAAATCGGAGCCGGGGGACTACTCCTTCGACGACCTGCTGGCGGAAGAGGGGCGCGTGGCGGAGTGGGACGGCGTCCGCAACTACGCCGCGCGCAACGCCATGCGCGACGACATGCAGGTGGGCGACGGCGTGCTGTTCTACCACTCCAATTCCAAGCCGAACGCCGTGGTGGGATACGCCATCGTCGTCAAAGCCGGCTACCCCGACTTCACGGCGTGGGACCCGGACTCGGAGGGACACGACCCCAAGAGCGGACCCGACAACCCCATCTGGTACATGGTGGACATCCGCGCCGAAAACAAGTTCCACAACCCGGTCACGCTCCAGCAAATCAAGGCGCACAAAGACCTGCGCGAGATGACCCTGGTGAAGAACACGCGCCTCTCGGTGCAGCCGGTGAGCAACCTCGAGTGGAAAATCATCCTCACGCTCGGCATGAGCGCGGACCCGCGGACGCACTAGGGAGCGCCGCGCCGCGCGCCTCCGAACCCGGACCCCCATCATGTACAACTGGCGCGGAGACCCGAACCTGAGCGCGACGGGCGACCGCGACTATCTCGGCGACCTGACGTTGCATCTGACGGACGAGATAAGCCGCGACCCGGAAGACGCCGCGCTCCGCTTCAGGCGCGGAGGCGCCTATCTGGACGCCGGGGCGTTCGAGGACGCCGTCCGCGACTACACAGACGCCGCCGAGCTGTCGCCGAACGACGCGGCGATTTTCAACAACCGCGGCCTGGCGCGCCGCTTTCTGGGGGATTTCGACGGCGCGATTGGGGACTACTCGCGCGCAATCGCCCTGGACGCGGCGTACCGGGACGCCTATCTGAACCGCGGCGTCGCCCGCGCCGATTCCGGCGATTTGGACGGCGCGCTGGCGGATTTCACCCGCGCCATAGAGCTAGACCCGGATTTCTGGTTCGCCTACGCCCAGCGCGGCTTGGCGCTGTGGACGCTCGGACGCCGCCCGGAAGCGGAAGCGGATTACGCCCAAGCCGCCAAGTTGCGCGGCTGAGCGGGGGGAAGCGCGCATCCGATTCTCGCCGAAAATTGCGAACGGTTCGGATATGCTGTACACTTGTCGCGTATGCGGATTTCCGGCAACTCCAAGCGACGACAAGGATCGCATAGCATGGAAGAGACGAAAACTTTTGGGCGGCGGTTCGCGAGCGCCCTTCCCACAATCGCCATGGTCGCGGCGGTCGTCGCGCCGACCATAGTGTCCATCGGGATTTTCGTCGCGGTTCTCAGCCTGACCAACAGCATCAGGGCGGAAATGTCCGCGCAGAGCGGGCTTATCGCCGAGCAGAACGCTAGGCTCGCTTCCATTGACGCGCGGCTCGCCGCCATTGAGACCGACATGGGCGAACTCAAAGCCGACGTGAACGCGCTTGAGGCCGACGTGGTCGAGCTGAAACTTGAATTCGCCCAGATAAACGGCAGGCTCGACAACATTGAACGGCGGCTGTCGGTTGTCGAATCCCGTCTGTCGGACGTCGATTTTCGGCTGTCGAACGTCGAATCGCGTCTTGCGGTCGTCGAGTCTCGTCTGCCCGACGTCGAATTCATAGACGGCAAGCTTGACAATCTGGAGGGCGAGCAGGCGCGTCTGAGCGCGCGGGTCGACGCGCTGTCCAAAGCCGTCGAGTGACACGAATCCCGCCGGGCTTGCGCCCCCCTAGCGCTCTTTCGGCGGGCGGAGCGTCGTTTCGCCGATGATGGATTCAGGCCCCGGAGAGGCGCGGTAGCGTATGTCGCTTATGTCGGCGCTGGGCGCGGGCCCCGTTTCCAGCCTGAAAACCTCGCGCCCTTGCGCGTCCGCTTCCACGACCATCGTGGGCAACTCCGCCGACCCGGACGACATTCCGAAATTGATGAGCGTGTTGCCGTTGTCCAGCCTGTAGGCGCTGCTTAGGCTTTGGGAGTAGATTCGCGGTTCGGGGACGAATTCCCACGCTTTGACGGCGGTCATGGCGTCGAAGTCCAAGCGCAGCTCTAGGGCGCGCGAGTAGTAGCCTTCGCCGTCGGGCGGGGGTTGCCCGGCTTGGTTGTCGAACACCAGCACATTCCCGTTGGGCAGCTGGGCGGCGGTATGCTGCTGGCGGAACATGTCCGACGGGTCGGGGAAGGCGAAATCGCCGTCCGCCCCGCCGAGACGCCAGTTGATTGTCTGAAAATCCTCCGATATGGATATGACCTGATCGAAGTTGCGTAGAGACGCCAGCCAGCCGCCGCCGGGGGACGGCGACAGCGAGTTCATGTGGGAATCCCGCGCGAATTCGTCCCCGAAATTCGGGGCGTCCCAGACGCGCTCCGACTTGAGGCGCTCGATTCCCGCCCCGTCCGGGGGGACGGATGGGATGAGATTGATGGTGTCCACATTCTCATCGGGGCTGTTCGGGGGGTAGTACAAGCCTATGTACAATATCCGCCCGTCGTCCAGGACGATGAAATCGTGATGCGGCGTGTCGCCGTCGAAGGGGATGTCATACGCCGCTTCGCCGAGAAACGTCGTCCTGACGACGCGGTGGATTCCGCTTGCTCGTCCATGGACTATATAAACAATGTCGCCGCCGGGCAGGACGCGCATTACTCGGACGGTGTTCGGGGTCGTTCCGTTGACGTCTCGATACTGCCAGACCACTTCGCCGAGCTCGTCCCAGATGATATGAAGGCGTCTGGGGCGCTCCGGCGGGCGAGCGTCGGCCATGATGAGTTTTTGCGAGCTTCTGCCGGTCGCCTTGGACGGCATGGCGGCGAGGAAGTCGGGAAGGGGCCCCGTCGTAAACTCGCCCCGCGCGCCGTATGAGAGCGCGCCGCCGTCCGGGTTCTCCACGCGGACGGCGTACCGGTAAACGGCATCCGCCCGCAGGCGCGCGACGGGGACGCGATGCTCCGCCGCCCGCTCGCTCAGCGCCGTCCGGAACTTGCCGGCGAACTCGTTTTCATACTCCACCGCCACGCGAGCGGGCGCGGACAGGGCGACGGATACGAACACGATTAGCGAATTGTGCTCGCTCACCGCCGCGCTGTGGGAGATGACGGACGGAGCGGCGGGCGCGGGCGTCGCGGTCGGCGTGGGCGTCGGGGTCGCGGTCGGCGTGGCGGTTGGCGTCGCGGTTGGCGTTGGCGTCGCGGTCGGTTGCGGCGTGGAAGTGGGCGACGGCGTCGCGGCGGGCGTATGCGTCGCGGCGGCGGAAACGACCGAAACAGGCGGCGGGGAATCGGAGCATGCGAGCGTCAGGGCGATGAGCGCGGCGAATGTGGCGAGCGCGAGCGCGCGGGCGATGGACGATGCGGCGACCGCCCCGAATGTCAACATGCTCTAAGCGTCCCCCGATAAGCGAGCGAGTCGGATTCCGCCGCGCCCTAGAAGAAGATGTCCCTGGCGAGCAGGATGACCAAGCCCGCGATTATCGCTATCAGCGCCCTGAAGGCGTATGAGATGAGCTTGTCGAGCTTCTCATCCAAGCGGTCGAACCTGCTCTCCAAGCGGTCGTACTTGCTCTCCAAGCGGTCCATCCGGCTTTCCAAGCCCGCATAAAGGGTTTTCAACTCGGCCTGAAGGGTCTTCACCTCGGACACGTCGGAGACCAGCAGGTCGAGCTTGTCGTCCCGCCTGTCCATGCGGACGTCGCGGCGGTCGAGTCTGGATTTGATTTCGCGCATGTCGTTTATCGTGGCGTAGCGAATGAACACGCCGCCCTGTTCGGCTTCGGGTTGCGCTTCAGCGTTTCGCTCGCGCTCGGATTCGGTTTCGAGTCGGGGTTCTGGGGACATCATGTCGGGTTCTCTTAAACACATTCCGGCGCATCGTCAAACGCATTATAACACGGATTGTTGAAACCGCAAGCGTTCCATTCTTCCCGTCCCGTCATTCCCTTGAACGCGGGAATGGCGGGATGCGGATAGCGAGAATGGACGCCGCCGCTCGCGGTCCCCGCTTGCTTTCGGCGAAAACGCCCCAAATATCCGTTCCAAAACGCTTGACCGCATACATTTGTTCGTTCTATCATTAGAACGCATCGCCGGGCCGACTCGGCCCGGGCGGGGAAGCCAAGTCAACTTCCTCTCTGATACCGGCGCGGCCTGCCGAATCCATCCCCCCGGAGACAGGCGGGCCGCGCTTTTGGAATCCGGCGCCGCCGTTCAGAAGCCCACCGCCGCCCCGTCCGCGCGCGGCTCGCTGCCCGCCGTGAGAGCGCCCGTTTGGGCGTCCCGCGCGATTATCTGGCCGCTCCCGAACAAGCCCCCGTGCGGCGGGGCGACCATCATCCGGTGTCCGCGCGCCGCCAGGTCGCGGATTATGCCGGCGTCCGCGGCATCCTCGATGGCGACGCCCTCGCCCAGACGGACGCTGAATCGCGGCGCGTCCAGCGCCTGTTGCGGCTCCAAGCCGAAGTCCACGCTGTTGACCAGCGTCTGCAGATGCCCCTGCGCCTGCTGCATCGCGCCCATCACGCCGTGGCACAGCGCCAGCTCGCCGTCCCGCGTCGCCATGCCGGGCATCAGGGTGTGGAAGGGCAGCTTGTTCGGCGCCAGCGCGTTGACGGCGGCTGGGTCGAGCGAGAAGGACGCGCCGCGATTGTGCAGGGCGATTCCCGTTCCCGGAACCACAAGCCCGCTGCCGAACGACATGAAGACGCTGTTGATGAGCGAGCAGGCGTTCCCTTCGCCGTCCGCCGCGCTCACATAGACGGTGTTGGGATGCGCCGGCGGGTCGCCGGGGTGGGCGAGCGGCATGGCGCGGTTCGGGCTTATCGCGCCGCGCCGCGCCGCCGCGTACTCTTTGGACAGCATCCCGCGCGCCGAAACGCGCATCGCCGCCGGGTCGGAGACGTGCGCGAGCGCGTCCGCGAACGACAGGCGCATCGCCTCGATGAGATGGTGGAAGGCGTCCGCGCTTTGGAACCCCATGCCGGCGAGGTCGAATCCCTCGCAAATGTTCAGCGCCATGAGCGCGTTGACCCCCTGCGAGGGCGGCGGACACTGCCAGCAGTCGAATCCGCGATAGGACGCGCTGACCGGCTCGACCCACTCCGGCTTGTGGCGCACGAAGTCCGATTCCGCGAGCCAGCCGCCCATCGATTGGGCGAAGCGGGCTATCCGCGCCGCGATTTCGCCGTTGTAGAAGGCGTCCGCGCCGCCCTCCGCGACGCTCCGCAGAGTGTTCGCCAGCGTGGGGATCCGCATGATTTCGCCGGCGCGCGGCGGGGCGCCGTTCAGCAACAGCTCGCCGCCCGCCGGCCCCGCCGCCAGACGCGGAGCGCCGCCGCGCCAGTGGTCGGCGATGACTTCCGAGACGGGGAAGCCGTCCGCCGCGTAGCCGATAGCGGGGCGCAGAGCGTCCGCCAGCGACATTCTGCCGTACCGCTCAAGAAGCGCCTCCCAACCGCTGACCGCGCCGGGGACGGTCGCCGACCAGATGGCGCTGTCGGGGACGGCGGAATATCCCGCGCGCCGGAGGGCGTCCGCGGACGCCGCCGCCGGCGACCTGCCGCTGGCGTTCAGGGCGCGGACGCGCTTTTCGTCCGCCGTCCAAACCAGCGCGAACAGGTCGCCGCCGGCGCCGGTGGAGTGGGGTTCAACCACATTCAGCGCCGCCGCCGCGCAGACCGCCGCGTCGACGGCGTTGCCGCCTTCCATCATCATCCGCAAACCCGCCAGCGCCGCCAGCGGCTGAGTCGTGGCGACGACCCCGTTCATAGCCCGAATGTTGGAACGGCGAGACGCGAATTTCATGGTCGGCTCCTTGGGTAAGTTGGCTGCGATTCGGTCTTGGTTTCGCGTGGCTATTTTGGTCGCTCCACTCTGGATTCCCGCCTTCGCGGGAATGACGGGCGAAACGCATGAGAAGGGATTTGCCGCCCGCGATTCGCGCTTGGTTTCGGATGGCTGTCTTGGTCGCTCCACTCTGGATTCCCGCCTTCGCGGGAATGACGGGGCGGAACGCATGAGAAGGGGATTCGCCGCCCGCGATTCGCGATTGGTTTCGCTTAGCCGCCCCCCGACAGCGCCAAGCCGGCGTCCACCACTCTCGGACCGTCCGCGCTTAGGCGGACTGAGAACTCCGCGTCGGGCGGCAGGCTGAAGGCGCGCTCGCCGTCCAGGGCCGCCGTCGCCGGGCGCGTTTTGACGATTTCAGGGGCGCCGCCCGCCTTCATCATTCGCCATTCCGCTATCGGGGCGCGCTGGATTAGGCCCGGGGCGACGGGGGCGATTACCGTCTCGCCGCCTTCGCCGAAGCGGATTCGCAAGCCCGCGCCTTCGGTGGGCGACGTCGGGCGCAGGCGGGCGCCTATGGCGGACAATCCGACGCTGGTCGCCTCCGCGCGGGTGAGAAAGAGCTCGCGGACGGTGGCGACGTCCCAAATCGCCCGCGCGCCCACGAAGCGCTCGGTGGAAATCGCCAAATCCACTAGGGCGATGTCGCGCGGCTCGCCGTCCACCAGCGCCTCCAGGCGCGCGTGCTTGGGGGCGGCTCGGTCGGCGGGCGCCGCGCCGGTCGCCACCCTGCCCGCCGCCAAGCCCGCCACCGTCCCCTCAACCATCGTCGGGAAGACGTTGTTTGTGCCGGTGGAGATGGGCATGATGGGGATGTCGCCGCACTCTTTCGCCGCCGCTCGGTTGGTGCCGTCGCCGCCGAGCGTGACGAGGCAGCGGACGCCCGCTTCGCGCATGGCGCGCGCCGCTCGGAGGGTGTCGCGCTCGGCGTGGAAGATGGGCATGTCGATGAACTCGGCGCTCAGGCGCAAGTCCGCGCCGTCAAGGGCGGCGCGTCCGAGCGCGCCGGCGTCCGGCATGAAGGCGACGCGCTCGACGCCCGACGCGTCCAGACCGGCGAGAACGCGCTTGAGAATGTTCACCTTCTCATGGTTGGGGACGAACCGCCCGCGCGCGACGATGCGCCTGATGTCCTTGCCGGCGGCGGGGTTGGCGATGATTCCGACAAAGCTCACGGCGGCGCGCCCCCTTCGCCGGCGGGCGCGGCGGCGGCGGGGCGGGGGAGCGGTCTCGGCGCGCTCACTGGAATCTGAACCCGATGGGGTTTTCGTCGAACTCGATTTCCGCCAGCGCTTCCTCCGCGGCTTCTTCAAGGGCGGAGTCGCCGAGCCGGACAGCGCGCGCCAGCGCCGTCCGCGCCGCGCCGCCGCCGATTGCGCCCAGCGCGCGCGTCGCCGCCAGCTGAACCTCGCGGTCGTCGTCGTCCAGCATGCTCGCCAGATGGGGGACGGCGCTCTCGTCGCCCAGCATCCCGCAGGCGGCGGCGGCTTCGAAGCGCATCGCCGGGTCTGCGCTCCGCATCTCGCGCATCACGGTGGGCATCCAGATTTCGTCCGAGCTTTTGCCCATCGCGTAAATGGCGCTGCGCCGGAGGAGCGCTTCCGAATCGGCGTAGGCGTCCTCGATTATCGCCTTGACGCGGTCGGAGTTGAAGCAGGCGACCGCTTCGATTGCGCGGCGGCGCGTCTCCAGGTCGTCCTCGCCGCGCTCGATGACGGACATGAGGGCGTCGCGGATTCTGTCGCCGTCGCGCCGGGAGGTTTTGCCTTCGGCTGCCATTTCGGCGAACTTGGTGAGGGCTGTGGCGGCGGCGGCGCGCGGGGCTTGGCTTTCGTCCTTGAGCAGAACGTCGATGAGGGGGCGGACGAGGGCGCGGTCTTCGGAATCCCACAATCCGCGCGCGGCGCGTTCGCGCACGCCGGCGTCCGGGTCGCGCAGGCAGGCGCGCATCGCGCCGGTGAAGTCCATCTCGATGTCGTTCTCCGCCAGCTCCGCCATGCGCTCGAGCGCCTGCCGTCGGCGCTCCGCCGGAATCCGCCGCCAAGACGGCATGAGCGCAGACGCCTCCGAGCGGGAAAGCCCGGAAAAGAGCGTCAAATCCGAATGTTTGACAGGCTTGCTCGGATCGGCAAGCTCGGCGACCGCCCGCTGCTGCGTCATGCGCCCCGCTCCAGATTTAGAGAGATGATTTTTTGCCCAAGCCGCGAACCGCGACCGTGGATGACGGCGAGAAGATTCGGAAATGAACTTAAATCCCATCGCGCGGGCGTGTCAAGAGAAAATCCGAGCGAAGCGGGCAATCGCGGCGGAAAGCGAAAGCCGCCGGCGGCGCGGCGCCAACGCGAGGGCGGGAATCAGCAACAGCGCCAGCGCCAAGCCGCCGTCGGGCGCGGCGGACGACGGCGCCGAGCAGCCGCCGGAGCGCGAAGGGGATGCGGGAATCGGCGGCGTCCGCGACGGCGCGGAAGTCGGCGCGATGGTCGGCGCGGGCGCGGGCGTGAAAGTCGGCGCGGGCGCGCGGGCGATTCGGCAGACGGGCAAGCCCAGCGCGGACGGGTCTTCAACGAAAGCGCCCCAGAGAATCGCCGGCAGACACCCCGAAAAGTCGTTGCCGGACAGCGACAGCGACAAGCCCATTATCCCGCCGAGCGAGGGCGGAATCTGCCCGCTCAACCGATTGTCGGCGAGATTCAGCCAGTCCAAAACCGCCAGATTGCCGATTTGATGCGGAATCTTCCCGCTCAAGTCGTTGCCGCTCAAATCAAGCGTCGCCAGATTCGCCAAGTCGCCAATCTCCGGCGGGATTCTTCCGCTTAGACCGTTCGCCGGCAATTCCAAAGCGGTCACGCGCCCGTAATCGTCGGTTTGGACGCCATGCCATTCGCTCAGGGGCGCGTCGGATAGCCAGTTCGTGTTGTCGCGCCATTCCGCCCCGTTCGCGGCGTGGTAGAGTGCGGCGAGCGCGGCGCGGTCTGCGGACGCGGACGGCGGCGGAGTCTGCGCGGACGCGGCGCCGGGCGCCGCCGTCCACGCGCCGATGGCGGCGATGAGGGCGCCGCCGACCGCGACCGCCGCCGCCAGTCTTTTCACGCCGGCGTCCGCGCGCCGCTATCCGAGACGCCGCCTCCGGAAGACGGCGAGCGCGAGGGCGGGGAGCGCCAAGCCGATGAGCAACAAGCCGGCGTCCGCGCGCGCCACGCCGTCGGCGGGGGCGGAGCATAGCCCCCCGCCGCCTCCGCCGGAGTCGCCGCCGGGGGGCGCTCGCCGGGCCGGCGGCTCCGGCGTGGGCGTCTCGTCCGGCTCGGCTTCCGATTCCTCCTCCTCTTCCGAGGCGTCGCCTTCGTCGGCGGTTTCGGGCGTCGCGGAAGTCTCGGCTCCGGTTTCGGATTCGGGCGTCGGTTCGGGCGCGGGCGTCGGTTCAGGCGTCGGCGGCGTCTGCGCGGGCGCGGTTTCGGCTTCGGGGGTGGGCGCCGCCGCGCACGGCTCCAACGCCAGATTTCCCACGTCGTTGAATTCAGCCGCTCCGAATGACGGCGGCACGCACCCCTCGAACGAGTTTCCGTCCAAGAAAACCGACCGCAGGTTGGCGAGCGCGCCCAATTCGCTCGGAATCGCGCCGCTCAAACCGTTTCCGGCAAGCGCCAGCGTGTTCAGGTTGGCGAGCTTGCCCAACTCGGACGGAATCGCGCCCGACAGACTGTTCAGCGCTAGAATCAGCGCCTGCAGGTTGGCGAGATTGCCCAGTTCGGACGGAATCGCGCCCGACAGTTGGTTTTCTCCGAGATTCAGCGTCTGCAGGTTGGCGAGATTGCCCAACTCGCTCGGAACGCCGCCGCTTAGCTCGTTCCTGCCCAAATCCAAGATTGTCAGGCTGGACAGGTTGCCCAGAGACGTCGGAATCCCGCCGTTCAGCTTGTTCGCTCCCAAAGACAGCGATTGGAGCTTGGACAGCCCGCCGAGCTCGCTCGGAACCGCGCCGGTCAAGTCGTTCTCCGCCAGATCCAGATTCTCCAGTTTGAACAGGTTGCCGAGCGTGGAGGGAATCCCGCCGGTCAGGTTGTTCCGCCCGAGGAAGATGTATTGCAGGTTGCCCATCCCGCCAATCTCCGGCGGAATCGGGCCGCTTAGGTTGTTGTCGGACAAATCCAGAGACCGCAGGCTGGTCATCACGGTGATTTCAGTCGGAATCGCGCCGGTCAGGTTGTTCATCCCCAGAGTCAAATCGGACACGCGCCCGTCCGCGCCCACCGCCACGCCCTGCCACAAGTCGATGGGATGGCCCGAGTTCCAGTTCTGCTGATTCGTCCAATTCGCGCCGTCCGCGGCGTTGTAGAGGGCGATTAGGGCGTCTTTGTCCGGGGACGGCGGCGCGGCGGGCGCGGGCGCGGGGACAGGCGTGGGCGGCGTCTGCGCCGGGACGGTAGGCGTTTCCACCGGCGGCGCGACGGGCGTCGGGGGATACTCGGGCACCGCGGTCGAAGTGGGCGTGGGCGTCGGGATTTCCGTCGGCGCCGGCGCGGGGCAGAAGGGCAGGTTGTTGTGGTTGACAAGCGTGGATACTAGGGGGCCGCCTTGCAACGCATGCGGGACGCAACCTTCGATGAAAGTCCCGGCTATGTTCAGCATTGTCAAGCCGGTGAGGTTGCCGAGTTCCGAAGGCAAGATGCCGCCTATGGGATTCGCGGCGAGATTGAGCGTCTTCAACTTGGTCAGTTTGCCAATCTCCAGCGGCAACTTGCCGCCCAGACGGTTTGATGAGAGGTTGAGCGTTTCCAGACTGGCCAGGTCGCCAATCGCCGCCGGCAGGCTATTCATTAGCCCGTTGTTGGGCAGCGAGAGCGATGTCACGACGTCGTTCGCGTCCGCGGTCACGCCGTGCCAGTCGTTGAGCGGGCTTTCGGATGTCCACTTTTCGTTGACCGTCCAAGCCTGCCCGCCAGTGGCGTTGTAGAACTCGATGAGCGCCGCCCTGTCCGACGTCGCGGAGTCTGTCTGCGCCCGGACTGCGCCGACCGCCGCCGCTAGAACCGCTATGACGGCTATCAAAGCCGCCGCCGATTTTCCTATGGAGAACATGCCATGCCCGCTTCTTTTCAAGGGTTGATTCAGTTATGCGATGCTAACCTTGCGCGCGTTCGGGTGTCAAGTTTGGGGCATGAATCTCGCCGGAATCAGAATTCCGACAAAGCCGCATGCGCTCAGGCGTCCCCCTCATCGCGCCCTCCGCGCCTTCGCGCCTTCGCGTTTCCCCTTCTTCCGGCCTTCCCGCCAGTTCCCAGATTCCCGCCGGAGCGCCGTTGACCCGGCGGCGTTCGGGGGCGTAGAATGGACATGCCGATACACCAACGCAGGATGATGCCCCGACATGCCGATTTACGAATACGCATGCTCCGTTTGCGGACACAAATTCGACAAGCTGCGCCCCCTGTCTCGGATGGACGACGCCGCGCCCTGCCCGATTTGCGCGGGGGATTCGGAGCGCAAGCTGTCTGTGTTCGCCGCGTTCGTCTCCAACGATTTCGGCGCGATGACGTCCGTCGCCGGGGCGGGCGGGGGCTGCGGCGGCTGCGGGCCTAGCGGCTGCGCCTGCGCGGCGGGGGTCTAAGCGCGATGCAGACCACGCTTCTGTTTCTGCACGTTCTGTCCGCCATAGTCGCCGTGGGCGTCAACGCGTCGTATTTCTTCTGGATGCGCCGCGCCGTTCTCGCCCCCGAATCGCGCGCGTACACGCTGGCGACAATCAGGCTGCTCGAAACCCGAATCGCCATTCCCGCCTACGCCGTCGCGCTGGCGACGGGAATCGCGCTTGTGCTGAATTCCGGCGGCGTCCACTCGTTCGGGACGGCTTGGATAGACACGTCCATCGCGCTCTGGGTGGTCATCATGGCGCTGGGCGGATTCCACGCCCGCGTCGTCAAACGCCAACTCGCCGCGGACGCGGATTCGGATTCGGACGCATACGAAGCGGGACACGCCAGAGGGCGCGTCCTGATGGCGCTGATAATGCTTTGCGCGGCGGGGACGCTGTTTCTGATGGTCGCCAAGCCGACGCTGTGGAGCGGCTAAGGCTAGGGGTTCGCGGCTAGGCGCCCAGCGCGCGCCCGATTCCCGCCGACAGCGCCCTGTCGCAGACCGCCTTCGCCGCCGCGACGTCCCAGAGCGCCATGCCGAGCGACTTGAACAGCGTGACCGAATCGGCGGACGGACGCCCGGATGCGCTCCCGTCGACGATTCGGCAGAGCTCAACCGTCCGCTCCCAAAGCAGCTCGCCGCGCGCCGCCGGCGCCATCAACTCGCCGGATTCCATCTTGGCTTGCTCGCGGTCGTCCACCGCTATCAAGTCCGCCCTTTGGACGGCGGCGGCGTCCAGCTCGGATGCGTACGGGTCCGCGCCCCCGGCGGCGGCGATGAACGTCCCCGCCGACAGCCACTCGCCCAGCAGAACGGGCGTCGGCGAGTCGGTTACGCAGATGACGATGTCCGCGCCCTCGACCGCTTCTTGCGCGGACGCGGCGGGCGCGACGGGGATTCCAAGCCGCTCGCTCATCTCGGCGGCGTAGGCGGTTCGGTTCGCTTCGCTCCGGCTGTGGACGCGGGCGCGGCGCATGGCGGGCAACGTTCTGTGGACGGCTTCCAGCTGCGTTCTCGCCTGAAAGCCGCTGCCGATTACGGCGACGGTTTCGGAATCCGCCCGCGCCATGTGCTTGGCGGCGACGCCGGTGGCGGCCCCCGTTCGGAGCTGCCCCAGGCGGTTGGCTTCGACGATGGCGAGAAGCGCGCCCGTCCGCGCGTCCGACAGGAATACGAAGAAGCGGTACGCGCCGCCGGCGGCTGCGTAGGTCTTGAACCCCATGGCGCCGGTCGCGTTGTCCGCCGCCATCATCGTGGCGAGGCGGACGCCCGGCGCGGGGTTCAGCAATCGGCGCGGACGGTTCATCGCCTCGCCCGCCGCCTGATGGAGCAGCGACGACTCGACGGCGGCAATCGCCGCGTCCATGTCCAGCAGGCGGTCGACGTCCGCTTCGGTCAGGTAGAGCGGCAAGGGACGGGACGGCGGGCTAGGCGCGCACGGCCACTATGTCCAGCCAGTTCCGCGGGACATGGGTTATGCTCATTTCGTCGAAGGTCTGCCGGACGCCCACTTTGAGCGCGGCGCTCGCTTCTTTGAGCGGCACGCCGGGCATCGTCCCCTCGATGAAGTCCTGGAATGTGCTGATGTCGAGCCAGCCCTCGATGGGGACCATGACGGTGTCCTCTTCTTGGCGGACGATTCGGAACCGGTTTCGCTCGAGCAGGTCGCGGTACTCGTCCGCGGTGAGGTGCTTGCGCGACTCGACTTTCGCCGCCCTCTGGGGGGACAAGCCGTATTCGCGCCGCAGAACGCGGGCGGACTTGAACATCCACTTGCGGTAGAACTGGAGCGACTCCGGCACCTGCCCGCCTTCGTAGAACGAGGTGTTGAAGGCGAACTTGCCGCCGGGGTTCAGCGCCTTCGAGACTTCGATCAGCAACCCGTCCTTGTCGGGTATGTAGTGGATGGCGTTGCAGAAGATGACGGTGTCGGCGCGCTCTTTGAGCGATTCGGACACCTGCTCCACGCGGCTCTGGACGAACTGGACGGCGCTGTCGCGCTGGGCTTTCAGGTCTTCCATCGCCTGCTTGAGGGCGCCGGCGGAGTGGTCGACGGCGATGACGACCGAATCGCGCGCGCCGCGTATCTGCTCGAGTATCAGCTTGGTGACGCCGCCCGTTCCGCAAGCGAGGTCGACGATGCGCTGGCCCGACGACGGCTCCGCCATCGCCACGAGCCGCGCGTTGAGCGCCTCGTAAAACGGATTCTGGGAGAATGTGGCAAAGGAGAAGTCGCCGGACGCCATGTCGTCCCTCCTAGTGTGCAATGGTTTCGGCGATGGGGGGAGCCTCGGAAGGCTCCGCGCGGACATTATAGCACAAGTCCGGCGGGCGGCGATAAAATCCGCGAAAGCGCGCGAAGAATTTGACGCGGAGGGGCGGAGGCGCGGAGGAACGCGGCGGGGGCAGGGCGCTTGCGCCCGCCATTCCCCCCGCCGTATGCTGAAGCGAGCGAGCGAACCCATGCGACAAGCCGCCGACGCCATGAGACACGACACCCCCGCCAAGCGCCTGTTCGCCGCGTGGTACGACATGCTGAACTCCGGCGTGGAGTCGCGCGTGACGCCCTACCGCCGTCTGACCGCCGGGCTGAGCGTGGGGCGGACGCTCGAAATCGGCGGCGGGACGGGCGCCAATCTGCCGTTCTACCCGCCCGGCTCCGACCTCTGGGCGGTCGAGCCCAACCCGCACATGTCGCGGCGCTTTCTCGCCGGAGCGGAGCGCGCCGGGCGGCGGGCGGCGGTCATCCCCGCCGTCGGCGAGGCGCTGCCGTTCGCGGACGGCTCTTTCGACAGCGCCGTGACCACGCTGACGCTCTGAATGGTGGCGGACTTGGATCTCGCCGTGAGCGAGATACGGCGCGTTCTGCGCCCCGGCGGGCTGTTTCTGTACTACGAACACGTGTCGTCGCCCGACCGCCGCGCGCGCCGCGTCCAGAGGCTGCTCAACCCGCTGTGGCGTCTGGCGACCACCGGATGCAACCTCGACCGCGACATTCTCGCCGCCGTCCGCCGCGCCGGATTCCGCGACATCCGCCGCCGCGCCTTCCGCCTGTCGGTCGGAATCCCCGTCATAACCATCCCCAACATAGTCGGGACGGCAATCGCCTGACCGTGTTATACTAAGCATCAAACTCCGAAATAGCCGAAAGCGAACAGGACATGGTCACCCTAACGAAACCCGCGCCCGTCAAACCCGCCGCGCCTCCCAAGCCCGCCGCGCCCGCCAAGCCCGCGCTCATAACCGCCGAGGAATTCATGTGGATGGACGACTCGGAAGGCGTCCGCGCCGAACTGATTAGAGGAGTGATTTGCGAAATGGGAGGAACAGGAATCGTCTCCTCGGCAATCGCGGGCAAGTTCGTCTTCCACTTGCTGTATTTCGTAACCCCGCGCCGACTAGGGATTGTGGGAACCCCGGACGGCGCCGTTCGCCTTGAGCGCGACCCCGACACCGTGCGGATACCCGACGCCATGTTCATATCCACCGACCGCATGGCGCGGGAGGAATACAGGGACGTCTTCGTGGAAGTCATCCCCAACATAGCGGTGGAAGTGAAATCCCGCACCGACAGCGTCGCCCAAACCCACGACAAAGCCCGCATGTGGCACAGCCACGGCGTCCCTCTAGTCTGGGCGGCGTATCCCGAAACGCGAACGATAGACGTCCACCGCGCCGACGGCTCCGTAACTACCCTGACCGACGCCGATACGCTGGACGGCGGCGAAATCCTGCCGGGATTCTCCGTCGCCGTGAGCGACATTTTCGACCTCTAGCCCGCGTTGCAAACCGCAAACAAGCCGAAAGCGAACAAGAACATGGTCACCCTAACGAAATCCGCCGCGCCTCCCAAGCCCGCGCTCATAACCGCCGAGGAATTCATGCGGATGGACGACTCGGAAGGCGTCCGCGCCGAACTGATTAGAGGAGTGATTTGCGAAATGGGAGGAGCAGGACACGTCGCCTCAGCAATCGCGATAAAATTCGCTCACTACTTGGTGGGTTTCGTCGCCCCGCGCCGGCTTGGGATTGTGAGCGGCGCGGATGGCGGCGTCCGACTGGAGCGCACCCCCGACACCGTGCGGATACCCGACGTCATGTTCATATCCGCCGAGCGCATGTCGCCGGAGGAATACAGGGACTTTTTCGCCGAAGCCATCCCCGACATAGTGGTGGAAGTGAAATCCCGCACCGACAGCGTCTCCGAAACCCACGACAAAGCCCGCATGTGGCGCAGCCACGGCGTCCCCCTAGTCTGGGCGGCGTATCCCGAAACGCGAACGATAGACGTCCACCGCGCCGACGGCTCCGTAATCACATTGACCGACGCCGACACGCTCGACGGCGGCGAAATCCTGCCGGGATTCTCCGTCGCCGTGAGCGACATTTTCGACCTCTAGCCCGCATTGCAAACCGCAAACAAGCCGAAAGCGAACAAGAACATGGTCACCCTAACGAAACCCGCCGCGCCTCCTAAGCCCGCCGCGCCTCCCAAGCCCGCGCTCATAACCGCCGAGGAATTCATGCGGATGGACGACTCGGAAGGCGTCCGCGCCGAACTGATTAGAGGAGCAGTCTGCGAAATGGGAAGAACAGGACTCGCCGCCGCGCTGATCGCGGCGATATTCGTCGCCGAGTTGACGATTTTCGCCAGACCCCGAAATCTTGGGCGCGCCGGCGGCGCGGACAGCGGCATCCGCCTAGAGCGCGCCCCGGATACGGTGCGAGTCCCCGACGCCATGTTCATATCCGCCGACCGCAAGCCGCCGGAGGAAGACATGGGCTTTTTCGCCGAAGTCGTCCCCGACATAGTGGTGGAAGTGAAATCCCGCACCGACAGAGTCGCCGAAACCCACGACAAAGCCCGCATGTGGCATAGCTACGGCGTCCCGCTGGTATGGGCGGCGTACCCCGAAACGCGAACGATAGACGTCCACCGCGCCGACGGCTCCATAACCACCCTGACCGAAACTGACACGCTCGACGGCGGCGAAATCCTGCCGGGATTCTCCGTCGCCGTGAGCGTCATGTTTGACATATAAACAAGGCGGACGATGAAATGACGACCGAAACCGCGCCGGCGAAGCCCGAACTCATGACAGCCGAAGAGCTTTTGCGCCGCCACTCGAAAAAGGAAGACCTGATACAGGGCTTTCTCTGCATACGCGAGAAGAGCGGGGGAGCGTTGCGCGGGGAAGTGGTCGCCAACCTGCTGTCCGAATTGTACGGCTTCGTCAAGCGGCGGCGGCTTGGGCAGGTGTCCGGGGGCGGCGTCGGGGTGACGCTCGGACGCAACCCCGACACCGTTCGCTCCTCGACCGTGATTTTCGTCTCAGCCGACCGTCTGCCGCCTTCGGAGCGCGCGGACGGCTACTATGAAATCGCCCCCGACATAGCGGCGGAAGTGGCGTCGTTCAACGACTCCATCGCCGAAATCCACGACAAAGCCCGCATGTGGCATATCCACGGCGTCCCGCTGGTTTGGGCGGCGTATCCCGAAAGGCGAATCATCGACATCCACCGCGCGGACGGCTCCATCGCAACCCTGCGCGACGGCGACGTCCTGCGTTGCGGCGATATTCTGCCGGGCTTTTCCATCGCCGTGAGCGACGTGTTCGATTTGCAGTCCGGCGACCGCTCGGAATGGGCGCGGACTGTTCCCAAGCCCATAACCGCCGAGGAATTCATCCGCATGGACGACGACCCCAAAGGCGTCCGGACCGAACTCATTAGAGGAGTAGTCTGCGAAATGAGGGCGTCGGGACTCGCCACTTCAATAATCGCGGCGCATTTCGTTCGTTACTTGGCGAACGCCGCCGAATCGCGGCGGCTTGGGCTTGTGGGCGGCGCGAACGGCGGCGTTGTTCTTGAGCGCGACCCGGACACGGTGCGGATACCCGACGGCATTTTCATATCCAAATACCGACTGCCGCCGAAGGAAAAGATGGACTTTTTCCCCGAAAACGTCCCCGATATAATCGTGGAAGTGAAATCCCGCGAAGAAAGCCGACGTGAAACCCACGACAAAGCCCGCATGTGGCGCAGCTACGGCGCCCCGCTGGTCTGGGCGGCGTATCCCGAAACGCGAACGATAGACGTCCACCGCGCGGACGGCTCCATAACTACCCTGACCGACGCCGATACGCTAGACGGCGGCGGAATCCTGCCGGGGTTTTCCGTCGCAGTAAGCGACATTTTTGACCTATAGCGTCCGACCTCAGCCGACAAATCCCCTCTCATCGCTCCGCCCCCGTCATTCCCGCGAAAGCGGGAATCCAGAGGATTGCGGACGCCGTTAACGGTCGGGTTTCGCCTCTTTCGCTTCTCTCCAACGCCGGCGTCGCCTAACGGCGTCCCGCCGTCCAAACCCCTTTGCGCCTCTGCGTCATTGCGCCTTTGCGTCAAAAAAAACGCCGCCTAGAAAACCGCCCCCGTTATTTCCTATACTGAACAATCCGAACGCGAGAGGTCGCCGCAAGTGAAGGTAGGAATCATCAACGTCACCGGATACGCCGGGATGGAGTTGGCGCGCATCCTGCATCGCCACCCCGAAGTCGAAATCGCCGCCGTCACCGGGCGGAGCCTCGCGGGGAGCCGGCTCGGAGACGCCTTTCCGCATCTCGCCGCCTGCGACATCGAGATAACCCCCGAAATCGCCGACAGCGTGGATTTCGTCTTCTCGGCGCTTCCGCACGCCGCCAGCGCCGAGCGCCTGGAGCCGTTCATCGCGCAGGGCGTCAAGGCGGTGGACGTATCCGCCGACTTCCGCCTGCGGGATTTGGACGTCTATTCGGACTGGTACGGCATAGACCATCCCTGCCCGCAGTACGCGGAAGCCGCCGTTTACGGCTTGCCGGAGTTGCGCGGGGACGAGATAGCCAAAGCCGATCTCGTGGGCAACCCCGGCTGCTACCCGTCCGCCGCCATACTCGCGCTCGCGCCCGCAATCGCCGCCGGCGCGATTGAAGCCGACATTGTGATAGACGCCAAATCCGGCGTCTCCGGCGCGGGCAGGGGCGCGAAAGCGGACCTGAACTTCTCGGAAGTCAACGAAAACTTCAAGGCGTACAATCTGGGCGGACACCGCCATCATCCCGAAATCGTCCAGGAGCTGGAGGCGGTCGGCGCGGGCGAGATGCGCCTGACGTTCCTGACGCATCTGGTTCCCATGACGCGCGGAATCCTGGTCAGTTGCTACGCGCCGCTGAAGGCGGGCGCGCTGCCGGAGGGCGAGGGGCGCGAAGCGGCGCTCCGCGAGTTGTACGCGGACTATTACGCGGACGCCCCGTTCGCCAAAGTATCGCCCGCGCCGCCGCAGACCAAGCAGACGACCGGCAACAACGACTGCCTAATCCACCCCGCGATAGACGCGCGCGCCGACCGCCTAATCGCAATCGCCTGCTTGGACAACCTTGTGAAGGGCGCGGCGGGGGCGGCGGTGCAGAACATGAACGTGATGAGCGGCTTCGCCGAAACCGCCGGCTTGGAAGACTTGGCGCTGTATCCCTAGCGCCCGCCGGCGGCTGACCAAATGAAAGACGCCCCATCGCCGCGCGCCGCGCCCATCGCGGACTTCCTCGCGCGCCATGCCCATCTCATCGCCCTGGCGCTGTTCGCCATTGTCGGCATAGCGGTTTTGGACGATTACGGAATCGCGCCGGACGAGGGAACGCAACGCAAAATCGGATACGCTTCGTTCAACTACATTCTGGGGAACGCGGACTCGCTGACGGGGTACAGTCTGGAGAGTGACCGATACTACGGCGTCGCCTTCGAGTTGCCCCTAATCGCCGTCGAGCGCCTTCTTCGGCTGGAAGATTCCCGCGCCATATACCTGAGTCGGCATCTGCTTACCCACGCGCTCTTTCTCGCCGGCGGATTCTTCGCGTGGCTGCTTGCCTATCGTCTGTTCGGAAGCCGTCTCGTCGCCCTGCTCGCCATGTTGCTGTTCCTGCTGCATCCGCGCATCTACGCCCACTCTTTCTTCAACTCCAAAGACCTGCCGTTTCTCAGCATGTTCATGGTCGCGCTGTATCTGACGCATCGCGCTTTTCGGCGGGATGGGGTCTGGGCGTTCGCGCTCTGCGGCGCCGGCGTCGCGCTGCTGACCAACATGCGGGTTATCGGAATCATGCTGCTTCCCGCCGTCTTGGGCATGTTGGCTCTTGACGCCTTTCACGCCATGAGACGCGGGGGGAATGGGGTAAAGCGCGCTCTCGCCAATATGGGCGCGTTTTCAGCCGCGTTCGGCGCGATTCTCTACGCCTCTTGGCCCCTGCTGTGGCGCGACCCGCTGGAGCTGATAGAGGCGTTTTGGGTCATGTCCGCGCATCCTTCAATCTACTCCACATTGTTTCGCGGCGAGTGGGCGCGGTGGCCCGATATGCCCTGGGACTACGTTCCGACTTGGATTCTGATAACCACCCCGCCGGTCGCGCTCATTCTCGCCGCGCTCGGAACGGCGCATGTCGCGCGCCTCTGCGCCGCCGGTTGGCGCGGCATGTTCGCCAACTCGACCGCCCGCTTCGGATTGCTGGCGGTCGCCTGCGCCGTCCTGCCCGTCGCCGCCGTCATCGCGCTCAATTCCAACCTGTATCACGACTGGCGGCAGATGTACTTTCTTTACGCCCCGCTGTGCGTCTTGGCGGCGTTCGGATTGCGGTTCATCGCGGCGCTTCCCAAGCCGAATCTTCGCGCCGCCGCCTTCGCCCTAGCCGCGCTCGGAATCGCCCTCGCCGCCGTCCAGATGGTTCGCCTGCACCCTGTCCAAAACGATTATTTCAACCCGCTCGCGGACAAAAGCGCCCTCGCCGACCGTTGGGAAGTGAACTACTGGGGAGTCTCCCATCGGCAAGCGTTGGAACGGATGCTGAGCATCCAGCCGGCGGGGCGCGTCTCGGTCAATTCGTGCAGTTTCAGCGCGTGGGCTCTGGATAGAAACCTGAAAATCATCCCGCGAGAAGACAGGTTGCGGACGGTCGTCAACTGGTTCGCCCCCGATTTCTGCGTGGGCAAGTCCGTCAAAAACCCCGCTTGGACGCGCGAGATTTACGGCGCGCCCATCGTATCGCTCGCGGACAACCGCGAATCCGCGCGGCGGGCGTACATGGACGCCTACGAACTAGCCAAGTCAAGGGAGCCGGATTTCAAGGCGCATTTCGACGTCCATGTCGCGGACGGCTTGATAGTCTATCTAAGAGAGCCGTGCGCGGAAGGGGACGTCGCCGGGACTTTCGCAATCTCGGAGCGCCCCGTCCACCCGGACAACGCCCCCGATTTCGCGCCCGACGGCGGCGAGCGTTTCGGGTTCTGGGACTATGGCAGAATCTTGGGCGCCGCCTGCGTAATGGCGCGGCGTCTGCCCGACTATCCGCTTGAATCCCTGAATGTAGCCTACCGCCCGCTGGGAAGTGACCGCGAGTTGTGGAGCGCAGAAATCCCCGTCAACAATCATATCAAAGCCTACGAATCGGCGACGAGCTCCGAACCGCTCGCGCGGTCGGGCTTCGACATATACGAAGACGGGGGAAGGCTAATCTACGTCAAGCGTCAGTGCGCCGAATCCGACGCGCGCGGGCGATTCGCCCTCACGGTGTACCCCGTCGACCTCGCCGACCTGCCCCAAGACGCCCAAGACGCCGGCGCGGACAGCGAATCGCTTAACTTCGACTTCTGGAGATACGGCGCGATTTTCGACGGCAAATGCGTAATTGCGCGCCCCCTGCCGGACTATCCGATAAGCCATGTCATAACCGCGCAATGGCTCCCCGGCGAGGGCGGCTTGTGGGACGCCAGAATCCCGTTCGCCGGATATTACGAACGGTTTAGAGACGCGCTGGCGGGATTGTCCGGCGAAACTCCCGTCGCCAACGCCGGCGGATTCGACATATACGCGGACGATAAAACGCTTACCTATGTCAAAGCCGACTGCGCCGAATCCGACGCGCGCGGGCGATTCGCTCTCACAGTGCATCCCGTTGACCGGGGCGACTTGCCGCAAGCCGCCCAAGACGCCGGCGCGGACGGCGAATCGCTTAACTTCGACTTCGCCGAGCATGGCGCGATTTTTGACGGCAGATGCGTAATCATCCGCGAGTTGCCGGACTATCCGATAAGCCACGTCGTGACCGCTCAGTGGATTCCCGGCGAGGGCGGTTTGTGGGATGTCCGCGTTTTGTTCGACGGATATTACGAACGGTTTAGAGACGCGCTGGCGGGATTGTCCGGCGAAACTCCCGTCGCCAGCACCGGCGGATTCGCCATATACGCGGACGATAAAACGCTTACCTATGTCAAAACCGACTGCGCCGAATCCGACGCGCGCGGGCGATTCGCTCTCACCGTGCATCCCGTCGACCAAAGCGACTTGCCGCAAGACACCCAAGACGCCGGCGCGGACGGCGAATCGCTTAACTTCGATTTCGCCGAGCATGGCGCGATATTCGACGGCAGATGCGTAATCATCCGCGAATTGCCGGACTATCCGATAAGCCACGTCGTGACCGCTCAGTGGATCCCCGGCGAGGGCGGCTTGTGGGATGTCCGCGTTTTGTTCGCCGGATATTACAACCGATTCCGAGACGCGCTGTCGGCGCTGCCGCCCGAACCGAACATGAGCGGCGGCGGATTCGACATATACCTAGACGGCGGAACGCTTACCTATGTCAGAACCGACTGCGATGAAGACGATACGCGCGGGCGATTCGCCCTGTCCGTATTCCCCGTCGACCGGGGCGATTTGCCGCGAAGCGCGCGGGAGGCGGGTTTGGAGCATCAGCCGCTCAACTTTGATTTCGCCGAACATGGCGCGATTTTTGACGGCGGATGCGTCATCATCCGCGAATTGCCGGATTACCAGATAAGCCGCATCGAAACCGGGCAGTGGATTCCCGGCGAGGGCGGTTTGTGGAGCGCGGAGATGGCGGTTGGGGAGTAGTTGACGCCGTTTCCCATTGACACCGCGCGCCGCATCCCCTAACATGGAAGCAGGTCGCGCTAGGCGGGGAGTTAGCGGTGCCCTGTACTCGCAATCCGCTCTAGCGAGGTTGAATCCCGCCCCTAGGTTCCGCCACCGCGAACCTCTGTCGGCGACTTTCGGCGTTGAAAACTGGGCCCCGCGCGGCGGCGAGCCGTGAACCCCGTCAGGTTCGGAAGAAAGCAGCGGTAAGCGGCCTTCTCCGGGCGACGCGGGAATACCTGGTTGGAGCCGAAACCGTCCGATTACGTTCGCGGAAGGAATCAAAGGGCGGTGCGCGACCCATCTTTCCCAACAGCGCCGCGTTCACTTTTCACCGGAAGACGTCCCATCGCCTCCGCGTCCTCTAGCCAGCGAACCCGCCGCCCGCCGCCGCGACGACGCCGCGCCCGGCTTGGGCAGAATTTTCTCGCCGATAGGCGCGTCGCCAGGCGAATCGTCCAAGCCGCCGGCGTCGAGACGGACGACCGAATCCTAGAAATCGGCCCCGGACGCGGCGCGCTCACCGGCTATCTCGCCGAGCGCGCCGAGCGCGTCGTCGCCGTCGAGTTGGATTCCGAGCTCGCCCGCGAACTCCGCGCCAAGCTCGCGGACCGCCCCAACGTCGCCGTCATCGACGGGGACGCGCTCGCCTTCGACCCGCGCCCGCATTTCGCGGAAGAGCGCCCCTATAAGATAGTCGCCAACCTGCCGTACTACGCCGCCACGCCCATCATCCGCCGCTATGTCGCCGCCGTTCCGCGCCCCGATTCGCTCACCGTGATGGTTCAGCGCGAAGTCGCCGAAAGCGTCGCCGCCGCGCCGGGGCGCATGGCGTTTCTAACGGTCGCCGTCCGTCTCTACGCCGACGCCCGCGTTTTGTTCGCCGTCCCGCCGCGCGCCTTCCGCCCCGCGCCCAAAGTCGCCTCCGCCGTGGTTCGCATCGTCCCGCGCGCCGTCCCCGCCGTCCCGCTGGACGCCGCCGATGATTTCTTGGACTTCGCCGCCGCTGGCTTCCGCGCGCCGCGCAAGCGAATCCGCAACAGCCTCAGACACGGCTTGAACATCCCCGCCGCCGACATAGACGCCGTGTTGGAATCCGCCGGCATAGACGGGGCGCGCCGCCCAGCCGGTCTCGACATGCCGGAGTGGACGGCGCTGTACGCGGCATGGCGGGAGCGATAGATTGTCAGAATCAGGATTCGCGGGATTATAGGATTTTCTGGATTTCCCCCGGCGCGTGTTTTCAAGCGGCAACCGCTTGTTCATGTTCGGATTGGCGGAATTGCCGGTTATGGCGAAAAGCGCATGTCCAGCGACATCGAAATCCTGAAAATCCCGCAAATCCTATAAATCCTGTGATTCTGACAAAGAGCGCGCAAGGCGAAACCAAACCTGAATCCCAACCCATAAAAAACCTTTGCGTCCCTTTGCGCCCCCGCGCCTTCGCGTCAAAATCCCATTCGCGCATGCCCCTGCCCCATTGCGTTATAATCCCACGCATGGAAATATCCCTGAAAGCCCGCGCCAAGATTAACCTCACGCTTGAAGTCTTGGGCAAGCGCGATGACGGCTACCACAACATCGCGTCCATCATGCAGACGCTCGATTTGGCGGACGACGTGGCGCTCGCGCCGTCCGATTCGCTTGAGTTGCGTTGCGACGTCCCCGAACTCGGCGGGCGCGGCAATCTCGCGTGGCGCGCCGCCGATTCGCTTCGCCGCGAAGCCGGCGTCCGCGAGGGCGCGGCGATTGAAATACGAAAGCGCGTCCCCATCGCCGCCGGGCTTGGGGGCGGGAGCGCGGACGCCGCCGCCGTCTTGGTCGGACTCAACCGCATGTGGAAACTCGGCATGTCCGCCGACGAACTGCGCGCCCTCGCCGCGCGGCTCGGCTCGGACGTCCCCTTCCTCATAGAGGGCGGCACGGCTATGGCGACGGGCAGGGGCGAGACAATCCGCGACTTGCCGCCCGCCGACGGGTTGCCGGCGTTCGTCGTCGCCGTCCCGAAAGCGGACGCAGCCGCCGCCGACAAGACCGCCCGCATGTACGCCGCCCTGCCCGAATCCGCGCGCACGCGGGGGGCGCTCACGCGCAAGCTGGAGGCGCGAATCCGCAACGGCGGAGACGTCCCGCCGCAATATCTGTTCAACGCCTTCGACGAATTCGCCCGCGACGCCTTCCCCGAAGTCCGCGCCTGCTGGGACGACGCCCGTTCGCTCGGCGCGAGCGAAATCCACCTATGCGGAAGCGGACCGGCGATATACGCCGCCATCGGGCGCAAAGAGCTGGCGACGACCGTTCATCTGGTGATGGACAGAATCAAGGGATGGCGGACGCTCATCGCCCGCGCCGCCCCCGCCGTCGCAGTCGAGGACGCCGTTCGATGAACATGCTCATAGCGGGAATGGCGAGCGGCGCGCTGATGGCGAAGCTGTTTGTGACCATCTGGTGCGTGTCGTTCTTCTTCCTGATGAAAGACCCGCCGCCCGCCGTCGCCGCCATAACCCAGCGCGTATCTCCGACCGCCCTGACAATGGGGATAGTCGCCGCCGCCTATCCGATTTGGGGGATAATCGGCGTGATGATGGCGTTTCTGTTCGCGGTGCTGGAAAACGCCGCGCCGGACGGCGGACTCGGCAGCGCCAACCTAGCCTACACGCTAGGGATTTGCGCCGCCTGCCTGATGCTGACCGCGCCGTTGGCAATCGTATTCAGGCGCGTTTGGATAGGCTTGGCGGCGACCGCCATATCCGCCGCCGCCACTTTCGGCTGGCTGACGCCATTTCTGGCGGCTTGAGCGGGTGACGCCGCCGTCGCGGGCGGTCATTCGGGCGCGGCGGAGTAGTCCCAGCTATTGTTGGAGCGCATAATCCGCAGATGCGTCAAGAGCGGCTCCGCCGGCAACCCCAGCGCGCCGATGTACAGCCTGTCCAATTCCTCTATCAGGTCGGGCTTGTTGTGGAAGTTGACGTTTCGCCACGTTCGCCCGACCCGTTTCATTTCGACCAGACACTCCGGCGCGGCGTCTATCAGCCGCTGCCCCAGCGCTATCGCCGGCTCCGGGTTTTCAACCCAAGCGTCCGGTATGGCGAACTGAGTGAATTCGTGCATGTTGACGTGGAACGTGTCGCCGAACATTCGCCACCAGCCATAAGCCGCGTGGCCGTTCAGCGCCGCCATCAAAAGCCGGAGCGCGTTCATGTCGCTCACTCTGAACAGTGTTTCGCTTCTGGGCGACGCCATCCCTTCGGGAAGGGCACCGACGAAGTATCCCGCCGTCTTGGGAAACGCCAGGGCGACGCCGCCTTCCGTCGTTTCGTAATCCGCGATTTTTGTCTTCTGCCGCGCGATGGCGAGAAGCATATCCGCCGCCGCCCGCGTGGGGACGCGCGGCCACTGCAGCGACAGGCGGTCGTCCGCGATTTCCGCCATGGACGGCAGTTGAACCGAGTTTCTCTGAGCGAGGCAAAACTCGCGCTCTTCCGACGACCACCGCTGCAAGCCGGTCGTTTTGATTGCGACATCCGCCGCGTCGCCGAGAACGGCGGTCAGGATGGTCGCGCGTTGACTGTTGGACGGCGACCTCACGGTCGGGCTGGCGTTGAACATTGTGTCGGGGCGGTTGTCGTAGTGGCGCAGGCTGACGGTTCGGCAGCGGCTTTCGAACGCCGCTCTCAGCGAGCGCTGGCGCTGTCCGAACGCTATTGAAAGCGGCGTTATCATCGTCACGACGCCCCCTTCGGGGTTCGCCAGCGCGAGCGCCGCCTCGCAAAACAGCGCGTACAGGTCGCCGACGTTGGTAGTCCGATAGCGCTTGTCCGCGCGCAGGCGTTTGCGCTCGTCCGCCGTGAGCGACTTCGCCAGCGCTTCATACGGCGGGTTGCCTATGACGACGTCGAAGCCGCGCCAGGGGTTTTCGTAGAACAGCAGGCGCGAATCCGTCCGCGCCGGCTCCGGCTGGGCGGCGAACGGGGATGCGTCCGCGAACCGGGCCAGCTCTTCGCTGGCGAAATCGGGCGAGGTCGCCAGCAGGGCGCGGAAGTCGCCGCGCAGAAGGGCGTCCCGCGCGCGCAACTCCGCCTTGTCGCTCTCCAGATGGGCGTCGAACCAGCGCGCGCCGTTTTGCGCCAGGGCGGTGAGCGCGGACGCCACGCCGGGAATCGCCGCGTCCAGCCTGCCGCCGGCGTACTCCGGGCGCCAGTCGGCGGACGCCACGTTTTCGAGCGTGTCCGCGCAGACCACCCGCGCCTCCAAGTTGGGCAGCGGGGCGCCGCCGTTGTCGCCGCCGCTCGCTTTGATTGCGATGAACAGGCGCAGCCGCGTTATCTGCGTCGCCAGCGGGTTGATGTCCTGCCCGTACAGCTGCCGCCGGATGATTTCGGTGGTCAGCTCTTCGCCGTCGCCCGCCGACAGGTTTTCCAATGCCGTCTTTATGGCGGTCAGCGCGCCGAACAGGAACGCTCCGGAGCCGACCGCCGGGTCGAACACCCGCAACCCTCGCACGCGCTCGACCAGCGCCGAGCGCGCCGACTCGCCCATGCCGGGCGGGCGCGCCCAGCGCTCGCCGAACAGGGCGAGAAGCGCCGTCTCGTCCACGCCGGGCGGGGCGGGGTTGGCGACGGCCGCCGCCAGCGCGTCCTTGACCATCTCGGCGACCACGTCGGCGGGCGTGTAGTAAGTCCCGCGCGGCTGTCTTTCGGGCGGCTTCTCGCCCCGCTCCGTCGGCGTTATCAGCTGCTCGAAAATGTTGCTGAGCAGCTCCGGATCCAGCGTCTGGTCGCTCTCGCCGGGGCGATGCTCGTCGACCGTCCAGTGGTAGCGCGAGAAGATGGTGAAAAGCCCCGCGCCGCCGCCGCCGTCCGCGCTCCAGTACAGCTCGCGGGGAACGTCGAGCGCCGCGTCTTCGTCCTGGTCGGTGAACAGCGAGCCGTTCAGGAACGGCGCGCGCTCCATCGCCGAATCGAGCGCCGGGTTCGGGTGCGCCGCCCTGCGCTCCGCCGGCGTGTTCAGCCGGTTTTGGAACAGGAAGCGCAGGGCGTCTCGGTGGTAGTCGTCCCCGGATTCGCCCGCGCTGGCGGCGGCGAACGCGCTCTCGAAAAGCTCCGGCGGCAGCATGTCCTCTTCCTTGAGAATCCACGCGAACATGACGCGAATCAGGTGGCGCAAGACCGCCTGCCGCCGCTCGAGGTTTTGCCCCCGCTGCAGTCTCCACGCCCACTTGGACACTTCGCCGTAGAAGCGCTGTCTAAGCGGCGCGACTTCCAGCGGCGCGAGCAGGTTTTCGGTCGAGACTTCGCCTTCCAACCCCGCGAGAACCCGCAAGACGCCTTCAGTAGCCGTTTTCGCGGACGCCGGGGGCATCTCCGGATTGAACGCCACGGTCATGTTGACCCTGCCTTCGGCGAACGCGGCGAGGCGGGCTTCTGTCGTTCCGTCCGGCAGGGCGCAGTACGCCAGAACGACCGACGCGCGGACTCGGCTGACCGCCGCCAACGCGCGGGCAGTGATGGCGGCGTCGTGCCTGCCCACGCCGTCCGCCGATTCCCGATATTTCACCGCCGCCGCGACGACGCGGTCGTTGGAGACGCCCGCCGGAGCGTCCATCAAACTCGGCTGACCGACGGACGGAAGCGCGGGACCGAAAATGTAGGCGTGGCTTTCCCAATCTTCTTCATAGGCGTCCAAGTAAACGCCCGCCAGCTCCGCGTTCGCCGCGAGGTCTTCGTAAACTTCTTCGGCGTCGAACAAGCTCGGCGCGCGCCCCGCGCTAAGCAGTCTTGGCGCGACGGAACGCGGCGCGTCGTCCTCCAGCATGGCTTCGAACAGTATGTCCGCAAGCCCCGTTTCGGGCGTTCGGGCGCCTCCGTCTAGGAAGCCGCTTCGGGCGATTTCCACGAACTCGGCGACCAGCGCCCGCTCGCGCGCTGGGAGGTCGGAATAGCCGCCCGCGCCCGCGTCCGCCGCGAACGAGAAGTCGAACTCCGCGACGAACTCCGCGTCCGCCTGCTCCGCCGTTCCCCGGTCGCGCCGCCGATAAACGCGCCAGCGGACGCCGTCGGTGAGCATCCCGATGGTGTCCGGCCCGCCCGCGCCGTGTTGCTTCAGATAGCGTTGCAGCTGTCGGTCGGGCGAGGACGGCCTGCTTCCCGCGCGCTCCGGCTTGTCGAAATCCGCCCCATAGCGCTTCGCCTCGAGGATGACCGCCGCGTAAGCGCGCTCGTTCGTCACCTCGTGGGCGTAGCAAATCTCATCGGGACGGTTGCCGCGCTCCTCATGCTCCGACCGCCGTCTGCCGCTCGTGTAATCCAGCGCCTCCAGAACGGGCGTTATCAGCAGCGCTCTGGTATCCGCCTCGTTGACCTCTCCGCCGCGATTGCGGATTTGCGCCAAGCCGCCGCGCAGTCTGGCGATTATGTCGCCGCATCTCTTCTCGCTGAACATGCCGCGCGAATCCCCCATGCGTGCAAATGTCAAAACCCATATTAGCAGATATTATTAGCAGATATTATGTTCTTTCGCAAGCGGTTTCCCGCCCTGATTTCGGCGGATAATCGCGGAATCGCGGCGAACCGAACCGCCGCGAGTGTGGTATAATAGACGCAAGAAACCCCAAAGGAGGCGGCGACATGCTGGATACCATCCCCATCGCCCTAAGTTGGGATGAGAACCCCGACGAGCTCCTGAAAATCGGCAAGGCAATGTACGAAAACGACATCCTGCCCCAAATCCCCCATGTGGAAAAGGGGATGATGGTGGTAATGGACATGGCGAGCGGCGACTATGAGATAGACTTCCACGCCCCCGAAGCCCGAACTCGCCTGGAGAGCCGCCGCCCGAACGCGGTCATGCACACCGAGCGGGTCGGCTACCCGACGCCGTACCAAGCGATAAGCGTCAGGCTTCCCGCCGATGATTAGGGGCGAGTCCTAGACCCGAACCGCAAACCGGCGCGAGTGTGATATACTAGACGCAAGAAACCCCAAAGGAGGCGACGACATGCCGGATACCGTCCCCATCGCCCTAAGTTGGGATGAGAACCCCGACGAGCTCCTGAAAATCGGCAAGGCAATGTACGAAAACGACATCCTGCCCCAAATCCCCCATGTGGAAAAGGGCATGAGGGTGGTAATCGACATGGCGAGCGGCGACTACGAAATAGACCGCCGCGCCTCCGCCGCCCGAACCCGCCTAGAGCTCCGCCGCCCGAACGCGGTGATGCACACCGAGCGGGTCGGCTACCCGACGCCTGCCTACGCGGTGAGCATGAGGCGGCCAAGAGAGAACGCCGATGATTAAGGGCGTGCTAAACGACCGCCTCGAACCGATGGTTGTCCTGGAAATCTCGAACGGCGACGGGCGGTTTCAGCCGGTCGAGGCGCTCTTGGACACCGGCTTTACCGAAGAACTGACCATGCCGCCGGATGCTGTCGCGCGCCTTGGACTGGAGCATGTGGAACAAACTCACATGACCCTGGCGGACGGCCAGCGGATAGAGGCGTCCATGTATAAGGGTTACGTGAATTGGTTTGGATATGCCCAAAGAATAGATGTCCACGCTGTCGATGGACTGCCGCTGATTGGAATGTCCCTTCTGGAGGGATGCAAATTCACCGTCAGCGTCCGCGCGGGCGGCGAAGTGGCGATTGAGGAAGACCGCGAAGCCTAATCCCCAAACCGCCCCCCGCTCACTCCATTCGCAGCAGCGCCGCCAGCTCGTCCGGGTGGCTTAGCATGGGGTAGTGGCCGGCGTCCATCTCATGCCAGTCGGCGCTTAGGCGCTTCGCCGTTCGGCGCTGATGCGATTCGGGCGGGTTTTGGCTTAGGCGGCAACGGATTACCCGCGCGCGCCAGGATTGCGACCAGAAGCCGTCCAGCTCGCCGGGGGCGTCCGACGCCTCTATGGGGTGCATCGTCGCGCGGTCGATTGCCCACTCCCTTAGCGACGGCTCCAGATCTGCGAACAGGCGGCTTTCCAGCTCGTCCCGCGAGGGTCCCCGCGTCAGGTCGGTCGTGGGCATCGGCGGCGCGTCTGGGGCGCGCTGGACTATGTCCGAGACGCGCTCGCCTTCCTGCGGCGCTAGGGCGTCCACGAAGACCAGGCGGCGGATGCGCTCGCGCGCCAGCTCCGCCGTCTTGCATATCACAAGCCCGCCGGTGCTGGTGCCGACTAGGACGACGTCGTCCAAGTCTTCGTAAAACATCATGTCGGCGACTTCGTGCGCCTGGGCGGCGATGGTGATTCCGGGGCGGACGGCATGGCGGCGCTCGGCGCATCCGTCGAGCGTGGGGGCGTAAACCGTCTCGCCCGCCGCGCGCAAAGCCGCCGCCGTCGGCTTCCAAATCCAGCCGCCCTGAAAGGAGCCGTGAATGAGTACGTAGTTAGCCATATGAGCATCCTCGCGTTTTTGTACGTTATCATAGCAGGAAATTTGACGCAGAGGCGCGGAGGCGCGGAGGAAACGCAGAGTGGATTTGGATTGGAGTTAGTCTTTTCCGTTTCTAAACCAACTCTCTGCGATTCTCTGCGTCTCCGCGCCTTTGCGTCAAAATCACCCGTTGCGTCCCCCAATATGCTATATTGCGCGCAAATCCAAACGCGGGAGACATCCGCATGACCACCCAAACTTACGAACCCAACATCGTTCTTTCCACCCAAGAGTACGCGACTGTCGGGACGCGCCCCGTTCGGCATGACGGCGTCGACAAAGTGACCGGCAGGGCGCGGTACAGCGCGGACATTCATCTGCCGGGCATGTTGGTCGGCAAGCTGCTCCGAAGCCCGCACGCCCACGCGCGCATACGGGGGATAGACACGTCGCGCGCGGCGGCGCTGGACGGCGTCCGCGCCGTCGTCACCGCCGCCGATTTGCCGCCGGTTTCGGCGGAAATCGCCGACCAAGCGGAAGGCGCGGCGGTCAATTACGGCTTCTACAGCCGCAACGTCATCGCCCGCGAGAAGGCGCTGTACATCGGGCATACGGTCGCCGCCGTCGCCGCGACGGACGCCGCGACAGCCGAGCGCGCGCTTGAGTTGATAGACGTCGACTACGAAATCCTGCCGCCCGTGCTGAGCGCGGACGACGCGCTGGCGGACGGCGCGCCGATACTCCACGAGCGCCTGCTGGCGATGGACAGCCCGAACCGCCGAGCGGGCGGATGGGGCGATTCCGAGCGCCAAACCAACCTCGCCAACAAGTTCGAGTTCCGCCTGGGCGACGTCGAGGACGGCTTCGCGCAGGCGGACGTCGTAGTGGAGCGCGAGTTCACCACCCGCGCCGTCCATCAGGGCTACATAGAGCCGCACGCCGCAACCGCGCACTGGACGGGGGACGGGAACGTGACGGTCTGGTGCAGCAGCCAGGGGCATTTCTCCGTCCGCGACCACACTTCGCGCATACTCGGCGTCCCCGTGTCGCGCGTCAAGGTCGTTCCGATGGAGATAGGCGGCGGGTTCGGCGGCAAGGGGCAGGGCGGCGTCTATCTGGAGCCGCTGGCGGCGAAATTGTCGGAGAAGTCCGGTCGCCCCGTGAAAATCGCCATGAGCCGCGAGGAAGTGTTCATCGGAACAGGCCCCACTTCCGGCTCGCGCATCCGCGTGAAGATGGGGGCGGCGGCGGACGGGCGCATCGTCGCCGCCGAAGCTCTGTTGATATACGAAGCCGGCGCCTTCCCCGGCTCGCCGGTGGCGTCCGGATGCCGCACAATGTTCGCGCCCTACGACATTCCGAACGCGCTGGTCGAGGGAGTCGACGCGCTGGTGAACAAGCAGAAAGCCGCCGCCTACCGCGCGCCCGGCTCGCCCGCCGCCGCCTTCGCCGCCGAGCAGGTCATAGACGAATTGGCGCGCGAACTGGACATCGACCCCATAGAAATGCGCCTGCGGAACACGTCGGAAGAGGGCAGCCGCCAGATAGCGGGGCCGAGATTCCGGCGCATCGGCAACCGCGAGATACTCGAGGCGGCGCGCGAGCATCCGCATCTGAGCGCCCCCATCGAGCGCGGCGGCAAGCTGCGCGGACGGGGAATCGCCGGCGGCGCGTGGTTCAACGGCAGCGGGCCCGCAAGCGCCATCGCGTCCGTGAACCCGGATGGGACGGTCAGCCTGGTGGAAGGCTCCCCCGACATCGGCGGCAGCCGCGCGGCTATGGCGATGCACGTGGCGGAAGTGCTGGGAATCGCGGTCGAGGACGTCAAGCCCGCCATCGCCGACACGGACTCCATCGGCTACAGCAGCGGCGCGGGCGGCAGCGGGGTGACTTTCAAGATGGGGCGCGCCTGCTACGAAGCCGCCCAAGACGTCCGCCGCCAGCTCATCGAGCGCGCCGCCCGCATTTGGGAAGTCGCGCCGGAAGACGTGGAGTACGAAAACGCGGCTCTGCGACACAAGAGCGACAGCGAGCTGACAATGAGCTTCCAAGACCTCGCCGCCCAGCTGAACGGAACGGGGGGCCCTATAGTGGGGCGCGCGACGGTCAACCCCGCCGGCGTGGGCAACGCCTTCGGGCTGCACATTGCGGACGTGGAAGTGGACGCCGAAACGGGCAAGGTCGAGATACTGCGCTACACCGCCCTGCAAGACGCGGGCAAGGCGATTCACCCCGCCTATGTGGAGGGGCAGATACAGGGCGGCGCGGCGCAAGGAATCGGCTGGGCGCTGAACGAAGAGTATGTCTTCGACAATGACGGCGCGATGCGTAACTCGACGTTCCTGGACTACCGCATGCCGACCAGCCTAGACCTGCCGATGATAGACACTGTGATAGTGGAAGTGGCGAATCCGGGGCATCCCTACGGCGTGCGCGGGGTGGGCGAGGCGTGCATAGTGCCGCCAATGGCGGCGATAGCGAACGCCATCCGAGACGCCGCCGGCGTCCGCCTGACGGAATTGCCAATGTCGCCGGGGGTGGTGGCGAAGGCGATAAGGGAGGGGTAAAAGGGGAATTGGTCGCGGGCTTTCGGAGGGGGATGCCCGCGACCTAATCGGCGTTAAGAAAGAACGAATCTGGAGGAATCCCACATGGCTCCGCATCCGCCCAACCGACCGGACGCCGCCGCGTCGGACGAATTCGCCGCCGCAATCCGAGCGCTGATAGCCGCCGGTGCCGACGTCAACGCCAAAGACGAACGCGGACGAACGCCGCTTCACGCCGCCGCCCTTAACGGCTATGCGGACACTGTAGAAACATTGATAGCAGCCGGCGCCGACGTCAACGCCAAAGACGGACTCGGCAAGACGCCCCTCCATCTCGCGGCTGAGATGGGACACGCGGAAACCGCAAAGGCGCTGAAGAACGATTGCGATGACTGCGAACCGCCGCCGCCGACAGCCGGATTTTGGGTGTACGAAAACGACCCCAGAGACAGGGCGCGCGTCCACAGGGCGGACTGCGGATTTTGCAATCACGGCAAGGGCAAAGGCGGGCGCGGCAAATCTAACGGGCGCTGGCATGGGCCATTCGCCACAATCAAAGCCGCCTGCGACAAGATGCGCGAGCTGGATAGGAAAGACAGCGGCGAGTGCGGCTATTGCAAGCCTTGCTCGGCGCGGACTGGATAGGAAGGGCGCGACCAGCCTAGAGACTGCGAGTCAAGCGGGAATCCAGAAGGCGGCGGACGGCGACGGCGCGCCGAAAACCGCCATGGAATCAACATGTCAACATTGATTGGGAACGACAACGGCATCAAATTGAACTCCGTCAGAAATGAGGGATTTTTGCGAATCCCGCGCCGGCTAAAGTCCTATTGTCGGCGCCCGCCAATCCAATATGCTGCATGAAGCCAAACCAAAACTGCGAAAAGGCGGCGTCCAGTGAACGAAAGAAGCGCGGCGGCGATGGAGCGCGAGCGCCGAATGTCCCTGCGGGCGGGCGTCCCCAGCTCCGAAAACCCCGAATACCTGTCGCGCCAGATAATCACATACATCGGAAACAAGCGCGCCCTTCTCGGACCGATTGGCGCTGCCGCGGAGCGCGTCAAGAAGCGGCTTGGGAAGACCAAGCTCGCGGTGTTCGACGCCTTCAGCGGTTCGGGGGTGGTCTCCCGATTCCTCAAGGCGCATGCGTCTCTGCTAATCAGCAACGATTTCGAGCGCTACGCGGCGCTGACCGCCCGTTGCTACCTGCGAAACAAGAGCGAAGTCGACTTCCCCGCCCTCTCGCGGCTGGTCGGCGAGTTGAACGCCGCCGTATCGGACGCGCCGTATCCGATGGGGTTCATCGAAGAAATGTACGCCCCGAAGGACGAGTCGCGCATCGCCAAAGACGACCGCGTTTTCTACACCAAAGCGAACGCGCGGCGTCTCGACAACTACCGCCGCCTAATCGCGGACTTGCCTCACGCTCAGGACGTGAAAGAACTGTTGTTGGGACCGCTCATCAGCGAGGCGTCCATCCACTCCAACACCGCCGGGATTTTCAAGGGGTTTTACAAGAACCGCGAAACGCGCGTCGGGCAGTTCGGCGGGACGGGCGCGGACGCCCTCACGCGGATTTTGGGCGAAATCCGCCTTGAGCCGCCCGTTCTGAGCGATTTCGAGTGCGACTGCCAAATCCACCAGCGAGACGCCAACGCGCTGGTCAAAGAAATCAAAGGCGTCGACCTCATGTACGCGGATCCGCCGTACAACCAGCATCCATACGGCTCCAACTACTTCATGCTGAACCTGTTGGCGCGGTACGAACGCCCGGAGCGCGTCAGCCGCGTTTCGGGGATTCCTGAAGATTGGCAACGCTCCGGCTACAATGTCCGCTCGCAATCATTGCCGCTGCTCCGCCAGCTGCTTGAGGATTCGGACGCGCCTTTTCTACTCATTTCGTTCAACAGCGAAGGGTTCATCTCGGCGGACGAGATGCTGTCCGCTCTGAACGGCTTGGGGACGGTGGACGTCATGGAAACCCGCTATAATGCGTTTCGCGGAAGCAGAAACTTCGACAATCGGTCGATTCACGTAACGGAACTGCTTTTCCTAGTGGAGAGGGGATGAAATCCGGCGGCGCGCCGAGTCCGCCAAAGCGGATTTGTCCGCCCAAGCGGCTTTGCGCGGGTTTCGGGGCGCGACCGCGAATCCGAAGGCGACATCGCCGATTTCCACGAAAAGGGGGAACCCGAAAGCGTCTGACGCCCGCGCCTTCGCAGGCGCAAAAAAGCCGAACTGGAGAAATCCCCATGAACCCGCATCCGCCCAACTGTCTTGACGATACCGCGTCGGACGAATTCGCCGCCGCAATCCGAGCGCTGATAGCCGCCGGCGCCGACGTCAACGCCAAAGACGAACGCGGACGGACGCCCCTTCACGCCGCCGCCCTTAACGGCTATGCGGACACTGTAGAAACATTGATAGCCGCCGGCGCGGATGTCAACGCCAAAGACGAGCGAGGACAGACGCCCCTTCATCTCGCGGCTGAGAGGGGACACGCGGAAACCGCGAAGGCGCTGGCGGGCGACTGCGACGGCTCCGAATCCACAGAGTCGCCGGGCGAATTCTGGGTGTATGAAAACTACCCTACGAACAGGACGCGCGTTCATTGGGGGGATTGCGGATTTTGCAATCACGGCGAGGGCAAGCGAGGCATCCGAAACCCCGACAATGCGCGCTGGCATGGTCCATTCGCCACAATCAAAGCCGCCTGCGAAAAGATGCGCGGGCTGAAGAAGAAAGACAGCGGCGAGTGCGGCTATTGCAAGCCTTGCTCGGCGCGAACTTGATAGGACAGGCGCGAATCTCGGTCAAAAAATCCGTTCCACCCCGTCATTCCCGGCGAAAGCTGGAATCCAGCGGGGCGGCGTCCGTCGCCCATCTGACAATGCGCCGCCGAGTTCGCGCGGCTAGACCGATTTCCCGCAATCCTCTATCATGTCGTCAGCATATCAGCGGCGCGGCGTTTGGGGGGATTGTTCGGAATACAACCCCGGCGCCCCTGAACGCCGCCGGTCAACGGAGACGGGGATGGTCAACCTTCCACGCATAAGAGAGCATATAAACGCGGCGGATTTCCAGACAATCGCCGCGTTTCTGCCGCCCGCCCAAGAGGGCAGGACGCTGGCGGTTTCGGCGAACGAAAAAGCCGTCGTCTTGCGGCGCAAGCGCGTGGTCGACATGTTCAGCGGACACGCGAAGCCGCTGCGGGAGAACGACGAGGCTGTCGTCGCGTCCCTTCGCAAGTACCAGATGGTCATCGGGTTCGGCGACTGCTCCGATTCCCACTACAACCTGCCGCCCACGCGGATACACGCCCTGCGCCCCGCGTTCCGAATGGCGGACGGCGAAGAAGTGCGCTCCATGACTGTGGCGATAACCTTCGCGCTGATAATCGACGACAGGGCGAACGTCGAGAAGCTGATGGCGGTCAACGCGGCGAGCGCGGACGCCATAACCGTGTCGGACTTGGCGGCGAGCCTGCCCGATTTGCCGCAGGTCATCGTCGCCCTTGTCGCGTCCCAGCGCTTTGACGCGCCCTCCATCAAGGCCGCCGACCGCGAGAGCGTAGAGCGAATCGAGCGCCGAATCCTGCTCGCCGCCGACGGGACGCTCCGCGAATACGGCTTGTCCGCCGACCGCGCGTCGCTGAATGTCATCGCCACGTCCAGAGACGCCGAGCTAAGCCTGCCGGAGAAGGAACGCCAAGCCGACGTCGACCACCGCCGCAAACTCGCCGACCTGCACCGCGAAGATGAACGGCTGGAGCGCCAAATCCAATCCATGGAGAAGCGTCTCGAAACCGAGCGTCTTGAGCGTCAAGCGGAAAAGATGCGGACCGAGATACTGGAAGAGCGCCTGCGGCAGTCGCGCATCCAGGCTGAGATAGAGCGGCTGGATCCGCAGATAGGCGGCGCGGCGGTGAACGGCGCCGGCGTTCGCCTGACGGAGTTGCCAATGTCGCCCTGCGTGGTGGCGAAGGCGATGGGCGAGATGGGGGACAACTGAACCGAAAACGAACTCGAATCCGCACGCTCCAAAGGTCGGACTTTGGGGCGCGTCCTGTACGGATTGCATAAGAATCTGTATAATTCGATTGACATTCTTAAAAGGAGTTGAAACGTGGCATTTCTCGGCATATTCGGCAGGCGGGATCCCTTCGGCGGGATAACAATCGAGGAGGTCAGAAAAAACCTTCGCGAACTTGAACTAGACGAAGCGCGGCTAGGCAGGCGGGCGGGCGTCTATCGGGAGCGCAAGGAAAGCATAGAGGACTACATCAGACGCGAGCCGTACATCACGGACGACGAGATGGTTCAGTTTGCGCTGGACATAACCGAACTGGAACACGACATAGCGGCGCAAAACGACCAGTTGTCCAGGGTGCGCGACGAGAAGCGCGCCGTGAAGGGCATCCTCATACTCAAAGAGCGCGAAGCGCGGCTGAAGAGAGGCGGTGTCTGGAGCGTAATAACCAAGATGGGGCCTGAACAGTTGCAAGAGAGTCTCATCAAACTGGGAGACGCGGGACGCGAGCGCAACCCAAACCGTGGAGGACATAAACGTCATCCTAGGCGCGCCCACCACGCCGAGAGAGATGCGCCGGCAGATGACTGCCAGCGAGCGCAGAAAACTCGACGAGCTGACAGCCATGAGGGGCGGCGGCGTTCGCCCCCCATCGCCCCCCGAAGGCGGCGTCACTCCTGGCGCGCGCACCCCGATTGACCCCGGTCCGATAGCTGGGCAGAGGGGCAACTTCTACGTGTACGAAGACGACCCCACGAACAGGGCGCGCGTTCACAGGGGAGATTGCCGATACTGCAATTACGGCAAAGGAGTGCGCGAGGTACGCGACCCGAACAACCGCTGGCACGGGCCTTTCCCCACAAGCGACTCCGCGTTTGACTTCGCGCGGAGTCTGCGGAAAAAGGATACGGCGGGATGCGGGGTTTGCAATCCCTAACGCTTGAAAGCGCCTTCGCCTAAACGGTTCGGCGAAGGCGCTCTGGGTTCGGGCTTAGATAGGGGTAGCCCTGGGAATAGAAGACGCTTATCGCGTCAAAATCCCCAATTCCACCCCGTCATTCCCGCGAAAGTTGGAATCCAGAAGGCGCGAACGCAACAACCGCCGCGAACGCGGTTTGTCAGCGCTTCCTAGGAACGACAAAAGAGCGGACATCATCCTTTCAGCAATCTAGACGCGGTTTCTCGCCTGAGCGACGGCGGCGCGTCAAGTCCGTCAAAGCGGATTTGTCCGCCCAATTGCCGTTGCGCGAGTCCGCCCGCGCCCGCGTTCGTTCAGAGGCGGCGAACACCCGCGCCCCCATCGCCGCAAAGAAAACCGAACTTGGAGAATCCCCATGAACCCGCATCCGCCCAACCGCCCCATCCATGAGGCGGTTTCCAATGGAGAGAGCGCCGAAATCCAGGCGCTGATAGACGCAGGCGCGAATGTCGACGCTCAAGACGAGCGCGGGAGAACTCCGATATATGACGCGGTTTGGCGCGGCGACGCCGAAGTGATTGGGTTGCTGATTGACGCCAGCGCGGACATCGACGTCGAAGACAATAGCGGAAGCTCGCCCCTTCACGACGCCTCTTGGCACGACCGAACGGAGATGGCGCGATTCTTGGTCGCCGCCGGCGCGAATATCCACTCCAAAGACATCGGCGGCGCGACGCCGTTGCACAAAGCGGCGGACGGCGGTCGTTTGGAAACCGTCCGTCTGCTAATTGAGAACGGCGCGGATGTCAACGACAGCGACAAGCGGGGAAGGTCACCCCTGCACGAAGCGGCGGATGGCGGCCACTCCGAAACCGTCCGTCTGCTAACCGAGCGCGGCGCGAACGTCAACGTCAAAGACAAAGACGGCAAAACGCCGTTGATTGAAGCGGCTCGCGGTTTTATGTCAGAACCAATGACGAACGCGATTGGGATTACGTTTTGACCGGCGCGCCTGAAACCGTCCATGCGCTCATAAACGCCGGCGCGAGGCTTGGCGACAAGGATGGCAACGGCAAGACGCCTTTGCACCTAGCCGTTGAAAACGGACACGCTGAATCGGCGCGGTTGCTTGTGGACGCCGGGGCTAACCTGAACTCCAAAGACGGGAACGGTTGCGCGCCGTTGCATCTGGCGGCGCAAGGAAAACTGATAGACGTGCTAGACGGCGAAGCGCGGGATGACGTCATCATCATCTCGGAAGACCTGCCCGAAATCGCCCGTCTGCTGATAGACAACGGGGCGGACATAAACGCCAAGGGAAGATTCGGCGCGACGCCCCTACACGAGGCGGCGTCGCGAGGACATGAGGAAACGACGCGCCTGCTAATCTCGCGCGGCGCGAATGTCAACGCAAAGGACAGCAACAGAGAAAGGCCGCTTGACGTGGCGAAATATCCGACCGGAGATATACTTATATACGCCGGCGCGAAAAAAGGAGGGTCAGGCGGTTGCGCGGCGGTCTTGGCTATGCTCGCCCTCACCGCCGCGCTCGCGATTGCGGTATCGTCTTGCGGATGACCGTCCCGCAGCCCCCTACCGCCTGAACGAAATGCGCTTGAACGACTCCGCGTAGAGCATCCCCGTCCCCACCGAGTTGCGGCGGCGCCATTCTTGCATGCGGGGCAGGAGCTCCGTCCACTCGCGCCCGCCGGTTTGGGAGGCGTGTTCGGCTAGGGCTTTGACCGCCGTCTCGAGATGGTCGGTGACGTCCACGAACACGTCCGGCTCCGGGTGTCCCATTATCCACACTTCCGCCACTTTGTGCGGCTCGTAGCCTTCGGCAAGCAGTTCGGGGAAGGTCATGTGGTCGCGCGCGGTGGGGAAGACCGCCGCCAGCGCCGCCTCGCCCGCCGCCATGTGGTCGGGGTGTCCGACGCCCCATCCGCCGTCCAGAACGCGCATGGGATACTGGCAGATGAGGACGTCCGGCTTGTGGCGGCGTATCTCGCGGGCGATGTCGCGGCGCAGTTCCAGCGTCGGGCGGAGGTAGCTGTCGGGGTAGCCCAGAAAGGCAACGTCCTTCAAGCCGAGGACCTTGCCCGCCGCGATTTGCTCGGCGCGGCGCGTGGCGGACAGGCGCTGTTCGCTCATCTCGCGGTCGGCGCTGCCCTTGCTGCCGTCCGTGCAGAGGACGTAAGCCATCTCCCACCCTTCGGCGCAGAGCTTGGCGACGGCGCCGGAGCAGCCGTACTCGGCGTCGTCCGCGTGGGCAATGACAACCATGCCGCGAGAGTAGTCGTTTTCTTTGGTGGACATCTAAACTCCTGTGGTTGTTTCGTTCGGTTTTCCGCGCCGCGCCGGCTATTCGGGATGAATGGTTTTTATCGGCAGTTCGTGCCAGAACACGTCGCCGGCGTCGACCGCGTCTTGAATTTCGTCCGACTTTTGGATGCCCGCCACCGCCGCGGACGCGGGGACGTCCTTGAACCGGGCGATGAATTCCGCGTTTCGGATTGCCCTGTCGACGTCGCGCTTCTGAGCGGTGAACGAGAACTCGACGGCGATATACCGCGCGCGCCCGTCTTCGTCGGTCGCCTCCGCCACCGCGTCGGCGCGGATGAAGCTGTCCAGGTCGCTTTGCGCGATGCCGGACGCGTCGGAACCCCGCGCCATCCTTATCAGCTCCGCCCGTTCGACAAGCCGGGTGTACTCGTACCCCATGTCGTAAACGATGATCGGAACTTCCTTCAGGCCGACCTCGGACGTCATCCAGCCGTTCAGCCTGCCGACGTTCGTTCCCAGCTCCACGAACCGCTTTTCGGCGTTCGCTTGGAATTCCAACGTGGACTTTCGGAAGTCCAGCATGAAAGACTGGAACTCCATCGTGGACTTTTGGAACTCCGCGAACCGTTCCGGGAGCTCCAGCAATTCGCGCGACAGCAACCGCGCGCGGAGCGCCTCCAGCATCTCCGGCTCGGAGTCTATCGCGTCTATTATGTCTTGTATGGTGATGGTCGCGGTAGTCATGTTTCGTCCTTTCGCGTTGATTGTACAGCGCCGCTCATTCGGCTTGCATGATGGTCGCCGGCAACTCGTGCCAGAAGACGTTTCCGCTGTCGACGGCGTCTTGAATCTCATCCGACATCTGAAAGCTAGCCACCGCCGCGGACGCGGGGACCCCGGTGAAGCGGGTGAGAAACTCGGCGTTTCGGATTGCCATGTCGACGTCGCGCTTATGGGACGTGAACGAAATCTCGACGGCGATATACCGCGCGCGTCCTTTCTCGTCGGTCGTTTCCGCAACGGCGTCGGCGCGCATGAAACTGTCCAGGTCGCTTTGCGCGATGCCGGACGCGTCGGAACCCCGCGCCATCTTTATCAACTCCACCCGTTCGAGAAGCCGGACATACTCATATCCCATTCGGAAGGCGAGCACCGGAACGTCATCCAAGCCGACATCCAACGCCATGAAGCCATTCAGGCTGCGAAGGTCGGCTTTCAGGCGCGCCCATGTTTCATCGAAGTTTCTCATTGAGAAATCGGTCGTCATGTTTCGCGTCCTCCCGCGCTAATTGTACAGCGCCGCGCGGCTGTTTTCTAATCGCCGCCGCGCGCGCAATCGC
>CBDESW010000041.1:0-100197 GCA_965242675.1 Dehalococcoidia bacterium
ATCGCCGGGCTTCTTGCCCTTGTTGTTGCGCTTCATCGCGGAGACGGCGCGGCAGGCGTCGTATATCGCGCCCGCCTTCACCTCGCGCGGGACGTCTTTCGCCCAATCAGGCGCGTCGGCGAGAATCAGATTCTTGATTCGCATCTTCTCCGCTTTGGGCGGGTTGTCCCCGGTTGTGAGCAACTCGACGGTTTTGTTGAAGAACCATCGCGCCGCGCCGTGCCAGTTCCTAATCTCCGCTCTCTGCGCCGCGTCCGGGTAGAGACGAGTCTTCCGCGATTTTCTTGCGATAGCGCCGAAGTCCGTTGACCCTCGCGCCGAACACCGTGAGGATGGCGAGAAGGCCGTCGGTGAGTTCGTCTTGCGGGCTGAGCGCGATTTGGTTGAGAACCACGACGCGCCCGCCGGCGCGTTCAACGAGATTCTCAATGAGTTCCACCCCGAAGCAAGCGAGTCGGTCGCGGCAGGCAACCACAACCTCAAGGCGTTCGCCGCCGTATGCTCGCTCCAGTATGGAGTTGAGACCCCGGCGCTTGTAGTTGAGCCCGCTTCCGATGTCGGAGACGATTTCGGCGTCGGGGCAGAGCTCGCGCATGAAGGCGATTTGCCGGCCAAGGTCAAAGCGCTATTTGGCGCTCGAAACCCGACAATAGCCGATGAGAGTTCGCGGGCGGGATTCGCCGAGATAAGCGTCGACGGCGCTGCGCCGCTGACCCCCTCAGTTCGTATGCGTTGGATTCGCCCTTCATCAGCCCATCGCCTTAGCGTGTTGGCGTGTACTCCGAGCCGCTTGCCTGCTTCTCGGCTAGTCACATAGTCCATTCATTGATGATAGTGGGGATTGTTGGCGATTGTCAACAAATCCCCTATCTGCAGTCAGCCGACCAAAATCAAAACTGTTGGCGCATCGAGAAAATCGCGAACGGGCGCGAGCGACGCCAAAGACCCCCATCGCGCCATTTTCCCCTCTGCGCTCCTTTGCGTCTTTGCGCCTCCGCGTCCCCCATTCTTTCCCTAGCCGCCGCCTTCGCGCCGCCTGAAATACACCCCGTCCGCCAGCCGTTCCGAGCGCCCCTCGATGACCGCCAGACATTCCCCGTAAGACGCCTCCAGCAGCCGCGCGTTGGCGTCGCATAAGGCGAACCGCCGCTTTTCGGACTCCGTCATCGGCGCGAACAGCGCCTTGCGCGGCAGGCGGGCGTCCTTGACGCGCTGCAGCGGGCGGCGCAAGCCCACCGACCGCATCCCCAGCGCCGCCAATTTCGCCGCCGCCGACAGCGGGAAGAAGCGCGGGCGCAGCGATTCGTTCACCAGACCGCCCCGCGCCTCCGCGAACCGCTCTATGCCGCACAAGTCCGCCACGGCGTTCAGAGCGCCTTTCGTGTCCGCCACCAGATGCTCGAACCGAAGCGCCAGGACATCCGCCTCCAGCGCGTAAATCTCCGCGAGATTCGCCGCCGTGAGCATGTCGCGCACCACGGAGCGTTGCAGCCGCCCATCCCCGAACCACGCGCTGAATTCGCCCCGGCTTCTTCTGAAGCGCATCATCGAAAGCGCCCTGTCGCGATGCTCGCGCAGGATCACCGCCGCTAGAACCCGATGCCCGGCGCGGCGCATGGCGGACACCCCCGCCCCCAGCGAGGCGTCGTTGTACGCCAAGTTCGATATGTCCGCCAATATCCCCCCGTCGCGCGGCGGGGCGGGCAGGGCGGACGCGCGGCGGTAGTAGCCGCCCTCTTTCGCTTCCGGAAAGCGCAAGCGCGGGTGGCCGCTCATGTTCACATAAAGCAGCTCCGTCCCGGAGCGCCCGGGACCCACGATGAGCAGATAGTCGTAATTCGGCGTCCCCGCCGTTCCCGTCGCCGCGTCCATGCCCGCCCTTTCGCCCTTCCTTTAAGCCGCCACCAGCGCCGCCAGCGCGTCGCCCAGCCGCTCCGCGTCGTCGTCCTCGCCGGAATAGAGCGAATCCGCCAGCGCCGCCATGTTGCCGCGCCAGCGCGCCAGGTCGGCGTCCGTCACCCCCCGCAGTCGCTCGGCGGCGGCTTCCGGGTCGGACTCCGCGATTATAAGCCCGATGTCCCATTCCGCCACAGCCGCCGCGTCCGCCGTGTCCGCCCGAACCGCGACCGGCTTGTGAAACAGGCACGCCTGATAGAGACGGTTGGAGCGGCACCATCCGAAGGGTATCTCCGGCGAGTAGCACGCCATGACCAGGTCGGCGCGGCGGTAAATATCGAAAACCCCGTCGGGCCAATCGAACTCCCCGCCGTAGCGCGCGTTCGGCATTTCACGCGCGCGCCGCTCGAAATCGCGCATCTCGCTCCCTATCTTCCCCGCCATTTCAACCTCGAACCCCTCGCCGCCGCTCTGCAGGCGCTCCAGCGTTCTCAGCGTCCACTCGTCGCGGAGCATCCCGAACCAGCCGACCCGAACCGGCGCGCCTTCCGGTCGCGTCTCGCCGCCGTTCGCCGCCGCCGATTCGTTCCGCGCCCGCGCCGCCAACTCCGCGTCCACCTTGTTCTCTATTGTGATGGACGGCGTTTTCGTCCCAAGCCAGTCGCGGTAGTAGTTCTGATAGCCGTCCGTAGTCAGCGCCAGCAGTCCGCTGCGGCTGGCGGCGGCTTTGTCGGCGAACCTGATTAGCCTGCTGACGAATCCGCCGCCCACTTGAACCGGCTGAATGTCCGCTATCTCCATCGCCAGCGGCTTGCCCAGCCCCGCGCCCGCCAGCAGCGCCATCGCGCCCAGATCCGGCCCGAAGGCGTAAACCACGTCGTTGCGCCGTATCGCCGCCCGAACCCTGCCGACTTTCGCCAGCAACTTCAGCGCCCGCGCGCCGTAAGCGCCGTTGCGGACTCTGCCCAATATCTCCACCGGGCAATCCGGGACGCTCCCGCCGCCGAAGGCGCGCTCGAACGCCTGCGCCTCAACCTCGAACCCCGCGCGCCGAAGCATCACGACGCGCTCAACCTGCATCGGATGGCGCAGGTTCGAGAGGATGCACAGCGCCCTTATCCCTCTCACGCCGCGCCTTCCGATTCGCCTTCCGCGCCCGACGACTCATCGCCGCCGTCCGATTCGCCTTCCGGCTCCGGCGCCGACTCGCCGCCCTCCGCGTTCATCGACCACATGCCCAGCGCCGCGCCCGCCGCCGCCCACCAGAGGGCGGTCAGCTGGAACGACCCGACCAAGACGTTCGGCTCGAACATCGTCGAAACCGCGCCCACGACCAAAATCAGGCAGAGCGCCGCCGCCGCCATGCGGTCGCGCGCGTAGCGCCAAGCCACGCTCAGATTGTTGAACCCGATTCGCATGATGGCGATGACAATCACCGCCATCCAAATCGGGCCCGCCAAACCGGTGTACGCCCCCCACTTTATCCAAAGGTTATGTATCTCGACCTTCGGCGGATTCTTGCCCCAGACTTCGCCCCGGTCGGTGAGCATATTCTCCGCCCGCAAGCCGTGTCCGACGAACGGGCGCTCTTGGATTCCGGCGATGCCCTTCCTAATCGTCGTCACGCGGCTGGCGGTGAAGACGTCCGTCCGATGCTCGAACTCCGAAGGCCGGCGCGGCGCGGACGCCCCGCTTCCCGCCCCGGATCCTCCGGCGCCGCCCGCGCCCGCCGCCGTCGTCCCCGACGACGCTCCAACCTGCGCCGGAATCGGCGCCGGTTCGGGGAAGGGGTCGACGTCCGACTCTATCCGAAGCGGCTCCGAGATGAAATCGATGGGGAAGAGATGCAAGCCCAGATACCTGCCCCAAGAGGTGTTGCCGAATATGGCGACTGTGGCGATGAGCGCCACCGCGACCGAGATGACCATGACGCGCGAAGAGCGCGCGAAGGCGAATACGCACATCGCTATGAGCGACGCCAAAAGCCCGGCGCGCCCGCCGCTGATGAACTGCGACGCCACCACCGCGTACACAGCCGCCCCGCGCAAAATCCCCCAAATCCGCGCCCGAACGCCCTCCCAAGAGAGAATGAACATGAGCGCCGCCGGCAGGTAGAGCGACAGCGCGATTGACCAGCCGCTGCCCTTGTCGCCGAAGCCGGACTCGAAGCCGGACGTCCATCTGTGCGGATAGAGATCGTCCGCGTTGGCGAGAACCACGACCGCCGCCAGCGCCGCCAGCGCGGTCAGAATGACGAAGGCGCGCCGAAACACCGCGAACACGCCGGGGCCCCGCCGCGTGACGTTGTAGAAGCACCACAGGAAGAGCGCCGCGAACACAATGTCGAGCGCGAACCGCAGGGAAGTCGCCCCGCTAGCCGCCTGAAAGACGCCGGGCAGCGACAGGACGAAGATGAGCGCGAACCCCAGCGGCCCCAGCAGGACGCCGGGGAATCGGAAGCGCCCCCGCGTCCAATCGGACGCCAGCGCGAGAAACACCCCGCCGGCGATTATCAACGCCTTGAGGGCGAAGAGCGGAAAGCGGTTGTCCTCGCCGCCGATGAGCGGAATCGGCAGCCAATAGACCGGGGCGAGGCCGAGATAGACGGACAGCAGCCAGAGGTCGACTCCCTTCTCCCGCGCCGCCTCAAGCGCGCCGCCGACGGGCGAACCGGCGACCGCCCGCCGCGCCGCCGCGTCCACTCTCATCAGCGGAGCCAAGACCCCGCCCGATTCCGAACTCTCATTCACACTGCTCACCGACGCCTCCTAAAAGCGCGAAAGTCCGCCCCTAACCAAAACCGCCCCCGCTACTTTATCAAGTTTCGCCGCCCGTAGGCTAGTGGCGGCAAGAGAAATTCGAGAAAGCCCGCCGTGCGCCGTTCAACCCAAGCCAAACGATAAGCGCGCGCGATAAATCCCTTCTCCGATTGTCCCCCCGTCATTCCCGCTGTCCGTCCGCCGTTCCCGCTGTCCCCCCGCCGTTCCCGCTGTCCCCCCGCCGTTCCCGCTGTCCCCCCGCCGTTCCCGCTGTCCCCCCGCCGTCATTCCCGCGAAGGCGGGAATCCAGAATCGCCCAAACAAGATAGCCACTAGGAATCAGGCTTGAACTGAAGCCAACGCATCCCTTCTCCCTTGCCCACATCCCCCCGTCATTCCCGCGAAGGCGGGAATCCAGAGTCCCCCAACAACGTCATCCTCGCGAAAGCGGGGACAACCTAGCAATTGGAATCCAAGCCCGAATCGCGAGCGATGAATCCCCTCTCCCTTGCCCCCGCCCCCGTCATTCCCGCGAAGGCGGGAATCCAGATTCGCCCAACAACGTCATCCTCGCGAAAGCGGGGACAACCTAGCAATTGGAAACCAAGCCCGAATCGCGAGCGTCAAATCCCTTCCCCCCTCCGCGCCCCTTTGCGCCTTCGCGCCTCTGCGTCTCCCATTCCCTAAGCGCCCTCGCCGTTGTTCTCCCACCACCGCGCCGTCTCCGCCAGCCCGTCCCTCAGCGACACTCGCGGACGCCATCCCAGCGCCTTTGTCGCCGCGCTTATGTCCAGCTTGCGGCGCGGCTGGCCGTCCGGCTTCGTCGCGTCCCAGACGATTTCGCCCTCGAAACCCGTCAGCTCCCTGATAAGCTCCGCCAGCTCCCTTATCGTGATTTCCCGGCTCGCCCCTATGTTGATGGGCTCCGGCGAATCGTACCGCTCCGCCGCCGCCGTTATCGCCGCCGCCGCGTCGTCCACATGCAGAAACTCGCGCGACGCCGACCCCGTTCCCCACGCGACGACTTGCGAATCGCCCCGCCGCCGAGCGTCCGAGAACTTCCGGATGAGCGCCGGTATCACATGGGACGATTCCGGGTCGAAGTTGTCCCCCGGACCGTACAGATTCACCGGAATCAGATAGACGCCGTTGAAGCCGTGCTGCCGCCGATACGCCTGAATCTGCGCCAGCAGCATCTTCTTCGCCAGTCCGTAGGGCGCGTTCGTCTCTTCCGGGTATCCGTTCCACAAATCGCGCTCATGGAACGGCACGGGCGCGAACTTCGGATACGAGCATACCGTCCCCACGCACACGAACTTGCCTACCCCATGCAGCCGCGACCGCTCTATCAGCTCGATTCCCATGATGGCGTTGTCGTAGAAGAAAGTCGCCGGGTACTTGGCGTTCGCGCCGATTCCCCCGACCGTCGCCGCCAGGTGAATCACCATATCCGGGCGCGCGTCCGACAGCATCCTGTCTATCGCGCCGCGGTCGCGCAGGTCGTAATCGCGGCTGCGCGGGACGAACACGTCTTCGCACCCCCGCTCGGCGAGCGACGCCGCGACGCGCCGTCCTAGAAAGCCCGCGCCGCCCGTCACCGCAACCCGCTTATCGCGCCAAAACTCGGTTCGCTCGTCGCTCACGTCGCCCCCCTCGCGCTCCACTCGTCTATCCCTGCCGCCCGCAGAGCCGCCGCGCCTTCCCCCGGCGCCTCCAGCCCCGCGCCTTCCAGGTCGGCGTCCACCATTATCTTCACCAGCGCCTCGAAGCCTATCTTGGGGTTCCAACCCAGACGCTCGCGCGCCTTCGCGCTGTCGGCGGCTAATTCCTCCACTTCCAAGCGCCGCGCGTAGCGCTCATCGTACTTGACGCGGCTTCGCCAATCCAACCCCGCGTAATCGAAAGCCGCCTCCAGAAACTCGCGCACCGTGTGGGATTCCCCGGAGCCGAAGACGTAATCGTCCGCCGCGTCCGCTTGCAGCGTCCGCCACATGAACGCGACATACTCCGGCGCGTAGCCCCAATCGCGCTTGGCGTCCAGGTTGCCCAGATACAGATATTCCTGCCGCCCCGCCAGAATGTCCGCTATCCCCCGCGTGATTTTGCGCGTCACGAAAGTCCGCCCCCGCCGCGGCGATTCGTGGTTGAACATTACGCCGTTGACGGCGAACGCGCCGTATCCTTCCCGATAAAGCCGCGTCATCCAGTGGGCGTAGGCTTTGGCGCAGGCGTAAGGGCTTCTGGGGCGGAAGGGCGTGTCCTCATTCTGCGGCGGCGGCGCGTCCCCGAACATTTCGGAGCTGGACGCCTGATAGAACTTCGCCGGAACGCCGCTTTTCATCAGCGCCTCCAGCATCCGCGCCGCCCCAAGCCCGGCGACGTCCCCCGTGTACTCCGGCATGTCGAAGCTCACCCGGACATGCGACTGCGCCGCGAGATTGTAAATCTCATCCGGGCGCAGACGCTCCATCAGCTCGCCGATTCGCTCCAGCCGCGCCATGTCGCCGTAATGCAGAAACAGGCGCGTCCCCGTCCCATGCGAGTCTTGGTAGAGATGGGCTATCCGCTGCGTGTTGAACGCGCTCGCGCGGCGTATGACGCCGTGAACCTCATACCCTTTGGACAGCAGAAACTCCGCCAGATACGAGCCGTCCTGCCCCGTTATTCCGGTTATCAGCGCTTTAGGCAATTGTCGTCTATCGCTCCGTTCGTTCTTCTACCCCGCCGCCTTTGGCGCAGAGCGCATGGACATTGGATTTGACGCCGAGCGGCCCATCCAATCCTTGCGCCCTTTGCGACTCCGCGCCTTTGCGTTTCCCATTTTTACGCCACTGCGCCATTTCCCCCTCTGCGCTTCTCCGCGCCTTTGCGCCTCTGCGTCTCCATTCGTCGGTTGAAAGGGCGCCAACCCCGAACCCCCTTAAATCACCCCTTCCCGCTGGAACACGTCCGCCAGAATCGCTATCCCGTCGCGGATTTCGTCCACGTCGTGGTAGCTGTAAGTCAGCCGCATGTAGTTGTGCGGCTCTTTGGACGCTCGGTAAACCGCCCCTGGGTTGTACTTGACGCCGGCGGCGACCGCCTTCTCCAGGGCGTCCCAAGTGTTCGCCCCTTCCGGCAGCCTGCCCCAGAGCATCATCCCGCCGTTGGGGACGCTCCACTCGCACTCCGGCGGGAAGTTCTCGCGGAGCGCCGCCAGCATCGCGTCCCGCTTCGCCCCCAGCGAGCGCGACACCGCCGCGATGTACTCGTCGCCGTGATTGTTCAGATATTCGTACACCGCCATCGACGCCAAGCCGCTCGGCGAAGTCCCGAACTTGAGCTTGCCCACCACCTCTTTCACCGCGTCCGGCACGACCCCGAAGCCCAGGCGCAGACCGCAGCCCATCAGCTTCGTGTACGCCGAGACGTAGGACGTCCCGCCTTGGTCGTCCATGCCGTAAATCGCCGGCGGCAGCGGGTCGCCGTCTATGCGGAAGTCGGCGTAGGATTCGTTCTCCAGTATGGGGATTCCGTACTTCTGCGAAATCTCCACCATGCGCCGCCGCCGCTCCGCGCTCAGCGTCATCCCCATCGGGTTCTGGTAAACCCCGATAGTGTAGATGAGCTTCGGCTGAACCCCGCGCGCCAGATGCGCCTTGACGCTCTCTTCCAGCGCGTCCGCGTCCATGCCGTCCTGGTCGGTCGCCACGTGGACGACGTTCGCCCGCTTGCCCATCAGCATCCCCAGCGTGCCGGAGTAGCAGAACTCCTCCACGAACACCGTATCGCCGGCGTCTATGAAGGCGTCCAGAATCGTCCCCACCGCGCCGCCCGCGCCGGACGCCAGGAAGATGTTGTCCACCGGAACCTCCACCCCCCGGTTGGCGCTCATCGACTCGGCGATGTACTCGCGCAACCCGACATGCCCCTGCGGAGGCGGATACTTCGCCAGCTCCGCCCCTTCGCGCGGCAGAATGTCCGCCAGCGCCTCCGCGAGCCCCTGAACGGGCATCGCGCCGCGGTCGGTGTAAGTCACCGAGAAGGTGTACTTGGCGTCCTCCGTCTGCCCCGGGGGAGACGCCACTTCCGCCGGCAGGTTTTTGCTGAAAAGGTTGGAATAGTCCAATGCGAAATCTCCCGCTGGTAGTTGTCTGTATCCAGTATGCAGTCCGTCCGCCGCGCTTGAGAAGGCGCGTTCAGCGCAACCAAGCCCGAATCGCCGCCATGCTCCGCCCCCGCCACTCGCGCGAAGGCGGGAATCCAGAAGCCCGCCAACCAAGCGCGAACCGCGAGCGGCGAATCCCCTTCTCCGATGTTCCGCCCCCGTCATTCCCGCGAAGGCGGGAATCCAGAAGCCCGCCAACCAAGCGCGAACCGCGAGCGGCGAATCCCCTTCTCCGATGTTCCGCCCCCGTCATTCTCGCGAAGGCGGGAATCCAGAAGCCCGCCATCCGCAACCAAGCGCGAACCGCGAGCGGCGAATCCCATTCTCCGATGTTCCGTCCCCGTCATTCCCGCGAAGTCGGGAATCCAGAAGCCCGCCATCCGCAACCAAGCGCGAACCGCGAGCGGCGAATCCCATTCTCCGATGTTCCGCCCCCGTCATTCTCGCGAAGGCGGGAATCCAGAAGCCCGCCATCCGCAACCAAGCGCGAACCGCGAGCGGCGAATCCCATTCTCCGATGTTCCGTCCCCGTCATTCCCGCGAAGTCGGGAATCCAGAAGCCCGCCATCCGCAACCAAGCGCGAACCGCGAGCGGCGAATCCCATTCTCCGATGTTCCGCCCCCGTCATTCCCGCGAAGGCGGGAATCCAGAGTTTCCCAATCAAGCCCGCCATCCGCAACCAAGCGCGAACCGCTGTCAGGAAATCCCCTCTCCCTTGATGGGAGAGGGTTAGGGTGAGGGCGCCTGCGCCGCTAGGCGCAGTCTGCCAGCCGCGAACATGCCCCGACAAGCCCTTGACGGGAGAATCCCGGCGTGAAGCCGTCCCTGACGCCCCCCTAGGCAAACGGCAGCGCCACGCGCTCCCCCGTCTGCATGCTTATCGTCACCGCGTCCGTGAACTCCATGTAGCGGACGCCGTCGAAGAAGTTGGTGTGCGTCACCGGCTCCAGCCCGCGGATGGCGTTGACGAACTCTCGCTCCACGCGCCACTCGCCGCGTTTCTCCGGCGCCACTTCAATCGCCGAAAGCGCCGAGTCGCCCCGCCGCCCGCCGCGCATCGACATGCTCGCCGAATCGATGTGGACCGTCCCCTCCGAGCCGAATATCCAAACCCCGTCCGCCGGCGCCAGCCCGGTGACGGCGCTCAGCCGCAGGCGCGCCACAGGCCCCGACGCGAACTCAATGAGTATCTCCGCATGGTCGGGGATGGTGATGTGGGCGGGCGAGCCGTCCCAGCCCTCGCGCGTCTTGACGTTGACGCGCCCGACGGCGGTCACGCCCGCCGCGGGCCCGAACCAGCGCATGATCGCCTCGTACCAGATGCCCATCTGCATGATGTTGTTGCCGGACAGGTCGCGGTCGTGCCGCCAGTGCAGCGGCGACTCGCGGTCCGCGAACCCGCCCTGATGCACCGTGATGTCCGCCGACAGGACGTCCCCGAACCAGCCGTCCGCCATCATCCCCTTGAGCGTGGCGTCTATCGGAAGGGTATGCGGCGCGGGGACTATCTGCGCGACCAGCCCGGGGCTTTCGAGGGACGCCTCCAGCATCTCGCGCGCCTCCGCCGAATTCATCGCCATGCGCGCCTCGGTCAGAACGTGCTTGCCGGCGTCCAGCGACGCCAGAACCAGCGTCCTGTGCATGTACGGCCAGGTGCCGACGCAGATGGCGTCCGTGTCGTCCGCGTCTATCAGCTCTTCCCAGGAGTCATAGACTGTCGAAAGCCCGAACTCCGCCGCCACCCGCTCGCCGGATTCGCGGCTGCGGTTCGCCACGCTCACGGACTCGACGCCCTCAATGGCGGCGAACCCCGGAAGATGCCTCAATCTGGTATTGCCCCCGGCCCCCACGTAGCCGATGCGGATGGTGTCGTCTGCTGGCATGAATATCGCCCCCTGCGCGCGCGTGTGATTTTCAGATTCCCCTGCGATTGTATTCCCACAGGCGGGGCGATGTCCAGTTTTGGCGGGACGGACGGCAAAATCTAGCCCGCCGCCGAAGCCGATTCCGCCTTCTCCGCGCTTTCCCCCGCCGCCTCGCGCTTGCCGCCTTCCCCGAAAACCATCTCTCGCAGAGCGATGTTCACCCGCTTCTGCCAGCCGCCATCGCCGTATCTTTCGCCCCCGTCATAGCCGAGACGCTTGGCGATGTCCAAGTCCATCTCGACCGTTATGAACTCCCTCACGCGAATCTCGCCCGCCGCTCGCGCCTTCTCGAAGCGCTCCACGAGCTCCGGCATCACTTCAATCGCCGGCCGCGCCCTGGCGAACCACGCCTCATCCAGCTCGAACGCATCCGGATCCGCGGCGATGCCGGCGTTGATTGCCGCTTCTTCTTGAGGGTCGGGAATGATGGTTCCCGGCTTAAGCTTGGGCATAGTATCTGATCTCCCACGGTGCTGATCTGCGAAGGCTGATTATGCGGGTCATGTCGCCTCTGACGGTGTAAACGACCGTAAAAAGTCGAAACCCGATATACCCAATGGCGACCCATCGCGGTTCGTCGTGCCGGTCATCGAACTCAATAACGGCGGTTTCCCACTCGAAATCATGCACAGCGGCGAAATCCACGCGATGTTTCGCCAGATTCGCCAGCCGTTTCTGACCGTCCCAATCGTAATCCACGCTTCAGACCCCAACCTCCGCCGTCTCCGCACTTTTCTCCGCCGCATCGCGCTCGCCATTTTCCCCGAACACCATCTCTCGCAGAGCGAGATTCACCCGCTTCTGCCAGCCGTCATCGCCGTATCTTTCGCCCCCGTCGTAGCCGAGACGCTCGGCGATGTCCAAGTCCATCTCGACCGTTATGAACTCCCTCACGCGAATCTCGCCCGTCGCCCGCGCCTTTTCCCAGCGCTCCACGAACTCCGGCATCACCTCAATCGCCGGTCGCGCCCTGGCGAACCATTCGTCATCCAGCTCGAACGCATCCGGATCCGCGGCGATGCCGGCGTTGATTGCCGCTTCTTCGCCGTACTTCGCCGCGATTTCGTCGAATGTCGCGCCGGAAATGTCGGCGTCAATGTTAGTGGATTCGGTTTTGGGCATAATCTCTTTTCTCCCTGGCGTTGGCTTTTCGCAAACTGATGACCCGAATTTTGCAGTCCCCCTCCGTGAAAACCGCCACATGCAGAACGCCGCAGGTGAAGCCTCTGGCAATCCAGCGCGGCTCGTAGTGTCGGTCGTCGAATTCTATGACCGCTGTTCGCCACTGGAATCCACGCATCGCGGCGAAATCCACCCCGTGCTTCAACCTATTCTCCCGCCGCTTCTGACCGTCCCAATCGTAATCCACGCTTCAGACCCCTATATCCGCCTTCTCGGTCTTCTCAGCCGCCACGCCGCCGCCATCCCCGAACACCATCTCTCGCAGAGCGAGATTCACCCGCTTCTGCCAGCCATCATCGCCGTATCTTTCGCCCCCGTCGTAGCCGAGACGCTTGGCGATGTCCAAGTCCATCTCGACCGTCACGAAAGGACGCATCCAAATCTCGCCCTTCGCCCGCGCCTTTCTCCAGCGCTCCACGAACTCCGGCATGACTTCCCGCGCCGGGCGCATGCGCGCTATCTCCTCCGGAGAAAACTCCCGCGTATCCGGGTCGGCGGCGATGCCCGCCCTAATCCGAGCGTCCTCTTCGGGGTTTGGAATGATTGTTCCGGGCTTAAGTTTGGGCATAGTATCTCATCCTCGCTTGGCGGAAGAAATCTAGCCCGCCGCCGAAGACGTCCCCGCATTCTCCGCGCTTCCCCCATCCGCCGCCTCGCGCTTGCCGCCTTCCCCGAACACCATCTCTCGCAGAGCGATGTTCACCCGCTTCTGCCAGCCGTCATCGCCGTATCTTTCGCCCCCGTTGTAGCCGAGACGCTTGGCGATGTCCAAGTCCATCTCGACCGTCACGAAGGCGCGCATCCGAATCTCGCCATTCGCCCTCGCCTTCCTCCAGCGCTCCACGAACTCCGGCATGACTTCCCGCGCCGGGCGCGCTCTGGCGGTCCACTCCGCGTCCGCCTCGAACGTATCCGGGTCGGCGGCGATGCCGGCCCTAATCCGAGCGTCTTCTTCAGGGGTCGGCAAAATAATTTTGCGCTTGGCTTTCAAGATAGTCCCTCACTTCTTTTCTAGTGGCTTCGCGCAGACTGATGATGCGTCTTTGTCCTTCGCGGTCTGTGAAAACCACGAAATAGAGCGTCGCGCCGATCATGCCTTTGGCAGTCCATCGCGGTTCATCGTGTCGGTCGTCGAACTCAATGACGACGGTATCCCAGTTGAAACCATACATGGCGGCGAAATCCACGCGATGCTTTTCCCAATTCGCCCACCGCTTGCCTTCGTCCCAATCGTAATCCATGATTCAGATTCCAACCTCCATCTTCTCGCTTTTCCCCGCCGCCTCGCGCTCGTCGCTTTCCCCGAAGACCACCTCTCGCAGGGCGTCGTTCACCCGCTTCTGCCAGTTCTCATCATCGTAGTTGTAGCCGAGACGCTCCGCGATGTCCAAGTCCACCTCGACCGTCACGAACACCCGCGCCGGAATTATCTCGCCGCGCTCTTGGGCTTCCATCGCCTCGACCAACTCCGGATGCACCTCAAACGCCGGGCGCGCTTTGGCGAACCACTCCGCGTCCGCCTCGAAAGCGTCCGGATCCGCGGCGATGCCGGCGTTGATTGCCGCCTCTTCTTCGGGGTCGGGAATGATGGTTCCGGGCTTAAGTTTGGGCATAGCATCTTATCTCCCAGGGACTAATCCGTCGAAGCCAAGCGCGAATCGCAGTCAAGAAATCCATTGTCCCTTGTCGGAAGGAATCTAGCCCGCCGCCGAAGCCGATTCCGCATCCGCGACTTTCTCAGCCGCCGCCCCGCGCTTGCCGCCTTCCCCGAAGACCACCTCTCGCAGGGCGTCGTTCACCCGCTTTTGCCAATTCTCATCATCGTAGTTGTAGCCGAGACGCTCCGCGATGTCCAAGTCCACCTCGACCGTCACGAACACTCGCGCCGGAATCCTCTCGCCGCGCTCTTGGGCTTCCATCGCCGCCTTGACGAACTCCGGGTCGACCTCAATCGCCGGGCGCGCTTTGGCGAACCACTCCGCGTCCGCCTCGAAAGCGTCCGGATCCGCGGCGATGCCGGCGTTGATTGCCGCTTCCTCGCCGTATTTCGCCTCGATTTCGTCGAATGTCAATCCGGCGATGTCCGCGGCTTTAAGGTCGATCTCGCTCATATTCTCTCCGCTCCCTCGCGTTGGCTTTTCGCAAACTGATTATGCGCCGTTTGCGACCCCTAGGAGCATATATCACGGTATGCAGGCGCTCGCCGATATGCCCGTATGCCAGAAACCGCAACTCGCCGCGCCGCTCGCTCACTCTGGTCACGGCGGTGTCCCATTGGAAGCGATAGACCGAATTGAAATCCAGCCTATGCTTTTCCAAGTTCGCATCTCGCTTATCATCGTCCCATTCGTATTCGTAGTCCATGCCCCAATTCTGAACGACCGCCGCCCGCTTGTCAACCCATCATCCCGCCCCGTCTGCTAAAATGTACCCCGCAACTCGGACGATGAGGAGGTTCTCTCATGGCGATTCGCTCCGGCGAGCGGTTTTTGGAAGGCTTGCGCGACGGGCGCGAAGTCTGGCTCGAAGGCGAGCGGGTCGGGGACGTCACGACCCATCCCAAACTGCGCCGCATGGCGCGGACGCTCGCTTCCGTCTATGACCTGCAGCATGCCCCCGAAACGCGCGGCGACATGTCGTTCGAATCCCCCCTCAGCGGCGAGCCGATTGCGCTCTCGCACATGATCCCGCGCTCGGTGGAAGACCTCGTCCGCCGCCGCCGCGCGCTTGAAATCACCGCCCGCGCCTCGTTCGGCATGCTGGGCAGGACGCCCGACTACGTCAACATCTGCATCGCCGCCACGCGCCAAGCCGCCGAAGCGTATGGGGAGAACGACGACCGCTTTCGCCGGAACATCGTCGCCTACCACGAATACGTCAGCGAAAACGACCTCTGCCTCACCCACAGCTTCGGGCATCCGCAGTCCAACCGCTCGGCGGACGTGAGCGAGCTCGCCGACCCTTATCTCGCGCTCGGCGTCGTCAAGACCGACTCCGCCGGCGTCACCGTGCGCGGCGCGCGCCTGCTCGCCACCCTCGCGCCCTTCGCGGACGAGATTTTCGCCCCCGTCTATCGCCCCATGCGCCCCGACCTGCCCGAATCGCGCCGCTACTGCCTCGGATTCGCCATCCCCGTCAATACGCCGGGACTGAAGCTCATCTGCCGCCAATCCTACGACAGGGGAGACGGCGATTTCGACTACCCCCTGTCAGGCCGCTACGACGAAATGGACTGCCTAGCCGTCTTCGACGACGTCCTCATCCCCTGGGAGCGCGTCTTTTCGCTGGACGACGTCGAGCTGGCGAACAAAAACATCGCCCGCGTGCAGCTCTGGCGCCAGTACATGCAGCAGGTTGCGGCGAAAAACATCGCCAAACTGGATTTCATGCTGGGAATAACCTACAAAATAGCCGAAACCATCGGCATAAACGTCTATGGACACGTTCAGGAAAAGATAGCCGAGATAGCCGACATCCGCGCCACAGTGAGCGCCTACATGCGGGCGTCGGAAGCGGACGCCGCCCCCTACATCGGCCCCGGAATCTGGCTCGCCCCCGAACCGCTCCACGCCATGCGCCACTGGTTCCCGGACGCCCACACCCGCATCGTCTGGATAATCGAGCAGCTATCCGCCAGCGGCTTGATGCTCACCCCCACCGAAGCCGACCTGAACGGGCCCATCTCCGACACAATCGCCAAATACTACCAAGGCGCGACCGCCACCGCCGCCGAGCGAATCCGCCTGTTCCGATTGGCGTGGGACCTAGTCGGCACCCAATTCGGCTCCCGCCAAGCCCTCTACGAGCGCTTCTTCAACGGCGACACCGTAATCCTGCGCCAGCGCCGCTACGCCACTTATGACTACACGGAAGCGCTGGCGTCCGTGGACAGATTCTTCGAGCGTTATGAGGAGGGCGGATAGCGGCGAATCACAACCGGCAAAATCCATTTCCTGCAAGTCCCCCGTCATTCCCGCTCGCCGCGCCAAAATTCCCGCTTTCCACCCCCGTCATTCCCGCCCTCTACCCCGTCATTCCCGCGAAGGCGGGAATCCAGAGTCCACCAACCAAACTAGCCACTAGGAATCATACTTGAACTGAAGCCGACGCATCCCTTCTCCCTTGATGGAGAAGGTTAGGTTGAGGGTGCCTGCGCCGCAAGGCGCAGTCCCGCGCGGATTGCCCGCCAACACCAAGCGCGCCCCCCGCAAGCCCCCAATCAGAGAGGAAAATCCCACAATGCCAGACGCCCTTGAAGCAATCTAACTGGTTCGGCGGAACGCTGCCATACTCAAGTCGCACTCGCACAGCGAAGCCGACACCATAACCCACCTCATCGACCCCGTTCTATGAAGCCCTTGAGCTCCTCTTTCAGGGGAAACCCGCCGTGACCCGCTCCGAATTGCCACGCGCATCGCGCCGCACTCTCAAGCCTTTGATTATGCCTCGCGCCGACGCCAGCAGTGTAGAAAGCGCGGATGGGGGCGTCAACCGGGGGAGGCTTTCATGCGTCTGGAGCGTCCCCTGCAGGCGGCGAACGGGGCCGGCGGGCGGGAATTGGGTGACGTCTTTTCGTCCCCGGCGTCCGCCTTGCTCCCGCAAGGCGCAGGTATGCCCCGCCCCGCTGGTTTCGCGCTAGCCACCGAACAGTTTGCTGACAAATTCCCAAATGTTCGCCGAATTGGATACGATTTGCGTTGCAAACGGAATTTTGCCCATCAGCCCAAGTATTCGGTCTTTAACGCGCTTTCGGGATGCTCCTTCATCGCGAGATTCGTCCTCTACCGACGGCTTGGGGGTAGTCGATGAACAGCGCGGCGCCTCTGCTTGACCATAATGGTTTACGATTAACGTGATATTCTTACATTGGGTCTTCACAGATATTTCAGTCGGTTGGTTCGGAGACTCTATGGAAATCGCCAAACCGTATTCGCTCAAATCGTCCGTAGAAGCGGTCTTACAAGAATAACGGTCAACGCGCACATGTACAGATCCACAACTCATATCGTACACCTCAAAATCTCTGGTCTTTTCTTGGTCATCATCAGTGTTTACCATTATATTCCTCCTATCTGCCTATCTGCAAAGGTTGCAATTACATTATATCACAGAATGGCAGATTTGTCAATTGCGTTCATGGCACCCGTTGATATTTGACCCCACGTCAAGCAACGTTTCAGCGCAACCGAAGAGCGCACGCCCCATAACGGCGAAGAACCCCGGCGGGCGGGTCGGATTGACCGAAATCGTCCCATCTCCATCGCTATGTATTATACCTCAAGATGTAAATTTTTGCAATTTTGAGAGCGAAGACTGTAAGCGCCTATACACATCCAACGGCAACAGCCGCTTCTGATTCTACTCGCAGGAAGCCATACCGGACTCCCGCCGTGTACGCCGAAGGCGGTGGCGAGATAAGTAAAGGAATATCCGCCGTCTCCGCGCCGCGACTCGCCTGCGTTCAGCCGCCGCCCGCCGACAGCGCGGGAAGGCGGGCTTTCACTTCGTTTATCGCCACAGCGAAGCCGATGCCCTCTATTACCCTGCCGCCCTCGCGCCGGATGTTGGTCGTGTTGATTCCGACCACGGCTCCCGCGCTGTTCAGAAGCGGGCCGCCGCTGTTGCCGGGGTTGATTGCGGCGTCCGTCTGAATGTGGCTGACGCCGTCGTAGAGTCGCTTGGAGGACACTATCCCCCGCGTGATTGTCACGGAGTCGCCCAGCGATTCGCCCAGCGGGAAACCCATCGCAACAACGTACTCGCCAAGCGACACGCTGTCGGAATCGTCGAGCGCGAGCGGCTGGAATTCGCGCGGATCCGTTATGTCCACGATGGCTATGTCGGCGGTCTCGTCCACGCCCAGAACGCGCGCCGTGTACCTGACGCCCTCCGCCAGCATCACCCGAACGGCGGCGAATTTCCCCACGACGTGGGCGTTGGTGACAACCAACCCGTCCTCGCTGATGATGAACCCCGACCCGGTGTTGGATGCGGTGATTATCTGAACGATGCTGGGCGACGCGCTCTGAATCATCTCCGACAGAGTGGGCGTAGAGGCGGGAGCCGGCGCGGGCGTCTCCGTCGGCAATGGTGTGTAAGTCGTATGAACCGAGTGTGGAGTGGGCGGGGAATTGACAGCAAGCGGCGGAGCTTCGGCTTTGAAAGACCCGCCGGGCGGGGAAGATTGACCAGCGCCGTTGTCTCCCCAGCACACCGCCGCGCCATCTTCTCGCAATCCGCAGGTATGATGTTCACCGGCGCTAATAGCTGCAAAAGACCCGGTGGGCGGGTCGGATTGACCGAAGCGGTTATCTCCCCAGCACACCGCCGCGCCATCTTCCCGCAACGCGCAGGTATGTTGACTTTCAGCACTGATGGCGATGAAAGACCCGGCGGGCGGGGTGGATTGACCGAGTGAGTTATTTCCCCAGCACACCGCCGCGCCATCTTCCCGCAACGCGCAGGTATGTGTCTCGCCTACGCTGATGGCGGCAAAAGGCCCGGCGGGCGGGTCGGATTGCCCCATTCCGTTACTTCCCCAGCACACTACTTCGCCATCTTCGCGCAACGCGCAAGTATGATGGCTTCCGGCGCTAATAGAGACGAAAGTTCCACTGGGCGGACCGGGTTGACCTCCGACGTTTTCTCCCCAGCATACCGCCGCTCTATCTTCTCGCAACCCGCAGTTATTACCCCAGCCGACGCTAATGGCAACGAAAGGCCCAGCGGGTGGGGGGAACGTATGAGTTTTTCCCCAGCACTTCACATCGCCGTCTTCTCGCAACGCGCAGGTAGAATGACCGCCGGCGCTAATGGCAACAAAAGTCTCGTCGGGCGGATCGGATTGCCCCCATCCGTTATTTCCCCAACACTCTGCCGAGCCACCCTCTCGCAACGCGCAGGCATGATTCCAGCCGGCGCCGATGCTGGGTCGGTCCATAGAGACGATTTTCTTTACGCCATCACCTTCAACCGCTTCAGGCGTCCGTGTAGCGGTTGGGTTAAGCGTAGGCAACGGCGTACTCGCCGGCTCCGTCTTGGGCGTGGAAGTGGGCGGCGGCGTACTTGTCGGTTCCGGCGTAGATGTGGAAGTGGGCGTATTGACCGGCAACGCCCCCACCGCAACCCGCGGCGGCAAATCAGGCGCGGAGCCGCCGGATTGCGACATCAGCAACGCCGCTATGACTATCGCGATTACCGCCCCGAAGATTGCGGCGGCTATCAGCCGCATCCGGTTTCGCAGCTTAGGCGGCGCAGGTTGCGGGGATGGGCGCGGACTCGCTTCAGGAGGCGCTGCCTGCCCCAGCATCCCCGCCAGCGCCGCCGCCAACTCGCCCGGCGTCTGCCAGCGCGCGGACGGCTGTTTCGCCATGCACTTGGCGACCACAGCGTCCAGCGCCTCCGAGACGTCTCCGCGAATGGAGCGCAACGGCGGCGCGGCGGTCTGCTGATGCTGGCGGGCTATCTCGGTCTGCTTGACCAGGTTGTTCGCCGCGTCCGAGTCGAACGGCAGGCGCCCCGCGAGCATGTGGTACAAAACCACGCCCAGCGAATAAATATCCGACCGCGTGTCGCCGCGTTCGCCCGCCCATTGTTCGGGCGGCATGTAGAGCGGCGTCCCCCACTGCGAGCCGGCTTGCGTTATGGAAGTCATCCCCTCCGCGTGGGCGATTCCGAAGTCTATGAGCTTGACCACCGCGCCGGCATCGAGCGAAGTGAGCAGGATGTTGTCGGGCTTGACGTCGTGATGCGTGATGGCGTTTTCGCTCGCCCGCGCCGCCTCAAGCGCCAACGCCGTCTGATAGGCGATGGACGCGGCGTGATTTACGTCGAGCGGACCCCGCCCAATCAGCTCGGCGAGCGAGTGGGGGACGTATTCTATGGCGATGCAGTGGAAGCCGTCATGCTCGCCAATCTCGGAGACGCCGGCGATGTTCGGGTGGGGGATGGACGCGATTATCCGCGCCTCGCGCCGAAAGCGCTCGACGAGGTCGGGCGCCGCCAGATGCGGATGCAGAACCTTGAGCGCGAATTCGCGCCCCAGCCAAGTGTCATAGGCGCGATAGACCGCGCCCTGGCTGCCGAATCCGAGCGTGGCGATGATGCGGTATTTGCCTATCGTCTCTTGCGGCGCGTTCGCCATTGGTTTCCTAGGGGGTTATTTGGGGTTGCTGCGGTTTGGCGGTCAAAACTGCCCTTGCGGGCAACCGCCCTCACCCTATCCTTTTCCCATTAAGGGCTTATAGGGGTATGTTTTCCCTGAAGCGGGGTTGGGCGGTTGGAACGCGCATGGCTTTTACAGCGTATTCTAATGTAGCGAAAAACCTAGAAGCCCCCGGAGGCTGACCATGCGCTCCCCGCCCGAATGTTATCAGATCGAACAAGACCTGCGACAGCATATGCCGCAACTCACAAGCGCCCCCCGCCGCTAATCCCCAACCTCTATCCGAACCTTCCACAAATCCCCCTCGCCTTCGACGTACTGCCCCGTCTCTATCGCCTCCATCGCGTAATCCGGCAGAATCGCCGCCGCCGCGCAGTCGCCGTCCCAGACCGAGCCGCTCCCGCCGAATGTGAAATTCAGCGCGTTGTGGGCGAGTCCCCGCGCCTTCGAATCCGCCGACAGGTCGTCCGCGTCTTGGGGAAAGACCGACAGGAAGAACCGCCCGCGCGTATCCTCTTCCGAACAGTCTTCGGCGGCGTATATCAGCCTGCCGCCGTCCATATATATGTCGAAGGCCCCCCCGCGCGCCGTCGGCTCACCGTCCGGGATGGGCGTGTCGTCCGCTATCCGAACCTGCCACGTCTCGCCCTCGCCGGGGACGAATTGCCCGGTGGCTATCGCCGCCGTCTCGTAGCGCGGCAGGGCAATCGCCGCCGCGCAACCGCCGCCGTCCCAAACCGCCCCGTGACGCTCGAAATCGAAATTCAGCGAATCATAGCCCAGACCGCGCGCTCTTGATTCTTCCGACAAATCGCCCGCGTCTTCGGGAAAGACCGACAGGAAGAACCGCGCGCCCGTATCCGCGTCCGAGCAGTCTTCGGATGCGTACACAAGCCTGCCGCCGTCCACATATATGTCGAAAGCCCCCCCGCGCGCCGTCGGCTCCCCATCGGGAACGCGCATGTCGTAGGCGACTTCCGCCCACCACGCCGCGCCGCCGCCGTCGTCCGCCGCCTTCTGCCCCGTCCGAATCTTCGCTATCGGATAGCCCGGCAGGTCGCGCGCCACTAGGCAGCGCCCCTCATAGGGCGAGACGGATACCCACGCCCCCTCGCGCCGAAAGTGGAACGCGCCGCCGAAATCCAGACGCTCTACGCCCGACTCCCTCATCCGTTCGGGAAGGTCGTTCGCGTCCGCCGGATAGACGTGCAGAAAGAACTCCGCCGCCGCGTCCGCTTCGGAGCAGTCGCCGCGCCTGTAGAGAAGGCGCCCGCCTTCTTCGTTCAGATAGACGTCGAACTCCGAGCGCGCCGCCGGTCGCTCGCCCGCGATTTCCCGCGCCAGCGCCGCTTCATGCGCCGGCTGCGCCCGCGCCGCGCCGTCCGCCGCGAAGAACGCCAGAATCGCAAGCGGAAGCCAAACCCATTTGCGCCCCGACTCCGCCGCCGCCAGCGCCAAGCCGACCCAACCCGCCGACAGCGGAACGAACGCCAGACGCGCGTTTCGGAAATCAACGTCCGTCGGCAGAACGAACTGGACGGACGCCAGCGCCGCCGCCGCCGCCACCCACAGGACGCCCATCGCCGGCTTGCGCTCGCCGCGCCGAAATAGCCAAGCCGCCAACGCCGCCGCCGCCGCCATCGCCGCCAGCGAAAAGCCCAGAACCGCCCTGTCTTCCGACTCGCGCATCGGCGTCATGATCCACAGGCTGCGGACGTCCCGCGCGATTGGCAGGTTCGCCCAGAACTCATCTTCCGCGCCCACGCAAGCCGGGCAGCCCAGAACCGGCGCGCCGCGCGCCCCCATCGGCGTCTCCGCCCACGCCTGCTCGATTCTGTTCCGCAGGCTGCCGGCGAACACTTCCGCGCCGTCGATTCGCGTCCCCCCCAGCTCCGCCGCCGCGCTCCGGACCGCCAGCATCAGCGCGAGGCACGCCAAGACGCCCAAAATCCACAGCGCCAGCGCGCCCGCCGCCCGCCGCGCCGCCGCGCCGCCGTCCGCGCTCAGACGCGAATACCCAATCCACGCGGCAAGCGCTATCAGAAAGACGGCGACGGCGTTGTGTCCGTCCGAAAACCAGAAAAAGGCGGACGCCATCCCCGCGATGAAGCAGAAGAGCGGAGCGAACCGCGCCGCCGCCCGCCATCTAAGCAGAAGCGCCAGAACCGCCGCCGACAAGACCGCCCAGGCATACGCAGGCCCATTCCCCGCGTCCGCCCAATAGACGATTCCCGAAAGCCAAAGCCCCAAGATTATCGCCGGCGCGCCCACCGCCAGCGCGCGCCAACCGTGCGCCGCCAGCGCCGCCGCCAGCAGAAGCCACGCCCCATAGCAGGCGAACAGCAACAGCCGATGAAAGTCCAAAACCGAAAGCCAGCGCAGCCCAATCGCCAGCGCCGCCTTGTTGCCGTACCAGTAGCGCGTATTCTCGAGGCGCTTTTCGTACTCCGCGCCCGCGACGACCGCCCGCGTCTCCGCGCACCAATTCCAATCGGGGTCTATCGCTCGCGGAAAATTCTTCAGCAGAATCGCGTCCGCCGCGGGGTTGTCGCCGCCGTCGCGCCGCGAACCCGCCAGCGTCATCAGCGAGAGCTTGCAGAACTCCCAGTCGAACAGCGGCCTGGCGCCGTCGAAAAAGCGCGCGTCCGCCTGCCCCGCGTTCTCCGCCATTTCGTCCGCCAGACGCTGCCGCGCCGTTTCGTAGGGCGTCTGGTTGCCCAGCCAGTGCAGGAAGAAGAACAGCGCCGCCGTCGCCGCCGCGACCGCCGCGTAGAGGGCAACCGTCCGCCGCAGACGCCCGCCGTTCAACGCCCGCCCCCCCGCGCCGCGCCGCCGCGCCCGGCGATTCCCCCCTGCGTGGTCAGCAGGGCGAAGAAGAACGCCGAAAAGACCATCTGCAGCCCGCAAATCACCAGCGTGACGGACGGAATGGCGACTCTCAGCCGCGTTTCCAAATCCGGCCCCCCCGTCTGCGCCCAGATGAGCAGGCTCCAGACGCCGCCCGCCGTCCCCAGCGCCACCGCCGCCGCCCCCGCGAGCATGCCCGCTTCCGCCAGCGACCCGCTCCGCGCCAACCGAAGCCCGCCCGATAGCCCGATGCTGTCGCAAAAGGCGCTCGCCAGCAGCGAGAACATCGCCAGCTGCGCCCCCGCGCTGGCGAAGGCGCATCCGAACAGCATCGTGTACGCCCCGAACATGCCGCCCGCTTCCACGGGATAAGCTATCGGAACGGCTATCGCCAGCGCGCCCGCCGCCAGCAGAGCGCAGCCCGGATAGAAGTACAGCCAGCGCGGGGACAGCATCAGCAGAAGGCGCAAATGCCGCCAGCCGTCCCGCCAGACGCGCAGATGAGACGCGCGCTCCGGGTCGAGCGCCCGCCGCTGAACCGCCGGCGCCTCCGCGACCCGAAAGCCCGACCGCGCCGCCTTGACGACCATCTCGCTCGCCGCCTCCATGCCCGCGCAGCGCAGATTCAGCGACCGCGCGCTCGCCGTTCGGAACCCCCGCAGTCCGCAGTTGAAATCCCCCGCCGGCGAGCGGAACAGCGCGCGCCCGACCGCGCTCAGAAGCGCCGTCCCCGCGTTCCGCAGACGCCCGGAGCCGCCCGCCGCCCCGCCGATGAACCTGTTGCCGAACACGAAATCATGCCCGTCGTTCAGCTTCTCCCAGAACGGCTCCAGCGCCGACAAATCATGTTCGCCGTCCCCGTCGCCGAGTATGGCGAACCGTCCCCGCGCCGCCTCGATTCCCGCCGAAATCGCGTTGCCGTAGCCGGGATTCGGCTCCGAAACCACCCGCGCCCCCGCCGCCGCCGCCCGCTCCGCGGACCGGTCAACGCTGCCGTTGTCCACGACCACCACCTCGCCCGCGATGGAGCCGCGCTCCAGAAACCCCAGCGCCTCCTCCACGCACCGCGCGATGGAGCCTTCCTCGTCGCGGCACAAAATCACAATCGTAAGCTCGACATCCCGCGAACGGTCGGGGGACTGGGAAAGACCGTCATCCAAAAGCGCGAACCTCCGCTAGAAATCTCGGCGCGCGTGCGAATCGGAATCCACTATACCACAAGCGCCGCGCGCCTTCCCCAATTCCCCTTGCCGCCCCTGATTTCGTCCCGTCATTCCAGCGAAGGCGGGAATCCAGAATGGAGCGGCCAACTTGGCAACTGGAAACCAAGCCCGAATCGCGAGCGACAAATCCCTACTTCCTCACGCGCCCCCGCCGTCATTCCCGCGAAGGCGGGAATCCAGAGTCGACCAATCAGGATAGCCACCCGAAACCAAGCCCGAATCGCGAGCGACAAATCCCTACTTCCTCACGCGCCCCCGCCGTCATTCCCGCGAAGGCGGGAATCCAGAGTCGACCAATCAGGATAGCCACCCGAAACCAAGCCCGAATCGTGAGCGACAAATCCCTTCTCCCTCACGCGCCCCCGCCGTCATTCCCGCGAAGGCGGGAATCCAGAGTCGACCAATCAGGATAGCCACCCGAAATCATACTTGAGCTGAAGCCAACGCATCCCTTCTCCCAAATTCCGCCCCGTCATTCCCGCGAAGGCGGGAATCCAGAATCCCCCAACAACGTCATCTTCCCGAAAGCGGCGACAAGCCTGCCATCCGAAACCAAGCCCAAATCCCAAGCCAACGCATCCCCCTCCGCGCCCCTCTGCGTCTTTGCGCCTCTGCGTCTCTCATTCTTCCAACACTGTTCCGACAATATAAAACCCTCACCCATCGTCCTCCACCGCCGACTCGATGAACTCCGCCGCCGTCGGCCTTCCCCACCTGTCCAGCTCCACCGCCGCCAGGTCGATGCGCCACTCCCTCCGTTCGCCGCCCGCGCTTTGGACGTATTCCTGCGCCGCCGCGATGAGACGCGCCGCCTTCGCCGCCGTCACCGTCTCCGCCGGCGACCCGAACCCCGTCCGCGCCCGCCGCGCCCGAACCTCCACGAACGCCAGCGCGTCCCCGTCCGCCGCCACAATGTCCAACTCCCCGTACCGCGTCCGAAAATTGCGCCCGACGACAGTCATCCCGCGCTCCGCCAGCGCCTCCGCCGCGTAACCCTCCGCCAGCGCCCCCGACTCCGCCGACGACAGACGCCCCGGCGAGCGCCCCGACTCGCTCATCGGCCTAAACGTCATCCGATGCTCCGCGCTCGGACCGAACCTTCGAATCGCCTCCATATGCCGCCGCGTTCCGTAGCCCTTGTGCGACTCGAAGCCGTATTCGGGATGCGATTCCGCCAGCCGCGCCATCAGCCTATCGCGCTCCACTTTGGCGACGATGGACGCCGCCGCCACGCTCAGCGACTTGGAATCCGCCCGCGCGAACGAAACCTGCGGCAGGTTGACGCCGGGCAGACGAACGGCGTCTATGATGAGATGATCCGGTCGCAAACTCAGCTTCGCCGCCGCGCGCCGCATCGCCAGCCGAACCGCCGCGCCGATTCCCAAGCGGTCTATCTCCGCCGCCGCCGCCCAGCCGACCGCCACCGCCCGCGCCTCGCGCGAAATCACCTCGTAAGCCGCCCGAAGCCCGTCCGCCCTCAGCGTCTTGCTGTCGCGCGCGACCGCCCGCATCTCGTCGCTCGGATTGGACGCCAGAATCGCCGCCCCCGCCGCCGCCGGACCCGCCAGGCAGCCGCGCCCGACCTCGTCAAGCCCCGCCGGACGCCGAAACCCTTGCCGGCGCAGACGCCGCTCGACCTCGAAATCCGGCGCGCCGCCGTCCGCGTCAATTCGCATCGCCAACCTTCCGCGCTCGGCGGGCGGGGGGATTGCCCCGCCTACTCGATTCCCCGCTGAACCCCGCGAATGAACGCCGCCTGCCCCACATGCTGCGACTCCTCGCACATCAGATGGCTGAACATGTCGCAGACGGTGTACTCGGGCCTGCGCGGATGCGGCTTGTTCGCCAGATCCGACTCCGAAATCGAATCCAGAAACTTGTAAGTCTCCGCGCGGACGGCGTCGTAATACGCCAGCATCTCGCCCATGTCGAAGCGAGGCAGCTCCGCCACCTGCCGAGCGGTGTAGCGGAATCCGCTCTCGCGCTCCGGCAGCCCCAGACGTTCGTGCCAGCCGTCCCGCTGCCACACCGTCGGCGCCCGCTGGGCGAACCGCTGAAGGAAATCATCCTCCACCCGCGCCATGTGCCAGACGATGAAGTCTATGTGGTTCGACTCCGTCGAAACCTGAAACCGCCGCTCATCCTCCGACAGCCCGTCCAAAACCCGCTTCAGGTCCGCCAAATACTCGTCGAAACCCTGCTTGATGAGGTCTTTGAAGTCCATTTCGTTCGCTCTCCTGCTCTGGAACTTCCTGTCGCCGCGCGGCTATTATACAGGAATCATCATGCCGTTCGACCACTTGAAATCAGGCTCGCCATCAGCCGCATCCAGCACGCGGCGCGCCAGTTCGATTCCCGCGCCCTTGTCTATGTCGGAGTTGCTGATGTCGTAGGATTTGGCGGGTTCGATGCAGTTCGGGCATCCCCGCCGGCAACCGCAACCTTCGGCGATTTTGACGCCTTCTCTCAACGCCGCCGGCCAAACCTCGAACAGTTTCTTGGCGATTCCGATGCCGCCGGAGTAATTCTCGTAGTAGTACGCTTCCGGATTGTTCCCGACTTGGGAGTACGTGCTGGCGTCGAACCGGTCCGCGGGAATTACGAACATCGCGCCCACTCGAATCATATGCTCCAACGCCCCTATTCCATCGCCGGCCTGGTAATCAGGCGGAAGGGTGATGCAAACCGATTGCAGGTTGTTCTGCGGGAGCGCTTCGTTGCCGTCCGACATGCCGCGCGCGTTTCCTGTGGACTCGTCCACCAGTTTGTAGCCGGTGAATTGCGTTACGACGTCGATTCTTCTCAGGTACGCCTGAACGTCGCCATAGGCCGCCCCGTCCATAATGTCCCCAGGGTGCAGCCTGGTATAGAATCCGGGCTCGGTTCGGAGATTTTGGTCGACTTCCTCAAGCGCCACCGCGTTCTCTTCATGCGAATGGACGCGGTACTTCCTCCCGAAGAACGTGAACACCGCTCCAATGTACGCTTCTCTGAACCTGCGCGTCGCGGAGACTTGCCCAATCTCTTCATTTCCCCGCTTCAAAGCGTATGACCGCCCGATTCCCCCTCGCATATTCAAATGCAGCTGCGGCCTGTAGTTTCGTATTCTCGGCAACACGCCGGGGTTGCGTTTGGCTTCCTCGTAGAACGCGCCGCCTAGAACCCGCTCATCGGACGGGCGCAATGTCCCGTTGGTTTCCGAAACAAGCGACGGAATGTGTTTTCCTATCAACTCTTTATTCGTCGGGTCCACCACCAACTCGTCAAACGGCTTGTTAAGGAACGCGCTGAGATTGCCCCCGAAAAAGCGGTCTATTGGGTCGTTCATGGCGTAGAACAGAACTAGGGCGTCTTTGTCCCATCCGCGCCCGGCCCTGCCTATCTGCTGCCACGCCGACATTATGCTCGGCGGAAATCCCGCCAAGACGATGGCGTCCAGCCCGCCAATGTCCAACCCAAGCTCCAGCGCGTTGGTGGTGAACACCGCGTCCATCTCGCCGCGTTTGATTTTCCGCTGTATGGCTTGCTTGTCTTCGCTCTTGAGGTCTGCGTGGAACGGAGCAATTCGTTCGGCGTCAACGCCGTAGTCCGGAGCCCTCCGGCGGCAATTCCTCAGCGCATCCTCCAAGAATCTCTTGCTTGGGCAGAAAACGAGCGTCTGCAGACCTTCCGACGCAAGCGCGAACGCCGCGTTTTCAATCCGCAGTTTCAGAACGTCCCAATACTGGTAATCGGGTATGTCCGGTCGAGTGAACACGAAGTGGCGCTTGGGACTCAACGCATCCCTCGCCGACACCACTTCCACATCGCGCCCCGTGAGATTCCTGGCGTGTTCCGCCGGATTGGCGCAGGTCGCCGTCGACAAAAACACCTGCGGCGAAGCCCCGATGCGGTCAAGATACAGAAAGAACCGACGCAGCAAGAGCGCCATGTTGCTGCCGAAGAAGCCCCGGTATTCGTGCATCTCATCGATTACGAGGAATTTCAGGTTCTTGAGAAACCCGTCCCACTGTTCCCGCCAACCCAAGAACGACGCGTTCAGATATTCAGGATTTGTGAGAAGGATTGGCGTCGGGCGCGCTCGGAGCATATTTCTATGCTCCGTATCCGTATCGCCGTCGTATGTCCAAGACTCAACCCCCAGCGGCTCGCAAAGGTCCTGGATTTGAGTCCGCTGGTCAAACGCCAGCGCCTTCATCGGATACACCATCATGGCGTGGGAGCCGGGATTGGTCTTCAGCGCATGCAGCATGGGGACGGTGAACGCCAGCGTCTTGCCGCTCGCGGTGGGCGACTCCAAGACGACATCCGCCCCGTCCAGCGATTTGCTGACGGCGTCGAACTGATGCTTGTACGGCGTCCCCATGCCAATCCCATTAAGCGCGGCGCGAACCGCCGGATGCAAATGGGAGGGCCAAGCCGTTTCGTTTTGGGGAACAATGCGCTCTACCGCGCCGGTCAGCACATCGTCCCCGGAGCGCAACGCGTCGAACTCTCCGAGCCGCCCCAGAAGGTTCGCCATGTTGACCGACATTCTCAACCCCTCGTTTAGGATATTCTAGCCGACTTCCGCCCCAACCGGCGCCTCAATCTCTATATACCCCCCGCCCAGCACGCGCTCGCCGTCGTAGAACGTCGCCGCCTGCCCCGGCGTCATCGCCCGCTGCGGGACGTCGAAAACCACCTCAGCCCAGCCGTCCGACAGCGGAATCACCGTCGCCGGCGACATGTTCGCCTTGTAGCGTATCTTCGCGCTCGCCCGAATCGGCTCCGCCGGCGCGTTGTCCGAAATCCAATTCACGCGGGACGCCCACAGCGTATCGCGCATCAGCTCGTCGTGATTGCCAAGAGTGACCTCATTGGAATCTGCGTCAATGCGCGTCACATAGAGCGGCTCGCCCGTGTTGCCGCTCAGCCCAAGCCCGCGCCGCTGGCCAATGGTGAAGAACTGTATGCCGGGATGCCGCCCCAGCACCTCGCCGCCGCTAGACACCAAATCGCCCGGACGCGGCTTCACGCGATCCGCCACGAACTTGCGGTAATTGTCGTCCGGGATGAAGCAGATCTCCTGGCTATCCGGCTTGTCCGCCACCGGCAAACCAGCGTCCGCCGCCAACTGGCGAATCTCATCCTTGCGATGCTCGCCCACCGGCAGAAGCAGACGCCGAAGCTCCGCCTGCCCCAGCGTGAACAGCACATAGGACTGGTCTTTCGAGACGTCCGCCCCCGTCAGCAGGATTCGCTCGCCGTCCGCGCCGTCTTGGACGCGCCCGTAATGTCCGGTGGCGATATAATCCGCGTCCAGAAACAGCGCCCGCCTGAGCAGGAAGTCGAACTTTATCTTGTCGTTGCAGGCGAGGCAGGGGTGGGGAGTCCGCCCCCTGTCGTATTCCTCGACGAAGTAATCTATCACATGCCGCTGGAACTCGCGCTCGAAGTTCATGTAGTAGTGGGGGATTCCGATGGCGTGGCACACCCGCCGCGCGTCTTCGACGTCCTCCACCGAGCAACACCGCTTGCTGGACGCCGGCACGCCCTCGCGCTCCACCGACCACAGCCGCATGGTGACGCCCACGACCTCATAGCCCCGCCGCTTAAGCAACAGAGCCGCCACGGAGGAATCAACCCCCCCGCTCATCGCCACGATGACTTTCTTGTTGTTCTCGCCCTTGTCCATGTCTCAAGCATAGCGCATCCGCGCCGCCATTGGCAACGCGAATAGGGCAGGGGAAAATCCGCAAAAGCGCGCGAGCCGTGCGAAAACCCTCCGCGAACCTCCGCGCCCCGGATTCTCTCGCGCCCGCCCGTCAGCCAATCATGCGCCGCAGGCTGATGGACGGAAGCCGCCGCAAACTCTCATTCCGCGGATCGACCTCCACCCCCGCCGACTCCATCGCCGTCGCGCCCAGAAGCGGAATGGCGTTGTCGTCGTCGACGAAAACGATTGTCACGCCAACCGTCTCGCCCATCAGCTCAACGTCTCCGGTCGTGATTTCCATCCGAACCGCCCCGCCGTCCGCCAGCGTATAAACGCGCTCCCCCTTGACGCGAAGCCCGACGCCTTCCAAGACGGAACGCGGAACGACGCAATCTATCGCCCCCGTATCCACTAGGAACGTCCCCTCCCAGAACCTATCCGGGTCAGCCGGATTTCTGATTGTGGCGGTCGTTTCTATCAGCCCCATGTCGAACCTTCCCTCGCTTGCGCCCGATTTCTTTGCCCCCGTCATTCCCGCGAAAGCGGGAATCCAGAAGGCGACCCTCCTTAATAATGTGGTATAGGACCGCGAGCGCGCAATGTCGGCGTTGCCTAGCGAATCATGCGGCAACTATATCGCGCCTATGCTCTCAAGGTAGCGAAAGAACCTCGCGACCTTTTCTAGTTCGCTCCGTTGACTGTCGTCAAGACCTTCTGGATTGAAGTGCATCACGTCGTTTCGGATTTCCCGCGCGATGTCCAAGCGTTCCACGAACTCCTTGCGGTCTATGCCGCTCAGCTTAAGGCGATTCCAATGTTTTTCGTTCTGAAGAATTCGGACATAGCCCCCGAACGTCAAATCGGCCAATCCCTCTATGGGTTTCTCGCCCTCCGCGCTTCGGGAAACGCTTTTCAATTGTTCCAATGTGAATTTTCCATGCAAGAGGCGGCGCAGTCGTCCCTCAATTTCCCCGACGAGCAGAAAAGGGGACGACAGTTTAGAGAACTCTTGCGCGATGTCGCTGGCGGTTACGATTCCCGTGATTTTATCCGTCGAGTCTTTCACGAGAACGTAGTCATGTCGCTGGATGACTTCCACCGCGTCAAGCAACGGCATGGAAATGTCTATGACTTCCTCAGTATCCATGCACTGGCGGACGAACTCACTCGGTTGTCCCAACGAAGTCCTGACGGCGATGGATTTCCAGCTCACGACGCCTTTCACAGTTCGCTCGTTTTGCATTGCCGGCAACTGCGAAAAGTCGTTCAACTGCATTATTGTGATCGCCCTGCTAACCGAGTCGTCGGGTTTCACCGAAACAGGCGCGTTGTTCGCGGCGGGCAGAATTCCGATTCGGATGGTAGGGTCCGGGCTATCGCCGGAGCTGTCATCCTCCACATCCATTTCAATCGAAATGGTGGCGTCGAACCACGCCGTCTCAAAGGATGGGACGGTTCTAAGCTTCAACTCGTCCAACTTGTTCAGAATTCGCCTGTTGATCCGCGACGAACGCTTGAAGTAGTCGAATTTCGCCATGAATTCGCGCACGGTAAGCCGAATTTTATCCGGCGCTACCCCGCTCTCCGCTTGGGTTTTCATTTTCTTGGCTTGGTTTTCTAGCCAGTCAAACCCGTTCATGCCATCTGGCTCCGTATGTTAAGCGTCCGTTCTCATCATCATACTCTATAACCCAAACCGCTGTAAACCCCCTATTGACCTCAACTATCTTCACCCATATATTGCGCCAGCGTTTTGGGATCTTGTACCACAGCCGCCCCCGATTTCTGCCCCCGTCATTCCCGCGAAAGTTGGAATCCGAAAGCGGCAACCCTTCCTTATATACAGCGCCCGCCCTTCATATACAGCACCCGCCCTTCACAAAAACCAAAAAATAAGAATGATTCTTCCTCGCGTGAACCTGCTTCTTCAGCCGCGACACCCCCGGCTTGTTCGACCGCACCACGACGAACAAATCCTTGGCGTAAAACCCCATCTCCGCGTAATCATTGATTATCTCCACATGCGTCAGCCACTGACGGTTGGCGCTCACTTCGTCTTGGCACTTGACTATCAGGATTCCGTCCGTCCGCAGAACGCGGCGCGCCTCTTCGCCGGCGTCCCGATACAGCTCTCTAACCGCCGCGTGCCACTTGCCTGAGCGCGGCATCTCGTCGCCGTTCGCGTAATGCTCTCGAAACGCCGCGTAGGCGCCGCCGCCCGCTTTTTGGCTTTCGCGGTTGCGATAAAAGCCCTCCATATACGGCGGGTCGAGAACAACGCAGTCGATCTCGCCGTCCGCGTAGGGCAGAGCGCGGCAGTCGACGCCGTCCGCCATGTCCGTCGCCCGCAGGTCGTACAGCCCCGGCTCCACGTTTCGCCAGAAGACGCCCTTGCCGTAAGTCACGTCCGCCACTATCGAACCCGTCGGCACATGCAGACGCAGAATTTGCGGAAACACGTCCGCGTTTCCGCCCGCATGCGTCGACAGGATTACGTCGCTCGTGGCGATTCCGCCCTGAACGCGCCGAGCGCCGCCGCCGTCTTTCGGAGGAAGCCCCGCCATCCGCGCCTGTTCGTTCGCATCCAAAATCGCATCCCGCCCGTTTCGTTTGGGGTTGTCCGCAAGTGTAGATTCGCCGCCTCGAACCGTCAACCCGCCGCGCCGATTCCGCCCTTTTCCCGGACGATTTTCTTGAATCCCATTTTGCCGCTGGCAACCCGAACTTATCCAGTGTATAATCCCCCCATGATACAGACAACAACCGAACAATCCCAAACCCAAGCCCGCGAGTGGGCGGAAGCCGCCTTCGACCTCGCCGACGACGGACACGCCTCCAACATCGTCCTCTTGGACGTGCGGGACGCCTGCGACTTCGCCGATTACTTCGTCATCCTCACCGCCGAATCCGCGCGCCAGCTCCGCGCCCTCTTGGAGGACATCCAAGACGGCATGAAAGAGCGCGGCGCGATTCTGCACCACGTCGAAGGAACCCACCAAAGCGGCTGGGCGCTCATGGACTACGGCGACGTCCTCATCCACCTCATGGGGACGGACGAGCGCGATTTCTACGGGCTCGAGACCGTCTGGCCCCAAGCCCGCCGCATCCGCGTCATTCCCTGATCCAGGCGTCCGACGCCCGCGCGTAATCGAGCAGCTCGCCGTCGGCGAAGAACAGCGCCAACTCGCGCTCGGCGGACTCCGGCGAATCCGAGCCGTGAACCAGATTGCGCCCTATGTCGCTGCCGAAATCCCCCCGTATCGACCCCGGCGGCGACTCCGCCGGGTTCGTCGCCCCCATCGTCTTGCGGACTATCGCCGCCGCGTCGCCCCCCTCGAACGCCATCGCCACCAGAGGACCAGACGTGATGAACGACGTCAACCCCTCGAAAAACGGCTTGCCGACGTGTTCGCCGTAATGCCGATGCGCCAGCTCGTCCGAGACCAGCATCAACTTCATCCCCACAATCTTCAGCCCCGTCCGCTCCAGCCGCGAGACAATCTCGCCAACCAGCCCGCGCTGAACCGCGTCCGGCTTCAGTAGCACTAGAGTCTTTTCCACTTGTTCGCCTTTCGCTTATGGGTTTTCAAGAATGTATCAACGAAACCAATTCTAAATAGCAACTGATGAATCCGTTTTCCCTATTCCGCCCCGTCATTCCCGCGAAGGCGGGAATCCAGAGTTTCCCAATCAAGATAGCCACCCGAAATCAACCTTGAATTCCAACCAGCGTATCCCCATTCCCTCGCTCCACCCCATCATTCCCGCGAAGGCGGGAATCCAGAGTTTCCCAATCAAGATAGCCACCCGAAATCAACCTTGAATTCCAACCAGCGTATCCCCATTCCCGCGCTCTACCCCGTCATTCCCGCGAAGGCGGGAATCCAGAGACTCCAGCCAAGCCAGCCACTTGAAATCAGGTTTGGAATGAAGCCAACGTATCCCCTCTCCCTTGATGGGAGAGGGCTAGGGTGAGGGTGCCTGCGCCCCCAGGCGCAGTTTCGTCAGCCGCGCGAATCCCATCATCGCCGTCCCGCCGCTCGCCGCGCCCGCTCCGCCGAGTTCACTTGAGAGCTTCGCAGATACAGCGGCTCCGCGCTCGCCGCGTCCGCCGTGTCGCCCGCCGCCAGCTTCGCGTATCCCAGCCGCGCCAGCGCCGCCGCGCCGCGAGAGGGCGGGGGAGCGAGCGACATCCGCAGCGACCCGCCCAGACGCGCCCGCATCTCGCCCGCCAATTCGCCCGCCGCCTCGCCGCAATAGATGAAATCCGGCGAAAGACCGGCGAGAAACTCATCCGCCGCCATCAGCTCCGCGCTCGCCGCCGCCTCGCCGTCCGCCGGATTCAGCGTCCCGACATAAAGCCGATTGCGCCCCGCGCCCACGACGGCGCATACCGGCGCGCCCATCCCCGCGAACGGCTGAATCTCGATATCCAGCGTCCCGACCGCCACGAGCGGAATCCCGCGCGCCGCCGCTATCGCCTTCGCCGCGCTCATCCCGACCCGCAACGCGCTGAACCCGCCCGGCCCGGACGCCGCGAACACGGCGCTCAGGTCGTCCATCCCGCGCCCCGCATGCGCCAGCGCGCGGTTGACGGCGGGAATCAGCTCCACCGAATGGTTGCGCGCCGACCGCCAGCGGATTTCCGCGACGCACTCGCCGCCCTCCGAAAGCCCAACCGCCGCGTACCGCGTGGACGTGTCTATGAGAAGCTCCATCGCTTAGCCGCCCTCCGACTTCGCCGCCAACTCGCCGACCGCCCGCAACATGGGGCAGCCCGCGCCGGCGGACGACTCCAACTCCAGCGTCCGCTCGGTGTCCGACTCCACCGTTATGGACACCGCCAGACGCTCGGCGGGGAAGTAGCCCTCCGCCTTGTCCGCCCACTCGATGACGCAAAGCCCGTCGCCGAACAAGTAATCATCCAGCCCAAGCCCGTCTATCTCGGCGAGCGTATCGAGGCGGTACAAGTCCATGTGATAGACCGTCAGCCGCGCATGGTACTCGTTCATCAGCACGAAAGTGGGGCTGCGCGCGAACTCGTCCGACCCCAACCCGCGCAGTATGCCCTGCGTAAGCGCCGTCTTCCCCGCGCCAAGCCCGCCCGACAGCAGGACGACATCCCCCGCCCGCGCCGCCGCGCCAATGGCATGCCCGACAGCCCGCGTATATTCAACCGAATCCGAACGCAACCGCATGCCTAAACGCTCTCATCCCCTCCGCGCGCCCTCTCTGAACCGCGCGCGCCAAAATCCCTAGAACCGCCGCCCGCCCGCGGCGTATGCTACATTATATTGACCAACCCCAACCCGCGACAAGGCGGGGCGGGGAAGGCGGGGACGATTCGCCAAAACCCGCCCGCCGCGCCGCCATGCCCGAATTCCGCCCCCGCCATTCCCAAGTTCCACCGCCGTCATTCCCGCGAAGGCGGGAATCCAGACTCGCACAACAACGTCATCCTCGCGAAGGCGGGGACAAGCCCGCCACTCGCAACCAACCCCGAACCTCAACCAACGTATCCCCTCTCCCTTGATGGGCTAGGGTGAGGGTGACCGCGCCGCCAGGCGCAGGTTCGCCAGCCATCCCCATCCCCCCCATGAAAGCCCTAATCGCATCCGACATACACTCCAATCTAGAAGCGCTGGACGCCGTAATAGCCGACGCCGAATCCGCCGGCGGATTCGACCAAATCTGGTCGCTCGGCGACCTCGTCGGCTACGGGCCCAACCCGTCCGAAGTCATAGACGCCCTGCGCGAGCGCGACCGCCGCGCCGTCGTCGGCAACCACGACTTGGCGGCGGTCGGAATAATCGGCTTGGAATGGTTCAACCCAATCGCCGCCGAAGCCAACGCTTGGACGGCGTCCGTCCTAGACGACGCCCGCAAGGATTTCATCCGCGCCCAGCCCCGCGTTCTGGAGCTCGACGACCACGAATTCACCCTAGTCCACGGCAGCCTGCGCGACCCCGTCTGGGAATACGTCACCACCTCATCCGCCGTCCGCGCCTGCCTAAGCCGCTGCCAGACATACCGCTGCCTAGTGGGGCATACCCACATCCCGATAGCCTGCCGGATGGACGCCGTCGGCGACGTCGCCGCAATCCCCCCGCGCCCGGACGAGCCGCTACATCTGCGCCAAGACAATCTGCTAATCAACCCCGGCTCCGTAGGCCAACCGCGAGACGGCGACCCGCGCGCCGCATACGCCATATACGACTCCGCGACCCAAACCCTAACCCATCGCCGCGCCGAATACGACATCGAGAAAACCCAGCGCAAAATACTATCTCAGGGATTGCCCCCCTTCCTAGCCGAGCGCCTGTCTTTCGGAAGATAGCGCGTCTTTTCGGCGAAATCCAACCGCGCCGCGAGGTTGCCAAAAGCGCTATACTGTATCCTCAAGAGGATTGGCGCGGACGTCCCCGAAGCCAGCCCCTAGCCGCCGCCCGCCGCGTCCGCTATAATGAACCCCGCCAAACCGCATAAGCAAGGGGGTGTCCCGTTGGCGTCCATGAGAGAAAACCGAGTCAAAGCCAAACTAGCCGCCGGCGAAACCGCCATTGTCCTGTCCGGCCACATGACGCCCGACATTGTCGACTGGCTCGGACCGCTAGGCTTCGACGGCGTCTGGATAGAGGGCGAACACGGGCCCGTCGACTACAAAGACATCCCCGACCTCACCCGCGCCGCCGACCTCTGGGGCATGACCTCCGTCGTCCGCGTCAACCGCAACGTCCCCGGCGTCATCTACCGCACGCTCGACGTGGGCGCGCAGGGCATCGTCGTCCCCCACGTCAACACCAAAGCCGAAGCCGAAGCCGTCGTCAGCGCCGGCAAGTTCGCCCCGCTCGGCGAGCGCGGCATGTTCGGCAGCCGCCAGAGCTACGGCGTCGACAACTACTTCGCCCAAGCCAACGACCAGAGCCTGCTAGTCGTCCTCATCGAAGACATAGCCGCCGTCAACAACCTAGACGAAATCCTGACCGTCGACCACATAGACGTCTTCTTCGTCGCCCCCAGCGACCTCGCGCAGTCTATGGGCTACATCGGGCAACTGAACCGCCCCGAAGTCCTGTCCACCATTGACGGCGCTTTGGAGAAGATCGCCGCCGCCGGGCGAACCCCCGGCGCGCTCGCGACGGACGCCAATGTCGAAGCCTATATCAAGAAGGGCGTCAAGTTCCTGATGACCGGCTGGCAGGCGTGGGCGGCTTCCGGCGCGGACGCCTTCAAGCGCAAAGCGGCGGGCGCGTCCGCATCCTGACGCCCCTGACGCCGCCGCCGCGTCCGTCCGCCATGCCCAGCGCCGCGAACCTCATCGCCCGCCGCATGCCGCCGGACACGGCGGACGCCCTCCGCGCCGTCGCGCGCGCGTCCGAGCGCGTCGGCGCGCGCCCATACCTGGTCGGCGGCTCCGTCCGCGACCTGTTCGCAGCCCAGCGCGGAGCGTCCCCGTCCCCAGACATCGACATCGCCCTGGAAAGCGCGGACGCCGACGCCTTCGACCGCGTCGCCGCCCGAATCGGCGGGCGCGTGTCCAAACGCTCCCAATTCGGCACCGCCAAACTCGACTTGGACGGCCTTTCAATAGACCTCGCCCTGACGCGCGCCGAGCGCTACCCCGCGCCCGGCGCATTGCCCCAAGTCCGCCCCGCGCCGCTCGCCGAAGACCTGGCGAGACGCGATTTCTCCGTGAACGCCATGGCGATCTCGCTGTCGTCCGCGACATTCGGCGAGCTGACAGACCCATGCGGCGGCTTGCCGGACTTGCGCCAATCCAAACTCCGCGCCCTGCACGCGCGCAGTTTCCAAGACGACGCCACCCGAATCATCCGCGCCGCCCGATACTGCGCCCGCCTATCGCTTGCCCCGACCGACGAGACGCGCCGTTGGATAGCCGAATCCGCGCAATTCATCTCGACCATCTCGCCCGCCCGGATTCGCGCCGAGCTGGAGCGCCTCTTTCTCGAAGGCGAAGCCGCCGCCCGCGCCATGTCGCTTCTGGACGAATGGCATGCCCTGTCCGCAATCCACCCCGCGCTGTCGGCGGCCGATTTTGATGCGTGGACGCGCTTTTCCGAAAGGGCGGGGGAGACGCCCCAAGACGACATAATCCCCATCGCCTACGCCATAATCGGCGCGCCATTGACGGACGCCCAACTCGGCGGAATAACCGCCCGCCTGCGCCCCGCGTCCCGCTCCGCCCGCGCCATGTCGGACGCCGCCAAACTGACCCGCGCCCTGTCCAACGAACTCGCCGCCGACCTCGAAAGCGTCCCGACAAGCCGCCTAATCGCCATCCTAGACCAACACGACGACCGCGCCGCCGTCGGAATCTCGCTCGCCGCCCCCGCCGCCTCTCTCAGAAAACGCCTAACCGCCTGCATCCGCGCCCGCGCCGCCGACCGCCCGCATCTAACCGGAGACGACCTAATAGCGTTGGGAATCCCCCCCGGCCCCGCCATCGGCGAAATCCTAACCCGCCTCCGCGCCGCCCGCCTCGACCGCGAAACCGCCGCCCCCGAAGACGAGCGCCGCCTAGCCCGAAAACTAATCGCCGACATCGCCGACTGAGCGCCGCCCCCGAAGACGAGCGCCGCCTAGCCCAAAAACTAATCGCCGACATCGCCGACTGAGCGCCGCCCCCGCTTGACGCACCGCCCTTAGCCCGTCAAAATAGCGACAGAGAAAGCCCAAAACCCCATCGCGTCCCGGAGCGAACCCCCCATGACAAACCGAATCCGAGGCGGTATAATAGACACCGAATCCATAAAAAGCGCCGCGCGCGAGTGGGGATGGGCATACGCATCCCTATTCTCGGCGCAATCGCTGGCGTACGCCGCAATCGTTCTGTGGTTCGGAATAACCGACCCGCCGTCGTCCGACGGATTCTACCCCGCCTTCATGGCGGTTCTCCGAGACATTGGAATCGCGGGGCTGGCGGCGGTGGTAATCACCACGACCATACTGGAAGGAGCGCAAAGCGCAATCATGATAATCTCCGCGACATTCCTGAAGCCGAGAGAGCGAAGAATCCGCGCGGAAGAGCGCGAAGCCGGGCGCGAGGAAGGGCGAGAGGAAGGGCGCGCGGAAGAGCGCGCCAAAACCGCCCAAGTCACCCAAACGCTTGAACACGAACGCGCCGCATGGCAGGCGTGGCACGAGCGCTCCGAACTCGCGCGCGCGAAGGGCGAAGAGCCGCCCCCGCCGCCGTTCTTCCGCTCCGGCGACAACGGGCAGATCGGCTAAGACCGCGTTTCGGCAAGTCCGCGACGCGGAAATAGCTGGGCGCCGGCGTCCGCAGGGCGTCAAAATGACGCCTGAGAAAACCCAACGCGCCATCGCGCCCCGGAGCGCGCCCCCATGACAATCGGAATAGCGGGGCTGGCGGCGGTGGTAATCACCACGACCATACTGGAAGGAGCGCAAAGCGCAATCATGATAATCTCCGCGACATTCCTGAAGCCGAGAGAACGAAGAATCCGCGCGGAAGAGCGCGAAGCCGGACGCGCGGAAGGGCGAGAGGAAGTGCGCTCGGAAGAGCGCGCCAAAACCGCCCAAGCCACTCAAGCCGCCCAAGCCGAAGCCCAAGCCGCCGCAACGGAGCGCGCCGCCTGGCGGGAGTGGTACCTCCTTAGCGAATTGGCTAAGGCGAAGGGCGAAGAGCCGCCCCCGCCGCCGTTCTTCCGCTCCGGCGACAACGGGCAGTCCAACGGGCAGAACGGCTAAGACCGCGTTTCGGCAAGTCCGAGACGCGGGAACAGCGTGGCGTCGGTCGTCCGGCGTCCGCAGTATCCATCGGTCCCATACGGGAGTGACCCCGAATCGCGAGCGGCAAATCCCTTCTCCCTTGATGGGAGAAGGCTAGGATGAGGGCGCATGCGCCGTCAGGCGCAGTCTTGCGCGAGATTGCCCGCCAACCGCGTCACCCATCCGCCCGGCTGCCCCTAGCCGCGAACGCGGCCATGACCGCGAAGCCGACCGCCGACACCAGCAACCCTATCAGGCTGGCTTGCTCCACCCACGGCGCCAGAATCGCCGTCACGACCCAGGGGACGTAGAACGCCAGCAGAATCCACACGCTGGCCCCCGCGTCCCGCAACCGCCGCGCCGCCACCGCCAGCGAGGGCGACAGCGTGACCGCCAGATAGACCGACATTATCGGCCTCTGCTCCAACGGCAGGGTCGGGAAGACTCCGTTGTCTATGAACCCCATGACCAGCGCCACCGCGACGTGAACCAGCATGAACCACCAGAACTCGCCCCGCCCCGCGCGCCCGTCAAAAACCGCGTAATTCTTGAGCGCCTCAATGTACGGCATATTGTTTCACCCCTTTCAATTTCGTTCCGTTGTTTGATTGTCCGTTCGCCGCCTACCCCGTCGACACCCCCGAACCCAGGCCCGGCTCCGTCATGCCGGAAGGGTCGAGAATCTCATCCAGCTCCGCCGCCGATAGGCTTGTCGCCGCCAGCGCCGCCTCTTTCACCGTCTCGCCGCTCGCCTGCGCCGCCTTCGCGATGTCCGCCGCCGCGTCGTAGCCGATATGCGGAACCAGCGTAGTCACTATCGCCAGACCGCGCTCCACCATGTCCGGGCCCGCCGAAGTCGCCCCCAGGCCGCTCACACACTGCCGCGCCAAGTTGCGCGCCGCCGCCGCCAGCAAGTCTATGGACTGCAACAGATTGTACGCCGCCACCGGCATCATCACGTTTATCTCGAAGTTGCCCGACTGCCCCGCCACCGCTATCGCCGCGTCGTTGCCGATGACCTGCGCCGCCACTTGGCAGACCGACTCCGGTATCACCGGGTTCACCTTGCCCGGCATTATCGAGCTGCCCGGCTGGACTTCCGGCAACGTCAGCTCGCCGATTCCCGCGCGCGGGCCCGACCCTAGCCAGCGTATGTCGTTGCTTATCTTCATTAGGCTGACAGCCAATGTCTTCAGCACGCCGCTGGTCGCCACAATGTCGTCCAGCGCGCTTTGGGCTTGGAAGTGATTGTCCGTCTCCCGAATCTCCACTCCGAGCGACTCCGACACTTTCGCGCAAACCCGCCCCGCGAACTCCGGATGGACGTTCACCCCCGTGCCGACCGCCGTCCCCCCCAGCGCCACCTCGCGCAGAAGCCCGTTCGCCTCAAGCCGCTTGATTCCCCGCGCCACCTGCCCGGAGTAGCCCTCGAATTCCTGCCCAAGGCGAATCGGCGTCGCGTCCTGAAGATGCGTCCGCCCCGTCTTCAGCACCGGCATGAACTCCGCCGCCTTCGCGTCCAACTCATCGCGCAACTCGCCGAGCGCCGGAATCAGCCCGCGCTCGATGCCCGTCAGCGCCGCGATGTGGATGCACGTCGGTATCACGTCGTTCGACGACTGCCCCATGTTCACGTGGTCGTTCGGATGAACCAACCCCCGCGCGCCCTTCTCGCCGCCCAGCAACTCGATTGCGCGGTTCGCTATCACTTCGTTCGCGTTCATGTTCGTGGACGTCCCCGAACCCGTCTGGAAGATGTCCACCACGAACTGGTCGTCGAACTTCCCGTCCGCCGCCTCGCGCGCCGCCGCCGCGACCGCCGCCGCCGTATCCGCGTCCAGCAGCCCCAAATCGCGGTTCACCAGCGCCGCCGCCATCTTCACCGACGCTATCGCCTCAATGAACGACCGCCCGAAGCGCAGGTCGCTAATCGGGAAATTCAGCGCCGCCCGCATCGTGCTGGCGCCGTAATACGCCTCCGCCGGAACCTCGAACTCCCCCATCGAATCCCGCTCCACCCTGTAACGCCGCTCTTCAGACAATGTTTCGCTCCTTATCAGTGGCTAGTGTTTAATTGACAGTGTTCAATCGCCTGTATTCGGTTGACAGTCAACAGCGTTCAACCCATCTCGCCGCGTCCATAGCCCCATATTAAATCATCGAGCCTTTGCGACATTGCGCCTTTGCGTCAATATCATACCCTCGCCGCGTCCATCTTCCGACCCCTGCGCCCTCGCGACAATATCATCTCGCCCCCCATTCACAAAAATTCCGACAGAAAATCCGCCGCCGCTTCCCCCGCTTCTCCCTCTCGGCCCCGCATCGAGTGATCCGCCCCCTGAATTTCGTGAAACCGGACGGGTTGCCGGCAGCCGTCCAATATCCGCTGAATCTCCAAAGACGGCGCGACCCTGTCTTCCGAGCCGGCGATTACCAGTTTCGGGCGCTTGTCTTTGGCGAAGCGCGGACTGCGGAGCGCCGCCAGCGTCGGCGCCACCAGCGCGATGGCGGACGCCCGCTTCATTCGCCGCAGCCCGTCCAGTATCACCGCCGCCCCCATCGAGTAGCCCACGATTCCCAGACGCCGCCTGTCCACCGAGCGCCAATGGCGCAGGACGTCCAGCGCCGCCGCCGCGTCCTCTTGCTCGCGCTCGCCGTTCGTGAACTCGCCCCCGCTGCCGCCCACGCCCCTGAAATTGAACCGAAGCGTGACGATTCCCCGCCGCTCCGCCGCTCGGCAGATCGCCAAAACCACCCTGTCGCCCATGTTCCCCCCCAGCGCCGGATGCGGGTGGCACACCGCCGCCCCCGCCATCGACCGCGCCCCAGCGTCCGCCGGAAACGACAATATCCCCTCCAACTCAACCTTCTTCTTGCTGTAAAAGGCGATTGCCGACTGTCCCACGAAACTGAATCCTCCCTAGCCAGTGTTGACATAAGGACGGCGCGGACGATTATCGCGCCAAAATCCTCAATTCATGCCCCGTCATTCCCGCGAAAGCGGGAATCCAGAGACCAACCGATACAGCAATCCGAAATCAAACCTGAACTGAAGCCAACGCATCCCCTCTCCCTTGATGGGCTTACAAGGGTATGTTCACGGAAACCAAGCCCGAATCGCGAGCGATGAATCCCCTCTCCCTTGATGGGAGAGGGCTAGGGTGAGGGTGCCTGCGCCGCCAGGCGCAGGTTTGCCCCGCGAAACCGGCGCCTCCATTCTACCGCTTCAGCCAGCGCGTAAAGAAATCCGCGCACAGCCCGCCCAACTCATCCTCGAACCCGCGAAAGAAGTGGTCCGCGCCCGCCAGAACCTCATACTCCCTCGGCTCCGAAAAGCGCCGGCACAGAAACCGGAACTGGTCGGCGGGGAACTCATGGTCATGGTCGCCCAGAACGAACAGTTTGGGCGGAAGAATCTCCAGCCCGCTGAACGCCCGCATCTGCGGAGCGGGGCAGGCGAGCGCCGCCACCGCCTGCGGAGCGCCGAACCCCATCGCCGCCTGCATCGCCACCGCCGCCCCGAAACTGTAGCCCGCGATTCCGATTCTGCTCGCGTCCACCTCGTCCCGAAGCGCCAGAAACTCCATCGCCGCCTCCGCGTCGTCCGTCTCCCCGCCGCCCCAATCGAACTCGCCCTCGCTCAGCCCCACGCCGCGAAAGTTGAACCGCAAAACCGCGAACCCCGCCGCCGACAGCCGATTCGCCACCCCAACCACGACCGCGCTATCCATGTCCCCCCCATGACGAGGATGCGGATGGCACACCGCCACCCCGGCGACCGCCGCCGCCGCCTCGCCGCCGTCGGGAACGTCCAGCGTCCCCTCCAACCGAAGGCCGCCGCTGTCTATGGTCACGTACTCGCGCATGGTCTTAATCGTCAACCCGCCGGTCGCCTAGTTTCCCCAAAAGCGCGCGGCAACCGCCCGCGCCCCATCCTTATATAAGAAAGTCTAAGCCAACCGCCCGCCCTTTGACAAGACCGCCCAAAACCCAAAAACCCCTTTGCGCCACTGCGCCCTCGCGCCCTTGCGTTAAAATAAACCCCTCCGCGCCTTTGCGCCTCCGCGTCAAAACACCCCCCGCGTTCCGCATGCAACCCATAAACTGCTAAACTACCCCTCAAAACCCGCCAAGGAGCCGCCCCTATGAGAATCGTCGACCTGCGAAGCGACACCGTAACCCAGCCGTCCCCGGAGATGCGCCGCGCCATGTACGACGCCGAACTCGGCGACGACGTCTACGGCGAAGACCCGACCCTCAACGCCCTCGAAGCCAAAGCCGCCGAGCGGCTCGGCAAGGAAGCGGCGGTCTTCGTCGCCAGCGGCACGATGGGCAACCTCGTCTCCGTCCTCGCCCACGCCCAGCGCGGCGACGAGATAATACTCGGACACAAAGCCCACATCTTCCGCAGCGAAGCCGGCGGCGCCTCCGCGCTCGGCGGCGTCTCATTCCACACCGTCCCCAACGACGAGCGCGGGATGCTTAACCCGCAGGACGTCCGAGACGCCATTCGCCCGAACGACCCCCACATGCCGCGAACCGCCGCCGTCTGCCTCGAAAACACCCAAAACGCCTGCGGCGGCGCGCCCCTCACCCAAGACGATATGCAGGCGATAGCCGCCGTCGCCCGCGAAGGCGGAGTCGCCCTCCACGTCGACGGCGCCCGCATCTTCAACGCCGCCGTCGCCCTAGAAGCCCCCGTATCCGAACTCGCCAAAGACGCCGATTCCGTAACATTCTGCCTCTCGAAGGGCTTGAGTTGCCCCATCGGCTCCGTCATAGTCGGGGACGCGGACTATATAAAGGAAGCCCGCCGATGGCGCAAGATGGTCGGCGGCGGCATGCGCCAGGTCGGAGTAATCGCCGCCGCCGGGCTGGTCGCCCTCGACAGCATGGTCGACCGCCTAGCCGAAGACCACGCCAACGCCCGCAAGCTAGCCGAAGGCTTGGCGCAAATCCCCGGCGTGGCGATAGACCCCGAATCGCTGCCCACCAACCTGGTATTCTTCGACGTCGAGCGCGAAGACCGGGACGAAATCCACCGCCAGCTAGTCCAACGCGGCGTAAAAGGCGGCGGCGGCGCCAAACGCTGGCGCTACGCCACCCACTACGGCATAACCGAATCCGACATCGACTACGCCCTTGAGCAGGCTAGGGAAGTGTTCGCCCAATGATAATCCAAAACCCGGACGGCGAACCCATCCGCTCGCTCGCCGACTGGCAAGCCCTTCACAGCGCCGAGCACTGGAAACCTGGACGCAGCGCCCACGCCGTCGCGGATTTCGTCGTAAACCGCGACGGCGCGACCAAACTCGCCCGAACCGTCGCGGCGGTTTTGGGCGAGCGCGTCGCGTTCCGAGAAGCCTCGCCCGAACTCGAAATCAGATTCGACCGCTACGGCAAAGGCAGATTCCACGACCTCGGAATCCGCGGCGAAACCGAATCCGGCGAAACCCTTTTCGTCGGCGTCGAGGCGAAAGTGGACGAATCCTTTGGCGCTTACGTCGCGGACGAGTGGCGAAACGCCCAGCGAATACGCGAAAGGGGAGAGCGAACGCGCCGCCCCGCCCGCATATCCGAACTGTGCGACAGATTCCAAGACGGCCCCGGAATCTCCGAATACGACGAAGTCCGCTACCAACTCATGCACGCCGCCGCCGGAACCGTCGAAGCGGGCGCGGACCTCTCCGTACTCTACATCGCCGTATTCGCAACCGACGACTACGACCCCGCCAAAGGCGAAGCCAACCGACAAGACTACCGAACCTTCATCCACCGCGCCGGCGGAACCCCAACCCCCAACCAAACCGCCGCCGCCGAATCCCACAACCTAAACCTGAACCGCAAACCCCTAACAACCATCTACGAAACATTCGACTTCCGAACGAATCCGCATTGACATAAAACCCCTATCACGCCTCCGCGTCAAAACAAAACCCCATCGCCCCTTTGCGCCCCCGCGCCATTGCGTTAAAATCAAAAACAAAACCCTCCGCGCCTCCGCGTCAAAACGAGACCCCCCATGCCCATCCGAGAAGACCAGCTTAACGGGCGCATCGCCACCCTCATCGACCGCATGAGCGGACGATGGCGCGCGCTCGGCGAAAACAAAGGCGCCTTCCTCGACAACGTCAAACAGCCCGACATCCTCATCGTCTCCGAGGACGAAGGCGGACGCCCCATCGTGCTTGAAAACGAGTACCTTCCGGCGCATACCGTCGAAGCCGAAGCCATTGAGCGGCTCGGAGAAGAGCTTGACCCCGACGTCGTCGACGCGTCCGGGCGCGTCAGCGCCGCCGTCGCCTTGCGCTCGCCCGACTTCCTGCGAGACCTGCCCGGCGCGGACGCCGCCGACCAAGCCCTCGCCGAAGGCGCGATTCTTGAATACGCCCTCTTCACCGGAACCGACCGCGCCAAGCCCGCGCGATTCCCCAAAACCGGCTTCATCCGCGGCGACCTGCGCGCCCTCGCCGCCTTCATCGCCCAAGCCGCCACGCCGGAGGACGCCATCGAGCGCGCCGCCAACATTCTGGAGCGCGGCGTACAAGACGCCGCCACAGTCATACGACTCGCCACCGAGCGCGCGCCGGACAACAGAACCCGCATTGAGGAATATCTCCGACAGCCCTACGGCGAGCAGACCGTCCGCATGGCGGCGACCATCATCATCAACGCCCTAGTCTTCCACCAGAACATCGCGGGGCAGAGCGGAATCCGCAGCCTCGAACAGATCGCCTCCGAATCCGAATCCGACACCCCCGGACGCTCCAGGTTGCTCGTCGAATGGCGCAAGATACTCGGCATAAACTACTGGGCGATATTCAAAGTCGCCGCAGACCTTCTCGTCTCCGTCAACCCGCCCCGCACGGCGGTGAACGCCCTGCAAAGCATGCGCGAGACCGCCAACCGCCTCATTGATACCGGCGTATCGCGCCACAGCGACCTCGCCGGCGCCGTCTTTCAGCGCCTCATCTCCGACCGCAAGTTCCTGGCGACTTTCTACACCCGCCCAGAATCCGCCGCGTTGCTGGCGCATCTCGCCATGCCGGACGATGACGACGACCGTTTCGCCGACCCCGAAAAGGTCAAAGACTACCGCATCGCCGACTACGCCTGCGGCACCGGCGCGCTCATCCACGCCGCCTACCGCCGCCTGAACCGACTCCACTGGCGAGCCGGAGGCGACCCCGCCAAACTCCACGCCCACATGATGGAAAACTCACTCACCGCCTGCGACGTCCTGCCGTCCGCCGTCCACCTCACGGCGTCCACGCTCTCCGCCGCCTACCCGACCGAGCGCTACGCCAACTCGCGCACCATCGTCGCCGAGTACGGACGAACCGGGCGCGGCGAGCCCGGCGAGAGAGGCAGCGTATCCATCGGATCCCTCGACCTGCTCGCGTCCAACGGCGGCATGACGCCGCTCATCCCCATGCACGCCGCAACGCAAATCGCCCCCGCCGGCGAAACCGAAACTTGGATGGAGATGCCGCCCCACAGCCAAGACCTCGTGATTATGAACCCGCCCTTTACGCGCTCCGGCTCCGATTGGGAAGGCACTGACAGGGAATCGGACTCCATAAAGCCATTTCGGGCGCTAAGCACGGATTTGGACACGCAGAAGGAAATGGCGGCGCTTGAGAAAAAGTACGCCAAAGGAACATGCTTTCACGGTTACGCTGGAGGATCCGCCTTCGCCGCACTCGCCCATCGCATGGTGAAGCCTGGCGGCACAATCGCGCTGATTCTGCCGATAACCTCCCTGCAAGGCGCGAGTTGGCGGAAATTCCGAAAGATGATAGCGGACGAATATCGCGACGTCATCGTAATTACAATCGCCGCGGACCATCCACTTGACCAATCGTTTTCCGCCGACACCGGTATGGCGGAAACGATGATGATATTCCGAGAGTCCGCGTCCGCCCCGTCCAGGCGCGGGATTTTCGTATCCCTCAATAAGCGCCCCAACAATGAGATGGAATCGCTGGAGATAGCCCGCGCGATAAGCGCAGCGATGCGCGAATCCAACATCAGTCTCTTGGAAAACGGACCCTTCGGCGGCAATCCAGTATTGGTTGGCGGCGAGATAGTCGGCGAGATGATAGACGCCCCCCTAAGCGTGTCCGACCCTTGGGCGGCGGGCGGAATCTCGGATTTCGCCGTTCTCCAAACCGCCCGCCATCTAGCGCGGGGAACGCTATGGTTGCCGGGCGTGGCGTCGCAGGATGACGCCCATCCCGTCCCAATGGCTACCGTTGAAAAAATCTGCCAAGTTGGGATAACCGACATCAACATTGTCGGCGATGGAGCGCAGACGGCGTTCACGCTAATCAAGCCGCCGTCGTCCGCGCCCACTTACCCGATGCTGTGGAATCACAACGCCAAGCGCGAAACGCGCATGATTGTCGCGCCGGACAGCGAAGGGCGTGTCAAGCGCGGACGCGAAAGCAGGGCGGGGGAGATATGGCGAACCCGCAGCCGCGCCCTTCACAACAGGGATTTCAGATTCAACTCCCAGCCCCTAACGGCGGCGTACACCGAGCGCGAAACCATCGGCGGCAGGGCGTGGAAGAACCTGAAATTCGACGACCCCAGACGGGAAATCGCCCACACCCTCTGGGCGAACACGACGCTCGGAATCCTATGCTACTGGCATCACTCGACCCGCCAGCAAGTCGGACGCGGCATAATCCCGATAACCGCGCTCCGAACGATGCCGACGCTGGACGTCCGCGCCCTCTCGGACGCGCAACTGGACGCCGCCGAGAGCATCTTCGCCGACCTCCGCGCCGCCGACTTCCTGCCCGCCAACGAAGCCTACCGCGACCAAACCCGCCAAACGCTGGACGCCCGCGTCCTAACCGAAATGCTGGCGTTGCCGCCCGAAATACTGGAGCCGCTGGCATTGCTCCGCCTAAAATGGTGCTCCGAACCCAGCGTCCACGGCGGCAAGGGGACGGCGCCGGACGGGTAGGGGACAGCGCGCGCAACCAACCCCAACCCCCTTCTCTCTGCGAATCTCCGCGCCCCCGCGCCTCTGCGTCAAAATCCCATCGCGCCCTAGCGTTAATCCCCACTCTGCGAACCTCCGCTCCTTTGCGCCTCCGCGTCAAAATCCCATCGCGCCCTACCTACCGCCGAACCCGCCGCGCCACCGCCATCAGATAGACGCTCCCGCCGCCCCCGTACCCCTCCAGCGCCTCCAGCTCGTAGCCGTTGGACGCGACATAATTCAGCCACTCCGCCAACCGCTCCGCCTTGTCGCCGTGAATCTCGATTGTCAGATACTCGTCCCCGACATCCCCGCCTTGCCCCTTGCCCTTAGCCTGCTGCCTGTTTCTGAACATGGTTGACGCCTCCGCTTTCGCTTTTATCTTGCCCAACTACTATACACCAACCGCCATCTGCTATATACTAACGGCAACCCCCAACAAGGAGACTGAAAAATGCCCACCGACACCGAACTGCTCGAACGAATCGCCATGCGCCATAGAGACCGCGACGCCAAACCATCCGTCGGCGACTTGCGTATCTCCGTCGAAGACGTCTTGGGCGAACTGGCGCGGGGCGAAACCCCGGAGACCATTCTTGAACAGCACGACTTCCTGGAGCCGGAAGACATACAGGCGTGCCTGCTCTACGCCTACCACTCGGTGGCGGAGCGTCGGACAGTCTCGAAGTGGCACAGAGAAGTCCACTCCAAACGCCGCCCGCCGCCCCTCAGCCCGGAAGAACTCGAAGCCAAGAGGCGCAAGTTGCGCGAAAACATGGCGAGAGCCGACCGAGTCCGCGAGCTCGCGGGCGATACGGAACCTGAAGTCGACATTGATGTCATGTTGGAACAGATAAACGGAAGGCGCGGCATAATCCCGTGATTTTCGTGGATTCCAATGTGCCGATGTACATTGTCGGCGCTCCCCACCCCAACAAAGACCGCGTGGAGGCGTTGCTTGATCAGTTGCGCGCCAACGAGGAAGAGCTCGTCACCGACGTGGAGGTTTATCAGGAAATACTCCACCGATACACCGCCACTCGGATGCCTCACCGAATCGACGAGGCGTTTCGCAACTTGGACGACATCGTCGACAAAGTATTCACGTTCGAAATGCCCGAAATACTAGCCGCCCGCGCCCTGCTCCACTCCGTCTCCGGAATCGACGCGCGAGACGCCTTGCACCTAGCGATCATGCGAAGAGAGGGCATAACCCGCATATTCAGCTACGACCGCGGCTTCGACAATTGCCCCGGCATAGAGCGGATTTCCTGACCGCCGCCCTCATTAAATCATCGCTTCGCGCCTTAGCGACATTGCGCCCTTGCGTTAAAATCCCCGCGCCTTCACTCATCCCCATCATCCCCCCACCACGCCCGCAGACGCTCCCTAATCTCCGCTTCCCGCCCATGTTCCGAAGGCTCATAATACCGCCGCCCCTTCAGATTCGGCGGCAGATTGTCCGTCCGCGTGAACCCGCCCTCATAGTCGTGCGCGTACTTGTAGCCTTCCGCGTAGCCCATCTCGCGCATCATCCCCATCACCGCGTTTCGCAGATGCAGCGGCACGGGCGCGTTCTCCGTCCGTTCGGCGTCCCGCGTCGCCTCGCCTATCGCCGCGTATGCGCGGTTGCTTTTCGGCGCGGACGCCAGATAAATCGCCGCCTCCGCGAGCGGTATGCGGCCCTCCGGCATCCCCACCAGATGAACCGCCTGCTGAGCCGCCACCGCGATTGTCAGCGCGGACGGATCCGCCAACCCCACGTCCTCCGCCGCCAGCACCACCAGCCGCCGCGCCACGAACATCGCGTCCTCGCCCGACCGCAGCATCCGCGCCAGCCAGTAAACCGCCGCGTCCGGGTCGGACGCCCGAACCGACTTGATGAACGCCGAAATCGTATCGTAATGCGCGTCCCCCGACTTGTCATAGACGGACGCCCGCCGCTGCATGGCGTCCTCGACCGCCGCCAGCGTCACCCGCCGGATTCCGTCCGCCCCCGCCGGGCTGCCGAGCGCCGCCAGCTCCAGCGTATTCAGCGCCGCCCGCGCGTCCCCGTCGCTCAGCGCCACAAGCGCCGACGCCGCCTCGTCGTCGAGACGCGCCTTCGCGTCCGCCAACCCGCGCTCCGAATCCGCAATCGCCGCCGCCAGCGCGCGACGAATCTCGTCCGCCGTCAGCCTCCGCAGGGCGTAAACCCGCGAGCGGGAGAGCAGGGGAGACACCACCTCGAAAGACGGGTTTTCGGTCGTCGCCCCGATGAGCGCGATTGTCCCATCCTCCACGCGCGGCAGTATCACATCCTGCTGCGCCTTATTGAAGCGGTGGATTTCGTCAATGAACAGAATAGTCCGCGCCCCGTTCATTCCCAGCCGCTCGCGCGCGTCCGACATCACGCGCCGCAAATCCGACACCCCCGCCGCCACCGCGCTAAGCCGCTCGAAATGCGCGTCGACAGTGTTGGCTATCAATGTCGCCAATGTAGTCTTGCCGCACCCCGGCGGACCCCACAGCACCAGCGACGGAACGAACCCGCTCTCAAGCGCGCTCCGCAAAACAGTCCCGCGCCCGATGACGTGTTCCTGCCCGATGAACTCATCCAGGCTCCGCGGCCTCATCCGCTCCGCCAACGGCGCGTAATCCCCCCGCCGCCGCTCCAAACCATGTTCGAACAGTGTCATTACTACATGCCTCCGGGTCAATGGACAATAATCAACAGTAGTGGACGAACATCCCTACACTCCGCGTCCCTCCGCGCCTTCGCGCCTCTGCGTCAAAATCGAGACCCGACAACTTCCCGCCCCTCCGCGCCTCTGCGTCAAAACCGAGACCCGCCAGCCAGCCACTCCGCCACGACCCCATCCTGCTCCGGCAGAACCGTCCGCGGATCCAACAAAACCGCGTCCGACTCTATCCTGCCGATGATTGGCGTCTGGAACGCCCGCAGACTCGCCAGCGCATCCTCTGGCGAGACGCCCATCGCCGCGCAGTCCAGCCTTAGCGCGACCGATTCCTGCGTCTCGCCAGGCAGGCTGCCGCCGCCTATCGCCGACCGCGTCGGAACGACCGCCGCCGCCCACTCGCCGCTGACCGCCATTTCGCGCCACCGCTCCGCGCGCGCCCGCAATGTGTCCAACGGCGCGGAAATCATCCGCCAAATGGGAATTTTCTCGGTCGCCTCGCCGTGTATATAATGAAGCAACGTCGCCGACAGTGCCGTCATGCTCAGCTTGTCGATGCGGACGGCGCGCGCCAGCGGATGCCGCGCCGCGCGCTCAACCCACTCGCGCTTGCCCACGATGACGCCCGCCTGCGGGCCGCCCAGCATCTTGTCGCCCGAAAAGAATCCCAAAGACGCCCCGTCCGCCGCGCTCCGCTGCGGCATGGGCTCCGGCGCCAGACCGTAAGGGCGCGTATCAAGCAAGCAGCCGCTCCCCAAATCGTGCAGGACGGGGACGCCATGCCGCTCGCCGACTTCGACCAGCTCCCGCAAACTCGGCGCATGCGTGAACCCCATCACGCGGAAGTTCGACGCGTGGACGGATAGAATCGCCCCCGTGTCCTCGCCGATTGCGTTCTCGAAATCCCTCGCGTAAGTACGGTTGGTCGTTCCGACTTCCACCAGCCGCGCCCCGCTTTGGGCGAGGACGTCGGGGATGCGGAAGCCGCCGCCGATCTCCACCGCCTCGCCGCGCGAGACGATGACTTCCTTGCCCGCCGCGACGGACGCCAGCGCCAGCGTGACGGCGGATGCGTTGTTGTTCACCGCCAGCGCCGCCTCCGCGCCGGTGGCTTGCCGGATGAGGTCCGAAACCCGCGCCTGCCGCGACCCCCGCTTGCCGGACGCCAGATCGAACTCCAAATCGCTATACCCCGCCGCCGCCGTCCGAACGGCGTCCATGCTATCGTCGCTAAGCGGCGCGCGCCCCAGATTGGTGTGCAGCACGACCCCCGTGGCGTTGACGACCCGCCTAGGCCAAACCGCCCACCGCGCCGCCGCGCTTTGGGCGACGCAATCCGCGACCTCCGAAACCGAAGGCGCGCCCGCCGTCCCGTTGCGAACCTCATCCCGCGCAACCGCCAGCGCCTCCCGAACCAACCCGACCACCGCATCGCGCGAGTACGAATCCAACAACCCAACCACGCGCGGATGCGCCAACGCATCGCTCACCGAGGGCATGTTTCTGAATTGAGATGTCAGCCCGCCGCCATTTTCTTCTCTGTTGGATTGCCGTTCGTCGCCCAATTTATCCATCTCCGAACAGGTTGCGCGCGATTTTATCGATTTCTTCCGAATCCATGCCGCCGTCATCCGAATCGCGGGTGGTTATCAGCGTTCCGTTAGGGCCGCCCCCTTCTTCAATGGGAAGAATCCCATGCCGCCTAAACCATTCCTTTTTCTCATCCCACCTGCGGCGGTATCCCGCATTGGAGAGCATGCCAAGATGCTCCCAGTAGTAAACTTCGCCAGTGTCGTCGTCCTCGATTGTGAAATCGGGATACTTGACCACGCCTTCGACTTCCAACGCTTCCTCATAGCGATAGCCCACGCCATTGGCGTGAAGCAGGTTGGCTATGACGACTTCGGATTTAGAGCGAACCGCCTCGCCCCTCGCCGTTCGGTGAATCAGGCTGTCTTCTAGGAACTTATCCCCGACGAGAACCGGATTCGGCGACGCGAACAGGTTGGTAAGCCTTCCCACCGTCTCGGAATGTTCTTGGGAACTTAGGCGATGGACGTCGGCGGGCGCGCCCTGCATTAGGACGACGATTTTATCCGTCTGCCTAGTCAGGGCAGTGTAGATTAGCTCTCGCGTGAGCATGTGATTTGACTTAGGCAGAATCAAGATGACCGTCCCGAACTGGCTGCCCTGCGCCTTGTGAATCGTAAGCGCGTAAGCCAGCTCCAAATCCGCGTCGCCTTCGCCGCCGAAATCTCCGGGGCGGAATTTGACTACGCTGTTCGGTTGCGTGGAAAACTCGACTTCCATCTCCCAAGGTCTGGAACGGAAGCGCCTTGTACGCATCTGCCCGACCACCATCCCAATCTCGCCGTTAGCCAGGTATCCTTCTTCTTGCGGCCACTTCTTCCACTTCGGCAGGTTCGTGTTCCTGTTGTTGATGACTTTATCGCCGTAAACGATTTGCTGGTCGCCCTGCGGCTTTAGGAAACGATAACCGCTCAACGAACTCTCTACTTGGTTGGATTTGTACCGCTGATGAATCATCCGGTTGAGCGTTTCCACGCCCCACGGCTTCTGACGGTGCGGGCTGAGTATCTGCCAAGCCTCCGCTTCCTCGCCTGAGCGCCCTATATTGAAGTAAGCGTATTTTCCGTCGATTTGCCCGCCTAGGCTTCTGGAGAACTCAAGTGTCTCGTCCGCGTTCTTGTCGAACCCCAGATGTTCCGCGAGAATCTGCGGCAGCAAGTTTTGCAGGTCGTCGGGCGTGTCCCACTGAACTACCTTTACGGTTTCGCTTTCGCGCTGCCCTGACAGTATCTCGAACGCGCTGTCATGGTTCGGTCCGGGTTCGCCCCCAAACCATTCCGCAAGCTCGATTCCGTCTTGGTTTTGGCTACTCGCGTCCTGACGCCGCTGAACGGTCAGCTCCGCGTATGAAGGACCCACTCTGGGAAAACTGCCCGCGACCTCATCGCGCTTTATGCGCTGGATGATGTCTATGAACGGCCTGCCCTCGCCAATCGGCGGGAGCTGGCGAGGGTCGCCCACCAGTATCAGCCTGTGTACGCCCGACAGCGACTCTATGAGCGCGGCGAGCATCTCTTCGGTGAGCATCGAACACTCGTCGACAATGACCGTCCGCCCCCTCATCTCGCCCGGCTTGCCCGTCAACTTGTATTTGATTCCGTCGAACCGCCCCGACGGAATCAGAAACTGCGCTATAGTGTACGCCCTGTTTTCGGACCCCGCCGCCGATTCCAACTGAACGCGGGCTTTGCCGGTGGGAGCCAAAAGCAAGATTCCGCCCTTCCGAATCTCCGGACGCTTGCACAAGACCGACAGCAGGGTAGTCTTGCCCGTGCCGGCGGAGCCTATCAGTACGCTTATCCGAGCGTTGGCTATCTCGGCGAGCGCCGCCGCCTTCTCCGTCCGCGCCCGTTCTTCCAACTCTTTGTCCCATCCATTCTTAGGGACGTAGATTGGAAGTTCCTTATCCAACTCGCGCCGCCAGTCGGCTTGAACGTTGTGCCTTCTGCCTTTTAGTCGAGATTCCACGACCTTGCGAATCAGTCCGCCCGCTTTGCCCAGCCGTTCCAACTGGTAAGCGGGTTTTCCATCCGACATCTTCACGACTCGGATTTCGCCATTGAACCGCTCGTCCTCCGCCACGCCTAGCAAGTCCGCGGTCACCAGCGTTGGCGAATCGTCATTCCGCGAATCGCGCTCGCGCAGGTTCGTCACGATAGCGTCACGCGGCATCAGCGTATCGCCCTGGGCGGCGGCGTTCTCCAGTTCGTATATGGACAAGGCGCGCAACCGCCTGGCGTCCACAGGGGTATCCACCCTCGACGGTTCAGGAACCGGAAACTTGGTTCCAACAGACGACGCGGGGAGCAACCCTCTATCCACCGCGTTTATGGACACGGGTGTTTCCGTCAGCCGCGTGTCTTCGTACAGCAGATACGGATTTTTCACGAATTCCGAATCTTCACGCGCCAGGCCCATGTTCTTTCGAGCCTCGGGAGCGACCAAAATGTTGGCTTGCCCCTGAGTCAAATCCACCCTGCTGAGCAACTCCAAGAACGCGCGCCTTTCCGTCGGCATCCTTTTCCAAGACGCGGCGATACTCGAATCCACACGCCTAGCCAGGTCAGGATGCAAATATCCGCCGGGGTTGTCCACGCAGGCGAACCACGCCCGCCACGGCGATTCGTCATCCCTGGCGCGTTCGCTCAACGCCCGCGCGATGAAGTTGCCCATCGGCAGACCGGTCGCGCTCAGTACCGCGCCCATTCCCGGGAACGCGCCCCGATTGCGCCAAAGCCTTCCGAGTTCGGCGTCTATCCACCCATCTTGTCTATCCACATCCGCCCCAAACAGCGCTTTCGCCCTTCCCAAAGCGGCGCGCATGGACATCAGCGCCTCTATCGCCGCGTCATCGCTCACATGCTCCGTTGCGTATGAGAATTCGTTGAAACGGTCCTCTGGCGCGAACGCAACTATCGACGCTGGGTCGAAAGCGTCGCCATCCCGGGACTTTTCCAGCGCCTCTTGATAAGGCATCAGGAAACCGTCTTCAAAACGCGGGCGAATCGAGTGTCCAATCATCCGCTCCCACAGAACGGAGCGAATTTTCCCATTCGGCGAACCGTCGTATCGATACTCCGAGATTGCGCCTATGGACTTCACCCGACCGACGCCAACCAAAATCCGTCTGCTTGGCGCATCCTCCACTAGGGGGATTTGCTTGGAGTAGAAGAAAATCAGCGAATCTTCTTCCCGCGCATGCGCCCAAAACGCATCTAGGAGGGTTCTTTGGTTGAGATGGTCTTGCCACCAAGCAGTATCAAACCCCAGCGTCGGCTCGCGCCTTTCGTCTATCCCATCCAGCGGGTAGTTATCCCGCAACGGAGGAATGTCATCCATGCCGTGGATGGATTGTTTCAGCATCCACCTGTAAGGCGTGGTCGCCGCCGAGTAAGGCGGATAGTTGACCGCAGTCGGTCTGAAGTGGGCGTAATCCCCGTGCCACGAGGAATACGGATGGGCATGGAGCCGCGTCAGCCCGCGAGGGCTCATAAACGCCGCGCTTTCCTGCAAACACGGAGGAACCCGGTCCTGGTCCATGTTGCCAAAGAACTCGCCCGCCGCCGCCGATTCCAACCTGTCATCCTTGTTTTCCGCGATTCGCGGCAGTTTGATGCACGCCGAATTGTTTTTCGGGTCGGCGCAAACCGCGCCATTCCAACCGGAATCGTGCCACGGAACCCTTACGGATATGTGGTGAACCGGGAAGGATATGCCGCCGTTCATTTCGCAACCGCCTTGAATCTACTTGAACCAACTCGTCTAGCAGGGAGTAGCTCCCTGCCCGCTGTCAGCCGTATTGTATCATATTCAACCCCCGCTCGCGCGCAACCCCACTCACCCCCGCTCGCCTTTCACAAAAACCAGAAAATAAGAATGGTTCTTCCTCGCGTGAACCTGCTTCTTCAGCCGCGACACCCCCGGCTTGTTCGCCCGCACCACTACAAACAGGTCTTTCGCGTAGAAGCCCATCGCCGCGTAATCGTTGATTATCTCCACATGCGTCAGCCACTGCCGGTTGGCGCTCACTTCGTCTTGGCACTTGACTATCAGGATTCCGTCCGTCCGCAGAACGCGCCGCGCCTCCGCGCCGGCGTCCCGATAAAGCTCCCTGACCGCCGCATGCCACTTGCCCGACCGCGGCATTTCGTCGCCGTTCGCGTAATGCTCCCGAAACGCCGCGTAGGCGCCGCCGCCCGCCTTCTGGCTTTGCTGATTTCGATAAAAGCCCTCCATATACGGCGGGTCGAGAACCGCGCAGTCGATCTCGCCGTCCGCGTAGGGCAGAGCGCGGCAGTCCACGCCGTCCGCTATGTCCGTCGCCCGCAGGTCGTACAGCCCCGGCTCTACATTCCGCCAGAAGACGCCCTTGCCGTAAGTGACATCCGCCACTATCGACCCTTCCGGCACATGCAGGCGCAGAATTTGCGGAAACACGTCCGCGTTCCCGCCCGCATGCGCCGACAGGATTACGTCGCTCGTGGCGATTCCGCCCTGAACCCGCCGAGCGCCGCCGCCGTCTTTCGGCGGAAGCCCCGACATCCGCGTTTGCCTGATTTCGCTCAACCGCATCTCTCCGTTCGCTTGATTCGCCGCAAGTGTAAGTTTCGCCGCCCGAAACCGTCAACCCGCGTCTGGGCGAGAAAAATCCTCAAAACCGCCCATCCCGCGCCGAACCCAGAACCCCATATTGACCCCCCCGCCTCTCACTCTGTAAAATAGCCCCATTCCAATTCACGGTTCATCTCCATGTTCGTCATCGGACTCACAGGCGGCATCGGCGTCGGCAAAACGCGGGTGTCCGAAACCCTCGAAGCGCTCGGCGCGACCGTCATCAACGCCGACCTCGTCGGCCATCAGGCGTATCAGCCGAACACCGATACTTGGCGCGCCGTCGTGGACGCCTTCGGGCGCGGCATCCTGCGCGACGACGGCGAAATCGAACGCCGCGCGCTCGGCGCAATCGTCTTCAGCGACCCCGACAAGCTCGCCCTGCTGAACTCGATTGTCCACCCGCGCATCTACGCCATGATCGAAGAGCGCGTCGCCGAACTCGCCCAAGACGGCGTCGAAATCGTCGTCGTCGAGGCGGCTTTGCTCATTGAAGCCAACTGGACGCCGCTGGCGAACGAAATCTGGGTTGTCGCCGCCCCGCGCGAACTCACCCTTTCGCGCCTAGCCGCGCGCGGCATGTCCGAAGAGCGCGCCACGACCATCATGGACGCCCAGATGAGCCAAGACGAGTGCCTGACACACGCCGACGTCGTAATCGACAACTCCGCCGGCGTCCACGAACTTGAAGCGGCGGTCGAAGAAGAATGGCAAGCGCGGGTCGCCCCATTCGTTGGGGCGGGGGAGTGAGACGGAAAACCGCCGCGCGCTTCCTTATATAAGGAAGCGAATCCAAAACAGCCAACACAACAACGCGACGGCGGAACGCCGAAGCGCCAAAAGGAGAGCAGGGAAGTTAGATGACCTCGCCCACGCGGACACTCTTTCGCAGCTACATAATCGAGGAATACCACCTCACCGAAGAGCCGTACTACGTCCCCGTTGGAGACGAGGTCGAGCTGTTCGAAGCCGCCTACGCCCAGAAAATCCCCGTCATCTTCAAGGGGCCGACCGGCTGCGGCAAGACCAGATTCGTCGAGTACATGTCCTACCGGCTCGGACAGCCGCTCACCCGCGTCCAGCAGCGGCAGGACTCCGCCAACGGCGGCGGCGAGCGGCGCGGCGACAACGACAACTTGCCCCTAGTCACCATCGCCTGCCACGAAGACCTCACCGCCAGCGACCTCGTCGGGCGCTACCTGCTTCAGGGCGACCAGACCATCTGGATAGACGGGCCGCTCACCCGCGCCGTCAAAGCCGGCGGCATCTGCTACCTAGACGAAATCGTCGAAGCGCGCAAGGACACCACCGTCCTCATCCACCCGCTCACCGACCACCGCCGCATCCTGCCGGTCGAAAAGCGCGGCGAATTGCTTGAGGCGGCGGACGGCTTCCTGCTCATCCTGTCGTACAACCCCGGCTACCAGAGCGCCTTGAAAGACCTCAAGCACAGCACCCGCCAGCGCTTCATCTCCATCGAGTTCGACTACCCCCCGCGCGACATCGAAGCGGAAATAATCGAACACGAAGCCGGCTGCGACGCCGACACCGCCATGCAGCTCGCCAAACTCGGCGAGAAAATCCGCAACCTCAAAGAACACGGCTTGGCGGAAGGCGCCAGCACCCGCCTGCTGATCTACGCGGGCCAGATGATCTCCAACGGCATCGCCCCCCGCCGCGCCTGCCAGGTCGCTGTCAACTGGGCAGTCACAGACGACTACAACATCCAGCGCAGCATCGAAGAGCTGACCACGTCCATATTCGAATAGCGAGAATCGCAACCCGAACAACCCCTTGACCGAATAGGGCAGGGGCGACCAAGCAAAACCCATTCCTTATATAAGGAAGCGAAACGGCGAAAACCCCCGCCGCGAGAGCGAGCATTTGGAAACCACATTCACAGCCGGCGCCAAGCGCGCCCTCGCCGAGCGCGAGACCAAGACGCGCGGCGGCGGCGCGTCGTCCTCGATGACCCCCGCCGCCATCTTGCTAGTCCTGCACCCGGTGGATGGCGAGTTGTGCGTCGTGCTGCAAAAGCGCTCTCAGCTCGTCGAGCATCACAAGGGCGAAATCTCATTCCCCGGCGGCATGGCGGACGCCGAAGACGAATCCCCACTAGCCACCGCGCTCCGAGAAGCCCATGAGGAAATGGGCATCCGCCCCGAAGACGTCGACGTCATCGGACGCCTGGACGACTCGCCCACCCTCACCGGCTTCATGATCTCCGCCTTCGTGGGCGCGATACCCGCCGACTACCGTTTCACCCCGTCCGAAATCGAAGTAGAAGCCGTTTTGCAGCCGCCCCTGTCGCATCTCCGAGCGCAGTCCGCCGCGCGCCGCCGCCAAACCAGCCCGCGCCCAGCCGACGCCGGCGGCTACATGAACGACATGCCCGCCTTCGCCTGCGGCGACGACGTCGTATTCGGAACCACCGCCAGAATACTCGACCAATTCCTAACGCTCACCGCCCACATACCGCTAAAATGAATTGGTAGAATACGCAACCAACGGATCCCCTCTCCCTTGATGGGAGAGGGCTAGGGTGAGGGTGACTGCGCCCCCAGGCGCAGTTTCGCAGACCGCCAACCCCTTGCCCGCAGAAGGCTAGGGGAGACCAAACCCGCCAAACCCCAAAGGAGCCAACGTGGCAAACGCGCAACCGCTAACGCTAGAGCAGCTCAGAACGGAGTTCCGCCGATTCCCCGCGCCGGTCGCGGAGGAGTTCGACAAGGCGCGCGCCAAAATGCCGCGAACCATGGAGGACGCCAACATCCTCGCCTGGGGCGGCGCCGGCTTGGGCATCGCCGACCAGACCGTTCGCTCTTGGGAAGCCACCTCGCAGTACTTCCGCGTCAGCCCCCGCGTGGTCGCCTACATGCCCTTCAACTACTTCATGCGCTGGACGGACTGCGGCGCCGACCTCTGCAAAGAGTCCCCCACGCTCGCCGCCGCCTACTTCGAGGCGTCCCCCGCCGCCATGAGCAAACTGCGCTCGCGCCACATCGAAAGCTGGGCGAAACTCGGCGGCAGCCTCTACAAGGGGACGTGGAAATCCAGCACCCTCGCCTGCAAGTTCTTCTCCTTCAGCCCCGCGCTCATGGACAGCCTCACATTCCCGGAGCTGGAGCGCTTCGTCGCCTTCCTGGACGCCCTCGCCCACAGGTCTTACGACCTGTCCGCCGAATGTCTCGCGCTCGGCGCCCGCATCTTCCCCCTCATCGGCGACGACAAAACCGCCTTCATCACCCTCGCCTCGACCCTAGTCGACTCCGGCTGGCGCGAAGTCAAGAGCTTCTTCGACGCCGGCGCGAAGGCGCTGCCCAAGATAGACCAGAGCGAGCGCTTCCGCTTCCTCAAAATCGCCGAAAGCCTAGTCCAAAACGGCGGCTCCAACATCCCCGGCGTCATGCTGGACACCTCGCAGGCGTTCGCCCAAATCGACCCGGAGCAGCACTCGCGCGTCCTCACCCTAGCCGAAAACCTCATCGCCGAATCGCCGGACGCCGTGCCGGAGTTCATCAAAGCGTCCGCCCAAGTCATGGACAAGCTCTCGATGGCGCAACTGGAGCGCTGGTACGAAGAGGGCGTCAACCTGCTGCGCCAAAACCCGGACGGCGGCTTGGCGTATTTCAAGATAGAATCCGCCCACTCCGAAACCATGCTCGAAGCGCTGTCCTCCGGCGTGGAATTCGACCGCATCAAGCCCATCATGGAAATGTACTGCAGAGGGCTCGCCGGCGAAGAAGTCAAACTGTCGCCCTCGACCGAGCTGGTCGACCGCAACATCGGCTGGGTATCCGCCAAATCGCCCACCACCGAAGGCTCCACGGTGTTCGTTCCGGAAGTCGTCGACCGCTACCACAGCAAGGACGAAAACTTTTCGTGGTTCAAGGTCGTCTCCACCCATCAGGTGGCGCGCCTTGAATTCGGCAGCTTCTTCTTCGAATTCGACCGCCCCTCCGCGCTCTTCCAAGACCGCCGCGCCGAGATGGAGCGCGAAATGTCCGAGCGCCAGTCCGCCGCCGCCCCGAACGCGAACGACGACGGCTCCGACCGCGCCGCCTGGATAACCGACATGCAGCGCTACTTCAACCTGTTCGAAGACCGCAAGCTCTCGCTGGACGTCTTCACGGTGGTGGAGGACGGCAGGCTTGATTTTCGCGTCAAGCACGAATACCCCGGCATCAAAAGCGCCTATGTCCGCGTTCAGATGGATTCCTGCGAAGACCGCCCCGACATAACCGAAATGCCCGCGCGCGAAGCGCTGGTGGAGTTCCTAGTCCGCCTCAGCCTCCAGCAGTACCGCGAGATACCCGCGCCGACCGAATACGTCGACCAGGCGCGCCAAATCGCCGCCATCGCCCGCCAAATCCTAGACCCCGAAGCCACCGTCGAAGACACCGCCGAAGCCGCCCTGCGAATCTACGCCATCATATCCGCCATCCCCAACGAAGAAGTCCCCGAAGACGAATGGGACGACGTGGACGTCGACGACGACCAAGAAGAGGAATACCAAGATTCCGAAGACATGCGCCAACTGCTCCAGCAAATGGCGATGGGCATGGACATGGAGCTGCGCCCGGAAGGGGAGCAGGATTACGAATCGTCCGAAGAGGTGGACTACCGCGGCGATTTCAAGCCGGAGCTCACCCAGTTGCTCACCCAACTCCGCATGCAGCAGCAGGACGGCCCCGCCGACGCCAGCGGCGAGCCGATAACCCAAGAGCAACTAGAAGAGATGCTCCAGAACAGCGCCGAGCTCGACCTGCAGGCGGTCGAGGGCGACTTGCAGGAAACGCAGGGCATGTTCGCCGACAACCTGCTGAAAGAGGCGGGCTTGCAGCTGCCCGACAACCCCGATTTCAGCGACGGCCCCTTTGTCCATGTGGACGAGGACGGCGATTCGCTCGAAGCCAACGAGCCGCAGACGTTCGTCTATGACGAGTGGGACTTCCGCGCCGGCGACTACAAGCCGCGCTGGTGCGTCGTCCGCCAGAAGACCATGTCCGAAGGCGACCCCAACTTCTTCGGCGGCACGCTCCACAACTACGGCGGCTTGGTCTCCCGAATCCGCCGCCAGTTCGAGATGATGGTGCCGGAAATGTTCCGCAAAGTCCGCAAACTCGAAGACGGCGAAGAGCTGGACATCGACGACGTCATCGAGGCGATGGTCGACATGAAGACCGGCGCCAGCCCGTCCGACAAGTTCTACTGGCGGCGCAACAAGGTCCAGCGCGAAGTCGCCGCCGCCTTCCTCATCGACACCAGCGCCTCCACCGCCGAAGCCATAGACGAAGGCAAGCGCTCCGCCGACGACTGGGACGCCCCCGACGACCCGGTCGAGTACATGGTCTGGCTCCGAACCCGACGGGGGGAAGCCGCCCGCCGCTCCTACAAGCGCATCATAGACGTCGAAAAAGAGGCGATAGTCCTCATCGTCAACGCCCTCGAGGCGATAGGCGACATCTACGGCATCTACGGCTTCTCCGGCTACGGGCGCGAAAATGTGGAATACTACACAATCAAAGACCTGGACGAGCCGTTCTCCGACCGCGTGAAGCGGCGCATCGACCGCGTCGCCCCTCTGCACGCCACCCGCATGGGCCCCGCCATCCGCCACACCACATCCATGCTGGAAAAAGCGGACGCCCGCACCAAAATCCTCTTCCTAGTCAGCGACGGCCGCCCGCAGGACAGGGGCTACAGCAGGGAAGGCGTCGAAAAGGAATACGCCGTCCACGACACCCGCATGGCGCTTGAAGAAGCGCGGCGCAAAGACATCAACGCCTTCTGCCTCACGGTGGACAAAAACGGCCACGACTACCTGAAAACCATGTGCGCCGACATGGGCTACGAGGTCCTGGACAACATCTACGACCTGCCGGAGCGCCTCCTCTTCCTCTACCGCCGCCTAACCATGTAAGCGGAAAGGCGAAGCGCCGCCCGCCGCCTGCCCAACGCGGGGCGAATCAAGTATCATCCATTGGAAAACCCCAACCAACGATTGGAGCGAACCAATGGAAAACGAACGCTTCTCGCCCCTAACGGTAGCCACGCGCCTGGGCGCGCTGTGCATCGGCGTAATGCTGTTCTACGCCATCGGCTGGACAGCTTTCATAGCCCGCCACGAAATCAGAACCGGCGACCACCCGGACTTGGAGCATACCGCAATCGCGGTTGCCGAACGGGTCGGCCAGGTCGACGGGCTCATAGTGCTATACTCAATAGCGACGACAATCGCGCTGGACATAGTGGGAGGCATGATCATGGTGACAGCGAGATACTTGGAAAACAAGTTCGTCAAACCGCTGATAGAGCGGCACAAGGCGGAGGGCAGAGCCGAGGGTCGGGAAGAAGGCAGGGAAGAGGGCGTCGCCGCCGGCATCGCCACCGGCGAAGCCGCCGAGCGCCGCCGCTGGACGGAATGGAACGCCCGCCGCATTGAAGCCGAGCGCGCCGGCGCCCCCTTCGACGAACCGCCGCCCGCGCCGTAAAGCGCCGCCCGCCGCCTGCCCAACGCGGGACGAAATCAAGTATTATCCATTGGGAAAACCCCAACCAACGATTGGAGCGCCCCAATGGAAAACGAACGCTTCTCGCCCCTAACCGTAGCCACGCGCCTGGGCGCGCTGTGCATCGGCGTAATGCTGTTCTACGCCATTAGCTGGACAGCGTTCATAGCCCGCCACGAAATCAGAACCGGCGACCACCCGGACTTGGAGCATACCGCAATCGCGGTTGCCGAGCGCGTCGGCCAGGTTGACGGGCTGATAGTGCTATACTCAATAGCGACGACAATCGCGCTGGACATAGTGGGAGGCATGACCATGGTGACTGCGAGATACTTGGAAAACAAGTTCGTCAAACCGCTGATAGAGCGGCACAAGGCCGAAGGCGAAGCCGCCGAACGCCGCCGCTGGATGGAGTGGAACGCCCGCCGCATCGAAGCCGAGCGCGCCGGCGTCCCCTTCGACGAACCGCCGCCCGCGCCGTAAATCGCTGTCCGCCGCCTGCCCAACGCGGGGCGAAATCAAGTATTATCCATTGGGAAAACCCCAACCAACGATTGGAGCGCCCCAATGGAAAACGAACGCTTCTCGCCCCTAACGGTAGCCACGCGCCTGGGCGCGCTGTGCATCGGCGTAATGCTGTTCTACACAGTCAGCTGGACAGCGTTCATAGCCCGCCACGAAATCAGAACCGGCGACCACCCGGACTTGGAGCATACCGCAATCGCCGTTGCCGAGCGGGTCGGCCAGGTCGACGGGCTCATAGTGCTATACTCAATAGCGACGACAATCGCGCTGGACATAGTGGGAGGCATGATCATGGTGACCGCGAGATACTTGGAAAACAAGTTCGTCAAACCGCTGATAGAGCGGCACAAGACCGAAGGGCGAGCGGAAGGCGAAGCATCCGAGCGCCGCCGCTGGACGGAGTGGAACGCCCGCCGCATTGAAGCCGAGCGCGCCGGCGTCCCCTTCGACGAACCGCCGCCCGCGCCGTAAAGCGCCGCCCGCCGCCTGCCCAACGCGGGGCGAAATCAAGTATTATCCATTGGGAAAACCCCAACCAACGATTGGAGCGCCCCAATGGAAAACGAACGCTTCTCGCCCCTAACCGTAGCCACGCGCCTGGGCGCTCTGTGCATCGGCGTAATGCTGTTCTACACAGTCAGCTGGACAGCGTTCATAGCCCGCCACGAAATCAGAACCGGCGACCACCCGGACTTGGAACATACCGCAATCGCGGTTGCCGAACGCGTCGGCCAGGTCGACGGTCTGATAGTGCTATACTCAATAGCGACGACAATCGCGCTGGACATAGTGGGAGGCATGATCATGGTGACCGCGAGATACTTGGAAAACAAGTTCGTCAAACCGCTGATAGAGCGGCACAAGGCGGAGGGCAGGGAAGAGGGCGTCGCCGCCGGCGAAGCCGCCGAGCGCCGCCGGTGGACGGAGTGGAACTCCCGCCGCATCGAAGCCGAACGCGCCGGCGTCCCCTTCGACGAACCGCCGCCCGCGCCGTAAAGCGCCGCCCGCCGCCTGCCCAACGCGGGGCGAAATCAAGTATTATCCATTGGGAAAACCCCAACCAACGATTGGAGCGCCCCAATGGAAAACGAACGCTTCTCGCCCCTAACCGTAGCCACGCGCCTGGGCGCTCTGTGCATCGGCGTAATGCTGTTCTACGCCATTAGCTGGACAGCGTTCATAGCCCGCCACGAAATCAGAACCGGCGACCACCCGGACTTGGAGCATACCGCAATCGCGGTTGCCGAGCGGGTCGGCCAGGTCGACGGTCTGATAGTACTATACTCGATAGCGACGACAATCGCGCTGGACATAGTGGGAGGCATGATCATGGTAACTGCGAGATACTTGGAAAACAAGTTCGTCAAACCGCTGATAGAGCGGCACAAGGCGGAGGGCAGGGAAGAGGGCGTCGCCGCCGGCATCGCCACTGGCGAAGCCGCCGAGCGCCGCCGCTGGACGGAGTGGAACGCCCGCCGCATCGAAGCCGAGCGCGCCGGCGCCCCCTTCAACGAACCGCCGCCCGCGCCCTAGACCGCAAGCCGCGCTGGGACAGCCCCCATCGCGGACGTGAAAACCAAACCGCCGCGCCTTTTCGTATATGCGGGTAACTCGGTCATTCGCATGCGCGATAGGAGAAGAACCATGCCCCGCGCGGCTTTCGCAAACCCCGTCGCTAGGACGCTCTCCCTACTACTCGCCGCCGTCGCGCTGGCGTTGACGGCGGCGGCTTGCGGCGACGACTCGCCCGACATCGCCCCCACGACCGCGCCGCTGGCGTCAGCCGTCGACCCGACTCCGACGCCCGCGCCCACTCCGACGCCCGCGCCCACTCCGACGACCGCGCCCACTCTGACGCCCGTCCAATCTCCAACCGCCGCCGCGCCCGAAACCCCCGTCGCCGCGCCAACGACCCCGCCGACGCCCGCATCTTACCCCGCTCCCACGCGGATTCCCCATACCGCCGCTCCCACGCCCACGCCCAAAACTTGGCTGCCCACGCGGATTCCCCATACCGCCACCCCCACGCCGACGCCCGCGTCGCAGCCCACGCCCGCGCCGATTCCGCATACCGCCACGCCAACCCCGACCGCGCAACCACCATCCGATGCGGACGGCTATCTCATCTCCGTCCCATCTGAGCTGAGAACCGGGCTCATCGAGAATGTCGCCGTATCCATCTTCGCCGGCGAAAGCCCCGCTGAGGGCGCTGTGAGCGTCGAGTTGATTCGCAACCGCGACAACGCAACCCTAGCCAGCGCCGGCGAGTTCATTCGCGGCTCCGATACCGTCCCGCTTGACCTGTCCCAAGTCCCGCCCGGCGATTACACCCTGTCCGTTCGCGGAGACAACTTCGCTGATTCCGCCCAGATGCAAGTCGTCGACGGAACGCTCATCTTCGTCGAGACCGACAAGCCCATCTACAAGCCCGGCCAGGATGTCCGCGTCCGCGCGTTGCGTCTGAGCGCCGACCTCAAGCCCCTTCCCGGCGAAGTCGATATCGAAATTCAGGACGCCAAAGGAACCCGCGTCTTCCGGCGGCAGGCGCATGCCGACGCCTTCGGCATGGCGTCCGCCTCCATGCCGCTCTCGACCGAACCCAATCTCGGCGTCTGGAAAGTCGCCGCCCGCTACGGCGACCGCGTCGCCCAAACCGACATTCGCGTCGAGCGTTACGCCCTTCCCAAGTACGAAATCACGGTCAACACCCCCAAAGATTGGACGCTTGCCGACGAGCGCATCGCCGGAACCGTATCCGCCGAGTACAGTTTCGGAAAACCCGTTCGCGGCGAAGTCGAAATCGTCGCATCGCGCTACGTCGGCGTCTGGGAAGAGTTCGCCCGATTCACGACCGAGATAGACGGCGCCGCCCCCTTCGACCTGCCGCCCGCCGAATACGTCGCCGGCGTCCCCGAAAACGAAGGGCGCGGAAACCTCATTCTGAACGTTTCAGTGCGCGAGAAAGCCACAGGATACGCCGAAACCACCACGCGATTGCTCACCGTCGCCCAATCCCCCGTCAGCCTGCGCCTGATTCCCGAAAGCCCCGTCTTCAAGCCGGGCTTGCCATTCTCATTCATCCTGCTCGCCGAATCCCCCGGCAACGCGCCGCTTGACATTGACGACGCATTGACGAGTGTCACGTATTGGGACGCGAATTATGAGATAATCCACCACGAAATCCTGCCCACTACGACTAGGCGCGGCAGGGCGATGAAAACCATAACGCCGCCCGAAAACGCCGTGTCCACCGAGATTCAAGCCACATACGAGATTCCGTCGCCCGGAATCTCGCGCGCGGCGAACCCGTCGACCGTCGGAATTAGGCTTGACATAACCGCCGGACATTCCCCATCCGGCAACTTCATTCACCTCACCCAGACCGGCGACCCGGATATGAGCGTGGGCGACGTCGCCCGCTTCCGCGTCCATTCCACCGCGCCCGCCGGCGGCGTTTTCTACTACGAAATCGTCTCTAGGGGCAAGACCGTATTCGCCGACATGTCCGATTCGCCCGAAATCGAATTCATCGTCACTCCCCAAATGGCGCCCTCGTCGCGCCTTGTGGCGTACAAGATTCTGCCGAATGGCGAAGTGGCGGCGGACTACATCCCCTTCGCGGCGGCGGGACGATACCCCATGCAAACGTCCATCTCCATCAGCGCGGACGAAGTTCGCCCCGGCGACCCCGTTCGCATAGACATCGCCGCGCAGGGCGTCGCCCGCGTCGGACTCGCCGCCGTCGACCGCTCCGTGTTCATCCTCGCCGAAAACCGCCTCAACCTCGCCCAAGTATTCGCCGAACTGGAGCGCATCTACGCCCAGCCACAAGCCGAAGCGCACGACATCGTTTTCGACATCGGCGGGCGGACTCGCGGCGCGAGCGAAACATTCGCCGAAGCCGGCTTGACCGTCTTGACCAACAAAACCCTGCCGCAAGGGGAGACCCCGCAAGTGGTGATTGAGAGGGTGGTGGAAGTGGAAATGATTAGAGAGGTCATAGTAGAAGCCGAACAGTCTGCGGACGCCCCCGCCGACCTCGCCGAAATCAGCCGCGTTCGCCAGTTCTTCCCCGAAACCTGGCTTTGGACGGACGCGCTCACCGACTCCGACGGCAAGGCGACAATCAACGCCGAAGCCCCCGACAGCGTAACCACTTGGAAACTGCGCGCCGTCGCGCTCTCCACCGATCACGGCTTGGGCATCGCCGAAGCCGAGTTGCGCGTATTCCAGCCCTTCTTCCTCAGCGTCGACCTGCCTTATTCCGCCGTTCGCGGCGAGCGATTCCCCGTCCGCGTCGCCCTCTACAACTACACCGACGCCGACCAGGAATTCCGCGTCGAGCTGGAAAACTCCGACGCTTTCGATCTGATGGACGAACCCGCCAAAACCGTATCCGTCGCCGCCAACGACCTCGGCGGCGCGGAGTTCGACGTGCGCCTGACTTCGCTCGGCGAAGTCCCCCTGCGCGTCAGCGCTCGCGGCGCGGATTTCGCGGACGCCGTAATCAAAAACATCCTAGTGGAGCCGGAAGGCGTCCGCCGCGAGCTGGTTGAAAACCGCATCCTGTCGCCCGGCGACGACATCGAAATCCCCGCAACCGCGCCCGCCCACGCCGTCCCCGATTCCCAGCGGACGACCGTCGCCCTCAGCGGCAGCTACCTCAGCCAGACCATAGACGGCCTCGAAAGCCTTTTGCGGATGCCCTTCGGATGCGGCGAGCAGAACATGATTCTGTTCGCCCCCAACGTCTTCGTCGCGCGCTACCTGCGCGAAACCGGGCAATCCAAACCCGAAATCATGGCGAAAGCCGAGCGCCTGATGATGACCGGCTACCAGCGCCAGCTCACCTACCGCCGCGCCGACGCCAGCTTCTCCGCCTTCGGCGACTCCGACCAATCCGGCAGCCTCTGGCTAACCGCCTTCGTACTCAAAACATTCGCCCAAGCCGACGGACTCATCTACATGGACGACGCCGTCCTAGCGGACGCCGCGCGCTGGATACTCGACCATCAGAAAGCGGACGGCTCCTTCTCGCCCGTCGGATTCCTGCACCACCAAGAGCTGCTCGGCGGCTTGCATGGCGACGCCGCCCTTACCGCGTACGTCGCGACCGCCCTCATCGAATCCGGCAACCGCCTAAACGCCCCCGACGACCGCGACGGAGCCGCGAACGCCATCGCCTATCTCGAGAGCGAACTGGACGCGATGGACGACGCCTACACCCTCGCGCTGTCCTCATACGCCCTCGCCCTCGCCGACTCGCCCCGCGCCGCCGCCGCAATCGCGCGCCTCATGGACATGTCGCGCGCGGACGCCAACGGCGTCCACTGGCGCGCCCCCTTGCCGGAGACCTACTTCGGAGCCGGCTCGGCGGACGTCGAGACCACCGCCTACGCCCTCTTGGCGCTTCTGGAAACCGGCGACGACCGAGACGCCGCATCGTCCGCCGCCCGCTGGCTCGTCTCCCAGCGCAACGCGCTCGGCGGATTCGGCTCGACGCAGGACACCATCATCGGCTTGCAAGCCCTAATCCGCTCCGCGTCCGCCGCCCGCGACGCCGCCAACGCAACCGTATCGCTGTCCGCCCCGAACGGCTGGAGCCGCGAAGTCCGCATCGACGCCGCCAACGCCGACGTCACCCAGATAATCGAAATCCCCAAAGGCGAACCCGTCCGCATCGCGGTAGAGGGCAGTGGGGAAGTGGTGGCGCAACTGGTCAGCCGATTCAACATCCCCGAAATGGACGCGCCGATAGTCGACGCCTTCTCCATAGAAGTGGATTACGACGCGACCGACGTCGCCGTGGACGACCGCATCGCCATAACCGCCGCTGTCCGCTTCACGCCCCCCGCGCCCGCGTCCGCCGGCATGGTCGTAGTGGACATCGCCATCCCCACCGGCTTCGCCGCGGACCCCGAAACGGTATCCGCCCTAGTCGACAGCCGACCCAACATAAAGCGCCACGAAACCGCCGGGCGCAAAGTGATTTTCTACATAGAGGACATGCAGCCCAACGAAACCGTCATCCTGACCTTCGGAGCCACAGCCCAACACCCCGTCCGCGCCCAGCCCGTCGCGTCCGCCGTGTACGCCTACTACACCCCCGCCTGGCGAGCCGAAACCCTAAGCGCGGAACTGACGGCGAGATAGGGGATAGCGGCGTCCAACCGAAACAACGCCATTTCCGCGAAAGAACGTCGCCCTAGCGGAAGCGGGGGCGGGAATCCAGAGTCCTCCAACAACGTCATCCTCGCGAAAGCGGGGACAAGCCAGCGACAGGAAACCAAGCCCGAACCGCGAGCGATAAATCCCCTTCCCGCCGCTCCATCCCGTCATTCCCGCGAAGGCGGGAATCCAGAGTCCTCCAACAACGTCATCCTCGCGAAAGCGGGGACAAGCCAGCGACAGGAAACCAAGCGCGAACCGCGAGCGATAAACCCCTTCCCGCCGTTCCACCCCGTCATTCCCGCGAAGGCGGGAATCCAGAAATCCAACCAAGCCAGCAACGAGCAACCAATCCCGAATCCCAACCAACGCATCCCCTCTCCCTGTCCCATCCCGTCATTCCCGCGAAGGCAGGAATCCAGAGCAGATCAACCAAGCCAGCAACGAGCAACCAATCCCGAATCCCAACCAACGCATCCCCTCTCCCTGTTCCATCCCGTCATTCCCGCGAAGGCGGGAATCCAGAGATGAGCGACCAACTTAGCAACTGTAAACCAATCCCGAATCCCAACCACATATCCCCTCTCCCTTGATGGGAGAGGGCTAGGGTGAGGGTGACTGCGCCCCCAGGCGCAGTTTCGCCGACCACGCCGCCCCCTAACCCGCCGGCTGTATCAGCTCCACATAATTCCCTTCCGGGTCTTGCAGATAGCAGATGCCGCGCCTGCCCTCCGGCGTCTCGTGGAAAATCGGGTCGGTCACGAACCGTATCCCCGCCGCCTTCAGACGCTCCGCCATCGCCGCCAGATCGGTGACGTTGAAGCAGATATGCGCCGCCCCCAGCTGATGCCGGTCGAGATGCCCCTCCGGACTCGGCGGCTCGATGAAGTGAACCAACTCCAGCGCGTGTTCCCCCTCCGGCTTCCCCACGAACACCAGCGTCCGATGAGCGCCCGGAATCCCCGTGTGATCCCCCTCCGGCGGCGCCACGCTGTCCACCTCCCGCATCACGCTCAGCCCCAGCGTATCGCGGTAGAACGACACCATCGCGTCCATGTCCTTCACCACAAAGCCGGAGTGGTTGAAACCTGTTATCATGCTGATTGCCCTCCTAGGCGCGCCCGCGCTCTAATCCTTGTCGTCTTTCTTGTCTTTCGGCGCGGAGAACCTCATCAGATACTTCGCCGCGCGCTCCGATTCCTCTATCGCCCGAACGAGCATATCCGGCGATTCCCCCATTGACCCAAGCCACGATTCCAAGTACGACGCCGACATTAGCTCCTCGCGGGCGTTGTCTATGCCGGTCTCCCGCGCCAGCAACGCCGCCGTCATCTCCGCCACCAGCTCCTCATCGCCGTACTGATAAGAGCCGAAATGATCGAAGTTGACCACGCCGGGCCTCGCCAGCCGAGTGTGATGCCCGGTCGAGTGCGCCGCCTCGTGAAGCAACGTATGATAGAAGCCGTCGGACGTCTCGAACTGCCATCGTCCCGGCATCCGGATAGTATCCCATCCGATGCTGTAACGGGGAGTGGGAACGGAACGGTCGTATGCGAGATGCGGCCCCTTCCTATCTTCATCCCCTTTCAAGTACGAATCCACCACATGGCGCGCTTTGGCGAAGCGCTTTTCATCCAGCGGCGGCGGCTCCCATCGGGGGACTTCCTTGAAAATTTCCTCGACGTTGTACACCACGAACCCGGTCGCCGCCAGCGCGTTGGAGTCTTCGCCCGTTTCGCGGTTTCTTCCCACCCTGAAAATCGCTATCACCTCTACGCCGCCCGCATGCGCGGGGACGAGTCCCCCGCGCTTCTCCACCCAGCTCCGAGTCACCCAATAAGGGCTTTGGTAATCCCGAATGTCCGAGACGAGCTCCAGAAAGAGCCGGTTGAACCCCGAATACGGACGCCCATTCGCCCCGCTCCGCGGCGTCGGCACGCTCCGCCAAGACTTAGCCCAAGGCGGCGTGACGCCCGACCGCATCGCGTCCATAAAGGAATCCGCCAAATGGTCAAGCGCCTCGCGCCTAGTCGTCTTGACCCTATCGCCTTTGTACTCCACGCCGTCCATTCCCTCCGCGCCGAAAGATTCGCAACCCAATTCTGCCATCCCCATGCCGCCCTGTCAAATCCCGATCCGCCACTAGCCGCCGCCCCCCCGTTCGTAGTATCCTATTGGCGGCAAACTTGACGGACGACAACGACAACCCCATCTCGGAGCCCCGCATTGCTCGAAAGACTGCAATCATCCAAACTCTACCTAAACCTCAGCTGGATAGGCTGGGGAATACTCGGCTTCGCCATCGGAATCGCGCTCGGAGTGACCGCCCTCTCCGTAACGCTAATCGCCGTCGGGATTGGGCTGTTCATAGTCTTCCTAGCCCTGAACGGCCCCGCCAGGCGCGAATCCGAAGGCTGCCTATTCGCCGGCGGCGGCATGTTCATCATCATGTGGCTTGTCGGATTCGTCATCAGGGGCCTCGCCCTATGAACCCCGCGAGCGCCGCCGCCCGCATCCCGCCCGCGCCGGGCCCTCCTTATATAAGGAAGGGTCCGCCCCCCCGCGCCCGCCTGTTCGTCACCTGCGTCGTCGACCAGCTCTTCCCCGAAGTCGGCGTCGCCGCCGTCCGCGTCTTGCGCGCGCTCGGCGACGAAGTCGAGTTCGACCCCGAACAGACCTGTTGCGGCCAGCCCGCCTTCAACACCGGCTACTGGAACGAAGCCAGAGACGTCGCCAGACGCCTGCTCGGACAGTACGACGACTCCGCCCCCGTCGTCGTCCCATCCGGATCCTGCGCCGCGATGATTCGCAACTACTACGCCGAGTTGTTCGCCGGCGACCCCGTGAACCTCGCCAGAGCGCGCCGCCTCGCCCGCCGCGTGTACGAATTCACCGAATACGTCGCCGAATTCTTCCCCCCCGACCAACTCGCCGCCGCGCTCGCCGAGCAGCCGACGGACGCCGAACCCGTCTCCGTCGCCTTTCACGAAGCCTGCCACGCCAAGCGCGAGCTCGGCGTGGACGCCCAGCCGAAGGCGATTCTCGACGCCTTGCCCGCCGTCCGCCGCGTCGACCTGCCGCAGGCGGAAGTCTGTTGCGGTTTCGGCGGAACCTTCTCCGTCAAATACCCCGACATATCCGGCGCGATGCTCCGCGACAAGCTAGACCGCATCGAAGAGAGCGGCGCGGACTTGGCGACCGCCTGCGACGCCAGCTGCCTCATGCACATTCGCGGCGGCTTGCGGCGGCGCGAAAGCCCCGTCCGAACCGCCCACATCGCCGAGCTAATCGCCCAAAACCTGCGGGAGTCCAGCCGATGAAGCCGCAAACCGCCCAATTCCGACAAAACTCCGCGTCCGCAATCGCCGACGAGCGCATACAGCGCAACCTCGCCGGGCTTTACTCCGGCTTCCACTCCGCGCGCATCTCCGCCGCCGCCGCCACCGACGACTGGGACGCCCTCCGCGACAAGGGACGCGAGATAAAATCCCACGTCATCGAAAACCTCGACTACTACCTCGACATGCTGTCCCGCAACGTCGAGCGCGCCGGCGGCAGCGTCTTCTTCGCCGAAGACGCCCAAGCCGCATCCGATTACGTCGTCCGCGTCGCCCAAAAGCGCGGCGTGGACATGATAATCAAAAGCAAATCCATGCTCTCCGAAGAGATGGGGCTGAACGACCGCCTCGAAGCCGAGGGCATGGAGCCGGTCGAAACCGACCTCGGCGAGTACATCGTCCAGCTCGCCGGCGACGCGCCCTTCCACATAATCGCCCCCGCCATCCACAAATCGCGCGAAGAAGTCTCCGACCTGTTCACCGAGCGGCTCGGCAGCCCGCGCTACGAAGACATCGAAGACCTCACCAAAGAGGCGCGCCGCCAGCTCCGCCAAAAATTCCTAGCCGCCGGCATGGGAATCTCCGGCGCCAACTTCATGGTCGCCGAAACCGGCACGGTCGCCCTCGTCACCAACGAAGGCAACGGGCGCATGGTCACCTCCATGCCCAAAATCCACATCGCCATCGCCGGCATGGAAAAGGTCGTCCCCTCCATCGAGGACTTGGGATTGTTCCTGCGCCTTCTCATCCGCTCCGCGACGGGACAGCGCCTATCCAGTTACGTCACCGCCGTCACCGGCCCCGCCCGCGCGGAGGAAGAGGACGGGCCTGAAGAGTTCCACCTAGTCATCGTCGACAACGGACGCTCGCGCATCCTAGCCGACCCCGATTTGCGCGAATCCTTGCTCTGCCTGCGCTGCGGCGCCTGCCTCAACGCCTGCCCCGTCTATCGCAAAGTCGGCGGACACGCCTACGGATGGGTTTATCCCGGCCCCATCGGCGCGATTGTGTCGCCAATGCTCACCGGGCTATCCGAAGGCAAGGATTTGCCATACGCATCCACCCTATGCGGCGCTTGCAAAGAGGCTTGCCCCGTCCGCATCGACCTGCCGCGCATGTTGCTCTATCTGCGAAAAGAGCTGACGCAGGGCGAAACCTACCCGGAGCATCGCGTTGTCGCCCCCGCCGAGCGCGCCGCCATGCGCGGCTGGCGCGCGTCCGCCTCATCCCCCGCCGCCATGCAAGCCGCCAACATCGCCGCCCGAATGGGGCAGGGGATTCTATCCCGCGCCGCCGACGTCGCCGCCAAGCCGCCATCCCCGATTTCCGGCTGGACTGACCACCGCGAGCTCCCCCGCGCCCAAAAACCCTTCCGCTCCCTCTGGCGCGACCTGCAGGACGAAGACGGCCGCGCCCAAGACGGCGTCGCGTCCCAAGACGGCGGGGTTTCCCAGAACGGCGCCGTTTCCCAGAACGACGCCGTTTCCCAGAACGACGCCGTTTCCCAGAACGACGCCAATTTGGAAAATTCCCGATGAGCGCGCGAGACGATTTCCTGTCCCGAATCAGCGGAGCGTTGGGACGCGACGCCGTCCCCGACCGTCCGTCGTCCCCGCCGCCCGACGCCGTCGGCGCGCCCGACGAGTTGGATGAGCGAGCCGCCCGCGTCCGCGAGCTGATGGCGCGCAACGCCGACAGCCTCTTCGACTCCCTCGCCATCTCGGCGCAAGCGGCGGGATGGAACGTCGCCCGCGTTCCCGACGACCGCGCCGCCGGCGACTACGCCCTGGAAGTGGCGCGAAACCTCGAAGCGCGAAGCGGCGTCTTCTCGCTGGACTCGGCGGTTCGCGCCGCCTTGAGCGCCGACCGCTTCGCCGCCGCCGGCGTCGACTTGACGCCCATCGCCCTAGACCGCGCCCCCGCCGCCGACCCGTCCGACCGCCAACGCGACCGCGACCGTCTGCGCTCCGTCATGGCGACCGCCGACTTCGGCGTAACCGGCGCCGACTACGCAATCGCCGAAACCGGCACCTGCGTAATCATCCCCAAGACGGGAATCAGCCGCTTGGCGTCCTTGCTGCCGCCCGTCCACATAGCCCTAATCCGTCGCGGTCAGACCCTGCCCAGCCTGGACGAACTCTTCACCCTCCGCCGCGCCGACTACGCCGCGGACTCGCTCGGCAGCTACATGAACCTCATAACCGGCCCCAGCCGCACCGCCGACATCGAGTACCAAATAGTCACCGGCGTCCACGGCCCCGGCGAAGTCCACATGGTCTTGATAGGGTAGGGGCGGTTTCGGAAGGCGAACCCCCGCGCGATTCCACTCGGCGGCTGTACGGCTCCCTCCCTTTATATAGGGAAGCGCGGACGCGGGCGCGATTTGACCTTCTACGAACTTCCCCCTTTATATAAGGAAGCGCGGACGCAAAAGCCCGCATCCCGCCGCCGCCATTCCCGCTTGTTCGTTCCCCCGTCATTCCCGCGCGTTCCGCCGCCGTCATTCCCGCGAAGGCGGGAATCCAGAAAGCGCGCCACTTGGAATCAGGCTTGAACTGAAGCCAACGCATCCACTTTGGGCGGACTTCCCGATTATGGCGAAAAGCGCGAGCCGGGCGAAACGAAATCCTGAAAATCCCCCAATCCTATAAATCCTGATTCTGACAAAGCCGCGCGACTTTTCGCGGATGTCGGCTCGGCGTCGGCTCCCTTTATATAAGGAAGCGCGGACGCAAAAGCCCGCATCCCGCCGCAGCCATTCCCGCTTGTTCGTTTCCCCGTCATTCCCGCGAAAGCGGGAATCCAGAGACCAGCAAAGACAGCCACATGAAATCAGGCTCGAACTAAATCCAGCGCATCCCCTTTGGGCGGACTTCCCGATTATGGCGAAACGCGCGAGCCGGGCGAAACGAAATCCTGAAAATCCCCCAATCCTATAAATCCTGATTCTGACAAAGCCGAGGGGCTTCGCGCGAGCGTCGCGGCATCTTGCGGGTTGATTCCTTTATATAAGGAAGCGCCGACGCAAAAGCCCGCACCCCCCCCCGCCGTCATTCCCGCTTGTTCGTTTCCCCGTCATTCTCGCGAAGGCGGGAATCCAGAGACCAGCAAAGACAGCCACATGAAATCAGGCTCGAACTAAATCCAACGCATCCCCTTTGGGCGGACTTCCCGATTATGGCGAAAAGCGCGAGCCGGGCGAAACGAAATCCTGAAAAATCCCCCAATCCTATAAATCCTGATTCTGACAAAGCCGCGCGAGCGTCGCGGCATCTTGCGGATTGGCTCCCTTTATATAAGGAAGCGCCGACGCGAAATCCCGCATCCCGCCGCCATCGTCCAAACCGGCTCGCGCGCTTATGCCCTTTATATCAGGAAGCGCGACAGGGCAGGGGAGAGGAGCGCGACAAGCGAGATTCCCCGTCCGCTCTAAAACCCGACCCGCGCCCCCGCCGTCATTAGCCGCATCGCCCGCTCCGCCGCGTCCGCTATCAGCGCCGCCGCGTTGTCGCACGCCTCCGCCAGCGTCATCGGACCGTCCACTATCGGAATCGCCGCCGCGATTCCGCGCTCGTACACCAACTCATGCCCCTCTCCCAGCGTCCCCGCGATTGCGACTGTCGGAATCCCAAGACGCCCCGCGCGCTCGGCGACCCCGCTCGGAGCTTTGTGATAGACCGTCTGATAATCAAGCGCCCCTTCGCCCGTCAGCGCCAGATTCGCGTCCGCGAGTTTCGCGTCCAACCCCACTTGATCCAGCACGATGTCCACCCCCGCGCGCAGCTCCGCGTTCAGGAACGCCGCCATCCCGCCGCCGAGTCCGCCCGCCGCGCCCGCGCCCTGCAGATTCTCGACCTCCGCCCCCAAATCGCGCCGAACGACCTCAGCGAAGTTGGCGAGCGCCACGTCCAAGGATTCCACCATCTCCGGCGTCGCCCCCTTCTGCGGCCCGTAAATCGCCGACGCCCCTTCCGGCCCTGTTAGGGGATTGGTCACGTCGCAAGCCACGAGGAACGACGACTCCGCCGCCCGCGCGTCCAGCGCCGATAGGTCGATTCGGACGAGATTCGCCAGCGCCGCGCCGCCCGGCGGCAGCTCGCCGCCGTCCGCGTCGAGCAGACGCGCCCCCAGCGCCTGCGCCATGCCCGCGCCGGCGTCATTCGTCGCGCTCCCGCCGATTCCGATGATGAACCTGCGGAACCCGGCGTCCAACGCCGCGCGAACCGCGTCGCCCAGCCCGCGAGTAGTGGCGGTTAGGGGATTCCGACGCTCCGACGGCACCAGCGCCAGCCCCGAAGTCCGCGCCATCTCGATGACCGCCGTCTGTCCGTCGCCCATCGCGCCCCACGCCGCCGCCCGCGTCTCGCCCAGCGGACCGGTCACGGTCGACGTCCGAACCTCGCCGCCCGAACCGTCCACCAGCGTCTCGAGCGTTCCGTCCCCCCCGTCGGCGACGGGAACTAAGACGGTCTCCGCGCGCGGAAGAACTCGAAGAACCCCCTCGCGCATAGCCGCCGCCGCCTTCAGCGCCGATATGCTTCCCTTGAACGTCTGTGGAGCGATTACGATTTTCATGCGGGTATTGTACACCAACAGGGCAGTCTATGAACAACGCGAACCCGTTGATTGCATTATTTTGATATATTGAAATATGAAACGAAAACGCATCCTGTTCGTTTATTCCGCTCTTGCGCCGAATGTCGCAATCTGATAATATATCAATAGACTGCCCGACGCTCGGACATAATCGCTTAGGAGCGGCCCCGATGCCCAGAGAAAAGAACCCGCAGCCCACGCGACAGCTGTTCGCCAAAATACGCGAAGACGTCTATCTGGACGCCAAAGCCAAATCCGCCGAGCTCCGCGTCCCGCTCCGCGAATTTCTGGAAAACGCCCTGATAGCCGCCCTGCGCGACGAACCGGACATCCCGCCGACCGCCGACCCCCAGCCCCCCCCGCGCCGCCGCTCCATCTGGGACGACGAATACATATCCATGCAAAGCCGCCAGCCCATCGGCTCCCCGATAGAGCTCACCGACGAGGAAGCCGCCGAAATCCTCCAAGAAGCCCTAAAACCCGACGGGGAAGGCGACAGCAGCTAGGGCAGGGCGGGCTTGCGACATTCGGAAAGACGGACCGCCGCCGCCTAATCGCGCAGCGATAAGCGCCGCGCCGCCATCCCAGCGAAAGAGCGTCATCGGAATTCGCAAAAGGGCATGAGACATACGAAAAATCCACTGCGCCCTTCGCGCCTTCGCGTTTCCCATTCCTTGCCCGCGAGAGAAACCTAACGACCCGCGAACCCCAATCAGGAGAAGCCAGCATGACAACCCCGACCGACCCAAAGCCCAACGTCCTGCTCGACACCGCCGTCGCCGAATCCCTGTGGACGGGCGGGCAGGGCGCGGCGTGGATCCAGCGCGTCGCCGGCGGCGAAGTCCGCGCCTCGCTCTGCGCCTCTTCCGTCGCCGAACTCGTCCAAAAAGCCCCCGACCGCCGCGCCGAAATCCAACTCGCCGCCCTTCTCGCCACGCTCGCCCCAATCGAGCTGAACTTCGCCATCGCCCGCCGCGCCGGCGCAATCGCCAGAGACATCGACCCCGACGACCCCGCGCTCATCGCCAGCGCCATCGTCGCCGCCACCGCCCTTGAACTCCAAATCCCCATCGCCTGCGTCGACCCCGATTTCTTCTCGGCGATGGGTTGCGAAATAGCCGGCGGCGACTAAACCCGATTCCCCTCAAAACCCCGAAAACGCAACGCCGTCCGCCAGCGGCGCTTATGCGCCTAAAACAGCTAATCAAAACGCTAAAACATCATAAATCGCTACAGCAACGCGCTTCTTTCAAGCGGAAACCGCCAACAAATCCCTTCTCTTGTGATGGGCTTGCAGGGGCATGTTCGGGGGATTTAGGCGCGGATTGGACGTTCTTCGCCACTTCCGCGCGCGCCGCCCCCGTCATTCCCGCGAAGGCGGGAATCCAGAGTTTGCCAACCATGATAGCCACTAGGAATCAGGCTTGAATTGAAGCCAACGTGTCCCCTCTCCCATGATGGGGCTTGCGGGGCATGTTCGGAGGAATTAGGCGCGGATTGGACGTTCCGCGCGCACCGCCCCGTCATTCCCGCGAAGGCGGGAATCCAGAGTGGAGCGACCAACTTAGCGACTGGAAACAAAGCCCGAATCGCGAGCGGCAAATCCATTCTCCCTTGATGGGGGAAGGCTCGGATGAGGGCACCTGCGCCCCCAGGCGCAGTCTTGCCGCCCATTCCCCCAACCCACTTCAGCAAGCGCCGCCCGATTTAGACTATAATAGGGCGCAACGAACCAAAAACCGGCGGGCGCGCCCGCCAAACCGCGCGTGTGGAGGCGCTGAAACGCGAAATGGCGAAGTTGGCAACCGCTAGACGCATCATCATCGGAATCGCCGTCGCGCTCTGCGTCGGCGCGGCGTTCGCCGGGAGCGTCGCCGCGCAGTCGGCGGACGACGGTGCCGGCGCGGCGCTGGTCTCGCGCCTGGCGTCCCCCATAGACTCGCTCGCGAAGGACCAAGTGACGCGCTGGATAGCCCGCGCCGACGCGCAAGGCGCGGCGCTTCTCATCATCGAACTCGACACCCCCGGCGGACGCCTCGACTCCGCCCGCGAAATCGCCGGCGCGATCATCGATTCCCCCGTCCCCGTCGCCGTCCTGGTCACCCCCACCGGCGCCCGCGCGTCGTCCGCAGGCGTCTTCATACTCGCCGCCGCCCACATCGCCGCCATGTCCCCCGGAACCACCGTCGGCGCCGCCGCTCCAGTCGACGCGAGCGGAAACGACCTATCCGAAACGCTAAAAGAGAAGGCTTCCCAAGACGCCGCCGCTTTTATAAGGGGAATAGCCGAAAAACAGCGCGGAGGCAATCTTGTCGCGTCCGCCGCGTTCGAACAGACGATTTTTGACGCCGCGGCGTACAGCGCCGCCGAAGCGCGGCGCTTGGGCGTCATTGACCTCATCGCCCGCGACTCCGACGACCTGATCGCCCAAGCGGGCGGCATGGAAATAGGCGCGGGCGGCGCGACGCTCCCGGACGCTATGACCGCTCAGCCGTCCCAAACCCTGCCGTTCTCCCCGATGGGAGATATGGCGCGCTGGCTCGCCAACCCGCAGATAGTCTTCATCCTGCTGGCGGCGGGCGGCGTTCTGCTGGTAATAGAAATCGTCTCCCCCGGCGGATTCGCCGCCGGCATGCTGGGCGGGCTGCTGGTTCTCGGCGCGGTGTTCGGCATGTTCAACCTTCCCCTGAACTGGTTCGCGTTCCCGTTGCTGGTGCTGGGATTGGGCTTCTTCGTCGCGGAACTCCACGCGCCGGGATGGGGCGCCTTCGGAGCGGCGGGCTTAATCTGCTTCCTGCTCGGCGGCTTCCTGCTCTTCGGAGACTACGCCACCGCCCCCGGCATCGCCGTCCCCGCCGTCCAAGTCGGCTACTGGACGCTCGGCGGCGTCGCCGCCTTCTTCGCCCTCAGCATCGGCGGGCTATGGCATTTCTCGCGCAGAGCCCGTAAAATCCGCGTGCCGCCCAAAGCGGACGAAATCATCGGACAGACCGGCATCGTCCGCAGCCCCCTCGTCCCCAGAGGCACCGTCCAAGTCGCCGGCGAACTCTGGACCGCCGAATCGGACGACGGCGAAATCATCGGACGCAACGAATTCATCGTCGTCTCCGAAGTACACGGCTTGACCCTAACCGTGTTCCGACAGTCCGTCATCGACGCCGAGAGGTCGGCGGACGACGAAGACGCGGACGCGCAATAAACCCAAAAACGGCAACAAACGACAACAAACGAAGGAGCTTTCATATGATCCCATACATCAAAGTCGTCCGCCAGTACGAGCGGCTGGCGCTGTTCACGCTCGGCAGGTACGCGGGCATGAAGCAGCCGGGGCTAAACGTCTTCTTCTGGCCGTTCCACAACACCCAGCCCGTGGACCTGCGAGAGGAAGTGCTGGACATCCCCCGCCAGACCAACATCACCCTCGACAACGCCCCCATCGACATAGACTTCCTGGTGTACATGCGAATCATGGAAGACCAGGCGGAGAAGTCCGTCCTGGAGGTCGTGGACTACTACAGCGCCGTAGTGGGCATCGCCACGACCACCCTCCGCGCCGTCATAGGCGAGATGAACGTGGACGACGTCCTCTCCCAGCGCGAGCGCATCAACGAAGAGCTGCGCGCCAAACTGGACGAGATAACCGAGCGCTGGGGAATCAAAGTCACCCAAGTCGAAATCCGCGAAATCGAGCCGGCGCGCGACATCCAGGAAGCCATGAACCGCCAAATGTCCGCCGAACGCCTGCGCCGCGCCTCCGTCACCGAAGCCGAAGGCACCCGGCAAGCCGCCGTCACCGTCGCCGAAGGCGAAAAACAAGCCGCCATACTCCGCGCCGAGGGCCACCGCCAATCCGAAATCCTAGCCGCCGAAGGCGACCGCCAAGCCGCCGTACTCCGCGCCGAAGGCTTCAGCAGCGCCCTCGAAAACATCAGCAAAGTCGCCCAGAACATCGACCCCAACACCCTCAGCCTCCAATACTTCGACACCCTCAAAGAGCTCGGCGGCAGCCCCAGCTCCAAATTCATCTTCCCCATGGAGTTCACCAAACTGCTAGACCCGCTCATCGGCGCCGCCCGCCGAGACAACGGCGGGGGAAAAGACGGGTAGGGGATAGGGGACAGGCGCGCGCCGGCGAAAGAGTGAATCCGGAGAAGGGCGATCCAACCCAGCGACAGGCGACCAAGCCCGAACCGCGAACGGCAAATCCCTTCTCCGCCCCCCCCCCCCCGCCGCCGTCATTCCCGCGAAAGCGGGAATCCACAAGGGCGCGACCAACCCCGCGACCGTAAACCAAGCCCGAACCGCGAACGGCAAATCCCTTCTCCGCCCCCCGCCGCCGTCATTCCCGCGAAAGCGGGAATCCAGAAGGGCGCGACCAAGACAGCCATCCGGAATCAAACCCGAATCTCAGTCAACAAAACCCTTCTCGCCGCTCCGCCCCGTCATTCCCGCGAAAGCGGGAATCCAGAATCTCCCAACAACGTCATCCTCGCGGAAGCGGGGACAAGATAGCCACTAGGAATCAGGCTTAAGCTGAAGCCAACGTGTCCCCTCTCCCTTGATGGGAGAGGGCTAGGGTGAGGGTGACTGCGCCGCTAGGCGCAGTTTCGCCAGCTGCAAACATGCGCCCCAACAACCCCTTGATGCGAGAAGGCGATTGGCGTCCGCGCTCCCATCCGACCGCGCCCGCCAACCCCTACAAATGGTCCTTAACCGCCCGCGCCGCCGTCACCGTCATCCCCGGCACGGCGGCCACTTCCTCCAGCGTCGCCTCACGTATGCCGGCAACCGAGCCGAAGCGCCGTATCAGCATCCGCTTGCGCTTCGGACCGATGCCCGGCACCAAATCCAGCGTGGATTTCACGCTCTTCTTCGAGCGCCGCTCGCGGTGGAACGTGATGGCGAAGCGATGCGCCTCGTCCCGCGCGCGTTGCACCAGAAACAGCCCCTGCGAATCACGCGGCAGGATGATGGGGTCTTTCTCATACGGAACGAATATCTCCTCGTTCCGCTTCGCCACGCTGGACAGCGGAATGTCGTTGATTCCCAGCTCCAGAAAGACCTGCAGCGCCGCGCTCAGATGCCCCTTGCCGCCGTCTATTATCACCAAATCCGGCGGCGCGCCCCAAGACGCGCCCGAATCCTTGCCGCGCCGCTTTGCGCGTCCGCCGTTTTCGCCGCCTTCCGAAGTCGCCGCCGCCGGCTCTTCCGCCAGCCCCGTCTCGCGCCGCCGCGATTCCGAAAGCCGCTTGAAACGCCGTGAAAGCGTCTCGCGCATCATCGAATAGTCGTCAACCCCGCCGACCGTCTTTATCTTGAAACGGCGGTAGAGCGCCGTGTTCGGGCGCCCGTTCTCGAACACCACCATGCTGCCCACCGCGTTCGTCCCCTGTATGTTCGATATGTCGTAGCACTCTATCCGATTCGGCGGCGCGGGCAGGTTCAGCGCCTCTTGCAACTCCTCAACCGCCCGCGCGTTGTTCGTGGATTCGTGGATGCGCCGGATGGTCAGCTGCTCCAGACCCTGCGCCGCGTTCTGCGCCACCATCTCCACCAACTTGCGCTTCTCGCCGCGTTGGGGGACGCGCAACTCCACCGCGCCTTGCCGCTTCGCCCGCAGCCAAGACCGTATCGCCTCCAAGTCGTCCGGCAGATGCTGAAGCAGAATCCGGCGCGGCACATAGGGGTTCGCCGTGTAGAACTGCTTGACGAACGCCGCCGCCACTTCCGCCTCGTCGTCATCTTCCGCGCGGTGCATCAGAAAATTCTCGCGCCCCACCAGCTTGCCCTGCCGTATGAAAAAGACCTCCGCCCAGGCGTCCCGCCCCTTCTGCGCCAGCGCTATCACATCCGCGTTTTCGTTGGACAGATGAAGTACCTTCTGCCCCTCGTGCATCTTCTCGATTGCCGACATCTGATCCCGCAGCGCCGCCGCGCGCTCGAATTCCAACCCTTCCGCCGCCTCTTCCATCCGCGCCCGGATGCCCCGAACGACCTGACCCACCCGCCCCTCGAGGAACATCGCCACCTGCTCGATTATCTCGCGGTACCCCGCCTTGTCCACCGCGCCGATGCAGGGCGCGGCGCAGCGGTGTATGAAATAGTCCAAACAAGCCCGGTCGTCCTTGCCGGTTATCGCCTTGGTGCAGGAACGGTAGGGGAACAGCTTTTTGAGAACCGCCAGCGTCTTGCGGACGCTGTACGCGCTGGCGAACGGGCCGAAATACCGCGCGCCGTCGTCTTTCACCCGCCGCGTCAGATAGACCAGCGGAAAATCCTCATCGCCGTCTATCTTGATGAACGGATACGACTTGTCGTCCTTCAGCCGCGCGTTGTACTGCGGCTGACGCTCTTTGATGAGGTTGCTTTCGAGTATCAGCGCCTCTTGCTCCGATTCCGTCACGATGAACTCGAAATCGGCGATGCGCCGCGCCAGCTGGCGGATTTTCGGCGGCAATCCGGCGGGGTTGCCGAAGTAACTCGGCACTCGGTTGCGAAGGTTCGCCGCCTTGCCGACGTACAAAACCTCCGAATCCGCCGCGCGCATCAGATACACCCCCGGCGCAGTCGGCAGAGCGCGAAGCCGCTCGCCAAACGCCGGAGCGCCCGCCGCCGAGAACGCCTTAGCCGTCACCGTCACCCCCCGCGCTACCGCATGAACACGGTCAAGACCGCGAGCGCCACCGCCATCAGCGCCGTGAGCGCGCCGATTCTGCGAAGTTCCGAGCCGAGATGCGCGTACATCGCCAGCGGCTCCGACGGAACCCGCCGCGCGACCCGCCGCCGAGCGGTCGCCGCCGCCTGAACGTCCGCCGCCGCCGAGACGCCGCCTCTCGCCGAAACCGGCGCGCCCGAAGACGCCGCCGCGTCGACCGAAAGCGCTTCGCCCGCCGCTCGCGCCGTTGCCGACCGCCTTATCTCGCCCCCCGCCGCCGCCGAATCCGGCATCGCCGGCGTCACCCGCGCCCGACCGCCGCCCCTCCGCCGCCGCTCGCGTATGCGCGACTGACGCGAAGCCATCCTCTTGTTCTTGCTGGACATGATAGACCGCCCCCGGAATTCCGCCGCCCGTCCTGTGGACGACCGGCGCGTAGTTGGGCGAAACCGCGGTTTCGCCATCGTTTTAGCGTTTTGGTTGGGTGGTTTCGCCGGCGCTCGGACTGAATATCCGCTAAGCGCGTCCGCGCCCTTATCAACTGTCGAGCGCTTGGCATCACGCCGCCGCCGCGCATCCGCCCATCTAAATCTAACACATCGGCGCGCCGCGCTCAAAACTTTTCGCCGCCGGAGAGAAAACCGCGGAAGGGCGGCGAGCTATGCGAAAAGAAACCATCGCGCCGCATATTCCCCTCTGCGCCCCTCCGCGCCTTCGCGCCTCTGCGTCTCACATCATCGCCGCCCGCCATCCCCCCAACTCACGCCCTCGGATGCGCCATGTCGTACTCGGCGCGGACGTGTTCGCTGGTCAGATGCGTGTATATCTGCGTGGTCGTGATGCTCGCGTGTCCCAGCAGCTCTTGGACATGCCGCAGGGGAGCGCCGCCGCGCAGCAGATGCGTGGCGAAGCTGTGGCGCAGCGTGTGCGGCGTGATGCGCCCGTCCAAACCGGCGCGCTTGGCGTGTCCCTTCAGAATCACCCAGAACCCCTGCCGCGTCAGCCGCGAGCCGCGCCTGCTCATGAACAGGGCGGTGGACGACGTCGGCTTGACGAACACGGGCCGCGCTTCCTCTATATAGAACTCCAGCGCCGCCACCGCGCCGGCGTGTATGGGGATTACCCGCTCCTTCCCCCCCTTGCCCAGACAGCGCGCGCTGCCGCCGTCCAAGTCCACATCCTCCAAATTCAGCGAAATCAGCTCGCTCACCCTCATGCCGGTGGCGTAGAGCAGCTCCAGCATCGCCTCGTCGCGCCTCGCCTCCGGCGTCTCCAGCTCGGACGGCGCGGACAGCAGGCGGTTCGCCTCTTCTTCCGTCAGCGGCGACGGCAGCGCCCTGCCCATGCGCGGCGTCGACAAGTTCGCCGTCGGGTTGCCTTGTATCGCCCCGTCCATCAGCAGAAAGCCGAACAGCGACTTGGCGGAGGCGGTCTTGCGCGCCCGCGTGGTTTCCGAATATCCTAGTGCGCGGAGATGCAGCGCGTAGTCCGCCATCGTCCGCTCGGTCACGTCGGGCCAATCGCCGGCGCCCGCCCGCGTCTCCGCGAACTCGACCAGTTGCGCGAGGTCGTTCCGATACGCCGAAAGCGTGTTCTCGGACGCCCCGCGCTCGACCGTCATGTAGTGGAGAAAGTCATCTACTCGCTGCCGCATCATCATCTTGGCGCGCTCCGTCGTCCCCGCGCTCGGCGGGCTTGAATCATCGGCGCTCGCGCGCCGCGCATCAAACAACCTTAGCGCCAAACACCAACCGACACCCACTAGCGCGAAGGCGCGAAAACGGGCGAAACCGAACCGCCAACCGCCGCCAACCGCATCATAGGAACAGCCGCGTTGATAGAAATTCCCATTGAACCGACCATCGCCGCGCTCGGCGGCTCGCTCACGCTCAGCTGGCACGGACTCTTCAGCTTCATCGCGGTCGCCGCCGCCGTCTTCCTAGTCGGCAGATGGGCGCCCGCGCGCGGCGTCCACCCGGACGACATCTACTCCATCGCCATCTGGGCGATAATCGGCGGCATCATCGGCGCCCGCATCGTCCACGTCATCGACAACTGGACGCTCTACCAGAGCGACCCCATCCGCGTCCTCTTCGTCTGGGGGGGCGGCATCGGGCTTTGGGGCGGCATACTCGGCGGCTTCGCCGGCGGAACCGCTTACGCCCTCATCAGAAACCATCCCGTCGGAATCATCGCCGACCTCGCCGCCCCCGCCATGCTCATCTCGCAGACCATCGGGCGCATCGGCGACATCGTGAACGGCGAACACTGCGCCCAAGCGTGGGACTTCGCGCTCGGCTTCATCTGGACAAGCCCCGTCTCCAACGCCGCCCAATGCGTCAACGGCGATGGCGTCTCCGTCCACCCCGTCATCGCCTACGAGATGGTCTGGAACTCGCTCGCCCTAGTCCTAATCTGGAAGTTGCGGAACCGGCTGCGCCCGGACGGCATGCTGTTCGCGCTCTACCTAGCCCTCTACGCCCTGGGGCGCTTCGGCGTAACCTTCTTCCGAGAAGACCGCGTCTGGGCGTTCGGATGGATGCAGGAAGCGCACCTCATCGCCATGCTGGTGCTCATCGCCGCCGTGCCGTTGCTCATCATCAAAGCCCGCCCGCGCCCGGCGTCCGAGACGGCGGAAATCCTCGAAACCGCCGCCACCGACTTCGCCGAACGCGGAACGCGAGCCGAACGCCGCCGCCGCGCCAGAGAATAGGGGATAGGGGAGAGGGGACGCGGCAAATCCCCTCTCCCAAACGCTCGCCGCCCCCGTCCATTCCCGCGAAAGAACGTCGCCATCGCGGAAGCGGGGGGAATCCGGATGTCTGCAACCAAGTCCGCCGCGCGAAACCAAGCGCGCGAATCGCAAACGGCAAATCCCCGCTCCGCGTCCCGCCGCCGTCATTCCCGCGAAGGCGGGAATCCAGAGTGGAGAGACCGACTTAGCAACTGGAAACCAAGCGCGAACTGCGAGCGACAAATCCCCGCTCCGCGCGTCGCCCCCGTCATTCCCGCGAAAGCGGGAATCCAGAAATCTGTATCCAAGCCTGCCACGCGAAACCAAGCGCGAATCCCAACCAACGCATCCCCTCTCCCAAAGTCCGCCCACGTCATTCCCGCGAAAGCGGGAATCCAGAAGGGAGCGACCAAGACCGCCACGCGAAACCAAGCGCGAATCCCAACCAACGCATCCCTTCTCCCAAAGTCCGCCCCCGTCATTCCCGCGAAGGCGGGAATCCAGAATGGAGCGACCAAGACTGCCATGAGAAACCAAGCCCGAATCGCGAGCGATAAATCCATTCTCCCAAAGTCCGCCCCCGTCATTCCCGCGAAAGCGGGAATCCAGAGTGGAGCGACCAAGCCCGCCACGCGAAACCAAACCTGAATTGAAGCCAACGTATCCCCTCTCCCTTGATGGGAGAGGGCTAGGGTGAGGGTGACTGCGCCCCTAGGCGCAGTCCCGCGCGGAATTGCCCGCCGACCGCGAACATGCCCCAGCAAGCCCTTTGGGAGAAATCTACGATGAGCGCCTCCGCCCCCAGGCGCGCTTTGCCGACCGCCAGCCCCGCAACTCACCCCGCCGCGAAATCCACCGTCCGCAACTGCATCGTCACGCGGTCGTTCCAGCTGTTCTCTTCCATGTGATAGGCGACTGCGATTTCCGCCCCCGCCCGCGCCTCTTCCGCCCGCGCGCCCAAGCCGAAGGCGATGGCGTCCCAGAACTTGCCGCCCCTTTCGCGCAGGCGCATCCGCAGATGCTTGCCGTCCGCGCCCACCGTCCGCGATTCCGCCACCGACAGCGGCGCGTCCGACGCGAAAAGCGGCTGAGGGCATCCGGCGCCGTATGGCATCATCCGCCGCGTGAACTCGAACAGGTCGGATTCCACGAACGAAGGCGCCGCGAGCATATCGACCGCCAGCGCCGCCCCGTCCGCACCCGCGAACGCCGCGTCCGACACCGACGCGAAATGCTCCGCCAGCTCGCGCAGATTCTCGCTCCGCGCCCCGAAACCGGCGGCTTGGGCGTGTCCGCCGAAATGAATCAGCAGATCCGACCGCGACTCTATCGCCGACACTATGTCGAACCCTTCCACGCTTCTCGCGCTCGCCCTGCTGGTTTCCGAGCCAACCGAAACGGCAATCGCAGGTTTTCCGTAAGACTCCACCAGCCTTGACGCGATTAACCCAAGTATGCCCGGAATCCATCTCTTGTCGCCGACCATGATGACGCCGGGCGGCGGCGCGCCATTCCAGCGCTTCTCCAGTTGCGCCCGCGCCTGCTCCACGCCCCGCTCGGTCAGATCTCTGCGCTGCCGATTCAATTCGTCCAGCGCATCCGCCAGATTGCCCGCCCGCCGCTCGTCGTCCGTAGTCAGCAGATTCAGCGACATGACCGGATTCGCGATTCTGCCGGCGGCGTTCAGGCGGGGGATTATCTGAAAAGAGAGCGCCGCCGTGTCCAATTCGCGCCCGTCAAGACCCGCCACGCTCCGAAGCGCCCGCAAGCCGGCGAAGCGCGTATCGTTCATCCGCCGCAAGCCCTCGCTCACAAAGTAGCGGTTCTCGCCCTTCAGCGGACCGACGTCCCCCACCGTGCCGAGCGCGACCAGCTCCAGCAGATGCCGCGGCTCGTCGCGCCCCTCGCCCGCGTAAACCGCCTGCATCAGCTTGTACGCCAACCCCGCGCCGGTCAAATCCTCATGCGGATACGACGAATCGCGCCGCTTCGGGTTCACCATCGCCGCCGCGTCCGGCGAAGGCGGCTTGAACATGGCGTGATGGTCCGTGATTACGCAGTCCACCCCCAGCGACCGCGCCAGCGCTATCTCCGCGTCCGAAGTCGCGCCGCAATCCACCGTGACCAGCACGGACGCCCCGCGCGCCGCCAGCGAGCGGACGGCGGCTTCGTTCAGCCCATGCCCCTCGCCGTCCCGGTCGGGCAGATAGGGGATTGCCGCCGCGCCCAAGCCGCGCAGCCCCAGCGTCGCCGTCGCCGTCCCGCTGATTCCGTCTATGTCGAAATCGCCGAACACCCCCACGGTTTCGCCGTCCCGAACCGCCTTCCGCAGCCGCGCCGCCGCCAAATCCATGTCCGGCAGCGACATCGGGTCATGCAAGTCGGCTTCGCTGGGATTTAGAAAGGCGTCCGCTTCGCCGCGCGTCGTCGCGCCGCGATTGTAGAGCAGCTGCGCCTGAGCGGGCGGCAAGCCCATCTCGGCGGCGGCGCGTTCGGGAATCTCCGGCGGCAGCGTCCAATTGTCGGGTATCAAGATGGCGTTCTCCGTGAGCGGCTTTACCGCTCGAACTCGTGGAATATCAGCGAGGCGTTGTGTCCGCCGAAGCCGAACGAATTGCTCATCGCCGCCCGCGTCCGCCCGCGCTTGGGCAGATGCGGCGTGTAGTCCAAATCGCACTCCGGATCCGGCGTCTCGAGGTTGATAGTGGGCGGAATCGCCCATCTGCTGATAGCCAAGACCGTCGCCGCCGCCTCCAGCGCCCCGCTGGCGCCCAGCAGATGGCCGGTCATCGACTTGGTCGAGCTTATCGGGACTTTGTACGCCTCTTCGCCGAAAACGCTCTTTATCGCCATCGTCTCGTACTTGTCGTTGAGCGGCGTGGAAGTGCCGTGCGCGTTGATGTAGCCTATCTCTTCCGGTCGCGTCCGCGCCTGCGCTAGCGCGTTCTTCATGGCGCGCGCCGCCCCTTCGCCCTCCGGCGCCGGCTGCGTGATGTGATGCGCGTCCGCCGTGGAGCCGTAGCCCGTCAGCTCCGCCATCGGCTCCGCCCCGCGCGACTCCGCGCTGTCGAGCGACTCCAAAACCAGCGTCGCGCCCCCTTCGCCCAGCACGAAGCCGTCGCGCTCGGCGTCGAACGGACGCGACGCCCGCTTCGGGTCGTCGTTGCGCTTCGAAAGCGCGTGGCAGGCGTTGAAGCCGGACACCCCAATGGGGCAGATAGCCGCCTCCGAGCCGCCCGCGAGCGCCACGTCCACGTCCCCCCGCCGTATCGCCTCGAACGCCTGCCCGATGGTGTCAGCCGCGCTCGAACACGCCGAAACCGAGCTGTAATTCGGACCCTTCGCCCCCAGAAGCATCGAAACCTGCCCGGACGCCATGTCCGGAAGCATCATCGGCACCAGAAACGGCGAAATCCGGTTCGGACCGCGCTTGTCGAGAACCCCTATCTGCCCCGAAAGCGTGATGATGCCGCCGATTCCGCTGGCTATCATCACCGAAACCCGCTCGCGGTTTTCGTCCGTGACGCTCAGCCCGGCGTCCTCGACCGCCTCCAGCGTCGCGGACGCCGCCAGCTGGACGAACCGATCCATGCGCCGCGCCTGCTTGCGCCCCACCAGAGCGTCCGGGTCGAAGCCCTTGACCTCCGCCGCGAACGTCGTTCCGTAGCCCGCCGCGTCGAACGCCGTTATCGGAGCCGCGCCGGACTCGCCGGACAGAAGACCCTTCCACGTCGTATCCGCGTCCAAACCGAGCGGCGTCGTCATTCCGACGCCGGTCACAACCACTCTATTGGGAATCATCGGGGCAACACTCCTAGGCGGGCGGGGCGCCCAACCGCCTTGATGATGAGCGCGCGTCCCGGTTTCTCGGAACTGATTATAGTAGTTGCCCGCCGCCGCTTGCCAATCGCATCGCCGCCGCGCTTGCCGAACAATCCCCGCAACCCCCTCCGCGCCATATCCTTCGCCGCCGCTCCACCCCTAACCCCTCTGCGCTTCTCCGCGCCTTCGCGCCTCTGCGTCAGATTCTTCGCCGTCCCGCCCGCAGCGCGCGAAAGAAGGCGTCCCCCAGCGCGTCCCCCAGCGCCGCCGCGTCCCCAAGCGGGCGGGGGAGCGACCGAACGCCCCCCGCGCCGTCCCGAACCTCCAGCCGCTCCGACGACTCGGACGCCGACGCCGACAAGACCGCGCCCGCCCAGACGCCGCTTCCCGCCGTCGCCGTCCAAGCGCAGATATAGACCGCGCGCGGACTCGCCGGCGCCGACTCCGGGTCGACTTCCGCCCCCCGCGTGGTCTCCAGCTTGAACCCCTCATCGAACAGCGCTTCGCCGAACGCCGCCAGCGCCTCGCAGAGCGCCGCGTCCAGCTCGTCCGCCAGCGCCCACAGCCGGCAGACGGCGGCGGCGTCCGCTTCGTCGTCCCCCGCGCTCCAAGACGCCGCGCGCCGAACGAAATCCCGCGCCTCGTCCGCGTACTCCAGCATGCGGCGCGTCCGGGCGATGAAGAACTGCGGCGAATCGTTTTCGAATGGCGTCAACTTTCACATCTCCGCGAAACTCGGACTTGCGGCGGCGGCGCGCCTATCGTCTATCATATATACCATACCCGCGCCCGCCGCGATGAGAGCGAGAGAGACGCATGGCAACCGCCGACATGACATTCATCGACCCGCCGCTGCCCGCCGTTCTCCGCGGCGGCGGGGCAGGGGAGACGCCCCCGCCCCTCGCCAGGGCGCGCATCGAGACGCACGGCTGCAAGCTGAACCAGGCCGACGCGCAAGCGCTCGCGCGCCAACTCGCCCTCGCCGGATACGCCGTCGTCTCCGAGCGCGAAGAGGACGCCGAGATATACATTCTCAACACCTGCACCGTGACGCATGTCGCCGACCGCAAAGCGCGCCAGGCCGTTCGCGCCGCCCGCCGCCGAAACCCCGACGCCTTCATCGCCGTCACCGGATGCTACGCCCAGCGCGCCGCCGGCGACCTCCGCGCCATGCCCGAAATCGACCTCGTCGCCGGCAACGACGACAAGCGCTCCCTAGCCGCCCTAATCGGCGCCGAATACGCCGGCGGACCGCCCGCCGCCTGCGCCGTCGGCGAAGACGACGCAATCGCCCCCGCCCTCAAACTGCGCTCCCGCGCCATGATCAAGATTCAGGAAGGATGCGACCAAGTCTGCGCCTACTGCATCGTCCCCAAAGTGCGCGGACGCGAGCGCAGCGTCCCCGTCCAAGAACTCATCGCCTCCGCCAACGCCTACGCCGCGCTCGGATGCCAAGAAATCGTCCTCACCGGAACCCAGCTCGGCTCCTACGGCTTCGACCTGGAAGGCGAAACCATCGCCACCCTGATAAGGGCGATGCTGGACGGCACGGACGTCCCCCGCGTCCGCGTATCATCCCTCCAGCCGCGCGACATTTCGGACGAGCTGCTGACGCTCTGGACGGACTCGCCGCGCCTCTGCCCGCACTTCCACGTCCCGCTCCAAAGCGGAGCCGACGCCGTATTGTCGCGGATGCGCCGCCGATACGACTCCGACGACTTCCTAGCCGCCGTCCGCCGAATCCGAAGCGCCGTCGCGGGCGTCGCCATCACCGCCGACGCCATAGCCGGCTTCCCCGGCGAAACCGAAGCCGACTTCCGCCGAACAATCGCAATCTGCGAAGAAGCGGAGCTGGCGTCCGTCCACGTCTTCCCATACTCGCCGCGCCCCGGCACCAGCGCCGCGCATTACCCCGACCAGATAGACCCCAAGACGCGGGCGGAGCGCGCCAAGACGCTATCCGAAACCGCCGCGCGCCTATCCGAGCGCTTCCGAAACCGCCAAATCGGAACCGTCCGCCCCGCGCTATGGGAGCGCGTCGAGCAGACCGAAGGCGAAGGCGGCGAGAAAACCGCGACGCTGTCGGGCTTGACCGACAACTACCTCCGAACCCGCGCCCAAACCGCCACCAACCCGCCGCCCCTGAACCGCGTCACGAACGTAGAGCTAACCGCCCTGGACGGCGACGGCATGCGGGGCAGAATCGCGGAATAAACCAACGCGGAGGCGAATAGGGCGGGGGAAGGGGGATATGTCCGGCGGATTTATGCGCGGAATTGGACGCTTTTCGCCGCTTCCGCGCTCCGCCGCCCCCGTCATTCCCGCGAAAGAACGTCACCCTCGCGGAAGCGGGGGGCGGGAATCCAGGAAGGGAGCGAGAAATTGGCGACCGGAAACCAAGCCCGAACCGCGAGCGGCAAATCCATTCTCTCTTGCGCCCGCCCCCGTCATTCCCGCGAAAGAACGTCACCCTCGCGGAAGCGGGGGGCGGGAATCCAGGAAGGGAGCGAGAAGTTGACGACCGGAAACCAAGCCCGAACCGCGAGCGGCAAATCCATTCTCCCTTGCCACGCCCCCGTCATTCCCGCGAAGGCGGGAATCCAGAGTGGAGCGACCGACTTAGCGACCGGAAACCAAGCCCGAATCGCGAGCGGCAAATCCCCTCTCCCTTGATGGGAGAGGGCTAGGGCGAGGGCGCCTGCGCCGTCAGGCGCAGTCCCGCGCGGGGCTGTTCGCCAACCCGCGCGCCGCCCCCAACCCCTTTGGCTAGGGCAGGGGACAGGCGGGGGAAGGACGCGCCTCCCCCCGCCGCCCTTAGATGCCCACCGGCACCAGATACGGGTCGCCGTTCTTCTGCTGAACGTAGCCCGCGAAGCAGTCGTTGCCATGTCCGAAGACCGTCATCCACCCGTCCCGCATCGCCATGTCCACCAGATCCCGCTTCTGAACCAGCGTGTCGTTCGGAAACTCCGCGTCCGCCTGTATCAGATGCGGCGTGAGATGGTACGCAGTCGGAATCAGGTCCCCCGTGTACACTATCCGCTCGCTGCCGAACGTCAAGTAAACGATCTGGTTGCCCTGCGACGGCCCCTCCATCGGCTCCACTCGGACGCCGGGGATTATCTCCGCCGCGCCGTCCAGGAATTCCACCTGCTCGTTGTCCTCCAGCGGCTCGTAGTCGTCCGCGTCGAAGGCGTCCGTGTACCGCTCGTTGTGCGACATTGCCGCTTCCCAAGCCCCCCGCTGCATCATGTACTTGGCTTTGGGGAAGGTGGGGATGGCGGCCCCCGCCCGGTCGAGCTTCGTGCAGCCCCCGGCGTGGTCGAAGTGCAGGTTGCTCAGCAGCACGATGTTGATGTCCTTCGCCGTCAAGCCGAGCCGCTTCAGCTCCCTGATCAGCCTGTTGCCGTTCAGGTTGTAGTCCGCCCGCAGCTCCGTCAGGCGCTTGCCGCCGGCGCCCGTGTCTATCAGCAGATTCGCGTCCGGCGTCTGCACCAGCAACGCGTTCAGCCCCAGCCGAACCCGGTTGCGCCGGTCCGCTTTGATGAACGTCTCCCACAGGCTCTTAGGCGTCTGCCCGAACACGGGCCCGCCGTCCACCATGTAGGATCCGTCGATTAACCGCGAGATTACGATGTTGCCGACGTTTCTCATTTTGTTTCGTCTCCAGTCCGTGAGCGAGAAGTGATGATTTCAAGCGCGGACATGGGGGAGACGCCGCCGACTCTCTCCGCCGAGAGGGGCGCGCGCGACCGCCGTTCGCAACGAACGGGGAAGGGGAGCGTCCGAAGAAGAAGCCCCCGCAAGGCGCGCCGCCGTTTCCGCTTTCAGGAGCTCCCAGACGGAATTCGGGCGAAGCGCCCCCGTCTAAGGCTAAGCGGAAAGGGTTTCCCAAACGAATCCGACCATGGAAGCGTGTTTCATGGCTTGGCTTTCGCCTTTTCCGTTGGATAAAGACGAAGCGCGGCGGGCTGAATCCCTCCACAACCCACGCAATTATGTTAAGCGCCGCCGGACGCGCTGTCAAGTGAGTTTTAGGCTATTTTTCAGCAATTTCTAAGGAAATTTATTTCATAGCGCATAGAATTTGTGAATTGTAATTACTGAATCCGCCCTGATGGTGGGATTCCCACATTCGCCCCGCTACTCTGCCAACGGCAAAATCCCGCCCCCATTGCGCGGGCGCGGGCGCAAAACAGCCCGCCGAACATGGACGGCGTGGATATTGCCACACTCCGCGCCCCCCGCTCCGCTCGCTCCGTCCGTTTCGCCCCAGCCCATCACTTCATATCCTCTATCGCCCCGGCGAACGCCTCCAGCGTCCGCTCCGCGTCCTCATCCGTGTGGACGGCGGATATGTAGAACTTCGACGCCCCCTTGAACACCCCCCGCTCCAGAACCCCCGCGTTGAACGCGCTCATCATCGCCCCGTCCGCCGACAGGGTAGAGCGGTAGTCCGTTATCTCATTCTCGGTGAAGAACACGTCGAACAGCACGTCCTCCCCCGTCACGCGCGCCGGAATCTCCGCCTCGTCCAGCATCCGCTGAAGCTCCGTCCGCAGGCGCCCCCCCGTCGCGCGCATCCCCGCGTAAGTGCCGGGGCGGCGCAGAATCTCCAGCGTCTTCAGCCCGGCGACCGCCGCCACCGGGTTGCCGCTCAGCGTCCCTATCTGCGGCATGAACCCCTCCGGCGCGACCGACTCCGCGTCGAAATGCGCCATGACGTCCTCGCGCCCCGCCACCGCCGTCAGCGGAAAGCCCCCAGCCACCGCCTTGCCCAGCGTGCAGATGTCCGGCGTCACCCCGTAGTATTCCTGCGCGCCGCCGTAGGCGAACCGGAACCCCGTCACCACCTCATCGAAAATCAGCGGAACGCCGAACTCCGCCGTCAGCTCGCGCAGCCCCTCCAAAAAGCCCGGCGCCGGCGGGATGAGACGCTGAAACGGCTCCGCGATGACCCCGCCCAGCTCGTCGTGATATTCTTCCACGATGCGCCGCGTCGTCTCCAGGTCGTTGAACGGCGCTATCAGGACTTCGTCCTGAACCGAGCGCGGTATGCCGGCGGAATCCGGAACCGGGCGCGGGAACTCGGCGGGCGCGGAAGGCCCCATGCTCATCAGGGCGTAATCGTTCATCCCATGAAAGCCGCCCTCGAACTTCAGTATCTTGTCCCTGCCGCGATACGCCCGCGCCGCCCGCATCGCGTACAGCGTCGCCTCGCTCCCGGTGGAGCTGAACCGAACCTTCTCGGCGCACGGCACGGCGGACGCGATTTCCTCCGCCAGCGCGATGGCATGCTCGTTGTTGGCGAAGAACGTCGTCCCCTTGTCGAGCTGCTCGCGGACGGCGTCCAAGACCTCCGGGTGGCTGTGTCCCGCTATCATCGGGCCGGAGCCCAGCAGGTAGTCCACATACTCATTGCCGCTCGCGTCCCAGACGCGGCTGCCCGCCCCGCGCGCTATCGCCAGGTCGTAGCCGACGTTCCCCAGGCTGCCCCCCGGCAAAACCGCCCGCGCGCGCCTGACCAACTCCCGCTCTCTATCCGTCCGCATCCGAGCCATCTCTGGAACCCCCGCCGAAAACTCTGTCGCCGTTCGCCGTATCCGCGCGCCCAAGAAGAAACCCCGCTCGTACGCGCCCGCCCATTATAGCGCCCCGCGCCGCGCGGAATATAGGATGCGCGCACCGCAAACCGACAGATTTCATTCCCCCTACGCGCTCCCAATCCCCCATGCGCCCCTCCGCGTCCCCCTTCCCATAGGCATAGACTTTTCCAATTATCTTCCTATAACCTAAACTCGCCACTATTCGGGAGGTAGCCTTTACATGAACATACAAGTCGTCCAAGGCGACATCGCCCGGCGCGAGGACGCGGCGGTCGTCGTCAACCTATTCGAGGGCGTGACCCACCCCAGCGGCTCGACCGGCGCGATGGACGCCGCGCTCGACGGCGCCGTAACCGACCTCATCGCCGAAGGCGACGTCCGGGGGGGAAGGGGAGACCTCGCCCTCATCTACACGCTCGGCAAGACGCCCGCCAAGCGCGCCGTCGTCGCCGGATTGGGCGAATCCGAGAAGTTCGACGCCAACGCCGCCCGCCAAGTCCACGCCGAAACCGCCCGCTTCCTGCGAGGCAAGCGCGTCCGCCGATTCTCCACCGTCCTGCACGGCGCCGGCATCGGCGGCTTGGACGTCTATCAATGCGCCCGCGCCGCCGCCGAAGGCGTCCTGCTCGGCGCGTACTCCTTCGACAAGCACAAGTCCGACCCCAAGCCCGAACCGCTCGAAGCCGTCGCAATCGTGGAGTACGACCCCGCGCGCATCCCCGAAATCGAGCGCGGCGTCGCCGACGGAACCGCCGTCGCCAACGCCGTCAACCTCGCCCGCGACATGGGCAACGAACCCGCCAACCACATGACGCCTACCCGCATGGCGGAAATCGCCCTCGAAATCGCCTCCGAAAACGACGCCGCGAGCCTCGCGGTGTTCGACCGCGCCGACATCGAAAGCATGGGCATGGGCGCCTTCGCCGGCGTCGCGCAGGGGACGGAAGAGCCGCCCAAACTCATCGTCCTGCGCTACGACGGCGACCCCGACAACCCCGCCAACAACCTCGCCCTGATAGGGAAGGGGATTACTTTCGACAGCGGCGGGCTGGACATCAAATCCGCCTCCGGCATGTTGACCATGAAGAGCGACATGTCCGGCGGCGCTTGCGTCATCGGCGCGATGAAGGCGATAGCCGCCCTCGCCCCCAAAATCAACGTCTGGGCAATCGTCCCCGCCACCGAGAACATGCCGGGGCGCCGCGCCCAGCGCCCCGGCGACGTCGTCCGCGCCATGAACGGCAAAACCATCGAAATCGGCAACACCGACGCCGAAGGCAGGCTGGTTCTAGCGGACGCCCTCTGCTACGCCGTCCAAAACGGCTTGACGCGCCTAGTGGACGTCGCCACCCTAACCGGCGCGGTGAGAATCGCGCTCGGCGGACGTCGCCACCGGCGCCTTCGGAAACGACTCCCAATGGGTCGAAAGCGTAATCGCCGCCGGCGAAGCCGTCGGCGAGCGCATGTGGCGCCTGCCCGCCGACGATTCCTACAAGCGCCTGTACAAAAGCGACATCGCCGACATCAACAACATCGGCGGCGCCGGCGCCGGCGCGACCATCGGAGCCATGGTAATCGGCGAATTCGCCGGCGAAACCCAATGGGCGCACCTGGACATCGCCGCCACGACCCGAACGACGCGAGACGCCGGAATCAACCCCAAGGGCTCCACCGGCGTACCCGTCCGAACCCTAATCCAACTAGCCCAAACCCTAGCCGCCGCCGACTAGACCGCATCGACGCGCGACTCCGAAAGAGCGACCGCCGCGCCGCCATTCCCTCCTTCCGCCCCGTCATTCCCGCGAAAGAACGTCACCCTCGCGGAAGCGGGGGGCGGGAATCCAGAATCGCCCAACAACGTCATCCTCGCGAAGGCGGGGACAAGCCAGCCGCCCGAAAACCAACCCCGAATCCCAACGGCAAATCCCATCGCCCCGTTTCCGCCCCTTCATTCCCGCGAAGGCGGGAATCCAGAGTGGAGCGACCAACTCGGCAACTGGAAACCAACCCCGAATCGCGAGCGATAAATCCCATCGCCCCGTTTCCGCCCCGTCATTCCCGCGAAAGAACGTCACCCTTGCGGAAGCGGGGGGCGGGAATCCAGAGTGGAGCGACCAACTTGGCGACTGGAAACCAAGCCCGAATCGCGAGCGATGAATCCCCTCTCCCTTGATGGGAGAAGGGCTAGGATGAAGGCGTTATACAAACCCCAAACTTGCCAACCCGCCCATAAAAGGCTAGTATAAAGACATCCGCGCCGCCCGGCGCAGCCCCCGATAGCGAAATCTCCCCACTAGCCGCAACCGAATCAGTTATGTTAACATTCCAACACTCCCATCATGGAGGCCCAGCGAACTTGACTTCTTCTTCCCAACGACCATGGACCTTCATCACCAACCACGGCTTGGTGCTGAGCTACATCTACCGAAAGCCGACCAGCACCGCGCGCGAGATCGCGGAATTCATCCGCGTCACCGAGCGCACCACCCACAAAATCATCTCCGACCTCGAGCGCGAAGGCTACATCTCCAAGCGCAAAGAGGGCAGGCGAAACGTGTACAGCGTCAACCCCGACCTGCCGTTGCGCCACCACGCCAACAAGGACGTCACCGTGTCCGACCTGCTCGAGGCGCTCACCAGCGCCGACCTGCACGGAATCATGGAACCCCCGGCAACCGAAACCGCCGCCGCGGACGACTGAGGACGCCGCCCAACCAAACCCCCGCCATCCCCAGCGAAGGCGGGGACGGCAAGCCGCCTCTCGCCCGTTTCCGCCCC
>CBDESW010000042.1:0-6634 GCA_965242675.1 Dehalococcoidia bacterium
GCATGATGTCCAGCATCCGCTCCACGCCCGCTTGTCCGCCGTTCGCCAAGCCCCAGAAGAGCGGCCTGCCCACGAACACCCCGCGCGCGCCCAGCGCTATCGCCTTGAGCGCGTCCATGCCGCGCCGGACGCCGGAATCCAGATAGACCTCCAGCCGGTCGCCCACGGCGTCCGCGATTTCCGGCAGCGTCTCGATGCTGGCGCGGGTGCAGTCGAGTTGGCGTCCGCCGTGGTTGGACACCACGATGGCGTCCGCGCCGTACTCGGCGCAAGCCGCGGCGTCCTCAAGCGTTCGGACGCCCTTGATGACCAGCGGCAGCCCCGTGAGGCTCCGCAGCCAGTCCAGGCGCTCCCAAGTCAGCCCGGTGAACTGCGGCGGCGCCCAGTCCGCCATGTCGGGGATGCCCACCGCGCGCCGCTCGATGAGGTCGGTTCGGTCGACCGGACGCCGCAGGCTTCCCCAGTACATGCCCGGCGTGGGGACGTGGGCGTTGCGGACGTCGCGCTCTTTCGGGCTTGGGCTTGGGGTGTCCACCGTGAGGCAGATCGCCTTGTAGCCGGCGGCTTTGGCGCGCGTGACCAGCAGCTCGGTGACTTCGTCGTCGAAGTGGTAGAGTTGGAACCAGAGCGGTCCCCCGGCGACTTCGGCGACTTCCTCGATGGAGTAGCCGGAGCCGGTGGGCAGGGCGTAGAGCGTCCCCAGGCTGCCGGCGGCGGCGGCGGTCGCGCGCTCGCCGTCCGGATGGACGTCCCGCTGACTGCCCGCCGGGGCTATCATCACCGGAAAGTCTATCTTCTCCCCCAGCACCTCCACGGAGGAGTCGCGGTTGCCGACATCCACCAGGAATCTGGGGTTGACCGTGATTTCGTCGAACGCCGCGCGGTTGCGCCGGACGGTGATTTCGTCCGCCGCCCCCCGCGTCAACGAACGTCCACTTGTGATGCGGCATGACCTGCTCGGCCATCGCTTCCATATCGAAAAGAGACACCGGGTTCATTCGGATGCGACCTCCCCGCTAAATTCCACGCTATGATGAACGTTTTGCGAACGACTTGCAAGGGCAATTTTCGGAAAATTCCGCCCCCTAACGGCGCCCGAACGAAAACGAAGCGCGAACTTCAACAGCGTCATCCCCATCTGCGCCCTTGCAAGGGCATGTTTATCGAAATCATGCTTGAATTGAAGCCAACCCATCCCTTCTCCTTGATGGGCTTACGAGGGTATGTCTAGCGGATTTAGCGCGGATTGGACGATTTTCGCCACTTCCGCCGCGCCGCCCCCGTCATTCCCGCGAAGGCGGGAATCCAGAGTCGCCCAACAACGTCATCCTCGCGAAGGCGGGGACATGATAGCCACTCGGAATCAGGCTTGAACTGAAGCCAACGTATCCCTTCTCCCTTGATGGGAGAAGGCTAGGTTGAGGGTGCCTGCGCCGCCAGCGCAGTCTCGCGCGGACGCCCCGCAGTTTCGAGATTTTCCCGCCCCCCTTCCGAAAACCGCCCTTTACAACCCCGCCCCGCATGCGCTATCATGCTTGAAACCGAACATATATTCTTATAAGGAGACAGCGAAATGACCGAATCAGACGAAATTCAAGACGCCCCCGCCGCGCCGTCCCTTCCCGACCTCATCTTCAGCCAGACCGACGGCGGACGCGAAATCGTCGCCCGCATGGTCGATTTCATGTACGGGCGCGTGGAAGGCGCGCGGGCGGCGGACCAACTGTCGGCGGCGAAAGAGCTGATGGACCGCGCCTGGGGCAGACCCCCGCCGGCGGCGTCCCCGTCCGCGCCCAACGCGGAGGACGCCGAGAGCGGACGAACCGAATACGCCGCCGACAAACTGCGCGAGATGATAGCCGCCGCGCTAGCCGCGGACGCCGAAAGGAGCGAAGCGTGATAACCACTGTGGAAACCCAAACCGAGACGCCGCGCCGCGCGCCGTCCGCCGGCGGCGGGGCGATGATGATGAGCTATCCGCCGGAGTTGGCGCTGCTGCCGCTGTCCGCGCGCCGCCGGGCGCTCGCCGGGCTGATGGGCGCGAGCGGCGATGTCGCGGAGCGCGCGCTCTACCAGTGGCCCCTCTGGGCGCGCGACAACCAGCTGCCGCCGAGCGGCGACTGGTCCGTATGGCTGCTCATGGCGGGACGCGGATTCGGCAAAACCCGCACGGGCGCCGAGTGGGCGCGCTGGCAGGTAGAATCCGGGCGCGCCGGCAGAATCGCCCTAGTGGCGAGAACGCCGGCGGATGTCCGCGACGTGATGATAGAAGGCGACTCCGGCATCCTCAGCGTCTGCCCGCCGTGGAACCGCCCGAAATACGAGCCGTCCAAGCGCCGCCTCACATGGCGCAACGGCGCGTTCGCCCTCGCCTTCTCCGGACACGAACCCGACCAGCTGCGCGGACCGCAGTTCGACGCCGCCTGGTGCGACGAGTTGGCGTCCTGGCAGTACCCGCGCCAGACTTGGGACAACCTCATGTTCGGCTTGCGATTGGGCAAAAACCCGCAATGCGTCGTGACCACGACGCCCAAGCCGATAGAGATTCTGCGCGAGCTGCTCGCGCGCGGGGATGTCCGCGTCACCCGCGGCTCCACCTACGAAAACCGCGCCTTCCTAGCCGCCGGATTCCTCGACCAAATCGAGCGCCGATACGAAGGCTCCGCCACAGGCAGGCAGGAAATCTACGCCGAGATGCTCGACGAGGCGGAAGGCGCGCTGTGGCGGCGCGAGTGGATAGAAAGCGCCCGAAGAAAAGCCGCGCCCGATTTGCAGAGAATCGTCGTCGCCGTCGACCCCGCCGTAACCGCCGGCGCGGGCAGCGACGAAACGGGAATCATCGCCGCCGGGCGGGACGCGGACGGGGACGCCTATGTGCTGGCGGACGGCTCCGGGCGCATGTCGCCGGACGGCTGGGCGCGCCGAGCCATCGCGCTGTTCGAAGAGCGCCGCGCCGACCGCGTCATCGCCGAAGTGAACAACGGCGGCGACCTAGTCCGACACACCCTCAAAGTGGCGGCGGACGGCGCCCCCGTCCCATTCAAGCAAGTCAGGGCGAGCCGGGGGAAATACGCCAGAGCCGAACCCGTCGCCGCCCTATACGAACGCGGCAAAGTCCACCACGTCGGCATATTCCCGCAACTGGAGGACCAAATGTGCGCGTGGGAGCCGGAATCGGGCGTATCCCCCGACCGAGCGGACGCGCTGGTTTGGGCGGTGAGCGAACTGCTGATAGAGCGCTCCGGACTGAAACTGTGGGTGTGACGGCGGGACGGCGGCGATATTCCCGAACGGACAATTATCGCGCCGCCGCTCGCGAATTCCGCCCCCGTCATTCCCGCGAAGGCGGGAATCCAGAGTCGCCCAACCAGGATAGCCACTAGCAACCAATCCCAACCAATCCCAGCCAACGTATCCCCTCTCCCTTGATGGGAGAGGGCTAGGGTGAGGGTGCCTGCGCCCCCCAGGCGCAGTTTTGCCAGCCACAAACATATCCCCTTCAATCCCGCAAATCCTGATTCTGACAAAAACGCGCATCCGCCGAAACACGGAGACAGCAAAATGACAACCCCAACCCCCGCCGTCGCCATCTACTGCGACGACTGCGGCAAGGAAAAGATGGCGGAGCTGCGCGACGGCAAGTTGGTAATCGCCGACCGCCGTCACGGACGGCGTCACGTCGCCGCCCTGCCGCTGTCGGTCTTGAAGCGGCTCGCCGAGAAAGACGCGAAAGAGAACGCGAACGCGAAAGAGGAGAACGCCAATGGCTAACCTGATGACCGCGATAAAATCCGCCCTGCCGCTCGCCCGCCGCGAGCGCGCCAGCCCCGCCGCGCGGATGAAGCCGGGCGGCGGCTCCGCCCTCGAACGCGCCGACGCGCTCGGATGGACGGACGGGCTGGCGAACGGCTCCGCGGACGGCTGGACGCCGCCCAACTACGCCGGCTATTTCGCGGCGTCCGCCCCCGTTTACGCCGCCGTGCGCCTGCGCGCCGACTCGGTGGCGCGGGCGCCGCTCAAAATCCGCTCGCTCCGCAACGGACGCGAAGCCGTCCCGCCCGACCACCCGGCGCGGAAGCTGCTTGACCGCCCCAACCCCCACTGGACGGGCGGCGACCTGTGGCGCGCCACCGAAACCTACCTGAACCTGTGGGGGACGGCGTACTGGTCGGTGGAGCGCGACGCGCTCGGCGCGCCGTATGAGCTCTGGCCCCTGCGCCCCGACCGCGTGCGCCTGATTCCCGACAAGAGCGACTACATAGCGGGCTACGTTTACTCCGGCGCGTCCGGCGAATCGGTCGCCTTCGCCGCCGATGAGGTCGTCCGCATGCGCTACTTCAACCCGATGGACGAATACGCCGGCTTGTCCCCGCTCGCCCCCGCGCGCCTGTCGGTGGACATGGGGCGCGACGCCCTGATGGGCAACCGCGCGGGGCTGGCGAACGACAGCTCGCCGGGGCTGTTTCTGGAAACCACCGAATCGCCCACCGACGACGAAGCCGCCGAGTTCTACGCCAAATGGGACCAGCGCCTGCGCGGCCCGTCCAACCGCCGCCGCCCGATGATACTCAACGGCGGCGTCCGACCCGTCCAAACCGGCTTCAGCCCCAAAGAAATGGAGTACCTGAGCGCCCTGCGATGGACGGTCGAAGACGTCGCGCGCGCCTTCAACGTCCCCAAACCGCTGCTGCACGACTTGGAGCGCGCGACATACTCCAACATAGAAACCGCCCGCCGCATGTTCTGGGAGACTTGCGTAGTGCCGGAGCTGCGAATGTTCGAGGAAACGCTGAACGAGCGCCTGCTCCCCATGTTCGGCGACCCGCATCTGGTCGCGGAGTTCGACACGTCCCAAATAGAGGCGCTGCGCGAATCCGAATCCGAAAAAGCGCGCCGAATCGCCATCTACGTAAAATCCGGCGTAATGACGCCGAACGAAGCGCGGGCGGAGCTGGGGCTGGGCGGGCTAGAGGAGGCGGGATGACATAAGGATAGTCCACCCCGTCATTCCCGCGAAAGAACGTCACCCTCGCGGAAGCGGGGGGCGGGAATCCAGATTCGCCCAACAACGTCATCCTCGCGAAAGCGGGGACAAGCCAGCCACCCGAAACCAAGCCCGAACCGCAACCAATATATCCCCTCTGCTTGTTCCACCCCGTCATTCCCGCGAAGGCGGGAATCCAGATTCGCCCAACAACGTCATCCTCGCGAAAGCGGGGACAAGATAGCCACCCGAAACCAAGCCCAAATAGTGACCAACAAATCCCCTCTCCCTTGATGGGAGAGGGCTAGGGTGAGGGTGAGCCGCGCGCAAGCGCGGCTTTGCGCGCGGGGTCTCCGGCATTTCGCGCCCCCCCCCCCCCGTCAGAACGGCGGCGCGAAGCCGTCTTTGCCCTCGCCCAAACTCGGCAGCCTGTCGCGCAGGACGGCGAGGGCGTCTTGGTAGCGACGCATGTATTCATCTCGGAACGAATCGATGTCCGTCCCCAGCTTTTCCGCCATGATTTGGAACGCCAAATCGCGGGTGGACGCCACGAATTTGCCGCGCTGGAAATGGAACGGCTGGATGATGAACTTCTCGACGCCGGTAGCCAGAAGCTCGTCGGCGAAAGCGTCCGGGTCGCGCGCCAGCAACAGGGGCGTCATGGTGACGCAGGCGTCCACCCCCGCTGCCTTCACTTCGCCAATCGCGCGCAGACGGACGGAGTTGGACGGGCAGTAAGGCTCGAAGGCGCGCCGAACGTCCTCGTCGTCGGTGGTGACGGTCATGTTGACCTGGACGCGCCCGCCGTTGCGCTCGATTCGGCGAAACAAATCGCAGTCGCGCACGACGTCGGGGCTGCGCGTCTGGATTACCAACTTCGGCTTGGGGCTTGGACGCCCCCCGCCGCCGGAATCCGCGCCCGCGCCGCCGCCGAGCAGGGGCATCTGCCCATCATCTTCGCGGGGAACGTCGCCCGCCATGAGGTTGAGCAGGTTCCGAGTCAGCCCGATTTCGCGCTCGATGGGCTGATACGGGTCGGTGACGCTGCTCATGTAGATGAGCTTGCCGTCGAGAAAATCGGGCTTGCGCCGCAGACGGCGCGCCAGAAGCTCCGCTCCGTTCTCCTTGACTTTGACCCAGCGCCCCCAATTGTCGCGGGACTCGGCGTCGCGGCTGAAGAAGGCGGCGTAGCAGTACGCGCAACCAAACGCGCATCCGCCATACGGGTTTAGCGTATAGTCGTAAGCGTCCATGAACCCGGACGCGCGGGTGAGAATTTCGCGAGCGGGGGCGTCCTCGACCCAAGCGTGGCCGAGCTTGCGGCAGTTTGGGGGTGGGGCATCGCGCATTGCGTTCACCATGGAAGGTCGTCGTCTTCCTCTCCTAGGGAGAAGCTATCTATGTCTCTACGCATGTGAACGAGAATCGCTGGGTCTGAGTACTCCCAATTGGCGGGGCGGATTGTCAGGAAGTTTCGCACGAAGTCTATGTCGATTCCCGCGTTCGCCAACAAACCAGGTTGGATAAGCAACCAGTCGCAAAGCGAACTTCTCCACTTGACGAGCATTTCCAAATCGCCATTGAATTGCGCTACTGTCTTCGTTCGGTCAATAGGGAGTCGAATATAACCCTGACCATTGCGGATTGGCG
>CBDESW010000043.1:0-22552 GCA_965242675.1 Dehalococcoidia bacterium
TCTCCATGGACGGCAGCCTGCGCCCCGGCACGCGCCGCACTTTCGAGCGCCTCGTCGCCGACGGCCACGCGCTCTACATCTGGTCGGGCGTCGGGCTGCGGACCGCCGAGATGGAGCGGCACGAGCTCCAAGACCTGATTTCCGGCATCTACAAAAAGCCGATTTACGACTTCGTGAACGGCTTGGAATCGCTCGGCGTCCCGCACTGGCCCGATTTCGTCATTGACGACTACCCCGAAATCGTGGACACCTTCGGCGGCGTCTTGGCGCGCCCGTACTTCTTCCGTTCGCAGGATGACGACGAGATGGAGCGCATCTACGCCATCATCCAAGACTTCGTCGCCGCCGGGCGCTCCGACATGGTCGGCTACCGGGCGGCGACGGCGCGGCGTCCGGAATAGGGGGACAGCGCGGCATGCCCATTCGCCTTCTCGCGCCCGCCGTGTCCGGCAGAATCGCCGCCGGCGAGGTCATCGAGCGCCCGTCCTCGGCGGTCAAGGAATTGGTCGAGAACGCCCTGGACGCCGGCGCGACGCGGGTCGCCGTCGAGTTGCGCGGCGGCGGCGTGGAGTATATCCGCGTCACCGACAACGGCTCCGGGATTCCGCCGGAGCAGGTCGAGCTCGCCTTCCGGCGATTCGCCACCAGCAAGCTGAGCGCCGCCGCCGATCTCGATTCCATCGGCACGCTCGGCTTTCGCGGCGAGGCGCTTCCCAGCGTCGCCGCCGTCTCGCGCGTCGAGATGCGGACGCGGACGCGCGACAGCGGCGAGGGATTCCGCATCGAGCTGTCGGACGGCGAGGTTCTGTCGGCGGGCCCCGACGGCGCGCCCGCCGGGACGACCGTCATCGCGCGCCATTTGTTCCGCAACTTCCCCGCGCGGCGCAAGTTTCTGCGCTCCGCCAACGCCGAGCGGACGCATGTGCAGATGGTCATTTCGCACTACGCGATGGCGTATCCCGAAGTCGCCTTCGAGTTCGCCGCCGAGCGCGGGCGCGGGCTGTCAAGCCCCGGCAACGGCGATTTGCGCGACGCCGTCGCCGCCGTACACGGCGCGCGCGTCGCCGAAGCGATGCTTGAACTCTCCCCCGAAAACGCGGACGATGGCAACGACCCGGCGGTCTGGGGGCTAATCTCGCCGCCCGCGATGGACAGGGCGAACCGCCGCTACATAAGCCTGTTCGCCAACCGCCGCTGGGTTCACAACAGGTCGCTGTCCTACGCCATCGAGCAGGCGTATCACGGATTCATGGCGGATAGGCGCTATCCGGTCGCGGTCTTGAACGTGTCCGTTCCGTATGAAGAGGTTGACGTCAACACGCATCCGTCGAAGGCGGAAATCCGCTTCAAGCGCGAAAGCCGCGTATTCGGCGCCGTCCAGCGCGCCGTCCGCCGGACGCTGACGCTCCATGCGCCGATGCCGGAAGTGTCAGCGCGGGGGACGAGCGTCGTCGCGCCATCGACCGACGCCGGCGGGGGGACGCCGTCGCCATCGTCCCCGTCCGCCTTTTGGCCCTCGCGTCCGTTTCAGGGCGCGAACGCGAACGCGGTGGGCGGCGCGCGGTCGGCGATGATAGACCCCAACCTGCCGCATCCCGCCGAGATTCCGACCGCGCCCACGCCGAAAGACGCCCTGTCAATCCTGCGCGTGTTGGGGCAGGTGGGCAACACCTACATAGTGGCGGAGGGCCCCGACGGCATGTATCTGATAGACCAGCACGCCGCCCACGAGCGCGTCTTGTACGAGTGCGTCCAAGCCCGCGCCGCGCGGGGTGAGCCGGACGCCCAAAGCCTGCTGGAGCCGGTCGTGGTGGAGCTGGACGCCGCCCAGACGGAGACGATAGCCGAGCGCGCCGCCGTTCTGGTCGGCTTGGGGTTCGTCTTGGAGCCGTTCGGGGGGGACGCCGTGATAGTGCGCGCCGTCCCGTCCGCCCTCGCCGGCTCCGACCAGTCGCGGACGCTGCTGGACGTCCTCGACCTGATGGAGACGGGCGGCGAAATCGGAAGTTGGGAAGACCGCGCCGCCGCCTCGATAGCCTGCCACGCCGCCGTCCGCGCCGGCAAAACCCTGAGCGAGGACGAGATGCAAGAGCTGGCGCGCCAACTGGAATCCTGCGCCCAACCCCACGCCTGCCCCCACGGACGCCCCACGATGATACACATGAGCGCGGGGCAGCTGGAGCGCGAGTTTCACAGAACGTAATCGCCGGCGGCTTTTGACGCAGAGGCGCGAAGGCGCGGAGAAACGCGGAGTGGGATATGATGGGCTTAATCGCCAATCGCCGCCGTTGGATTCAACAAAACCCCTTGCGCCTTTTTGCCCCATCGCGCCCTTGCGTTAACAAATAGTATCTCCGCGCCCCCTCCCGCGCCTTTGCGCCTTTGCGTCAAAATAACCCCTTCCCGCCGCCCGCCGAAATGGATATACTGAACGAAACGCGCCTCGCCCGATAGTGAAAGAGTCAACGCATCATGCCGCCGCGATTGAATGTGTTTTGGAACGACCAAACCGATGACCACCTCGCGCGGCACGGCGTGACTTTGGATGAAGCCCTGGAATCAATCGCAAACTATACGGAACTTTGGCGAGTTGTCGGCAACCGCTACATGCTGGTTGGCATGTCGGACTCCGGACGCTATCTAACGGTCGTCTTGGAGCGCGATGATTGGCGGCAGTGGCACATAGTCACCGCCAGGCCGTCCAACCACCGAGAGCGCCGGCGAGTAAGAAGGCGGCGATAGCCCGAAAACCCCCAAATAGGAGAATGGGCATGGTCACTAGCAGCATCCAAACCGAAGAGCTCGAACCCTACACCTACGAAGAAATCGAGCTAATCGAAGACGACTCGCAATCCCCGGACACCGACGACATTGAGGAATTGCGAAGATACTGGGACACCCACGCCATCACCGAGTACAACTCCGAACTCGTGCCGGTGGATGAATTGCCCGTTAAACTGTCGGTGGAAGCGTTTCTGTCGGTTCACGTCGAGCGCGCGAACATTTCCAAACTCGCGGACTTGGCGAAAGCCGAAGGCGTCGGCAGCGTTCGGATGGCTGAGAAGTTGCTCAACCGCGCCATTGCCGAAGCCCACCGCGCGGCGAACGGCGGCGATTAGCCATGCCCCGACACGCCGAACCCAGCGCGAACGACGCCCTAGGCGCGGCTTTGCGCGAGATGCTGCCGTCTTACGAAGTCCGCTCCGAGAACACGCGGCAGATTGCCGGGCGCCCCAATTTGCGCCCGGACATTCTCATCGTCGCGCGCGGGCGGTCGCCCGTCGTCGTGGAAGCCGAGTTCATGCCGGCGCGCGCCGCCGAAGACGAAGCGCGCGAGCGGCTGGGGCTGGAAGTGGCCGGCGTCGGCGGACGGAGCATCGACGCCGCCATCGCCCTGCGATACCCGGACGCAGTCGCGGACGCCGACGACCTCGCCGCCGCCGTTCGCAACGCCGCGCTCTCTTACGCCGTTCTTTACGACGACGGCTCCCGATTCCCCCAATCCGGCTGGCTTGAGGGCGGAGTCGGCGATTTGTCCGACCTCATCCGACTGGTGTCCGTGCCGCAGAAGGCGGTGGAAGAGGCGGCGGACGCGCTGGAGCGCGGCATCGAGCGCGCGGCGTCCATACTGAGCGCGCTCGGCGAGGCGCGCGCGGACGCCATAACGGACATCGCCTGGCTACTCGGCATGGAGCGCGACGTCCAGACTTACCGCATGGCGGGCGCGATTGTCGCCAACGCGATGATATTCCACGAGCGCCTCGCCGCCGCCGGCGGGCCGCCCGGCGTCGCCTACCTGTCCATGCTCTGCGGGGAAGACGCGCGCAACCCGAAGGGCGACATGCTGTCTGCGTGGAGCGCCATTCTCAGGGTCAACTACTGGCCGATTTTCGCCATCGCGCGCGACATTCTCAACCGCCTTCCGCCCGCCGAAGCCGCCCAGTTGCTGTCGAATCTGCGCGAGACGGTGGAGCGGGTGGAATCCTCCGGCGCGAATCAGGCGCAGGATTTGACCGGGCGCATCTTTCAGCGCCTCATCGTCGACCGCAAGTTCCTCGCCACTTTCTACACGTTGCCGGCGTCGGCGTCGTTGCTGGCGCGTCTCGCCGTCGCGCGGCTGGGCGTCGACTGGTCGGACGCCGCCGCCGTATCCGCCCTGCGCGTGGGCGATTTCGCCTGCGGGACGGGGGCGCTGCTGTCGTCCGTATATGAGCGAATCGCCTCCCTGCACGAACGCGGCGGCGGCGACCCGGCGGCGATTCACCCCGCCATGATGCAGGACGTGCTGTACGGATGCGACGTGATGCCGTCCGCCATACACATCACCAGCTCCGCGCTTTCGGGCGCTCAGCCGACGGTCGGATTCGACAAATCGCGCCTGTACATCCTAGCGTATGGACGCCAGGATGATGGCGACGTCCGCATCGGGTCGCTGGATCTGCTCCGGTCGTCCGCGACGATGACGCTGTTCAACACCAGCGACCCGGCGTTGCGGACGGGCAGCGCGGGGCAAGAAACCGCGGCGCAGATAATAGCCGACGTGCCGGACGACGGGTTTGACCTTGTGATTATGAACCCGCCGTTTAAGAGCAACACCAAGCATTACGAAGCCGAAAGCGGGGTTGTCAACGCCGCCTTCGCCGCGTTTCAGACGTCTCCGCGCGACCAGAGCGACATGTCGAAGCGGATGACGCGGATGACTCGCGGAACGTGCTATCACTTTCATGCGGGGATGGCGTCCGCGTTCGCCGAGCTCGCCCACCGCAAGGCGCGGCCCGGCGGCATAGTCGCCTTCGTGTTGCCGCTCACCGCCATAAACGGCTCGTCTTGGGCGAAATTCAGAGGTCTGATAGCCCAAAATTACGCAGACGTCGAGGTGGTCAGCATCGCCGCCAACGGCATGGACATGTCGTTCTCGTCCGACACCGGCATGGCGGAATGTCTGATAGTCGGGCGCAAGCTGGCGAACGGCGAGACGCCGGACATGCGGGCGCGGTTCGCGTCCTTGCGCCGCCGCCCCGCCGGATTCGTCGAGGCGTCCCAAATCGCCGCCATAATATCTCAATCCGAAGAAGTCCGGCGACTGGAGGACGGACCCTACGGCGGCGCACCTATCTACTGCGGCGACGAGTTGGAAGGCGAAATTATTGACGCCCCAATCTCGGCGCATGAAACCGGATGGGGAGCCGCCCGAATCGCGGATTGCGCCATAGCCCAAACCGCCCACGCCCTTGCCGAAGGCAAACTGTGGCTTCCCGGAGAGCGAAACGCCATAGAGTTGCCGATAACGCAGTTGCAAGACGTCGGCAAGCGCGGCTTGGATTCCCAATTTTTCATCAGCACCGCCCATAAGGGGCCGTTCACGAGAGAGCCGGCAAGTCCGACGGCGACGTATCCCGCGCTTTGGAATCATAGCGCCAAGAAAGAGACGCGCATCGTCTGCGAACCGGATTCCCAAATGCGCGTCAAAATAGGAATGGAAGACAGAGCCGCCGAGATATGGGATTCCACGAGCCGCGTTCATCTGAACCGTGAATTCACATTCAGCTCGCAACCTCTAACGGTTGCCATCACGGAACAGCCATCCGCAGGCGGACCTTCGTGGCCCAACGTGATTTTCGACGACCCTCGCTTTGAATACGCCTTCGCGATCTGGGCGAACTCCACGCTCGGACTTCTCTCATACTGGTGGTACTCCAACCGCCAGCAATCCAGCAAAGCGAGAATCACAATCCGCACCGCCGAAAGCCTGCCCATCCTAGACCTCCGCGCCCTCACGGACGCCCAGTTGTCGGAAGCGGAGCGCGTATTCGATGACTTCCGCGACATTGAGCTGATGCCCGCCTACCAAGCGGACATCGACCCGAACCGCGCCCTGCTGGACCGCGCTCTGCTGATGGACGTTCTGGGGATGGACGAAGGGACGTATGACGCCGTCCGCCGCCTAGCCGCCAAGTGGTGCGCGGAGCCGTCCGTGCATGGGGGGAAGGGGCGGTAGGCGCGGCGTCTCGATTGCTCTCCCGAAATAGGCTCGCGTCGGGGCGTCGGAGCGGTCTAAACGAAAACACGCCAGAGCGCGCAATCCTGCGCTTGGCGCTTGCGAAGAAGCGCGGGCGAACGCGGGACGGCGTGTCTGGCGGTTGTTTTGAGGAGCCGGTCGGCGGGGATGTTGGACCGGGCTAGGAAGCGCTCTTCCACTCCAGCAGTCTGGCGACTTCTTCAGTGTGGACCTCGGGGTAGGTCACGAACCCGCAGGCGAGGCAGGCGATGTAGAAGCCTTCGAAGTCGCGCCGGATCTGGCGATCTCCGCTGCAGCGGGCGCAGGACTTGAAAAGCACAGAGTGCTCGCGCAGAGCGCTCCGTGCCGTAACTATTTCTCTCATGTCTTCACGTACTCCTAAAAGTGGGATTTACACTACTTTACGCTATTTTGTTTAACGCTAAGTTAACAATCAGTTACCGTATGGTTAACAATCAATCGCAAAGCGTGATACGCCGTATCATTCAGTGCGAAATCCACAGCGTCGGGCGGACGGCGGTTTGGCGGGATTTCCGCGCGAACCGCCGCCGCGCCCGATTTTTCGCGCCGCCTTCCTCGCTACGGCTTGGGGCTTTCCATGAACACCGTCACGCCCATCTCGCGGTAGTGGTCGCGCAGCCTGTAATCGTAATTGCGGAAGCTGATGCGGACGCCCGTCCCCTCCAGTTGCGCCAGCGCGTGGCGGACGCAGTCGTCCACAGTCTGAAGCGGGTGATGCGGATGCGCCTCTATGTCGTAGCTCAGGTCGGCGGGGCCCCACGTCAGGCAGGTTATCCCCGGCTTCGCCAGTTGGCGCGCGTTCGTGACCGCCCGCAGGGTTTCCATTTGGATGGACAGGATGCCGTTCGCGTTCCACCATTCGGCGTATTCGAGCCTGCCTTCGCGCCCTTCTATGCCGTACCGCGCCGCGCCGCCCCAGCTGCGCTTGGCGACCTGCGGATAGTAGAACCAGTTGATGGCTTCGTCCACAGTCGCCTCGTCCTCGACCAGCGGCACCTCGATGGCGAGCGGGCCCAAGTCCAAGACGTTGCCCACCAGATAGGCGTGGCGCGGGTGCTTGATGCGGAACTGGACGGGGACGCCCACCTCTTTCGCCGTCTCGCAGTAGCGGACGAGCCGCTCCTCGCTGTAAGCCCCATGCTGGGAATCGGCGTGGATGAAGTCGTAGTCGTCCTTGCCGAGTATGTCCTCCATGCGCGATTTGGTCGCGTCTATCGGAACGGCGACGCCGAGAACGATGTCGCCGCGAACTATTTTGTCCTTTAGGGAAGTCATTTTATTCTCGCTCCTTTGGTCTCTCTTTTCGCTTGCGGGGCAGTCCGCGCGCCGCCCTCGCCCTAGCCCTCTCCCATCAAGGGAGGGGGATTTGTCGGTTGGGATTCAAGGTTGATTTCGGGTGGCTATCGTGGTTGGTCGACTCTGGATTCCCGCCTTCGCGGGAATGACGGGGGCGGCGCGTAGAAAGTCCAATCCGCGCCTAAATCCGTCAAACATACCCCTGTAAGCCCATCAAGTGAGAGGGGATTCATTGGCTGCCATTCTCGCCTGTTTTCGGTTGGCATGCCTTTGTCGGCGCTCTATCGCGCGGGCATGAAGAACTCAAACCGCTCATGGTCGTCGTATCCGGCGATGCGCGCCGGCGCCATTCCGGGATGCTCCAGGGCGGCACGGACTATGGTTTGGTTGAATATGTGTATGCCGGATTCCGGCGACAGGAAATCATCCACCGGCATCCAGAGGCACTCCGCTATTTCCTCTTCCTGCATGGTGATTTCGGTGGACAGCGCCGAGAGGCGGCAGACGAAATAGATGTCGGACTTGCCGTATCGGTATCCGTGCCAGTGCCGGAAGCAGGCGAGGGCTTCGAAGCGCGCGCGGACGCCGGTTTCCTCCAGCACTTCGCGCTCCGCCGCCGCCGCCAGATGCTCGCCGGGAAGCAGCGCGCCGCCCGGCAGCTTGTAGCCCGGACCTCGCCCGCCGCCCATGCGGTAGCGCTCCGACACGACCAGAATCTCGCCGCGCTCGTTTAGGACCGCCGCGCCCGCGCCGATGTAATGCGTGGCGAACGGCGGGATGTAGGCGCCCTTCTCCAGCCGAAAAGTCATCAGCGCGCCGCCGTCCGCGCCGTCTTTGGCGTGATGATACTCGAAACCCGCGCGCGCCGCCGCCGGAACCAGCGCCGCGAGCGCCAGCGGAATGTCCAGCCAGACGACCTTGTAGCCGTCCGCGCGCCAAGCGTCCAAAGACGCCGCCAGACGCCGCCCGAACTCGGCGGGGTCGGACGGCAGAGCGTCCGCGTCCACCACGACCCCGCCGAACTGGTTGGGCGAGAAGCCCAAAATCTCGTCGTTCGCCATTCGGATTATTCCCCCTTCGCGCCGCCTTTCTAGCGGTGCCGCACGACCATCTGAACTTGGTTGGACGGGTTGCAGAGCGCCTCGAACGCGCCCTGAATGTCGTCCAGCGGCAGATAGCTCGCTTCTGACACCAGCGGCTCCATCGTCACTTTGCCGGAGCGTATCAGATCGAGCGCGATGCGCCAATCTTGCGGCTGGGTTCCGAACGAAGTCTGCAGTTTGACTTCTCGCGCCATCCAGTCGGGCGGCAAGACCGGCGTCCGCTCCCAGACGATAGCCACGAGGACGACCTGCCCGCCGCGCCGAACCATGTTGAGCGCCTGGTCGAGCGTCCCCTTCGCGGCGGCGCATTCGAACGCGACGTCGGGGCCGACGCCGTCAGTCAGCTCCACGACGCACGACTCGGCGTCTTCCTCAAGCGGGTTGATTACGGCGTCCGCGCCGAGTTTGCGCGCCGCGTCCGCCCTCGCCGGCGCGGGTTCGGAGACAATTACGCGGCTCGCGCCCGCCGCCCGCGCGACTTGCATCGTCAGCAGACCGATGGGCCCCGCGCCCAAGACGACCGCCGAATCGCCGAGCTTCAGCTGCGACAGCCGAACGGCGCGGACGGCGACGGCGCAAGGCTCGCACATGGCGGCTTCTTCGTCCGAGACGCCTTCGGGGATGGCGACCGGCTCCCACTCTTCCAGCAACACTTTCTCGGCGTAGGCGCGGACGCGGCTTGTGGGAGCGGCGGCGCTGTCTAGCCGGTAATTCGTCCGCTCGCCGCGAACGGGGGCGCGTCCGGGGGGCGACTCCCCGCCGCCGCCGACCACGCGGTCGCCCACGCGCCAGCGCGAAACGCCGTCCCCGACCGCGCTCACGACGCCGGAGTACTCATGCCCCATCACCGTCCCCGCCGGCGCGATGTCGTACATGAAATGATGGACGTCCGTCCCGCAGATGGCGCAGCAGCCGACGTCTATCACCACCTGACCCGCTCCGGGAACCGGATCCGGCATCTCTTCGATTGCGAACTGCTGGCTGCCCTTGTAAACGGCGGCGCGCATGATAACCCCCTCCTACTAAAAACGCTCCGCATAGACTATCATGTTTCCGTGCGCGGCGCTTGCCAGTCGCGCCAAGCCGAAACCAGATTCTCGGAGAAGCCCGCCGATGACCATGTTCCAAATGGACGACCTGCTGAAAAGCCGCCGAGAATCCGGCGCGCTGTACCGCGAATTCCTGAACGTCCCCGCCATGCGTCTGGGCGTTTACGAGCTGGCGGCGGGAACGGACGACCCGCAACGCCCCCACGCGCAGGACGAAATGTACTACGCGCTCGGCGGACGCGCCCGAATCAGCATAGCCGACCAAGACTTCCCGGTGGAGCGCGGCGCGGTGATACACGTCCCCGCCGGCGTCCCCCACCGCTTCCACTCGATAACGGAAGACCTAACCCTGCTGGTAGCCTTCGCCCCCGGCGGTTGAAAACGGAGCGGCGGCGTGGCATGATTATAGCGCAACCCATAACTGGCGAATTAGGAGGCGCGACATGAGCGATACGGACAGGACCGGCGTACTCAAGCGCAAGGTCAAAGACATCTTGGGCGACGGCGAAACCCAATTCTCGCAGTCGTTCGCCCCGTACTGGGAACTGTTCGAGGCGACGACCGAGGACATGAAAATACAGAGCTTCTACATTAGAGTAGAGGGGGACGTCTCGTCCTCTTACAGTTACAACGTCGCGTGCGAGGTCGCCGCAATCTGCGACGAGGCGCTGGTGAACCTCTATGTGAACGCGCTGGGTTCGTCAAACCCCAAGAAGAAACTGGCGGTCAAATCTCTGAGCGCCATAGGCGCGGTGAACCTCCATCCGGGCAGGGTTATAGGCTTGCATGACACGCTAAACGCCACGCTAACCGTAACCACAGACCACGACGACCTCTACTGGTGCGCCAATAACGAAGACGAGTGGGGCTACCTAATGGACTTCGCACGAGACTTGATTCAGCGAATCGCCGCCGGCTAGCCGCCGCGTTTCGCATGGGAGCGCCGACAGCATGACAACCCAAACGAAAACCATCGCGCCCGCCGCGCAAGCGGACGCCGAACCCAAGCGGGAGGGCGTCCCCGCCCTCTACTACTACCCCGACGCCGCCCGGTTGCGGACGCCGTTTAGGGACGCCGTCATCGAATTCATCTACCAAACGGCGCTGGAAATGGACGACGGGCGGCTGGAGTCCGCCTACGTCTATGTCTATACGCCGAGCATCGAGTACGACGTCGAGACTCTCGACCTGATTTTCTTGGTGGATGCGAACTGGGATGACGCCGTTGAGATGCTGCGCGCAACCTTGCGCAGGTTGGATGAGTGGGGGAAAGACTGGTCGGACGAGCAGCGAAAAGACTACATCCACCGAATAAGCTTCATGTACACGCCCTCAAAAATATGAGACCGCTTGACTTCTACCGGCTGGGCGTAGCCCTCTCGGAGGGCGCATCAGTCGAATCGTTGCGCCGCGCCGTCGTGGGCCGGCTGTACTACGGGCTTCACCACGAAGCCTGTTGCCGCTACTTCCGCGAAAATCCGGGCGCGCGCCCCCTCAGCGTCAACGGCAGGCACACGCAGCTCAGGAACAGATACCTGCAGTCCGCCCATGACGATGGGAAAACCGTTGGCGAGTTGCTGAGACGCATGATTCTGTTGCGCATAGAGGCGGATTACCAACTCGCGCCGCCGCTCCGATTCGAAAACAGGTCGATAGACTCGGAGGAGCTCATGCGTCTGGCGCTGGACGTATCCCAACAACTGCTCGCCGCCCTAGACCGCTACTCCCCCGGAGAAGCGCCAGACGGTTGCCGATGCCCGACCGCGTACTCGATAGGATAAAAGGAGACTGCCCAACGCCATGAACAAAACCATCCCAACCTTCGCCGAGGCGGTGGCGGACATTCCCTACGCCGCGCCGCCGCAAGCGGACGCCGAACCCAATCGGGAGGGCGTCCCCGCCCTCTACTACTATCCTGACACCGACCGCCTGCGGACGCCGTTCAGGGACGCCGTCATCGAATTCATCTACCAAACGGCGCTGGAAATGGACGACGGGCGGCTGAAGTCCGCCTGCGTCACCATCTACACGCCGCGCATAGAATACGACATCGAGACGCTCGACCTGACCCTCGACGTGGATGCGGGTTGGGATGAGATAGTCGAAATGCAACGCGCAATCCGGCTAAGAGTGGCTGAGTGGAGGAAAGACTGGTCGGACGAGCAGCGAAAGGACTACATCCACCGGATAACCTTCATGTACCTGCCCATAAAACTATGAGACCGCTTGATTTCTACCGGCTGGGCGTAGCCCTCTCGGAGAGGGCCGCAGTCGAATCGTTGCGCCGCGCCGTCGTGGGCCGACTGTACTACGGGCTTCACCACGAAGCCTGTTGCCGCTACTTCCGCGAAAATCCGGGCGCGCGCCCTCTCAGCGTCAACGGCAGGCACACGCAACTCAGGAACAGATACATGGAGTCCGGGCGCGACGATGGGGAAGCCGTCGGCGAGTTGCTGGGCAGCATGATTCTGATTCGCATAGAGGCGGATTACCACCTCGCGCCGCCGCTCCGCTTCAGAAACAGATCGATAGACTCGGCGGAGCTCATGCGCCTGGCGTTGGACACATCCCAACAACTGCTCGCCGCCCTAGACCGCTACTCGCCCGGAGCCGCGCCGGACGGCTGCCATTGCCCGACCGTGTACTCGCGCGGATGATGAAGGAGCTTGACGAAAATCCCATGAACAAAATCATCCCCACATTCGGCGAGGCGGTGGCGGACATTCCCGACGGCGCGACGCTGATGATAGACGGCTTCGCCGGCCCCGGCGGCACGCCGCAGAACCTCATCCGCGCCCTGCGCGAGCATGACGCGCGGCGGTTGACCATCATCTCCAACACCGCCGGGCTGGCGTCCGTCATCGGGTTCGGAACCATCCCCGGCGACACGCCCACCGACATCGGCGCGCTGGTCGAGAATGGGCAGGTGGCGAAAGTCATCGCGTCGTTCCCCGTCTCGCCCTCGCCTTCCCGCCCGACGGCGTTCGAGAGCGCGTATCTGGCGGGGAAGGTGGATTTGGAAGTCGTCCCGCAGGGGACGTTGGCGGAGCGCATCCGCGCCGGCGGCGCGGGGATACCCGCCTTCTACACCCCCACAGGCGTCGGCACGCTCATGGCGGAAGGCAAGGAAACGCGCGCGTTCGGCGGCAGGGAATATCTGCTCGAAACCGCCCTGACCGCCGACTTCGCCCTGCTCAGGGCGCATCGCGCGGACGCGCTCGGCAATACGCAGTACAGGGGAACCTCGCGCAATTTCAACGGCGTGATGGCGACTTCCGCCGAAATCGTTATAATGGAAGTGGACGAGATAGCCCAGCTCGGCGGCATCGACCCCGGCGCGGTCCACACCCCCGGCATTTACGTTGACAGAATAGTGGAGACATGCTAAAAGACATGGACGGCAAAGAGCGGCTGCATCGGGAAATCGTGGCTATGCGCGTGGCGCGCGAGCTGCGGGACGGCGACGTGGTGAATCTCGGAATCGGGATTCCCACGCTATGCTCGCAGTTCGTCCCGGAGGGGCGCTCGGTGGTTTACCACAGCGAGAGCGGCGTGCTGGGATACGGGCCGATGGCGGAGCCGGGCGAGGAGGACATCGACCTGATAAACGCCGGCGGACAGTTTCTCGCGCCCAACCCCGGCATGTCGTTTTTCAACTCGGTCGAGGGCTTCGCCATGATACGCGGCGGACACATAGACGTCGCCGTTCTCGGCGCCCTGCAGGTGTCCGAGCGCGGCGACCTCGCCAACTGGATGCTCCCCCAGCGCGGCATCGGCAACGTCGGCGGCGCGATGGACCTCGCCGCCGGCGCGAAGCGAATCATCGTCGCCATGGAGCATACCGACAGGCGCGGCGCCCCGAAGATAGTCCGCGACTGCGACTTCCCGCTCACCGCCCCGCGATGCGTCAGCCTGATTGTCACAGACGTCGCCGTGATCGAAGTGGCGCGCGACGGCCTCATCCTAACCGAAACCGCCCCCGGCTGGAGCGCCGCCGACGTCCAGGAAATCACCGCCGCCGACCTGCGCGTCTCCGCGAACTTGGGCGGCTTTATGCTTTAGGCGCGGGGATGATTCCGGCGCAATGGCTCAATGTAGCGAGGACGCGAAGATAGTTCATAAAAATCCTTGCGCCTTCGCGCCTTTGCGTCAATCCGCGTCCCCAACGCCGGAAAGGGCGGCGCATAGCATGGCGCGAACGCCCGCCATCCTGTAAACTGATGGGCGAACGGAGGGAATGAGACGGTCATCATCCATACCGCGGAAGACATCATAAGGGCGATGGACGAAAACCCGGAGTGGCTGGATGCGGTTCGCGCCCGGATTCTCACCCGCGAGCTGCTGGAGTTGCCGCGCAGGCTCGAAGAGCTGAGCGCCGTCGTAGAGCGGCTGGCGACGTCGCAAACCGAAATGAAGGCGACGCAAACCCAGATTCTGTCGACGCTGAAACAGCACACCGACACGCTGGAACAGCACACCGTCACCCTCGGACTCAAAGGCGGCGAGGTCGAAAGGATGCTCGGAAAGCAAATCTACGGATTGCTCGGCGGATACCCGCTCAGGATAAAACTCATCAGGGTTCTCAGAGGGTACTACTGGACGAACGCCATGTACCGGTTCAACGGCGCCCTCGAAAAAGCCAACGACGACGGCGAAATATCCGACAAGCAGCACGACCGGCTGATTCACACCGACTTCATCGCCTCGATGCGGCGGCGCGAATCGCCGGACATCCTCTACATCGCCATCGAAGCCTCCAGCGAAATCAACCGCCACGACGTGGACAGGGCAATCCTGAGCCAAGACGCGCTCAAAGCGGCGTTCAAGGATTCGGAAGTCCTGGCGGCGGTGTACGGCTGGGAGATTTCCGAAGAATACCGGCGCTACGCCGAGTCCAGCGGCGCGACGGCGTTCATATCCACGCCGGAGCGCTAAGCCCAATCGCGCCTACCGCCCCTTGCCCCCATGCACGGACGGCTCCGCGCACCACTTCGCCGCCAGGCGGCGCACGGCGTCATATGTCCCCTCGTCCACGCCCAGAACGTCCGTCAGCAGAGCGCGGTCCAGCAGGGCGCGGTTCGGGTCGATGTCCGCTTGGTAGGCGGGCATCAGCTCGACGTCGCGGAAGTCCTCGAATACGCGCTCCGCTTCCGACAGCTGGGCGTCCGTCAGGGCGCGGAGGTCTAGGATGGGCAGAGACTGAGCCATCTGTCTGCCCATGCTCGCCTTGCTGGATTGCGAACGGTTGGAGTGCCACCAGAAAGACATCAACCCTAGCGTGGAGTTTCCCCAAATCGTAAACGCATACTCGAGACGCTTATCCTTGAATATCACATTGGGCCAAACCCTTCCGCCCAAAGAAGCCTCATCCGTAAACGCGACAGCCAGCGGTTGCGAACCGAACGTGAATTCAACGTTCAGATGAACTCTGCCAGCGGTGTCCCACAAATCAGCGGCTCTTGCCTCCATGCCCTGTTTGACTCTCAATGACATATCCGGAGGACACACCATGCGCTTCTCATTCTTCGCGCTGTGATTCCAAAGGGACGGGTATGTTGCGGTTGGGCTAGGCGCCATTCTCACAAATGGGCCATCATGGGTTTCGAGTATTATGAACGAATTGTGAACCCCCAAAGTCCCCACTTCTTGCAGTTGCGCTATCGGCAGGTTTACGGCGTTTCGCTCTCCGGGCAACCACAACTTGCCTTCGGCAAGGGCGTGGGCGGTTTGGGCGACGGCGCAATCCGCGATTCGGGCGGCTCCCCATCCGCTTTCATGCGACGAGATCGGGGCGTCCAGGATTTCGCCTTCCAGCCCGTCGCCGCAGTAAATCGGCGCGCCGCCGTACGGCCCGTCTTCCAGTCGCCTCACTCCTTGGGCTTGCGATACTATGGCGGCGATTTGGGACGCCTCGACGAATCCGGCGGGGCGGCGGCGCAGGGACGCGAAACGCGCGCGCATGTCCGGCGTCTCGCCGTTCGCCAGTTTGCGCCCGACTATCAAGCACTCCGCCATCCCCGTGTCGGACGAGAACGCCATGTCCATGCCGTTGGCGGCGATGCTGACCACCTCGACGTCTGCGTAATTTTGGGCTATCAGACCTCTGAATTTCGCCCAAGCCGCGCCGTTTATGGCGGTCAGGGGCAGCACGAAGGCGACTACGCCGCCGGGCCGCGCCTTGCGGTGGGCGAGCTCGGCGAACGCGGACGCCATCCCCGCGTGGCCGTGATAGCACGTTCCGCGCGCCATCCGCCTAATGCGCTTCGCCATGTCGCTCTGGTCGAGCGGGGATGTCTGAAACGCGGCGAAGGCGGCGTTGACCACCCCGCGCTCGGCTTCGTAATGCTTGGTGTTGCTGGGAAACGGCGGGTTCATGATCACGAGGTCAAACCCGTCGTCCGGCACTTCCGCTATCACCTGCGCCGCCGTTTCTTGCCCGGCGCTGCCCGTCCGCATCGCCGGGTCGCTCGTGTTGAACAGCGTCATCGTTGACGAAGACTGCAACAACTCCAGCGACCCGATGCGGACGTCGCCATCCTCCTGCCGTCCGTACTCTAGGATGTACAGGCGGGATTTGTCGAATCCGACCGTCGGCTGAGCGCCCGACAACGCGGAGCCGGTGATGTGAATCGCGGACGGCATCACGTCGCATCCGTACAGGACGTCCTGCATCATGGCGGGGTGGATTTCCGCCGGGTCGCCGCCGCCGCGTTCGTGCAGGGCGGCTATCCGCTCATAGACGGACGACAGCAACGCGCCAGTTCCGCAGGCGAAATCGCCCACCCGCAGGGCGGATACGGCGTCGGCGTCCGACCAGTCGACGTCCATCCGCGCGACGGCGAGACGCGCCAGCAACGACGCGGACGCCGGCAACGTGTAGAAAGTGGCGAGGAACTTGCGGTCGACGATGAGGCGCTGAAAGATGCGCCCAATCAAATCTTGCGCCTGATTCGCGCCGGACGCCTCTACCAACTCCACAGTCTCGCGCAGGTTGACGAGCAGACGGGACGCCGCGCCGGCGGGCAGGCGGTGGAGAATGTCGCGCGCGACGGCGAATATGGACCAGTAGTTGATTCCCTGGATGGCGTTCCACGCGGACAGCGCGTCGCCTTTCGGGTTGGGCGAGTCTTCCCCGCAGATCTCGGACAGCGGCGGGATGTCCGGCAACCCGCCGGCGAGCCGCTCGTGGAATATCATCGCGTTGGCGACAATCGCGCCCGCCATGCGGTAGGTTTGGACATCGCGCTCCATGCCGAGCAAGCCGACGATTCTGTCGATGGCGAACGGGCGCAATACGGCGAGTTCGCTCAGGATGTCCGCCGCGCGCTCGATGCCGCGCTCCAGCGCGTCCGCCGCCTGCTCCACCGCCTTCTGCGGCACGGACACCAGCCGGATGAGATCGGACAAATCCCCGACGCCGCCCTCAAGCCAGCCGGATTGGGGGAATCGGGAGCCGTCGTCGTACAGCACGGCGTAAGAGAGCGCGGCGCTCCGGACGGCGGCGGCGAGGTCGTCCGCGTCCGCGACGACGTCGGGGTAGCGCAGGGCGATGGCGGCGTCGATGCTCCGTCCGCCGATTCCGACGACTTCCAAGTCCAGCCGCTCGCGGGCTTCGTCCTCGGCGGTCCGCGCCGGCATGAACTCGGCTTCGACGACGACGGGCGCCCGCCCGCGCGCGACGATGAGAATGTCCGGGCGCAAGTTGGGGCGCCCGGCGACCTGCCGGGTGTTCTCGGAGCGGACTTCGTAAGACGGCAGCATCTCGCGCAAAGCCGCGCCGAGGGCGTAGTTGGCGTTGGGTTCGGCGTGTCGGGGCATGATTAGGGCATTGTAATGGCTATCTGCATGGGGCGCAAAGGGGTTTTTTGGCGCAAAGGCGCAAGGGGGTTTTGTCGACGAATCCAACGCCGCCGGCAACTGGCGATTAAGCCCATCATCCCCCTCTGCGTTCCTCCGCGCCTTTGCGACTCTGCGTCAAAAAGACGGGTTAGCCGCGCGACGCAAGTCTTTGTGGGAAATCGTCCGCGCGCAACAAGCGGCGCGGGCGGCGCGGCGCGGCCTTCCAAGCCGCCCGGACCCTCGCGCCAGGCCGTCGGCTATGTCCAGCAGGTGTTCAGGATTCACCGGGGATAGCCTTTATCAGCGCGTCCCATATGGTCACAATAAGGATTGCGTCAAATCCGGTCTAGGATGTCAACGCGCCCCTCCAAAACCGCCAGCGGCGTCTCTACTATCATCGCCCGCGCGGCGTTTTCGCCCACTATTTGGGACGCCGCTTTCAAGCCTACCGTCATGTCCGGCGAACGCAAGCCGGCGGGCGCGTGTGCGTCGGACGCCATTATGTGCGCCATGTTGCGCGACAGCAACTCGCGGGCGAATGATTGCACTTCTTCGCCCCATGTTCCGACGACGCTGCCGGAGGTTATTTGACTGAGCATGCCGCGATTTATCAGCCTAGCCAGAAAATCGGGGTCTCGCTGGAACGCCTCTATGCGCTCCGGGTGCGCCAGCACCGGAATCAAGCCGCGCTCTTGGACGCGCTCTAGGGTCGGCTCTATCCAGTCCGGCGTTCCGAAGAAGGGCGGCTCGATTAGGATATAGCGCGTTCCGTTCATTGTCAGGGCGCGCCCGGCGTCTATTTCGGCGGGCAGGTCTTCGTCCAGGTGGTTTTCCATGCCGAGCGCGTGGGTTATTCCCAAGCCGAGCGCGGCGGCGCGGGCGTTCAGGTCGGCTAGAAGATGGCGTATGTGGGCTACCGACCAGTTTTCGGTTATGTCGCGGCGGTGGGGCGTCGCCAGGATGATTTTCGTCCCCGTCCGCGCCGCCTCGCGGGACATCGCCAGCGCCTCGTCCATGTCGCGCGCGCCGTCGTCGACGGCGGGGAGTATGTGGGCGTGAAGGTCGTACATGCTTCGCTCTCGCCGAGTCTAGCCGCCGTTTAGCGGCGAATGTGGATTCGGCGGAACGATTCGGCGTATGGCATGTCCGCGCGCTGTCCGATTCGCCGAGCGTTGGCGCGGACGAAATCGCCCACGTCCGAATCGCCGTCCGTAGAAACCTGCGAGGCGTGCTTCTTGAGCGACGCGATTTTCAGCTCGATTGTGTCGGTTATGTCCACGAAAGTGTCCGGCTCCTCCGTTCCCCAGAACAGGACGTCGCCCACTTTGTGGGTGTCCAGTCCGTCGCGCTCGATATGCTCCGGGTAGTGCAGGCGGTCGCGGGCGTATGGGAAGACGGCGTCCATCGTCACCATGCCGCACATGCGGTGGTCGCGGTGCAGGTAGAAGCCGCGCCGATGCGGGTCGGTGGCGAAGACGGCGTCCGGCTTGAACCGGCGGATGGCATGAACCAGGCTGCCGCGGAACTCCGCCGTGTCTTCGAGGGCGCCGTCGGGGTATCGCAGATAGACCACTTCTTCGATTCCGAGAACGGCGGCGGCTTCCGCCTGCTCGCGCTCGCGTATCTCGGCTAGGCGCGCGGATGTCAAATCCGGGTCGCTCGTGCCTTTGTCGCCGTTCGTGCAGAGAACGTAATAGACTTTCGTCCCCTCGGCTATCCACTTGGCTATCGTGCCGCCGCATCCTATCTCGGCGTCGTCCGGGTGGGGCGTCACCACCAGCGCCGTTTCCGGTCTGTCCATGATCTTCTCGCGCCTCCTGATTTTCGCTTGCGCGCGGGTCGTCGCGGTTAAGTTTACAGACGCGGGGCGGCGAATGTCATCCCACGCGGAACGCGGGGGCGCGCCGCTGTGCTACAATCGGCGCAGTTCGGACGCGATGGGAGCGAGATTTTGGACAACAGCGTTGAGTTGCGAAAGTTCAGTTGGGCGGATTTGGACGCCGTTCGCCATATGTTCGGCGCGATAGGCGGGACGGCGGGGACGGCGAAAGAGGCGGACGCGGAGTTGACGCGGCAGTTGCTGGCGCATCCGTCCGCCAAGCCGGAGGCGAATCTGGCGCTGGCGGCGGTCGGCGGGCGGGTCGCCGGATTCCGGCAGCTGTTCCCGGAAATCCCCATAAGCCGCGCGGTGGCGGCGGGCGGCGTTCTGCCGGAGTTTCGCGGGCGCGGCATCGGAAGGCGGCTGCTTCGGGACGCCGCGTCGCAAGCCGAATCGCTGGGCGTGGGCGTCCTGCACATACAGGCGGCGGCGGACGACGAGCGCGCGCGGAATCTGCTGGAGTCGGAAGGCTTCGCGCAAGTCAAGGAATACTGGCAGATGCGCTGGGAGGGCGGCGAGTTGCCGGAGTTGAATCTGCGCGGCGAATTCTCGCTCCGCCCGTTCCGTCTGGGCGAGGATGAAGCGGCGCTGACGGAGCTGCAAAACGCGGCGTTCGGCGAGCATTGGGGGTTCTGCCCGAATACGGTCGATGAGACGTCGGCGCGCGTCCGCGTCAAGAACACCGAGCCGGACGGGATAATTTTCGTGATGGACGGCGATACGCCCGCCGGCTACAACTGGACGTTGCAAAACCGCAACGAACATGGAAGCGTGGGCTTCGTCTCGATGACGGGCGTGCATCCGGACTATCGCGGCAAAGGGCTTGGGACGGCGGTGGTCGTCAGCGGGATGCGCTATCTGAGCGAGCGCGGGGTCGACGCGGTGGAGTTGGAAGTGGATTCGGAGAATACGCCGGCGCGCGAGCTTTACCGCAAGCTGGGCTATCGCCGCGTGCATGTTTCGGCGTGGCATGAGCGGCGGTTTTAGGGGGCGACAGCGACGGCTATAGGGGCATGTTTGGGGTTGGCGGGCAATCCGCGCGGGACTGCGCCTAGCGGCGCAGACACCCTCACCTAGCCCTCTCCCATCAAGGGAGAGGGGATTTTTTAGTTAGGATTCGGGCTTGGTTCCGGGTGGCTATCTTGGTTGGGATTTTAGAAAGCAGGAGGGGCAGAAATGTCATCATTCCACTTCGTCCAGATGGCGGATCCGCAGTTCGGCATGTTCGCGGCGATGAGCCGCCACACCGATGAGGAAATCGCCGAGCGGCGCGCTCGCGGGCTGAACGTCCGCAAAGCGCCGCGCCCGATAAGCGGGTTCGCGGACGAAACGCGGCTGTACACGGCGGCGCTGGCGGCGGCGAACGCCGTCAAGCCCGCGTTCGTGGCGGTGTGCGGCGACATGGTCCACAACGCCGAAAGCCAAGCGCAGGTGGACGAGCTGTTCAGAGTGAGCGCGACGCTCGACCCAGACATTCCGCTCCATTTCGTGTCCGGCAACCACGACGTGGGCGAGGCGCCGACGCCGGATTCGCTGGCGCTGTACAGGGAGCGGTTCGGCGCGGACAACTATTCGTTCCGTCATGGCGACTGCCATTTCGCGGTCATCAACAGCTCGCTCGCCTTCGACCCGACCAACGCGCCCGGCGAGTGGCGGCGGCTGAAGCAGTTTCTGGCGGACGACCTGAGCGCGGCGCGGCGGCGCGGCTCTCAGCGCATCATCATGTTCACGCATCATCCGCTGTTCCACAGAAGGGCGGACGAAATCGGCGACGGCTGGTGCGTCCCCGACGAGCGGCGCGCGGAGCTGATGGCGATACTGCGCGATTACGGCGCGTCTGCGGTGTTCGCGGGGCATCTGCACAGAAACCAAGTCGCCGAGGACGACGGGCTGCTGATGGTCACGACGGGCGCTGTCGGCTATCCGCTGGGGAAAGACCCGTCCGGCTTCAGGGTGGTCACTGTGGGCGAGGACGGCATTTCGCACGATTATCGCGGGTTGCCGGACGCGGCGGGGGCGTAAGCGCGGGTTGTGGGGGTTGGCGGGCGAGCCGCGCAAGACTGCGCCTAGCGGCGCAGGCACCCTCGCCCTAGCCCTCTCCCATCAAGGGAGAGGGGATTTGTCGCTCGCGATTCGGGCTTGGTTTCCAGTTGCTAAGTTGGTCGCTCCGTTCTGGATTCCCGCCTTCGCGGGAATGACGGCGGCGGGACGCCGAGGAATAGTCCAATTCGCGCCTAGCCCGCCGCTTGGCGCTCGTCCTCGCCGTCCTCCGTTCGGGAGCGGTAGTCGCCGACCACCGGCAGTTGCGTCGGGTCGTCCGGCGCCATGCCGTCGGGCAGGACTATGCCGCCGGAGAAGATTATCTTCATCGCGTCCTCGACCGACATGTTGGAGTCTATGGCGTCCTCTTCGGGGACTATCGCCAGCATGCCGGAAGTGGGGTTCGGGACGGTGGCGATATAGACGACGAGCATGGTTCGGTCGTCGCCGGGGATGGCGCATCGTCCGGTGACTAGCCCCATGGCGTGGACGTTGGGTCGGGGCCACTCGAGGAAAATCACGCGGCTGAACGCCTGCTCTCTGGGGGCGGACAGCGCTTCGGTCGCCTGCCGCGCCGCGCTGTAGATGGAGCCGAATACGGGGATGCGCCCGGCGACGCCGCTAATGGCGCCGGTGACGCGCTTGCGCCCCTTCTCGCCCGAAACCAGCGAGCCGAGCAGATAGAGCAACGAGAGCGCGAGCGCCAAAACCGCGAACCACACAATCAAGACGGCGGCGGGGATTTCGCCGATGACGGGGACTTCCAAAATCACGCCCACCAACGGCGCGAACACCGCCTCGACCAGCACCACCAGATAGCGCAGGATGATGAACGTGATGAGCAGGGGGATGATGACGATGAAGCCGCGTCCGACGCGCTCCCACAAATGGCCGCGGGCGCGGCGAAACCTGTCGGCGGGCATGTCGCCGCCGTTGCGATTCCGCGTGTTTCGCTGACCGTTGTCCATGATGAAATGGCGAACCCCCGTGAGACTTGATTCATCATAGCGCATTTGGGGATGGTTGTGCGGGAAGCGAAATGGCGGCAGAAAATCGCAAAACGCCGCGAAAATGGGAAACGCAAAGGCGCAAAGACGCAGAGGCGCAATGGGGAAGGGATTTGTCGACTGCCATTGGCGCTTGGTTTCTGTGGATATGCCACTGCAACCGCCCGCCGTCATTCCCGCGAAAGAACGTCACCCTCGCGGAAGCGGGGGCGGGAATCCAGAGAGACGCGACCAAGACATCTACTTGAAATTAGGCTTGAATTGAAGCCAACGCATCCCCTCTTGATGGGCTAACAGGG
>CBDESW010000044.1:0-59191 GCA_965242675.1 Dehalococcoidia bacterium
TGCACAACCTGCGGGTCGTGCCTGGCGTCCTGCCCGACGGGGGCTATCCGCGTCAAGGCGCAACCGCCGGAAGCCGTCAAGACGGTCAAAACCACATGCCCCTACTGCGGCGTGGGCTGCGGCGTCCAGACCAAGATAGACTCGCAAGACCGCATCATTGAGGTTTTGGACGACCCGGACAACCAGTCGTCGCTGGGGATGCTCTGCGTCAAGGGGCGTTTCGGGCTTACCTTCGTCAACCATCCCGACCGGATTAGGACGCCGATGATTCGGCGCGGCGGGCGGGACGGCGAGCTGGAGCCGGCGAGCTGGGACGAGGCGCTGGACTACGTCGCCGAGCGCCTCATCGAGCATCACGGCGAATCGTTCGGGACGCTGGCGTCCGCGAAGGCGACGAACGAAGACGGCTACGTCCAGCAGAAGTTCGCGCGCCTCGTCATGGACAGCAACCACATTGACCACTGCACGCGGCTTTGCCACTCGCCTTCGGTCGAGGCGATGCTCTCGTCGCTCGGCAGCGGCGCGACTTCCAATTCGTACATAGATTATGAAGAGGCGGGCTGCCTGGTCATCATCGGGTCGGACGCCAACTCGAATCATCCGGTGGCGGCGTCCCGGATGCGGCGCGCGGTGGTGGAGCGCGGCGCGAAGCTCATCGTCATCAACCCGCGCAGAATCGAAATGTGCGACTACGCCGAGCTGTGGCTGAGGCCGCGTCCGGGGACGGACGTCGCCCTGCTCAACGCGATGGCGAAAGTGATTGTCGACGAGGGGCTGGCGGATTCGGAATTTGTAAGCGAGCGGACGGACGGATACGATGACTGGTGGGAGATAGCGCGGAAGTACGATCTTGAATACGCCGAGAAAATCACCGGCGTGGCGGCGGACGACATAGCGCGGGCGGCGCGGATTTACGCCAAGCCGCCGTTCAGCGGATCCTGCCTGATTTGGGGAATGGGCATAACGCAGCACACGATGGGGACGGCGAACGCCCACTCGCTGCTGAACTTGGCGCTGGTTTCGGGGCAGCTCGGCAAGCCGGGCGCGGGCGTGTCGCCCTTGCGCGGGCAGAACAACGTTCAGGGATGCGGCGACTCCGGCTGTCTGCCGAACGCCCTGCCGGGCTACCAGACGTTCCGCGCCGGCATACCCAAGTTCGAAGAGGCGTGGGGCGGCAATCCCCTGCCCCGCATCCCCGGCGAGCCCATCACCGACATGGTGCAATCCTTCGACGGCGATTTCGGCATCCGCGCCATGTACGTGGTCGGCGAAAACCCGCTGCTGAGCGAGCCGAATCTGAACCGCGCCGATGAGGAATTCCGCAAGCTGGACTTTCTGGTCGTGCAAGACATCTTCATGCACGAGACGGCGGATCTGGCGGACGTCGTTCTGCCGGCGGCGTCTTTCGCCGAGAAGGACGGGACGTTCACCAACAGCGAGCGCCGCGTCCAGCGCGTCCGCAAGGCGGTGGAGCCGATTGGCGAAAGCCGGGCGGATTGGGAAATAATCTGCGACCTGGCGCGCCGCATGAGCGTCAAGATGGAGCTGGGAGTCGAAAGCGAGTTCGACTACGCGCATCCGTCGGAGATATTCGACGAGATGGCGTCGCTCATGCCGATAATCGAGGGGATTTCCTACGAGCGCCTTGAGAACGAGGGCGGCATACAGTGGCCCTGCCCGGACGCCGCCCACCCCGGAACGCGCTATCTCTACGCGGACGACTTCCCGCGCGGTCAGCGCGCGCTGATGATGGGCTTCGAGCAGGGCCCGGCGGCGGACGAAATGCCGTCCGACCGCTTCCCGCTCATCCTGAACACGGGGCGGATACTCTACCACTGGCACGGCGGGACGATAACGCGGCGGGCGGACAACCTGCTGGCGCGCGCCCCGGAGCTGCCCATCGCCATGAACCCGGCGGACGGCGACAAGTACGGCGTCCCCGACGGCTCTTGGGCGCGGGTGCGCTCCCGGCGCGGCGATCTGGAGGGGCGCGCGCTCTACACCGAAAAGCAGCGCGCCGGCGAGCTGTTCGTCCCCTTCGTCAAGCTGAAGGAACACGCCGCGAACTTCCTGACCAACTCGGCGCTGGATCCGGACTCGCGCATACCGGAGTATAAGGTCTGCGCGGTGCGGATGGACAAGGTCGACGCCTAACGGCAAGCCGCCCATCGGAGGACTACATGGGAACGTTCAGGGTGGATGTGGACATTGCTGAAGGCAGGCGCGCGCCGTCCGAGCGCGTCAAGGCGCTGGTGGACACGGGGGCGACTTACACCACGCTCCCAGGCTCGCTTCTGCGCGGTCTTGGCGTGTCGCCGATAACCCGGCTCGGATTCACGCTCGCGGACGGTCGGCATGTGGAGCGAGATGTCGGGGAAGCCTATCTGCGAATAGGCGACCTCGCCTTTCACAGCCCCGTCGTGTTCGGAAACGAAGAATCCGACGCCCTGCTGGGGGCGGTCACGCTCCAGATATTCGGATTGGGCGTCGACCCGCGGCATGAGCGCCTCGCGCCGCTGGAAGGCATCTTTCCTAGTTTGACTAGGGCGGGAAGTTAGCGCGCGTCGGCGACAAGCGCCCCTCGCGAAAATCATCAACTCAGGAACGCATGAAGAAATGACAACAACCCCCATAACCCGAATCCAGCGCCCCCGCGCGGACGCTTACGCCGGCAAGAAAAGCCTGTTTCTCGCGCCCAACTGCGTCGCGCCCCCCGGCGCGGACGATGAGGGCGAGGCGCTTTTTGAGCGCTACTGGTCGGAAGTCCGCGACTCCATCGCCAACCTCGAGCGCTCGCTCGGCGCGGTCGACAAGGTTTATCACGAATTCGTTTTCGCCGACGGCGACGACGGATTGGCGCAAGTCGAGGCGATGAATCCGGGCGCCTATCCCCTAATCCGCGCCATGCTGCAATCCACCGCCGAGTTGCGCGCGCTCGAGGACGCCGAGCTGGTCGCCGAGCATATGGACTGGCAGCGCGTCCTGACCGTCGGAACGGCGAGCCGCAAGGTGACGGAGCTGGCGGTCAACGGCTACCAAGACACCCTGTCGGCGCGCTACGAAGCGATAGCCGAGCGCGTCTCCGCCGACTTGGGCGAAGGCGAGCGCGGCGCGCTGTTCATCCGCGAAGACCACCGCGTCCAATTCGGCGCGGACACGCAGGTGTTCTACGTGTCGCCGCCCGCGCTGAACGGCGTCCGAAACTGGCTGAACGACCGCCTAGCGTCCCCGCCGGACGGCGGCTAGAGAATCTCCCGCCCGAAGAAGGCGCGCTCGATTCCGTACTTGCCGCTCCCCAAGACTCCGATGACGCCGGCGATGATGAACCAGAGGATGGTCACTTCCCCGCCGTGCGCCACGAAGGCGCTCTCGCCGTCGGGCGGATTCGGGTAGAGATGCGGCAAGGGCCAGACGGGGCTAAGCGCGGCGTGGACTCCGAAGTAGGCGACTATCATCGTCACCGCCAGCGCCCCCGCGCCCAGGCGGGTTAGAGCGCCGAAGCCAATCATCAGCGCGGCGAGAATCTCCACCCAGCCGGCGGCGTCCACCAGCGCGCCCAGATTGTTCGGATTCGCCCCGGCGGGGAAATCCCACAGCAGAAACGCCTTCTGGACGCCGTGCAGAAACACCAGAACGGCGAAGACGACGCGGAAAAGCAGATAAAACTCCTCGGCGCGCGGCGCGAGAAAGCGCCCGAAAAGCGAGGTGTCGGCGCGGTCGCGGGAGAGCGAGGACACTGCATGCTCCTTGACGGCTTGGGGATTGGCTTCCGCGTCGGACGGGTTTCGCCGCATCATATAGCCGCCGCGCGGACATGTCAACCGCGTTGGGGGAATTCGCGACCTCGCGCCCCTGGCATGCCGCGCCAAGACGACCGCCGCAAGCCCGACCAGAATCGCAATCGCCATCTGCGCGGCGAGAAGGCTAAGATTCAGCGTCAGCCACATGGCGAACGACAGGATGATGAGCGCGTTCATGCCCAGAAACGCCAATCCGAAGGCGCGCCAATTCCGCGCGATGAAACGCCCGTAGTACGCGAGCGGGGGAACCAGCGCCGCGAACGCCGCGACAATGACCGCGAGCGTATAAAAATCGCCAAAGCCGTCAGCGCTGAAAAGCCCGAATCTGAGCGGGAACAGCAACGCGACGACTAGCGGCACCGGCCAGACGCAGCCGACCAGGGCGGAATTATGCCGGTCGGGACTGCGGCGCTGGAAAGTGGACGCAATGATAATCATTATCCACGACATGGCTACGCCGGCGAGCATGGCGAACATGTACGTCAAAACTCCCCAAACCGCTATATCTTCCGCTGTATCTTGGGATGCGCCCAATGCCGCCGCCAACGCAACGCTCAGAATCGCCGCGACCGGAATCGCGAGGATGATTCCTATGTGAATGGCGGTTCCGCGTTTCATTCCGCCGCGTTCATATGCGGACGCCGCCGCCGCGACTGTCAGCGCGAAAAGCGAAAGCGCCGCCGCAATCGCGCCGATGAACCAGCCCCGTTCCCCAAACGCGCGCGCCTTGCTCCGAAGCGAAAAATCCGTCGGAGCGTACGCGCCCGCCGCCGCATTGCGCCAGCGCCCATCCGGCGTTTCCACCGCCGCGCCCTGAATCCCCATTGCGACAATGACATTGCCGCTGTCGGCGTGATGGAAAATGGCGCTTGGGCGCGTCGCGATAATCCTGCGTCCCAGCGAACTGGTCGCATGGTTCTGCAGCCACTCGTTGGCGTCCCCGCGCAGATGCTCGGTGGAGTAAACCGTTTCCCGCAGTCCGTTCGCGCCTACGCGCTCGACTCCGAAATCGCCTATCGCGTACATCCCGCGCGGCGTCTCCGCGCTTTCGGACGGTTGAATGTCGATTCTGGCGCTGTCCGGATTCGGCGACCAGCTCAACCCGCCGTCGACGCTCTTGTAATCGCTGTATCCGTACTCGCCGTCATCCGGGTCGGGGGATCCCGACCATGCCGCCCCCGCGCCGCCCGCCCCCGCGCCGCCGCCTCTGGCGGTTACAGCGAGAACCGCGCCGTCATCCGCTTCCGCGAACGCGGATACGCCCCAGTCATAAGAACTGTCGCATCCGACCGCCGCCAACGCGAGCGCGACAAGCGCCGCCGACGCAACCAGACGCGCCAACCCCGCCTTCCGCAATACCCGAAAGCGTCTCACGCTACCAACCGCCCGCGCCCCTCACATGCCGAACCAAGACGACCGCCGCAAGCCCGACCAGAATCGCAATCGCCGTCTGCGCGGCGAGAAGGCTAAGATTCAGCGTCAGCCACATGGCGAACGACAGGATGATGAGCGCGTTCATGCCCAGAAACGCCAATCCGAAGGCGCGCCAATTCCGCGCGATGAACCGAGATGAGTACGCGAATGGGAGAATCATGGATGCGACAGTCGCAAACAGAAGCGCGGATTTAGCAAAGCCGACGTAAGAGCAACATTCGTTTTCGGGAATCCCGAAACTGAACAGCAACGCGACGGAAAGCGTCAACGTCGAGACGCAAGCGAGCAAAGCGTATTTATGCCGAGGTCCGCTATTGGATTTGGAAACGGCTATGATTCCGGTTATCCACGATAGCAACACGGCGACGAACATGAGAAATGGGCTGCCGCCGTCCGTCCATCTCATCGCGGCGATTATCAGAGTTGCCCCAAGACTGCCGACCAGCGCGGTCGGCGCGGCGAACGCGCCGCCTATCGCCTCATCGCGTTCGTATGCGGACGCGACCGCCGCCGCCGTCGCCAGCGCGGAGAGCGAGAGCGCCAGCGCAATCTCCCCAACCGTCCAACCCGATTCCCGCAACGCGCTCATTTTGGCGGAGAACGAAAAATCCGTTGGGGAGTACGGACCCACGACGACCCTGCGCCAGCGCCCGTCCGGAGTTCCCACCGCCACGCCCTGAATTCCCATGTTGACAACCACATTGCCGCTGGCGGCGTGATAGATGACTTGGTTGGGGCGCGTCGTCAATTCTCTGTAGCCGAAATTTCGCGTCCTGTTTTCCTGCATCCACTTGTTCGCGTCCGCGCGCAGATACTCGGTCGAGTACACAAGCTCCCTCTGTCCGCCTTCGCCTACGCGCTCGACGCCGTCGTCGCTTATGGCGTACTCCTCCGTCCACCCCGTCAAGTGCGAAGGGAAATGGTCATTGTTTTCTGACCAACTCATCCCGCCGTCGTCGCTCCGATACCCATATGGAACGTATGCAGTAGCGAGAATCACCCCGTCATCCAATTCGCTCACTCCGATGGATGTAATGCCTCTATCAGTCGGCGGCAAGCTGCTCGCCACCGACGCGAACGCCGCCACCCCCGCCACCAGCAACCCCAACCGCCAGCGCGTCCCGCCGCCGCCGTCCGACTCCGCGCTTTTACGCCGCGCCCAAATCGCCAACGCGAGGCCGAACGGGATTACGAGCGAATCCGTCGCGTCCATCGGCGAGCCGAGTGCCCCGGACTCCGCGCCGATTAGCAGGGCGTTCATTATGGCGTCGTGAACCGGCGCGAATGTGTTGAACGCCGCGTACAGCAGCGGAAGCCCGCCGTAGGCGATTATCAGCGCCGCCCGCCGACCCGCCGCGCTTCTTTTCGGGACGGCGAACGACAGCGCGAACGCCAGCAACGGCGGCGCGAATACGACCCAAGCCAAATCGCTCAGCTTGCCCATCGCCCAAGCGCCCGGGAACAGCGCCTTGAGGACGATGTCGTTGACCAGCAACAGCGCCAGCGCGACCAGCGTGACGGGATGCGCCAGCGCCGCCTCGCACCGCCGCCGGAAATCGCCGCGTTCCATGGCTGGACGCGCCTCTCTCATCATCGCCTCCGCGAATCTCTGCGAACCTTTGCGCCTTCGCGCCTTTGCGTCTCGCGCCGTTCGAAAGGCGAACCGAAAGCGCCCGCCCCCTTACGGCGACACCGCCAGCTCCGAGAGCATCGTCTTGGTCGAGACTATGTGGTTGTTCAGGCGCATCGCCTTCGGGTCTATGCCCAGCGCCAAGCCGATCAGCTGCGGCAGGTGCAGAATCGGCATGTCTATCGGCGACATGGGGCTGTTCGACTTCGCCGCCTGCGGCTGGTAGCCGTCCAAGTTCAGGTGGCACAGCGGGCAGGGCGTCACCATCGCGTCCGCGCCTCTGCCTTTGGCGTCCATCGTGTGGTTGGCGACCATCTTGAGCGAGTTGGTTTCGTTGATTGTGAGGATGGGGAATCCGCAGCACAGCGTCTTGCCGGGGAAGTCCACCACCTGCGCCCCGACCGCCTCGATGACGCGCTCTAGGGCGTCCTCGCGCTCCGGGTTCTCGGCGAACTTCAGCGCGGAGGACGGGCGGACGAGATAGCATCCGTAGAACGGCGCCAGGCGCAGATTCGGCAGACGGCGGACGATGGCGGACTCCAGCGCGTCTATGCCCATTTCCTCCACGAGTATCCAGAGCAGATGCTTCGGGTCGGCGGTTCCGTTGTAGCGCAAGCCCTCTTCGGCGAGGTCTTCGTTGACGGACGCTCGGTAATCGTCGTCCTGCAGGCGCGCGTTCGCCTGCGACATGACGCCCTGGCAGGTCGAGCAGATGGTCATTATGGGCTGCCCGGCGCGCTCGGCGAGCGCGAAAGTCCGCGCGTTCAGCGTGTCGCCCAGCCGCTGGTTCTTTTCCTGAAGCACCCCCGCGCCGGTGCAGGACGCGCTCTGCATGGTCGCCAGATCGAGCTGGATCCCCAGCCGGCGGCACACTTCAAGCGTGGCTTCGTACAGCTCCGGACAAGCGCCGCGAGAGACGCAGCCGGGATAGAAAGCGTATGGCATTTTGTTTTTTCCACCTCGTTGTTCCCGCTTGTAGGGGTATGCTTGGGGTTGTATGTTCACCGAAATCAAGCGCCGAGCGCAACCGGCAAATCCCTTCTCGCTTGATGGGCTTACAGGGGTATGTTTAGCGGATTTAGGCGCGGATTGGACGCTTTTCGCCCACGCCCACGCCGCCGTCATTCCCGCGAAAGCGGGAATCCAGAGTGGAGCGACCAACTTAGCAACTAGAAACCAAGCCCGAACCGCAACCAACGCATCCCCTCTCCCTTGATGGGAGAGGGCTAGGGTGAGGGTGCCTGCGCCGTTAGGCGCAGTCCCGCGCGGATTGCCCGCAAGCCCCGGACATGCCCCCGCAAGCTCGTCAGGGGAATGGGATTCGTTGGTCGCGAACGCCGTCAACAGACGGCCCTCGCTCCTCTCTCTTCTCTCTTAAGTCAGTCGCCGTCCTCTCGGCTTTCAACCTTCTCGAAAACCCGCTGGACGTTCTCGACCCCCGGTATCTTCTTGTGGCGCAGGGGCGGCGTCTTGCCCGCCATGAAGGCGCGGGCGGCGACGGGGAGCAGCTTCGCCATCTCGCGGACGTTCGTCACGCCGTGGCTTTTGACCACCAGCTTGGTTTCGTCCAGCCAGCCGCTATGCTCCACCGAGTCGGCGAAGGCGTTGGCGTGGCGCGCGCCGGTGGTCTTGTCGTAGCCCGCCTCCATCGCGCGGTCGCGCAGAGCCATGATTCTGCCCATCGGGTCGACCCCCTTCGGGCAGACTTCCACGCACTGCATGCAGCGCGTGCAGTCCCAGACGCCGCCGTATTCGTTCAGCGCGCCCAGACGCGAGTTGTCGGCGTCGTCGCGCGGGTCGCGCACGAAGCGGTACGCCTTGGCGAGCGCGGCGGGGCCCAGGAAGTTGTCGTCCACGCTCAGCACGGTGCAGTCCGAGACGCAGGCGCCGCACATGATGCACGCCATGACGCCGGTGAGATGCTGCATGTCGTCCGCCGGCGCGATGTACTCAGTCTCCGGCTCCGGCCCCTCCGGCTGAAGCCAGGGTTGCACGGCGCGGACTTTGCTCCAGAAGGGCGCGAAGTCCACTATCAGGTCTTTCTGCGCCTCCAGATTGCCGGCGGGCTCGACCAGAATCGCCCCCCCGTCCTTCGGCAGGGCGTGGATGAGCAGGGTGTTGCAAGCCAAGCCCGCCTTGCCGTTTATCCGCATGGCGCAGGAGCCGCAAATGGCGCTGCGGCAGGAGCAGCGGAGCGCGAGCGTCCCGTCCAGCTCTTCCCGAATCCGAATCAGCCCGTCCAGCACGGTGTTGGATTCGTGCATCTCCAACTCGTACTCGTCATAGCGGATGGCGGGCCTGTCGGCGTCCGGGTCGAATCTTCTGACTTTGAATTTTACTTGCATGTCGTCCTCTGGGGTTGTTGGGGTTTAGGGGATGGATTCCGGCAAACGCTTCTCTCTTATCATATCCATATGCGCCCTCGTCGCGCCACAATTGGCGAATGTGGGGAGGCGCTGGCTGGTTCGCGAAATCCAATCCTATCATTCTTGGCTGGATAAGGGGAAAAAATTACGCCGCAATCTCGCGCCGCAGACGCTCGCTCGCCGCGTTGTAGTAGGATTCGACGATTTCCGCGCTGTAGCATCTGCGCCCCAGACGGCGGGACGCCACCGCCGCCGAGCATAGCCCGCCGAACGGCTCCCAGACGACGTCCCCCGGATCCGATGACGAGCGGATGCAGATTTCCAGCAGATTCAACGGTTTCTGGTTGATGTGGACGGATTTGCCGCCGCCAGTTTTCACGCGCTCTTTCCCGTTCACGGGCGGTTCGCGCCAGACGTTGGTAATCCCGTATTGGCAATGGAACTTGGCGCGCATCCGCTCCCACTGTTCGCGCGTTATGGGCGTTTCGCCGTCCGCGCTGAAGTACGGCGCTCCGTTGGGGTCGCCGAGACGGTTGGCGTAGTCCGCCATTCGGCTGAAGGCGTCCGCCGGCGGATAGTACCAGAGATGGTCGGCGGTCAGATACTTGCGCGTCGCGGCGCTCTTCACCCCGCAGGCTTCGTTGGCGAGCCTGAACGGAAGCCCCGTCCGCGCCCACTCGCTCCGAAGCCACTCCTTGACGGGGCGCTTGGCGCCGTTGGTTTCGAACTCCAACTCCCGAACGTACTGCACGCAAACCTCAGTGACGACGGGGAACATTCGCAGCGTCTTGGTGTTGGAATTGCCGGCGATGTGCGCCTTGCCCTTGTCCCAGACGTGGCAAGCCCTATACTTCCATCCGGCGGCGGCGAGCGCGGGATGGGCGGTCGCCCAGCCGATTTCCGAATTCCAAAACCACAGCGTGGTCTGGGCGGTCGCCCGTTGCGCCCACTTTTCCGCGTGGGGCTTGTACCACTCCGCCAGCCCCTCATGCGTCGGAGGGTCGCCCGGATAGCTCCCAAGACCGTAGGGGCCGTCGGAGATTATCACCGTCGGGCTGGGCCAGACGTCGTACCAATCCATCGCGTCGCCCATGCGGACGCCCGGCTCCGGACGGACGCCGCCCGCCGTCTTTTCGGGGGATATGCCAATCATTTTCTAACCCGCGCCTTCTTCCGTGTTCGTCAGAATCTCGATGCGCCCTATTATAGCCGAGACGGTTTCGTTGACGATGCGGAACAGCTCATGGCGGTCGTCCATGCGGATTCCCGCCGGCTCGTCGCGATGCTGATACTCTACGACGCAGTCCGTGAGACGCCGCAAGCGCTCGCCGGCGCGCGAGTTTTCTTCTTCGGGATGATTGCGGATTATCGCCGCCAACTCCGCTATGTTTCGGATGTTCCGATACTCGTCGTCCAGCGCCGAAATCCACCCCTTTAGGGCGTTCACGACCGCTTCCCGCGACAGAAAGCCGATCATCTCTTCGGAAGATTCGGGAACCTCGATGCCAATGCTCAAATCGCTCAGGTTGCGCTTCGCGACGGCGATTTTGGGGATGATGTCCGGCGAATTGTCGGGCGGCTGGCAATCCGGCGGCACGGGTTCGCCGTTCATGTCCACTCCGTCCCTTGCGGCTTGCCCCGCCACATGGTTCTTGGCGCGGCGGCAGTCGCGGAATTTGTCCTCCGACATGTATAGGAAGTCCACGCCGAACTTGCGCCGCGCGCCGTACAACTCGGCGGATTTGGCGTAAGCGGCGGCGCGGGCGGCAGCATACCTGTCGCTTTCGATGCGCTCGCCGTCGGTGATTATCAGCAGATCGATGTCCGAATCGCGGCGGAAGTCGCCCCGCGCGCGGGAGCCGAACAGGATTACCGAGCGCGGGTTCAGCGCGTCATAGACGGCTTTCGCCACCGCCCGCGCCTTCGGGTCGTGCGCGCGGCGCGGCGGCGGCTGGGGATGGGGATGATGCTGAACGGTCGTCATTTCGCGCCGTCCGTTGGGGGGCTAGTAGCTTCTGACCTGCGGCTCCCACTGCGTGATTGTCACGGGCTGGTACTCCAGCGCCGGCCCGTCTTCGGTCTGCCGGACTAGGATGTGCTTCAGCCAGTTTTCGTCGTCGCGGTCGGGGAAATCCTCCCGCGTGTGCGCGCCGCGGCTCTCTTCGCGCTCTATGGCGGACAGCGCTATCGCCTCCGCCGAATCGAGCATGAAGCCCAGCTCCAGCGTGAACACCAGGTTGGTGTTCCAAGTCTTGCCCTTGTCTTGGACATAGACCGAGCGGTAGCGCTCGCGCAGGTGGCGGATGGACTCCAGCGCCGTCTCCATGCCGGCGCGGTTGCGGTAAACGGCGAGATGGTCGTTCATCGCGCGCCCCATGTCGAGCCGTATCTGCCCGAACATGTCGCCGCCGTCTTGGGGGTTGTCGAGCAGACGGCGGACGCGCTCGCGCTGGCTTTCGGCGGCGCTTTCGCCGATGCCCGGCTGCGGCTTCCCGCGCGCCATTTCAGCGGCATGCTCGCCCGACCTGCGCCCGAACACCAGCGTGTCCAGCAGCGAGTTCGCGCCCAGCCGGTTGCCGCCGTGAACGCTCACGCAAGCCGCCTCGCCCGCCGCGTACAGGCCGGGCACTTGCGTCCGCCCGTCCACGTCCGTCTTGACGCCGCCCATCTGGTAGTGCATGCCGGGGCGTATCGGAACCGGCTCCTCCAGCAGGTTGACGTTGGCGAAGTCGCGCGCGATGTCCAGTATCTGAGTGAGGCGCTCGCGGATGAGCGGCTCGCCCAGATGCCGCAAATCAAGGAAGACGCATCCGTCGACGCCGCGCCCTTCGTTTATCTCGGTCTGCTCGGCGCGGGACACCACGTCGCGCGACGCCAGCTCCATCATGTTCGGGGCGTAGCGCTTCATGAAGCGCTCGCCTTCGGAGTTCAGCAGATGGGCGCCTTCCCCGCGCGCGCCTTCGGTTATCAGAACGCCGCTGCCCTTGAGCGTGGTCGGATGGTACTGAACCATCTCCATGTCCATCAGCGCCGCGCCCGCTTGGTACGCCAGCCCCATGCCGTCGCCGGTGCAGATGAGCGCGTTGGTGGACGGCTCGAACACCCTGCCAAGCCCCCCCGCCGCCATGATGACTGCTTTGGCGCGGATGGCGCGGATCTCGCCGGTGCGGATTTCCATGACGACCGCCCCGGCGCACTCGCCGTCCTCGACGATGAGCTCCAGCACGAACCACTCTTCATAGACGCGGACGCCGGCGCGCATTATCTGCTCGTAGAGGACGTGCAGAAGCGCCTGCCCGGTGAAGTCCGCCACGAAGAAAGTGCGCGCCTTGCCCTGCCCGCCGAAGGCGCGGGTGCCGAGCCTGCCCTCCTCGTCGCGGCTGAATGTGACGCCGTAATGCTCCATTTGGATGACTTCGGAGCCGGCTTCGCGGCACATCACTTCTATGGCGTCTTGGTCGCCGAGGTAGTCGGAGCCTTTCACCGTGTCGTAGGCGTGGTCGCGCCAGTCGTCGCCGGCGTGCTCGAGGGCGGCGTTGATGCCGCCCTGCGCGGCGTTGGAGTGGCTGCGGACGGGGTGGACTTTCGAGATGACGGCGACATCCGCCCCCGCCTGCCGGGCGGCGAGCGCGGCGCGCATCCCCGCCAGTCCGGCGCCTACTATCAGAACGTCATGGGAGTGCATTGGGGCTTACCTCACAAAGCGCTAGCGTTACGCAATGAAGATAGCGCATGGCGGGGTTGTCGGTCTAGGCGGTCGCGCCTAGCGGCGCGACCGCTTGCGCGGGTTGGCGCGACCGCGCGCTAGCCGATAAAGGGCTTTGCAGGGGCATGTTTGACGAATTCAGGCGCGGATTGCCCATTCCGCACCCCGCGCCGCCGTCATTCCCGCGAAGGCGGGAATCCAGAGTTGCCCAACAACGTCATCCTCGCGAAGGCGGGGACAAGATAGATATTTGAAACCAGGCTTGGAATGAAGCCAACGTATCCCCTCTCCCTTGATGGGAGAGGGCTAGGGTGAGGGTGACTGCGCCGCTAGGCGCAGTTTCGCCAACCACAACATAACCCCGTCATTCCCGCGAAGGCGGGAATCCAGAATTGCCCAACAACGTCATCCTCGCGAAGGCGGGGACAAAATAGCCACCCGAAACCAAGCCCGAACACCAACCAACAAATCCCCTCTCCCCCGATGGGATAAGGCTAGGTTGAGGGCGCCCCGCCCGCAAGCTCGGCTTTGCGCGGACGCCCCAGACATTCCCGCGGAAGCCGTAAGTCGGCGGACCTCACAAATGCCCGACCAGCTCCGCCAGCCGCTTGCCGGACGCATCCACCGCCAAGCCAAGCCCCGTCAGCGTGTACGAACCGAGCGTCGGCGCGGCGCCTTCTTCCCCGAATACCGCAATCGTCGTCGTTGCCGCGCCGTCAAGCCGAACCGTCGCATGCGCCATCTCGAACTCGCGCTCGCGCCCGTCGGCGAGCGCGAAAGTCCGCCGCCATTCGGGATTGATTCCCAAGCCCGCCAAAACCGAGCGCGGCATCATCGTGTAAGTCGCGCCGGTGTCCGCCAGCGCGCTCACAGTCTCGAATCGCGCGCCCGCGAAATCGCCTATCTCGATTGGAACCCTGAGCGCTCCCATGATTCGCCCGCTCCCTTGCGTCTTGTCGTCGCCGAACCGCGTATAGACACATCATAGCGCCGCCGTTCGGGTTTCGCCATGCCCGCTTTGCGCCTTTGCGTCGCCCAACCCCGCTTGACCAACGAACATTTATTCACTATGCTATAATGCGCCCGCGCCCGCGATTCTTCATAAAACGGAAGAGAAACCCGCCATGCCGAACGCCGACGAACTCAACCGAACCATCTTCATAAGCGACAACCTGCCATTCCTGCAATCGCTTGACACCGAGAGCGTCGACCTCGTCGTCATAGACCCGCCCTTCGGCAAGCGGCGCGCGTTCGAAGGGTCGATAAGACCGCCTCTGACAACCCAAGAGACAGAGCGGGAAAGAGAGCGAATGGAAGCGTGGGACGTGTACGACGTCGCCAGCGCCTATGAGTTGGGGTTGGAGTACCCCGACCAGAGCGGGAATACGGCTATCTTCGAAGACATCTGGCGCTTCGAACTCGTTGTGCGCGAGGATTGGTGGTCGGAAATACGCGATACGCCCGTCTGGTGGGCAATCGAATCCACCCGCCGCGCGCAAGGCGACGACATGGCGGCATACATCGCGTTCATGGCGCAGCGGATGATGGAGATTCGCCGAATCCTGCGCCCCGCCGGAAGCGTCTATCTCCACTGCGACCACGAAGCGAACGCATACCTGCGCCAGATGATGGACGTCGTGTTCGGAAGGAACAACTTCCGAAACGAAATCGTGTGGCGGCGGCAGAACGCCAACAACGCCGTCAGGACAAGGTTCGGGCATATCACGGACACAATCCTGTTCTACGCGAGAACGCGCGCGGCGACATGGAATCAACCCTACGTCGAACGCTCCGAAACGCAAATCAAGAGATACAAGAGGGATGACGAAGGAAGGCTTTTCAAGGCTGAAAACCTGACCGCCCCGACTCCGAATCCCAGCCGAATGTTCGAGTGGCGCGGAACCACGCCGCGCAACGGATGGCGATATTCGCGCGAGCGCCTGGAAGAGCTTTGGGCGGAAGGCAGGATATTGACCACTAGGGACGGCAGGCCCCGAACCGACGGCAAGATCGCGTATATTGACGAGTTGCCCAAAGGCGCCAAGATGCAAAATCTTTGGACGGACATCAGCCGGGTGGCGAACACGTCGAGGGAGCGCTCAGGCTACCCCACTCAAAAGCCGCAAGCGCTCGCCCGGCGCATGATAGAGGCGTCCAGCAACCCCGGCGACATTGTTCTCGACTGTTTCGCCGGCTGCGCCTACGTCCCCGTTGCCGCCGAAGAGACCGGGCGTCGTTGGATAGCCTGCGACATGTCGCCGCGCGCCTTCACGGCAATCCGGCGGCAATTCGCCAAGAAACCCGAACTCGGCATGACGGTCGAAGGGGAAGAAGCCGAATACGAAGCGGCGGAGCCGAGATTCGAAGGCAAGGGCGTCCTGCGAATACGCGGTCCCAACCAGATGCCGAGCAGAACCGACGGCGGATCCAATGGCGAACGGTTGCCGCCGCGCCCGATTCCGTCCGAAATCCGATTCCGCCAAAAGCCCCTGGAAAGCGGCGGCGAGATATGGCGGGCGTTCGTCGACCACTGGGGGACGGACTGCTGGTATTGCGGCGACCAAAGACGCGCGGAGCGGGCAGACCTCCATCTCGACCACATAGAGCCGAACAAAGGCGACGGCACAAACGACGACTGCTGGAACCGCGCCCTCGCCTGCCCGTCGTGCAACCAAGCCAAGAGCGACAACCTCACCCCGGCGCAGACGATGGACAGGGCGCTTGAGGCGGGGCGCATCCAAACCGCCGCCCGCCGCGACGAGATAAGCGCGTCGTTCAGCCTCCGCCGCGAATGGGCGCGCCAACGCTACGAATCCCTGCCCAAAGCCGGCGAGACGCCGAACCCGCCCGCGGCTCCGCCGTCGGACGGCGCGGAATAGGGGAAAGGCGCGGACTCAAAGCGGGCGGCGGCGCGCCGGACGTCACAAATGCCCCGCCAGCTCCACCAGCCGCTGTCCGGACGGGTCAACCGCCAAGCCGAACCCCTCCAGCGTGTACGCCCCAAGCGTCGGCGCGGCGCCTTCTTCCCCGAATACCGCAATCGTCGTCGTTGTCGCGCCGTCAAGCCGAACCGTCGCATGCGCCATCTCGAACTCGCGCTCGCGCCCGTCGGCGAGCGCGAACGTCCGCCGCCATTCGGGGTTGATTCCCAAGCTCGCCAAGACCGAGCGCGGCATCATCGTATAAGTCGCGCCCGTGTCCACAAGCGCGCTCACAGTCTCAAACCGCGCGCCCGCGAAATCGCCTATCTCGATTGGAACCCTGAACACGCCCATGATTCAACCGCTCCTTCGTGTCTTGTTCTCGCCGAATCGCGTACAAACATATCATAGCGCCTCCGCTTGGTTTTCGCCGCGCGGCTCTCTCGACGGAAATCCGCGAACCCCCGCCCCCGTCTCCGCGCCTCCGCGTTTCTTTTCCCCCGTCCCCAATCTTGCCTTCGGGCGGCTTGCGGCGCTAACCTCATTCCCGCCGCGTTTCGCGCTTTGCGGCGGCGCTTGCGACGAGAGGACGAACACAACCGGATGAGATATAGAACGACGGCGGGGAACGCCGCCCGGCGCGCGGCTTTCAACCCCCGCCGCGTCTTCTACGGATGGTGGCTCGTCGGCGTCGCCGCCTTCATGCTCACGCTCATGTCGCTCACCGTCTTCCGCGGCGTCGGCATCATGCTGGTGTCGCTGGAGCGCAAGTTCGGTTGGGGGCGCACCGAGCTCTCCGGCGCCTTCTCGCTCGGCAGAATCGAGGGCGCCATTCTGGGGCCCATCGAGGGATTCCTGATAGACAAGCTCGGCACCCGCCGCATGGTGTTCATCGGCTACGTCCTCATGGGGCTGGGCTTCTTCTGGCTCGCCCGCATCGACCAGCTGGGCGACTTGGGGCTGTTCCAGTGGCTGCGCTTCACGCTCGCCGTCCTGCCGTTCGATTCGGTGAACGACCGCATGCTCCACTTCTACGCCTCGTTCCTCGTCATCACGCTCGGCTCCGGGCTTGGCGGCTGGCTGGCGCTGGTTTCGATGATAAACAACTGGTTCAACCGCAAGCGCTCGATGGCGATGGCGACGGCAATGTCCGGCATACACATGGCGGGGTTTCTGCTCCCGCTTTTCGCCCTGCTGGTGGAGCGCTACGACCTGGACGCCGTGGCGTTCGGCGTGGGCGTCCTGCTGCTGGCGGTGATAGGGCCCGTCACGAAAGTCATCCGAACGCGCCCGGAGGATATGGGCCTGGAGCCCGACGGCGGCGCGCCCCCGCCCTCGCCCGACGCCAAATCGGAAGAGACGGACGCCGGCGCCGACGAGCCGAATTTCACCGTCAAGCAGGCGCTCAAGGCGCCCGTCTTTTGGATACTCACAGTCGCGCAGGTGGCTTCGAGCGTGTCCATCGTGACGCTCTCGCTGCACCTAGTCCCCAAGCTCACGGACGACGCCACCGGCATGACCCTGACGCAGGCGGCGACGGTCGAGCTCGCCTACACAGTGGCGGCGTTCCCTTCGCAATTCATCTTCGGCTACCTCGCGGACAGGCTGCCCAAAACGCTGCTCATAGCCGCCCTGATGGCTGTTCAGGCGACGGGCATACTGGTGATAGCGCTCTTCGACAGCGTTCCGATGGCGTATCTGTTCGCCCTGCTCTACGGCATCGGCTTCGGAGGCCGCGTCCCGCTCACGACTGCGATACGCGGCGAGTACTTCGGACGCAAATCCTTCGCCACAATCATGGGCATCTCGCAACTGCCGATGAACATAGCGATGATATTCGCCCCGCTGTTCGCCGGCTACATGTACGACACGACGCGGCGCTACATCGTCCCCTTCACGGTTTTCGCCGCCCTATGCTACTCCGGCGCGGTCATGATGCTGTTCGCGCGCAAGCCTGAATCCCCTGCGGGCGCGGGCGCGGGGGCTCCGCCAAGGGCGGAGAAGGCGGCGCGGGCGCGCTAGGGCGCGCTTTCAACCAGCCCTTCGTTCATCCCCTGCAAGTAAACGAATGGGACGAGCTGGGGATTGGCGAACTGCCAGCGGTAGTTTCTGCGTCTGCCCGTTCTAATCAAGACCGGACCGTGGTCTGGTTCGCAGAACGCGGCGAGATGCCTTTGATAGCTCACCGGCCTGATTTCGCGTCCCAGAATCTTCTGAAGCGGCTCTCGCACCGCCATAAGCGAGAATCTGCCGCGAACGTCTTTGTCCGCCATGGCGCAGGCGAGCAGAACTTCCTTGAACAGATTGTTTGGTTGAGTCGAATCCGTGGCGCGGTCGTATTCCAGTCGGATTCCGCCGGCGGCGTTTTGGATGGAATCGGGTATCGCCAATTGAAGGTCCTCGCCAGTCACGACGTCTCCGCCTCTCAGCACGGCGCGGCTGCCCGCCCACAAGCCCAACAGGTGGGTGTAATGCGGATACCCCTGAGACATCTGCGCGATTCTGAAATCCAGACCCGGCTCGAAATCCAAGCCGGCGGATGCGAACCCGCTCCTTATTATCTCCGCCAACTCGTGCGCCGCCATTGGCTCAACCAAAACGTAGTCGACGTTTCGAGATATGGATTCGTGAGACGTCACTAGCCCTTCAATGGAACTGCCGACGCCGACGAGTATGATTGTGCAACGAGTTTCGTTGTCTGAGAACAGTTTGATGGCGTCGGTCATGAGCCTATGAATTCTCGGATCCCGCGCGCGGTCGAACTCGTCGATGACGACCACGCTCGGATTGGGAAGCGAATCAATCAGCAATCGCAAATCGTTCGGGGAATCCAACGGACCCGACGGGTCGAACCTGCCGATGATGTTTCTGGATTCATGTTGCGCGAACCCCAACTGGCGCTCCGCCAACAGAATCTCTTGAAACACCTTGCGCCAGATAGACCCGAAAGTGTCCTCCGTGTCGCACGAAACCACTATCGAGCGCATCCCGGATTCTTCGTTTTCGTCTTGAACCAAGACCGCCAGAACGCGGGCTATCGAAGTCTTGCCCACCCCCCTGTCGCCGTAAAGCAGAACGTGTTGGCTCGGGGTGAACACGTCGCGCTGAAGCCTGAGCAACGTATCCATCCGTCCGGATAGGAGGGTGGGCAACGCGACGGGCGACGTTGGCGTAAACGCCTTGAAGATGCGGCTGGTAGCCATGAAATCCATATGCGCCACTGGTCACTTCCCGGTCAAATGCTGTGTATATGCGGACTAAAGCTGCATATATGATAGCATAAGATGCGTATCATGAGCAAATCGCAAGGCGCCTGCTTCCACAAAACCGATTCTGTCTGCCTACGAAACTTCCTTCCCCCTACTCCCCCATCCCCGCCCGCTCGCGCGCCGCCGCCTTTTGCGCCTCGCGCTCGGCGACCAGCTCCCACAGCTCCAAATTCACCCGCGCGTTCTCGTCCACCGGGACGTCTATCATCATCGTCGTGCCGGGATAGGGGACGGCGGCGGTGTCGCGCGCCACGCCCTCGGCGAACAGGCGGCGCGTCTCGCGGTAGAACTCCAGCTTGTCCTCCGCCGGCGCGAAGGCGCGGTTGATGTGGGCGACCCAAGACGGACTATCGCATATCGCGCCCGCGAAGCCCAAGTTTTTGGAGCGCAAAGCCAGGCGCGCCTTCTCGCCGTCGTCGAACTCGCCCGCCGGCAGGGCGCCGCACGGGTGCGCCATGCCGATGGGGTGGATCTTCCGCGCCCGTGCTTCTATGACGACGCGCCCTTTGGCGTACTCGAACGGGTCGAAATCCGCGCTGGCGGCGATGCCGAGATCGCGGCGCAGCCCCGCTTCGTCCAAGCCGACCGAGCGGACTCGCCCGCTGGCGCGGATTATCTCGCGGATATTCCACACCCCCGCGCCCGTATTCAGCAGAACGATTATCTCCAGCGCCCCCGCCGCGACGCCGCGCTCGCGTTCCAGGTCGGACAGCAGCGCGTCCATCTCCGCGATGTCCGCGCCCGATTCCGCGCCCGGATAGGCGACGCCGGCGAGTCCGGGGACGACCGCCGCGCTCGCGTCCGCGTGGGCGAAATCCTTTTCCAACAGCGCGAAAACCTCCGCGCCGCCCTTGCCGGCGGATGCTACCGCGTCCGCCAAGACGCGCCGCGCCGCCGGACGGTCGTCCGCCCCCAAATCCAAAATCACCGCGTCCGCGTTCCAAGACGGCGCCGAAGCGACCGATTCGGAATCCAAGACGGATGCCATCAAATGCGACCTGCGAACGAATGTGGACATTGCGAAGTTTCCTGTCGGCTAGTGATTGTTTGCCCATCGCCGCCCATTGTAACAGCGAACCGCCGAAATCGGAAATCCCGCCGCACCGCGCCGCTCATCCCGCCGCGCGCGCCACCGCCCTTAGCCAGCCTGCGTACAGCGTTTCGCGCTCGTCCGCCCCCATGCGCGGCTCGAAAACGGCGTCCGCGCGCCACAGATTCGCCAATTCGTCTTGATTCCGCCAGAATCCGACCGCCAAGCCCGCCAGAAAGCCCGCGCCCAGCGCAGTCGTCTCGCGGACCGCCGACCGCTCTATGGGGACGCCTATCATGTCCGCTTGGAACTGCATCAGCCAGCCGTTGGACGCCGCGCCGCCGTCCGCCCGGAGCGACGGGAAGGGAGCGCCGCCCGCGTCCGCGCTCATGGCGTCCAGCACGTCGCGCGTCTGGTATGCGATGGACTCCAGCGCCGCCCGCGCGATGTGCGCCCGCCCCGCGCCGCGCGTCAGCCCGACAATCGCCCCCCGCGCGCGCATGTCCCAATGAGGCGCGCCGAGTCCGGCGAACGCCGGCACGAAATAGACGCCGCCGTTGTCCGCGACGGACGCCGCCAGCGATTCCGACTCCGCCGCGCTTTGGATGATTCCCAGCCCGTCCCGAAGCCACTGCACCGTCGCGCCCGCCGAGAAGACGCTGCCCTCGAGGGCGTACCGCGTCTCGCCGCCCGCCGCCCAGGCGAGCGTGGAAATCAGCCCCGATTGCGACTCCGCCCGTTCGCCGCCGGTGTTCGCCAGCGCGAAGCAGCCTGTCCCGTAAGTGTTCTTGGCGTCCCCGCGCGCGAACCGCGCCTGGCCGAACAGCGACGCGTGCTGGTCGCCCGCCACGCCCGCGATGGGAACCGGCTGCCCGGCGGACAAATCCCCCGCGACATGCCCGAAAACCTCGCTCGAAGACCGAACCTCCGGCAAAACGGCGCGGGGAATGTTCAGCGCGTCGAGCAGATCATTGTCCCAATCCATGCGGTCAATGTCGAATAGCATAGTCCGGCTGGCGTTGGTGGCGTCAGTGGCGTGGACCAGTTTGTTGGTGAAGTTCCAGATTAGCCAGGAATCGACCGTCCCGCAGGCGAGCTCCCCTCGCTCGGCGCGCCGCTGCCCGTCGGGGACATTGTCCAGCAGCCAGCGGATTTTGGGCCCCGTGAAATAGGCGTCGATGGGAAGCCCCGTCTTGCGGCGGACGGCGTCTTCAAGCCCCGCGCTCTTTGAGCGAATCGCAAATCTCCGCCGTCCGCCGGCACTGCCACACGACGGCGTTGGCGACGGGAAGCCCGCTAATGCGCTCCCAAACCACCGCCGTCTCGCGCTGATTGGCGATTCCCAGCGCCCGAATGGCGCGCGGATGGACTTCCGCCATGTCCAAAAGCTCATCCACCGCCTCGACGCAGGACGCGAACAGCTCCAACGGGTCATGCTCCACCCAGCCGGGTCGCGGGTAAAACTGCCGAATCTCGCGCCCCACAGTCCAAAGCGGCGCGCCGGATTCGTCAATGAGCATCGCCGTCGTGCCGGTGGTTCCCTGGTCAACCGCCAGAATGTAGCCCGAATTTCGCATGATGCGCCTCCCGCCGCGCGCAATCATCCCATTTGGGCGGATGGGTTTGCAAATCCGCGCCGCTCACTCCAACCTAATACTCTCTGCGCCTCCGCGCCTCCGCGTCATATTTTTGACATTTCACAACGGTTGACACCCCAAACCGGTTGCGCTAACTTGTTTCCGCATCAAAAAACTTCCGTACAGAGGAGCCCGCCCGTTCCATGCCCAGCCCAGCGTCCGCCAACAGAGACGGGCTTAGCCAAGCCATCGGCGTTTTCCGAACCGCCATGCGTCCGTTCATCGTCCGCGCCATGCGGCGGATTCCGCATAGGCGGGTCGAAACCGTCATATCCGGCTCGCTCAACGACAGGCGGAGCGCCGAATTCGACCGCGCCGTCGGCATGGGCGAGAGCGCGGAGGACGCCATAGACGTCAACGACTTCCCGCATCTGGCGCTTAGAAACTGGCGCGAGACGTTCTCAGCGGAGTTCGGGGACGACCGCGCCGTCCAAAACGCCCTCTGGCTGATAGCGGACGCCCGCAACAAAGTCGCCCATCCCGCCCAGCGCGACATGGAATTGCCGTATGTCCAGAGCCGCGCCCTGCTTATCGCCGAGATGCTTGGGCGAATCAACTGCCCGGACGAAAAGCGGGAAGTGGAAACCATCGCCGCGCGTCTCGCCGCCCCGTCCGCCGCGCCCGCCGCCGATTCCCCATCGACCGAACCGGGAGGCGACGCCCGCGCCCGCCGCCGCGTCGCGCGGGTTGCAGGCGTGGAGAACGGTCATGCCGCCCAGGGAAACCGTTACGCTGGGCGAATTCACCGAATCCGAATTCGCCGCCGACCTCCAGCAAGTCCGCGACGGTCGCGCCGACGACACCGATTACGGCAACCCCGTCGGATTCTTCAACCAGACCTACATCACCCCCGGCATCCGCGCCCTGCTGGTGAGCGCCCTCAAGCGCATTGGCGGGAGCGGCGGCGACCCCGTCATACAGACCAAAACCGGTTTCGGCGGCGGCAAAACCCACAGCCTCATCGCGCTCTACCACCTAATCGGCAGCGCGGACGCCCTCATCAACCCCGTCCGAGACGACAAAGAATCTCAGCGAACCGAGCGCGACATCCGCGACATCATGAGCGAAGCCGATTACGACCCGGACACCGCCGCGCCCGCCAAAATCGCCGTGCTGGACGGGACTTTCCTCGCCGAGACGGATAGCCACGCCACCCCCGGAAGGCGACCCGCTCAACACGCTCTGGGGCGAGATGGCTTACCAGCTCGGCGGGAAGGACGCCTACGAAATCGTCGGCGGCGCCGCCCGCGCCGGCTCCGCCCCCGGCGGACGCCAGCTCGACGCCCTGCTCGATAGCGCCGGCCCCTGCGTCATTCTCATGGACGAACTGGTGGCTTACGTCCGCAACGCGCCCAACAAAGACGGCGTTTACACATTCCTGCAGGCGCTCACGCAGTCCGTCCGCCGCAGCTCCAACTGCGCCCTAGTGGTAACGTTGCCGCAGAGCGCGGTCGAAGCCGGCGGGGAGATGGGAGCCGCCGCGCTCGCCCGTCTCGACAGCATCTTCGCGCGCATCGAGGCGGTCTGGGAGCCGCTCGAAGTCGACGAGGCGTTCGAAGTCGTCCGCCGCCGGCTGTTCGGAAACGCCGTCGACGAATCCGAGCGCGACAAAACCTGCGACGCCTTCGCCCGCATGTACTCCCGCGCCCGAAGCGACTTCCCCGCGGGAAACCGTCGAGCGCCGCTACCTTGAGCGCATGAAAGCCTGCTACCCCGTCCACCCGGAGATTTTCGACCGCCTCTATCAGGACTGGTCGTCCAACTCCAACTTCCAGCGCACGCGCGGCGTTTTGCGGATGATGGCGAACTGGGTGGGGCGGCTGTTCCTGAACTCCGACCCGTCGCCGCTCATCCTGCCCGCCAGCATGCCGCTGGACGACCCCTCGCTCGCCAACGAATTCACGCGCCTTCTGCCGGGGCAGTGGAGCGCCGTCGTGTCCGAAGCCGGCGCGCCCGACAACCGCGCGGACGCCATCGACAAGACCGCCGCGCGCTTCGCCGAAGTGGGCGGCGCGTCCCGCCGCATCGCCCGAACCGTCTTTCTCGGAAGCGCGGTCGGCGGCGCCACGCGCGGCATCGAGCGCCGCCGAATCCACCTCGGAACCGCCCAGCCCGGACAGGGAAACTCCGTCTATGACGAAGCCCTGCGCGGCATGGAGGGCAACCTCTACTATCTCTACCGCGACCGCGACAGATACTTCTTCCACGCCGAAGAGAACCTGAACAAAGTCGCCGCCGACCGCGAGAGCGAGATGACCGACCGCGCCGCGCGCGAGCTGATAATCGGCGAGCTGCGAACCGCCGTCGGCAACCGCGCCGACGTCATCGTATGCCCGGAAGGCTCCGCCGCCGTCCCCGAAGCCGCCCGCGTCCGCATGGTCGTTCTGCCGCCCGACAAAACCCTGCCCACCCGCTCATCCGAAGAGGACTCCGCCGGCGAAGCCGCGATAGCGTTCGCGTCCCATCGCGGCGAAGGCGTCGGGCGCGTCGCCAAAAACACAATCGTGTTCCTAGCCGCCAAAAGCGATGAAACCCGCGCGCTCATAAGGGCGGCGAGAAGATTCCGCGCTTGGGACTCCATCCTGAACGGCGAGCGCCGCATCCCCAACCTCGCCGGCGACCGCAAGGCGCAGGCGAGCGCCGCCAGCCGGAGCGCCCGCGCCGAGCTCGACTCCGCCCTCATCCGCGCCTACAAGTGGGCGCTCGCCCCGAACCAGCCCGACGCCGGACGCGGCGGATACGGCGTCTCGCGCATCGAAACCGACGCGCCCGACTCCGGCGACATTGTCGAAAGCGCCTTCAGCGCGCTTGTCAGTCAGGAAGCGCTGGTCGAAAAAATATCCCCCGCCGCCCTATCCACCACGCTCGCGCGCTACATCTGGGGCAACGAGCGCTACGGCGACCGCGTGGAGCTGGAGACGCTGTGGGATATGATGGCGAACAACATCCACATGCACCGCCTGCGCGACAAGAGCGTTCTGCTGACCTGCGTCGGCGAGGGCGTGGAATCCAGCGCGTTCGGATACGCCGAAGGCGTGGACGAGGACGGCGCGCCCATAAGCCTGAAATACGGCGAGCCTCTCATCCTATCCCCAAGCGCCCCCGCGCTCGGCGTCCTGATAGCCCCCGACGCGGCGCGCGAAGCCAAGCGAGCAGCCCAAAGCGAGCAGCCAACCGACAAACCCAACGGCGACGACCCGCCCCCCGGCCCGGATCCGATTCCGCCCATCCCGCCTGTCCCAGTCCCCCCGCGCCCGCCCGCGCCTAGGCGCATCAACGTCCGCAAAACGGCGAGCGGCAACATAGACATGAACGCCGTCAGCGACATGCAAAACGAGATAATCCGCAACCTAGACGCCGACGGCGGCGAAGTGACCGTCACCATAACCATAACCGCCGCCAAGCCGGAGGGCTTCTCGGAGAGCGCAACCCGCAGCGTCCGCGAAAACAGCGAGCAGCTCGGACTGGATTACGAGCAGGGGTGACGGGGGATTTCAACGCAAAGGCGCAAAGACGCAGAGGAGCGCAGAGAGTTTTTGAGAAAGTTGAAATACAACAACCCAAACTGCCATAATCCCCCCCAACAAAATCCTCTGCGAACCTCCGCGCCTTTGCGCCTCTGCGTTAAAAAGGAACCCCCAATTGCCGACGCCCCCCATAGAAAACCAAATCAGCGGTCGTATAATCCGATGCGCCATTGAAGTCCACCGAACGCTCGGCGGCCCCGGACTGCTTGAAAGCGTTTACGAAGAAGCCCTAGTTTGGGAGCTTGAACACAACGGGCTGGACGTCGCGCGGCAAGTCGACGTTCCCATATCCTACAAGGGAGCCAAACTCGCCGCCCCTTTGCGGATAGACCTAGTGGTCGAAGGCAAAGTCGTCGTGGAATGTAAAGCGACTTCCCGCTACAACGAGATATTCGAAGCCCAAACCCTGACCTACCTCCGCCTGTCCGGCATGAAACTAGGCTTGGTCATAAACTTCGGCGAAAAGCGAGTCGCCAACGGCGTCCGCCGAGTAGTGAACAACCTCTAAACAAAAAACCATCGGCGCTGGAAATTTAACGCAGAGGCGCAAAGACGCAGAGGAACGCAGAGAGTTTTTGAGAAAGTTGAAAGTTGATAACCCAAACTGCGACAATCCCCCCGCATAAAACCCTCTGCGACCCTCTGCGCCTTTGCGCCTCTGCGTTGAAAAAGACTGGAAACAACCATGCCCCAAACCAAAAAACTCATCGAAATAGACCTCCCCCTTGACGCCATCAACCGCGAATCCGCCCGCGAAAAATCCATCCGGCACGGCCACCCCTCCACCCTGCACATGTGGTGGGCAAGACGGCCCCTCGCCGCCTGCCGCGCCGTCATATTCGCCAGCATGGTCGACGACCCGTCGTCCCTGACCGACGAATTCCCGTCCGAAAAAGAGCAAATCGCCGAGCGACGGCGGTTGCACGGCATCATCGAAGACCTCGTCAAGTGGGAAGCCACCGACGAAACCGACCCCAACTCCCGCCGCCTCATCGCCGAGGCGCGATATGAAATCGCCCGCTCCGTCGCGCGCTCGAGGGGGGACGAAAAGCCCGACAAAGACGACCCCGCCGCCGTATTGCGCTACCTCGACAAAGCCGCCCTGCCCATCTACGACCCCTTCGCCGGCGGCGGTTCCATACCGCTCGAAACCCAGCGTCTCGGACTGCGCGCCGTCGCGTCCGACCTCAATCCCGTCGCCGTTCTCATCAACAAGGCGCTCATCGAAATCCCGCCCAAATTCGCCGGAAACCCCCCGTCAACCCGGACGCCGACCCGATGGGCATGAGGACGGGCAAGAAAATCGGCAGGGGAAAGAACCGCCGAGAGGAAGTAATCAAGTGGCGCGGAACGATGGGCTTGGCGGACGACATCCGCTACTACGGTCGCTGGATGCGCGAACGCGCCTGCGAACGCATCGGGCATCTCTACCCGAAAGCGAAACTCCCCGACGGCTCCGAAGCCACAGTAATCGCCTGGCTATGGGCGCGAACCGTCCCTTGCCCAAACCCCGCTTGCGGCGCGGACATGCCGCTGACGACTACGTTCCAGGTCACCAAGAAAAAAGGCAACCCTCACTGGACGAAGCCGGTGATAAACAGCGATACGAACGAAATCGCTTTCGCCGTCCAGAAAACGAACGACGGGATACCGATGGACCGAACCGTCGCGCGCGGCGGCAAGGGCGCGACTTGCGTAACCTGCAACGGCGTTGTGTCTCACGCATACATCCGCGAACAGTCCACCAAAATGGGCGGCGAAATGGGCGAGATAATGACCGCCATTGTTGCCGAAGGCGACCGCAAGCGCCTTTTCTTCTCGCCAACCGACGAACACGCCAAAATCGCGAAATCCGCGAATCCAAACATAGCATCTGTTCCTAGCCAGAGGATGCCCATGTCCGCTACTCTTGTAAGCGGTCGTGGATATGGCATCACCCACTGGCGGCAACTTTTCACCAAGCGCCAACTTGCCGCGTTGACTACGTTTAGTGAGTTGATGCCAGAGGTCCGGAAAGTGATTATTGAGCATGGAGCATCGAATGAATACGCCGATGCAGTATGCACATATCTCACGCTGGCGATTGGGCGGCTTGCGGACGCATGTTCTAAATACTGCACATGGCAAAACGTGGGCGACAAAGTCGCCCACGTTTTCACACGCCACGCCATATCCATGATATGGGATTTTGCCGAGGCAAACCCATTTTCCAAGTCAACTCAAAACTGGATGGGGCAAATCGCGTGGGTTTCACAAGTTTTAGAACGCATACCGGCGAACGTGAATACTGGGCAAGTGCGGCAAGCGGACGCATCCACCACGATTTACGCCGAAAGCGGCCCAGTAATCGTCACCGACCCGCCGTACTACGACAACATAAGCTTCGCCGAACTGTCGGATTTTTTCTATGTGTGGTTGCGCCCCCTGTTGCGCGACGCATATCCCGACCTGTTCGCGGGCATGCTCGTTCCCATTCAAGAAGAGATGATTTCAGCGCCCCGCTTTGGCGACAACGCGAGAGAGCGCTTTGAAGACATGATGAACAAGACGTTGCGCCTGATACGCGAGCGCTCCACATCCGAATTCCCGTCTTCCATATTCTACGCCTACAAACAGCGGGAAGAGGTCCGCGACGGGACGACATCCACCGGCTGGGATACTATGCTGACCGCGCTCGTAAACGCGGACTTCCGCATTGTAGGCGCTTGGCCCATGCGGACGGAACGCACGGCGAGAGCGAACGCTTTGGAAACCAACGCCCTAGCCTCATCCGTCGTCCTAGTCTGCCGTCCGCGAGACGAAGGCGCCCCCATCGCCACGCGCCGCGAGTTCATAGACGCCCTAGAGCGCGATTTGCCGCCCGCGCTCAACCATCTCACCCGCGAGGGGCATATCGCCCCCGTCGACCTCGCCCAAGCCGCCATAGGCCCCGGCATGGAGATTTATTCGCAGTATTCCCGCGTCGAAACCATCGCCGGCGAACCCGTCCCCGTTCGGGACGCGCTCATCGAAATCAACCGCGTAATCGGGCTTTACCATCGCGGCGAGCAGGGCGAGCTCGACATCGAAAGCCGCTTCTGCATGGACTTTCTGCGGCAATACGGCTTGGGCGAAGCGTCGTTCGGAGATGCGGAAGTCCTCTCGCAGGCGCTCAATGTGGACGTCGAAGCGTTGGACGCGCTCGGTTTGCTCGTCGCCGACGCTGGCAAAGTCCGCCTGTTGCCGCCGGAGCGCTACGGCGGCGACCGCCCGTATCCGGATGGGCGGCTGACGGCGTGGGAAGGCGCCCAGCGCATGGCGATGCACATGACCGAGGACGGCGGCGGCGTGACGGGTTGCGCGCGGGTGGCGCTGCGGATGGACGGCGGCGGGGAGCCTGCCGAGCGCCTGGCGCGCATCCTCTACGACTACTTCGACTCCAAAAACGACTCCCCCCGCGCCTTCGCCTTCAACAGCGTGGCGGCGTCTTGGCAGGCTATCCAAACCGAAATCGTCCGCGTCCGCGACGTGGAATCCCAAGCCCCGCTGGCGTAGCCTCGAGAAGCCCGCGACATGCCCGAAGACCGAACCGGCTCCGACTCCGTTTCCATCCCGTTCGCCCTGCGATACCGGCTTGAGCATGGCTTTCGCCCCTACTCGCGCGCGGAAGTGTCGCGCCTTGAGCGAGACCGATGCGGGGTGTACGCCATCTGGACGCCGTCGGAGTACGACGCCTCGCCCGCGCCGCTTTACGTGGGCAAATCAGAAACCTGCGTCCGCCGCCGCCTGCTCGACCACCTGTCGGACAACGAACCGAACCCCGCCCTGCGCCGCGAGTTGCGCTACCACCTGCGCGACTATGTCCAATTCACCGTCGCCTACACGCGCTCCCCGGAAGAAACGGACGCGCTGGAGACGGAGATGATAGCGGAGTTCATGCCGCCGGCTAATCGGAATAAGATGCCGCGCGATTTGTGAAGGGTCACGGGGGAATTTAACGCAGAGGCGCGGAGGCGCAGAGGATCGCAGAGAGGGGGATGTTGTGGATGAACGCCCGTCCACTTTCCCCTATAATTCACTAAACCCAATCCCCAAGGAATCCCCATGCCCCACCGCATCATAAAGATAACCGCCGGCGCCGTCAGCGTGACCGCCGCCCTTAACGATTCGCCCACCGCGGACGCACTTTGGGACGCTTTGCCCGTCTCCGCCTCCGCCAGCGTTTGGGGGGATGAGATTTATTTCGGCGTCCCCGTCCGGGACGACGAGCGCGACGCCGTCCCCGTCGTCGAGTTGGGCGACGTCGCCTTCTGGCCGCCGGGGCGGGCGGTCTGCCTCTTCTTCGGGGCGACGCCCATCAGCGCCGACGGCGAGATTCGCCCGGCTAGCCCCGTCAACGTCATCGGCAAAATCGAAGGCGGCGATTTCGTCGCGCCGCTGAAGTCCGTCCGCGCCGGGGCGGTCGTTTCCGTCGAGAAAGCCTGACATTCCCCCGAACGCCCGACATTTAGCCCAACAAGGAGATTCCCCGATATGTCGTTCTCCGGTCAGCTCAGACGCGAATTCGCCCATGTTTGGGACAGCGAGAAGGCGCATCCGTTCGTCGTCGGAATCGGCGACGGGACGCTGGCGCCGGACAAGTTCAAGTACTACATGCGGCAGGACTACGTCTTCCTGATAGACTTCTGCCGCGCCATTTCGCTGGCGGTCGCCAAAGCACCGTCTTTGGAGGACATGGGCTGGTTCGCGCGCCTCATCCACGAGACGCTCAATGTCGAGATGGCGCTCCACGTCAGCTTCTGCGCCGACTTCGGAATCACCGAGCGCGAGCTGCGCGAGACGGAGCCTTCCCCGACCACTTGGGCGTACACGCGCCACATGATGAATACGGCGCACGCCGGCTCCGTCGGCGAAGCCGCCGCCGTGATTCTGCCCTGCTCGTGGGGCTACGCCGAAATCGGGCAGAAGCTCCACGCGGCGGGCGTCCCCGAAAACCAGCCGCTCTACGCGCGCTGGATAGAAACCTACAACGCGCCGGAGTTCGAGGAGCTCGCCATCTGGCTGCGCGGCTTCATCGACCGCGTGGCGGAGCGCGCCGGGGACGCCGAGCGCGACGCCATGCGCCGCGCCTTCGGGGTCAGCAGCCAGTACGAGTTCATGTTCTGGGACGCCGCCTGGCGCATGGAAGAGTGGGCGGTTCCCAACGCGCCCCCCGCCGCGCCGGACGCTTAGCGCGTTGCCCCTCATCACGCCCCGCAACTACCCGACTTGGGCGTTCGCCGCGCTCGCAATCGGGCTGTTCATATCGGTCGCCGACCTCGGCAGCAGCATGGTGGCGCTGCCGACCATATCCGAATACTTCGAGACCGACCTGCCCACCGCGCAGTGGGTCATCATCGGCTACCAGCTCACCATCAGCGTGCTGCTGCTGCCGATGGGCAGGCTGGCGGACATGATAGGGCGCAAGCGCGTCTATGTCGCCGGCGCCGTGATAATCGCGCTCGCCGGCGTCGCGGCGGGCTTGTCGCAGGGGGTGGGATTCCTCATCTTCGCCAAAGCCGCGCAGGGGGTCGGCTCGGCGATGACGCAGGGGACGTCGATGGCGATGCTGGTCGCCGCCTTCCCGCCGGAAGAGCGCGGCAAGGCGCTGGGGTTGCAGATGAGCGTCGTGGGATTCGGCGGCATCGCGGGGCCGGCTTTCGGCGGTTTGATAGTGGGCGCGCTGGGCTGGCAGTGGGTGTTTTTCGCCGGCTCCATCGGCGCGGCTGTGGCGGCTGTCGCGGCGGCGCTGGTCATCGACTCGGCGCGCGCCGGTCGGCGGGCGGGCCCCGGCGTCAAGTTCGACTGGCTGGGCGCGGCGCTGTCGTCCGCCGCCCTGATAGCCTTCCTGCAGGGGATGACGTGGGCGCCGCGGCTGGGCTACGGCAGCCCGGTCATCGCGCTGTCGTTCGCCGCCTTCGCCGCCCTGCTCGCCGCCTTCGCCTACCAAGAACTGCGCTCGCCCTACCCGATGATGGACGTCCGATTGTTCGCGCGCCGCCTGTTTTCGATGGGCGTCTTGGCGAGCTATCTGAACTTTCTCGGCATGTCGTCCGTGCGATTCCTGATGCCGTTCTATCTGCAGGCGGTCTTGGGATTGTCGCCCACTCAAGTGGGCTTGGCGATAATCCCCGGCGCGGCTTGCATGGCGATATTCGGGCCGCTCAGCGGGCGCCTTTCGGACCGGTTCGGCTGGCGCTGGTTCACGATGGGCGGCTTGCTGACTTCCATGGCGGGCTTGCTGATTCTCGCCACGCTGAGCCCGTCCTCCCCGCTCGCGCTGGCGATGGCGGGGATGATACTGCAGAGCGCGGGCATCGGAATCTTCAACGCGCCCAACAACAGCTCGATACTGAGCGCGGTGGAGCAGAGCAAATACGGCGTAATCACGGGCTTTCTGAACTTGGTGAGGAACGCCGGCAACCTGTGCAGCGTGGCGCTGGGGACGGCGATAGTGACGGGGACAATGGCGGCGCTGGGACACCCGCCGACGCTGTCCGCCGTGTCCGAAGGCGGCGGCGGCGCGGTAATCTCGGCGTTCACGGCGGGCTTGCGCTACACCTACGCCGCCATGGCGGGGGTGGTGCTGATAGGCGTGGTCGCGTCCGCGTTCAAGGGCAAGCCCATAGCGGTGTCCGAGAGCTAGGGGGCGGCGTCCGGCGTGGGGCGAACGGCGCGTTTTCGCTTTCGGAAGCCCGCCCTTTAGCCGCCGTCTCTTCCCGGACGCCCGGCTTCTCTCAGGAATCGCCGCGCCGCCGCGCGCGGGCGATTGCCCCCTTTCGCCGACTTCCCCCTATTCCCCGAACATCGCCGCTATGTGGCGGCGCTGGATTTTGCCGGTGGCGTTGCGCGGGAGCGTCTCGACCATATGCACGCGGTCGGGAACCTTGAACCCCGCCAGACGCTCGCCGCAGAAGGCGCGTATGTCGTCCTCCGAGCAGTCCGCCGACAGCGTTACCGCCGCGTGGACCGTCTCGCCGTACTTGGCGTCCGGCAGTCCGAAGCACACCGCCTCCGCCACCGCCGGATGCTGCAAAAGCGCCGCGTCCACTTCCAGCGGGGATATTTTCTCGCCGCCCCGGTTGATCAGCTCCTTGATTCTGCCCGTGAGCGTGAGCGTCCCGCCGGCGTCCAGAACGCCCTGATCCCCCGTTCTGAACCAGCCGTTGGAGAACGATTCGGCGTTCGCCTGCGGGTTGTTGCGGTAGCCGAGCGTCACGTTCGCGCCGCGGATGACCACTTCGCCCGACTCGCCCGGCGGCAACAGCGCGTCCGATTCGTCCATGACGCCTATATCCACCCCCCTGCCTTGCCCGACCGTTCCGGGCCGGCGCTCGCCCGGCGGCAGCGGGTTGGACGACATCTGATGCGCCGCTTCCGTCATGCCGTATGCTTCCAAAACCGGCGCGCCGAAACGCCCTTCCAACTCCGCGAACACAGAAGGCGCGAGCGCCGCCGAGCATGAGCGGATGAACCGAAAACTCTCGCGCGGCGCGCCGTCTTCATCCGCCCGCATCAGCAAAATCTGGTGTATGGTCGGCACGGCGGAGTACCAAGTCGCGCCCGTCTCGCGCCGGACGTCCCAGAAGCGGCTCGCGCTGAACCTGTCGGGGAGCGCCAAGCCGCCGCCCGTCCGCAATGTGGACAGCGCGACGCCAATCAAGCCGTGAACGTGGAACAGCGGCATTACGACCATCGCCACATCGTCCGGCGAAAGGGCGTAAGTGTCGCCGATATTCTTCAGCGACGCCGCCAGATTGGCATGCGTGAGCGGCACGCCTTTGGGCCTGCTGGTGGTGCCGGACGTGTGGAGGAAGAGCGCCGTGTCGTCCGGCGAGGGCGGCTCCGCGTCCTTCCGCGCCGCCAGCGACACGCCGCCGCGCCAGAGGACGGTTCTGCCTTTGGCGTCCGACGTGGCGTCGAGGACGGGGATTCCCAGCCCTTCGGCGGCTCGCCGCGCGGGATGCTCGCCGCGCGGGACGATTGCGAGCTGCGCGTCCGCGTCCCGCATGTAGAACTCGAACTCGTCCGCCGTGTAGGCGGGGTTGAGCGGGGCGGCAATCGCGCCCGCCCGCGCAACGGCGAGAAAGACGGTCAGGAACTCCACCCCGTTCGGCAGGGCGATGGAGACGGCGCGCCCCCGCCGAACGCCCGCCGCCGCCAGAACGCCCGCCGTCCGCTCCACTTCGTCCCGCATCTCGCCGTATCCGAGCGTAGGGCCGCCGCCCGGAACGGCGACCGCCGCGCTCCCGGCGGGATGCCCGTCGAAAATGTCCGCCAAAGTGTTCAATGGTGTTCTCCTTTTAGCATGCCAGCCGTTTTCGCGCTCCGATTATATCCGAAAACGCGGGGTTTGCAAGAAATGGGGAATCGCGGAAACCCGCTCCGCGCCGGCGCGCTTCTCCCTTGATGGGCTAACAAGGGTATGTTCACGGAACCCAAGCCCGAACCGCAACCAACGAATCCCCTCTCCCTTGATGGGAGAGGGCTAGGGTGAGGGTGCCTGCGCCGCTAGGCGCAGTCCGCCAGCCACAAACATGCCCCTGCAAGGGGCGGATTAGTCGGCGGTTGGGACGCGCCATATTCCCCTCTGCGTTCCTCTGCGCCTTTGCGCCTCTGCGTCAAATCCCAACCGCCGACTGCTAGCCGCCAGCCGCCCCCTAGAATATCGTTATGCGCTTGAACGGCTCCGCCAGCCGCCCTTCGTTGCCCAGCGCTTTGCCGGTTTCGGCGGCGCGGGCGCGGGCGCGGCTTTCGCGCTCGGCGCGCGGAGTCGGCATCTGGCTGGCGTGCCGATGCAGCGACTCCATCTTCTGGTCGAAGGTGTCCGTGATGTCGATGTACACGTCCGGCTCTTCCGGGCGGAAAAGCCACACTTCGGGGACTTTGTACGGCTCCAGCCCTTCCTCTATCAGCTCCGGGAACGCCCAGTAGTCCCGCGCGTAGGGGAACACCGCGTCCAGCGTCGCCCTGCCCGCCATGTAGTGGTCGCGGTGGCGTATGTAGGGGCGGCTGGGGTCTATCGCCACCACCAGATCGGGGCGATGCTTGCGGATTTGGCGCGAGATTGCCAGGCGCAGCTCTCTGCCGTCCTCAAGGTTCTGGTCGGGGAATTTCAGGAAGACCACTTCGGAGATTCCCAGCGCCTCGGCGGCGTCCAGCTGCTCGCGCTCCCGGAGCTCGGCGAGCTCGGCGGGCAGGACTTCGGGGTCGGACGTCCCCTTGTCGCCGTTCGTGCAGACGACTAGGACGACCGTCTTGCCCTCGCCCGTCCACTTGGCGATGGTTCCGCCGGCGCCGCCCTCGGCGTCGTCCGGATGCGGGGTCACTACTAGGATGGTTTCGGATGCGTCGGTCATGTTTTGCGTCAGGCTCCTGCGTTTGGGATTTTTCCGCGCGGCGCGGGCATGCCGCTCGCCCGTCTATGCTATGCTGTTCACGCGATTGGGCATGTGCGATTGAAGGAGGCGCGCGCCGTTCCGATGAAACATGTTATCACACCTGAGCGGTTTTTTGGATTCCGCCTCGGGGACGACCGCAAACTGGCGGGCTGGAGCCGGATAGCGGACTATTTCCGCGCCCTGGACGACGCGAGCGACCGCGTCCGCGTCCGCGAAGTCGGGCGGACCACCGAAAACAACCCGTTCATCCTCTGCGCGATAAGCTCGGAGCGCAACATGGAGCGTCTGGAGCGCCTGCGCGAAGTCCAGCAGGCGCTCGCCGACCCGCGCGGGTTGGACGGCGGCGAAGCCGAATCGCTCATCGGCGAAGCGCGCGCGGTGGCGGCGATAACCTGCAGCATCCACGCCACCGAAGTGGGCGCGACGCAGATGGCGCCTGAACTGGCGCACATCCTGGCGACCGCGGACGACGAACAAACCAAAGCGATTCTCGACAACGTCGTCCTTCTGCTCGTCCCAAGCCTGAACCCGGACGGGCTGATTCGCGTCAAAGACTGGTACGACGCCTCGCTCAACACGCATTTCGAGGGCTCCATTCCGCCCTATCTCTATCACAAATACGCCGGACACGACAACAACCGCGACTGGTTCATGTTCACCCAACAAGAGACGCGGCTGGCGGTGAAGCATCTGCACAACGCCTGGCGCCCGCATATCACTTACGACCTGCACCAGACGCGGACGGACGGCATGCGGATGATTCTGCCGCCGCTGATGGATCCCATAGGCCCCAACGTGGACGCGGCGCTGATGAGCGGGCTTTCGGCGCTGGGGACGCACATGGCGGCGCGCCTGACGGCGGAAGGCAAGGGCGGCGTGGCGGTGAACGTGGTTTACGATTCCTACAGCCCCAGCCGCTCTTATCCCCACTATCACGGCGGCGTCCGGGCGCTTTCGGAGGCGGCGAGCGCCCGAATCGCCTCCCCCGTGAACGCGCCGAAAGAGGCGTTGCGCGACGACCGGGGCGAGCGCCCGCGAACGGCGTCCTGGAACCATCCCCTGCCCTGGGAAGGCGGGGTGTGGTCGCTGCGGGACATCGTGGAGTACGACCTTTCGGCGTCTCTGGCGTGCCTCGACCACGCGGCGAAAAACCGCGAGTGGTGGGTTCGCAACGCCTACGAAGCCCTGAAGCGCGCGTCGGAGCGCGAGGGCGAGCCGTTCGGCTACGCCATTCCGCGCGAGCAGCGCGACCCAAGCGCGGCGGCGGAGCTGCTGGACATCCTGCGCTTCGCGGACGTCGAAATCCAAGAAGCGGCGGAAGGCGACGGCGCGGCGGTGAGCGAAGGCGACGCCCTCATCCCCCTTCGCCAGCCATACGGCGCGTTCGCCCAGACGATGCTCGAGCGGCGGCGCTACCCCGACATGCGCCAGTACCCCGGCGGGCCTCCCAAGCGCCCCTATGACGCCACCGCCCACAGCCTGCCGCTCAAGATGGGCGTGGAAGGGCGCGAGCTGAAGGCGGCGCCGAATGTGCGGACGCGCCCGCTGGCGCGCGACTGGGGACGGGACGGCGCGGATGAGCGCGAAGCGGCGTTGCGGGACGCGCCGGCTTACGCGATTTCGCCCCGCTCCAACGCGGCGGCGCGGGCGGTCAACCGCCTGCTGTTCGCCGGGCATCCCGTGTTCCGGGCGCCGGCGGCGCTGAAATCCGAATCCGGCGAGCTGCCGGCGGGGACTTGGGTAGTCTCGGCGTCCGAAGAGTCGCGGGCGGCGCTGTCGGACGCGCGCGGAGTGTCCGTAGCCCCCCTGCGCGAGCGCCCGCCGGAGTCGCTGAAACTGGTCAAGCCGCCGAGAATCGGCATCTACGCCAGCTACGTCCCCTGCATCGAAGAGGGATGGACGCGGTTCGTGTTCGACGATTACGGCTTCCGCTACGTCTCGCTGGTGGACGGCGACATCCGCGGCGGCGGGCTGAACGAGCGGGTGGACTGCCTAATCGTGCCGCATCAGGCGGTTCGGCAACTTCATCGCGGCTTCAGCCGCGCGCGCTACTCGTCGCGCTTCGCCGGCGGCTTGGGCGACAGGGGCGTGGAGAAGCTGCGCGACTTCGCCGAGCGCGGCGGGACGATAATCTGCTGGGACGATTCGGCGCGGTTCGTGGCGCGCCATCTGGGTCTTCCCGTGAGCAACCCCCTGGCGCGGCTTTCCCATTCGGAATTCTTCGCGCCCGGCAGCCTGCTGAACATAGAGGTGGACGCCGAGCATCCCATCGGCTACGGCATGCCGAGCCGCGCGGCGGCGCTGTTCATGAACGGGCCCGCCTACGAGCTGGAGCGCGGCGACGCGGTGGCGCGCTTTTCGCGGGAGGACACCCTGCTGAGCGGCTGGCTAATCGGGGCGGAGCGCATAGCGGGCTTGGCGGCGCTGGCGGCGGTTCCGCTGGGGCTGGGGAAGATAATCGCCTTCGGCTTCCGCCCCCACTTCCGAGCGCAAGCGCGGGGGACTTACAAACTGCTGTTCAACGCGGTGTACGGGTCGGGGGGATAGAGCGGCGCGCGGGCGGCGACAATCCCCAAGCGCTCGCTCCCCGCTTCGCCCTTCTTCTCAACCGAGCGGACGATGGCGACGACCTTCTTAATGGACGGCGTCCCCCCGCAGCCGGGCGTCCGCGCGGTCTTCCGGCGACGCCCCGAACGCGCCCGGATTCCGCGCCATCCCATTCGTTAGCGCTAACAGGGGCGGTGTTCGGCGAATTTAGGCGCTGATTGGACGCTTCCCGCCGCTTCCGCGCCCCCCTGCCCCCGTCATTCCCGCGAAGGCGCTTACAGGGGCATGTTTGCCGGATTTAGGCGCGAATTGGACGCTTTTCACCACTTTCTCGCCCTCGCCGCCGTCATTCCCGCGAAGGCGGGAATCCAGAGTGGAGCGACCGACTCAGCGCCTGGAAACCAAGCCCGAATCGCTAGCGGCAAATCCCCTTCTCCCTTGATGGGCTAGCAGTGGGCATGTTTGCCGGATTTAGGCGCGAATTGGACGCTTCCCGCCGCTTCCCCGGCGTCCCGCCCCCGTCATTCCCGCGAAGGCGGGAATCCAGAGTCCCCCAACAACGTCATCCTCTCGGAAGCGGGGACAGGATAGCCACCAGGAATCAGGCTTGAACTGAAGCCAACGTGTCCCTTCTCCCTTGATGGGCTTACAGGGGTATGTTTTCCGAAATCAGGCTTGAATTGAAGCCAAGGTATCCCCTCTCCCTTGATGGGAGAGGGCTAGGGTGAGGGTGCCTGCGCCGCTAGGCGCAGGCTGCCAACCGCAAACATACCCCTGTAAGCCCTTGATGCGAGAAGGCCAGGTTGAGGGCGCCTGCGCCGCTAGGCGCAGTCTTGCGCGGATTGCCCGCCAACCGCAACATGCCCCCATAAGCCGCGAAGGCGGGAATCCAGAGCGGAGCGCCCGACTTGGCGCCTGGAAACCAAGCCCGAATCGCGAGCTGCAAATCCCTTCTCCCTTGATGCGCTTGCAAGGGCATGCCCGCCGCCCGCCGCCGCCCAATCCTCTCCCATCGCGCCCTCCGCGCCTTCGCGTTCCCCATTCCTTCGAGCTTCCGCGATTTTCTGAAAACCGCTCGCCCCGCTTTTAGGCGCTCGGCGGCGTGTGCTATAATGCTTGGCGCGGGCGGCTTCGGGCGTCCGACGCGGACGGAATAATCGGCAAACCAAAAGGGCGGCGCCTCGAGGCGGCGCCGACAGCAGGATGAGGATACATGGTTCAGACAGTCACGGAATCCCCGCGGCCCGCGCCGCCGGCGGCTCCCATTCCCGCGCAATCGCCGTACACGTACACCGCCCCGGAGGGGCCGGTGACCATGAAATCGCTTTTGGAGGCGGGCGTCCACTTCGGCCATCAGAAGCGCCGCTGGAACCCGAAGATGAAGCAGTACATCTTCGCCCACCGCAACGGCATCCACATCATAGACCTGCAGAAAACCCTGCGGATGCTGGACGACGCCATCGCCTTCATGGCGGAAATGTCGGCGGGCGGCGGGCGCGCCCTCATGGTCGGCACCAAAAAGCAGGCGCAGGACACCATCTCGCGCGAGGCGGGGCGCTCCAATTCCTTCTTCATCACCACGCGCTGGCTCGGCGGCACGCTCACCAACTTCAAAACCATACAGTCCCGCATCGACTACCTCGTCCAGCTGGAAACCCAGCGCGACAAGGGCGAGTTCGCCAGGCTCACCAAGCGCGAGTCGCTCAAGAAAGAGGCGACCATCAGCAAGCTCAACCGCAACCTCTCCGGCATCAAAGAGATGGAAGAGATGCCCGGCGCGCTGTTCGTCGTCGACATCGGCAAAGAGCACATCGCCGTCGCCGAAGCGCGGAAAGTCGGCGTCCCCATCGTGGCGCTGGTCGACTCGGACTGCGACCCCGACCTCATAGACTACCCCATTCCGGGCAACGACGACGCCATCCGCTCCATCCGCCTGATTACGGCGAAAATGTCGGAGGCGATAGTCTCCGGACGCAACCGCCGCGCGCCCTCGCAAGAGGACGAAGGCGGCGACCCGGACGATGAATCGGCGGCGGACGGCGGCGAGTCCAACGGCGCGTAAAGCCGCGCGCCGCCCCCCGCTTGCATGCCGGACGCGGGAACGCGAACGAAACGAAAAGCCAGCCGCCCGCGCCCGGCGCGAGCGGCCCCTTCGGAGATTTTCAAGACAAGATGGCAGTCACAGTTGACGACATAAAAACCCTTCGCGGCATGACCGGCGCGGGGGTCATGGACAGCAAACGCGCCCTGGAAGAGGCGGGCGGCGACCTCCGAAAGGCGGAGGAGCTCCTGCGCCAGCAGGGCATCGCCTCCGCCGCGAAAAAGGCGAACCGCGAAACCAACCAGGGGCTTGTGGAATCCTACATCCACAGCGGAGGCCGCATCGGCGCGATTGTGGAAGTGAACTGCGAAACGGACTTCGTGGCGCGGACGGACGACTTCCGCGACCTGGCGCACAGCCTGGCGATGCAAGTCGCCGCCATGTCCCCCAGCTACGTCGACGCCGCCCAAGCGCCGGAAGGCGAAGACGTGGACGCGGGGCAGGACTGCCTTCTGCAGCAGCCCTTCATCCGCGACCCGTCCAAGACCGTTCAGGACGTGGTGAACGAAACCGTGGGCAAGCTGGGCGAGAACGTGCGCGTGCGCCGCTTCACCCGATTCTCGCTTGGGGAATAGATGCCTGCTTCCGAGCCAGACGCGCCGAAATACGGCAGAATCCTGCTGAAGCTGAGCGGGGAGTCCCTTCAGGGCGAGCGGGATTCGGGCGTGGATCCGTCCGCGGTGAAGTTCATCGCGCGCGAAATCAAGGGCGTCGCCGAGATGGGCGTCGAAATGGGCGTCGTCGTCGGCGGCGGCAACATCTGGCGCGGAACGCAAGCCGAAACGGACGGCATGGACCGCGCCGCAGCCGACTACGCCGGCATGCTGGCGACGGTCATCAACGCCCTCGCCCTGCAAGACACCCTAGAGCGCGAGTTCGGCCTGGTCACGCGCACACAGAGCGCCCTGGACGTCTCCCGCGTCGCCGAGCCCTACATACGCCGCCGCGCCATTCGCCATCTCGAAAAGGGGCGCGCCGTCCTGTTCGCGGCGGGAACGGGCAACCCCTTCATGACCACCGACACCGGCGCGGCGCTCCGGGCGGTCGAAATCGGCGCGGAAGTCCTGCTCATGGCGAAAAACAAAGTGGACGGCGTCTACGAATCCGACCCGCGAACGAACCCCGACGCGCGCAAAATAGAGCGCATGACCCACCAAGACGCCATTCAGAGACGGCTGGGCGTGATGGACGCGACGGCGCTTTCCATGTGCATGGAAAACGACATGCCGATAGTGGTGTTCGACCTGTTCCGCTCCGGCAACCTAGCCCGCGCCGTCCGCGGCGAAACGCTGGGGTCCGCGATCTCTTCCGACCGAGAATGAACCGAGAAGGCGCGAATCGCCGACGCCCGTTCTCGCAAACCTTCGCTCATTAGGGTAGAATACGCGAGAGGGCTAAAGCCCTGAACTAAACGCCTGGGAGGGCGCGAGCCATGCAATCTCAAACCGAACGCCGCTCGGAAACGCCGGATCCGGGCGACGCCATAGGCTACATCCGCTTCGGGATGGACTTGGCGACGCGCTCCGACCTGCAGGAAGTGCGGGGGGAAGTGCAGGAAGTGCGGGGCGAGGTGCGGGAAGTGTGGGCCGAGGTGCGGGAAGGGCGGGGGGAGACGCAGGAACTGCGAGGGGAGTTGCAGGAAGTTCGCGGGGAAGTGCGGGAGTTGCGAAGCGAGGTGGCGGCGTTGCGGGCGGCTATCAAGACAGCCGCCTGGATTCTGGCGGCGCTGATAAGCGCCTTCGGCGTCGCCATCGCCGCGATCCAGTTGTTCGGCTAGAATCGGCGGCGACATTCTCGCAAACCTTCGGACATTCGGCTAGAATACTCGAAAGGGCGAAAGCCCCGAAATGAAAATCCGGGAGGGCGCGAGTCATGCAATCTCAAACCGAACGCCGCTCGGAAACGCCGGATCCGGGCGACTCCATAGGTTGCATCCGCTTCGGGATGGACTTGGCGACGCGCTCCGACCTTCATGAGTTGCGGGGCGAAGTGCAGGAAGGGCGCGGCGAGACTCAGGAACTGCGTGGCGAAGTGCGGGAATTGCGAGGCGAGGTGGCGGCGCTCCGAGCGACTATCAAGACCGCCGCCTGGATTCTGGCGACGCTGATAAGCGCTCTCGGCGTCGTCATCGCCGCGATTCAGCTGTTCGGATAGAGACAGCGTCGCCCTTCTCGCAAACCTTCGGACATTCGGCTAGAATACGCGAAAGGGCGAAAGCCCCGAAATGAAAACCTGGGAGGGCGCGAGCCATGCAATCTCAAACCGAACGCCGACAGGAACCGCCGGATCCGGGCGACGCCATAGGCTACATCCGCTTCGGAATGGACTTGGCGACGCGCTCCGACCTGCAGGAAGTGCGGGGCGAGGTGCAGGAAGGGCGCGGCGAGACGCAGGAGTTGCGGGGCGAAGTGCAGGAGTTGCGGGGCGAAGTGCAGGTGTTGCAGAGCGAAGTGCAGTCGCTTTGGGGCGAAACGCGGGAGTTGCGGGGCGAGACGCGAGAGTTGCGAGGCGAAGTGCAGGAGTTGCGCGGCGAAGTGCGTCTGCTCGGCGAGCGCGTCGACGGAGTGGAACGGCGGCTTGACTTGGTAGAGCGGCGGCTCGACTCGCTGGTTGAAGAAGTGGCGGCGCTCCGGGCGATGCTGGTCGAGTTGCGGTCGGCGCTCAAGACCGCCGCCTGGATTCTGGCGGCCCTGATAAGCGCCGTCGGCGTCGCCATCGCCGCCATTCAGCTGTTCGGCTAGAATCGGCGGCGGATGGCGGCGGGTCTGCTCAAAATTTGCAAATAGCGTTTGCGGAGGTTGCGAACGATGGCGGAAGTCGAAGAAGTTTTGGAAGACGCCGGCGCGCGCATGGAAAAGTCCGTCGGCGCCCTCGAGCGGGAGCTTGGAAGCATCCGAACCGGGCGCGCCTCGCCGCGTCTGGTCGAGAACCTGCTGGTGGACTACTACGGCGTCCCGACGCCGATGAATCAGATGGCTTCCATTTCGGCGCCGGAAGCGCGGCTGCTGATGATACAGCCCTGGGACAGGTCGGCGCTGAAAGAGGTCGAAAAGACCATCATGCGCTCGGACTTGGGGCTGATGCCGAACAGCGATGGCGCGGTCATCCGCATCAGCATCCCCACGCTCACCGAAGAGCGCCGGCGCGAGCTGGCGCGGCTGGTCGGACGCAAAGTCGAGGACGGGCGCGTCGCGGTGCGCAACATCCGCCGCTCCGGCGTGGACAGCTTCCGAACCATGGAGCGCAACAAAGAGATTTCCGAGGACGAATCGCGCCGCGCGCAGGGCGACGTCCAGGAACTCACCAATCTCTACATCGGGCAAATGGACGACATGGAAAAGGCGAAATCGGCGGAAGTGATGGAGGTCTAGGCGATTGTCGCGGCGGTTTGTCGGTCTTCCCAGCCAAGCGCCGGCGGCGCGGATTCGGGCGTGAGCGATTTGGACAAGGCGGCTTCCGAAGGCGGCGCGCGGCGGCGCGGCGTCCCGCGCCACGTCGCCATCATCATGGACGGCAACGGGCGCTGGGCGCGGCGGCGCGGACTGCGCCGATCCGACGGCCATCGCGCCGGCGCCCGCAACGCCCGCCGAGTCGTCGAAGCCTTCGCCAACGCTGGCGTGCAGTACCTCACACTATACGCCTTCTCCACCGAAAACTGGGCCCGCCCCGCCGACGAAGTGGGCGCGCTGATCTCCATCGTCGAAGAAGCGATAGGCCCCGAATCCGAAAACCTGCACGGCTTGGGGGTTCGAATCCGCCACATCGGAAGCCTGAGCCGCCTGCCGGACGACCTGCGCGAAGCGATTGAAGCCTGCGTGGAGATGACCAGCGGCAACGACAAGTTCACCCTCTGCGTGGCGTTCAACTACGGCGCCCGCGCCGAAATCGTGGAAGCGGCGCGCCGCCTTCTGCGCGAAGGCGCGGACCCCGAAACGCTGGACGAAGCCGCGTTCGCCCAGCGCCTCCATACGTCGGACATCCCCGACCCCGACCTCATAGTGCGGACGGCGGGCGAGATGCGCCTGTCGAACTTCCTGCTCTGGCAAGCCGCCTACGCCGAGTTCTACAGCGCGGACGCCCTGTGGCCCGATTTCGATTCGGCGGAAGTCGAGAAGGCGATAGAAGCCTATCGCCGGCGCGAGCGGCGCTTCGGCGGAGTCGGCGGCTAAGGGCGGCTTGACGATGGGCAGTGTTGACATCAACATCGAATGGACGATTGCCGCGTTGCCGCTCGCAATTTCCGCCCCGCCATTCCCTTGAAAGAACGTCACCCTCGCGGAAGCGGGGGCGGGAATCCAGAATGTCGCGGACGCCGACTATGAACCGAAAATCGCCGCGAAAGCGCCATGCCGGCAATGCCTAGCCCGCCCATCCTTTGGAGAATCCGCCCATGCTGAAACGGCGCGTTGGGACGGCGGCGGTCGCGCTTCCCGTTTTGGCGGCGGCGGTCTGGGCGGGCGGCGCCTTGTTCGCCCTTCTCGCGGCAACGGCGGCGGCGGTCGGCGCCTGGGAACTCTGCCGCATGATGAGGGCGCGCGGACGGCTTCCCTTCGCCCGCATCGCGGTCGCGGCGGCGGCGATTCTCGCGGCGGCCCCGCTCTGGCTGTCCCTAGCCGCTCCGGGCGGCGCGCGGACTTTCGTCGAGAACGCGCCCGAAACGCTGGCGGCGGCGGTCTTGACGGGAATCGCGCTCTCCGCCCTCATGCTGGCGAGAAATGGGCGCGGCGGCGGACTGGCGGCGCGGGCGGCGGTTTCGCTCTGGATTGCCCTGTTGCTCGGCGGAACCATGTTCCACGCGGCGACGCTGCGGAACGGCGCGGACGGCGCCTTCTGGACGGCCTTCGCCCTAGCGGCGACTTTCGCCACCGACACGGGGGCGTACTTCGTCGGACGCGCCCTCGGCTCGCGCAAGCTCGCGCCGTCCGTCAGCCCCAACAAGACTTGGGAAGGCGCGGTCGGCGGCTTGCTGTCGGCGGCGGCGGTCGGCGCGGCGATGGGCGCGCTCTGGGCGAACGCCGCTCCGCCGCCCGGCGTTTACACGGCGCCCGCCGTCTCGCCCGCCCTCGCCGCGGCGCTGGGCGGCGTCGCCGGCGGCGCGCTCTCCGTCGTCGGGCAATTCGGCGACCTGTACGTGTCCAAACTGAAGCGGTTAGCCGGCTTCGACGATTCGGGGACGCTCTTCCCCGGACACGGCGGCATACTCGACAGGATGGACTCGCTCATGTTCGCGGCGGCGGCGGCGGTCTATCTGCGCGCGGCGCTCGGCTGGGCGCTGGGCGGCTAATGACTAAACGGCGGGCGGCGCTGTATGATTTCAAGCGTTATGAAACACGCGAAAAAAAACGCTCTTGCGGTTTTGGGTTCGACTGGGTCCGTCGGGACGCAGACGCTGGACGTCGTCCGGTCTCTGCCGGGGCGGTTCGAAGTGGCGGCGCTCGCCTGCAACCGGAACTTCCGGCTGCTCGGCGAGCAGGCGCGCGAGTTTCGCCCCCGCTTCTTCCACTGCAACGGCGCGGACGCCGACAAGGCGGAAATAGCGGCCACCGGCGCGGTGGAACTCGCCGGGCTCGCCGAACTCGCCGAGCGACCGGAAGTCGACGTCGTCGTCACGGCGACCACCGGGGACGTCGCAATCGCCCCCACTTTGGCGGCGATAGAGGCGGGCAAGCGCATCGCCCTCGCCAACAAGGAAACGGTCGTCTTGGCGGGCGAAACCGTCATGGAGCGCGCCCGCGCCAACGGCGTCGACATCCTGCCCCTCGACAGCGAGCCCAACGCCATCTGGCAATGCGTCCGCGGCGAAAGCGCGGGCGCCGTGTCCAAACTCATCATCACCGCCTCCGGCGGCGCGTTCCGCGACGCGCCGTTGCAACGGCTGAAGGACGCCACCCCCAACGACGCCCTCAAGCATCCCACCTGGAGCATGGGGCGCAAAATAACCATTGACTCGGCGACGATGATGAACAAGGCGTTCGAAGTAATCGAAGCGCGCTGGCTTTTCGGCGTGGACTGGGACGACATAGAAGTGGTGATCCATCCGCAGAGCGTAATCCATTCGATGGTGGAGTTCGCGGACGGCTCGGTGAAGGCGCAGCTAAGCCCGCCTGACATGCGCCTGCCGATTCAATACGCCCTCTGCTACCCGGAGCGCGTCGAGAATCCCAGCATCGCCCGCTTCGAGCCGGCGCGGGTCGGCGCGCTCACTTTCTCGGATTGGGAGCGCGAACGCTACCCCTGCTTCGACATGGCGGTGGGATTCGCCAAGCGCGGGGGGACTTGGCCCGCCGCCCTGAGCGGGGCGAACGACGCCGCGGTGGAAGCCTTTTTGGACGGGCGCATAGGCTTTCTCGAAATAGAGAGCGCCATTCGCGCGGCGCTGGCGAACCACGCCAACGTGGAGCGTCCCGGCGCGGACGAGGCGCTGGCGGCGGCGCGCGAAGCGCGGGCGCGGGCGCGAGAATTGACCGGAGGCGAACAATGCCGACTTGGCTGCTGATAATCCCGCTCTTGGGCTTCCTAGTGTTCGTTCACGAACTCGGACACTACTTCGCCGCCAAGCGGTTCGGAATCATGGTGCTGGAATTCGGCTTCGGATTCCCCCCGCGACTGTTCGGAATCCGGCGCGGCGAAACCATCTACTCCATAAACGCCATCCCGCTCGGCGGCTTCGTGCGGATGCTGGGCGAGGAAGACCCGACCCATCCCCGCAGCTTCGGGCGGCAGTCCGTTCTCAAACGGGCGATTGTGCTGTGCGCCGGGTCGTTCGTGAACTTCGTCGTCGCCTTCGTGATTTTCGCCGCCTTCTTCGCCCTGCCGCGCGAAGTTCCGGTGGGGACTGTCACCATCACGGGCGTCGCCCCCGGCTCCCCGGCGGCGCAGGCGGGCTTGCGGGCGGGCGACCAGATACTGGCGATTGACGGCGAGCAAGTGCGCAGCCATCAGCAGTTGCTGGACGCGGTGCGCCAAAGGCTGGGGCGGGAAGCGGAATTCACCGTCCGGCGCGGCGCCGTTGTGAGCGGGCTTGGGCAGTCGCCGGACACGGCGGTCACCGAAGCCGCCACGCTCACCCCGCGCATCATCCCGCCGCGCCTGCGGGTCGTGGAAGTCGTCACCGACCCGGAGACCCAAGTGAGCGAGCGCGAAGCCCGCCGCTACGACGCCCGCCTGCGCGCCGGCGACACCATGTCGCAGGGCGCCGTCGGCGTCATGCTGGGGCTGTCAAACGCCCGCCTAGTGGAAGAGCGCCCGCCGGCGTGGGAAGCGCCGGGCAAAGCGCTCGACATCATGTGGGACGTGCTGGCGCTGCAGTGGACGGCGCTCCGCGACTGGGTCACGGGCGGGCCAGACCCCGGACTCGCCGGCCCCATCGGCATAGCCCAAGTCACCGGCGAAGTGGCGCGGGAAGGCGCGCTCCCATTCTTCCAGCTCACGGCGCTCATCAGCATGAGCTTGGGAATCCTGAACATCCTGCCGATTCCGGCGCTGGACGGCGGCAGGCTGGCGTTCGTAATCATCGAATGGGCGCGGCGCGGCAAGCGCATCTCGCCGCGCAAAGAGGGCCTCACCCACATGATCGGCTTCGGAATCCTGCTCGCGCTCATCGTGGTGATAAGCTTCTTCGACATCAGCAGGATACTTTCGGGCGAGAGTCTGCTAAGATAGGAAGCGGACGTCGGTCGGCAATCAGTCCACTTTGGGAGCGCCACGAAAGTGATAAAACGCAGAGTCACAAAGCCGCTTTACGTGGGCGGCGTGAAAGTCGGCGGGGACGCCCCCGTTTCGGTGCAGTCCATGACCAAGACGGACACGCGGGACGTCGACGCCACCGTCCGCCAGATCCGCGAGCTGGAAGAGGCGGGCTGCGAAATAGTCCGCTCGGCTGTCCCCGACATGGAAGCGGCGGAAGCGCTGGCGGAAATCAAGCGCCGAATCTCCATCCCGCTGGTGGCGGACATCCACTTCCACCACCAGCTGGCGCTCAAGGCACTTGAGAGCGGCGTCGACTGCCTGCGCCTGAACCCCGGCAACATACGCGACCGCGAAAAGGTCGAGACTGTCGTCCGAGAGGCGAAGCGGCGCGAAGTCCCCATACGCATCGGCGTCAACTTCGGCAGCCTGCCCCCCGTCGGCGGCATCGGCAAGACGCGCGGACTGTCGCGCCACCGCGACGGCGTCAACGCCCTCTCCAAAGGCGCCGGCGCCGAAGGCGAATACTCCGCCGCCGACCACATGGTGGCGACCGGGCTTTGGGAAATCGGAATCCTCGAAGACCTCGATTTCGACCTAATCAAAATCTCGCTCAAAGCGTTCGACATCGAAACGACGGTCGAAGCCTACCGCCGCATGGCGCGCCTAGTCCCCTACCCGTTCCATCTCGGCATAACCGAGGCGGGAACGGCGAAATCCGGCAGCATCCGGAGCGCCATCGGCTTAGGCGCCCTGCTCTACGAAGGCGTCGGCGACACAATCCGCGTCTCGCTCAGCGACGACCCGACGGAAGAAGTCTATGCGGGCTTCGAGATTCTCAAGGCGCTGGAGTTGCGGAAAGAGGGCGCGGTTCTAGTGGCGTGTCCATCCTGCGGGCGCGCGGACGTGGACGTCGTGAGCCTGGCGAACACGGTGGACGACCTGCTGAAGAAGACCAAATCCCCCATCAAAGTGGCGGTCATGGGTTGCGAAGTGAACGGCCCCGGCGAGGCGAAGGACGCCGACGTCGGAATCGCCGCGGGCGCCGGACGCGCCATCATCTTCCGAAAGGGCAAAAAATCCCGCATCGTGAAAGAGGACGAAATGCTGTCGGCGCTGATGGAGGAAGTGGCGTCGGTGGACGCCGGCGGCTAACGGCGAATCGCCGAAGGAATGAGGGAATGGCGGGGCGGAAATCGGATATGGCGGCGTTCCCCGAAAAACCGGCTTAGCCGCGCCGCTCCCAGAACGTCACGTCGCTCTTCCAAAACTCATGCGGCGCGCGTTCGATGGCGCGTTGGTTGGGGCGGTCGACGTCCAGCCGGCGCGATAGGGTTTTGGGACGCCGTTCGCGCGTCAGGCGGCAGCGCTTCTGAAAGCCGTCCAAAACGCCCCCCTCGCCGGCGAGCGCGATGAAATCCATCTCGCCCCAATGGGGCGCGAACACGGTTCGGGCGGTTTCGCAGGTCTTGTCGTACAGCTCGCGTATCAGGCGCTCGCGGCTGCGCTCGAAGCGGCGCTGCGACTGCCCCCCGGCGCGGTGGCGGTTCTTCATGTAGCGCGAATCGGTTTTAGACGCCAGAACGCGCTCGCCGCGCAGGACGCAGACGGCGTATCTTCCCAGACGGAGCATTATCACCCCGATGACCGGTTCGGATGCCAGAATCGCCCGGAGCGGGCGGACGTCGGCGCGCGCCGATGCGCCGTCGGCGGCGACGGGCAGCGGCGGGCGGACGGCGACGGCGGAATCCGGCGAGGCGTAGAGCGCCAGCCCGGTGTCGCATCCGGCGGCGGCTTCCAGGGCGGCGGACGCCAAGACGCGCTCCTCCGGCCCGGATTCAAGCAACAGGCGGCGGAAGTCGCCGCCGGCGAGCGTCTCCGGCGTGGCGTGGATGGACGAGACCGGGCGCGGCTCCGCGCTCAGCTCGTCCAAAAGCCGAAGCGTCGCCCGCTTGGACATCCGCCGCCGCTCCGCGACAGCCGCCCCTCCGCGCGCCGTTTTCATAAGCAGCCTCCTCGCCCGGCGGGGTTTCGGAACTCGCCATCCCTCACGCGCGCCGGCGTTCATATGGACATTGCGACGGGGATGACGCGCGAGACGTCCTGCCGCCCCATTGTCCAAAACATCGGCGCGAGACAGGCGCCGGACGTCAGCCCCGCCGCCGAAGCGCTGGCGGCGTCCCCCGCCGCGCAGCCCGTCCCAAGACGGCCCAGCAAAGCGGATAGCCAAAGCATGGGAGTCTTGGCGGCTGATTGCCGGCGGTCGGCGATTGGTCGCTGGTTTCTAGTTTCCAGTGGGCGTTGGCTTTAGGCTTGAGTGGACGGTTGCCGCGCTGGGCTTCATGCCCCGTCATTCCCGCGAAGGAACGTCACCCTCGCGGAAGCGGGGGCGGGAAGCCAGAGTCTCCCAACAACGTCATCCTCGCGAAAGCGGGGACAAGATAGCCACTAGGAATCAGGCTTGAACTGAAGCCAACGCATCCCTTCTCCCTTGATGGGCTTGCAGGGGTAAGTTTACGGAAAACAAGCGTCGCGCGCAACCAACGTATCTCCTCTCCCTTGATGGGCTTATAGGGGTATGTTTGGCGGATTTAGGCGCGAAACGGACACTTTTCGCCGCTTTCTCGCGCCCCCGCCCGCCCCGTCATTCCCGCGAAGGCGGGAATCCAGAGTTTGCCGACCATGATAGCCACTAGGAATCAGGCTTGAACTGAAGCCAACGTATCCCCTCTCCCTTGATGGGAGAGGGCTAGGGTGAGGGCGCCTGCGCCGCTAGGCGCAGTCTGCCAGCCACGAACATGCCCCAACAAGCCCTTGATGCGAGAAGGCTAGGCGCAGTCCCGCGCGGATTGCCCGCCAACCGCAAGCATACCCCAACAACGGGGCGCGGGGATAGGCGGGCTATCGCTTGGGATTCGCCTTCAGCGCGTCAGCGCCTCCAGCGCGGCTAGGGCGGCGGCGTAGCCGACGGGGGGCGGGGCGGCGTCCCCTATCATCGTCGACAGGGCGGTTCTGGTCGGGAAGTCGCCGTTGACCAGCTTGAATTGGAATCGGTCGGGGAAGCCTTGAATCCGCGCCGCCTCGCGCGCCGTTATCGTTCTGCGCCGCTCCGGGTGTATGTAGCGCCCGCGTCCGGGACTGCGGAAGCCGGTCGTGATTGTGCCGGAAGGCGCGTCCCATCTCAGCCGCCCGTATATGGACGGGTAGGTATGCCCCCCCTTGTGGCTGTCCGGGCGCAGGGCGTCCGGCAGGTTGTACTCGCCGTTGTCGAAAAGGTAATCGATGCGCCGCGCGTTTTCGTCGGACAGCTCGGCGGGGCGATGCAATGGGTCGCCCGAATCGGCGTCCGCGTCCATCAGGTCGCCTATCGCCCAGCGCAGGGGGCGGGGCGGGCGCTCGACGGCGCGGACGGCGGCTTCAACGTCCGCCGCGCCGCCCTTGCAGGCTATCAGAATGTGGCGCTTTCTGGTCTGCGGCAACCCCGTTCGGACGGCGTCCACCACCGACTCGCTCACATGATAGCCGGCGGATTCGAAAAGCTCAACCGCCGTCTCCAGAACGCTCCTATGGTCGTGGCGGACGCCGGGGACGTTCTCCACTATCACCGCTTTGGCGTCCAGCGCGGCGGCCATCGCCGGCATGATTATGTAATAGCGGTTTCGCGGGTCGTTGCGGCGCGTCACGTTGTTGGAAGTGGAATGTCCCTCGCATGGCGGCCCTCCGAGCAGGATGTCCACCTCGCCGACCGCCGGGCGCAGCTCGTCGGAGACGACGCGCGGGGCGTCTATGAACCGCGCGGGCGGCTTGCGCGCGGAGTAGTTTTTGGTGACGGACGTCCACAGGTTGCGCGCGGAGTGGTTGGCGGGGTCGAAGTTTCGGCGATAGACCTCCATCGCCGCCGCGTCCATATCCGCCGCGAGAACGGCGCGGGGGCGCAGCCCGCAGGCGGCGACCGCCTCCCGAACGCCGAACGACAGCCCGCCGGCGCCGCAAAACAGATCCGCTATGCCGATTTCGCGGATTTCGCCGTCCGCGCCGCCGGATGCGTGAAAGGTTGGCTCGGCGGTCATTGCCGCCTTGTCCCAGGCGGACGCGAGGGCGTCGTGGGAATCGTCCGCCGCAATCTCCAATCCGCTAGGCGCGGGCAGGCGCGAGACGCCGGCGACGCCGTTTATCGAAAGAGTCCGCTCGACCATCCCGCCGCGCATGGCGAAGGTTTCGCGGATGTCGGGGCGAGCGCCCCCGGCGGCGGTTTCGTCGGCTATGTCGGGCTTTGCCATCGCGCTACGCCCTTCTGAGGTCCGCGCTCTTTTCTTCGAGTATTCGCCGGATTTGGTCGTCCGTCAGATACTCGAAGGCGATTGTGGCGTGAAGTTGGCGCAGTCTTCTGTACAGCGCGCGTATGCCGTCATTCGCGGTGCTGTGCAGATGCGCTTTGTTGGACGACGGGTCACGGTACTGGAACCTGACCAAAACCTTAGCCAAATTGTTGCACCAACCATAGCGGTGGCGGATGATTGCGGATTCCCAGAAATCCGTATGCGCGGTGCGCTTCGCCAGGTGATACGGGTCGGAGGCGCCGGCGTCGTACACGGTATTCGCCCTGAACCAGATGATGGCGAGCCGGTTCGCCTCTATCGGCGCGTCTATGCCGTAGTTTCTCAAACGCGCCGGATTGCCTCTGTTGGCGTGTCGCGCTTCGATGGATTCCGCGAACTTCTCGACGGCGAGCCATCGCCAAAAGCCTTCGCTGGCGACCAGATTCGGCGGCAGGCGCAGGCGGCGGTGGATGATTTCGCAGGCGTATGCGTCAAACGTGTTCACATCCACCCTTTCGCCGTCCTGGCGCAGGGCGAGCGCCCTGTCGCTCAGGATAACGGCGGCGGCGTCCGCCAGGCTTTCGTCCCAGGCGTCGCCGCTCCCGACGACGCCGCGCTGGCCGTCCAGAATCTTGTAGTCCCGCCCTTCCTGCCGCGCGCTGGCGGCTTCGGCGGCTAGGCTGTCGGAAAGGGCAAACCCTTTCATAATCCGATTCCTCCGTTCACTTCACCACTTGGCAGAGACGCGCCACTAGATGCCGCAACTCCGACAATCTGCCGTCCGCGTCGGCGAGATCGCGCAATTGCGAATATGGTTTGCCGCTTTCTCTGGACAGGTGGGCGAATACTTGTCCCGCCAGCGTATCCGCGTCGTTTTCGTTCGGTTCGCTTGGGGTTTCGGCTAGAACGACCGCCCATATTTGGGCGATTATGTCCGCCGCCAGCATGCGCCAAGCGAACCCCTCCGCGCTCGCCACTTGGGATATGGCGGTCAGTTGCGATTCGGCGGCTTTGTTCATATAGACGATGAGCGCGTCTTCCACCGGAATCGCGAACGGCGTTTCGGATTCGGAGTCGACGTCCTTCCAGTGGATATGCCACAGCGATTCTTTCGGGTAGTCGTTGCCGACTCCGAATTCAATCCAATCGAACGGGAAACTCAGCGAATCCGTCGGCTCCTTGACGGAAAGCTCTTTGCGCGCGATGACTTTGCCGAGGCTCATGCCCAATTCCGCCAACTCCGGTCGGTCGGCGGATACGATGACGGATATGACGAAATCCATTCCGCGCCCGGTCTGAAGGTCTTCGAGCTTGGCGGCGTCCGGCGCCCACTTCTTGGGCGCGTCCGCCAGCGGCCATCTGCCCAGAACGCGGTATGTCCTGATGTGACGGCTGCGAACCGACACTCCCAGCTCGAAATCCCCGATTCGCGCGCCCAGAACGCTGGGCAACCTATCGGCTCCGTTGACCGCTATTTCGAATCTCGGCGCGATGTCGCTGTCGGATTCGTCGGGACCGAGCGCGTATCGGTTTTCGTCCGTCAAGCCGCGCTCTTGGAAGGGCGAGAACCTGCACGCCAGCAATCCGTCCAGAAAGTTGGATACGGAGTTGGGAGTGCTCCCGTCGCCGAACGGCGGGATGCGCCGGCGCTCTCTGCGATGCCGGCGGTATTCCGGGTTCGCGGCGTCAGTGGTCATTGGCTTCGTCCGGCTCCGATTCGATTATTCGTATGCTCACTTCAAGGTCCGCGTACAGGTCGCGGTCGAACTTGGCGGATTCGATTTCGACCGAGACGTCGCGGTCTTTGGAAATCTCAAGCGGCATGTCCGAACCCGCGTCTATGTCGCGAGTCTCGCCGTCCACAGTCACTTTGGACAGCCCAATGGTTTTCGCCTCTCGCGAGATCGTCGTCCATCGCCGCTTTGGGGCGGACGGTCATCACCGCGTCCGCTCGCTCCATTGGCGCGTCGTCTTTCAGCCGCGCCGTCACTTCGGCGCGGACGCTTGATTGGGCGAGCGAATTCGATCTGCTTTCCCGGATGGTCATGCTGAACGGGTCTTGACTTGATGCGGGCGGCTTTCGGTTTCCCAACCCCGCGCCGGACATGAGACCCGCCAGAATCCGCTTCAGCGCGTCCGTGCCGCCCATCGGGGTCGGCTGGGGCGGCGGGCTTAGCTTGCGCTGATAGCCCCTAGTCTGGTTTCTAATCGTCGTCAGGATGGATTGGACTAGGTCGCCGCCTTCGTTCGGGTATTTCTCTCTCAGCCGGTCGGAGTGCGGCACCCAGTCGTCGTGCAATGGCGGTTCGGACAGGTGCAGGTATTCCTCCGCTTCCGGGTCGCTGAGAAAGACGCCGGCGTAGTCCCCCGCCAGCCTGCCGCCCTGATTCTTGTATTGGACTACCATTTTGGGACCGCTCCGAATCAGGGCAACGGAGTTGCGGAACGGCGTTTGGCTGTCCGCGCCGTCCTCGTCGTCCGAGTCGTCGGGTCCCAGCGGCGTGAGCGCCAGCGTTCCCCTGGCGACGCCGCCCCTCCTATTGAATCCATATTTGTGGTCGCGTTTCCCCTTCTCCGCTTCGCCGGTCGCCATGTTGTAGCACCGGATATACGGTTCAAGGTCTTCGCGCTCTATCGGTTCGGGGACGATTCCCATGCCGTCGTTTTCCTTCAATTCAACGGACAGTTCGTTGGACATTATCCGGGGCCACCAGTAATCTTCCACCGCTTTCTTGAATTCGGCGAGGTCGAGACTCGACCCCAAAATCATTATGGACGTTCCCCAATCGGATTGGGAGCGGACTTCAAACCCTAGACGCTTGGCTAGGCGATGGGCTTCTTCGTCCGTCACGGGGTCGCATCCTTCGCCCGCTTCGGTTTCGTAGGGAATCCCAAACCAAGCCCTGCCTGTGTATTCTTTACCCCCCCCCCCCGCGTCAGGCGGGTTTTATGCCCTTCGAAGTGCGAGCATGCGAACAATCTAGCGTAGTTGCCATTGGTTTTTGGGGACGGTTCGAATACGCTGTAAACGATGAACGTATGGCAATCCGACGCCTGCTGATAAACGGTCTTTCCGAAGCCGTATGAGCCGCCGCGCGCGCCATCCACCTTGGCGCTGTCTTGTCCGAGATACAAGCAGAGTTCCCTGAACCTGTCTTTGCCGTCGACGTCGTCGTACCCTAGCCCGTAGGCGTTCCAGTCTTCGATGATTGTCGTCCGGACGCCGCCTCCGCGCCTTGCTCGCTTGATGCGCCGAAAGGCGTTGTCGTCGTCGGGCAAGCCGAGAATGTCCAGCCTGCCGACGGGCGAATTCCGTGAGCGGAGATTGAGCGCGTCCCGAACGCTCGCCGCCTCATCCGGCGAGAGCGTCTTGTTGCGGACGACTATCTCGGTCTTTTCGTTGGGGAGCGTGGCGTCCACGCTGTTCTGAATCGCCTCGCGCGCGATTCCCGCTTCGGGGACGAAGTTCGCGCCTCCGAGCGTGTCGCGCCAGGCGGTGGCGCGCGCTCCGCCCATCGGCGGCTGCCGCTCGAATACCCACTGGGGACTGCTGGGCGTCGTCATAATCCTCTACGCTCCGGGGGTTGGTCTGTCGGCGCTCGGAGACGCCGCAATACTTTATACCACAAATCGCGCCCGCGGTTTTATCGGCGCGGGGGTTGAAAATTCGCGAAAGCGGTTTTGGCGCTTTACATTCACGCTTGCGCTGTGTAGAATATAAATATCGAATATATGTATCAAATCGCGCAGCGGAAGAGCATCGCATGAGCGGAGCGGAAAACTCTCGAATCATCAACGGCGACGTCTTGGAGGTTCTTCGGGGGATGCCGCCGGACGAAACTTTCGACGTCGTCATCGCCGACCCGCCGTACAACATCGGCAAGGATTTCGGCAACAATCACGACGCCATGCCGCTCGGCGATTATGTCGAATGGATGCAAGAATGGATAGCGGAGTGCCTAGGGCGGCTGAACCCCGCCGGGCTTCTCTATGTCTATGACTTCCCGGAGATACTCGCCCGCGTGTCGGCGAATTACGACATCGATAGCCAGCGCTGGCTCCAGTGGCACTACACCAACAAAACCGTCCCGTCGTCCAAATTCTGGCAACGGTCGCACGAATCCATACTTTGCTTGTGGCGGCAAGACGAAAAGCGCCCCGCGCTCGAAATCGACCAGATACGCGAGCCGTATAAGCCGGCGTATCTGAAAGTCGCCGGGAAGACGCGAAAAGGGACTTTTGGGCGTTACGGCGGCGGCGGCAAAAGCACGGTTTACAACGCGCACAAGAACGGCGCTCTGCCGCGAGACGTCATCAAAGCGCCGGCGTTGGCGGGGCGGCGCGGGGCATGCCGAGCGCTGGTTCGTCTGCCGCGACTGCGACGGACGGGTTTTCCGTCCCGAAGAGATTGCCGAACATCGGCAATGCGACACGCTCAAGCATCCCACCCAAAAGCCGAAGGAAGTCACGCGCCGCCTGATTCTGTCCCGCGTGAACGGCGGCGGAGGCGGGCGCGTCCTAGTCCCCTTCGCCGGCTCCGGCTCCGAGTGCGTCGTCGCCCAAGAGCTGGGGTTGGAATACGTCGGAATCGAAATAAACCCGGAATACGTCTCGCTCGCCAACCAGTGGCTCCGGGCGCGCGCGGGATTCCGCAAAAGAGGGGATGAACTAAATGCGCCGCCGATAGCCATTGGGTAGCGCCGCCGGTCCTCCGCCGCTCACGTCGCCCCCCCGTAAACATGCTCCGGGACGACGATGACGGCGGCTCGGCGGTCGGCTATCATCGCGCGGTCGTAGTCGTCCCAATCGGGATGCTCCGAGCCGGACGCCGCCCTGTAGATGCCCCGCAGGGCGTCGCGCAGCTCTGCGGCGTCCGACTCGCCGCGCCGGAGCAGGCGGGCGCGCCCTTCCAAGACGACGTACTCGCTCCAGTCGGGCGTCGCGATGAGCAACGAGCAGCGCGGGTTGCGGACTAGGTTTCGCAGTTTCGCGCGGTCTTCGGTCGTCGTGAACCCGCGCGCCGCCGCCGTAGGCGCCGACGGTCACGACGCTCATCTGCGCCGCCCCGCTCCGGCGGAACGTCGTCAAAACCGCCTGCCGGTTGGCGGCTATGAAATCTCTCGCGCTTTCGGATAGCGTCATTCGGAATCCCTCCCGTCTAGTCGAACTCCACCTCATAAAGGTCGTAGTGGGATTGGCTCATCCCCAAGCTCGCGTAAGTCGCTTGGGCGATATGGTTGGTTCTTTCGACATACAGCCGAACGCCGCCCGCGCCGCTTTCGGTCGCCATTGCGATGGCGCGCTTGTGCATCGCCGTGTAAACCCCGCGCCGCCGATGGCCGGCGTCCACGAACACGCTCTGAATCCACCAGATGGGGGCGTTGCGCCAGTCGCTCCATTCGTAGGTAATCATCAGGCTGCCCGCGATGTCGCCGCCGATTTCCGCCACAAGGTAAAACCCGCCGGCGGGCGAATCGAACACGGCGCGGACGCCGGCGGCTAGCGTGGTTTCGTCCAGCGCCCTTCCTTCCGTCTCCAGCGCCATGCTCATCTGAAAGCGGATTATGGACGGCGCGTCTTCCGGCGACGCCCTGCGGACGGTTATGTTCGCGTTCGCCAAGACAAGCCCCTCTTTCGCGGTTGGCGGATTTGGGGCAATTGTAGCACAATACGAGCGAAAATCCCTTCCCATTGCGCTCTCTGCGCCTTTGCGCCTTTGCGTTTCCAATCTTTCGCCCCCTTCCCTCTGCGTTCCTTCGCGCCTCTGCGCCTTTGCGTCTCAATCTTCCGCGAATTTCACGAGCGAAAATCCGCGACAAATGCTATTCTATGAGAAGAAAGAAGCGTCGCCGACCCCCGAAACGCCGCGCGCTAGGAGAATCGCCCAATGCTGCCCAAGCCCGTCAAAGACGAATACACCCGCTCCACTTCCATAACCGCCCAGACGAACGTCGCCGTTCCGATGCGCGACGGGACGGTTCTGCGCGCCGACGTGTACCGCCCCGCCGGCGGGGGGCGCGTCCCCGCGCTTCTCCAGCGCATCCCCTACGGCAAGCATCAGCCGCGCTACCGCAGCCTCTACCTCGACCCGGCGCGGGCGCTCGACCGGGGCTACGCCGTCGTGATTCAGGACGTCCGCGGGCGGCACGCCTCCGGCGGCGAGTTCACGCCGTTCGTCAACGAGGCGCGAGACGGCTGCGACACCATAGACTGGCTGGCGTCCCAGCCGTGGTGCGACGGCGGCGTGGGGATGTTCGGCATATCCTATCACGGCGCCACGCAGTGGCTGGCGGCGACGGCGGCGCATCCGGCGCTCAAGGCGATAGTCCCCGGCGTCACCGCCGATTCCTACTACGACAGCTGGACGTATCTCGGCGGCGTCTTCCAGCTGTTTTGGATAAGCGGCTGGGCGGCGGCGTTCGCGCTGGACGACTTCGAGCCGCGCGCGTCCGCCTTCCCTGACGCCCTGAGCGTCCTGCGCGAGTGGCGGCGCGACCCCTACGCCATTGCCAACCACCTGCCGCTGGCGGACGTCCCCGCCTTCCGCCAAGTGTCCGATTACTACTACGACTGGCTGGCGCATCCGACTTACGACGACTATTGGAAGGCGATTGCGCCGCGCGAGAAGTTCGACCGCGTGACCGTCCCCGCGCTCATTCAGGGCGGCTGGTACGACGGCTTCATCCGCGCCACGTTGCGCTGCTACGAGGGGATGCGCGAGCGCGGCGCCACCCGAACGGCGCGCGAGCAGCAGCATCTGGTGGTGGGCCCCTGGACGCATCAGCCGCTGCCCGACCCGTTCGCCGGCAGGGGCTACTTCGGTCCGTCCGCGTCCGGCGCGGCGATAGACTGGCACGGGATGCAGCTCGCCTGGTTCGACCGCTGGTTGCGGGGCGAGGCGAACGGCGCGGATTCCGACCCGACGGCGTACATATTCACGATGGGCGAGAACCGCTGGCGCGCCGAAGAAGCCTGGCCGCCGCCGGACGCCGAGACGATGACGCTGTTCCTGCGAAGCGGCGGACGCGCCAACACGCTGAACGGCGACGGCGCGCTGTCGCAAGACCCGCCCGGAATCGGCGAATCGCCCGACCGATTCACATACGACCCCGCCAACCCCGTCCCCACATACGGCGGCGCGCATCTGGGCATATTGCCGACAGTGTTCGACGCCGGCGTCCAAGACCAGCGCGCCATAGAAGCGCGGGACGACGTGCTGGTTTACACCTCCGACCCGCTGGAGCGCGACACTGAAGTGACTGGATACGTCACTCTAGACCTCTGGGCGTCCACTTCCGCCGCGGACGCGGATTGGACGGCGAAACTGGTGGACGTCCACCCCGACGGACGCGCCCTGAACGTCTGCGACGGCATATTGCGCGCGAGCTATCGGGATTCGCTTGAAACGCCGTCGCCCATAGCCCCAGGCGAGCCGCATCGCTGCCGTGTGGACGTCGGCCCGACGTCCATGTTGTTCAAGCGCGGGCATCGGATACGGCTGGAGGTCTCGTCCAGCAACTTCCCCGCCTACGCGCGCTACACCGGAGCCCCGCATCACCGCTCGGCGGACATGTCCCCCTCCGCCCAAACGGTGATGCACGACGCCGACCATCAGTCCACCCTGCTCCTTCCCGTAATCAGGCGCTGACGAAACAAGCCGCCCGCGCGATAGAATGGAAGCCCAATCAGCGAACAAAGCGGAGGAAAGAACGCCGTGAACTGCAACTGCCAGACGACAGCCTTCATCCCCCTGGATGAGATAGACGATATGCGAGGCTGGACCCCGTCCCCCTCGCTGC